>NZ_KQ089818.1:0-1618139 GCF_001034485.1 Citrobacter sp. MGH104
AAAGACGTCCTGGGCCAGTGGATTACGGTCTGTGACCAATGACGGCACCGGAAACGTCGTTATCGGACACAATCCACATTGGTGCGCATAATGTATATTATGTTAAATTGAATCTGAACTGTATTAGGCTTCTAACCCCATGGACCTGTTCAGTCTTCGCCCCTTCTGATTTCTCTGTCGAATAACCAATCATGAAGGTCTGAGCAACAAAGTTCGCTCCTGCAGTTGAAATGCTTTGAGCACAAGCACTCTGGATGCAAACGCTATACAGAGTGCAATCTCAACGGTTTAACGCTGACAAAACACCGACGGCGAACGGCTGGTATAGAACTGCCATGTACTGCTATTGAGTCGCAATATGCTGAAATAAAATGGTTCTTTGGGTTTAAGGAAAAAATCTGGCAACGTTCTCGCTAACAATGGATGAATGTTAGTGCCACCGGAACTTGAAGCGACATTTCCGGATTCCATAAAGTAATCATCATCCTTGCGGGTAAAGGTAAACCAGACATTTTGATTTACCGCCAGCTTTTCACCGTTATTATCAGTGATTTTTCCGCGTAAAATAGCCACCCCATTGCTGCCATTAAAAACGTATCTGACTGAAATATCACCACGAATATCTGGATACTCCATTACTAATTCTCCGGAGCAATCAAAATGTGACCGCTGCCAGTTTTGTAACGTCATCGTGACTGCAATTGTTAACGCTACTGCTAAGATGATGCCAACACACCATTTTATATTAAGTCCCCACATGTCTGGACTCCGCGAAATAATAATGGGTCACACAATCATTATCCTGCCAGCGGCTAAATTGCTTTCGACAAGTTAATGCGGAGATCCGCGGGAAATTAGGATACAGCGTGAGATAAACCCAGGGATAACTTTGACAATCCAGCGTATTTGTTTTGATAAACTGCTGGTGCTGATCAAATTTAAGCACATCCTGATTGACGTACCAGTGGCATCCCTCCCCTACGCCTAAAGACACATAGCGACTGAGTTTGGGATCAAACTGTGCCTCCCAGGTCACTATTGCGGCTATAACGCAACACACAACACCCGCCAGAATCCAGCACAGTGAGCGCATACGCAGTGATTTTGTCACTGTATTTACCGGCGTTACCGATGGCGTGACAGAGAGATCGCTAAGCGGTTCTTCAATCTTCTGTTCCAGCACTTCCAGTTGTGGCTCCAGGCGGATTCCGACTTTCGGTACGGTTACGATAAGTTCTTCATTCAGGCCAAGTTCTTTAAACGCGCGACGCAGCAAGGAAATATTCTGATAGAACGTATTATTGGTGACCTGCGCACCGTTAATATACCAGACATGCTCAAAGAAATAATCACGTTCAATAACCTGCCCCTGTTGTTGAATTAATAATAGTAAACAACGGGTTGCCGGATTGCTTAATGTTATACGTTTGGTCTCATCTGATTTCGCGTAGAGTACGTTCCGCTCTGGCCAGAATACAACGGTACTGTTAAGCAAAAACACGTGTGCCATTATGTTCCCTGAATATGGATTTTTGTCAATTTAGCTAGAGCGAGCACTGCCAGCGTTAATTTACGACAGTTGAAAATCCCCAACGATTTCCTTCATCGTTAATCACAGTAAAGTCTATCTTATTATTCAGCATTTCAGGAGGTGCTGACTTAAAAATTACCTGCCGGGAACGCGGTGAAACCACTATTCCAGTTATGGAATAGTCTCCTGAAGTTACATTAGCCAGAGATATGTTCCAGGAACTCTGATTAACAGCGTAAATCCCCCCGTTTTCATGGTGAAAACTCAGAAGATTGATGCTTTTTTCAGTCAACACGCCTGTATTTTTCGGTCTCCATAGGACTTTTAGCTGATTTCTTAACGTTAAGCGCACTTTTTCACCAGTTAGGCTATTTTTCAACTCCGCTGGAACCTGGTACACGTTGAGCCAGAATAACGACTCATAATCGTTGGCAAGCCCCGCCCCAGTCGTCATCACCTTTATCTCTCGTTGTTCACCGGGGAGAATTTTTAGCACCGGGGGAAGCACGATAAAAGGCGAACTGGCCTGAGATGGCCCTTTCTCTGGCGTGCCGTCATCTACCCAACTTTGAACCACCACGGGATAATTACCGTCGTTGACTAACATCACCGAGCGTTGAGTCTCTCCGTGGTTGAAGATGACCCGAGTAGTACTGATGTTAACCGCCGCATGTAGGTCAAATGCCAACATCCAGAGGCTACTGAATACGCAATAAAACTTGTACATGTGACTGGTAGCCCCCCGCCGTTAACGTATCTGCACCAAAACTTGCCAGACGAGCTTCGAAGCTTTCGCTGTAGTAATTGATGCCATCCTGGCTGCCATTTTGCTGCGTATTGCTGCCAATGACTGGCATCCAGCCGCCTTCGCTACCGCTGCCGACAGTTGATACCGCCATAAAATTCACCGGACTACCCGCGCGGTAAACACGCACGCCAACGCCGCGAGCCCGCCCGGGAGCGCCATATTGCGTATCTAATAGCCAGGTTACGGTTTTACCAGTAATCAAATTAAAACCCCAGGCGCTGTTGACGCTGCTTTCCGGTGCAAGCAGCCCCATTGCGACATTGCTCTTCCCGGTCGCCACACCGGAAACCACCGTTGATTCGCAGGCAAATCCTATCTGGAAGGGCGCTGATGAATACTCCCCCTGCTTGAGCTGGGCCACGGAAATTGGCGGCAGATGCACAACGGGCGTAAAATCGGTAACCTGACACATTGCTGCACGTTTGACGAAGATCCCGTTATTGTACAGGCTAATCACTGACGGCCAGTCATTCGCCCAGCCAGCCCAGTTTCCTCCACGGTGTGGCTGACCTATCTTGATACCCCACGAAGTTGTACCGGGCCCACGAAAAACCACGTAAGCATTGGGATTCACATAACTATTGTAAGTAGCAGACTGCGCCTGGTTGGCGTAGTAGCGTGTATCCAGCGTTTTAATCAACTCGGCACTTATCGTCGAGAAGTTCTTGGCCTTAATCAGGAAGTTGCCATTGGTATCAAGATCCAGGTTTTCCAGTGGGCGTTGCTGCCAGCTGTCGGTAAAGACGCTGCCTGTCGCATCGTGCGTCAAGCGTAATGCGACGTTTTTCATGATGGTCAGATACGCGCCAGGTACATCCGTTGCTTCATACCAGCCAGCCACGGTGTCATCGCCGTTAGTTGACCAGGCTTCATAGAGTTGCCCGGCTGTGTCCGGTGTACAACGGAAAAATACCTGCTCAGGATCGTAACCGCCGCCTTTATGGGCATAAGTGGTAAAAGGGATCCCGCCGCTGGAGGTCAGGATCGTCCCTGCCGGCTGAAAACTGCTATTACTGGTGATATCGACAGACTTACTCAATCCCGGCAATAGCCCGTTCCAGGCATCGTTGCCGCCACCGGAGCGCCAGTCATTGGCAATGCCGTCCGTACTTGCACTAAGCCTGTGCGTGCCTTGTGCGCCACTACTTCCTGATTTATATGGATAAATAATGTATTCACAGGCGGCCTGTATCTGACAAGAAAACAGCGCCAGCACCAGAAAAAATAGTCTCATGAGCGCCCTTTTGTTACGCAAGCTACCGTTAATGCAATTAACGGTTCTGTACGTTGTTGTTGGTTAAGTTTCCACGGCAACGAACAATCACTGCTTTCCAGCATCAATAGTCCCTCTTCTTCTTCAACGCGGGCATATACCTGGTTCGCCTGGGCAACCATCCCGACTACACGACCTCGACCGTCGGTCACAGCCGCTCCCATCGGTAACGTCACGTCACTCTTCACAGTGATGAGTAACGGATAGCCAGAGAGCGTTGCAAAACGCAGTTTTACTGCGGCCCCCGCCATTGGCGCAATGCGCCGTTGACTCTCCTGGAGCTCTGCGTTGGTGTTCATTCCGCTACCGTCGAGAGTCACATTGTTAAAGCGATAAGGTGTCAATGAGGGGACCAGCGCATAACCCCCACTGTTCACAGTTGCACCCTGGCCGCCCCCGACTCTGGCTCCCGCAGCGCCTGGCGCTTCCACCAGGGCAAATGTGTCGCCAACCCACGGGCCGGCAACAATGCCATGGCGATGTACAACGAGCGCCCCGCGTACCCCTGCAGACCATTGCTGATAGTTTTGTGACTGTGAGACGCTGCCGTTTAGCGTGCCGAAAGCCGTATTTTTTTGCAGTGAACCACCCCAGTCGGTCACGCTGTTTGACTCACCTTGCCCCTGTTGCCAGCCAGTGGACAGCGCGTAATTAAGGGTTTCATCCTGATCAAGCGCACCAGACAATGCCAACTGTGCATTGCGCCCAGCCTGTTGAGCCTGACTCGCCGACAGCGCCAGCGTATGCTCACGTTCACCTATACCCAAAGGCATTGAGAGGGTAAGCGTTGCCATGTTTTCTTTTTGCACTTGTGAACGGTCGCCGTTACGCCACCAGGTGTCCTGTCGGCTGAATGACATACCTAACGTCATTCGTCCAAAGGTGGTGTTATACCCAGCCTGCAACTGAGTGCTGCTACCACGGTCACTGTAGTAATCCATCATTGATCCCGACAGCCATAGGTTTCCGTAGCTGCTCAACGTTTGGTTCACCGTAACGGTAAACTGGTTTTTTTGACGCAGCGTATCCGAGCGCCATTGCGCATTGCTTCCGCTGACGCTTCGCTCACCCAGAACGTCACCGTAGTCACGATACCCTTCTGTGGAATAGCGATAACCCGCCAGCGCGACGTGAGTTCCTGTCGGAGTGAACGTTTTGCTCCAGTTGGTTTGCAGCCGCCAGCCACTCATGGTTTGAGAAGCAATCCGGGCCCGCGAACCGG
This sequence comes from Citrobacter sp. MGH104, assembly GCF_001034485.1. Classification (NCBI taxonomy): domain Bacteria; kingdom Pseudomonadati; phylum Pseudomonadota; class Gammaproteobacteria; order Enterobacterales; family Enterobacteriaceae; genus Citrobacter; species Citrobacter sp. MGH104. The sequence goes on from NZ_KQ089818.1 coordinate 4,835, forward strand.
TAACATCGACACCAAAAGCGCCCATCGACGTTGCCAGAACGCCTCCCATCAGCAGTGCCTGATAGTCGTCGCCGATCCGCAAAGCGCCATTAGCGGTCAGGAGATTCGTCATCCCGCGCTCCAGCGTGAAATCGGTAAACAGACCATCGGCCGCGCTGTAATCCCGGGTCTTACCTGCCACCAGACCGTAGCGCCAGACGCCGGGACGCAGTGATAAAGGTACGCTGGCATATGGCACGGTATAGCTACTCTTTTTGTTATCGGCGCCGGTGATTTCAACTTGTAAATCACCGTCCCAGGCTGTATTCGGCAAATCATCGAGTACAAAAGGGCCTTGTGGTACGCTGGTTTCGTAAAGCGTTCGACCATTCTGCTTAACCACAACGCGTGAAGGTGTAGATGCCGTACCACGAATTTCTGGGGCGTAGCCGCGTCGCGACTGTGGCCACATTCGTTGATCGGTTTCCAGTTTGACACCTGTAAACGCCATGCTGCCAAGCAGATTTCCCGAGGTGTAGCTTTCGCCTACCGTCAGTAAACTTTCCAGAGATGCGACAGGGTGTTGAAGCCAGGTTTGCAGCGCATCCCAACGTTGGCTTTCTCGATCGCCATCGCGCCGCCAGTTGGCAGACGACTGTTGGCGAAATTGCCAACTCCCCATGTTGAAGCCGCTGCTCAGTCCCAGCCAACCATAATCACTTTGCTGACCGTTATTTTTATTGTGATAGGCGTGCAGATTGTAGTTACTGAACAACACGCTCTCGCCGCTTTGCCACTGCGACGGCGGTACATAATCCATGGGGGTACGTTTTAATGCCGCCTGAGGAACGCTGAGATTCAGACGCAATAAGCTCTGGTCAAAATCCCAGCGTCCACCGCTGATCCGAGCTTCAGGGGCGAAGCAATCCTGCGCTTGTTCCGACGCTGCTGTTACGCCCTGTTCATCCCAGAATTTCGCCGGAAGACAGGGTTCGGTACGCCCTGCTGTATTCTGGCGAAACAACACATCATCCCTCCCTACATACCGTCCATTGAGCCAGATATCGACGCTATAACGTCCCGCGACCACCGCATCCGGATCGTTGAGCATTGCCAGGCTTTTTTCGTAACCACTCCCAAGCAACAATGTTTCGTCAAAGGTGTAATTGCTGGCAAAAACAGGCATCGCAGCTGGCAAAAAAAGCCACCACCAGCGTGGATTAGTTTCGGACATTGTCCTGTTTCTCCAATGCCACGCGCCCGCTTAATGAGGCTCCCTGATCGTTAATCCAGCGCATTTGCGCGTCGTTCAATTGCGAAATTTTTGCAGGCCACGACATTGTCGCCCACGGTGCGATCGTTTCGCTCTGAATGCGCTGTTTTTTTCCCGCACCTCTGACGTCAAGTGACGAGAGCGCAAGATAGAAACCACTGTTATTGCGTAAATGCAGCTTGCCATTCTGCAGCCAGACCCGGCTGGTGTTCGCCATCTCCAGCGGCGAACCCACCAGCCCTTTGGGTCTTACCAATACTTTTACGCGACTACGTACCAGCACCAGAAGCTGGTTATCGTTTTGCGCATCCTTATTTATGGGCGGGATCTGAATGAAGTTAAACCACCATAGCGATTCCCTGTCCTGTGCAACGGGTTTGCCGATGTAACGCAGCCGCACAGTTTGCCCCGCGTGGGCCGCCATCCGAAAGACCGGTGGAGTGGTGACAAAAGGAGCGGCCGCAGTTTGTGGTACGGATTGTGCATCGCCATCATCAAGCCAAACCTGAACGACACCAGGGACGTCGCCGCGATTAGTTAATTGCACACTGACTTCCCGGCTGTCTGCCGGATAGATTATCCGGTTGCCGGTCATCACTATGCTTGCCTGCACGCAGAAGCACATCATCATTCCAACTAAACCAATAGCCAATCCTTTCATCACGCAGATCTCGCTTACAAATAGGAAATGGCGTATTGCACAGTGCCGACAACTGTCCCGGCGGTTGCTCCACCGTTCGGGCTAAAATACTGCACGGCAAAGTCGTGCTCACCGGACGTATTTCCGGCCGCAACGGTGATTCCTGCAATTGGAGTTCCAGTACGCAAGTCAATCGGCGTAGTGCCCGCGCTATCGGTCAGTAGTTGTAATTCAACATTTTGCGCTGTACCCGTATTAGCCAGGTTTCCACGCTCGGTCATATTATTTGCAACGAAGACGGTTTTAATATCCAACGCATTAGAATCAACAGTACAACCAGTAACGCCGAGGGTGAATGTTGTCAGGCCTGCTGAAGATGCTGCTGCTGCGAGATCGCTTTTCGCAACCGACGGCAGTAATACTACCGGCCGTGCATTTACACCGTTAACCGTGACCTCGCAAGTTTGTTCGGTCACTTCGCCTTTAAAGGTGATGGTATTTGCTGAATCAGCATACGCTATCTGCGCTAACAATAACGCAAGGCCACCAGCTGCAAATATGTAACTGGTATGAGGATTATTGATTTTCATATTGTCTGTCCTTAATTAATAAATACATCGGTATCGTAATAAATAATTCAATAGTCCCTCTCCGCTGAGAGCGGAGTATTTATTGAGGGATACAGCGACGCCAGTAATGTCTTATGACTCCGTAGGATTAACCCTACGATGACTGCTAGTTTAAGAATAATCCCAGAGATTAAAACCTTTGTTTTCTCAAATCATATTAGGTCGGTCTTAAATAAGATCTAAATCTCGATGCTATCGATATAACTCATTGTTTATATTAAATTTTACCTACAGGCATAATTTCCTTAAGAAAAATTTTCTTAACCCGAATTAAACACGATAAAGACCATATTCATCACAAGTTAATGCAGCCATAGCCAACCTTGTGACCGTTTAGTCTTAAAGTTAACCTTCGTTATTACCCGTGTTCGTACTGGTGTTAACATAACTTGCCCGGGTTAATTCAACCTGGCAAAGTAGCACATAATTTTAAGATGAGAGGAATGTTTAACCGAGATAACGTTATATTTTCCTCATAAATTGAAGCTTCAATGCAGTCTACTCAGCGTTGTCTTCGGTGTAAAAATAAATTGCCACCCCCCTAATGTAAAGAAATGAAAATACAATCTTATTCATAGAAAAGTATGAGTGAAGTCGGCAAAGGAAAAACCATAGTTATGATCATCACAGAAATGTAATGTGAGAAAAAAACAACACATCTAACCCTTACTACGCTCAAACTTGCGACGCAGCAGACCTTGAATATGCCTGATAATTCAAGAGAGCAAGTGTGTCTCTTGCACACAAATAGCAAACTTTTAAACCTGCGACTACATTATTTCGCGATGTGAATATCCACGAAGATGACGCTAAATACGTCATTGATAATCTGAGCATTTTATTAAATGGAGTTGTACAAGCAATAACAATCAAGCACTAAATACGACTCATTCTCACATGTTTTTTATAAACATGAGAACGAATGATGATAGCTAATACAAGTAAAGATAGGGGTAATGACTTATGGCCTCACAATATGACTTTACTGTCACCCTGCACGATCTTGCTTTTATTCTTAAGCAGATCAAAATATCCGAAGCGGCAACTAACCCAGACGGGAGCGTTAATGCTGAAATGCTTCGGGAATTAGTCTCCAGCCCACTCTTGCCCTATGGACTTCGCACGGTAGATGGTTCATGGAATAACCTTTTACCAGGTCAGGAATTATACGGCTCTGCCGATCAGACAATGCCGAGATTAACCGCATTAAACTGGCAGGATGCGGATCAAATGACCAGTTATATCCAAATTGGTGGCACTGTTATTGATGCCGACCCACGAATAATTAGCAATTTAATTTCAGACCAGACGGCCTCAAACCCGGCCGCGCTGGAGGCTTTTAACGCATTAAAAGATGCGCCCGGCGGCGGGACTGTTACTGGGGATGGCAGCTTATCCATTCCCAATCAGTCTCCCGATATCGGTCTCTCCCCTGCTTTTAACGGCTGGATGACCTTCTTTGGCCAGTTTTTCGACCATGGTCTGGATCTGATTCCGAAAGGAGGCAACGGTATCGTTTTCATTCCGCTCCAGCCCGATGACCCTTTATATGTTGAAGGGTCGTCGACAAACTTTATGCTATTAACCCGGGCAACGGTGGATGAAAATCGAGAGACAGTAAACCTGACGACCCCCTTCATCGACCAAAACCAAACCTACACCTCCCATCCTTCACATCAAATTTTCATCCGCGAATACGTCATTATTGATGGGAAACCTGAGCCTACCGGGAATTTATTGGGTGGTGCGAACGGCGGACTGGCGACCTGGGCCGACGTTAAAAACCAGGCTGAAACCCTGCTTGGCATTAAACTCACCGATCAGGACGTGTTTAATGTTCCCCTGCTGGCAACGGATCGCTACGGTAATTTGATTTTAAGTGAAAACGGAAAGGTACAGATTGTTACCACCGGGGGGCTGGTTGAAGCCAACGGAGGCCTGTTACCCGCGGAGACGTTCCGCACCGGTCATGCGTTTCTGGATGACATCGCTCATACTGCCGTGCCAAAAGCTGGTCTGCTGGCAGATGATGACAGCGCCATCGGCGGAGAAGGACCGCAACCGGCAGGAACCTATGATAACGAACTGCTCGATCGCCACTTTATCACCGGTGACGGGCGCGGGAACGAAAATATAGGTTTAACTGCGGTGCACGCCGTTTTTCACAGCGAGCATAACCGCCTGGTTGAGCAGTATAAAACCACTCTGCTGGAAACCGGCGATATCGACCTCATTAATCAGTGGTTGATGCCCAACCACCAAATCACGGAATTACCTGCCGATACCAATACTCTGGTATGGAACGGTGAGTACTTATTCCAGGCAGGCCGCTTCTCCACGGAAATGCAATATCAGCACCTCGTATTCGAGGAGTTTGCCCGTACCGTACAACCTGCCGTCGATCCGTTTGTCTTCTCCAACACGGCGGATATTAACCCGCTGATCTTTGCAGAGTTTGCGCATGTTGTTTACCGTTTTGGGCATTCAATGCTGACAGAAACCGTGGCGCGTACCGACATTGATATGCAAAGCGGTGATATTGACCTGATTTCAGCATTCCTGAATCCGGTAGCATTTAATCAAATCAACGGGGCCACCGTCACGGACGATCAGGCTATCGGCGCAATCGTGCGTGGTATGACGCGTCAGGTGGGTAACGAAATTGATGAATTTATTACCGATGCTCTGCGTAATAATCTCATCGGCCTGCCCCTCGATTTAGGCGCGCTTAATATAGCCCGTGGCCGTGACACCGCAATGCCGACGCTGAACCAGGCCCGCGAGCAGTTTTTTGCTTTAAGCGGCGATAGCCAACTGAAGCCTTATACCAGTTGGGCTGACTTCACTACCTACCTGAAAAATCCCGCTTCAATCATTAACTTTATGGCCGCCTATGGTCAGCACGAACTGATCCTCAACGCTACCAGCCTTGAAGGTAAGCGCGCAGCGGTTAACTTCCTGTTATTTGGTGATGCTAACAATTCCCCGCCTGCGGATGCGATGGATTTCTTTAACAGTACCGGAGCGTGGGCAACCAAAGAGACCGGTCTGAATATGGTCGATTTCTGGATTGGCGGGCTGGCTGAGCGCAAAAATGAATTTGGCGGCATGCTCGGCTCAACCTTCAACTTCGTCTTTGAAACACAAATGGAAATGCTTCAGGACGGTGATCGTTTCTACTATCTGAGCCGCGTTCAGGGGCTGAACTTACTCAATGAACTGGAGGCCAACTCGTTTTCCGCGCTGGTAATGCGTAACAGCGATCTTGGTGATGAGGGTTCCTCCCACCTGCCCGCTAATCTGTTCCAGACACCGGACCATATTTTTGAAGTGAACCGCGTGCTGCAAACGGAAATCGACCCGAAATGGGGTAATCCGCTGAAAGATCTACTCTCGCCGTTGTTGGTGCGTCGCGACCCAGGGGTGGATGTTGACGGCGATAGTTTTGCCGGTGGTGGGTATCTGAAATATACCGGCGATGGGCATGTGGTGCTTGGTGGGACGGCTGGCAACGATACGTTAATCGGCGGTAAAGGGATCGACAGCCTGTGGGGCGATGGCGGAGATGACCGACTGGACGGCGGTGACGAAGCAGATGTGGTCCATGGCGGTGACGGTGATGACATTATTACCGATACCGGAACGCCTGTTGGTGATGCGGACTTCCTGCATGGCGATGCCGGACATGACGTTATCTTTTCCGGTAACGGAAACGATCTGGTCTTTGGTGGCAGCGGCAGCGACTTCGTGGTGGTCGGCGAAGATGCGCAGGAGGTCTTCTCGGGTCAGGATAACGACTTTGCGCTTGGTGGCTCGGGTGGTGATTTCCTGATGGGCAACGAAGGCGATGACTGGCTGGAAGGCGGCGACGGGTTTGACACGCTGGCGGGTGACAACTCTGAGTTGTTCTTCAACAGTACCATTATCGGTCACGATGTCCTCAACGGTCAGGGTAACGACACCGACTACGATGGCGAAGCCGGTGACGACATCATGGTTCAGGGCGCGGGGATCCAGCGCAATAATGGCATGGCCGGTTTCGACTGGGCTATCCATAAAGGCGACCCAAATGGCGCTAACTCTGATCTTGGGATCCCTATTTTCGTCAACCAGCAGGAGTTTATTCTACGCGACCGTTTTGATCTTGTTGAAGGGCTGTCGGGCTGGAAACACGACGATATCCTGACCGGAACAGAACAGCCGATAGGTACTGCGCCTGTTCAGGGCGTTCCCCTCTCTAACAACCTGACCCAGGAAGGTGCGGACCGGATCAACGGTCTACAGGCTATTCTCGGCGTAGAGCGTTCTACAAATCCGGACGCGGTGCTACTGAACCCTGATGATGGTAGCGATATTTTACTCGGCGGTGGTGGTAGCGACCGCATTATGGGTAAAGCTGGTAACGATATCATTGATGGTGATGCGTGGCTCAACGTTCGTATTGCCGTTACGGGTATGGCGGGACTCACCAGCGCCGAAGGTATGGCCGAACTGAAATCGTACATGCTGGCCGGCACGCTGAAACCGAATCAACTGTCGATTGTGCGCGAAATTCTGCATGAAGGTAACGGCACGGAAACTGACGTCGCGGTGTACCGTGATGTCAGCAGCAACTATGTCTTTACCCGTATGGCGGACGGTAGCCTGCGCGTCGATCACGCTACGCCGGATGCCACGCTGAACCTGAATGATGGCATCGATCGTCTGTTGAACATCGAAAAACTGGAGTTTGGCGATGGGAAGCAGCTGTGGGTGACGGGGCAACAAGCAACGGGCGATCTGACCATCAGCAATCCTAACCCTTCGGTGGGTGACCTGCTGCGCGTCAACGTGGCGAACTTGCTGGATGGTAACGGGCTGGCGGCGGATGTGGCCATCACTATGACCTGGCAGGCATTCGTCAACGGCCAATGGCGAGATCAGGCAACAGGCGTTGAGTTCAGAGTGCCTGGCGCTATTCAGGGCGCACCGTTGCGTGTGGTCGCCAGTTTTAACGACCGCATGGGTGACGCTGAAACCCTGGTGTCGGCACAAACTCAGGCAATCCTCCCGCGCAATCAGGCCACGACCGGTGTGCCAGTAATTAACGACCTCACCCCAACTGAAAGCCTGACGCTGACCGCGGTGGTTTCAGGCATTTCTGACGCTGATGGTCTGAGCGGCGGTAATTTCACTTATCAATGGAGAATGAGTTCGCCAACCGGATTCGTCAACATTAACGGTGCGACATCCGCTACCTATACGCCGGGCCAGGCTATGGTCGGCAGAACGTTGCAGGTGGTCGTTACCGTCGTCGACGATGAAGGCAACCCCCCTGTTGTCCTGACGTCGACCACCACCCAGCCTGTGGGCGATCTGATTGTTGGTACCAACGGGGCTAACACCCTCGTCGGTACTGCCTGGAGCGATATCCTGCGCGGTGAAGGCGGTAATGACACCTTACTTGGCGGTGCAGGTGACGATCTGCTCATCGGCGGTGCTGGAAACGACAGCCTCTCTGGTCAGGCGGGACAAGATATTCTGCAAGGTGATGCCGGTAACGACACGCTTGATGGCGGGCTTGGTGCCGACAGTATGACCGGCGGCGCGGGCGATGATACCTACATCGTTGATGATTTCGGTGATGTGGTTATCGAAGGTGTGAATAGCGGTACGGACGTTGTCCGAACCAGCCTCAGCAGCTACGACCTCACCGATAACGTGGAAGAACTGGTATTTACCGGCAACGGCAGTTTTATCGGTACCGGTAATGCCATTGCAAATACCATCACGGGCGGTTCTGGTAACGACTATCTGTTTGGTATGGGCGGTAACGACCAGTTGTTTGGTGGTATCGGGAATGACTTCCTCGATGGCGGAGATGGCGCTGATAACCTGCAAGGTGGTGTTGGCAACGACGTCATGATTGGCGGTGCGGGCGCGGATATCCTCTCCGGCGGTAGCGGGGACGATATTCTCAATGGTCAGGAAGGTAACGACATTCTGGACGGTGGTACCGGGAGCGACATCTTCGCCTTTGGGGCCAACTTTGGGCAGGACCGAATTACCGGTTTTGACAGTAACCCCAACGGCGGACAGGACTTCCTTGATCTCGTCTTGTTAGGTATCAACGCGGGTAATTTTGCCAGCAGCGTGTCTATCACCGGAAACAATGGCAACACCATTGTGACTATCGGTACAGACACCATCACATTGGTGGGCGTCAATTCGACCACCGTGAATATTGGTGACTTTTATCTGGAAATGCCCACTACCCTTGCCAGCAACAATGGCAATAGTTCATTGATCGTATAAGGAGAAGACTATGTCGCGCCAGCATACGCCAACAGAACTGAATGATGCATTAAAGGGAACGAAACCCACTTTTCTGATGCTGCTGTTTTTTAGTTGTGTGATTAATATGCTTATGCTGGCGCCGGCAATTTATATGCTACAGGTTTACGATCGTGTGCTGGTCAGTAAAAATACCACCACGCTGTTAATGTTAACCTTATTGATTGTCGGCTTGTACATCGTTATTGCCATGATTGAATCTGCCCGCGCGCAGGTTATGGTCAGGCTTGGCAACAGGCTGGATATAAAGCTAAGTCAGCTGGTCTTTAACGCAGCCTTTAAAAGAAAGATGGTTACCGGTGATAACAACCCGGCGCAATCTTTAGCCGAACTGGATCAGATCCGTCAGTTTCTTTCCGGGAATAGTCTGTTCGCCTTACTGGATATTCCCTGGACGCCGATATATCTGTTCATCGCCTTTTTGGTCCATCCCCTGCTGGGATATCTTTCTCTCGGCGGAATAACGTTATTATTTATTCTGACGCTGGTATCTGAAATCTCTACCAAGCGCCCGATTCAGCAAGCGCACGCCTTAACCATTAACAATGCCAGTAAACTGAATAAACAGCTGCAAAACGCCGATGCCATTGAAGCGATGGGGATGCTTTCGACCCTGAAGTCCAACTGGCAGGAGCAACATAACAAAGTGCTGGCGCTACAAACACAGATTGCCGACAAAACGGCCGGGTTAAGCAGTCTCAGCCGCTTTGTGCGGGTATTGCTGCAGTCGATTGCGCTGGGCGCCGGGGCTTTACTGGTGATCGGCGGCCATATTACCCCGGGCTTGATGATTGCCGCCTCGATCATTCTTGGCCGCGTCCTCAACCCGGTAGAACAAGTCATTGGCAGCTGGAAGCAGTTCGTGCAGTTTCGTAGCGCGTGGCATCAGCTCTCAACCTTGCTGAAGGAGTATCCGGCGCCGAAAGAGGTACTGACCCTGCCGCGTCCGAATGGCAACATCAGCGTCGAAAGCGTCTTCGCTGCAGCCCCCGGCCAGCCTTCTCCGCTACTGCGTAATATCTCATTCCAGCTGGAGCAAGGTGAAGTGCTGGGGATTATCGGCCCTTCAGCCTCAGGAAAAACCTCGCTGGCAAAGGTTCTGGTTGGTGTCTGGAAACCGTTATCAGGGAAAGTCAGATTAGATGGCGCAGATATATGCCAGTGGGATAAAGCGCTGCTGGGCCCGTCTATTGGCTATCTGCCGCAGGATGTGGAACTGTTTGACGGTACCATCGCACAAAACATTGCCCGCTTCGCGCAGAATGACAGTGAGCTTATCGTCGCCGCCGCATTACTGGCAGGCGTTCATGAGATGATCCTGCGCTTGCCGCAAGGTTATGACACTCTGCTGGGCGCAGGTGGATACCAGCTCTCCGGTGGGCAGCGACAGCGCATCGGGCTGGCGCGCGCCGTGTATAACAATCCTGCGTTTATCGTGCTTGATGAACCGAATGCCAATCTTGACGACGCGGGCGAATTTGCACTCGTTAAAGCCATCAATGCTCTGCGTACCCAGGGACAAACCACAGTCATTATCTCACACCGCCCGACGCTGCTCGGCGTGGTCAATAAGGTTTTGCTGCTTAACGATGGCGTTATACAGGAGTTTGGTACCCGCGATCAGGTTTTTGCCCATTTGCGTCAGGCCAACGTACTGAAACCGGTGGCTACGCCTTCTCCATCCACGACTGAACAGCAACGTGAGGCTTGATGATGAAAAAGAACCCCCACAACACGGCCTCTGCTGGCGTAGATACCAATATCTGGTCGCCGATTATCCGGGGCGTGATCGTCATTGTGCTTGGTGTCGGTAGTTTTATCCTCTGGGCAGTGCAAGCTCCGTTAGATGCGGGCGTGGTCGCCGATGGTACGGTTACCGTATCGAGTAACCGCAAAACCATTCAGCATCTGAGCGGCGGTCGGGTAACCGATATCTTTATCAAAGAAGGCGACTTCGTGAAGAAAAATCAGGTCCTCGTCCGGTTGGATAAAATGCAGCTTGAAATGCGTTTCAGCGCGTTGAATGCCCAGTATATTTCTGCAAAAAGTATCGAAGATCGTCTGTTAGCAGAACGCGATGACCTGGATGTGATCCGCTTTAATACTACGCTGACGCAGCAATTCTCTGGCAATAAACGGCTATCAGAAGTCAGAAATCTGCAGGCTAAACTTTTCGATACCCGTCGCAAAACGATTCAGGATGAACTGTCGATGATTCAGGAGACGCTCGATGGTCTGGTTGGACAGACGGATAATCTCAATAAAATAAAAGGCTATCGCGACCACCAGTTTTCTCTGATTAACCGGGAGTTAGGGGCTATTCGGGCGCTGAGCGAAAAAAACTATTACCCCAAAGCACAATTACTGGTGCTGGAGCGCGAGGCAGCAGAAATATCTGGCAGCGTTTCAGAAGATATTCTTAACATTGCCAAACTGAAATCGCAGCAGAACGAATTAAAAATTAAAGCCTACCAGGTGCGTCATCAGTATTTACGTGAAGTTGAGTCTGAACTGACGGAAAACCAAAAAGAAGTGGCAATGCTGGAGGATGAATTGGTATCAACGCGTCATGAACTGGATAACACCGAGATCCGCTCACCGATTAACGGTATTGTGCTGGATGTTAAAGTCAGTACCGTGGGCGGCGTCATTCAGCCTGGAGAACATTTGATGGATATCGTCGCCGGCGGACAACCGATGCAAATTGATGCCAAAATACCCGTACATGCCATTGATAAACTGGTCCCCGGTTTAACTGTTGATGTGCTGTTCCCTGCCCTTAACCATGCGCTGTTACCTTCGGTTCCGGCCCAGGTTCTGACTATCTCTGCGGACCGTTTAATTGATGAAGCCACTCAGCAGCCTTACTACCTTGCGGAAGTACAGGTTTCAGCAGAGGGCGCGCGTTTGCTGGGCGATTACAAAATTAAAGCGGGAATGCCCGCCAGCGTGACGATCAAGACCGGTGAACGAACCCTGATGAGCTACCTGTTTAAACCGTTGATTGCCCGTCTGGAACTGGCTTTTAAAGAGTATTGATCCATCCATTGCCGGTATGACGTACGGCTTGTCGCGCCATACCGCTTTCTGCCGTTGCTGGCAGCTTTGCTTTCTTGTAACCTTCTTCCCGTCTCACTACTGACAAAATCTGGAACCACTGAACTGGACTTCATATGAATGCTCATAATTCTAAAGACCCTTTACATGGCGTGACGCTAGAAATGCAGGTCAATGCCCTGGTTGAACGTTATGGTTGGGCTGAGCTGGCGCAACGCATTAATATCAACTGCTTTAAAAATGAACCGAGCGTTAAATCCAGTTTGAAGTTTCTGCGCCGTACGCCGTGGGCACGGGCAGAAGTAGAAGCACTGTACCTGGACTCTCTACATGACCAGGCCTCAAATAACACTCCCGAACCGGCCTTCGATCCCTGGGCTAACAGCCGCAATAAGAAGAAATAAGAGCAAAATCAGATGGCAGCATCCGGTTTCTTTTCAGGAAATTATCAGAAAAAACTGGCGAAGATTATCGCCCGTTCTCGTGCCAGACTACCGCTGACCAACATGAAATGGTTTGCTGTACTTGTGGGCAGTATGTTGTTACTTGGCAGCTGTTCTTCACAACCGCCCGGCCCCAAAACCACTCCGCAACCTCCGGTGAGCAAACCTCAGCAGAGTAAGGAGCCAGTGCGTGGGATCTGGCTGGCGACGGTTTCACGTCTTGACTGGCCGCCGATCTCATCTGTGAACATCAGTTCACCTGCTGTACGCATCAGCCTGCAGCAAAAAGCGCTGACGGATAAGCTGGACAACCTGAAACGACTTGGTATTAACACCGTTTTTTTCCAGGTTAAGCCCGATGGGACCGCATTGTGGAAGTCAAAGATTCTGCCGTGGTCAGATACCCTGACCGGCACGATTGGCCAGGATCCGGGTTACGATCCGCTGCAGTTTATGCTCGATGAAGCGCATAAGCGCGGAATGAAAGTTCATGCCTGGCTTAACCCCTATCGCGTGTCTGTAAACACCAAACCTTCGACGGTCACTGAATTAAACAGCACGCTGTCACAAACACCGTCCAGCGTATACGTTCTGCATCGGGACTGGATCCGCACCGCGGGCGAGCGTTTTGTGTTAGACCCCGGTATTCCCGAAGTGCGTGACTGGATAACCAGCATCGTGGCGGAAGTGGTTGAGAATTACCCTGTTGACGGTGTGCAGTTTGATGATTACTTCTATACCGAGTCTCCTGGCTCTGCGCTCAATGACAGCCAGACGTTCAGAAGATACGGCCAGGGATTCGCTTCCAAAGCTGACTGGCGCCGCGATAACACGCAACGGCTGATTGCCCAGGTATCACGGACTATCAAGAAACTCAAGCCTGAGGTTGAATTCGGTGTCAGCCCTGCGGGCGTATGGCGCAACCGTTCGCACGATCCAGCGGGCTCCGACACGCGCGGTGCGGCAGCGTATGATGAGTCTTATGCCGACACCCGCCGTTGGGTGCAACAAGGCTTGCTGGATTACATCGCACCGCAACTCTACTGGCCTTTTGCCCGCGACGCAGCGCGCTACGATGTACTGGCAAAATGGTGGGCAGATGTAGTGAAATCAACCAACACTCGCCTCTACATTGGTGTAGCGCTGTATAAAGTCGGTGAACCATCGAGAAAAGAGCCAGACTGGACGGTCAAAGGCGGTGTGCCGGAACTGAAAAAGCAGCTCGATTTAAACGAGACCGAACCGTACATTAACGGCACGATCCTGTTTCGCGAAGATTACCTTAATCAACCGCAAACGCAGGAAGCTGTGACCTATATTCGCAATCGTTGGGGACGTTAATGGTTGTTCTGAGCGGGAAGCCTGAGCCAGACGCTCACGTAGCGGGTAAATTTCCCCACAAAAATTCCGGCGAACATGCCGCCAGTAATGATAGCCAGGGCGCTCATTGCGGGTTGACGTAAAACGTCGGGGGAAATGGCGTTAAGTACGCCAAGTACGTACTTAACGCCGAATGCCATCAGCATAAATGGCAATGCGGAATAATCTGCCGGACGGTGAATACTCCGTGGTGCGCTACTGCGGCTCAAACGACCGGGGTTAATTAATATGTAGCCAATGATTGCGCCGCTGAGGATACCTATCGCCCACTGAATATACGTAATGAGGGTCGGGTCGCGATAAGTGATTAAATCGTAGATATCCCAGACTAAAAAAATAGCGGGGATCAGCGCCAGCTTTTCCAGCGTGACAGTGGCAGGTGTTCTGGCTTTAATCCCTCGATACAGTAGAAAGGCAAACAGCAGATACACCCAAACTGGCGTGTTTTTCAGCATATTCACGACAAATTCAGCCATAACGTTGCCTCGCTCAGATTTAATTCTTCGCTAAGTGTAGCGGCTGTCTCTGCATCACAGGGACATTAACCGGCGGACATTATCATTAATCTGTTTCTGTATCGTATTCAGCGTAGTTTGTGTTATCTGATCGGCGTATTTGTCTTTGGCTGTAACGCTTAGCGCTGTTGCATGGTGGCAGATCTTGTCGATTATAGCGTTCACATGCTCAGCTGATAGCTCAGCTTCCTGTATGCCAAGCTGCTGCAGGTGCTTTCTTTCGATATCCAGCGCTTCTCCCAGCACGTCCATTTGGTGATACCCGCCGGGTCCTTCGCACCAGGTCACGTCGTAAGCCGGAGCCAAAGTCCAGTTTCCTGCGGCTGACATTAAATAGGCAAAGTTTTTGGGATGGTCATCACGGTTGTTAAATGCCACGTTGAAAACCACGCGTTCGAACGCTTTCGCTTTTTCTCTGACATCATTGGTACAAATCTGTGTGGCGCGCAGAAAATCCCGGTAATCTAAAGCACCGGGTATCTGGTAATTTGCACCGGTAAATGCCGCCAGGCTCTGCATAGGAATACGGACCGGCTGGTCACGGTCGAAACGGCGGGTAGCAAATGCCGCCTGCCCGTCAGGCAGATTAAAATACGCGGTATCAGGCGTAGTGATCCCACATTGCCGCAAACATTCAGCATATACCGCTTCGATGGCACATACCTCAGCATGCTCATGCCTGGCAGGAAATTTAATCAACCAGCTTTCGCTCTCCGGGAGGGGCGCAGTGGTGAACTTTGACGTGACACTGTCACGATAGAGTAACGCTTTTGGCCTGGCCCCTTGCGGTGAACCGCCCATCTGGAGCAGTTTTTGCAAGAATTCCCCGCCTTCGCCGCTCAGGACTTCCTGAACCTCAGATGCCAGTTGTTCGAGAGGAACATCCTCTTTTGAAAGCGTCTCGACATCTGACTGAACGGGCCGGAACGTCATGGCGCCCATTGCGTTATTGCCGACCCAGGTTAACCTCTCCAGAGGTCCTATGCGCGCTGCGTTGAGTCCACGGCGTTTAAATAAACGATCCATCAACAGCATACCCCAACCATCAGGTAGCGAATCGTACACGGGTCCTGGTAATCCCAACTGATGAGCCGGGAAATCCCTGCGTAAACGAGGACCGTTCAGCGGTAACCTTAACCGGGACAGCTCCAGCCCCTTACGTATAGCGTCTTCACTGTATTCAAAGGCGATCAACGGGCGTCCGGTCAGGGCTGAGGAAGACACCAGTTTTCCCCACAACCATTTTTCACCCCAGCCTTCATAAAAGACATCGACTTGCTCAGGCATCAGTATTTTTCCTTTTCACCCGCTGGCGTGCCGCGCTCTTCTCGTAACGCAAAATATCATCCAGACTGTCGATCCTGGGTTTGAACAAGCCTTCCAGCGCGTCACCATAGCCTAACACCATCGCGACTTTGACCAGATTCTCAAATCCTACATTTTTACCTGCCTCCAGATTCGAAACGGTATTCACACCGACACCTGAACGCGCGGCAACATCTGCCTGCGTCATTTGCTGCGCGAGCCGTTCCTTACGCAATCTGTCGCAAAGTAGTTTGACGATATCGGCTGCTGTATTGAGCGTTAAATCCATAATATTGGCTCTTATTGGAATAAAAACGACTTTACACCCAATATTATAGAGTTAAGCGGAGAATGATTCAAAGTTTTGTAAGACACAATAAAGAGGAGTTAAATCGATAAATCGTGGTTAAGCGCCATTATACTGGAGTTATCCGGGCACAATGTTTGCACCCGGATATCGTGTCGTTATCAGGCCACTGAAGGCTCAGGCAATCTGAATGACGAGACCAGCAACGCCAACTGCTCCGCCTCCTCTTTCAATGCCTGTGTACGTGCGGCGGCATCATCAATTAATGATGCGTTTTGCTGAACGGTGCTGTCCATTTCGGTAACTGCGAGCGTAACTTCGGAAACACCTTTACGCTGTTCTTCACCCGCAACGCGTATTTCCCCCATCAACTGGCGTACCTGACGCACATTGCTGACCAGTTCTCCCAGACGTTCGCCGGCAGTGTGAATTTGCTGACTTCCGCTACCAACATGAGAAACGGATTCATCAATCAACGCTTTAATTTCCTGGGCGGCGGTGGCACTACGCTGAGCCAGCGTGCGCACTTCGGAGGCCACGACGGCAAACCCTCTGCCAGCATCACCCGCTCTGGCGGCTTCAACCGCGGCATTCAGGGCGAGAATATTGGTCTGGAACGCAATGCTGTCGATGACCGCGACAATTTCCACCATTCTGCCGGATGAGGCGCTGACGTTATCCATCGTAGAGATAACGCCCTGCATCACATCACCGCAACGGTTGGCCGTTTGCGCTGTGTTATCGGATAGCTCATCCGCCAATTGTGTATTACTGGCGTTTTGATGAACGGTCGCATTTAACTGCTCCATAGCCGCTGAGCTCTCTTCCAGCGCAGCGGCCTGCTGCGTTACGCGAGATGAAAGCTCCATATTACTGTCAGCCAGGCTAACGGCGTTATTCGCCACCACTGTGCTACTGCTTCTGACGGTGATCAGGATGGCCGAGATTTTATCGACGAACAGGTTAAACGCCTCGGCGATAGCCGAAATCTCATCTTTGCCGCGAACATCCAGACGACGGGTAAGATCACCTTCTCCCTGCGCGATGTCATCAAGAGCCTGACGAGTATCATCGAGACGTGAAATTAGTCGACGAACCACCAGCCATGATCCCACCAGCAACAGCGTCATGATAGGGATCAATACCTCCAGAACGTCCTGCATCATCACTTTGGCAAGACCGACAATACGTGATTCTGGTGTCACAAGCCCTACGACCCAGCCGGTATCTGGCATCGGGAACAGCATGACCTGTGACGCTGTATTCAGGACGAGATCATTTTCCAGCGTTATGGTCTTCACCCCATCTGTCGGGCGCAAAGATTTCAGTCCATTTTGCACCGGGATAAGCCACTGCGCGCTTTGCGCCAGATCGTTAATGGTTTTATGTTTGGCCAGGTCGGCCTGCGGGAAATAGAGAATTTGTCCCTGCTTGTCTACCACAAACGCGTAACCGCCAGTACTGTTGCCCTGCTGCTGCATGAAAGTTGCGACGTTATCCAGACGGATATCGGTGGTAGCGACACCGGCAAACTTGCCCGCCTGCTGATAAGGCACGCTGCATGTCACCATGTTGACGCCTGAACTGGCATCCTGGTAAACATCAGACCATAGGCAGTTGTTTTGTGATTGCCCTTTGGCGTGCTGATACCAGCTTTCATTGTGGTATCCGCTTGATCCTTCGACGTTATAATCGTTGGAATAGACAAGCTTTCCTTCGGCATTACGCGCCCAGAAAAAGCTTCTTTTCTCCACACCTGCGGTGAAGGCGTTTGGTTCTGGCCAGATACCACCGCCGGTAATAATCGAGTCTTTACCTTCACCAATCAGATGCGGAACGACGCTTTGATACAGAGATTCATCGTTAGGCAACACTTCAGCCAGTCGCGACAGGCTGACTGTCTCACCTTCAATTCGGGACAATACAGTACTCAACTGACGGGTTAAACCTTGCCCTGTTTCTTCGATCAGGGCGGTGTTGATTTCAACGACGCGCGGCTGACCACGCCAGAGCATAATCACCACGATAACAATAGTCGTTACTGCAAGCAGCAGAATGCCGCCGATGGTTAAACGCGTTGAAATACGAGTAGGATACCAGGCCATACAAACTCCTTCTGCAAAAGGCTAACTTTTATCCAGTATCGGCACAGGCGTTTATATCTTTATAAAGTTTTCTTAAGTATTGCAAAACAAATAAGTGACAACGTCACAAATAACAAAACCCAGCACTTTGGCTGGGTTTTAATAACGGCTTAATTTTATTTAGATAATTCTTTTTTGATTTCGTCTTTTATTTTACTTAATTCGCTCTGCGGATGTTTCTTACAAAGTTCAACGGTCAGAGGAACTGCAGTCGTAACGGTTTCGTTATAGTCTACGTAATCGCCACCTTTGAAGTCTTCGTCTTCATTGAGCACCCAGAAGGCCACCGGAGCCATAGTTTGTGGGTTCAAATCAATAAACTCTTGACAGTTCATGCCTTTCGGAGTCACTTCAGTTTTAGCGTTATCTGTTGCTGCATTGACGCTGACACTGGTTAACAGCGCTGCGACCAGAATACCTGCTGTAGAAAGGGAGAATTTATTCATTGTAGTACTCCATGTATAATATAAATAATATCTACACTTGCGCTTAACACCGTTAATGTAGCTCGCGAAAAATAATACCCCTATCGTCATAAGAATAAAGATTGGTGTTATTGATATGGCTGAAATTTATATTTTCAATTACTGATTCTTATGTCTTAGGGATAAATGTTGCCCACAATGTGATCGTTCCGACGAAATCAGCAGATTCATACCCCGCTTCCTCTGCCGTTGCACCAAAATTGAACTACGCTGCACAAATGTTGATCATTAGTTAACGAATTTGAGTTGAATTTTAACAAAAACAGCCAGCATGCTGCTGTTACTGACATGGCACGCGTCGTGCATTGTTAATTCGCTAACAGAGATACGGAATCTGACAGACAACTAACAGCGAGAAGGTAATGACAGCCAAACCAGAGTTATTTACCCGCATAGAGCAAACCTTTAGCCAGCTGACGCCCAGCGAAAAGCGCGTGGCTGGGTGGCTGTTAGCCCATGCTGTGCAGATCCCATTTGAAACCGCGGATGGCATCGCGAAAGCAACCGGAACCAGCGGCATTACCGTCGGACGTTATCTGCGTAAACTGGGCTTTCGTAACCTGGAGGATGCAAAAGCCAGTCTGCGCGAGCTGCCTGTAGTTCCGTATCAGCCCTGGGGAATGAATGAACGACTGGATTCCTGGCACCAGCAACAAAGCCTGCCAGATCGGGCGCACCAGTCGCTGTTACTGGAAATCGACGCCATTACCCACGTCTACCAACTTGCTCAGGGTGAGACGTTTCTACGCATTGCACAGCAGTTGGCGCATGCGGAAGCCGTGTACATCCTCGGGATCCAGTCCACACGCGGGATCGCTAACGCCTTTTTTAGTCACCTGGAATATCTGCGACCTAAAGTCAGCTACTCCGAAGGCCTTTCCGGCAGTTGGGTAGAGTCGCTGAACTCGGGATTCAGCCAGCCTTACGTGGTTATTACCGATATGCGCGCCTACTCCGCTATTTCGCGACAATATTGCCGTGTCGCCACTGAACGCTGCATTCCGCTGGCGCTAATTACCGATGTGTGGTGCCCATGGGCCAGGGATTATTCCATTGATTTGCTTCAGGTAAAAACCGACACCGGACATTTCTGGGACTCACTGGCACCGGTGAGCTGTCTGTTCAACTTATTACTTTCTGCGGTGGTGGCGCAACTGGGTGACGCCCTCGCAGGACGCCTGCAAACTAATCGCCAGTTACAACAACAATTTGGTCAATTCGAACAATAAA
This sequence comes from Citrobacter sp. MGH104, assembly GCF_001034485.1. Lineage (NCBI taxonomy): Bacteria > Pseudomonadati > Pseudomonadota > Gammaproteobacteria > Enterobacterales > Enterobacteriaceae > Citrobacter > Citrobacter sp. MGH104. Next base: position 24,555 of record NZ_KQ089818.1, read on the forward strand.
CAGGAAACGTGCTATGTCAGAACTCCCAGAACTGGTCGATCTGTCGGTGATATTTCCGTCGCTGCATATCGATCTTAAATACGCTACTGCCGACAACATTACCGGCGCACCTATCTACAGGGAAGCGCGTTGCCTGTTGCACACCGAGGCGGTAACCGCGCTGGCAAAATGCATCAGCATTGCGCAACTGGCGGGCTTGTCGCTGGTGGTGTACGACGCGTATCGCCCCCAGCAGGCGCAGGCGATACTGTGGAATGCCTGTCCCGACCCGCAATATGTTGTCGATGTTGCCATTGGTTCCAATCACAGTCGGGGTACGGCAATTGACGTCACGTTGATGGACGATCGCGGCCATCTCCTTGATATGGGGGCCGGTTTTGATGAAATGCACGACCGTTCCCATGCCTGGCATCCGTCTGTTCCTCCGGCAGCGCAGCGTAACCGCCTGCTGCTCAATGCCATTATGTTTGGTGGTGGTTTTGTCGGTATTAACAGCGAATGGTGGCATTTTGAATTACCTGATGCCGCCCGTTACCCGCTGCTTGACGATCAAATAGATTGTTACACTGTCACGTCTATAACAACACAACATCCCCTTTAATTCTGGAGCCTGGTTATGAAGACTACACCTGCGTTAAACGCTTTTTTCCGCCCCGCTCTGATAGCCGTTGCGTTAGCGGTAGCCCTGCCCGCCGCGCAGGCTGCTGTTCCCAAAGATATGTTAGTGATTGGTAAAGCCGCCGATCCGCAGACGCTCGATCCCGCTGTGACCATAGATAACAATGACTGGACGGTCACCTATCCCTCTTACCAGCGGTTGGTTCAGTACAAAACAGATGGTGGTAAAGGTTCCACGGAAGTTGAAGGCGATTTAGCCAGCGGCTGGAAAGCCTCGGACGACCAGAAAGAGTGGACGTTTACCCTGAAAAACGATGCCAAATTCGCCGACGGAACACCGGTGACGGCTGATGCGGTAAAGCAATCCTTCGAACGATTGCTCAAGATTGGTCAGGGACCTGCGGAGGCTTTCCCGAAAGATCTGAAGGTTGAGGCCATTGATAACACCACGGTGAAGTTTACCCTCAGCCAGCCGTTTGCTCCGTTTCTGTATACGCTGGCAAATGACGGTGCCTCAATCATTAACCCGGCCATCTTAAAAGAGCATGCCGCAGACGATGCCCGCGGATTCCTGGCACAGAACACGGCAGGCTCTGGTCCCTTCATGCTGAAGAGTTGGCAAAAGGGACAACAACTGGTGCTGGTGCCTAACCCGCATTATGCCGGTACAAAACCGACGTTTAAGCGCGTCTCAGTCAAAATCATTGGTGAAAGCGCCTCCCGTCGCCTGCAACTGTCCCGTGGCGATATCGACATTGCCGATGCGCTTCCTGTTGACCAGCTTGCTGCTTTAAAACAGGAAGGCAAAGTGAACGTGGCGGATTATCCCTCATTGCGCGTGACTTATCTGTATCTCAACAACAGTAAGGCCCCGCTCAATCAGGTGGATTTACGCCGCGCTATCTCGTGGGCCACCGATTATAAAGGCATGGTCAACGGGATCCTGAGCGGCAATGGAAAGCAAATGCGTGGCCCAATCCCCGAAGGCATGTGGGGTTTTGACGATAAGGCCATGCAGTACAGCTTCGATGAAGCCAAAGCCAAAGCAGCGTGGGACAAAGTTGCCACCAAACCTGAAAGCCTGAGCTTCCTGTACTCAGATAATGATCCAAACTGGGAACCTATCGCGCTCGCTACCCAGGCAAGCCTTGGCAAACTGGGCATTAAGGTGAAGCTGGAAAAACTGGCGAACGCCACCATGCGTGACCGCGTGGGCAAAGGCGATTACGACATTGCCATTGGCAACTGGAGTCCGGATTTTGCCGACCCGTACATGTTTATGAACTACTGGTTTGAGTCAGATAAGAAAGGCTTGCCGGGTAACCGTTCGTTCTATGAAAACAGTGAGGTCGATAAGCTGCTACGTAGCGCGCTGGCTACGACCGATCAGGTGGCCAGAACCAATGACTACCAGCAGGCGCAAACCATCGTGATTGATGAAGCGGCCTACGTCTATTTATTCCAGAAAAACTATCAGTTGGCGATGAACAAAGACGTCAAAGGATTTGTATTCAACCCCATGCTGGAACAGGTCTTCAATATCTCCACCATGAGTAAATAAGCCACGTTTACGCGGAGCCGCTCTGGCTCCGCAAGGGGAAGCTAATGACGTTCTGGAGTATTTTGCGCCAGCGATGCTGGGGACTTATTCTGGTGGTTATCGGTGTTTGCGTAATCACCTTTATTATTTCACATCTGATACCTGGCGACCCCGCACGGCTGTTGGCGGGCGACCGCGCCAGCGATGAAATTGTCGAAAATATTCGCCAACAGCTGGGGCTGAATCAACCGCTGTATGTCCAGTTTTTTCGCTATGTCAGCGACATTTTTCACGGCGATTTAGGCACCTCCATTCGCACCGGGCGTCCGGTACTGGATGAACTGCGCATTTTCTTCCCCGCTACCCTTGAGCTGGCTTTCTGCTCTTTGTTGCTGGCGCTGGTGATAGGTATCCCGCTGGGTATTTTATCTGCGGTCTGGCGTAACCGCTGGCTTGATCACCTTGTTCGGCTAATGGCAATTACCGGTATCTCCACGCCAGCATTCTGGCTGGGGCTGGGGGTTATCGTGCTGTTTTACGGTCATCTGCAAATTTTACCCGGCGGTGGACGTTTAGACGACTGGCTGGATCCACCTGCTCACGTCACCGGGTTCTACCTGATTGATGCACTGCTGGAAGGCAACGGAGAAGTCTTTTTCAATGCGCTTCAGCACCTGATTTTACCGTCGTTGACACTGGCTTTTGTACATCTTGGGATCGTTGCCCGCCAGATTCGTTCCGCCATGCTGGAGCAACTGAGTGAAGATTACATTCGTACCGCCCGCGCCAGCGGGTTACCGGGCTGGTACATCGTGCTGTGCTATGCATTGCCTAACGCACTCATCCCATCAATCACCGTCCTCGGCCTGGCGCTGGGCGATCTGCTCTACGGTGCGGTATTGACCGAAACGGTCTTTGCCTGGCCAGGCATGGGCGCTTGGGTGGTGACCTCAATTCAGGCACTCGACTTCCCGGCGGTAATGGGATTTGCCGTGGTGGTCTCGTTCGCCTATGTGCTGGTCAACCTGGTGGTGGATTTGCTCTATTTGTGGGTAGATCCTCGAATTGGACGTGGAGGTGCTGAATGATGCTCACACAAGAAATGCCGACCGCCCCTCAGACAGCACGCCGCCGCACGGACTGGGCCAAACTGTTCTGGATGATGAAAAGTAGCCCGCTGACGCTGGTTGGCGGGGTCATCATCGTATTGATACTGCTGCTGATGGTGCTGTCGCCGTGGATAACGCCACACGATCCTAATGCCATCAATTTGAGTGCGCGCCTGCTGCCCCCGTCAGCCGCTCACTGGTTTGGTACCGATGAAGTCGGTCGCGATCTGTTCAGCCGCGTTCTGGTAGGAAGTCAGCAGTCGGTCGTTGCGGGTCTGGTGGTGGTGGGTATCGCCGGGGGATTGGGATCACTGCTGGGCTGCTTGTCGGGTGTCATGGGCGGGCGCGCCGACGCGATAATTATGCGGATAATGGACATTATGCTTTCCATTCCTTCGCTGGTGCTGACGATGGCGTTGGCCGCCGCGCTGGGCCCCAGCCTGTTTAACGCCATGCTGGCGATTGCCATCGTCCGTATCCCTTTCTATGTACGCCTCGCCCGCGGTCAGACGTTAGTGGTGCGCCAGTTTAGCTATGTACAGGCTGCCCGGACCTACGGCGCTTCACGCTGGCATCTGATTAGCTGGCACATTTTACGCAATTCTCTACCGCCACTCATTGTGCAGGCATCGCTGGATATCGGCAGTGCGATCCTGATGGCCGCCACGCTCGGGTTTATTGGTCTGGGCGCGCAGCAACCCAGCGCTGAATGGGGCGCGATGGTCGCAATTGGCCGCAATTATGTGCTTGATCAGTGGTGGTATTGCGCTTTTCCCGGCGCGGCCATTCTGATTACCGCCGTGGGCTTTAATCTCTTTGGCGATGGTATTCGCGATCTGCTTGATCCGAAAGCCGGAGGAAAACAGTCATGACACAACCCGTACTGGAAATCGAAGATTTACATCTGAGTTTCCCCGGCTATAAAGCTGATGTGCATGCGCTGAACCATGTATCACTGCACATCAACCGTGGAGAAATCGTTGGTGTGGTGGGTGAATCCGGTTCCGGTAAGTCCGTGACCGCCATGCTCACCATGCGTCTGCTTCCGGAGGGAAGCTATCGTATTCACCAGGGACGCGTTTCACTGCTGGGTGAAGATGTGCTCAACGCCAGTGAGAAACAAATGCGCCAATGGCGCGGCGCACGCGTCGCGATGATCTTTCAGGAGCCCATGACGGCACTGAATCCGACCCGGCGTATCGGCCAGCAAATGGTGGAGGTAATCCGCCATCACCAGGCGTTAAGCCGCACGGATGCCCGTCATAAAGCCGTCGCTCTACTCGAAGAGATGCAAATCCCGGACGCGCCGGAGGTCATGAAACGATTTCCGTTTGAGCTTTCCGGCGGGATGCGCCAACGCGTGATGATTGCGCTGGCCTTTTCGTGCGAGCCAGAGCTTATTATTGCCGATGAACCGACCACCGCGCTGGACGTCACGGTGCAACTGCAGGTGCTGCGTTTGCTGAAGTTAAAAGCACGGGCCAGCGGAACAGCCGTGTTATTTATCAGTCATGATATGGCGGTGGTTTCACAGTTATGCGACCGGTTGTACGTCATGTATGCCGGGAGCGTGATTGAGAGTGGCCCGACGCAAACCGTTATTCAACGTCCGACGCATCCCTATTCCATCGGCTTGCTAAAATGCGCGCCGGAACACGGCGAGCCGCGCGCATTGTTACCTGCGATCCCCGGCACCGTGCCGAATCTAACCTGCTTACCTGCCGGATGCGCATTTCGTGAGCGCTGCTTTGCCGCTGGTCCTCGTTGTGAAGAAACGCCTGCGTTAAGTAGTCAGGGAGGCGTAGATCAACAATCTGCCTGCTGGTATCCACAACCGGAGACAACACATGTCTGATTTTTTACTGGCGCTGCAGGATGTTCATGTCAACTTTCCTGCGCGTAAAAACTGGCTTGGCAAGGTTACGGAACGGGTGCATGCGCTCAACGGCCTGGATTTACAGATTCGCCAGGGTGAAACGCTGGGGATTGTTGGCGAATCCGGCTGTGGAAAAAGTACGCTGGCGCAACTGCTGATGGGCATGCTTAAACCCAGCCAGGGAAGCTATTCTCGCCGTGGTGATAAACAGCATAACGGTATGCAAATGGTCTTTCAGGACCCTCTTTCATCGCTGGATCCTCGCTTACCGGTATGGCGCACGATCACTGAGCCGGTATGGATCCAAAAACGAAGTCCGGAACGTGAGCGCCGCATGCTTGCTGAAGATTTAGCCCAACAGGTAGGCATCCGCCCGGAATATCTCGACCGTCTGCCGCATGCGTTTTCCGGTGGACAACGCCAGCGTATCGCCATCGCCCGGGCACTATCGTCAGAACCGGATGTTATCGTCCTCGATGAGCCCACTTCAGCACTGGATATCTCTGTGCAGGCGCAAATTCTCAATCTTCTGGTGTCACTACAGGCGCGCAGAAATCTGACCTACGTATTGATATCGCATAACGTGTCGGTGGTCCGCCATATGAGCGACCGTGTGGCGGTGATGTACCTCGGGCAAATTGTTGAGCTGGGCGATGCTCAACACGTTCTCACTCACCCCGCCCATCCGTACACACGGTTATTGCTGGACTCTGTCCCTAAAACGGGCGCGCCACTGACGGAAGATTTGGTGTTACGTAAAACCGAGCTACCGGGAAACCGAACGTTGCCCCAGGGATGCTTTTTCCGTGACAGATGTCCATTGGCAACCCACGGTTGTGAGAAAAAACAGGCATTACTGAAAAGTGATACCGGATGTGACGTTCGCTGCTGGCGGGCGGTTACATGACTTGAGCCGTCGAGAAAAGTCAGGTGCGATACGCCTTTTTCAGTGAATCCACCAGCACCTCGGAAGCAGTAGATAATTTATGATGTGCTGAACGCAAAACCCCGATCCGACGCTGGATCACCGGCGTATCCAGATCGATACAGGTTGCGCCTAACTCTGTCATTTGCGTGCGGCATAGTGCAGGTACGGCGCTACCGCCCAGACCGTTAGCCACCAGACGGCCAACGGTTACTAATTGATGGCTCTCCAGCGCTACTTCCAGCGTATGTCCGCTTTGCACCAGTTGTTCTTCCAGCATCAGCCGCACGGCTGACGGACGTTGCAAGGTGATGAAATCCAGCGTCAGCAGTTCGCGCCATGCAATACGATCCCTGTCTGCCAGCCGACAGGTTGGCGGCACAATCGCGATAAAACGATCCACGCCGAGCGGCGTGAAATGCAGATGTCCCGAATAGTCCGGCTCGAAGGCTATGCCCATCTCGACCCGCCCTTCACTGACCATTTCAATCACGTGTTCATTGATCACATCATGAACCGTTACGTTGATACCAGAATAAGAATCACGAAACGTTTTCAGTACCGATGGCAGGACGTTAGCGGCAAATGAGGGCATGGCGGCGATCGAGATTTTACCGCGCTGTAGCGTAAAGCGTTGGCGCATGGCTTCTTCCGTATTCTCCCAGTCCGCCAGCAGCTGTCTCCCCATATTCAGCAGCGTTTCTCCCTCCTGCGTCAGAGTCACTTTGCGGGTGGTTCTCAACAGTAACGCCCCTCCCAGCGAATCTTCCAGTCCTTTAATCGCCAGGCTTAATGCGGGTTGCGACATGTTCAGTCTTTCACTGGCATGAGCAAAATTCAGAGTGTGAGCTACCGCTAAAAACGCGCGTAACTGTTTGATGCTCATTCCCATTTCGCATTCCTTTAACTTGTTGAATACCTTTAATTAACATTAAATTGATAAAAAAACCCAATGAGTGAGTCACAAATTTAAAATTAACAAATCATTTTTCACCCCCAATGATGTCGGCAAGGACAACTGGGGAGGCAAGTGTATGGCTGGACTGGATAAACGTGTTGCCACTTATCAAGAGGCGCTGGAAGGACTGACCGACAACATGACGCTGCTGGCGGGCGGTTTTGGTTTATGTGGGATCCCTGAAAACCTGATTACCGAAGTACGCCGTCGAGAAGTACAGGGACTTACCGTTGTATCAAACAACTGTGGCGTGGATGGCTTTGGCCTTGGCGTACTGCTGGAAACGCGCCAGGTGCGCAAAGTGGTCGCGTCCTATGTAGGGGAAAACGCCCTGTTTGAGAAGCAGGTGCTTAGCGGCGAACTGGAAGCCATCCTGACGCCACAGGGTACGCTGGCAGAGCAGTTGCGCGCGGGCGGCGCGGGGATCCCGGCATTTTTTACCGCGACTGGATATGGAACCCCCGTAGCGGAAGGGAAAGAGGTTCGCGAGTTTGCCGGACGCCCTTACATCCTTGAACAGGCGATAACCGGTGATTTTGCATTGGTTAAAGGCTGGAAAGCCGACTGGTACGGCAACGTCATCTATCGCCACACCGCACAGAACTTTAATCCGCTGATGGCCGCCGCCGGGCGCATTACCGTCGTGGAAGTCGAAGAGATTGTCCCTCCCGGAGAACTGGACCCTGCAGCGATTCACACTCCCGGAATTTTCGTTAACCGCATTATTCAGGGGCAGTTTGAAAAACGTATTGAACAACGCACCCTGCGCCAGAAAGGAGCCTGACCATGTTAACGCGTGAACAAATGGCGATGCGCGTCGCCCGCGAGCTGCGCGACGGTTATTACGTCAACCTTGGGATCGGCATTCCCACTCTGGTGGCAAATTATATCCCTGATGGCATGGACGTGATGCTGCAATCAGAGAATGGTTTGCTGGGTATGGGGCCGTTTCCCACAGAAGACGAAATTGATGCCGACATGATTAACGCCGGGAAACAGACCGTGACGGCGCGCAAAGGCGCGGCGATTTTCGACTCTGCGCAATCCTTCGCCATGATCCGCGGCGGCCACGTTGATCTGACGGTGCTCGGTGCGTTTGAAGTCGATGTTAACGGCAATATCGCCTCATGGATGATCCCCGGAAAAATGGTGAAAGGCATGGGCGGCGCGATGGACCTGGTTGCCGGAGCCGACAACATCATCGTGGTAATGACCCATGCTTCCAAAAGCGGTGAGTCCAAACTGCTTCCCGCCTGCACCCTGCCGTTGACCGGCGTGGCCTGCATCAAACGCGTGCTTACCGACCTGGCTCTGCTGGAAATTGCCGACGGGGCGTTCATTCTGCGTGAACGCGCCCCGGGTATCAGTGTGGATGAAATCGTCGCCAGAACCGCCGGCAAGCTGATCGTGCCCGAAACTGTCCCCGAAATGCAATTTAACTGAGGAGCTGACCATGCAGGATGTTGTAATTGTCGCGGCAACGCGCACCCCGATTGGCAGTTTTCATGGTGCGCTGGCACCACTTTCCGCCGTGGAGTTAGGTACAGCGGTTGTCCGTTCGCTGCTGGAAAAAACGGCTGTGGCGCCTGAACAAATTGATGAAGTGATTTTAGGTCAGGTTCTGACGGCAGGCTGCGGCCAGAATCCGGCCAGACAAACGGCGTTACGCGCAGGACTGCCGTCAACCACACCGGCGTTAACCATTAATCTGGTGTGCGGTTCTGGCCTGAAGGCGGTGCATCAGGCGGTACAGGCAATTCGCTGTGGCGATGCGCAAATCGTGATTGCCGGAGGCCAGGAGAGCATGAGCAATGCGCCCTATTTTCTCGACGGCGCGCGGGCCGGCCTGCGGTTGGGTCATGCCAGTATGAAAGACAGCGTGGTGCATGACGGCCTGTGGGATGCGTTCAACGACTATCACATGGGTATTACTGCTGAAAATCTGGCGGATAAGTTCGTAATCAGTCGTGAGCAGCAGGACGCTTTTGCCCTGCGCTCCCAGCAAAAAGCCGCCGCTGCCATTGAAGCGGGTCGTTTTAGCGCGGAAATCACGCCGGTTAGCGTCCCACAAGGCAAAAAGCCGCCACGTGTGGTGGACCGTGACGAACAGCCTCGCCCGGATACTCAGGCCGACAAGCTGGCGCAACTTAAACCAGCATTTCTGCCAGGAAACGGCACGGTGACCGCCGGAAATGCATCATCCATCAATGATGGTGCCGCCGCGGTGATGTTGATGAGCGCCGGCAAAGCCGCAGAACTCAATTTGCCAGTGCTTGCCCGGGTAGCAGGCTACGCGGTTTCTGGTGTCGATCCCGCCATTATGGGCATTGGGCCGGTAGAAGCGTCACTCCAGTGCCTGAAGCGAGCTGGCTGGACGTTGAATGATGTCGATCTCATTGAGGCCAACGAAGCCTTTGCCGCACAAGCGCTGGCGGTTGGCGAATCCCTGAACTGGGACAGCGACCGGGTGAACGTAAATGGCGGCGCGATTGCGCTGGGCCATCCCATCGGTGCATCTGGTTGCCGAATCCTGGTGACACTGTTGCACGAAATGGCCCGCAGTAACGCGACCAAAGGGCTGGCTACGCTGTGCGTAGGCGGCGGTCAGGGCGTAGCGCTGGCGGTAGAGCGTTTGCAGGAGGTCTCTCATGCAAAGTAAGCCTGTCTGCGTTCTGGGGGCGGGGTTAATGGGGGTCGGTATTGCCACCCACTTCGCCCGTTATGGTCACGATATCTGGCTGTATGACACCGATAGCAGCCGAATTGCAGAAATTAGCGCCGTTGCCAGCGGTATTCTGGATGAGCTGATTACCGCCGAACAGTTTGCCGCAGACGAAAAAGAACAGGTTGTGAGTCGTCTGCACGGTACGACTTCGCTACCGGAGATTGCTGCGTGCGGGTTACTGATTGAAGCGATCCCGGAGCGGCTCGAGCTCAAGCACGCGTTGTATGCGCAACTGGAAGATCTGATCGCGCCTGAGGCCGTCATTGCCAGTAATACCAGCGGCCTGCCGCCGGATGCGCTGGCAGAAAAGCTCGTCCATCCTGAGCGGCTGCTCATCGCCCATTTCTGGCACCCGCCACATTTTATTCCGCTGGTCGAAATTGTCCCCGGCACCGCCACCAAAGCGGAATACCTGCGTGAGCTGCAACAGTGGCTGCTCTCGATGCAACTGGAAGCCGTCGTGCTCGATCGCGCCGCACCAGGGTTTGTCGGCAATCGACTGCAGTTTGCTTTGCTTCGTGAAGCGCTTCATATCGTTAAAAGCGGCATCGCCAGCGCAGAGGTGGTGGATCAGGTCATGCGTGCCTCGCTCGGACGTCGCTATGCGATGGTTGGTCCGCTGGAAGCGGCAGATATGACCGGACTCTCTACGGTGCAGGATATTTGTCGGCATCTGCTCCCGGAACTGGCAACCGGCAGCGAGATGATGTCGTTGGTCGCTGACAAGGTAGCCAACGGTGATACCGGTTTACGCAGCGGTCAGGGATTTTATCGCTGGGATGATTCGCGCAAGGAGTACATCCAGCAACGCAGAGAGCATCAACTGCGTTTTGCCCTGAAACCATAACGTCTCTTTCTGTACCCCAATATAATAATAAGGAGTCATGATGAGTGTATTAATCGCCCTGGCAGCGCTGGGCCTGCTGATGCTTGCAGCCTATCGCGGATACAGCGTCATTCTGTTTGCCCCCATCGCGGCATTAGGTGCTGTATTACTCACTGAACCCAGCGCCGTCGGCCCCGCTTTCACCGGCCTGTTTATGGAAAAAATGGTCGGTTTTGTGAAGCTTTACTTCCCGGTGTTCTTGCTGGGTGCAGTGTTTGGCAAGTTAATCGAGTTATCTGGATTTTCACGTTCCATTGTTGCCGCCGCTATCAACATCCTCGGTCGTCGTCACGCCATCCCGGTGATCGTGCTGGTGTGCGCGCTGTTAACCTACGGCGGGGTTTCGTTGTTCGTCGTGGCGTTTGCGGTGTATCCATTTGCGGCGGAGCTGTTCCGCCAGAGTAATATTCCTAAGCGCCTGATCCCGGCCACCGTTGCGCTGGGCGCATTCTCTTTCACTATGGATGCTCTGCCAGGCACGCCGCAGATCCAGAACATTATTCCGACCAGCTTCTTTGGGACTAACGCCTGGGCTGCGCCGTGGCTGGGGCTGATAGGCTCGCTGTTTATTATTTTCGTCGGTCTGGTTTATCTCGAACGTCAGCGTCGTAAAGCGCAGGCAAAGAATGAAGGCTATGGCACTGAACTGTTAAACGAGCCGGAAACGCCGGATAACATTAACCTGCCGAACCCGATCATCGCGATCTCTCCGCTGATCCTGGTTGGGGTATTTAACCTGCTGTTTACCCGCTGGATCCCACAGTGGTACGGCGCCACGCATCAACTTGAACTTCCGGGGCTTGCCAAACCGATTACCACCGAAGTCGGTAAAATCACCGCTATCTGGGCAGTGGAAGCGGCGCTGATTTCTGGGATTCTGCTGGTGGTGCTCTTCGGCTACCGCAACATTAAAGGTCGCCTGGCTGAAGGCAGCAGAACGGCAGTTGGTGGCGCGATCCTCGCGGCGATGAACACCGCGTCAGAGTACGGTTTTGGCGCAGTGATCGCCGCCCTGCCGGGCTTCCTCGTGCTGTCAAAAGCGCTGGCGGCTATTCCTGACCCGCTGCTCAATGAGGCTATCAGCATTACCACGCTTGCCGGGATCACCGGTTCGGCGTCTGGCGGGATGAGTATTGCCCTTGCCGCCATGTCTGACACTTTCATCGCTGCCGCACATGCCGCCAATATCCCACTTGAAGTATTCCACCGCGTGGCATCTATGGCCAGCGGCGGTATGGACACCCTACCGCATAACGGCGCGGTCATTACCTTATTGGCTATCACCGGCCTTAGTCATCGTCAGGCGTATGGCGGAATTTTCGCTATTACCATCATTAAAAGTCTGGCCGTACTGTTTGTCATCGGCGTCTTCTACACCACCGGAATTGTTTAAGGAGAATCATCATGAACTTAACGGGAAAAACCGCCCTGGTTACCGGCTCGACCAGTGGTATCGGATTAGGTATCGCACAGGTGCTGGCGCAAGCTGGCGCCACTCTGATCCTCAACGGGTTTGGTGATGTTGATGCTGCCAAAGACGCTGTTGCGCAGTATGGCAAAACGCCAGGCTATCATGGCGCGGATCTGAGCGATGAAGCGCAAATTGCCGACATGATGCGCTATGCAGAGAGCGAATTCGGCGGTGTGGATATTCTTATCAATAACGCCGGGATCCAGCATGTTTCACCGATAGAAACCTTCCCGGTTGATAAATGGAACGCGATTATCGCGATTAACCTCTCCTCCGTTTTTCACACCACGCGTCTGGCGCTTCCCGGTATGCGCGCGCGAAACTGGGGGCGCATCATTAATATCGCTTCTGTTCACGGCCTGGTGGCTTCAAAAGAGAAATCTGCCTACGTAGCAGCGAAGCACGGTGTGGTGGGATTAACCAAGACCATCGCGCTGGAAACCGCGCAGACGGAAATCACCTGCAATGCGCTGTGTCCCGGCTGGGTGCTAACGCCGCTGGTCCAGCAGCAGATCGATAAACGTATTGCCGAAGGCGCAGAGCCTGAGGCAGCCCGTGACGCCTTGCTGGCTGAAAAGCAGCCGTCGCGCGAATTCGTTACCCCAGAGCAGTTAGGGAATCTCGCGTTATTCTTATGTTCAGACGGTGCGGCGCAAGTGCGTGGCGTAGCGTGGAATATGGATGGCGGTTGGGTAGCGCAATAACATCATCAGGTGCCGGATAAGAACTGGTCACATCCGGCACGACTTTATTAAGACTTCAGTTTGTAATCCAGCGTTATTTCCGCTTTCAGAACCTGAGATACCGGGCATCCGGCTTTTGCTTTCTGGATGATGCCGTCAAACGTGGCGGCGTCTATCCCCGGCACGCTCACCTGACTATGCAACGCGACTTTAGTGATCGCAAACCCGGCATCTACCTTATCCAGAGAAACATCGGCAGTGGTATCAATGGCATCTGGGGTAAACCCTGCTTCGCCCAGCATCAGTGAAAGCGCCATCGAGAAGCAGGCTGCATGGGCCGCGCCAATCAACTCTTCAGGATTGGTGCCTTTCTCACCTTCAAATCGTGTATTAAACCCATACGGTTGCTGATTTAACACGCCACTTTCGGTCGACACAGTGCCTTTGCCGCGCTTAATGTCGCCTTCCCAGTGTGCCTGACCTTTCTTATGGATAGTCATTACCGCTCTCCTGTGTTGTCGTCGGAGTTACTAGTATAGGACGCCCGGGAAAAAGCATGTTACATACGGGATAGTTCTCATTTGCCGCTTAAGCATTGACCTTTCAGATAAAATGACCGACCATCCAGAAAGCCGTTATGTTGAACATCGGCTTTATATCAGGTTGTATTTCGTCCGTTCTCATACGGGCTCGCCCTTGAAACCAGTAACAGGATTAAGGAGTTAGAATGAAATCGAACCGTCAGGCCCGTCATATTCTCGGACTGGACCACAAAATCTCAAATCAACGTAAAATCGTGACCGAAGGTGACAAAACCAACGTGGTCAACAATCCTACTGGAAGAAAGCGCCGCGCTGACGGCAAGTAGCCTTTCGCACGTCTGACTGAGTAACGAGATAAACACCATTGCAACCGCAGTGGTGTTTTTGCTTATAAAACCCCTTAACCCATTCACAATGCTTTATACTTCGCCCGTTTCCCTGGCGGACAGGCCACATACGATCATAAAGAGCGCCAGGGACGGTTATTCAAAAAAGAGTGAGTGACATGGAAAACGAAACTAAAAAACTGCGTTCCCTTTACATCCCTTACGCTGGCCCGGTACTGCTGGAGTTCCCTTTACTGAATAAAGGGAGCGCCTTCAGTGTGGAAGAACGCCGTAACTTCAACCTGCTGGGGTTACTGCCGGAAGTCGTCGAAACGATTGAAGAACAGGCTGAACGCGCCTGGATCCAATATCAGGGCTTCAAAACCGAAATCGACAAACATATTTACCTGCGCAACATCCAGGACACCAACGAAACCCTGTTTTATCGACTGGTGCATAATCACCTGGATGAGATGATGCCAGTTATCTATACCCCAACGGTCGGCGCAGCCTGTGAGCGTTTCTCTGAGATTTATCGTCGTGCGCGCGGCGTGTTTATCTCTTATCAGAACCGCCACAATATGGACGATATCCTGCAAAACGTCCCTAACCACAATATCAAGGTCATCGTTGTCACCGATGGCGAACGTATTTTAGGTCTTGGCGATCAGGGGATCGGCGGGATGGGCATTCCAATCGGTAAACTGTCGCTGTATACCGCATGTGGCGGAATTAGCCCGGCCTATACACTTCCGGTGGTACTGGACGTGGGGACCAACAACCAGCAACTGCTGAACGATCCGCTGTATATGGGCTGGCGCAATCCGCGTATCACTGATGATGAATACTACGAATTCGTTGATGAATTCATCCAGGCCGTGAAGCATCGCTGGCCGGACGTGCTGTTGCAGTTTGAAGATTTCGCCCAGAAAAACGCTATGCCACTGCTGACCCGTTATCGCGATGAAATTTGCTCATTTAACGACGATATTCAGGGCACCGCGGCGGTTACCGTCGGTACGCTGATTGCGGCTAGCCGCGCGGCCGGAAGCCAGCTGAGCGAACAAAACATCGTCTTCCTCGGCGCGGGTTCCGCCGGATGCGGGATCGCCGAGCAGATCATTGCGCAAATCCAGCGAGAAGGTTTAAGCGAAGAAGCGGCGCGTCAACGCGTATTCATGGTCGATCGCTTCGGCCTGTTAACCGACAAAATGCCGAACCTGCTCTCCTTCCAGACCAAACTGGTGCAAAAACGCGAAAATCTGCAGCACTGGGATACACAAGAAGATGTCCTGTCGTTGCTCGATGTGATCCGCAACGTTAAACCTGACATCCTGATCGGGGTTTCCGGACAGGTTGGTCTGTTTACCGAAGAGATTATCCGCGAAATGCACAAGCATTGTCCGCGTCCGATCGTCATGCCGCTGTCTAACCCGACTTCTCGTGTAGAAGCCACGCCGCAGGATATTATCGCCTGGACCGAAGGTAACGCGCTGGTTGCGACCGGTAGCCCGTTTGCACCGGTAGTGTGGAAAGAGAAAACTTACCCGATCGCCCAGTGTAACAACGCCTATATCTTCCCGGGTATTGGCCTTGGCGTGATTGCTTCTGGCGCGTCGCGCATCACTGATGAAATGCTGATGTCGGCCAGTGAAACGCTGGCACAGTATTCACCGCTGGTGCTCAACGGTGAAGGACTGGTGCTACCGGAACTGAAAGATATTCAGACGGTTTCTCGTGCCATTGCCTTTGCCGTCGGTAAAATGGCCCAGCAGCAAGGTGTGGCGGTGAAAACCTCCGCTGAAGCGCTGCAACAGGCTATTGACGATAATTTCTGGCAGGCGGAATATCGCGACTACCGTCGTACTTCTATTTGACGGTTTGCCCGGCAGCTGAGTCTGCCGGGCAATTTTAAGCGTTCGATGAACGAAATACTGTATGTAGATTACTGTTCTGAAAGTTCAAGTTCAGCAATAACCGGCAGGTGATCGCTCGCCGTAGACCACGTAAACTCTGGCGAATTATGTGGGATTTCCAGGTTTTTGACGTTCCACTTCTGACCTTTAAACGTGAAAATATGGTCTATATCGATCGCAGGATTAACGGCTGGCCAACTGCGCGTATCAATTCCTTCTTTCGTCACTTCATTGAAAAAGTAACGTATTTCTTTAAGTGGCTGCTCATCCCGGGTCGAATTAAAATCCCCTGCAAGGATCTTAATTGAGGAGGCGATATCCGGGAAATCTGATGTCGCGTCGCCAATGCTGATATCTAACAGATAGCGGGCTTGTTCCGTACGCATGGTGGGGTCTTTTTGCCAGTCGAGATGAGTCACCATAATGATGGGAGCAGAATCAAACCCAGGAACGTCAACCTGCGCCAGTAACGCCACGCGTTGTTCAGCATTACCCGACGGTAATTTTACCACCTGTGTATGCAATATTTTATATTTGGAAAGCAGTCCTAACCCGTACTCACCGCCATCAAAATCGAGGGCTTTACCGAAGGCGTAATACAGTTTATTGGCATCAGCGATTTTTTTGAGTTGATCAATCTTTTGACTGCGCCCTGTTTTATTATCAACCTCTGGTACAGCAATAATATCCGCATCAATTTTTTTAATTGCCGAATTAAGTGCCGTAAAATCCGCCACATCAGCAGATGCTTCATTTTTACCAATGTTATAGGTGGCAATCTTTAAATGCGGTTTATTCTGCGTGTAAATTTTGTCAGGAACACCACCTTTTTGCACTTTAAGTATCTCATTACCCGCTAGTTTTTCACTTGCTTGTGCATTTACAAATAAACATCCCAGCGCAATCATCGTCAATGTCATTGTTTTTTTCATGTCATCTATTCTCCAAATAATAAAATAGTGCGCGATAGGATACCGGAGAATATTGATCGTTATTGTGATCATTAACCCAAGCTTTCGACGCGAAGAAAATTAAGTTTTGCATGATTTATTTGTCTTGTAATCTGCTGGGCGTTCAAAGCTTGCGCTACTGCGTATGTTGCGATTACACTTTCATCACCGATCAACATTCTGAAAAACAAAAGGAGGATACTTATGCTGTACTGTGAACGTTTTATCGTTTCACATGCTTTTGGCGATCGCCAGTGCTCAAGCGTTATCGGTATCGTGCTGCGATAACTTCTGCTTGAGCGAAGCTAACTTCTAAACCCCCTTCTCTCGGGCTTACCGGGTTATCGTCAGCGATGTTTGACGAGGCGTTTTCACGCCTGTAACTCTTGAGTAAGCAACAATGAGCACATTACTAACCGCACAATCCTTACACGTTGATACGGCATTCGGCACGCTATTCGACGATCTTTCCTTTACCCTAAAAAAAGGCGACCGCATCGGGCTTATCGGTTACAACGGCTGCGGAAAAAGCACGCTGTTAAAACTGCTCGATGGCACGATTTCGCCCACCAGTGGAGCAATCGCGCAAGCGAATCACTGCCATCTCGCGCGTGTAGAACAACATCTACCTGACGATATATTGCCTCTTACACTGCAGGAAGCCGTTCTCGCTCAACTTCCTGAGCATGAGCGTGCGGTTCAACAATGGCGGGTTGAAGCGCTGCTTGCCGAAATGGGTTTCACACCAGAGAATTTATCTCTGACAGCGCAAACGTTGAGCGGTGGCCAGCACACACGCTTGCTATTAGCGCGGGCGTTGATGCGTAATCCTGACCTGCTGCTGCTGGATGAACCGGGTAACCATTTGGATTTGCCAACATTACTGTGGCTGGAGCAATTCTTACAGAACTGGTCTGGCAGTTTTGTGGTGGTTTCCCACGACCCGCAGTTGCTGGACGCAGTGACTCACGGAACGTGGATCCTACGCGATCGCACTCTCCATGCCTTTGATCTGCCCTGTAGCGCGGCACGTCAGGCGCTGGCAGAAAGAGACGTCAGCGATGCTCTGCGCCACAAGGCTGAGCAAAAAGAGATAGACCGGGTTACCGCCAGCGGCAAACGGCTGGCAACCTGGGGGCGGGTCTACGACAACGAAGATCTCTCCCGCAAGGCCAAGCAGATGGAAAAACAGGTGCAACGCCTGAAAGAGGTGCAGACAGAAGTGACGGCAGGAAGTCAGTGGACACTAACATTGCAGGGTGATTCCCTGCGTGCAGATCGTTTGCTGGAGATGACCAATCTGTCTGTAGCCCCTGCTCCCGACGCAGATACACTGTTTTCCATTGCCGGTATCCGGTTAAAAAGCGGCGATCGCGTGGCAATTGTCGGGCGTAATGGTTGCGGTAAATCATCGCTGTTAAGGCTTATCTGGCAACAGTTTCAATCACAGCTGGCATCGCCTTCACTGGTGTTGCACCCGCGCGTTACGCTGGGCTATTACGATCAGACGCTGCATCAGCTTGCCGATAACGATTCATTGTTTGACGCGCTGGAAGCGTTTGCCCCGCAGCCAGAGATTCGCAAGATGGCGCTGATTAGCGCGGGTTTTCCGTGGATTCGTCATACGCAGAGGGTCAGTACATTAAGCGGTGGTGAGCGCTCCCGGCTGCTGTTTGTGGGGCTGACGCTTGCGCGCTACAGTCTGCTGATGCTCGATGAACCGACCAACCATCTGGATATGGAAGGTAAAGAGGCGCTGGCAGAAACGCTACAAAGCTATAACGGCGGCGTGTTGCTGGTCAGTCACGACCGGCAGCTTATCAGCCAAAGCTGTAACCGGTTCTGGTTAATCGACAATGGCGAACTCAGTGAATGGCACGATCTGGAGGCGGTCAATGCGCGTATTAGGGAAACGTCCGCGGAGATAACCGTTCCCAAAACGGTGGTCGAAGCGAAAGTTGAAATAAGCTGTGACAGCGATGGATTGCTGGAACAACTCCTCGATCTGGAACAGCGTCTGGCCGACGATCTCGCCCGCAAGCCGAAACATCAAAAACCGCTGTTACAGGCGCAATGGCGTAAAGAGATTGAGCGTCTGAACTCACAACTGGAGTAATCTTTATTGCCGGATGGCGCAAGCTTATCCGGCCTACACCAGCAAAATGCGCGTGTAGGCCTGCCATCCGGCATACCATTTATTGCTGCGGTTTTTTCTCTTTCCAGGCATCCCAGGCCTGTTTGATCTCTTGCTTTGCCGTAGCGGCGTCGTTGAAACCGTTTAATTCGACCTTCTTGCGCCCTTCCGGCAGATCTTTGTACACGCGGAAGAAAGATTCCAGACGTTGAACTTCAATATTGGGCAGATCGCTCAATTCTTTGATGTTGTCATAAGTGGGGTCAATTTTACTGGCCGGCACGGCGACAATTTTGTCGTCCTTTTCACCGCCGTCGATCATCTTCAGGACGCCTATTGCGCGCAGCTTAATCAACGTCCCCGGGGCCAGCGGCGCACGAGTATAAAAGATAACATCCAGCGGGTCGCCGTCACCGGCTAAAGACTGGGTTAGTGAACCGTATTGGCGGGATAGGCAACCGGCATTGACTGGAAGCGATCGGCAACGATAAACCCGGTTTTGGCGTCGGTTTCATATTTAATCATTCCACCTGCCGGGATTTCGGTTACGGCATAAAACTCTTCCGGGTTATTCTCCGGCTGAGGAAATTCGAGGATGTTCTGCGCCTGAGCTGAAGCACAAAGAAACACGCTGATTGCGAGTAGTTTTTTCACCAGATGCATTGTCTTTTAACTCTTCTATTATTGGAAAGACAACACCTTACGTTCAGCATATGACAGAAACATGACGTTTTTTTGGCAAAAAAATGGCGCTACCGATGTAGCGCCATTGCGTAGAGGGAACATCAGGGATTAGTTAACCCCTTCCTCGCTCTCTTTTTTCGCTTCTTGTCTTTCAACTTCGCGATACCAACGTGGGTGATGTTTCTTCGCCCAGCGACGGCTCACCTTCCCTTCAACCATGCCTTTAATCGAACCTTTCACCCAGAATGCCATATACATATGGATGAGGATGGCGTGCATCAGGATAATCCCCGCCGCCGCATGGATCAGCAGGCTATAGCGCACGACCTGCATTGGGAAGAACTGTGCAAAGTATGGACGCCAGATAATAATACCGGTAATCAGCAGCACGAAAATCATGCTCATGATCGACCAGAACATCATTTTCTGCCCGGCGTTGTACTTGCCCACATCCGCCACTTTGTGTTCATTGCCTTTCAGCACTTCCACAATGTTTTTCAGCCACGGAATATCTTTTTTATCCGGGATGTTGTGGTGCACAAAGCGCACAAACATGAACATTAGCGCGACGAAGATCAGTATGCCGAAGAACGGGTGCAAAATGCGTCCCATCTGCGGCGTACCGAAGGTTTGCGTCAGCCATTGCAGAGTCGGGAAGAAGAACGAAATCCCCGACAGCGCCACCAGGAAGAAGCAGATCACCACCGTCCAGTGACAGGCGCGGTCGATAAACTTCGTGCGCACAATCATTTTCGACTTACTCATGATGATCCTCCTCGTCGTCGTCCACTTCCTTATTCGGACCGATACCAATGTAGTGGTAAATCAGCCCGGCGAAGGTGGCGATAAATCCGGCAGCGGCCAGCGGTTTCAGCGCCCCTTTCCACAGATTGATAGAGGTATCGATCTGCGGATCTTTCGGCAGGCCGTGATACAGCTCCGGCTGGTTGGCATGATGCAGAACGTACATAACGTGCGTACCACCCACACCTTCCGGGTTGTAGAGACCGGCGTGTTCGAAACCGCGTGCTTTCAGTTTTGCCACACGCTGTTCGCCCATTTCCAGCATTTCCTGCTTGGTGCCGAAATGTATTGCCCCGGTCGGACAGGTCTTCACGCAGGCAGGTTCCTGCCCGACGCTGACCCGGTCGACACACAGCGTACATTTATACACACGGTTATCCTCTTTATTGAGGCGCGGAATATTAAATGGACACCCGGCAATACAGTAGCCGCAGCCAATACAGTGTTCTGACTGGAAATCGACAATCCCGTTGGCGTACTGGATGATTGCCCCGGCAGACGGGCATGCCTTCAGGCAGCCCGGATCTTCACAGTGCATACAGCCGTCTTTACGAATCAGCCATTCCAGCTTGCCGTTCTGTTCGGTTTCGGTAAACCGCATCACCGTCCAGGACTTGGCGCTGAGATCGGCGGGGTTGTCATACACCCCGACGCAGTGGCCAACTTCATCGCGGATATCGTTCCACTCTGAGCATGCCACCTGACAGGCCTTACAGCCTATACAGGTGGAAACGTCGATCAGCTTCGCGACCTCGGCTTTGTAATCACGGGCCTGAGGCGGCGGCGTGATGGAGTTTGTTGCGGACCGTTTGATGATGTCCTGCGTTTCCATAGACATATGTTCGCCTCCCTTACGCCTTCTCGATGTTAACTAAAAACGCTTTGTATTCCGGCGTTTGCGAGTTTGCATCACCGACATTCGGCGTCAGGGTGTTGGCGATAAAGCCTTTACGCGCGACTCCTTCAAAGCCCCAGTGGATTGGGATCCCAACCGTTTCAACCTGCTGACCGTTGACGTTCAGGGTACGCAGACGACGGGTCACCACGGCAACTGCGCGAATAAATCCACGTTTACTGCTAACTTTCACGTGATCGCCGTTGTTGATCCCTTTCGCTGCCGCCAGCGTTTCGCTGATTTCCACAAACTGCTCTGGCTGGGCAATCGCATTCAGCAATGCGTGCTTGGTCCAGGTATGGAAATGTTCGGTCAGACGATAGGTCGTCCCGACGTACGGGAAGTCCTGTTTCGTGCCCATACGGAGTTTATCCGCCTCGTACAGACGCGCTGCCGGGTTGGAGATCACATTCGGGTGCAGCGGGTTAGTACCCAGCGGCGTTTCCATCGGCTCGTAGTGTTCCGGGAACGGACCTTCCGCCATCTTATCGATAGCAAACAGACGCCCCAGCCCTTCCGGCTGCATGATAAATGGATTGGTGCCACTGCCCGGTGCCGCGGTATTGAAGTCCGGGATATCGTTACCCGTCCACTTCGTACCGTTCCACTGGATAAGCATGCGTTTTGGATCCCACGGTTTACCCTGTGGATCCGCCGAAGCGCGGTTATACAGCACGCGACGGTTCAGCGGCCATGCCCAGGCCCAGCCCAGCGTATTACCCAGACCTGACGGATCGGCGTTATCGCGATTGGCCATCTGGTTGCCCTGCTCGGTCCAGCTACCGGTATAAATCCAGCAGGATGATGACGTAGAACCATCATCGCGCAGCAACGCAAAGCTGTTGAGCAACTGACCTTTCTTCGCAACCAGTACACCGTTGGCATCATAGAGATCTTCCAGCGCATAGCCGTTGTTCTCTTTCGCCACTTCCTCTGAATGCGGTTCGTCCGGCTGCTTATAGTTCCAGCTCATTTTCAGAACGGGTTCTACAGCTTTACCGCCTTCAGTGCGATACATGTCTCGCAGACGGTGGTAAATACCGGCCAGAATTTCGCCGTCGTTGCGGGCTTCGCCCGGTGCGTCCTGACCTTTCCAGTGCCACTGCAGCCAACGGCCGGAGTTGGCGATGGAGCCGTCCTCTTCCGCAAAGCAGGTAGAAGGCAAACGGAAGACTTCGGTCTGAATCGACGCAGGATCAACGTCGTTTGACTCGCCGTGGTTCTGCCAGAACGTTGAGGTTTCGGTCACCAGCGGATCGATAACCACCAGATACTTCAGTTTGCTGAGGCTCTGCACCACTTTGTTTTTGTCCGGGAAGGACGCAACAGGGTTAAAGCCCTGACAGATGTAGCCGGTGACTTTCCCGCTATCCATCATGTTGAAGTATTTGATGACGTCGTAGGACTGATCCCACTTCGGCAGCCACTCAAAGCCCCAGTCGTTTTCTTTCTGTGCAGCATTGCCGTAGAAAGATTTCATCAAGCTGACGAAGAACTTCGGATAGTTGCCCCAGTAGTTAACCTGATCGGCCAATGTCGCTTTTGGCGTGTTCGCGGCCAGATAGGTTTGCAGATCTGTCTGTTTCTCTGACGGCAGCGTCAGGTAGCCCGGCAGGCTGGTAGAGAGCAGACCTAAGTCGGTTAACCCTTGAATGTTGGAGTGACCGCGCAAGGCGTTGACACCGCCACCTGCCATCCCCATGTTGCCGAGCAGCAACTGGATCATCGCCATGGTGCGGATGTTCTGCGCCCCGACGGTATGCTGAGTCCAACCCAGCGCGTACAGGAACGTGGTGGTGCGATCCGCTGCGCTGGTGGAAGCCAGCACTTCGCAGACTTTCAGGAAGTCTTCTTTCGGCGTACCACAAATGTTTTCCACCACATCCGGCGTGTAGCGGGAAACGTGCTGTTTTAGCAGGTTCCAGACACAGCGAGGATGGCTTAACGTTTCATCGCGTTTCGCGTAGCCGTTTTCATCGAACTGGTAGTTCCAGGACGATTTATCATATTGGCGTTTGTTTGCGTCATAACCGCTGAACAGACCGTCTTCGAAAGCAAAGTCATCCCGCACCAGCAGGCTGGCGTTGGTGTAATGCTTAACGTATTCAGCGTTGATTTTGTTGTTTTCAATCAGGTACAGCAAGACGCCGGACAGGAACGTAATGTCCGTGCCGGAACGAATTGGCGCATAGATATCCGCCACCGAAGCTGTACGTGTAAAACGAGGGTCAACAACAATCAGCGTGGCATCATTGTTGTTTTTTGCTTCCATCGCCCAGCGGAATCCCACCGGATGTGCTTCAGCGGCGTTACCGCCCATCACCATCACGACGTTAGCATTTTTAATATCAACCCAGTGGTTGGTCATCGCACCGCGACCAAATGTTGGAGCAAGACTTGCTACCGTTGGTCCGTGTCAGACGCGCGCCTGGTTGTCTACTGCCAGCATGCCGAGTGAGCGCACAAATTTTTGCGTCAGCATACCGGTTTCATTACTTGCCGCCGATGCACACAACATCCCAGTTGAAAGCCAGCGGTTTACCGTTACGCCCTGCTCATTCTTCTCGATAAAGTTGGCGTCACGGTCAGTTTTCATCAGCTTCGCGATACGGGTGAATGCTTCATCCCAGCTGATACGCTGCCATTTGTCGGAACCAGGGGCGCGATATTCCGGGTAACGCAGACGGTTTTCACTGTGCACGTAATCCAGTAATCCTGCGCCCTTAGGACATAATGCCCCGCGGCTCACCGGATGATCCGGATCCCCTTCAATATGGTAAATCGACTCTTTGGCGTTTTTTGCTCCATCTCCCAGGCTATACATTAATAGCCCGCAACCTACGGAACAGTATGTGCAGGTGTTTCGGATCTCTTTGGCGCGTAACAGCTTATAGTTTCGCGCCTGAGCCAGTGCCATTTTGGGTGCAAAACCCAAAGCGGCCACTGTTGTTCCCGCCATACCGCCCGCGCAGATTTTAAAAAATTGTCTGCGGCTGACGTCCATTGCTTTCCTCTTTTTTGCAGGGGTTCGTACAGGAAATCTCTCAAATTGCGCCAGCGCGGCAGTCTGAAAGATGCCATGTACAACTTCGCGACGAAACTATCAGCTATATCCATATTTTTTTTGCGTCAAATCAATAACGAAACGGTTCCGCTACTAAATAGTGCACTTTGTTTAACCCTTGTACCCATAAGGGAGTATGGGAAAGGCAATTAATTAGCGCGCTACGGTATAAAAGTGCTATAAATTTCAGCTTAAATTTTTGCCAGTACCATGGACAGACAATCAGAATGACAAAACAAAAGGCAACGTTAATTGGGCTCATTGCCATCGTGCTCTGGAGTACGATGGTCGGACTCATGCGTGGGGTAAGTGAAGGACTGGGTCCTGCGGGCGGCGCAGCAATGATTTTTTCCTTAAGTGGTCTGTTGCTGATATTTACCGTCGGCTTTCCGAATATCAGAAAAATTCCTGTGCGTTATTTAATCGCTGGTAGCGTGCTTTTTGTTACCTATGAAATATGTTTAGCGCTGGCTCTCGGTTATGCGGCTACTCGTCACCAGGCTATTGAAGTCGGTATGGTCAATTATC
Organism: Citrobacter sp. MGH104; assembly: GCF_001034485.1. Classification (NCBI taxonomy): domain Bacteria; kingdom Pseudomonadati; phylum Pseudomonadota; class Gammaproteobacteria; order Enterobacterales; family Enterobacteriaceae; genus Citrobacter; species Citrobacter sp. MGH104. The sequence goes on from NZ_KQ089818.1 coordinate 49,189, forward strand.
TCTGGCCAAGTTTGACAATATTGTTTGCTATTTTATTTAATGGTCAAAAAACAACCTGGTTGGTAATCCCTGGATTAATTATCGCATTGACCGGGGTTTGTTGGGTATTGGGTGGTGAAAACGGTCTTAACCTTGATGAAATTATCAGCAATGTTGCCAGCAGTCCGCTGAGCTATTTTCTCGCCTTTCTCGGCGCTTTTATCTGGGCAACGTATTGCACGGTGACCAATAAATATGCAAAAGGCTTTAACGGCATCACCGTGTTCGTTTTACTAACAGCCGCAAGTTTGTGGATTTACTATTTTATGACTCCGCAACCAGAAATGATTTTCAGCACTACGGTGACTATTAAAATGTTCTCAGCGGCATTAACGTTAGGATTTGCCTATGCGGCGTGGAATATTGGCATTTTGCATGGCAACGTGACCATCATGGCCGTAGGATCCTATTTTACCCCTGTGCTCTCTTCTGCACTGGCTGCTGTGTTACTCAGTGCACCGCTTTCGCTATCTTTCTGGCAGGGCGCACTGATGGTTTGCGCGGGATCGCTACTTTGTTGGCTGGCAACGCGCCGCGCCTGAAAAAAAAGCCGGGTTTTATCACAAACAAATAAAACCCGGCTATACTTTAGACAAATTGATGAATAATAATTGTTCATTCCACTTGCGATTTATGTTTGCATTTGTTTAATTAAATGTTAAATATATGGTAATTGGTTAACGCACGAAAATATTATGCGGTTATCTATATCCCTTCACATGCATATATTACACATGCGAAACTAACGCCATTTAAATCATAGCCCTGACAATAGTCCCCTACGTAAATATACCCATTCAGATTTGTCACATATAAAGATTAATACAATCAACCGTATTATGTAGATCTGGATCACACAACTTCAAATATTTCGCAATATTATGAAACTTATTATTGAACTTATACCACTGCGTCATTTAAAAATAGTTTGCCATTGACGAACCCCTTCGTTTAGCAATGGTTTAGGAAACACACCAAGAAAAAATTATAAGGATTATTTAGAATGAAACTTAAATTAGTTGCAGTGGCAGTGACTAGCCTGTTGGCGGCAGGTGCGGTAAACGCAGCTGAGGTATATAACAAAGACGCAAACAAACTGGATATCTACGGAAAAGTTCACGCTCAGCACTACTTCTCTGACGACAACGGCAGCGATGGCGACAAAACCTACGCGCGTCTGGGCTTCAAAGGTGAAACTCAGATCAATGACCAGCTGGTTGGTTTTGGTCAGTGGGAATATGAATTCAAAGGCAACCGTTCTGAATCCCAGGGCTCTGAAGCAGACAAAACTCGTCTGGCATTCGCTGGTCTGAAATTCGCTGAATACGGTTCTTTCGACTACGGTCGTAACTACGGCGTGGCCTACGACATCGGCGCATGGACCGACGTCCTGCCTGAGTTCGGTGGTGATACCTGGACCCAGACTGACGTATTCATGACTGGCCGTACTACTGGCGTTGCAACCTACCGTAACACCGACTTCTTCGGTCTGGTTGAAGGTCTGAACTTTGCTGCTCAGTACCAGGGCAAAAATGACCGTGACAACCTGAAAGAAGCTAACGGTGACGGCTTCGGTCTGTCTACCACTTATGAGTATGAAGGCTTTGGCGTAGGTGCTACCTATGCGAAATCTGACCGTACCGACAAACAGTCTGTCGGTAACGGCGGTTTCATGGCTTCCGGTAAAAACGCTGAAGTATGGGCCGCTGGTCTGAAATATGATGCGAACAACATCTACCTGGCAACCACCTACTCTGAAACCCGCAACATGACCACCTATGGTGGCTCCGGTGTTACTGGTATTGCAGATAAAGCACAAAACTTTGAAGTAGTTGCTCAGTACCAGTTCGACTTCGGTCTGCGTCCGTCCGTTGCTTACCTGAAATCCAAAGGTAAAGACATCAACGGTTACGGCGACCAGGATCTGGTTGAATACGTAGACCTGGGTGCTACTTACTACTTCAACAAAAACATGTCCACCTTCGTTGATTACAAAATCAACCTGCTGGATGACAACAACTTCACCAATGCAGCGAAAGTGTCAACTGACAACATCGTGGCTGTTGGTCTGAACTATCAGTTCTAATTTTGTTGTAGTCAGAATACAAAGCCAGTCCTTCAAGGGCTGGCTTTTTCTCTTGATGTAGACTCGGTCATAAGGAGTATGCCGTGCAGACATTCACTGGTCGTTGTCTTTGCGGACAGAGTCATTTTACCGTCGACGTCGAAATGCTGGATGTCTATGCCTGCCATTGTACGCTGTGTCAGAAATGGTCTGGCGGCATCGCCATGTATCTGGAAGCCAGCGCTCACCCGCTGATGTCACCAGAATCGGTAGAACCTTCGCACTTTCCTTCCTCAAATCGTGGTGAACGGTTCTTCTGTTCCGGCTGCGGATGCCCACTGTGGTTTACGTTGACGGACAGCGATCGCTACTTTATTCCGTGGACACTTCTGGAGCTTAATGAGGTAGATCGCCGCCGCCTGATATTAGCGGCAGAAATCTATACGGAAACACAGCCTGCGTTCTGGAGATTGACGGGGCAATACGCTCGACTGAGTGGGAAAGAAGTCGAAGAGATGGATTACCCCTGTCATTTAGCTCACTAGTTATTAACGTTGTACCTTTGCCAGACTGAACCACATTCCTATCGCTAATACGATAAGCATGCTGCCGGCGCTGCTTAAGGCCACGCTATGTGACCAGGTGAACGCTTCTCTGGCAGCCGTCAGCAATGCCTCACTCAGTGACGACGGGAGCGAGTGCGCCAGTTGTACCGCCTCCCCCATTGACGATGAGGCACGTTCCATTTCCTGCGGATTAAGTCCGGCTGGCGGCAGAATCGATGCAGAAAAGCTACGGCTCAACAGCAAACCAAAGATAGCGATCCCAAGTCCGGCTCCCAGTTCATAAGCCATTGTCTCGATGGCACCCGCGGCCGCGGCTTTTTCCGCAGGTGCTGCTGCCATGATAGCCGCTGTTGAAGCCAGAAGCGCACTGGCGGCGCTGAAGCCGAGCAAAGCCATCAAAATCCAGGCTTGTACCTGTTGGCTACTGAAATCCGTCATCGCAAGGCCGTAAAAGCTAACAGCGCTCAGCGCCATGCCCGCCGTTGCCACACAACGTAATCCCAGACGTGAAACCAACATACCGGCAATCGGTCCGCTGAAACCACTTGCCAGCATCACCGGCAGCATGAACAACCCTGCCTGATACGGTGTTAAGCCGTGGACAAACTGTAGCTCCTGAGCCATCAGTAACTCGAAACCCACCAGCGTTATCATCGCGGTCATCGCCATCACGACACCACTTAAAATGATGCGATGCGTGAACAACCGCATATCAATCATCGGGCGGGCTGCCGCAAGCTGGATGCGGACAAACTGCCACAACAGCAAAGCGCCGGTTAACAGCGTCAGAGCGATAGCAACGGTCGCCGTATGCCCTTTCAGCGCGGTTTTGGCGCTGTATACCAGCAGCAGAATGGCGACAATCAGCATTATCGCATGACCAAAATTTAACGATTGATCGCGACGTCCAGCCTGGCGCGGCACTAAGCGTGCGGTTAAGGCCATTACCACCAGGACAATCGGTACATTAATTAAGAATACTGATCCCCAGTAGAAGTGCTCCAGTAGCATCCCGCCAACCAGTGGGCCAAACGCCGCACCGCCGGAACCAACCGCGGCCCAGACGCCGAGCGCCATATTACGATGCCGTTGCTCAGCGAAAGTGGCGCGAATCCCCGCAAGCGTTGCCGGCACAATCATCGCCGCGCCAATCGCCAACACGGCCCGGGTGACAATCAGCCAGCTGGCGCTATGAGCAAAAGCGGCCGCCAGCGATGCCAGACCAAACAAGCCTCCACCTAACAGCAGCAAGCGTTTAAAGCCAATGCGATCGCCCAGCGCCCCCATGGGCAACACCATACCGGCCATTACCAGAGAATAAATATCAATGATCCACAGCAGCTCGTTACCACTGGCACCCAGCGTCATACTCAGCGTGGGCGCGGCAACGTGCAGCACCGTTGCATCAATCGCAACAGGGATGTAGACCAGCACAATAATCACTAACGTTAACCACTGACGAAACATAAAACTCCCTTCAAAACTGAAACTGGACACACGTCCAGGTTCGGCGATCCTACGGAAATTTGAACGTATGTCCAACTTTTTGTTAGACTGCGTGCTAAACGGATATGGGAGGAACGATGAGCTATCTAAATCGGGATGAACGTCGGGAAGTGATTCTGCAGGCGGCAATGCGCGTCGCGCTTGAGGAAGGATTTACCGCCATGACGGTGCGGCGTATTGCCACGGAAGCTCAGGTGTCAACCGGCCAGGTGCATCATCACTTTACGTCTGCCGGCGAGTTAAAATCCCTCGCTTTTGTGCAACTGATCCGTACTCTTCTGGATGCCGAACTGGTCAGCGCAAACGCCAGCTTCCGTGAACGGCTGCATGCCATGCTGGGCAGCGAAGATGGCGGGTTCGAACCCTATATAAAACTATGGCGTGAAGCGCAGGTTCTGGCGGATAAAGATCCGGAAATCAAAAGCGCTTACCTGCTGACCATGCGGATGTGGCACGAAGAAACCGCCGCTATCATCTCTCAGGGACAGAAAGCCGGTGAGTTTTCTTCACGCCCGGATGCTGCCGATGTGGCCTGGCGTTTAATTGCGTTGGTATGCGGTCTGGATGGCATCTATGTATTAGGCATTGAGGAAATGGCCGATCCTGCATTCGAACGCCACCTGGATCGTATGATTACGTTAGAGTTAGTTAATTGATGTTATAGATGAATTAATAATACATCTTTTATATTTACAATTGGTAACACTTAAGCAACGTGTAATTCCCTCATCACGCCGCGTTATTGCGCTTTTTTATCTATTCTTTCAGTCAATATTCCCAAAACTTTTCAATAGTTTCTAAAAGAACTCGCGCGGCGCTGTATGCGTTTATTTCTTTTTCATGAACGGCATGTGCATGGAGAATAATATGTCAGCATCAAATGAGAAAAATAATCGTTATCTTTTAACTGACTGGAAACCCGAAAATCCTGCCTTCTGGGAAAACAAAGGTAAGCACATTGCCCGAAGAAACCTCTGGATATCAGTGAGTTGCTTGCTGCTTGCGTTTTGCGTCTGGATGTTGTTCAGCGCTGTTGCTGTCAATCTGAATAAAATTGGTTTTAATTTTACCACCGATCAACTGTTTTTATTAACGGCATTACCTTCTCTTTCTGGTGCAATATTGCGCGTTCCCTACTCCTTTATGGTACCTATATTTGGGGGGCGACGCTGGACCATTTTTAGCACCGTCATTCTGGTTATTCCCTGCGTCTGGCTCGGTTTTGCCGTGCAAAATACTGCTACTCCGTTTGGCGTATTTATTATCATTGCGCTGATGTGTGGGTTTGCTGGCGCTAACTTTGCCTCCAGCATGGGCAATATCAGTTTTTTCTTCCCCAAAGCGAAGCAAGGTAGCGCACTAGGCATTAACGGTGGCCTCGGCAACCTCGGTGTCAGCGTGATGCAGTTGATCGCGCCGCTGGTGATCTTTCTCCCCATTTTTACCTTCCTGGGCGTGCAGGGCGTACCACAAGCTGACGGATCGTTACTGTCACTGGCCAATGCCGCATGGATTTGGGTGCCGCTACTGCTGATAGCGACCGTGGCAGCGGGCATAGGAATGAACGACATTGCCAGTTCGAAGGCCTCAATTGCCTCCCAACTACCGGTCCTCAAGCGTTTTCATTTGTGGTTATTAAGTCTGCTGTATCTCGCCACCTTCGGTTCATTTATCGGTTTTTCAGCAGGCTTTGCCATGCTGGCGAAAACACAGTTCCCTGACGTGAATATTCTGCAACTGGCGTTCTTCGGGCCCTTCATCGGTGCGCTTGCGCGATCGGCGGGCGGCGTTATCTCTGACAAGTTTGGTGGTGTGCGTGTCACCTTAATTAACTTCATCTTTATGGCACTGTTCAGCGCCCTGCTGTTTCTCACTTTGCCCGGCTCGGGCGAAGGAAGCTTTATCGCGTTTTACCTGGTGTTTATGGGCTTGTTCCTGACCGCGGGTCTGGGAAGCGGTTCGACCTTCCAGATGATTGCGGTGATCTTTCGCAAAATCACCATTTACCGGGTGAAGCTGCACGGTGGTACTGAAGAACAGGCCCAGCGTGAGGCGGTAACCGATACCGCCGCCGCCCTGGGATTTATCTCCGCAATTGGTGCTGTCGGGGGCTTCTTTATCCCGAAAGCGTTTGGTTCATCGCTGGCGCTGACCGGATCTCCGGTAGGTGCCATGAAAATATTCCTTGTGTTCTACATCGTCTGCGTGCTGGTGACCTGGCTGGTTTACGGCCGTAAATCACAAAAAAAATAGTCATCTTTTGGCCTGTGTAGGCAACGTTATTCGAAGCAGGAGTTATGTCATGAGTAAACTGTTAGACCGCTTTCGCTACTTTAAACAAAAGGGCGATACGTTTGCCGAGGGGCATGGGCAAGTAATGCACACCAACCGGGACTGGGAAGACAGCTATCGTCAGCGCTGGCAGTTCGATAAAATTGTGCGTTCTACCCACGGCGTTAACTGTACCGGCTCATGCAGCTGGAAAATCTACGTCAAAAACGGGCTGGTAACCTGGGAAACTCAGCAAACCGACTACCCGCGTACCCGCCCTGACCTGCCAAATCATGAGCCCCGTGGCTGCCCACGCGGCGCAAGTTACTCGTGGTATCTCTACAGCGCTAACCGCCTGAAATATCCACTGGTGCGTAAACGCTTAATCGAATTGTGGCGCGACGCCCTGTCCCGCCAGCCCGATCCGGTGCTGGCCTGGGAATCCATTATGAACGACCCGCAAAAATGCCAGAGCTACAAGCAGGTACGCGGGCGCGGTGGGTTTATCCGTTCCAACTGGAAAGAACTTAATCAACTGATTGCTGCTGCCAACGTCTGGACGGTGAAAACCTACGGCCCGGATCGTGTGGCCGGATTCTCTCCCATCCCCGCAATGTCGATGGTCTCCTATGCCGCAGGTACGCGCTATCTCTCGCTACTGGGTGGAACCTGTCTGAGCTTCTATGACTGGTACTGCGACTTACCGCCCGCGTCACCGATGACCTGGGGCGAGCAGACCGACGTTCCTGAATCCGCCGACTGGTATAACTCCAGCTATATCATCGCCTGGGGCTCTAACGTGCCGCAGACCCGTACCCCGGACGCGCACTTTTTTACTGAAGTTCGCTACAAAGGCACCAAGACAATTGCCATTACGCCAGACTACTCGGAAGTCGCCAAACTGTGCGACCAGTGGCTGGCACCGAAACAAGGGACAGACAGCGCGCTGGCAATGGCGATGGGCCACGTCATCCTGAAAGAGTTCCATCTCGACAATCCCAGCGATTATTTCCTCAATTACTGTCGTCGCTATACCGATATGCCGATGCTGGTGCTGCTGGATGCCCGCGAAGATGGCAGCTACGTGCCTGGACGCATGATGCGCGCCTCAGACCTTGTTGATGGTCTCGGCGAAAGCAACAATCCAGAGTGGAAAACGGTGGCTTTCAACCGCGAAGGCGAACTGGTTGTCCCGAACGGATCTATCGGTTTTCGCTGGGGCGAGAAAGGCAAATGGAACCTGGAACCCCTGGCGGCTGGTGCTGAAACAGAGCTTTCCCTCTCGCTGCTTGGTCAGCATGATGGCGTGACCGGCGTGGCATTCCCCTATTTTGGCGGCAACGAAAACCCACATTTTCGCAGTGTAAAACAAGAACCGGTGCTGGTCCGTCAACTACCGGTAAAATATCTTACCCTCGCTGACGGTAGCCGTTGCCCGGTGGTGAGCGTCTATGATCTAGTGCTGGCGAATTACGGCCTCGACCGTGGTCTGGATGATGTTCATAGCGCACAAGATTACAGCGAAGTAAAAGCCTACACCCCGGCCTGGGGTGAGCAAATTACCGGCGTGCCACGCCGTCATATCGAACAAATCGCCCGTGAGTTTGCCGATACCGCGCACAAAACGCATGGCCGTTCGATGATCATCCTCGGGGCTGGCGTTAACCACTGGTATCACATGGACATGAACTACCGCGGGATGATTAACATCCTGGTGTTCTGTGGTTGCGTGGGACAAAGCGGCGGCGGCTGGGCGCACTATGTGGGTCAGGAGAAACTGCGTCCGCAAACCGGTTGGTTGCCGCTGGCCTTTGCCCTGGACTGGAACCGCCCACCGCGTCAGATGAACAGCACCTCGTTTTTCTACAACCACTCCAGTCAGTGGCGTTATGAAAAACTCACCGCGCAAGAACTCCTCTCTCCGCTGGCCGATGCGTCGAAGTTTAGCGGACATTTGATTGACTTTAACGTACGTGCTGAACGAATGGGCTGGCTGCCCTCTGCGCCGCAGCTTAACCTTAACCCATTGACCGTCAAAGCGAAGGCAGAACAAGCTGGGTTATCTCCTGCGCAATACACTGCCCAAGCGCTGAAGTCGGGTGATATTCGTTTTGCCTGCGAGCAGCCGGATAGCGGCAAAAACCACCCACGCAACCTCTTCGTCTGGCGCTCTAACCTGCTCGGTTCCTCAGGTAAAGGGCATGAATACATGCTCAAGTATTTACTGGGTACCGAAAGCGGGATCCAGGGGGAAGCGCTCGGTTCAAGTGAGGGTATTAAACCTGAAGAGGTTGAATGGCAATCCGCGGCGATAGAGGGCAAGCTCGATCTGCTGGTCACGCTCGATTTCCGTATGTCCAGCACCTGTTTGTTCTCCGATATCGTTTTGCCAACCGCTACCTGGTATGAAAAAGACGATATGAACACCTCGGATATGCATCCGTTTATTCACCCGTTGTCCGTGGCGGTCGACCCGGCATGGGAATCGAAGAGTGACTGGGAAATTTATAAAGGCATCGCCAAAGTGTTCTCCGAGGTATGTGTGGGACACCTTGGACAAGAAACGGATGTGGTGTTGCAACCACTGCAACACGACTCTCCGGCAGAGCTGGCGCAGCCGTTTGACATTCTGGACTGGCGCAAAGGCGAATGCGATCTCCTTCCGGGGAAAACGGCACCAAATATCGCCGTTGTGGAACGTGACTACCCCGCTACCTACGAACGCTTTACTTCACTCGGTCCGCTTATGGACAAGCTTGGTAACGGTGGGAAAGGCATTGCGTGGAATACCCAGGCGGAAGTCGATTTCCTCGGCAAGCTGAACTACACCAAACGCGAAGGCCCGGCAAAAGGCCGACCGCTGATTGACACCGCGCTGGATGCCTCTGAGGTGATCCTCGCCCTGGCGCCGGAAACCAACGGTCAGGTGGCGGTGAAAGCCTGGGAAGCGCTGGGGGCGATGACCGGACGCGACCATACGCATCTGGCGTTGAACAAAGAAGACGAAAAGATTCGTTTTCGCGATATCCAGGCGCAGCCGCGCAAAATCATCTCCAGTCCTACCTGGTCCGGCCTTGAAAGCGAACATGTCTCCTATAACGCAGGCTATACCAACGTTCACGAGTTGATCCCATGGCGTACCCTGTCCGGTCGCCAGCAGCTGTACCAAGATCACGCGTGGATGCGAGCATTCGGTGAAAGTCTGGTGGCGTATCGTCCGCCTATCGATACCCGCAGCGTCAGTGAAATGCGCGAGGTTCCGCCTAACGGCTTCCCGGAAAAAGCCCTCAACTTCCTGACGCCGCACCAGAAATGGGGGATCCACTCTACCTACAGTGAAAACCTGCTGATGCTGACGCTTTCGCGCGGCGGCCCCATTGTCTGGATCAGCGAGACCGATGCCAAAGAGCTGGGCATTGAGGATAACGACTGGATTGAAGCCTTCAACGCCAACGGTGCGCTCACCGCGCGTGCAGTGGTGAGTCAACGCGTGCCGCCGGGAATGACCATGATGTATCACGCTCAGGAGCGAATCATGAATATCCCAGGCTCGGAAGTCACCGGAATGCGTGGCGGGATCCATAACTCGGTCACCCGCGTCTGCCCGAAACCCACGCACATGATCGGCGGCTATGCGCAACTGGCATACAGCTTCAACTATTACGGGACGGTCGGCTCTAACCGCGATGAGTTCATCATGATTAGAAAAATGAAAAACATTAACTGGCTGGATGATGAAGGTCGCGATCAGGTACAGGAGGCGAAAAAATGAAAATACGCTCACAGGTAGGCATGGTTCTTAATCTGGATAAGTGCATCGGCTGCCACACCTGCTCCGTCACCTGTAAAAACGTCTGGACCGGGCGTGAAGGGATGGAATATGCGTGGTTTAACAACGTCGAGACTAAACCGGGGATTGGTTATCCGAAAAACTGGGAAGATCAGGAAGAGTGGCAAGGCGGCTGGGTTCGCGATGTCAACGGCAAGATAAGACCGCGTCTGGGCGGTAAGATGGGCGTGATCACCAAAATTTTCGCCAACCCGGTGATCCCGCAAATCGATGATTACTATGAACCGTTTACCTACGATTATCAGCATCTGCATAGCGCGCCGGAGAGCAAGAATCAGCCCACCGCGCGTCCGCGTTCGCTGATAGATGGTAAACGGATGGACAAGATTATCTGGGGTCCAAACTGGGAAGAACTGCTTGGCGGCGAATTTTCAAAACGTGCCCGCGACCGTAACTTCGAGAAGATGCAAAAGGAGATGTACGGTCAGTTCGAAAACACCTTTATGATGTATTTACCGCGCCTGTGCGAGCACTGTCTGAATCCAAGCTGTGTCGCCACCTGCCCGAGCGGTGCTATCTATAAGCGTGAAGAAGACGGCATTGTGCTGATCGACCAGGACAAATGTCGCGGTTGGCGCTTGTGCATCAGCGGCTGTCCGTACAAAAAAATCTACTTTAACTGGAAGAGCGGTAAGTCAGAGAAGTGCATTTTCTGCTACCCGCGTATTGAGTCCGGCCAGCCGACGGTGTGTTCAGAAACCTGCGTTGGGCGTATCCGTTATCTCGGGGTATTGCTGTACGACGCCGACCGTATTGAGGAAGCAGCGAGCACCGAGCATGAAACCGATCTCTACGAGCGTCAGTGCGATGTGTTCCTCAACCCGAACGATCCGGCGGTGATTGAAGAGGCGCTAAAACAAGGTATTCCACACAACGTCATCGAAGCAGCTCAGCGCTCGCCGGTTTACAAAATGGCGATGGACTGGAAGCTGGCGCTACCGCTGCACCCGGAGTATCGCACCCTGCCGATGGTCTGGTATGTGCCGCCATTGTCACCGATTCAGTCGGTCGCCGACGCGGGCGGACTGCCGCACAATGGCAACATTTTGCCTGCGGTTGAGTCGCTGCGAATTCCGGTTCAGTACCTCGCCAATATGCTCAGTGCGGGTGATACCGGTCCGGTGCTGAGGGCGCTCAAACGGATGATGGCCATGCGCCACTATATGCGTGCGCAAACCGTAGAAGGCGTCACGGACACCCGCGCGATTGAGGAAGTGGGTCTGAGCGTTGAGCAGGTCGAGGAGATGTATCGTTATCTGGCCATCGCCAACTATGAAGACCGTTTCGTGATCCCGACCAGTCACCGCGAAATGGCGCGTGATGCCTTCCCGGAGAAAAACGGCTGCGGCTTTACCTTCGGCGACGGTTGTCATGGTTCCGACACCAAATTCAACCTGTTCAACAGCAGCCGTATTGATGCCATCGACATCACCGAAGTGCGCGATAAAGCGGAGGGTGAATAATGCAAATCCTGAAGGTTATCGGCCTGCTGATGGAGTACCCCGACGAGCTGCTATGGGAGTGTAAAGACGACGCGCTGGCGCTTGTGGCCAGCGATGCCCCCACGCTGAGTGATTTTAGCCAGGAGCTGCTCAATGCGCCGTTACTGGATAAACAAGCCGAATGGTGCGAAATCTTTGACCGGGGTCGGGCCACCTCACTGCTGCTGTTTGAGCATGTGCACGCCGAGTCCCGTGACCGGGGCCAGGCGATGGTTGATTTGTTGGCGCAGTATGAAAAGGTCGGGCTGCAGCTAAACTGTCGCGAACTGCCGGATCACCTGCCTTTATATCTTGAGTACTTAAGCGTGTTACCGGAAGCGGAGGCCAAAGAAGGACTGCAGAACGTCGCACCGATTCTGGCGTTGCTTGGCGGGCGCTTAAAACAGCGCGATACGCCGTGGTATCAACTGTTTGATGCCCTGTTGCAGCTTGCCGGAAGTCCTCTTTCGAGTGACAGTGTCACTAAGCAAGTTGGCGCGGAAACGCGCGACGATACCCGACAGGCGCTGGATGCAGTCTGGGAAGAGGAACAGGTGAAGTTTATCGAAGATAATGCCACCGCCTGTGACAGTTCACCGTTACAAAACTATCAACGACGCTTTAGCCAGGACGTGGCACCTCAGTATGTCGACGTCAGCGCGGGAGGCCCGAAATGATACAGTACCTGAACGTCTTTTTTTACGATATCTATCCGTACCTGTGCGGTACGGTGTTTATCCTCGGCAGTTGGCTACGCTACGACTACGGCCAATACACCTGGCGCGCGTCTTCCAGCCAGATGCTGGACAAACGCGGCATGGTGTTGTGGTCAAACTTGTTCCACATCGGCATTCTGGGGATCTTTTTCGGGCACCTGTTTGGCATGTTAACGCCGCACTGGATGTATGCCTGGTTCCTGCCGATTGCGGTAAAACAGCAGATGGCGATGATTGCTGGCGGACTTTGTGGCGTGCTCACACTGGTGGGGGGCGCTGGCCTGCTGGTGCGCCGGCTGACTAACCCGCGCATTCGCGCAACCTCCTCGACCGCCGATATTCTGATCCTCTGCGTTCTGCTGATTCAATGTATTCTAGGTTTAACCACTATCCCGTTCTCTGCACAGCATCCTGACGGCAGTGAAATGCTAAAACTGGTCGGTTGGGCGCAGTCGGTGGTGACCTTCCAGGGCGGTGCGTCTGCGCATCTGGATGGCGTGGCGTGGATTTTCCGTGTGCATCTGGTTCTGGGGATGACCATTTTCCTGCTGTTCCCGTTCACCCGACTGGTCCACGTGTGGAGTGCGCCGTTTGAGTACTTTACCCGCCGTTATCAGATAGTGCGTTCGCGCCGCTAATTTTCTCTGCTGCCCGGTAGCGCTAGCGCTTACCGGGCCTGGATCGCTATCCCGCTTTTTGTACGTTATGATGCTTCTCCATCCCAGGGAGAACGCTAATGAAACCACAGGTTTATCACGTCGATGCCTTTACTTCAGTACCCTTTCGCGGCAATTCAGCGGGAGTGGTGTTGCATGCTGATGGATTAAGCGAAGCACAGATGCAACTTATTGCTCGCGAGTTGCGTCATTCGGAAACCGCATTCCTGCTGACCAGTGACGACAGCGATGTTCGCATTCGTTATTTCACCCCGACGGTCGAAGTTCCTATCTGTGGACACGCTACCGTCGCCGCACATTATGTGCGCGCCAAGGTGCTGGGTCTGGGCAACAGCACCGTCTGGCAAACATCGCTCGCTGGTCGTCATCGGGTCGATATTGAAGCGAGTGACAATGACTATCGCATTAGCCTTGAACAAGGCGTACCTGGATTCGAAGCTCCGCTGGAAGGTGCTGTACGTGCCGCGATAATCGATGCACTGCACCTGAGCGAAGACGATATGCTGCCCGGATTACCCATTCAGGTAGCCACCACCGGACACTCTAAAGTAATGATTGCGCTGAAGTCTGAGGTGGACCTCGACGCCCTTTCCCCGGATTTGCCTGCTTTGACCGCTATCAGCCAGCAAATTGGCTGTAACGGTTTCTTCCCTTTTCAAATTCGCAAGGGCGAAAACGCCACCGATGGCCGCATGTTCTCGCCTGCTATTGGTATTGTGGAAGATCCGGTTACCGGCAATGCCAACGGTCCAATGGGCGCGTGGCTGGTTCAACATGGGTTGATGCCGCATGACGGAAAAACGCTACGTGTTCAGGGGCATCAGGGCCGCGCGCTCGGGCGTGACGGTATTGTTGATGTGACGGTGGCTATCCGTGAAAACCTGCCGGAAAAAGTAACCATTACCGGTTCGGCAGTGATCCTGTTTCACGCCGAATGGGCGATAGATTTTTAATTGTTCCCGTAGGCCGGATAAGGCCTACAATCAAAACAGACAAACTAAAGCGAACTTTAAAATCGACCATAGACTTAAGTTCTTCTTATTGGGCAGAGCCAGTAAATATTTTTGCGAAAAAGAATTTAGAATCTGTATTCTCAATGCGCGATATAAGGAGAACATTTAAAACCTTGTCTGGAACGCTCCACTTCACAGAGAATGAAAAAGGTATTGTTAATCAACATGCTAATAAAATCATCGGAAAAAACATTATGACAGATATGATTATATTATTGAGAAACGTGAAACCACGTTAAAATGGGAGAAGGCATTACAGGTTCCACTGTCAAATGACGGGCTTAATGAGATTAATCTCATCATAGAAAAGAAAAAGAGTTTACGAGGCATTTATCTAATGAATTTCAATTAAACTGGTTATAAAAGGCCTGAATTATTTTAAAAAAGATTCAGGCTTTTTTTTATAATTTGCGATGGCAGTCACAATAATTAAATTACAAATAGTTTGATATCATACTTTCTTTAGTCTTGATATTTAAAATAAGGATTTGCCATATGAGTTTCTGGGATGCTAAGAAAGGATTTTTATTATCTCCGGGAGATAGAACAAGTTGTGGTGGTTATATTTTAGAAAATTCCGACCTTCCTCGTATTAGAGGAGTAAAAATAGCATGTGAGGGGGATGAGTATATATGTGGTTTTGATGGTCAACGATACCAAATTGAGGGTGGCGTACCAAATGGCTCACATATAGAAGCAAGCAGGATTTTATATAGAGACACCTTCAAAAGTGCATTTGATAACGACATTGATCATGAAGGTCGAAAAATAACACCTTCTTCAGAAATATTCAGACAAATGCAAGAGGAAACCGGTTTACATAGACGCTCGCATGATTCACTTAGAGACTTCGATGAAAGATTTGAACACGATGATTTTATTGGTACGGCTGGAGGGATAATACTTGGACGGAAAAAAATCATTACTGGAGAAAAGAAAAATAAATTCTTAACTTCAAATTTTAGCACAGGTTTTCGAACAAGGATTCCCAAACATTTATTTGATATTTACTCAAGGATGGGGCGAGATTTATCAGATTATGAAACCGAAATAATATGTCTCCTTGCAGGTTCCGCACACAGCAGAGGTTCATGCAAATGTCATTGCAGGTTTACACCGCATTTTAATATAACATACAGATATGATGAATACCTTTTGTCCAGTTTTCAGTCAGTAAATAGTACCAGTAATTCAATACCTGATACACCACCTGTACGGCAGCAGCGCCCCCCAGAAGCAAGACAAACGGTAGAACCTGGTTTTTGTGTAGTACCAGATCAAACATCACCTAAGAAATATGAGTGTGAGTTAATAGTCAATCCGCCATTAGGAGTAAAAGAGTTATACCGCAAGCTAAATCCAGAAATGGAAAAAAAACCAGGCTCTATATTGATTGTTGTTGATCCTGAAAAGCAAGATCAAAAGCAGATTCAGACTCTGCAAAAAGCACGAGATAAAATTGATAAAGCACTTGAACCTCTTACTATAGAGGAAGCAAAACTTTTACACGATAACAGAGCCGTCGTAGATACATTTTCATATCAGCTTTATGGAGATTATTTAGGTAAGGCCGGGGATGGTTTTGGATATATAAGTGAAATAGGCAAAGGATACTATGAAGAGATAAATGACATATTAAAAGAAATTGAAGATCTATACAAAAAAACTTACACGCATAATAATGGAAAAATATCTGGAGAGGAGTTTTTTGGACAAAGATCGAGGCTTTTTAAAAGATTGGATATTGTATTAAATAAGTTCTCTAAATCACAATTAAATTTAGAAGAATATAACAGTATAAAGAAAGCGCTGGGCCTCTCAACATCTTCTGTTATGCATAAGTGGAACCAATCTGGAGTCGATAATATTGAAGGATATGCGAATTATATTGAGCATTCTTCCAAATTGATAAAAATAATGAAAAATGTAGGATACATTGGTGTTGGCTTAGATTTTGCTGGTTATTCAGCAAATGTATATGACGCTTGTTCCAGAGGCCGTGAAGATGCTTGCAAAAAGGCTGCAATTACTGAATATAGTAAGTTTGGTTTTAAACAGGGGACGAGTATGGGGGTTGGTTGGGCCAGTGGTTTAGCTGCGCGAGGTGCCTGCATGTGGGTTCTTGGGCTAGTAACTACGGAAGTGGGCGCCGTAGGTGCTAGTTTATGCTTTGTAACGGGGGTTGGCGTAAGTATAGGAACCGCAAAAGTTGTCGAGGATAGTGCTGAACATTATGGTGAATTATTCGGAGAACATATAATTTATGAGCAATTATTTAAAAAATAATCCAAACTTTATTTTATATTTAATAACATTCTCCATGATTGGAATGTTATTTATTGTTATTATTTCATTGGTAAATAAAAAATATTATGCTATAGTTGTTGATTTATATATTAAAAAGTATAATAGATTGCCTATTATGGCAGGATTAGCAAAAGAAGCTAGCCTGATATTAACACCAGGGTCATACCATGCAAAAGTTGGTTTTATTATGGATTCATTAATATTGCCGTATAACAAGTTCTCTAATCATGATATGACAATAGAGCAATATAATTACATTAATTCCTTACCAATGAAATTAACTATTGGATTTAGAATTGAGGGTTTTCTTTGGATTATATCGATTCCACCAATGTTAATAGGATTTATTTTACACGCATTATTTGAATGATAATTCAAAGGGACTCCATTGGAGTGCTTGTTATTTTTTATTTCAATGCCCCATAAATCTGATCAACAATCCAGCCATATGTAGCAACAGGTAGTAACCCGCTTACAAATACATTCGGATTTACTTTAGGGTCTGCCGGATAAGGCGATAACGCCGCATCCGGCATGACTTCCGATGCCCCTATTTCCCCGCCTCTGGATGCGTATCAAACGCAGCCATGACCGTCGCCAGCTCATCTTCGGTAAACCCATGCTTCACGTCATCCACGCCCAGTCCAAACTGTTCCTGCAGCAAGGCATACAGGCTGGCGACATCGGGCAGATTAATCTGCTCTACCGCACGACCATCCTGATAACGGGTGAAATGAAAATTGGTCAACGTCAGCTTACCGCCGTCCGGAAGATGACGACACATCAGCAAATGATGACGAAAATGCGATTGTGGCCAGTGCGCGGACCAGAAATTGCCCATCAGGTAATCGCTCTGGTGCTGCACGACCAGGTCAAAACGGTACATTGATTGCCAGTGATCGTGATGGCGGAACTGCAGGATCCAATCGTCCCCCTCCTGAACCAGGCGATATTCGCCGTGTGGCGTTTGCTGCTCAATATCGGCCTGCAGACGAATCGGCGCCGTCAGCGTTTGTCCGCCGAAGCCAACGTCGGCGATCCACTGCTCTCCCTGTAATTCAACCAGCAACAGACGATGCGTGCGCGGCGGCAGACTTGACGGATTTGCCAGTACCACACGACCGAGAAGGCTGCGTACGTTAAAACCGATTTCGCGTAACGCGCGCTCAAACACTCCATTCTGTTCAAAGCAATAACCGCCACGACGCGCCGTCACCAGCTTCTCTTCCAGCGACAAATCGTCAAGCTGCATCTCTCTTGGCAGTAATACATCCAGGTTTTCAAACGGAATCGCGCCGTTGTGCAGTAAATGCAGCGCTTTTACAGTTTCAATGTCGACGCTGGCCGAATCTGACCAGCCAATACGGGCAAAATAAGCGGTTAAAAAAGGCGTCATAGGGAGTTCCTGTTCGATTAATGCAGTACTTATAACGCATTTTTAATTTTACGCCGTCGATTTTGTGCGTTGTTCCTCCAGACGAGGCGACAAAATCGCTAATACCGTTAATATCTATATCTATTGTGGTGTGTTATCTCTCAGCCCAGGAGCATCCATGAGCCATTTCCGTTCAATCGAATTAAAACATGCCAGTCGGCTGCTTAACCACGGCCCTACGATACTGATCACCAGCCGGGATGAGCATACCGAGCGGCGCAATGTGATGGCGGCGGCATGGTCAATGCCGGTGGAATTTGAACCGCCGCGGATTGCAATTGTTGTTGATAAGACCGCCTGGTCGCGTGAACTGATTGAGCGTAGCGGCAAGTTCGGTATTGTTATTCCGGGCGTGGCCGCTACCAACTGGACTTACGCGGTGGGCAGCGTTTCCGGTCGCGTGGAAGATAAATTTAACTGCTACGGTATTCCGGTGGTAAAAGGTCCGGTGCTGGGATTACCGTTAATAGAAGCGAAATGTCTGGCCTGGATGGAGTGTCGTCTGCTGCCTGCAACGGCGGCCCAGGAAAAATATGACACCCTGTTTGGGGAAGTGGTCTCGGCTGCCGCTGATGAGCGAGCTTTCGTGGAAGGACGCTGGCAGTTTGATGATGATAAACTCAATACCCTGCATCATCTTGGCGCCGGAACGTTTGTCACCAGCGGGAAACGCATAACAGCGGCTGAATAATACGGGCGCAATAATCGCCCGTTCTCTTTCACATGCTGTAGCCGGGTTTTTTAATCAGCCTCGTCATCTGTGGCGCAATTTCCGCATCCCACACGCTCTGCCACTCCCCTGGCTCAATTTCATTCAGCGCCACGCTCACTGAACTCTCTTTGCTTTGTAAATGACGAATAATGACTTCGGTAATATCCGTCGCCAGTGCGGCCTTCTCTTCTTCGTTCAAATCGCGAGGAAAACATTTGATATCAACGTGCGGCATGACAGGTTCCTTATTGTTTTGGGATGCAGGTAACTTATGCGGACTCTCTTCAACCAGGTGAAATCCGACATCAATAATATCGTCTTCACGTGGAATTTGTTCGATACGATCGAGGCGACGCGTTGTCCAATAGCCCGGCGATCGGCGGTCCATAGCAAACCATGACGACGATAACCTTTTTTCAGCAAATAGTCTGCCACCGCCTGCATCACTTTTTCCGCGGTCTTCGGGCGCACCAGCTGCGGGCTATTTAGCGCCCTGCTCACTCTCATGGGTGACAATCCCCAGTCTTTTGATTACGCCATTCTGTACGTCGGTTCGATGGGGCTGATTGGCCTTATTTCTTATCTGTTTATCGTGAGTCCATTGGAACGTATTACGCTGACCCCTTCTGTCGCGTAATTTAATCTTATGGCGATAGTTTGCCCGCTGTTCCGGGATTTGCACACCTGCGGAACAGCGTTTTTTTATTCAAATAATCTTATTGTTTTTCAGTACAGTACGTAGCCTCGGATGCTGACAAACTGCATCAGCGATAGCGCTAATATTCGGCGTGTTGTCCTGAAACCAGTCATGCCCTGGTCCCCAGGTGCGCATAACGGCAATATATACGTCCAGTAGTGTTAGCTGATCCCCGAATGCGTACGGCTCGGCGTTTAGCTGATCGTTCAGCCACATATAGAGGGATTTACGGTACTCAATGCAGTTCTTTTTCAACTGCGCCGGGGCGTCCGGTACCCAGCGTTCTGGATAGTCGGCATAGGTAAACGTGGGATAGACATTTGCTACCAGCCATATCAACAGACGCTGAAACTGCTGGCGTTCGGCGTGTCCAACGGGTGGTGAAAGTTCAGGGCGACGATCGAGAATCATCAGCGCGATCGCCGCCGTTTCTGTCATCACACTGCCATTTTCCAGTACCAGCGTGGGCACCTGGCATAATGGATTCATCGTCTTAAGCAACTCCCGCTGAGGGCCGTCACTGTCAAAACCGTCGACATTAATAAAATGATAAGGGATCTCCGCCAGTGTGAGCATCACTTCACTGATGGCCGATCCCCAGCCCGGTACCCCATAGACCTTAATCATGCTGCAATCCCCAAAGTTAAAACCCTAAGTGTAGAGCAGCATTCGGCAACCTATGCAGACATGATTATTACTTTCATAATAACAATGGTCGAATACCGGGGGAGAATAAGCCATGCGTTCCAGTATGTTTGAATATATGAACATTTTTGTACAGGTTGTTGAGCAAGGTGGATTTGCCAGAGCAGCAGACGTGTTACACCTGCACCGCCCTGCAGTGACCAAAGCTATCCAACATCTTGAAGACGATCTGGGAGCAAAGTTGCTTAACCGCACGACTCGTAAAGTGAGTCTGACAGAAGAAGGTGACGCTTTTTACCAACGCACAAAAATCCTGCTCAGTGACGTTGATGACATCATGGCTTCTTTCTCACCCACCCGCCCTCCGCGCGGAAAGCTTAGGGTGAATGCCCCCCTGTCGCTGGCTCACTCGGTATTAGTCCCGGCCCTGAACGATTTCCAGTCGCGCTACCCGGATATTGAGATTGTCCTCACCTCTACCGACCGAAGAATCGATCTGCTTGCCGAAGGTATCGACTGCATGATTCGCATTGGCGAGTTACAAGACTCTTCTCTGATTTCACGGCGGCTTGGTGAGGTAAAAATGGTGACATGCGCGTCCCCGGATTATTTGCAAAAACACGGCGTACCGCAGACGCCAGAGGATTTATCCAGACATCAGGCAATTAACTTTTTCAGTGAACGTCATCGTGAAGCACTGGAATGGTCCTTCGTCCGTGAGGGTGAAACCGTGTCGTTTATCCCTACAGGTCACATCTGCGTTGATAACTCCGACATTCTTTTGACAGGCTGTTTATCCGGACTCGGTATCATCCACGGTGTGCACGCGGTACTGGCCCCCTGGATCCAGTCGGGCCAGCTCGTAGAGGTGCTGGCCGATTATGCCGGGGAATCAAAACCCGTTTCCGTGCTCTACCCGGACAGGCGTCATCTTGCCCCCCGTGTTCGGGTGTTTATTGACTGGCTGTATGCGCTTTTTACCGAGCAAAAATCGCGCCTACAGGGATTATTATAATCTGAGTAATAGTGAAGTTCCGCAACGGCGGTTTTTCACCCTCATCTGAGCCGTTAAATTGTGCAGACCCAATACAGAACAATTTACAGAGGTTTGCTATGTCTAAGGTCGTGGTTTTTAATCAACCAGGCGACGCTGACGTCCTGACAATACAGGATATGCCAGTTTTGGCTCCGCGTGCGGATGAAGTTCAGATACGCGTACGCGCAATCGGCATTAACCGTGCGGAAATTATGTATCGTAACGGCCAGTATATTTACCAACCCAAAT
This sequence comes from Citrobacter sp. MGH104, assembly GCF_001034485.1. Lineage (NCBI taxonomy): Bacteria > Pseudomonadati > Pseudomonadota > Gammaproteobacteria > Enterobacterales > Enterobacteriaceae > Citrobacter > Citrobacter sp. MGH104. The sequence continues at coordinate 70,454 of NZ_KQ089818.1, forward strand.
TCCCGGCTCGTCTGGGCTATGAGGCTTCTGGCGTTGTTGAATCCGTGGGAGACAACGTGCGTGAGTTTGCGCCCGGCGATAGCGTCAGCGTCATCCCGGCTTTCAGCTTCCATGAGTATGGTATGTACGGTGAAGTCGTCAATGCTCCAGCCCATGCTGTCGTCAAACATCCTGAGAATCTTAGCTTCGAGGAAGCCGCGGCGAGCTGGATGATGTATGTGACCGCTTTCGGTGCGCTGGTTGAATATGCGGATATTAAGCCTGGTGATAACGTACTGATCAATGCTGCTTCCAGCAGCGTCGGACTGGCGGCAATTCAGATTGCTAACATGCGGGGAGCAAAACCGATTGCGATGACGCGCACCAGTGAGAAACGTGCCCAGCTTCTGCAACTTGGCGCGGCAGAGGTTATCGCCAGCCAGGAGCAGGATCTGGTGGCGGAGATTAACCGGATCACTGACGGCAAAGGTACCCGCGTGGTCTTCGATCCGGTCGGTGGCCCTGGCGTGGCAAAAATTGCCCAGGTGATGCCTGCCGGCGGACTCTTTTTCCAGTATGGCTCTCTTGATGCGCGTGATTTGTCGATTCCGGTAATTGAGATACTCGGTCGTCATCTGACCTTCCGCGGCTATGAGATTTTCGAAATCACCGCGGACGCAGAAAAACTTTCGCGGGCGAAACGGTTTATCTTTGAAGGACTGCAATCCGGTAAGCTCAAACCGCTGATTGATAAAACCTTTGCCTTTGATGATATCGTTGAAGCACATCAATACATGGAAGCCAACGGTCAGGTGGGCAAAATCGTCGTCACCCTGTAATCCTTGTGCGGCACAGTCTTGTGCCGCAATGTAACTCAAAGCACTTTCGGGTGCGCGTGTGATGTGGATGATTCAGCACCTAATATTGTACGTTAATGCTATTTTATGACCATCAAGAAATGAGTAAAATTACCGTTTCTGATTGCCGGTAAAGTGTCTGAATGCGGCATATCTGGAAGGGGTTGCACCCTATCGCATCTATACGGGGTCAGTTTGGATATCGGAAATTATTGTTAAGGTTGTTTTTTAACCACTCAGATGTGAGAAAACCGCTCTCTGAGCGGGTTCTCGTATCTTGATGGGCGATACTGAGAGCGCCTCTCAAACGATCTTAAGAAGATCCTTCTGAATCTTTGACCGTAATAGTATAGGTTTTATCGAACTCTCCTGATTTTGAAAACATTCCGCCACCTAAGCCCCCATGTACTCGCACTTTAGCTATGCCTGCTTTTGTTGGTGTCCCTCTAATCTGGATACAATTATTGAATTCATTATCATCACAATACTGTAGGTGAAGCCCTAAATTATCTGGATGAATATCTCCAGCAATAGCTTGTTTACCATAAAGATCATAAGAAAGAACTACCCCACCAAATATATTAATTTGGTTATAATAGGGAATGCCAACAGTTGCATCATTAAGTACCTCCCTTTCTGGAGTGAATTCTGCCTGCAACGAACAGGCAGATAGTAATAATAAAGGCAGAACCAAAAAAAATCTTCCCATTTTATTTCAATGGCTTGAAAGCCATTCCTCCAAAAAACCTGTTGATAAAAAATTGCAAATCTTTTTTTGGTTTTATCCAGTTTTTTTCCTTTCCCCAAGAAAACAATTCCAAACTAATATATCCATTAGGATCTTGCATGACTGAACCATTCCAAACAACCCAGTGTGTAGGTAATGTTGTTTTATTTGTACTATTTACAAGAAGTCCATCATTTATCAATGTTACGACTTTATAATCTTGCTCAATATATTTATTTAAATCTCTGATTCCCTGAACACCCGCCTGAGTAATACCGACATTACTAAAGACCATTTTATAGCCGACCTTTTCAAACCATTCTGCCAAAATTTGCCAAATTGTGATACCAGCAACTGGAGAATCAAGAGTATCAAAGCTCAGCATTGTATTCTCTGAATCCCTGAGTCCAGCAAGCGTCATCCAGTCTGTACCGACTATCTTCGGTCTGCCGTCATCATAGTAAAATACACCTGTAGGATGCCGACAGCCTTTACCTGGCGAAATTATTAAATTACCTATTTTAGTTTTTCCGTATCGCCAGAGTTCACGGGTAGCTTGCGCATACACATCAGGGCGATCCTTTTGCAGGCAGTAAAAAAATGCAGCAGGTCCACATACACTTGCAGCTATTTGATTAGGGAAATCAAATCCGTTAAATCTTTCTTCTATTTGACGTTCTACTAATTTTTTATCAAAAGGATCCCTGGAATTACCAATAGGATATTCTTTCGCTATAAATGGTCGCTCCTCGCGGGTTATAGTAACTAGTTTCGTTTCGCCCCCCTGACTATCAGGTTTAGGTGTGCCTGCCGATTCAAAATAACAGAGATTTTCACGTTTCGCCTCAGAGCACGCCTTACCTGTACTAAATTCTGCAAGCGTATACATCTTTGTGAAAGGTTTTGGAGTAACACTGTGGGTATGCAGCATCGTCTTACGATAAAGCGTCATTTCCATAATGTAGATAGTTGATAGAGGCTCGTTTATATCTTCAGACATATGTATCTGAGTTTGGTGGTTATCCTTAAATTTCTGCTGTCTCACATCTATCAAATAATATTTATTTCTGTCGGTATCCATACGATAAATACATAGATCATATAATAAAGAGTCTGCGGGAACATTAGAGCGAATGCTGGTGCTAAGCGGGTAAACAGCCATAATTAATCCATTAATATGTGCAGGTTAATATTTTCAGCGGATTCAGCATAATGCCACTCTGTCATTCCTTGGCTATCTGTATTCCTCGTTTCTGTATGGCCGTCCGGGAGTATGAGAACATACCGGCAATCCACCATCAGTCTGCCGTCATCATCTGCACACTTAAAACGAATACACTTTCTGCTGCTGACATCCTGTGAGCTCTGCATCATTATCGATAATTGACTGGTGTCGAGGGTGGTTAAAGTGCCCGCTCCACTGCTGGTATATTGTGTGGCTGTACCAAAAACATAGTGATTGGGGCCGCCACACAACACCCTGTCGCCAGTAGCTAGATATGCTTTACCATTTTCCATCCAGTCCAGTCCAGTCCAGTGCAGAAGCAGTAATAATTTCTCCATAACTTGTTTTATCGCCGAGACAGGCCAGTGCTCTTACCATTTTCAATTCCTTAGTTAAAAAGTGGTAATACTCAATGGCATGATACATAACATATGATTTAAGCAAAGTTTTACTATGCTTTCTCACAACTTCACTAAGGGTGATATATTCCAGACCCAAGTCATTATTCACCTGATAATAAAATGATTTTTCGATAATTATTCACTGAAGAGTCTTACTCAAAAGGAAGACTAATTTAGGATTAACGGACATTCATATTTTCTTGTTAATTTCACCCTTTGGACGCGGTCTCAAAGCACTTTCGACAAAAACTGCTGGGTGCGCGTGTGGCGTGGATGATTCAACACCTGCTCGCTGCTGCCCTGCTCGACGATTTTGCCATCAACCATAAACACCACCTGATCCGCCACTTCCCGAGCGAAGCCAATCTCGTGTGTCACCACCACCAGCGTGGTTCCCGACTTAGCCAGCGCTTTGATGACATCCAGGACTTCGCCCACCAGCTCAGGATCCAGTGCAGATGTAGGCTCATCAAACAGCATGACGCGCGGATTTAGCGCCAGTGCACGGGCAATAGCGATACGCTGCTGCTGACCGCCAGATAAGTGACGCGACCAGGCATCGGCTTTATTGCGCAACCCTACTGCATCAAGCAGCGTTAATGCCCGCTCGGTGGCGGCTTTACGCGATGCCAGTCCGTGCGCAATGGGCGCTTCAATCAGGTTCTCCAGCACCGTTAAGTGCGGGAACAGATTAAAGTTCTGGAACACATAGCCGACGTTAACCCGCTGGCGCAAAATTTCCGCCTCTTTCAGCTCATACAGCTTGTCTCCCTGCCGACGATAGCCAATGTAATCGCCATCGATTTGAATAAAACCCTCATCGACGCGTTCCAGATGGTTGATGGTACGCAGGAGTGTGGATTTCCCTGAACCGGACGGCCCGAGAATGACCGTAACCGTTCCGGGAGGGATCTCCAGCGACACATTATCCAATGCTTTGTGGCGACCAAAGTATTTGCTGACGCCGGTAATAGAAATATGACCTTCAGGCGAGTGGGACATGGACGGCCTCCTGCTGTGGACGTTGACGACTGCGTTTTTCTGCACGGCTCACCCGGACGGTGTTGATCGCTGAACGTCGTTCGCTGCGTGCCAGCGCACGTTCGACCAGATGCTGAATAAGCGACAGGATGCTGGTGATCACCAGATACCACACCGCACCCACCATCAGCAGCGGGATCACTTCCTGCGTGCGGTTGTAGATCATCTGGATGGTGTAGAACAGCTCAGGCATTGCCAGCACGTATACCATCGCCGTCCCTTTCGCCAGGCTGATGATTTCATTGAAGCCAGCAGGCAAAATGGTGCGCAGCGCCTGCGGCAGAATAATCCGCAGCGTACGTCGCCCTGCCGGTAAGCCCAGTGCTGCCGCTGCCTCGTACTGACCGTGATCAACCCCCAAAAATCCACCACGTATAATCTCAGCGGTATAGGCGCTTTGCACCAGCGTCAGGCCAACCACCGCAGTGGAAAACTGACCGAGTACATTGATGGTCTCAAAACTTCCCCACTGAATGGGAGTAAACGGAATACCAATCGTCAGCGTGTCGTACAGATAGGAGAAGTTGTACAGAACGATTAGCACCACAATCAGTGGTAACGAACGAAACAGCCAGATGTACCCCCAGGCCAGACAGTTCAACAGCCAGGAAGATGAAAGCCGCGCCAGCGCCAGCAGACCGCCGATGAGAATACTCAACAGCGTCCCGATAAGTGTCAGTAACAGCGTTTGTCCAAGACCAGACAAAATCACCGGATCGAAGAACCAGCGGGCAAACACACTCCATTCCCAGCGCGGATTAAACGCCACAGACTGGAGAATCACCGCCAGGGCAAACAAAGCAATGATCGCGCCAACGGTGCGCATGGGGTAACGCGCCGGTACGACTTTAATGCTATCTGTCGTTTTCATCTTCTCTCCTCAGGCGATTCTGGCCTGACCGGCAATAGTCAGCAGTTTGGTAAAGCGCAGCCGTCCATCAAACGGTGGCTGGCTGTACTCTTCGGGATTGCGCGTCGTATCAAATTGCGGATCGTAGCCCTGGCTTAAATAAAGTCTGACGGCCTCCGGCTGGCGAAATCCTGTGGTCAGATATATCCGGCTGTAGCCCGCGAATAGCGCCCGACGTTCCAGTTCCTGCACTACACGCGCCGCAAGTCCCTGCTGACGCAGGCTGCTTTTTGTCCAGATACGCTTAATCTCGGCAGTGTCCTTGTCGTAAGGTTTGTAAGCCCCGGTGGCGATAATTTCTCCGCCACGCTCCAGGACCACAAAAAGTCCCTGAGGTGCCAGATACCATTCGGTCAGTTCCACTTCAGCGTCGCGAGAAAAATAATCGCCGTAGCGGGCAGCATACTCACCGAACAGACCGTTCAAAATGGGCTGTAGCTCGCTGGCTTCAGGTGAGACCACGCGAAATTGATCGCTCACGATAACCTCCTTAGTCGCCTAAACCGGCCGGGTTGATTTCAGATTGCGGAATGCGTTCCACCCCTTCTCCCCAGCGATTCAGCACCTTGTCATAATCGCCGTTGCCAATCACGCCGTTGAGGGCGGTTTGTACCGGCAGAACCAGACCGCTGTCCTTTTTCAGCGTCACTGCGATGTGTGCCGCTTTTGGCCAACCGCCATCAACACTACCCACCAATTGCGTTTTACCGTTGAGTGCAGCTTTCCATGCGCCGATTACATTAGGACCGAAGTAGGCATCGGCGCGACCTGACTGTAGGGCCAGGGTTTGCGCGGCATCATCTTTGGTATACACCGGCGTAAACGGCTGTAACCCTTTCTTCACGTTCTCATCGTTCCAGGCCAGCAGGATGGCTTCCTGGTTCGTCCCTGAACCGACGATAATGCGCAGTCCAGCGATATCTTCCGCCTGCTCGATTTTCTTCAGCTTGCTACCGGTTTTGACATAAAAGCCAAGAGAGTCCTTCCGATACGTCGCGAAATCGAATTTTTCTTTGCGTGCTTTGGTGACGGTAATATTACTGATCGCGGCATCGTATTTGCCGGAAGTGACGCCCAGCGGCCAGTCTTCCCATGACGTAGGTACGACGTTGAGTTCCAGCCCCAAACTGTCAGCCACCAGACGCGCGATGTCCGCCTCGCTGCCGATCAGCGTCTTATTGTCATCGGCAAAGACGGTCAGCGGCGGTTGGCTGAGCCCGGCAATCGCCACGGTGAATTTGCCCGGTACGGCCAGGTGCAGATTTGCAGGCAATTGCGCAATCGCCTGCGGATTCTTTGCCGTATTGATCGGCGTTTTATTGGCTTCCAGACTTACGCCCGTGCCGTTAATCGTCACATCATTTGCCCAGACAGTCGCGCTGAAAGCCAGCGACAGCGCGAGGAATACTGATTTTTTCTGCATAGCGTTTTTCTCTTATTGTGCGAATTGATTTGCAGGTGTCGTTAATCCCAGGCTTGCGCGCAGGGTCGTACCGGGATATTCATGGCGGAACAGGCCCCGCGCCTGAAGCACAGGGACAACCTGTTCGACAAAACGCGGGAAGGTATCCGGCGTTCCGCCCTGGATAATAAAACCATCTGCGGCTTTCTCGTCGAACCACTGCTGCAGGCCGTCGGCGACCTGTTCCGGCGTGCCGCTGAAACGCGGACGTGGGCTGGCCGCTTCCAGAGCAACCTGACGGAGTGTTAAGCCACGCTCGCGCGCGTTGCGTTTGATCTCATCAGTCGTACTGCGAAAGCTGTTTTGTCCGAGAGAGCCAAGATCCGGGAACGGTGCGTCCAGCGGATATTGGGCAAAATCATGATGTTCAAAGTAGCGGCCAAGATAGTTCAGCGCGTCGGTAACGGAGACCAGCGCAGCGGTAGTCTGATACTGCTGCTCAACGTCCTCTTCGCTGTCGCCAACAATAACGCTGACGCCCTGGAATATATGCAGTTGATCGGGATGTCGTCCGGCAATTTCCAGCTGACTTTTTACATCCTGATAGAACGCCTTAGCCTCTGCCAGCGACTCCTGATGGGTAAAAATGGCATCAGCATGCTGCGCCGCTAATTTCTTGCCATCTGCTGAAGCTCCCGCCTGAAATATAATCGGACGACCTTGTGGCGTACGCCCAATATTTAACGGCCCGGCGACCTGGAAATAATCTCCATGATGGTTTAGCGTGTGCAGTTTATGCGGATTAAAAAATTCCCCGCTTGTTTTATTACGGGTAAAAGCATCGTCTTCCCAGGAATCCCACAGTCCTTTCACTACCTGTAAATATTCATCGGCAATACGATAACGCTGGGCATGCTCCGGATGCTGAGCGCGAGAATAGTTTTTTGCCGATCCTTCCAGAGGCGACGTAACCACGTTCCAGCCCGCACGCCCGTTGCTGAGATGGTCCAGGCTGGCGAACTGTCGTGCGGTCGTAAACGGCTCGCTGTATGATGTAGACACTGTGCCAACCAGTCCCAGATTCTGGGTGATGCTGGCCAAAGCGGATAATACTGTCAGCGGCTCAAAACGATTTAAAAAGTGCGGGATTGATTTTTCATTAATATACAGACCATCGGCGACAAAAATAAAATCCAGCTTCCCTTTTTCCGCAATAAGCGCCGTCTCTTTGACAAAATCAAAATTAATACTGGCATCGGCCTGAGCCGCCGGGTGGCGCCATGCGGACATATTTCCCGATGCGCCATGCAGAATAGTTCCGAGCCGTAGTTGCCGATTTTCAGCCATAATAACCCCTACCCAACAGGTAAACTTAAAGGTGTGCGAATGCCGTTTTTGCTAACTGCGCAAAGTAATGTGCGGCAGGTTCAATTAAACGTTCGTCTGGATTAAATCCCGGGTGATGTAATCCGTATTCACTGGCGCTGCCAATACTGACAAATGCACCTGGCGTATTTTGCAGGTAGACGGCAAAATCCTCCCCGCCCATATGCAGGTCAGCATGGTGAGTTGTGTAGCCTGACTGTTTCGCCACCGTGGTGGCGATATCGGCCCAACGCGCATCGTTCACCAACGCGGTCGGCCCTGCATGCCAGATAACGTCTATTTGTGCGCCAAAGGCATGGGCAAATCCGGCAGCGATGTCATTAACCCGTGCTTTAACCTGCTGCTGTACCTGAGTCCGGTGCGTTCTGAGCGTCCCTTCCAGCTCAACGGACTCTGGCAGTACGTTCCATGTATTTCCTCCCTGAATACGGGTCACGCTGAGTACCACCGAATCCAACGTGTTAACGTCGCGACTGGCAACGCTTTGCAACACGGTTACCAACTGGCTGGCAAGCAGGATGGCATCTTTGCCTTCATGCGGACGCGCCGCATGTGCGCCCTTGCCATTTATGCGCAGCACGAAGCGATCGACATTGGCATAGAACGCACCGCCGCGTGTGGCAAATTCGCCCACCGGCAAACCGGGCTCATTGTGCATACCAAAAATAGCCGCTACGTTTTGCAGCGCACCGGCGCGGATCAACGTTTTTGCGCCGCCGAAACTCTCTTCAGCTGGTTGAAACAAAATACGTACTCGCCCCGGTAAGGTTGTTTCCTGTTGTTTAAGCAGCAGTGCTGCACCAAGCATCACGCTGGTATGGACGTCATGCCCGCAGGCATGCATCACGCCCGGTGTGAGGGAACGAAACGGAACGTCGGCACTTTCTTCTATCGGTAGCGCATCGATATCCGCTCGTAGCGCGATGACATCTTCTCCCTTGCCGATTTCCGCGACCAGACCGGTTTTCAGCTCGAACGGCAGAATGTCGACATCCGCAGCGTGCAACCAGGCCTGAATGCGCCCGGTGGTTGCTTCCTCCTGCAGGGAAAGCTCCGGGTGCTGATGTAATTCACGACGCCAGTTGATAAGCGTTGAGCTGAGGGTCATCAGAACACCTCCACGGCATTATGGACTTGTGCCAACAAACGCAGCGATGTCAGACGCGGGTGGCCCTCCGCCACTGGCGTGTCGATAATGAACTCATCAATACCAAATTGCGTATGCAGAGCATTCAGCTTTACCATCACCTCTTGAGCGGTGCCGTGTAACAACGCCAGTTCACGACGCGCGATTTTGCGTGGCGAACTACCCGCCTGTACGGCGAATGCCAGGGCTTGCTCTTCGCTGGCGACTGTAACGCGTTGACCATTTTCCAGCTCAACGCCCCAGATTTGCACGTTTTCCGCCAGTTGCGCAGCGGTATCGTGACTGTCAGCCACAATCACCTGAACGGCGACTATCGTCGGGCGGTCGCTGTGGGTCTGCCAGAAGGACAAAACCTCACGTAATAACGCTTTGTCACCGTTGAGGTGCGCAGCGAAGATAAAATTCAAGTCGGATTGCGCTGCTAACTGTGCGCTTTGCACACTGGCTCCGAGTACAAATCCTTCTGGCGGTATTGGTGGGATTGGCGTCGGGAATACCGTTTCCCCGCTTTCCGTTCCGTTCAGCGCCAGCCAGCCGTTAAGCTGAGAAAGCTGATCGGCAAAACTGCCTTTTTCTTCCTGATGCAGTCCATGCTGTAACGCCTGAGTCGACAACGGTAACCCGCCAGGGGCCTTCCCTACGCCGAGGTCGACACGTCCAGGAGCCAGTGATGCCAGAAGATTGAAGTTTTCCGCCACTTTGTACGGGCTGTAATGTTGCAGCATCACGCCGCCGGAACCAACGCGGATACGCTGGGTTTGCCCGAGGATCCAGGCGATCACCAGCTCCGGCGATGGACTGGCCAGCTGTGGCGTATTATGGTGTTCCGCGATCCAGAAACGATGGTACCCCCACTCTTCCGCCAGTTGCGCCAGGCGCAACGTCCGGGAAAGCGCAGTCGCGGCAGTTTCACCTTCCCCGATGGGGCTTTTATCCAGAATACTCAGGCGATATGACATGTTACGAGCCTTTGTTTGTTAACATGTCTTTATTATTAATTTATCAAATAGCCATACTGAAACATTTAATTCACATTTACTCAGCTAAAAAGTAGATAACAAACCCTACCGCAGCCAGGGTTAAAATTTGGATCGCCCAGTACCGCTAAACTGAAAAACACCCGCAATTAATAGCCTACAAAATATAATAGGGTCGTTGATATCACGTTAATAACATCAAAATCATTTCATGCCAGTTTTCTTTTTACGAAAAGGTTTTTTAACGCAATTTACGTTAAGTCAGTTTAAACGACTTGTAACGTTATGCGCTTGTATTAATTGTTTCACTTTTATGACGTGGGATGAATGATTTACATGGAAATTTTTATTTTAACTACTTCCACAGAAATGATGATTAGTAGAGAATGCAACGTTTCTTATTAAAACGGTTGAAAACAGATTTCTAATATCCCCCGATTTTATTGCGGGGATTTTTGTATGGATTATACATAGCATCATGGGACCTCTATGAAAAGTAACATGCCCGTTACACAAATTGAGCACGCACTTAACGATAAAGCGACGCTGCTTTCTACGACGGATAAAGAAAGTCATATTACCTACGCCAACTCCGCATTTATTGATGCCAGCGGATTTAACGAACAGCAATTAATGGGCGAACCGCATAATATTATTCGCCATCCTGATATGCCTCCCGCGGCGTTCGCCGATATGTGGTACACGCTACAGCAGGGAGACAGCTGGACGGGAATGGTGAAAAACCGTCGGCAGAATGGCGACCATTACTGGGTTCGCGCCAACGTTACACCGGTCTGGCACAATGAAAAGCTCACTGGCTACATTTCAGTGCGTACCGTTCCTTCGCGCGATGAAATAACTCAAAGCGAAAGTTTATATCAAAAAATTAATAGCCAGCAGTTTAAAGGGTTTCGACTTTTTAAAGGCATTATCATTCGCCGCGGCATATTGTCATGGGCATCAATGTTTAAATGGATGAGCATTAGCCAGCGCGTCAATTATTCTTTAGGGGTAATCGCCCTGCTCGCCGTGCTATTTCTTTTTGCTCCTGTTAATCCATTTATTCAGGCGGGAGGGTTGCTGTTCTTATTTCTGATGCTTGCTATTTACCTTAAGTATCAAATTTGTCAGCCAGTTAATACGCTACTGACGCAAATGAAGAAAGTGGTATCCGGGAGAAAACCTGATAACTGTCATTTAAATCGGGTGGATGAGATCGGAATGTTGATGCGCCTGGTTAATCAGTCCGGGCTTAATCTGAATTCACTGGTCGATGATGTCAGTACGCAAATATCCGGTATTCGCGCTATCAGTCAGCGAGTATCAAAAGAAGGTACGGCGCTGCATAAGCGTTCCGAAGAAACCTCCGCCGACCTGCAACAAACCGCTGCCGCCATTGAAGAAATTGGTAGCGCGGTACAGCAAACTGCTGAGACTGCGGCACATACTATGACCATGGCCGATAAAACCAGCGCCAATGCGGCAGAAGGCGGCGATATCATGAAACAAACTATCGCCATGATGCAGGCGATATCGCGTGACAACGGGCAGATCGTCGACATCATCGGCGTCATTGATAGTATCGCCTTTCAGACCAATATTCTGGCGCTCAATGCCGCGGTCGAGGCCGCGCGAGCCGGAGAGTCAGGACGCGGTTTCGCCGTTGTGGCGGCAGAGGTCCGTAATCTGGCACAGCACTCAGCGTCTGCAGCAAAAGAGATCAAACAGTTGATTGAGAAGAACGTCGCCAACGTGAATAGCGGCGTCAAAATGGTAGAACAAACGGAGACGCATCTTACCGGGATGATTGGCGATGTCCTGCAGATGTCGATGATGATCAAAGATATTAGTCTGGCGACGCGTGAGCAAACCCTGGCGCTGGATCTGATTAACGATTCGATTTCACGCGTTGGCACCATGACACACAATAATGCCGAGATGGTGGAACGTGTCACCGATGCTACCGCCGATCTGACTCAACGTTCATCGCGCTTACAGCAGGCCGTTCAGGTCTTTGGCGTATCAGCATAACCTTACGGCGCTTATCGGGTGAATGTCTCGATAAGCGCACTCCTCTCCACGTATTTACGCCCTTCTCTTTTATTGGCTGAATCGAGGCCACACCGCGCCAGTGCAGGCTGTACAAAAATACTGAATTCTTGTTATCGGGGCTTTGCGGAACCGAACAATTGAATGTAGGATGCTCGGCCGGCAGTTTTCCCCGTAACACAATGAAGGGTAAGGCTGTTTTCGCCGCAGCAGGTGCGGCAAAAAGGATTTTGTATTTTTGTCAGGTCAACAGGAAAAGTAATGAACACAAACAACACGCAAGCCGCGGAACAACATGCGGCGAAACGACGCTGGTTGAATGCCCACGAAGAGGGGTATCACAAAGCGATGGGAAATCGACAGGTACAGATGATCGCCATTGGCGGCGCAATTGGTACCGGGTTGTTTTTAGGGGCTGGCGCGCGCTTGCAGATGGCTGGTCCTGCTTTAGCGCTGGTTTATCTGGTGTGCGGTATTTTTTCGTTCTTTATACTGCGCGCGCTTGGCGAACTGGTTTTACATCGCCCTTCCAGCGGCAGCTTTGTCTCCTATGCCCGTGAATTTTTAGGTGAGAAAGCCGCCTATGTGGCTGGCTGGATGTACTTTATCAACTGGGCGATGACCGGCATTGTCGATATCACCGCGGTGGCGTTGTATATGCATTACTGGGGCGCATTTGGTGATGTACCGCAGTGGGTATTCGCCCTCGGCGCGCTGGCCATTGTCGGCACCATGAACATGATCGGCGTGAAGTGGTTCGCGGAGATGGAGTTTTGGTTTGCACTGGTCAAAGTGTTGGCGATTGTGATTTTCCTGGTGGTGGGTACCGTCTTTTTAGGCACCGGAAAGCCATTGGATGGTAACGCCACGGGTTTTCACCTGATCACCGACAACGGTGGATTCTTCCCACATGGCTTGCTGCCGGCGCTGGTACTGGTTCAGGGGGTGGTTTTCGCGTTTGCCTCCATTGAACTGGTGGGCACCGCTGCTGGAGAATGCAAAGATCCACAAACCATGGTGCCGAAAGCGATCAATAGCGTTATCTGGCGTATTGGTCTGTTCTATGTGGGTTCTGTCGTGCTGCTGGTTCTGTTACTGCCGTGGAATGCCTATCAGGCAGGGCAAAGCCCGTTTGTTACCTTCTTCTCCAAACTGGGCGTGCCGTATATCGGCAGTATCATGAATATTGTGGTGCTCACCGCGGCGCTTTCCAGCCTTAACTCTGGACTGTACTGCACCGGACGTATTTTACGTTCCATGTCGATGGGCGGATCGGCGCCGAAATTCATGGCTAAAATGAGCCGCCAACAGGTACCCTGGGCGGGGATCCTCGCCACGCTGGTCGTCTATGTCGTCGGGGTATTTCTTAACTATCTGGTGCCGTCGCAGGTGTTTGAGATCGTGTTGAACTTCGCGTCGTTGGGCATTATTGCGTCGTGGGGCTTTATCATGGTCTGTCAGATGCGTCTGCGCCGGGCCATAAAAGAAGGTAAAACGGCAGACGTTAGCTTTAAACTGCCGGGCGCTCCGTTTACCTCGTGGCTAACCCTGGTGTTCCTGTTGAGCGTGCTGGTGTTGATGGCGTTTGACTATCCAAACGGCACCTACACTATCGCGTCATTACCGTTGATTGCCATCCTGCTGGTGGCAGGCTGGTTCGGCGTGCGTAAGCGCGTCGCGGAAATCCACCGCACCGCGCCGTAATGGCTGAAGGCCTGACAGGTTAACCCTTCAGGCCTTCTTTTTTAGTTCGCTTCAATCAACTGCGCTACATCGTTGCTGTTAATTTCCCGCGCGTTTCCATCCTGATCGGTATAGCTGGTCATTCCCGTATCTTTATCCAGTTTTGGCTTACCCTGGGTGGTAATGGTTTGCCCGCTTTTGGTTGTCATGACGTAATCAGTGGTGCATCCTGCCAGGGCAAACAGCATTACGCCTGCACAAAGACAGATAAATGGCTTTTTCATGGTATTCCCGTGTTATTCAGTTAGCCGTTGAAGGCGTAGTGTAAGTCCCTGAAGTGGGTCGGGCTACTGGCGGGGTGTAACGAGGCGTATCGTGGGGTTTAGAGAAATGACAGGAGGGGTTTCCCCCTCCTGATTTTTTACAACGCAATACGAATAACATCGTCCGGCTGGGTAGCTTCCTGCTCGCGGGTAGATTTCTGTTTCACACTGACGTACAGGGTTTTACCATCGGCAGAGAGCGCCAGGCTATTCGGGAATGTTGGGGTCTCGAATGTTTTGACGACTTTATAGCTTTTCGCGTCGATCACACTCACTTTACCGGCCTGGCGATGAGTCACGTAGGCTTCATTACGCGTCGGGTTGAACAGCACGGCAAGGGATTCCGGCGCGGCGACTTTTGCCAGTACGTTGCCGTTACGGGTGTCGATTACCAACACTTCCGCCGCTTTAGAGTCGGTGACAAATGCACGGTTGCCCGCTGTGTCCAGGCTCAGGTTGATAAAGAAATGCTCTTTCCCATCATCCAGCAGTTTTTTGCGGCTGATAATTTTGTTGGTGGTGGTATCGATGGTAATGAATTCACCGTCCGCATTGGCGGTGTACAGGCGCTTAGCCTTGCTGTCGACAGCCAGAGCGGTGCTCATTTTGCCGGTATTTTGGATGGTGTCCTTCAGTTTAATGGCGTCGCCGTCCACCACCCAAATCACGCTCTCTTTACCAATACCGCTAATGTATACCGTGTTAGTGGCGTCATCTGCGGCCAGCTCACGCGGCTGCAGCGGGCGAACATCTTCAGAACGCTTACGCGCATCCAGCACCAGACGTCCTTTCACCGCGCCCGTTTTAGCATCCATCGCCGTTACCGCGCTATTTACCGTGTTGCCGAACCACAGCGTTTGCGTGGCGTTATTGATGGTGGCACCAAACGGTTTGAGATCGTTATGAATCACCTGAGTCACTTCGAGGGTGACCGGGTCAAGGCGGTAAACCACCCCGCCGGTATCCAGTTTGCGGCTCTGTGAGGTCGCCAGCCACAGCGCGTTCTCTTGTTGGCTGTACGCCATTTCATAAGCGCCTTTACCGACGGCTTTGCGCAGCAGTTCTTCTGCAGCCTGCGTAGTAAAAGATGATGCAACGAGCAGTGAACCTAACAGTAAAGAACCACGCAGACGCGGTGAAAACAGATGACGTAAAGACATGACGACTCCCTTTGATAAATTCGTTTGTTACTGCTTCACATAGCTTCAATGAGCAAAATCATGGTTTTGCCTTTTTAAGAATGAGAATAGTAATCATTATTTATCTCAATGTGGAGTATTTATTTGCTTTCGGGTTGTAACCTTCTCATTTTCTCCATGAATAATCGCTTTTCATCCAGATAACGTCATTGGCATTTTACCAGACCTACATTTCGTACGAAGCAGGCCTGGTTACAGACATTCACCGTCTTCCACTCTTACGCATCAATCCTCAGCAAGACGAATAACTACCTTGCCGAAGTTTTTGCCGGTCAGCAGACCGATAAAGGTTTGTGGCGCATTTTCCAGGCCGTCGGTCACCTGCTCGCGGTAGTGGATTTTGTCCTCTTTAAGCCAGCGCCCCATCTCCCGCTGAAACTCCTGAATGCGGTGACCATAATCCTGACCAATGATAAAACCCTGCATCCGGATACGCTTTTTCAGCAGGGTTGCCATTAACAGCGGTAATCTGTCAGGTCCGGTCGGAAGCGACGTTGCGTTATAACCACTGACCAGGCCACAAAGCGGAATCCGCGCAGAAGTATTGAGCAATGGCAGAACGGCATCAAATACTTTTCCGCCGACGTTTTCATAATAAATATCAATTCCTTGCGGGCAGGCTTTTGCCAGTTGTTGCGCAAAATCTTGTGCGTGGTGATCGAGGCAAACATCAAAGCCCAGCACCTCTGTGGCATGTCGGCATTTCTCTGCCCCACCAGCCACACCTATTACCCGACAGCCTTTAAGCTTACCGATCTGCCCAACCGTTGCGCCAACCGGCCCGGTTGCGGCGGCTACCACCAGCGTTTCTCCCGCTTTCGGCTGACCGATATCCAGCAGGCCCATATAAGCGGTAAACCCCGGCATACCCATAACACCCAGCGCCCAGGAGGGATGTTCGGGATGAGCGCCAAGCTTCACCAGTCCGTTACCGTCGGAGATGTCATAGTCCTGCCAACCGCTGTAGCTCAATACCCATTCGCCTGGCTGGTAGTCCGGATGGCGGGATGACACCACGCGACTTACGGTACCACCCACCATAACACCACCAATCTCTACTGGTGGTGAGTAAGATGGCTCATCGCTCATGCGGCCACGCATGTAGGGATCGAGGGAAAGATAAACAGTGCGCAGCAAAACCTGGCCTTCGCCCGGGGATGCCACCTCATCTTCTTCAAGACGGAAGTTCTCTGGGACTGGCGCGCCATGTGGACGGGAAGCCAGTACCCAGCGACGGTTACGATTAGTCTGTTGACCCATGATGTGCTCCTCTGCTTTTGGCATGAATCCATCAATAGTAGCAGTCTGCGCCTACTATTTAGCTGACGACGTGGTTTAACCGCACAACCAGGTAAACGCAGGGTTTCGCGGTTTCATTGATAAACCGACAGTCATTCGGCGGGCCAAGTTCCAGGCAATCACCTGCCTGCATTTCATGGCGTATGTCCCCTTCCACAAAAACTAATTCCCCCTGCTGTAACCAGATAAGTTGTCTGGCCTGCACATAGGAAGAAGCTGGCATCGGGATATCACTTCCAGCGGGTAATTCAATCTGCACCAGATCGATAGGTAGATCGCTGCGCGGTGAAACATGGCGGCGCAGATAGTGGCTTTGCGGGTCGTGCCAGACGGGCTGGTCAGCGAAGCGCAGCAGCTTGCCCTCCTGCATTTCAGCCCGCGCAATCAGGGTAGACATGCTGATGCCAAACGCACCGGAAAGTCTACCCAGCAGCGTCGCCGTTGGACTACTCTCGCCGCGTTCTATTTTATGGATCATGGCCCGCGACACGCCCGCGCGCTCGGCAAGTTCCGTGAGTGACCAACCGCGAGATTCCCGCTCAATGCGAATTCTTGCACTGATCCGTTGATTTATGCTGTCTTCAATAGTATTCATATTGTAATACTATAGTGAACAAGCCCTGAGGTTCAACATGTCAATTCGATTTGCCAGCAAAGAAGACTGCGCCGCCATTGCAGAAATCTACAACCATGCGGTACTGCATACGGCGGCTATCTGGAATGATCAAACGGTCGATGCCGAAAACCGTATTTCCTGGTATGAATCCCGACAATTGATGGGGTATCCGGTACTGGTGAGTGAAGAGAATGGCGTGGTTACGGGATACGCCTCCTTTGGCGACTGGCGTAACTTTGATGGCTTCCGCCATACCGTTGAACATTCGGTGTATGTCCATCCAGAACATCAGGGAAAAGGACTCGGACGAGCACTACTCAGCAGACTGATAGACGAAGCCCGCGCATGCGGCAAGCATGTCATGGTGGCAGGTATTGAGTCTCAGAATCAGGCATCACTGCATCTGCACAGCTTGCTGGGCTTTAAAACCACCGCGCAAATGCCACAGGTTGGAACCAAATTTGGGCGGTGGCTGGATCTGACCTTCATGCAGTTGCAGTTAGACGATCGCCGCGAACCGGATGCCCTTAGATGAACCAGACGCTGACCCTCTCCTTTCTGATTGCCGCTGGTATTGGTCTGGTGGTGCAAAATACCTTGATGGTACGCATCACGCAGACGTCCTCGACGATCCTTATCGCCATGTTACTTAACTCGCTGGTCGGGATCGTGCTGTTTGTCAGCATATTGTGGTTTAAGCAAGGTTTAGCAGGGTTTGGTGAATTGGTTTCCAGCATACGCTGGTGGACACTCATCCCCGGCTTGTTGGGATCGTTCTTTGTTTTCGCCAGCATTAGTGGATATCAAAATGTAGGCGCTGCCACGACGATTGCGGTACTGGTTGCCAGCCAGCTTATCGGGGGACTGATACTGGATATTCTACGTAGTCACGGCGTGCCTCTACGGACGCTGATGGGCCCAATCTGTGGCGCGGTAATGTTGGTGATCGGGGCATGGCTGGTGGCGAGACGTTCGTTTTAATTGCGCTTATCCGACCTACAGAACGCGCCTGTAGGCCGGATAAGATCCGGCGAGGAAATATCAAAGAATAGTGCCGCCTTTGGTCAACTGTTCGCGACGGGCTTCCATATCTTCTTTATGCTGACGGCCATGATGGGCGATAGCCGTACGCAAACGCTGTTGCTGGGTATAGCGGTCTTCCCGGCTCAACGCGACATCATCGCTGAGCTCAATCAGCAATTCATTCATATGCGTAATGACGCTCTCCTCAATGGCGGCATCAACACGTGCGCTGACCTCATCCAGATGCGACATAACCTCTCCTTAACTCATTAATTTAATTTTGCTTTTGAAAAATCACTGCCCATCAGGCTAACGCTGTATCCGCTGACGTTGCTACGCGTAGCGTAGAACGTTTTACCGTTTGCCAGGGCTATCCAAGGAGCCTGCTGGTAGAAAATCTCTTGTGACTGCTGGTAAAGCGCGGCGCGCTCTTCCGGTTTGCTCACCAGTTTCGCCTTTTCAACCAGCGAATTATACTCTTTATCGCACCAGCGCGCGGCGTTAGATCCGGTTTTTATGCTGTCGCAGCCCAGCAGCACATCCGCGAAGTTATCCGGATCGCCGTTGTCTGACATCCAACCAAACAACGCGGTGTCATGCTCACCTTTACGCATTCCGGAGAGATATTCACCCCACTCATACGATACAATTTTCCCCTTCACGCCCACCTTTGCCCAGTCGCTCTGGATCATTTCGGCAATCCGTCGGGAGTTCGGGTTGTATGGGCGCTGGACCGGCATTGACCACAGCGTCGCTTCAAAGCCATTTTCCAGCCCAGCCTGCTTCAGCAGGTCTTTCGCTTTTTGCGGGTCGTAAGCGTAATCCTGCAGATCTTTATTGAACCCCAGCATATTCGGTGGAATCGGCGATTTTGCCACCGTACCAGAACCTAAAAAGACAGCGTTAATAATGGCCTTTTTGTCCGTTGCGTAGTTCAAAGCCTGACGCACCAGTACGTTATCAAACGGTTTTTTCTCGGTATTAAATGCCAGATACCCGACGTTCAGCGCGTCAACCGAATGCAGCGTCAAATCTTTATTCTTTTTAATCTCGTCAAACTGTACGGGCGCAGGTGCTGGGATTATTTGGCATTCATTGGTTTGCAGTTTTGCCAGCCGCGTCTGGACGTTTGGCGTGATTGAGAAGATCAGGTGTTTCGTTGGAACGGCGCCATCCCAGTAGTTAGGGTTGGCAAGATAGCGGATTTGCGAGTCCTGCTTGTACTGCTGCAGCACGTAAGGCCCGGTGCCAATAGGCCAGTTGTCGACGTTTTCCGGTGTACCTTTTTTCAGCATCGCGTCGGCATATTCCGCAGAGAGAATCGAGGCAAAATCCATTCCCCAGTCGGCAAGAAACGCAGCGTTAGGTTCATTCAGGACAAACTGAACGTGATAATCATCGAGCTTCTTAACTTCTTTAATCAGTTTATCCAGACCGACATCGTTAAAGTATTCATAGCTTCCCTGAGAAACCTTGTGATACGGATGATCGGCATCCTTCTGCCGTAATACCGAGAAAATCACGTCGTCAGCGTTGAAGTCGCGGGTCGGTTTAAAGAATTTATTACTGTTGAATTTCACGCCTTGACGCAGGGTAAAGGTGTAAGTCTTACCGTCGGGAGAAATCGTCCAGTCCGTTGCCAGAGATGGTACCGGGGTATTCTTTACCGGATCAAAGTTGATGAGTCGGTTGTAGAGCACTTGTGAACTGGCCACAAATGAGGGACCGGAACTGGCAATTTGCGGGTTAAATGACTCCGGCGATGCTTCAGAACAATAGATGATGGTGTCAGTATTGGCCGCGAACGCAACGCCTGACGGTATGACGGTGCTGAGAGCCAGCGCGAGTAACGTTTTCCTTGCAATCATGGTTATAAGCCTTCTTATTTTATTATTAACCGAGATATCAGAGCATAGCTGACAAAAACTGACCAATAACAAATCACTATCAGGTTATTCTAATCCGGTGTATTTCGCTGAATAATTCATCACCCTAAGCGAATTAATTTCCCTTAAGTCTTTTTCAAAACGTCAAGATTTTTCCCGGCACTCTATGCCATGAAAATTAGCCCCTTTTTGCCTCTCTTTCTCCGTTTGCTCGTTTTTATAAAACGTAAAGTAGATACGTGAAGAAGTCTAAGGGGTAACAACGTGGCAAAAACTCTCTTGCGCAGCGGCAATTTGGATGACTATCAGGCCGTGGGCGGCGGTGGTCAGGCCGTTTTTGATTCAGCATTGCAAATTCGTGAAACGCTTCGTCTGCGTAAACAGCAGGCGATGGTGGATTGTTTGGCGATCCCACAAATTAACGACAACGGCGATCGGGTTGACTGGTATTCCCCGATAGAAGGGAAAGCCGTGGCGTGGAAAGCCGCTGATGAAGAAGCACGTTTTCGTGCGCTGCGCTATCTGGGAAGCACGCTGGAAAATGCTGCGGCTCTGAGCCGTAAAAGCCTGCAGTCGGGAAAAACCTCCCTACAGCTGTTTGGCTCTCTGCTCGAAAAAGCCATCCAGTTTCCCGGTGAAAACCACGTGTTTCTGGTTGATGGCAAACCCGTTATTACGTTCTGGGGCTTCGTCAATCTGAATGAAAATCCCCGCGACGATGTGCTCGATTGCCTGCAACTTGCCGATATTCCTCCTGTCGTTACCGTAGCAGAGCCGGAACAGGAAGAAGAAATCCCCCCGGAAATCACCTTCGCCGAGGCTGATGCGCCTTTATTGACGCCAGTCGTCGAGCTGGCTAAACCGGCTGAACCTGAGCCACAGCCACCGGTTATAGTTAACGAACCGGAGGTTACACCGCCGCTGGCACAAGAGAAACCTGCGCGCCGCCTGCCGCTGTGGAGCCTGCCCGTTGCCGCAGTCATCATTGCCGCCATCGTTGGGCCGCTGCTGTGGAAGCAACAGACCACCCAGCCCGTACCCGAAGCCGCCGCTGTTGAAGTCGCTAAGATTGATATGGCACCACTGCCAGCACTGGCATCTGCTCTGCCTTTGCATCGTGCTGAAGTGACTCCAGCTGCGAAGAAAGAGAAACCTGTAGAAGGACCGGTGGTGATCGCCGCGATTCCAAAAGATGCGCTGGTGATGGATGCCAATCAGATGAAGGCAGGAACGACGCGTTTCCTCAATGGTAACTGGCGCGTCCTGGTCGATGTTAAAGATCCGGTGAGCGGCAAAGCGCCGTCGCTGCGCTATCAGATCCAGGCCAATAAAGGCACTGCTCGCGTAGTTCATGGTGACAATATTGTTTGTCGTGCCGAGATTTTCTCCGGTTTGCACCAGTCGGGTGAATTAATGATTAAGAGTCGCGGCAATGCTCGTTGTACAGACGGGTCACGTTATCCGATGCCTGAAATTACCTGCAAAGCGGGAACCAACGACGTCGCCGCCTGTACCGCGCGTTATGACGATCACGCGGAAATCCCTCTGACAATCAAAAAGATAGGTGCCTGATTCTATGTTGGTGAATCTGTGTGATTACAAGCAGAGCGTGACGCTCATCGCCAATAGCGGTGTTCAATTCCTGGATTTTGGCCTGACGCCGCAGGAATCTGCACACCATGGCCGCTTTGTGCGCAAAACGGCAAACGGTCCCCTGCTACGGCTGGATTTCGATCTGGCAACGGGTCGCTATACCTTGCCTGGCAGCACTGGCGGTCAGCCCGAAGTGGTGAAGCCGGAAAGTACCCAGACGCTGCATTATTCGCTGGATGTCCTCGACGGTGTCTGGCTGCCGCTGCCGTTTCTGCGCTTTAACCCACCGCGCACGTTTGTTGAAGGCCCGGATAACTGGGCGCGCGTGCAGGTACGAAAACTGGCGCAACCCGACAGCGCGGGCAACACCCACCGCGTTACCGTGGCGCTGGATAGCCAGCTCACTGAAAATGCCCCTGCAGCGTTAACGCCTAATGAGAACGACCTGCTCAACGGGACACGATTCGCGCTGGCCTGGCATGACAATGAAATTGCTGATTTCCTTGACCAGACCTGGATTGACGGCTGGTTGCGCGAATCTTTTATGCACCATGTCACCCAACATGAGAATCGCTCAGAACAAGAGATCCAGCTGGCGCTGCGTAACTTTGAATACCAGGCGCACTGGCTGAATGTGCTGACTCTGTTAGGCGAGCAGCTTTCTGTCCCGGAAGTGAAACTGGTTACGCATACCCTTAGCACACCCGCTATTCCCGTCGATCTTATTTTAGATATCGGTAATACCCATACCTGTGGCGTCCTGATTGAAGATCACGGGGATGCCAATGACGGGCTGCGTCAGACCGCTGAATTGCAGGTCCGTTCGTTAAGCGAGCCGCAGTTCCTCAACGATCCGCTGTTCACCAGCCGGCTGGAGTTTTCCGAAGCGCGCTTTGGTAAGCAGCATTTTTCCGTTGAGAGCGGACGTGATGACGCCTTTATCTGGCCGTCGATTGTGCGTGTGGGTGATGAAGCCCGTAAGCTGGCGATGCAGCGTATGGGCACCGAGGGCAATAGTGGGATCTCCAGCCCGCGCCGTTATCTGTGGGATGAAACGCCGGTGTTACATGACTGGCGCTTTAGCCAGATGAATGGCAAAACCCAGCGCGAGCCGCTGGCTACCGCCTTCCCGCTGATGAACCTGATGAACGATGACGGGCAACCGCTGTTCAGCCTGCCGCAGGACGATCGTCTGCCGGTATTCTCACCGCAATACAGCCGCAGCACGCTGATGACGCATATGTTATGCGAAATACTGGCCCAGGCGCTGGGGCAAATTAACAGCGTAGCGACGCGGTTGCGCCTCGGATTCCCGGCATCTCCTCGTCAGTTACGGACGCTGATCCTGACCCTACCGTCGGCGATGCCCAAACAGGAGCGCGAGATTTTCCGCCTGCGCATGTTTGAAGCTATTGCCCTGGTCTGGAAAGCAATGGGCTGGCACCCGCAGGATGAAGACTTCACTACCCGTAAACAGCAGGAAAAGAGTGTGGTTCCCGTACCTGAAATTCAGATGGAATGGGATGAAGCCAGCTGCGGGCAACTGGTGTGGCTGTATAACGAGGCTATCTCTCACTACGATGGCCACACCGAATCATTCTTTAACGCCCTTGCCCGCCCGGACCGTTTGCCGGAACCCGGTGAGACTAAAGGTCGGGCGCTGCGCGTGGCATCGATCGACATTGGCGGCGGGACAACGGATATGGCCGTCGTCCATTATCAGCTTGATGACGGCGTCGGCGCGAACGTTAAAATTACCCCGCATTTGCTGTTCCGTGAGGGTTTTAAGGTGGCAGGCGATGACATGCTTCTGGACGTGATTCAGCGTTGCGTGTTGCCTGCGCTGCAAACCCGCTTACAACAAGCTGGCGTGACCGATGCCGCTGCATTGCTGGCCACGCTGTTTGGCGATTCCGGTCGTATCGATACCCAGGCGATTTTGCGTCAACAAACGGCATTGCAGCTCTTTATGCCACTCGGTCATGCGGTACTCAGTGCCTGGGAACAAAGCGATATTAACGATCCGGTCGCTGGTCTGCATGCCACATTCGGAGAACTCCTGAGCCAACGACCAACGCGCAACGTGATGAACTACATCCAGCAGGCTATCGACCATGCGTTGCCAGCAGGTTCGCCAGCATTTGATGTTCTGAGCGTGCCGTTGCAGGTACAGTTCAGGCAGTTACAAGAAGCTCTGTTAGCGGGGCAATTTACCCTGACTTCCCCGCTGCACGCGGTTTGTGAGGCTATTTCACATTATCGCTGCGATATTTTATTAGTGACCGGCAGGCCCGCCTGTTTACCGGGTGTACAGGCGTTGATCCGCCATCTGCAACCTGTTCCGGTTAACCGTATGATCTGGATGGATAACTACCGCGTGCATGAGTGGTATCCGTTCAGCCAACAAGGGCGGATTGGTAATCCCAAATCCACCGCGGCAGTCGGCGCCATGCTGTGTAGCCTGGCGCTAGATTTGCGTTTGCCGCGTTTTAACTTTAAAGCTGCCGATATCGGCGCTTACTCGACCGTACGTTATCTTGGCGTACTGGATAACACGGTCAATACCCTGCGCGATGAGAACATCTGGTATCACGATATTGATCTGGATAAACCCGGTGCGAAGCTGGATGCCCGGTTGCACTTCCCGTTACGTGGCAACGTGACGTTAGGATTCCGGCAACTGGCAAACAGCCGCTGGCCTGCCACGCCGCTGTATACGCTCAGCATAAATTCCGCCGAACTGGCAAAAAACATCGCCGGAGATGGCGTGTTGAATGTACGGCTGCAGCTACGCGGCGGCAGCAAAGAAAGTGGCCCAGAATTCTTCGTCCTGAGCGATGCCTGGTTACAGGATGGCACCCCCGTTGCCGCCAATGCCTTAACGTTAAAACTGAATACGCTGGCAGACCGTCGCCATAGCGGAAGCCATTACTGGATCGATAGCGGGAGCGTGTACCTGAAATGAGCAAGATGTTAAATACCGCGCAGGCCGCCATCGAGTGGGTGGTAGATACCCGTCAACGTGCGGCGCGTCTTGATGATGAAGCGGATGCCCTGCTGGCACAGCTTACGCTAGCCGCAGTGAGTGAATCTGTGCTGGAGACAACCTTTTCATCGCAAGGATGTATAGGGTTATACGGACATTCACAATCGGCAAAAGCACATCTGCTTGCGGCATTGTGCAGCAATGCCACTGGCAAAGTGAATATTGTTACCCCGGATCGCAGCTTTGATTACTTCTCGCATATTAATCCTGGCCATGCGCCAACCAATATGGCGATCCGCTTTACGCGCGATGAAAATCCGCATGATAGCGAATGGCCGTTGCGTCTGCGGTTACTCAGTGAAGCGGAACTGGTACAGCTATTTATCGCCCAGTTCAGCGCGCTCCCGGATAACCGGCAGGTCGAGAAATCGATTATTGAGGCGCGCCTGGAAAAATGGCAAACGCTGCGTCAGCGTCACCCTGTGCCGGGCATTACCGCACATGATGTTGCGGCAATCGGTCGTTTCTGGCGCTCCTGCGTACCGGCAAACCAACAGCAAATTGACGATGCGCTATGGCACCAGTTTGCCACGTTGCTGCCCGCACTGGATCTGACTACCCGGGCAAACGCCTGGGCACTACTGTGGGGAGAACAACCAGAGCTGACGCAGCAGTGGCTGACGCTGGCGCACACGTTGCAACAAACCGGACACGCGCAAGAATTAGCGGCCCCGCTGAGTCTGCTGGTTGATCATTTTGGTTTACCTGCCGAAAGTTTCCTGACCCAGGTGGCATTGACCGGCAATAATGAGGCGCAAAGCGATGTGGTGGTTCATCCGATTGAAAATCATCAGTTGCTCAATGCAGTTAGCCTTTCTTTGTCGTCACTGGCGCTGCTCACGCGCGAACTGATCCTGACGGTTGAAGACGCGGTGCTGGAGAATGTCGATCTGCTCGATATTCCCCTCGCCCCGGATACTCATCCGCATCCACTGTGGCAGGCAAAATTAGGCTGGATGCTGGAACATTATCGCCAGCACCTGCAACCGGATGTGCTCTTAATCTGCAACGCTGTCTCTACCCGCGCCCAGACGCCCGCCATCACCCGCAAGCTATTGGGCTGGGTTAACGATACTCAACCCGTCCACGACGCCGCATTGCCAGGCGTGGTCTGGGCCATTACCCCGCAGGATGCGCGTTTTAGTACCCAGCAAAATCTTGACGAATCCGTGCAGCAATTAATGGGCAAACCCGGACTGCACTGGGGCACGCTGCAGGCGCTGGATAAACACAGCTTACAACGCCTCGTCGAATGGTTGACTCAGGCAACCTCACCACAGCAGCGCCAGGCCAGGCTGACCTCCCTGCGTGAACAGCACCAGCAGCGCGTACGCGAAACCCTAATCGGCTGGATTAACCCCGTTGAGACCGAATCAGCAAGCAATGAGTCAGTGATCCGCCAGCTACAGGCTCAGGCGGCAAAGCATGGCGAACTGCTGGATTGTTTGCTCCCGCCGATGCGCATTTTTGAGTCGCTGCTGCGTATTCAGCAACCGCGCGAGGAGCAGGTAAGTGGTTTATTTAATGAAGAGATTGACCTGTTTGCCGAGGTGCGTGACACAATGCACTCACCGGAAAGCCAGGAGACCGGATATCAGGCACACAAAATGTGGATTAACCACGTGCGCCAGTGGTGTCGCGATGAAAATAATGCCCGCCGTTTACGACTCGATCCCCGTACGTTAAGGCAGGTTGCCGACATCCTCGTCACCACCAGCTATCGCCTGGAGATGCCGCAACGCTTACAGCGCATTATGCAGCGCGAAAACGTCTGTGCCGCGCAGCTATACGCCGATATCGGTGATTTTATTACCTGGCTTGGATTTGCCGACGTTGCAGAGGAGCAGCGCCCTGCCAGCAGGATCCAGAAAGGATCGGCTATTTTTAGCGCGCCGAAGCAACAGCCGATGTTACGCCTGACGAAGCTGGATGAACAACCTTCGCACGGCGCAAGCCGCTACGTATACGACTGGCTGGTCGCTTTGTATACCCGTGCGAATGAGAACGTGGGGTATCAGCATCCACAGGATGTCAGCGAAGTCGACAAAAAGCGATTGGATGCCCTGCTTTCCGCCTGAAGCGGCGTTTACGCCGTCATCAGAAGAGAGAGAACATTAACGCGACGGGAAAACTCATCGGCCAGGTCGCACCGACTAATACCGCGCTGAGAAAGCGAATTCGCTTTTTATCGCGGGAAAGAAACCAGGTGATGATTGCCGTGATAACGGCCATCACCGCATAAAAAACCAACATTTTTTGGTACAGAGACATGTAAGGCATCCGGGCCGAAAGGTGAAATCGCGCGCAATATGCTCTTTTTCATGACCCACATCAAGTTTTATTAATTAATTTAAGAAAAGTGGCTGTAAAACAACCCATTTTCATTATGTTCGGAATTCGTACTATTGCGGATAGTTATAACCCGTACTATACCCATATGGGTTAAAACGAAAGGTGGCACAAATGAATGTTTCCAGTAAAACGGTGGTGCTGATAAATATATTTGCTGCTGTAGGACTTTTCAGTCTGATTTCCGCAAGGTTCGGCTGGTTTGCTTGATGTGGTTCTTGTTTGATTAATTGCAGCGTCCGTTGGCAGAGAGGGACTTCTCTCTGCCATTAGTAAACTATTTTCCCATTCTCGCACTGCCGGGTAAATTATCCTTAGTATGTAATACCCCTAATCCTTCTGCGGCATTATATTGCCTGAATAACGGCCTGGTGTTGTGCCGGTATGCTGATGGAAGAAAGCAATAAAAGCACTGTCGCTGACAAACTCCAGATATTGCGCGACCTGGCTGATATGGCATCCGTCAGCCAACATTTCCATGGCTTTTAACAGCCTAAATTGCTGCCGCCAGTCCTGATAATTCATCCCGGTATCCCTGATAAATATTCGACCTATTGTCCTTTCGCATGCCCCAACCTGTCGGGACAATTGATTCAGTCGTGGTGGCAGTTCGCCCATGCGTAATCCTTCAAGCCACACGTTAAGCCGCGGATCTGAGGGATACTGCAATGTCCAGTTTTCACTGTGGGCGGCACGCATTTCCTCACAAAATACGGTGATGAGACTGGTCTGCTGCGCGGCAGGCATCTCCCATGACCAGAAAGACATACGTTCTATCACCTCAAAAAAGAGAGGGTTAACGTCGACTATCTGCAGCGGTAAATCAGATAACGGCAACGTGGTTGAGAAGTACAAAGAACGATAAGCCATCACGCCGCGCATTATGGCGCGATGTACCGTACCGGCTGGGATCCAGACCGCACGACGTGGCGGTAGCAGACACAACGCCTGTTCCAGCTCAATCGTAATGCTTCCCGCTGCCGAATAAAGTAGCTGATGACGAAGATGGCTGTGCCGTCCTGAATCGTGTACGCCCATCTCGGAAGCAATCCCGATTACCGGTTTATCAAAGCTGTCCGCATCAAAAGCATCATCTGGGGCAATTTTCATCTTCTATCCGATATCTGACATTTATAGTCCTGATAATGGTAATGCGACATTTTCCTTTCAGCAATAATGCCCACCTGTTTTCTGTTTCTCTGGATATTGCTATGAACACATTTCATCGACCGCCGCTGTGGCTTCTCACACTCCTGATTATGTTTCCACAACTGGTGGAAACCATTTACAGCCCGGCATTGCCAGGTATTGCGACGTCTTATCACGTCAGCAGTGAGCGCGCGGCTCAAACACTCTCCGTTTATTTTGTTGCCTTCGCCGTCGGCGTGGCGATGTGGGGATGGCTGAGCGACTGCATCGGGCGACGCCGGGCGATGATGGCTGGACTCCTGTGCTACGCCACGGGTTCCCTCATGGCCGTTGTTGCCACTGATTTCAGCGTTCTGCTGCTGGCACGGATGGTCTCGGCCATTGGAGCTGCTGCCGGATCTGTAGTGGTACAGACCATGCTAAGGGACAGCTATGAATCAACTGCGCTATCCCGCGTCTTTTCTGTGATGGGTGCCGCGTTGGCATTGAGTCCGGTTTTCGGTCTGCTAAGCGGAGGATGGTTGGTCAGTTTGTATGGTCATACCGGGGTATTTATTGCCCTTGTGCTGCTGGCGCTGCTACTGCTGATGCTGACCGTGACCATGCTGCCAGAAACCCGGCCCGAACATACGCTCAGACCAAGGCTTGCTGCGCTACTCTCCCGCATGGCGCGTGACTATGAGCTGTGGAAAAACGCCATACTGGTTGCTCTACTGAACACCATGCTGTTTAGCTATTACAGCCTGGCGCCGTTTCTTTTTGGGCAATTGGGATGGAGCTCCAGAGCCTTTGGCTTGACGGGGTTGCTACTTGCGTTTGCTTCTCTGTCGGGTAGCCTGCTGAACCAAAGACTGTTAACGACAGGTCTGACGCCGGAACAACTGGTACGTTATGCCTGTGCGCTGGCAGCGTTGTCAGGTCTCGTAGCGTGGTGCTTACAGCACTCTGCGTGGATCCTGATTCCGGTGTTCGGCGTGGTGATTGCCTATGGTATCGCCATTCCCAATGTGCTGAGTCAGGCGCTGCGTCATTATCGTGAACAGGCCGGAGCCGCGGGGGCATTGTTTGGATTAAGCTATTACCTGTTGCTGGGAATGATGCTGGGATTTGCAGGCATGGTGCAACAACTGGGGCTAGTTCTGAGCGTCTGTGCCCTACTCGCCTGGCTTTGCAGCCTGGGCCGCAGATAAACCCGATGGCGCTCCTTAAAGCACAAAGCCCCGACATTCAACCGGGGCTTTGTTGTATCAATTAGCCTGACCTCGCGGATATTTCCAACTTACCGCCGTCCGATGGCGACGAGGCCAGTGGCGCGAATAGTATAGACACACGTTTGCCGATATTTAGCTATCCGTGCCCCATTTACCGCTCGCGCTTAAAAGATTACTCATGCTTGATCATGACATGGCGAACAATCGTGTAATCTTCCAACCCATAAACCGACATATCCTTGCCATACCCAGACTGTTTTTGCCCACCGTGCGGCATCTCGCTAACCAGCGTGAAATGGGTATTGACCCAAGTGCAACCATATTGCAGGCGAGCGCTAAAGCGATGCGCACGCCCAACATCCCGGGTCCAGACGGAAGATGCCAGTCCGTATTTCGAATCATTTGCCCACGCCAGCACCTGGTCTTCATCATCAAATACGGTCACGCTGACCACCGGGCCGAAAACTTCCCGCTGCACGATGGCATCTTCTTGCTTCGCCCCGGCCAGCAGCGTTGGGGCAAAGTAGTAGCCTGCGCCATCCACTTTCTTGCCGCCGGTGATAACTTTGATATGCCTTAGGGCTTTGGCCTCATCGACTGCTTTAGTCACGCGATCAAGATGTGCCTGCGAGCTTACCGGTCCCAGTTCCGTCGATTCGTCGTTCGGCGCACCAATTTTCAGGCTGGCAACCGCGGCGCCGAGTTTCTCAACCAACGCGTCATAAATGCCTTTTTGGGCATAGATTCGACAAGCGGCGGTACAGTCTTGCCCGGCATTGTAATAACCAAAGGTCCGCACGCCGCTCACTACCGCATCCAGATCGGCATCATCAAAAATGATCACCGGGGCTTTGCCGCCCAGTTCCATATGTGTGCGCTTAATTGACGGCGCGGTGTGCTGAATAATGTGTTCACCGGTTGCAATGGAGCCAGTCAGCGAAACCATGCGGACTTTTTCATGGCCGGTCAGCGGATCGCCCACCGTTTTACCGCGACCAAACAGGACGTTGATAACGCCAGCCGGGTAAATATCTTTGGCAAATTCGGCCAATTTAAGCGCCGTCAGCGGGGTAATTTCTGATGGTTTAATCACCACACAGTTTCCCGCTGCCAACGCTGGAGCCAGCTTCCACGCCGCCATCATCAGCGGATAGTTCCACGGAGCAATAGAGGCCACCACGCCGAGCGGATCACGGCGAATCATCGACGTATGTCCTTCCAGATACTCTCCGGCCGCCTGTCCTTGCAGAGTTCGAGCCGCCCCGGCAAAGAAGCGAAAAACGTCGACAATAGCTGGAATTTCATCGTTGAAGACACAGTGCAGTGGCTTACCGCAGTTAAGTGATTCCAGCTCAGCGAAGGTTTGCGCGTTATCGGCAATAGCGTCCGCCAGTTTCAGCAGCAGTTCAGAGCGGACTTTCGGCGTGGTTTGCCCCCAGGTGGCAAACGCGGTGTCTGCCGCACGCACCGCGGCATCAACCTGCATGGCTGACGCCTCAGCAATCTCCAGAATGAGTTCACCAGTGGCAGGGTTATAGACTGGCTGCTTTTCACCTTCACCGTTGACCAGCTCGCCATTAATCAGTAATTGATGTTGCATAGCAATTTCCCATATCGTCGTTTATTTACCGTTTCCGGCGAGAGTGTCGCCTTCACGCGTTAGCCACCAGGCCCCTAAAATTGGCAGTGTTGTCACCAGCATTACCAGCAATGCCACAACGTTGGTGACCGGCACATCCCGTGGACGGCCCAATTGATTGAGCAGCCACAGAGGAAGTGTTCTTTCATGTCCGACGGTGAACGTTGTCACGATGATTTCATCAAACGACAAGGCAAACGCCAGCATCCCGCCCGCCAGTAGTGCCGATGCCAGATTGGGCAGCACGACGTAACGAAAGGTTTGCCAGCCGTTGGCGCCAAGATCCATAGACGCTTCAACCAGACTCCATGAGGTACGGCGAAAACGCGCCACAACGTTGTTAAACACCACCACCACGCAAAACGTCGCATGGCCCACTACGATCGTGAGAAAACCCGGTTCCAGGTTGATGGTTTTAAACGCCGTCAACAGCGCAAGGCCGGTAATAATACCCGGCAGCGCGATCGGCAACAGTAGCAACAGCGATATTGCACTTTTGCCAAAAAAGTCCCTACGCCACAGCGCGGCCGCGGCCAGCGTCCCCAGAACAAGGGCAATAGCGGTCGACAACGCAGCGATCTTAAGTGACAACGTCACAGACTCCAAGATATCGCTACGCTGCGCCGCAACGCTAAACCACTTCAGCGTTAATCCCTGCGGTGGAAAACTAAAAGCAGCCTCCTCAGTATTAAAAGCATAGGTGGCGATGATGAGGATGGGAAAGTGCAGGAAAATAACCCCGCCCCATGCCGCCAGTTTGAGTAACCAGGGCGCGCGTTCAGAGTGCATCGAAAGCTCCCAGACGCTTCACGAACGCCAGATACAGTGCGATTAACACAATCGGCACCAGAGTAAATGCCGCCGCCATCGGCATATTGCCGATCGCCCCTTGTTGCGAATACACCATGTTGCCGATGAAATAGCCTGGTGGTCCCACCAACTGTGGCACGATAAAGTCGCCCAACGTCAGAGAGAAGGTAAAGATAGATCCCGCAGCGATACCGGGTATTGCCAGCGGAAGGACCACATAGCGGAAGGTTTGACGCGGACGCGCGCCCAAATCAGCGGAGGCCTGTAACAGTGACGGCGGAAGTCTCTCCAGCGCGGCCTGTACCGGCAGGATCATAAACGGCAGCCAGATGTAGACGAACACAAGAAAGCGCCCTAAGCCTGAAGTTGACAACGTATTGCCACCTACCGCAGGCAGCGTCAGGAACGAAAGCAGTAGCGGCTCCAGCCCAAGATGGGTTAAAAACCACTGCGCCACACCGTCTTTAGCTAACAGCAGCGTCCACGCATAGGCTTTAACGATGTAGCTGGCCCACATTGGCAACATTACGGCAATGTAAAAAAAGGCTTTCATTTTGCCGCTGGTATAGCGCGCCATATACCACGCCATCGGAAACGCCAGAATCGCGCTGGCAATGGTGACCGCCACCGCCATCGTCAGGGTACGCAAAATGATGTCGTAGTTAGCAGGATTAAACAGCGCCTGCAAATTCGCCAGCGTCAGGTCCGGCGTGACCGACATAGTGAAATCGTCGAAGGTATAAAAACCTTGCCACAACAGCGTCAGTAATGAGCCGAAGTAGACAA
Source organism: Citrobacter sp. MGH104 (assembly GCF_001034485.1). NCBI lineage: Bacteria > Pseudomonadati > Pseudomonadota > Gammaproteobacteria > Enterobacterales > Enterobacteriaceae > Citrobacter > Citrobacter sp. MGH104. The sequence goes on from NZ_KQ089818.1 coordinate 103,167, forward strand.
TGCCAAACCACATCAGTGGTCCAAGGAGCAGCAAAAACAGCCCCATCCCCGGATTACGCCAGAAGTAACCTGAGATCCGGTTCAGGCTTGTCGACTGAGGAGGCGAATGTAAGACGTTCATAGCCATTCACCTCTCCTCAACCAGCGGTACCATCACGTCGCGGGACCATGATGCCATCACCTGCTGACCCGGCGACAACGTTGACGGTAGCATTTCTCCCGTCAGGTTCGCCTGGCTAACCAGCAGTTTTTCCCCTCCGGCAAGTTTCAGCTCAAACCGCGTCGCCGCCCCCTGATACTGCACCGCCTGAATAACACCCCGGGCCTGGACTTCTCCTCCGGCATCATTCAAGCGAATGTGTTCGGGACGTAGGGAGAACATACCCTGTAGCCCACAAACGTTCGCCGACATCGTCGCATCAAAGACATTTGACGTTCCGACGAAACTTGCCACAAACGGCGTCCGCGGACGCATGTAAAGTTCACGCGGAGAATCCACCTGTTCGATGCGACCGTTATTAAACACCGCCACCCGATCGGACATCGACAGGGCTTCACCCTGATCGTGGGTGACAAAGATGAAGGTGATGCCAAGGGATTGCTGTAATTTTTTCAGCTCCAGCTGCATCTGCTCACGCAGTTTGAGATCCAATGCCCCGAGCGGTTCATCCAACAGCAGGACGCGCGGTTCATTGACCAGCGCCCGGGCAATCGCCACACGCTGACGTTGCCCACCGGAAAGCTGCGACGGTTTACGTTCATAAACAAAACCGAGTGCGACCTTATCCAGTGCTTCACGTGCTTTCGCGTGGCGTTGTTTTTTATCAATGCCTTTAACCATCAGCCCATAGGCGACGTTGTCGAGGATCGACATGTGCGGGAATAACGCGTAATCCTGAAATACCGTATTGACGTCCCGTTCCCAGGGCGGCAATTCGCTGGCCTGTTTACCAAAAATAGTGATCGCGCCGCCTGACAGTTGCTCAAACCCGGCAATCAGGCGCAGACAGGTGGTCTTGCCGGAGCCGGATGGCCCCAGCATAGAGAAAAACTCACCGTCGTTAATCGCAATACTCACCCCATCCACTGCACGAACATCCCCATACAAACGCGAGACGTTATGAAACTCCACTGCGTACGTCATAAAACCCCCAGCGGAATTAACGACCACCCATAATGGCGATGTAATCCTGCGTCCAGCGACTGTAAGGAACGAATTTTCCACCTTCGGCAATTGGCGTTTTCCAGAAGGCAATTTTGTCAAAATAGCTATAGCCGTTGGTTTCACAGCCTTTTTCACCCAGTAACGGGCTGGCTTTACAACCTTCAGGCACCACTGGCAGAGAACCAAACCAGGCGGCTACGTCGCCCTGTACTTTCGGGGTTAATGACCAGTTCATCCATTTGTAAGCGCAAACCGGGTGTTTCGCTTCACTGTGCAGCATGGTGGTATCAGCCCATCCGGTAACCCCCTCTTTTGGGAAGACCGTGGCAATTGGCTGACCTTCGCCTTTCAAGGCGTTAGCCTGATAAGGCCAGGCGCTTGACGCCACTACGCCTTCGTTTTTGAAATCGCTCATTTGCACGGTGGTATCGTGCCAATAGCGATGGATCAACGCGTGCTGATCGCTCAGGACTTTGATCACCGCCTGATACTGTTTTTCAGTGAGCTGATAGGGGTCGGTAATACCCAACTGCGGCTGAGTGGCTTTAACGAATAATGCGGCGTCGGCAATATAGATCGGGCCATCGTAAGCCTGAACGCGACCTTTATTGCTTTTCCCGTCAGGCAGATTTTGTTCAACGAATACCACGTTCCAGCTGTCCGGCGGCGTTGGGAAGGTTTTGGTGTTATACATCAGCAGGTTTGGTCCCCACTGGTATGGCGTACCGTAAACTTTACCGCCAACGTTAAACCACTCCCCTTTTACCACTCGCGGATCAAGGGTTTTCCAGTTAGGGATAAGCGCAGTATTAATCGGCTGAACGCGTTTTCCCATTATCAGGCGCAGTGAGGCATCACCAGAAGCGGTTACCAAGTCGTAACCGCCTTTAGCCATCAGGCTGACCATCTCATCAGAGGTGGCCGCCGTTTTTACATTGACCGCACAGCCGGTATCTTTCTCAAACTGCGAGACCCAGTCATATTGTTTATCGGTTTGCCCACGTTCGATATAACCCGGCCAGGCAATAATATCCAAGCGGCCTTCCGGTTTATCTAATGATGTGGGGGGTTCGGCCGCCTGCGCAGTCATCAGCGTCATGCTGAAGGCACACAGGCTACTGAGGGCAAGTTGCTTGCTCATAACGTCTTACTCCTGTCGAAAAAATATTGAGCGGCAGCCTTGCCGTAAATATATGTCCTTTTCTAAAAATAGTCGGGGTGTTGTAAGCGTTCCTGCTGGTGCAAGGAAATTTAATCAGGTTGTGAGCTAACGCTCATTACGCTACAGACTCTGACCTGGGGGGTAATCTTCTGGAGTATAGACAAGGAGTTAGACGCAGAGGTGGCAATAGTATTAACTATTGATATTTTGTATGGCCGCACCCGATATAAATAATACCGTGGTTCAGCATTCACTATTTCGAAAATAAGAATGCGCTATTCATTTATATTGAATAGCGCGTTATGGTTTATTTCATCATTTCACGAATTAATTTGCCAAGCTGTTTTACGGCCTGCTCTTCGCGCTCTCCCCAGTGCCATGCAGTATTAAAACGAAAAAAACGTGTCCAGCTTCCCGAGGTCGAGAACATTTTCCCCGGCGCAATGCTGATGTGGTGTGCCAGCGCATGGGTACTGAGCACACCAGCATCAAGCGGTTCCGGCAGCTCCAGCCACAGAAAATAACCGCTGTCGTTGTGGTGAATTTTGACTTCCGCCGGAAGATGACGCAGCAGCGTTTGCCAGGCCTGTTGTTTACGTTCCGCCAGTTGCCGACGCAAGCGTCGCAAATGCGCGTCATAGCGCCGGGTTGAAAGATAATCAACAAGTGCAAGCTGCATGGGCGAACTGGTAGATAAAGTACTCATTAGCTGGAGTCGCTGAATACGCCGGGCATGTTTCCCTGCTGCCACCCAGCCAATACGAAATCCTGGCACCAGACACTTCGAGAAAGACGAACAATGCAGAACGCTGTCGGCGCGATCCCAGGCTTTGGCAGGTAGCGGTTTTTCGCGGCCAAAGTACAGCTCGCTGTAAACATCATCTTCAATCAGCATTACGTGGTATTTTTCCAACAAGGCAACCAGACGCGCCTTTTTCTCTGCGCTGAGCGTAAAACCCAGCGGATTTTGGCTGTTGGTCATTAGCCAGCAGGCTTTTACCGGGTACTCCTGCAACGCCTGCTCCAACGCGGCAAGATCGATCCCCTCGTTAACGTCGGTGGCTACCGACAGCGCCTTCAGACGTAATCGCTCCAGGGCCTGCAACGCTCCGTAAAAACAGGGGTTTTCGACAATCACCCAGTCACCCGGTTCAGTGACAGCTTGCAGGCTCAGGTTGAGGGCTTCCAGCGCGCCGGTGGTGATGACGATTTCGTCCGGCGAAATGGTCATCCCCTGTTGAGCATAGCGACGGGCAATGGCATGACGCAGCTCAGCATTCCCCGGCGGCAGGTTTTCAATCACACTCATGGCGGTGGCGGTTTTACTCACCTGCGCCAACGAGCGGTTCAACTGTTGAAGTGGAAACAGACGCGGGTCGGGGAATGCTGAGGCAAAGGGCATCACTGACGCATCCCGGCTGGCCTGCAACATATCAAAAATATAGGTATTGATATCCACCGCTTCGTCGCGCATGACCTGTACCTGCGGCGCTGCCAGTTCACGTTCGGGGCGCGCGGCGACATAATAACCAGACTGCGGCCGGGCGATAATCCGCCCCTGGCTTTCCAGCAACTGGTATGCGTGTCCGACGGTCATAAAACTCATTCCGCTGCTGACCACTTGCTCACGCAAGGAAGGCAAGCGATCGCCTGGCTGCCATACGCCAGACGCAATTTGATCGCGAATTTGCTCTGCCAGTCGCTGGTACTTTTTCATTTTTGATCCTGATTACCGGTGTCGGTGACAATCACTGTGTATATCAGTTTACATAATCAGGGTGTTTTTTATAACTGTTATAGTTAACAGTTTTACAACATCGTTAACGCCAGCTCTTTGCCTAAGGCGCGCGCAGCAATCTGCACGGCATCAATTTTTGTCGTGTGCTTTAAATCAAATAAACGGGTGATCTCCTGCTTAGGTCTGCCGATCCTGTTCGCCAGCTCCTGCTGGGTGATTTTTGATTCAAGGAAGGCATTCAGCAGAAGAACCTTAGACGCAACGCTCAGCGGTATTTCTACGTAGTCATCTTCAGCGCTAACCGCTGAAGGGAGTGGAATCGCCTCGTTGTCGTCGAAATAGAATTCAAAAGCGGTAATCAATGCCGCCTGCGCGGCCTGCAAAGCGTCATGGCGAGTATTTCCCTGAGTTAATGCTTCCGGAATATCCGGGAAAGAAACCACAAACCCACCTTCCACTGCCGGTGTTAGAGTAACAGGATAACGCATAGAATTTTCAAAATCTCTCATATAATCAACCTTGTAGTGATGATGATTACTGTAAGTCAAGCTGCTTAATAATCGCTTTTCGCAAGGCTTCTTTTATTTCATCACCTGGATGTCTGGGCATAACGCTACGCCTTCCCTGATATCTCAGTTTCAGATGATTTGAGCCGTTTGTAACAGCAACTCCCTGAGATTCAAGCCAGCGTCTAAACTCACTTTGCTTCACTGCGCCTCCCTGTCGTCTATTATACACACAAAGTAAACATTTATGATTACCTTTTAATTACCTTGCTATTAATATCGCAAAATCACTAACGTGGGGAGGACGCTATTTAATAACAGGAATCCAGCTTCCAGATTTCATATCAGCGTGTACAACCTATAACAGCACTGCAACTGTTATGGTTAAAAAGAACTGTTCTGTTTCTGCCCCGCAATGCTTCTCAGGCTTAGAATTGCGCCAAATCAATTTTGTCTGCGGAGTTAAGCATGTTCGGTCTTGACGCGTTTCACCTGGCGAGGATCCAGTTCGCGTTTACGGTATCCTTTCACATCATCTTTCCGGCCATTACCATCGGCCTCGCCAGTTATCTGGCAGTACTTGAGGGGTTATGGCTAAAGACGAAAAATCCCACCTGGCGTTCGCTATACCATTTCTGGTCGAAAATATTCGCCGTAAACTTTGGTATGGGTGTAGTTTCCGGGCTGGTGATGGCTTATCAGTTCGGTACCAACTGGAGTGGTTTTTCCGAGTTCGCCGGTAGCATCACCGGGCCGCTTCTGACCTATGAAGTGCTCACCGCCTTCTTCCTCGAAGCGGGCTTCCTTGGGGTAATGCTGTTTGGCTGGAACCGGGTTGGCCCAGGGCTTCACTTCTTTGCCACTTGCATGGTCGCACTGGGTACCATTATTTCAACCTTCTGGATCCTCGCCTCTAACAGCTGGATGCAGACACCGCAAGGCTATGAAATAGTTAACGGCCAGGTCGTTCCCGTTGACTGGTTCGCCGTTATTTTCAATCCTTCATTCCCTTATCGTTTACTGCATATGTCCGTTGCCGCTTTCCTCAGCAGCGCGTTGTTTGTTGCAGCGTCAGGTGCATGGCATTTATTGCGCGGGAATAACACCCCGGCTATTCGCGCGATGTTCTCAATGGCGCTATGGATGACGTTAATCGTCGCCCCGCTGCAGGCTTTGATTGGCGATATGCACGGTTTGAATACGCTGAAGCATCAGCCGGCAAAAATTGCTGCGATTGAAGGGCACTGGGAAAATCCGCCCGGCGAACCAACCCCGCTACTACTCTTCGGCTGGCCGGATATGGAGCAGGAACGCACCCGCTATGGGCTGGAAATTCCTGCCCTGGGCAGTCTGATCCTGACCCATAGCCTGGACAAACAGGTCCCGGCACTAAAAGAGTTTCCTAAAGAAGACAGGCCTAACTCAACTATGGTGTTCTGGTCGTTTCGCATAATGGCCGGGCTAGGCATGCTGATGATCCTGCTGGGCGCTTTTGCCCTGTGGCTGCGCTATAAGCAGCGTTTATACACCTCGCGCCCTTTCCTGCGCTTTGCCTTGTGGATGGGCCCCTCAGGTCTGATTGCCATCCTTGCCGGTTGGGTGACCACTGAAGTTGGCCGTCAACCGTGGGTGGTTTACGGTCTGCAACGTACGGCGGATGCGGTTTCCGCACATGGTGATTTACATATGAGCATCAGCCTGCTGTCCTTCTTTGTGGTGTACAGCTCAGTGTTTGGTGTGGGTTACAGCTACATGATACGCCTGATCCGCAAGGGGCCACATGAAGATGACTCAACAATTCCGCCAACCGGCACGCCTGCCCGGCCGCTTTCGGCTGCCGTCCTTGATTCTCAACCGGAGGCTCATCGCTAATGGGTATCGATTTATCAGTTATCTGGTTTGTGATTATCGTATTCGCCACGCTGATGTATATCGTGATGGACGGTTTTGATCTCGGGATTGGCATTTTATTCCCCGCGATTCAGGACGCTGATGACCGCGATGTGATGGTTAACAGCGTCGCTCCCGTATGGGATGGGAATGAAACCTGGCTGGTGCTGGGCGGGGCCGGGTTATTTGGCGCGTTCCCGCTGGCCTATGCGGTGATTGTCGATGCGCTGACGATCCCATTGACCCTGATGCTAATCGGCCTGATTTTTCGCGGCGTCGCGTTTGAGTTTCGCTTCAAGGCCACGCCGGCGCATCGACCATTCTGGGATAAAGCCTTTCTCAGCGGTTCAATCCTGGCGACATTCACCCAGGGCGTGGTGGTGGGTGCCGTACTCAACGGATTTTCCGTTACCGGACGCAGCTACAGCGGCGGTCCTTTCGACTGGTTGACCCCGTTCACGTTGTTCTGCGGCGTTGGCCTGGTTGTAGCCTATGCCCTGCTGGGGGCGACATGGCTGGTGATGAAAAGTGAAAATCCGTTGCAGGATAAAATGCGTCGCGTGGCCAAAAAACTGCTGCTGGCAATGTTGATTGTGATTGCCATTATCAGCCTGTGGACACCACTGGCGCATAGCGCGATTGCCGAGCGTTGGTTTAGTCTGCCCAACCTGTGGTTCCTGATGCCGGTTCCGCTGCTGGTTGCGCTTATCAGTATCTGGCTGTGGCGTTCACTGGGGCAACATAACTGCCATACGCTGCCTTTTGTATTGACACTGGGGCTGATTTTCCTCGGGTTTAGCGGACTGGGGATCAGTATCTGGCCACACATCATTCCGCCGTCCATTACGCTCTGGCAAGCGGCGGCTCCGGCACAGAGTCAGGGCTTTATGTTGGTTGGCGCACTGCTGATTATCCCGATAATCCTGGTGTACACCTTCTGGAGCTACTACGTTTTCCGCGGCAAAGTTCAACATGGTGAGGGGTATCATTGATGCAACAAACAATCTGGAAACGCCTGATGTGGCTGGTGATCCTCTGGGGCGGCAGCGTGCTGGCCCTCGCCGCTGTTGGCATGTTCTTTCGTCTCCTGATGACGGCCGCCGGATTTAAGTCCTGAATCTCTCCGTGATAACACCCGGGCAGCGCTGCACTGCCCGGGTGTTACAAAACCCAACATCGACTAAACAAAAATGTAAAAAGCATCAAAATGACAAAACAGAGATTGTCATTATCCCGATTAAAATATTGAATAGTCACCAGGCGAAATTATCGCCAATTCCGCAGCTAACGTACCAGAGGGTGCATGATGTTTAAGAAAGGGTTAACAGTGTTATTGCTGGCCAGCGCGCTTTTTTCCGGTCAACTTTTCGCTACTAATCAGGGACATGAATATCTTCAGGTGCAGGATGCCGATCATTTACTACGACACACGGCCGACAGCGATGAGCTGCGAGTGACGGCGGAAGAATCCGCCGCCGATCTTCGTGAACACCATCACTGGCAAAAATCACGCAAACCCGATACGCATCTGAGCTAACGATTAACCTTACGCTTCGGCAGTGTCTTCATCAGTTCTTCCGGACTGACCGAAGCCACGACGCTACCCGGCAACGGCATCTTCAGAATGTGATGTTTCATCTTGCCGATCACGTGCATTTCGCACGGTCGGCAATCAAATTTCAGCGTCAGGACTTCATCGCCGTTAACCAGTTGCATTGGTGTCGCTTTCCAGCTCTTGATGTTCCCTTTCGCCTGTTTCGGACACAGGTTAAAGGCGAAACGCAGGCAATGTTTGGTGATCATCACCGGTACTTCGCCCTTTTCTTCATGCGCTTCATAGGCTGCATCAATCAACTGAACGCCATAACGGTGATAAAACTCACGCGCTTTTTGGTTGTAGACGTTAGCCAGGAAACTCAAGTGCGTTTGCGGATAAACCGGCGCAGGCTGGGATACTGGTTTGCGGCTACCGCGCTTATAGCTTTGCAGGCGCGCTGCATCCAGCATATCAACGGCTTCACGTCGTAACTGATTTAGTTGACCGTTTGGCACGAACAGCGCGCCCGGCAGATTCACCTGAATATTGCGGGCGTAGTACATCGTCTGCCCAAGTTTTGCCAGTCCGTCCTGTAGGTTACTCAATGCTTTTTCCGCATTGTTCGCTTCCTCAAACTGGCCATCCAGCGTATGGGTGATGCTCACGCCCTCTTCACTGGTGAGCGTCAGAATCAACTGCTCCTGCCAGCCGCCGAGCTCAATATCGATCGCAACACGGCGTTCGCTGGAGGTTTTGGTTAACGCTTGCTGCCAGTTATGATCGAGGTTGCGATTCAGCGGATGATGCGGACGCACTTTGTGCAGATCGGCAGGCATTTCATTCGGCCATACCCGATAACGATTGTTCCCCGTTTTTTCCACGGTGTTGGCGCGGAATCCAACAACCTCACGTTTGATTAACACGTTCAGGCCATCCCCGTTAGCCAGCGGTTCTGTCACCTCAACATCGAGATGATCTTTCGCCACCTTCAGGACTTCGCCGACCGGCAAACCGATAAACTTTGGTGAGTCGAATGCGCCGATATCCCCTTTACGGGCATTCACAAAATAATCGGTGCTGCCACGATGGAAGGTTTTCTCCGTGGATGGGGTAAAGAAATGTTCGGTACGTCCCGCTGATGAACGGGCCAGGTCGCCGCGCTCTTCAATGATGGCATCGAGCATCTGGCGATAATGCGCGGTAATATTCTTTACATAACTCATGTCCTTATAGCGCCCTTCAATTTTGAAGGAACGCACACCTGCGTCAATCAATGCGCCGAGGTTGGCGGTCTGATCGTTGTCTTTCATCGACAGCAGGTGTTTTTCATAGGACACCACGCGTCCCTGATCGTCTTTCAGGGTATACGGCAGACGGCAAGCCTGGGAACAGTCGCCACGGTTAGCACTGCGTCCGGTTTGCGCATGTGAAATATAACACTGACCTGAATAGGCAACGCACAGCGCGCCGTGAATGAAAAACTCAATGGTCGCATCGGTAGCCTGATGGATGGCGTTAATTTGCTCAAGGCTCAGTTCGCGCGCAAGGACAATCTGGGTGAATCCGACATCAGCAAGAAATTTCGCCTTCTCAACGCTGCGAATATCACATTGGGTGCTGGCATGCAGTTCAATCGGGGGAATATCCAGTTCCAGAATCCCCATATCCTGTACGATCAGAGCATCAACACCGGTCTGATACAAATCGGTAATTAACCGCTGCGCGGGTTCTAGTTCATCATCGTGCAAGATAGTATTTAGCGTCACAAAGATTTTCGCCCCATAGCGATGGGCGAAAGGCACCAGTTCGGCGATATCTTTCAGGCTATTACTGGCGTTATGGCGCGCGCCAAAACCCGGTCCACCAATGTAAACGGCGTCTGCGCCGTGCAAAATGGCTTCGCGCGCAATGGCGGTATCCCGAGCCGGGCTTAACAATTCAAGGTGATGAGGCTGCTGGCGCATACAGTTGTTACCATCCACAAGCGGTAAAAATGGCGGCTATTGTAGTCACAAGCGCAGCTTTTCGGAATAGTTTTCCCGATTAACTGCGCGGGTAATGGATCAGCGAATGAAAGTGCACCGTTTGTTCGCTGCTGTTACGGTAACTGTGTGCCATATCTCCGGCGAAACGGACACCCTCACCAGATTTAAGGGTGCGCCACTGCCCCTCAATACACATATCCAGCAGACCATTAATCACCACCACGTGCTCTATTACGCCGGTCTCATGCGGAGTAGATTCACTGAGCGCGCCGGGCGCCAATAGTATCGAAAAATGATCGAAGCACAGTTGAGGATCCCACGGGAACAACGGCGTGACGACCATTGCCTGCTGCTGGGGATCGAATGTTAGCGTGCCGTCTGACTCTGGTGGTGAAATAAACGTTGAAAACGGGACGTTCAGCCCAGTGGCAATTTTCCACAACGTCGCCACCGTTGGACTGGATTCATTACGTTCAATCTGCCCCAGCATCGCTTTTGAGACGCCAGTTTCCTCCGCCAGACGCGAAAGACTCCATTCCCGCTGGTGACGTAATGTCCTGAGCGTTGTGGCCAGATAGTGGGTTAAGTTGTCCATTTTCTCCTTCGTCGCTCTCCTTACTCGGGGCTACAGTTTAGCACTTGTACGCTATAACGCACAGTGCTACAGTGATTGACCGTTATAACGCACACGGAGTGAATATGCGTGCATTCTCCATCCCCCTGCCCACTGTATTATCGGGTTTTGTGGCGGTCCTGGTTGGCTATGCCAGTTCGGCGGCCATTATCTGGCAAGCGGCACTCGCCGCAGGTGCGACTACCGGGCAAATTGCAGGGTGGATGACCGCACTGGGGTTAGCAATGGGGGTCAGTACGCTGGTGCTGACATTGTGGTATCGCGCTCCTGTACTTACCGCATGGTCAACGCCCGGTGCCGCGCTGCTGGTGACGGGCCTGCACGGGGTATCTATTCAGGATGCCATCGGCGTTTTTATCGTGGCTAACGCGCTGATTGTGCTGTGCGGCGTAACCGGACTGTTTGCCCGCCTGATGAAAATCATTCCCCACTCGCTGGCATCAGCCATGTTGGCTGGGATCTTACTGCGTTTTGGTTTGCAGGCATTTAATAGCCTGAACAGTGAGCTTATTTTGTGCGGTAGTATGCTGGTGGCATGGTTGGTGCTAAAAGTTATTGCCCCAAGATATGCCGTTATCGCTGCGATGTTAGTGGGTATTGCCATCGCCTTGATGAAAGGTGACATTGTCACTAATGATGTTAATCTGTCACCGGTTATCCCAGCGTTTATTACCCCGCACTTTTCATTAGCCCACAGTATCAGCATTGCACTACCGTTATTTCTGGTCACTATGGCTTCGCAAAATGCCCCCGGTATTGCGACCATGAAAGCATCAGGATATTCGTTACCCGTTTCCCCTCTGATTGTTTTTACGGGTCTACTGGCGCTGCTATTTTCACCTTTTGGCGTCTATTCCATCTGCATCGCCGCCATAACCGCCGCAATTTGCCAAAGTCCTGAAGCGCATCCGGATGCAAATCGGCGCTGGCTCGCCGCAGCGGCAGCAGGCGTCTTCTATCTTCTGGCTGGGGTGTTTGGCGGTTCGGTTACAGGACTGATGGCAGCCCTGCCCGTAAGCTGGATCCAGATGCTTGCTGGTCTTGCATTACTCGGCACGATTAGCGGTAGTTTATATCAAGCCTTACATAATGAAGCTGAACGCGATGCGGCCATCGTAACTTTTCTGGTTACGGCCAGTGGTCTGACGGTATTTGGCATTGGGTCTGCATTCTGGGGGCTGGTTGTCGGCGGTATTTGCTACGCAGTGTTGACGTTATTTCGCCGCGCGTAGCTGCGTTGGTGTTTTACCTGTCACTTGTTTAAACCGGTTACTGAAATGACTCGCCGAGCTAAATCCGCAGGCCATTGCAATATCCGACAGGCTGCGTGATGAATAACAGACCAGTTGCTGCGCCAGTGCCATACGGCGTTGCATGACGTACTGATGCGGCGCCATATTCATCGACTGGCGAAACATTCTGGCAAAATGGAATTCGCTTAGCGCTGCTTCACCAGCCAGATCGCTCAACGTTATGGGATACGCCAGATGTGCTTCAATATAGGCCAGCACGTTACGCAAGGTGGCAGGTGCAAGCCCTCCGGTGACAACGGGAAGCCGCCATTGAACGTTGCTGTAATGCTGGATCAGATGCGTTAACAGTAGTGAAGATGCCGCGCTAAGCGTGAGGTGATTAGCGGGTTGCAGCCAGTCGTTACCAAGCAAAAACTGACGGTAAACCGCCGTGATCCCCGGGTCACTACCAAAAGTATGCTCGTCAAGCGTGAAGCTATAGGGGCTTTTGTCCCAGACTTTTTCACCCACTTCGCGCAGGTGAGCATCGGTACAATAGAGATGAACAAAGGAAAGATCGTCACGAATATCCCAACTGGACTCACTCTCTTTTGGCATCAGGCAAAAACGATCCGGTCCGCCGCCATTCTTCCAGCCTCCCGCCGTTTTGTGATAACTCTCGTAGCCATCCGCGATGTATAAACTGAGCGTGTGGTGATCGCAATACTGGGTAATGGTGTCGCGCTTGTTTGACCAGGCAGCCAGTTGGATCCCCGAATGTAACGCAACCGACTCGTGCAGCACGGCATTGTGTTTGCGTAAGTTTTCAAAGGCACCGTAGGGCTGAGACATACCATCACATTCAAAATAAGTTAGCAGGCTTTCAGTCTATATCAGCTACATATCGTTAACAGCTTCCTTTTCACCTTTACACTAAAAAAAGCGCAAGATTTTGCAAGTCCACCGCAAGCCGATGAAAGCCCCCTGCTACCCGACGTGGCACAGTGTGCGCCTGAAGACCAAAAAGAGAGAGTTGTATGAACGGACTGTTGTACTGCCTGGTGGTGGTGATTTGGGGAACGACATGGATTGCGATTTACCTGCAACAAGGCCCGGTTGCGGCGCCAGTTTCCATCTTCTGGCGCTTTGCCATCGCCAGCACCGTGATGATAGCCATCCTGCTGATCAGCGGGAAATTGCGTAAGCTTTCCGGACGCGATCATCTGTTTTGTCTGTTACAAGGTGGATGCGTTTTTTGCTTTAACTTCTGGTGTTTTTACACTGCCGCTGCGTGGATCAATACTGGTCTCGAATCCGTCATTTTCTCGATGGCGGTCCTGTTCAATGCGGTTAATAGCTACCTGTTTTTTGGTCAAAAACCACCAGGACGCTTTTATGTTGCCGCCGGGCTGGGGCTGACAGGTATCGTCACCTTGTTCTGGCAGGATTTGGTCAACAGCGGGTTGAATCACTCGCTGCTGCTGGGGATTAGTTTAAGCGCCCTCGGCACTTTTGGTTTCTCACTGGGCAATATGATAAGTCTGCGTCATCAGAAAAAAGGTCTCGAGGTGATGACCACCAACAGTTGGGCGATGCTGTACGGCACCGTGTTGATTGCTACCATTGCGCTGGTGCGCGGCGACAGCTTCACGCCACAGTGGACCTTCAGTTATCTCAGTGCGCTGTTGTATCTGGCTATTTTTGGTTCGGTAATCGCCTTCGGCGCCTATTTCACGCTGGTCGGACGCATTGGTCCCAGTAAAGCGGCATACAGTACACTGCTTTTTCCACTGGTGGCGCTAACGCTGTCTACGTTGTATGAAGGGTATGTCTGGCAGGTTAATGCGATTGTGGGATTAGTATTGATTTTGCTGGGGAATCTGGTGATGTTTGCCCGACCAGAAACGCTGATGGGTAAACTCGTATATCGTCGCCGGGCGGCATAAAAAAACGCACCATCCAGGGATGGTGCGTTCTTCGTTATTATTGTTTTTTATTTACGTCAAACATGGAAGCATCAGTCGCCATGTCATCAACAACTTTCTTCAACGTTTCGAACGCCATCGGCGTACTTTCGTTGTTCAGGTCTTTACCTTCACCCTGACGTACAACTTTAATGACAGGTTTATTGGTTGCCGCATCAATCAACTCACCTTCGAAAAAGAGGTGCGTGTCCATGGTACGGTGCCCCGTCGCCATTTGCGTACCCGCAACGAGCAGTGCAACCGGGACCACTTCATAGAACTGCAGCCCTTCTTTGCTGGTAGCAACACCGGTGATTGCCCCGCGGAAAATCAGACTGCGCGAGCCTGGCGTCGTAACCAGCGGTTTACGTTTTGCCAGGGCAGTTTTCATTTGGGTATTGGTATAGCTCAACAGCTTATCAAGAACCTGCTGACCGACCTGGGTGGTTGGTTTAGGAACCGGATAATACGTGATCGGGTTATAAACGATGTTATCGTATTTAGACTCATTAAAGTTGGGATCAACCCAACGCAGCACCGGCTGTCCGGTTGCAGATTTTGTTTCCTTCAGGCCGGAGTAATCTTTTAAAAAACCTGAATATTTATCAGGCTGCGTAATTTTTGAAGCACAGCCTGATAACGCCAGTAAACCCGTAAGCACTGCAACTTTAAATAAAGTTTGAGCACGCATGGAACGATCCCTTAGTATTTGCAGATATGCATCTGAAATAATAGCAAAAGGAAATCATTTTGGATGAACTAAAAATGGTAAGGCCCGCACAATTTTATCTTAACGTTTTCTTAATATTCAGCACGAAAAAAATGCTGAACGTAGAAAGAGTTATCACAAATGGGCAGGTCAGACCGTTTTACGCGCCAGCATTGTTGCAAAGCGTAGTTTAATTCGGTTGCCGTGCTCATCCGTACGATGAAGTTCACCTACGTCTTCGTTATATTTCAGCAGATCCCAACCTGTGTAGTAGCGGCGTAACTCCCCTGTTTTAAACGCAAACGGGAACCCAACGGTGCACGGAAAATCATCGGTATCCATTGCCGCGACGATCAGGTTATACCCACCTGGGTTGGTGCAGCGCTGCATATTTTCAATCAGGCCCGGGATGGTTTTCGCGTCCAGGAACATCATCACCACGGTAGAAAGAATAAAATCGTATTCACCGTCAAAGTTTAGCGCATTGAGATCCGCCACCTCAGCGTGCAGATTAGTCAGCCCTTCCGCGTTTTTAATGCGTTCCAGATTGGCGATGCTCATCGGATTCTTGTCCCATGCAGTAACGTCATAACCGTTGGCCGCCAGGTACAGACTGTTACGGCCATTCCCGCAGCCCAGATCTAACGTTTTGCCCGGGGCAACAATTTTTGCCGCGTCGACGACATCGGAATGCGTGCGGGTCAAATCATATTTCTCAGTAAAGTAGTTTTCGTCACAACGGATCATTATTTATCCTCAGATTTCAGTAATGCAGCACGTTCGGTGCGAATAAGCAGTTTTCCCTGCATCAGCAATGCAAACGTACGTATCAGTAATAGCGCAATGATAAAATTGGTAAAAATAAACAGCGGGATCGCCAGCGTATGAAAAAAACCTGACTCGCTGCCGTGCCCTAAATGCAGCCCCGTAGTCGCCAGTGCCGACACGCCGAACGAGAAGCTCCAGAAAGACGCATTAAACGGCTGTGACAAATACCACGGCATCAGGCGTAGCATAAACAGAAGTTGCAGCAGACCATAGCCGAACAGCATTTTGGCTAACGTATCTCCCTCGCCACCGTTCACACTAAGCCACGCGCTACAGGCGACCAGCGCAGGCGCCAGTTGTATACCAAGTGAAGTCCGTAAAACCGTCGGCAGCTCGCCGCAGCTTCGTAAACGCTGCAGAATAACCGGCTCGAGACTGAGCCAGGAAAATACCCCTGCGCCCAAAAACACCAATCCGGCATCGTTGAAGCCAAGCGCACCACAGGCCATGGCGCTGATAAAGTTATTGGCAACGGTTGGCAGATACAGACCCGGTGTGGTGGCCTCTTCCGGGTGCTCGCCACGCCATAATCCAGCCGTTTGCCAGGCCGCATACGCCAGCTGTATCACCACGCCGATGCTGAACAACACAATCGCCAGCGGTCGATACCACGGGACAAAACCAATCGCGACCAGCATCGTTGTAGCCGGAAACAGACTGACAAAACTGCTCATCACCGGATGACGAATTTCCGCCAGTACGCTATGAGGAAAACGCAGTAAACGACTAATAAAGGCCAGCGTCAACAATCCCCAGATGACCATCGCAAGGATCACTAAACCGTCGCCAATCCAGTGGCTTACAGGCCATACCTGGCTGGCATATCGCCACGCGAACCCCATCCCGATGATGCCCAGTACCATGCCAAAATAACCGGCCGGAAGATTGAGGACTCGCTCACTTTGCTTGCTCTTACTCATTTTGTTTATTTTTTAAAGTATATTTGAAATGCATTTTATGGAATTTCCACGAATTTAGCCAGTACGGAAAACTTTGCTACGTTTAACTAAGGTGCGCAACATGGAAATGAGCTATGACCAAATATCGTCTGGGCGATGAACCTCGCGCCTTTAGTTACCAGGATAATGGCAATAAAAAGAGCGTATTACTACGCCAGATAATTGCGCTCATTGATTTTAATGATGTTAAAGCCGGTACGCTCGGTGGCTGGATTGATGATGAAAGCGTGCTTTCGCAAAGTGGCGATTGCTGGATTTACGATGAGAATGCGCTCGCGTTTTCCGGCGCGACGATATCCGGAAATGCCCGTATTACACAGGCAAGCGTGGTCAGAGATGGCGCGCAGATTGGTGATGCCGCCTGGATTGACCGAGCAGAAATCAGCCATAACGCGCAAATACGTGACAACGTCACCATTCGGGATTCTGTTGTTCGCGGTGAGTGCCTTCTCTGCGGTGATGCGCGCGTTGTGTGTGACTCTGAAATTATCGCCGCCAAAGGACTTACTCGTGAAAACGACCAGCTCCTGCAAATTTACGATCGGGCGACAGTCAGCAATTCACGCGTGGTGCATCAGGTGCAGATCTATGGTGATGCAATTATCAACTATGCCTTTATAGAACATCGGGCTGAAGTTTTTGATTTTGCACGGGTAGAAGGTAACGAAGAGAATAATGTCTGGATCTGCGATTGCGCTAAAGTCTATGGACATGCGCGTGTCATCGCCGGAACTGATGAAGACGCCATTCCTACCCTGCGCTATAGCTCGCAGGTGGCGGAATACGCGGAGGTTGAAGGTAACTGTGTGCTGAAGCACCATGTGCTGGTCGGGGGGCATGCAAAATTACGCGGCGGCCCAATTCTGCTGGATGGGCACATCCTGATTGAAGGCCACGCCTGTATTCTGGGTGAAGTGCTGATCGAGCATCATATTGAGATAACCGGTCAGGCCCAAGTTGAAGCCTTTGATGGCGATGCGATCCATCTGCGCGGGCCAAAAGTGATCAACGGCGAACAACGTATTACGCGCACCCCTATCGCCGGTTTATTCTGAAGAGTCATCAATGATGCGGGCATAGAGATTCACATCATAGTAATCGCCATTGAGGAACTCCGCTTGTCGTAAGCATCCTTCCAGTTGGAAGCCATTACGCAACGCCACCTGGTTGCTCTTGACGTTATCTACACGACATTTAATCACGAAGCGGCGAATCTCCTGGCGCTGCGCATAATGCTGAATCAATGCCTGTAGCGCCTGAGACAGAATACCTTTGCCCTGGTGATCTTCGTCCAGCCAATAACCTATATAAGCGGCTCTGTTCAGCGGTTCTATCTGGTTAAACGAGATAACGCCAGCCACCTCCCCTTGTTCGAAAATAAGGAACATTTTGGCGTAGCCGCGCTGGTGCAACATCATATTGCCCTGCACATTCTTGCGGGTGTCCTCCACAGAAGTCACAAACTGCGGCCAGTTCAGCGACTGCTGGAGCCAGACTTTATTTTTAAGCACCAACTGATGCAGAGGGGGGACGTGTTGTTCTTCGACGGCACGCAGTTCCAGCGCGTCACTAACGATTATTATTTCTGACATGTTTATCTCCTTTGCAATCGTAAACGGGGCATTTCTGACTGGCAGTAGCCGATATTACTCTGTTTAGAGTCGGGGAAGTCTTATTTTTATGCTGTAACAGCAATCACTTAGAAAGAATCTCTGGCGTGGAACCCGTTACTCTGGTGATCCGGGTATCCCCTCATGGATAGACCGTAATGATGACAATAACACTTTCACTTTATTGCTAAGGAGCAAGCATGGCAGCACCTTTGGGTCGTTTAGCACTTATTCCGCTTTTACTGATTACCGCCTGTCACCAACCCGTTTCCTCCACTCAAGCAGGCCCCGTTCCCTTTGCAGTCAATCAGCAACAGGTCGTGGATAATACCACGCTGGAAATTTCCCGTAGCGCACTGGAATATAACATTCATAAAGTTCAGCAACTGCTGGCAGATAAAACCCGGATGTGCGCCATTCTTAAAGGAGACGCGTATGGCCACGATCTCTCACTGGTAACACCGGTGATGATGCAAAACGGCGTGCAATGTATTGGCATCGCCAGCAATGAGGAGATTAGAACCGTTCGCCAGTCAGGCTATACATCACAGCTCATGCGCGTTCGCAACGCGACGGAAAAAGAGATGCGCCAGGCAGCGGACTTCGATACCGAAGAGCTGATCGGTAATCTGGATATGGCTAAGCGTCTGAGTGCCATTGCTCAGGAGAAAGGTAAAATCATTCGTATTCATCTGGCACTGAACTCTGGCGGTATGTCGCGTAACGGTCTGGAAGTCAGTACCGCTGCAGGTCTGGAAGAAGCCCGCGCCATTTCCGCATTACCCGGCCTGAAAATTGTTGGCATCATGTCGCATTTCCCGGAAGAAGATGCTGCGGTGGTTAGACGCGATCTGGCCCGTTTCAACACGCAATCGGCCCAGGTACTGAAAATTACCGGGCTTAAGCGCGAAGATGTCACCCTGCATGTCGCGAATACGTTCGCCACCCTGACCGTTCCAGAATCCTGGCTCGACATGGTTCGTGTTGGCGGTATTTTTTATGGCGATACCATCGCCAGCACCGAATACAAACGCGTCATGACATTTAAATCCGCCATCGCGTCGGTAAACCATTACCCCAAAGGAAACACCGTCGGATATGACAGAACCTATACCCTTAAACGTGATTCCGTTCTGGCCAATATCCCGACAGGTTATGCCGATGGTTATCGCCGTGTATTCAGTAACGCGGGACACGTGCTGATCCGCGGCCAGCGGGTTCCGGTACTGGGTAAAACATCCATGAATACCGTGATCGTCGATGTAACCGATTTACCGCAGGTTGCATCTGGCGATGAAGTGGTGCTGTTCGGTAAACAGGGAAATGCGCAGGTTAGCGCAGAAGAAGTCGAAGAAATTAGCGGCGCACTGTTCACTGAAATGTCGATCCTCTGGGGGGCGACGAACAAACGCGTGATGGTCGATTAACACCTAAAACAGGAAGGGCTTCCTTTTCTCGCTGGAAGCCCTTTTACACAGCAAGCGCCATTCTACTTAGCTCTCACTGACACTCTCTCTTTGCAAAATTTTGAGCAAATCTTCCTTCAGGTGGAGTTTCTGTTTCTTAAGACGCACAATGTCCAAGCTATACCCCCGACCATCCGAACCTTCCAGTCTGGAGATCTCATGATCAAGGCTGTTGTGTTTTTCGAATAAGGACAGAAAGCGAGGGTTCTCGGATTTCAGTCGGGAAATAAGGTCTCTGTATTCTGGAAACATACTTTCTCCCTGTTAGTGGACAAGAACGTGTATAAGAAATACACACTCACAGAGTACCCATTTGCCATACAGAAAAATGCGAACAGGATCGAGTAAATAGTGTACAGAGTCGTTATGAGGATGAATGCAGATACGGCTCCCCATCAGGAGAGCCGTAAAGAGAGTGATTAACGCATCTCGCGGTCGTCAACGTACTGACGTTTATCCGGCGCTGGTGGGAAGTACTGATACAGCCAGGTTTCGCTGATGGCGTCACCCTGACAACGCAGGAACATACGCATATCTACCGGATCGGTTGAGTCAGAGGTCGGATACCAGTCAAACTGTATGCGATAACCGTCGATTGGCTCCACGTAGAGGATCTCAATCTGTTTCGCTTCACCGCTTGAGAGCGTAATCACCGGTTCAATGCCTTTCGGCGCAGCAGCTTTTAGATCGCCACCAACAAAATCAACGGCAAAACGGCGCGCCCATTTTTCCGGGTAGTGCTCGCCCGGCGCCCATCCTTCCGGAAAACCGCCCATGCCTGTCCGGGTCGCCATCACGCGAGCCAGCGGTGAACGCACCGGCGGCTGAGCGCTCCAGTACAGGCGATATTTGAATTCCAGCTCATCGCCGGCTTTGATCTTCTTCTCAGGCTGCCAGAAGCAGACAACGTTATCCAGCGTTTCGCCGGTCGTCGGGATCTCCATCAGGCCGATGGTCCCCTTGCCCCACTGGTTTCGCGGTTCGACCCACAGGCTTGGACGCTTGTTATACCAGCCCATGATGTCCTGGTAATGGGAGAAGTCGCGATCGAGTTGCAGCAAGCCAAACCCTTTCGGGTTGTTATCGGTATAGGCGTTGAACTGCAGCTTTTGCGGGTTATTCAGCGGGCGGCAGATCCACTCGCCATTGCCCCGCCACATCGCCAGACGATCGGAGTCATGAATTTGCGGGTGAATAGTGTCGCACATCCGACGCTCATTGTTGCCGCAGCTGAACATGCTGGTCATCGGCGCAATGCCGAGCTGCTTGATGTCTTTGCGCGCATAGATGTGGTTTTGCACATCCATAATCACCTGCGTTTTCTCGCAGTGGATCACGAACTTGAATGCACCGGTTACGCTTGGGCTGTCGAGAAGTGCATACACGGTAAAGGAGGTTGCGCCCGGTTTAACCGTCTCGAACCAGAAAGAGGTGAAATCAGGAAATTCTTCTTTGCTGTCGGTGTAGGTATCTACCGCCAGACCGCGGGCCGATAAACCGTACTGATAGGTGTCATCCACGGCGCGGAAATAGCTGGCACCCAGGAAAGAAACGACATCGCGGCGGGCCAGTTCTGGCGCTTTAAAAACACGGAACCCGGCGAATCCGAGGTCAGTCTGCCCTTCCAGCTGTTTGGTATCCACGCCCGCATCGTTATATTTAAACAGTTCCGGACGGAAGTGAATTTCACGCGCCATATGCGTACTGCCATCAACCGAGAACATGCGTACACGGCGACGAAAACCCATTCCCACGTGGAAGAACTGCGCATCAAGCTGACGATTTTCAACGTTGTTCCACAGAGACTGCTCTGCGTCATATTGAATGCTGTTATAGGCCTGCGGCGTCAGTTTCGCCAGCGTGTCCGGTAACGCGCGCGGTGCGCCGCCCCAGGGTTTCTGTGCTAAGTCATGGGCCATCGATTGCAGAACGGAAAAATCAAAACGTACGGTTTTTCCGTCTGCAATGTCAGACTCTGCCGCAAAGGCGGCGCGGGAAAAGAGTGATGCAATACCACTGGTTCCGCACACGGCGGCCATTGCCATTGAACCTTTAATAAATCGTCTGCGATTCATGCCTGAAAGTGAGTCCTTCTGGTCGTGTAAATGGTCCCGCGCCGGTCAAAATCAGCGGCAAGAGAGTGCACATTTCTGACCGCTCACTCTAGACAAAATTCATTAATAATCCAATTGTTGGTCGCCGATTATCTGTACAAAATCGAAAATATTTTATGTCGATGGGAACAGACTGAATCCCATGTAAATTCCATTAAAGTAAACCACACCGACGTTTACTTCGCTCCTGCGCTTCCTGATACAGCGCAAACTCATCATAAACCGCGCAACCCAGCGCCTGTTCAAACGCGTCGCGGCTGGAATTCCCGTGGCTGCGAGCCTGCGTTTCATTCCCCAGATTGGACTGGAAAATCCCTGCGGCGCTCACCGGTAAAAAATCTTCGTAGGTGATGGGTTGCGCAACCAGCCACCCTCGCTCAATGAGCGGTTGCGGGTCGTCATCCGGACGGATTGCCTGGCGATGCGCTTCGCCTGATGGCGTCAGCCGATAACGAAACCAGGCGAGTCCCTGCTGGCGTAGCAGAAACTCACTGTCCGGGAACGCCTTGAACACCTCCTGAAGATGTAACTGGTGCGTCAGATTGTCTTTCCCCGTTCCCGCTTTATTCAGCAATTCGTCGTATAACGCTCTGCCTTTCGGCGTCAGGGCCACACCGCGCTGTTCGATTTCACCGAAACGTGCCGTGTGAGTGCCGCGCATTTCACCGGCAAACAACACCGGTTCTTCCAGCGCTTTGAAACTCGTCTGACGTAATAAAATGGGCACCTCGCGGCGTGGCGGCCCTTCAATCAGTATTTTCGGTTCAATGCCGCATTCCGGCATCATCGACTGCACCCGGTCGATATCCAGCGTACGCGGCGTCAGGTGGTTGATATGGCAACCGGGGAAACACACTACATCAGCAATCAGCCGGTGTTCGTTATGCAATGCGTGATAGGTCTCTTCATCGACCGTGGCGTGCTGATGCCAGCGGAATGTTTCCAGCGCTTCATGCACAAACTCTTGCGCCTGTTCAGATGTAAAACTACCCTGCGCATCAAATTCATCCAGCAGCTCGTGACAACGGCGAGTGAAAATATCGCGTTTCGCGAGGATCTCAGCGGCTTTTTGCCGCAGCGCGGCGTTTTCGATTAGTTCGAGACGTAATAACGAGGTGAATACCCGAAACGGGTTGCGCGATAGCGAGGCATCGTCGATGGGACGAAAGGCTGTGGAATGTACGGGGACGCCTGCCTGGGAGAGATCGTAATAACTCACCGGATACATGCCCATAACGGCAAACATTCGGCGCAGCGTAGAAAGCTCCTGCGCGGTCCCCACTCGAATAGCGCCATGGCGCTCAACGTTTAGCCGGGCCAGTTCATCCGCATTCGCCAGTTTTTCATGCAGCGTCGGATTATTTTCCAGTACCGCCAGATTCACATCAGCGACAAGTTCCAGCAACGTGCCGTATTGCGGGACTTCCTGCTGGTACATTGCTGACATTGCCTGCGAAAATTGTTCCCGAATCTCATCTGCCGTGATGGTGTTCGCCATAATGTCATGCCTCCAGTGAATATTACCTGGAGTGTAGAAAACACCGCTGACTCCGGTGGGAAGAATTTACAAAGTGTGACCCCGCGTAAACTTCCCACCCATATAAACGATGAACAGTACCTACTGACGGGGTTTCAAATGACTTTCCAGCCAGGGGAGCATCTGTTTTTTACGGCTAAGCATACCTTCGACCTTGCAGGGTTGCGGGATGTCTGAAAGTTCTGCTCCAGCAAACCACAGGCTGGTGTCACCCAGATTGATGTCGGTGAGCATCAGCACGACCAACGCAGCATTCTTTTCCTCTGCATAGCGCGCCATTTCCTGACGGAGATCGTCCAGCACCGCATCCACCTGTTGCAGCGCATACAGTTCAAGCTGCGCTACACAGACTGAATGTCCATGGATGGTGAAGGTTTTAATGTCTTTCTGCAAAAGTTCGCGGGCGCTCATCCCTTCCACGCTTGTTTTGGCTGACAGCAGGTCGCGACTGAAAGCGTCAAGATCCACTCCGGTTTTTTGGGCCAGCGCATCAACCGCCAGGCGATCGTCAGTGGTGGTCGTTGGTGAACGAAGCGTGACAGTGTCACTCAATACAGCGCCGAGCAGTAAAATAGCCTCAGCGGAAGATAACTGGTTGCGTTCATCTTCCGTCATCAGTTGCCACAGCAGGGTTGCGCTACTGCCGACGGGCTTCACCCACACTTCCGGTGGCAGACGGGTGACTAACCCACCAAGTCGGTGATGATCGATAATTCCCACCACGTTACTTTCTGTCAACGATTCCGGCCCCTGGGCAGGCTCGGTGAAATCGACCAGCCAGACATCACGATCGGTCAGTTCAAACGTCAACCGTTCAGGCATCGTCAGCCCCGCATGCTCAAAGATAAACTGCGTTTCGCGGTTAGGCTCGCCCAAACGCCATGCCGTCGCCTGCTGGCCACGTAAACTAAGCCAACGAGCCGTCATTGCGGCGGTGCAGATGGCATCGCTATCGGGATTAAGGTGCCCTATTACATGTATCATTCATCAGTGCCTTGTGAAGAGAAATCGTTCAAAAGTAAACAATAACCAAAGTATAACGACTGAACATACTCCCTTCCAAGATCCCACCACCCAGCAACGCTGTACAAAACATAAGCAAAATAAATCAGTTGTAAGTAAAACATGATAAATGTTAATAATATTTTGCTATCAGGTTATCAAAAACAAACAACTTTACTTGTCACCGATACGGCTCTGTTTTTAACATCGCTTATGGAAAAAAATGTTCTGTTCAATCAGCGCATTCGCTTGCGCCACCTTCATACTTTTGTCGCCGTTGCACAGCAGGGAACGTTGGGGCGCGCGGCTGAGACCCTTAACCTGAGTCAACCGGCTCTCTCCAAAACGCTAAATGAACTGGAGCAACTGACCGGGACCCGGCTCTTTGAGCGTGGCCGCCTTGGCGCGCAGTTAACGCTGCCAGGAGAGCAGTTTCTTACCCACGCGGTAAGAGTGCTGGATGCGCTCAACACTGCCGGACAAGCGTTAAATCAGCGCGAAGAATCGCAGACTGATGTCGTACGGATTGGGGCCTTACCCACCGCGGCACTGGGCATTCTGCCTGCGGTAATTGGTCCTTTCCACAAGCAGCAAATGGAGACCACGCTACAAGTCGCCACCATGAGCAATCCGATGATTCTGGCAGGTTTAAAATCCGGGGAAATCGACCTTGGCATTGGTCGCATGGCCGATCCGGAATTGATGGTCGGTCTGAATTATGAATTGTTGTTTCTGGAATCACTTAAACTGGTCGTGCGCCCTAACCACCCGTTGTTGCAGGAAACCATCACATTAAGTCGGGTAATGGAGTGGCCGGTGGTGGTTTCGCCAAAAGGAACCGCGCCTCGCCAGCACGCAGAAGCATTGTTGCAAAGTCAGGGTTGTAAAATGCCGCCAGGCTGCATTGAAACACTTTCAGCATCGCTCTCCCGCCAACTGACGGTTGATTACGACTATGTATGGTTTGTCCCTTCAGGTGCGGTTAGAGAGGATTTACGCCAGGCGACGCTGGTGTCGTTGCCGATACCTACCCACGGGGCGGGTGAACCCATCGGGATTCTTACTCGTGTCGATGTGCAACTCTCTCAGGCCGCGCAGATCCTTATCGCCGCAATACGCAAAACCGTACCATTTTGATGCCAAAAATAAAGGGACCAGATGGTCCCTTTATTGATGATTAAAACGTTTCCCAATTATCGCCGCTGGCCGTTGCCGCCTGCGGATGTGAATGACCCGGCGTAGTAGTTACCGGAACGCGTTTAATTGCGCTTGTCCCGGTTAAACGGAATGTTCCGACGGCTTCCGTTAAGCGTGCGGCCTGCTCTTCAAGAGAGGCCGCAGCAGCCGATGCTTCTTCAACCAATGAGGCGTTTTGCTGTGTGACCTTATCCATCTCTGAAATCGCCTGGCTTACCTGGACGATGCCCCGGCTTTGTTCATCAGAGGCCGCCGCAATTTCCAACATAATGTCGGTCACGCGTTTTACCGCATCGACAATATCCGTCATCGTATTGCCCGCTGCGACGACTTCTCCGGAACCCTGGTCAATCAGTCGGACAGATTCGCTGATCAATCCTTCAATCTCTTTTGCCGCCTGAGCGCTGCGGCTTGCCAGCGTACGGACCTCACTAGCCACCACTGCAAACCCACGCCCCTGCTCTCCTGCCCGCGCCGCCTCAACCGCCGCGTTCAGCGCCAGGATATTGGTCTGGAAGGCAATGCTGTTAATAACGGCGGTAATTTCAGAGATTTTCTTCGAGCTGGTTGAGATATTGCCCATGGTTTTCACCACACCAGAGACCATCTGACCGCCCCGGCTGGCCTTGCCGGACGCATCTTCCGCCAGCGTACTCGCATGATGCGCGTTGTCGGCGTTTTGCTTCACCGTAGCCGTCAGCTCTTCCATGCTGGCCGCCGTTTGTTCAATCGCCGCGGCCTGTTGTTCGGTACGTGAAGACAGATCGGTATTACCCGCCGAAATCTCACTGGTACCGCGGTAGATTTCTTCCGCGCCCTGACGTACCGTGCCCACTGTTTTCGCCAGCGACCGTTGCATTGTCTGCAGATGACGGCTCAGGCGCCCAATTTCGCTGCGCCCGGTGGGTTCCTCTGGCATTGTCAGGTCCCCTTCTGAAATTTGCTCAATGCGCTGGGCCGCACGTAACAGAGGATGAATAACGGTACGGCGCAGAACAATAAACGTCATCACGGTCAGTGCCAGCGCAAGAACGAATGCCCCCAGCATAAAGGCCATGCCAAGCTGTGTACGTTGGTGCGCCTGTTCGCTTAACTGATTCGCCCTGGCGGTACGAATATCGATCGCCTTTAACAATACTTTGTTGTAAGCAGAGTCCAGCGGTCTGGCCTGTTCATTTTCATGGTTGATGATCGCCTCGAACATGCCGTTTTTAGCGTACTTGAGCATAGGCTGTAAGCCATCGATATAGGCTTTGAAATTGGCGCTCAGTTCAGCGTCTAACGCCTCTCCAGCAGTAGTTTTCACCGCACGAGCCATATAAGTATTGAAACCGTCCTGCGATTGCTTAATACGTTTTTCTGCCTCGGCAATATTGGCCTTCATGTCATCCATTTCAGCAATACGGCTCGCCGCACCAGCATGGATCATGTTGATGCGCGCGGTGCGTAAGTGGTTAGAGCTGTTAGATAACCCCATCCGGACCTGAATCTCATCGGTTACATCGCGCTGATCGCGATCGGCCTGCATAAGAAAATAACCTGCCAGCCCGGAACTTAAGGCGAATAGCAGAAGGATGCCACCGAGAATGGAGGAAAACAGCGGAACCAGCCGGATTTGATGCAGAAAGCCCAGTTTATGCAGGGCTTGCATCGATGTAGTGTTGTCCATGACCGTCGACTCTCTTGTAGGGTTTATGCGTGAAAACACGCCCGTTAGATAGTCATCGGCAATCCGGGAAGTTTACTTACCGTGAAAAGCGCCGGATTCGTCACACTTTCACAACATAATTCTAAAAAATTCAGGAAAGTGCCAGCGGTGAAATCCGCTGGCCAATGAATCAGTTATCACCAAAATGGATAACAGTACGGATGGATTTACCCTGATGCATTAAATCGAACGCTTCGTTAATCTGCTCCAGTGGCAGGCGATGCGTAATAAACGGATCTAACTGAATTTTTCCGCTCATTGCTTCTTCGACCATACCCGGCAACTGAGTGCGCCCTTTTACGCCGCCAAACGCGGAACCGCGCCACACGCGACCGGTTACTAACTGGAACGGACGTGTTTTGATCTCCTGACCGGCACCCGCCACCCCAATGATGATGCTTTCGCCCCACCCTTTATGGCAACACTCCAGCGCCGCACGCATCACGTTAACGTTGCCGATACACTCAAAGCTAAAGTCCACGCCACCGTCGGTGAGCTCAACAATCACGTCCTGCACCGGCTTATCGTAATCGTTTGGGTTGATGAAATCGGTCGCGCCCATTTCACCAGCCAATTTGAATTTCTCCGGATTGGTATCAACAGCCAGAATACGCCCGGCTTTTGCCTGCACTGCGCCCTGAATCACCGCCAGGCCAATACCGCCCAGACCAAATACGGCTACGGTATCGCCTTCCTTCACTTTCGCGGTGTTATGGACCGCTCCGATACCGGTGGTCACGCCACATCCCAGCAGACACACTTTATCCAGCGGAGCCTGCGGGTTAACCTTCGCCAGCGAGATCTCTGCGCAAACGGTATATTCGCTGAAGGTACTGGTGCCCATATAGTGATAAATCGGCTCGCCGTTATACGAGAAGCGCGTTGTGCCATCAGGCATCAGACCTTTGCCCTGTGTCGCCCGCACGGCCTGACACAAGTTAGTTTTACCCGATTTACAGAACTTGCACTCGCCGCACTCTGCGGTGTACAGCGGGATCACATGATCGCCCGGTTTCAGGCTGGTGACGCCTTCCCCCACTTCAACCACAATGCCGCCGCCTTCATGGCCCAGTACCGCCGGGAACACGCCTTCCGGATCGTCGCCTGAGAGCGTAAAAGCGTCAGTATGGCACACGCCGGTGTGGGTAATTTTAACCAGCACTTCACCTTTCTTTGGTGGTGCGACGTCGATTTCAACAATTTTTAACGGTTGGCCGGGGCCAAATGCAACTGCTGCACGTGATTTCATTTGTCTCTTCCCATTATTGCAAGGTGATGGTGTTATTTTAGATAAGCACGCAGAAGATGGCCGATCTCAGCCATGCGCACAGCTCGCTGGTCTGGTGTTGTCTCCCCACTGACCAGTTCATCTTTCAGGTGGATCTCAACCATTTCGCCCATCAGACCATTGGATGCGCCGCGTACGGCGGCAATTTGTTGCAGGATCGACAGGCATGGTTCGCCAGATTCCAGTGCGCGCTCAAGCGCATCAACCTGACCGCGAATACGGCGTACACGAGTGAGAATGCGTTTTTTATCTTCGGGTGAATGCGGCATACGCCCTCCATATACTATAGGGGGGTATACTATCAGAATTTTTATGTAATTGTAAAAAACTAACATCTATTTAATGAGAGGGTGACGACCAGGCCTCGTCAGATGAGCCCTGGTCGCCAGGTCACTGAATGGCTTTCTGAACTAATTTTTCCAGATTTTTTAAGGGTTGAATTGCCGCAGTATCTGGTCCATAAGTCTGTAATATCTCAACCGGATGATATCCAACGACTACACGTCCATCCGACTCTTCCCGAATCAATACTCTAAAGGGAAGATCGAGCGCCATATCAGGATATGCCTGCATTAATGATGTGCCACCTTTAGGATTGCCAAAAATAATGACGGTTGTGGGTAACATGGTTAGTCCAGCATTTTTAGCCTCTTTCGCATGATCAAATTCTCCAAAAAAAACAAGATTATTACTCTCAATGGCAGCAATGAGATGCTCTCTGGTCTGCTGGTAATTATAAGTACTATACGTTTTGATCATAGTATTCCCGGTGTTGGCAGCATGACTGGTTACCGTCATAAGCAGATACAGTGCAGCTGTAATAAATATATTTTTTAGAGACCGAAGCATCACAACATCCTTAATTTAACGATAGTCTGGAAAGCTATCTAAGACCAGCGGATACTTTGCCGGTATAATCTCTCTCGTGCTGATTCTGTGCAAGGATACATTTGGCAGAATGCACCATCGCAATAAGACCCGCAGCCATCATTATCGTGTCTTTTAAGACCAGTCGCCCGGCGCCAGAAAGATAGGGAAACCCGGTGTGAGAATCCTGGCCACTTACCCATGTTTCTGGTGTAAATATCAGGAATGTCAGAGTGACAAAAGGAGTTAAGAAGGCAAGTGTCGCCCCCCAAAAACCGATTTTTGGTGATACATAATGAGCAAGAATCAATAATGAGAAAATGACTTCAACAACACCAAGTCCGGTAGAGTACCCATAAGTATTATTCGCATGATGCCATGCGCGGTTAGCCTCTATTAATTCGCCTTCATGGTTCATGAACTGAGTATAATTACTCGGATCGTTATAAAAGAAAGACATAAATGGGCTATTAGCTACAAAAGGAACGATGCTATCTGCTTCATAGGGAATGAACTTCAACAATCCTATCCACATAAATACAATGGCAATAGAAATGCGACAAAGATTTATTCCCACGTTTTCTTTCGTTGAAACATATTGGTATAGTTTATCCATCATATCCAGAGGTCCTGTGTTGTAGAAATCACGACCTTTATAACCTTGTTATTTATATGCCTATATGTTCAGGAATCTATAATTTTTGTTTGATCGTCTGTAAAGGTCAAAATATAGACTATGGATAAGTTCGGTTGAGTGGAATGAACTCCTTGTTTTCGGTTTGGCTATCAAACTACTTGCAGCAACTGATTGTATAACGTGGTGAAAGCATGTCTCTCTTCATCGCCCACGGTTGCTGTATCCCTTGTCCGGCAAAGCAGAGCGTTCCTTTACCCTTTTCCCAGATACCTCCATCAGTTTATCGCTGTTACGCCACAGCGTTAGGTTGTCGTCAAAAAGATTCAGTTCACCGTACGTATCGGCAACCAACCTGACATGATCAATTTTTACCAATCCATACCCCAGGCTTACAGCATTAATATGCTCCCACGTCAATAACCACTAAAAGTTAATGGTTTATAAAACAATTTAACCTTACAATAACCATACTTTTTCATGTCTTAAGTTTAAGCTGGAGAAAAAAATGGAGCTCAGCCGGAGGCAGTTCTTTCGAATCTGCGCGGGCGGTATGGCAGGAACAACTGTTGCATCTCTCGGATTCTTATCATCTTTTTCCGTTCACGCGGAAACCCGTCAATACAAACTCTTAAAAGCAAAAGAGACACGTAATAACTGTACGTACTGCTCAGTAGGCTGCGGCATGCTGATGTACAGCCTTGGCGATACAGCCAAAAACGTCAAAGAAAGTATCTACCATATTGAGGGCGATCCGGATCATCCGGTGAGCCGTGGATCGTTGTGCCCTAAAGGCGCTGGCGTGCTGGATTATATTCATAGTGAAACCCGTCTGCAGTATCCCGAATATCGCGCACCGGGTTCGGATAAATGGCAGCGTATTAGCTGGGATGATGCGATTAATCGTATTGCCCGACTTATGAAAGATGACCGCGATGCCAACTTTATTGAGAAAAATGCCCAGGGCGTTACCGTCAACCGATGGTCCACCACGGGCATGCTATGCTCCTCAGCGGCAAGTAATGAAACCGGGATCCTCGACGGTAAATTTGCTCGCGGACTAGGTATGGTCGCTATCGACTGTCAAGCACGGTTATGTCATGGCCCCACCGTTGCTGCTCTTGCACCAACGTTTGGACGTGGTGCGATGACCAACAACTGGGTCGATATTAAAAATGCCAACGTAGTGCTTATTATGGGCGGTAATGCCGCTGAGGCACATCCGGTAGGCTTTAAATGGGTAGTCGAAGCGCAAACTAAAAACGACGCCACCGTGGTGGTAGTCGACCCGCGTTTTAACCGTAGCGCCGCCGTCGCCGATCTGTATGCGCCAATACGCGCGGGTTCCGACACCGCATTCCTGCTCGGTGTAATCCGTTATCTGCTGGAAAACAACCAAGTGCAGCACGACTATGTGCGCCATTACACCAACGCCAGCCTGATTATCCGCGATGACTATCAGTTCGACGACGGCTTGTTCAGCGGCTATGACGACAAAAAACGCCAGTACGATAAATCGAGCTGGTTCTATCAGCTTGACGAACAGGGTAATGCCCTGCGTGATGAAACATTGTCTCATCCACGCTGCGTGTGGAATTTGCTGAAAGCCCACGTCGACCGCTATACGCCAGAAATGGTTAACCGGTTGTGTGGGACCTCAGTGGCAGATTTCAATCGTATCTGCGAAATTCTCGCCAGCACCAGCGTGCCTGACCGCACCGCTACTATTCTGTATGCGTTGGGTTGGACACACCACTCCGCCGGGGCACAGATTATCCGCGCCGCCGCTATGCTCCAGTTGCTACTGGGCAATATAGGCATGGCGGGCGGTGGCGTTAACGCCTTACGTGGCCACTCCAATATTCAGGGCTATACCGATCTTGGCTTGTTGTCGACGAACCTGCCGGGCTATATGCCGCTGCCGTCGGAAAAACAGCCAGACTACCAGACCTATATTTCGCAAATCACGCCGCCTGCGCTAGGCGTGAATGAGGTCAATTACTGGCAAAATACGCCGAAGTTCTTTGTTAGCATGATGAAAAGTTTCTGGGGCGACAATGCAACAGTGGAAAATAACTGGGGCTACGACTGGCTACCTAAATGGGATCGCCTGTATGACGTAATGACCCAGGCTGAATTGATGCTCGAAGGGAAGATTAATGGTTACATCGTTCAGGGCTTCAATCCGCTGGCGGCGTTTCCAGATAAAAACAAATCAACTCGCGCGCTTTCAAAACTGAAATATATGGTGGTTATCGATCCGCTGGTCACTGAGTCGTCCAATTTTTGGCAAAATCATGGCGAGATGAACGATGTAAACCCGGCAGATATTCAGACCGAAGTTTTCCGTCTGCCCTCTTCCTGTTTTGCTGAAGAAAATGGTTCAATCGCTAACTCCGGGCGTTGGTTGCAGTGGCACTGGGCTGCGGCAGAACCACCAGGTGAAGCCTTACATGACGGGAAGATCCTCGGTCGCCTGTTTATGCGGCTGCGCGAGTTGTATCAACAGGAAGGTGGAGCGAATCCGCAACCCTTGTTGAATATTGCCTGGAATTATAAAGATCCATACGACCCACACCCAGAAGAGATTGCGCGTGAAGCAAATGGCCAGGCGCTTGAAGACCTTTATGATGACAAAGGCCAGCTTATAGCCAAAAAAGGCCAGCAGCTCAGCAGCTTTGCACAGTTGCGCGATGACGGCTCGACCAGCAGTTTCTGCTGGGTCTACTGCGGAAGCTGGACAGAACAAGGCAACCAGATGGCCAATCGCGACAACAGCGATCCGTATGGTCTGGGCTGCACACCGGGCTGGGCGTGGTCATGGCCTGCCAACCGCCGTATTCTCTACAATCGCGCTTCGGCCGATCCATCAGGAAAACCGTGGGATCCCAAACGAACCCTGCTGCATTGGAATGGCAAAAAATGGGCCGGTATGGACGTAGCCGACTACGGCCAGGCCGCACCGGGCAGCAACGTTGGTCCGTTTATCATGAATCCGGAAGGCGTAGCGCGTCTGTTCTCCATCGACAAAATGAACGACGGGCCATTCCCGGAACATTACGAACCCATTGAGTCGCCTATTGGTACCAACCCGCTGCACCCGGATGTTGTATCCAGCCCGGTTGCGCGTATCTACCATGACGATATCGCCAATATGGGTAAAGCGGATGCCTTCCCGTACGTCGCCACAACTTACTCCATTACCGAACTGTTCCGCCACTGGACCAAACATGCGCTGCTCAACGCCATTGCTCAACCCGATCAATTCATCGAAATCGGTGAGGCGCTGGCGAGCAAAAAAGGCATTGCGGCAGGTGATACGGTGAAAGTGATGTCGAAACGCGGCTTTATCAAAGCGAAGGCGGTGGTCACCAAACGTCTGCAAACGCTGACGATCGATGGTAAGCAGGTCGATACTATCGGTATCCCTTGTCACTGGGGCTTTGAAGGCGCCACACGCAAAGGGTTCCTCGCCAATACGTTAACGCCATCGGTGGGTGACGCGAACTCGCAAACACCGGAGTATAAAGCGTTTCTGGTCAACATCGAGCGAGCGTAAGGAAGGGAACTCATGGCTATGCAATCACAAGATATTATTAAACGCTCGGCGACGAACAGCATCACGCCGCCGCCCCAGGCGCGGGATTACCGTGCAGAAGTGGCAAAATTAATTGATGTCACTACCTGTATTGGCTGTAAAGGCTGTCAGGTCGCCTGCTCAGAGTGGAACGATATTCGCGATGAAGTGGGCTACTGCAACGGCGTCTACGACAACCCGACCGATCTCAGCGCTAAGTCCTGGACGGTGATGCGCTTTAGCGAAACCACCCAGAACGACAAGCTGGAATGGCTGATCCGCAAAGACGGCTGCATGCACTGCGCCGATCCCGGCTGTTTGAAAGCCTGTCCATCCGCTGGAGCAATCATTCAGTATGCCAACGGGATTGTCGACTTTCAGTCCGAGCACTGTATTGGCTGTGGCTACTGCATTGCTGGCTGCCCGTTCAATATTCCGCGACTTAATCCCGAAGATAACCGGGTCTACAAATGTACGCTGTGCGTTGACCGGGTCAGCGTGGGCCAGGAACCGGCCTGCGTGAAAACTTGTCCGACCGGCGCTATCCAGTTTGGCACCAAAAAAGAGATGCTCAATGTAGCGGAAACTCGCGTGGCGCAGTTGAAAAAACGCGGCTATGCCAATGCGGGCATCTACAACCCGCAAGGGGTCGGCGGTACCCACGTGATGTATGTACTTCATCACGCGGATCAACCATCGCTGTACCACAATCTGCCGGATGAGCCAAAAATCGCCGCACCAGTGAACTTCTGGAAGGGGATTTTAAAACCACTCTCCGCCGCCGGATTTATCGCCACCTTTGCCGGGCTGATTTACCACTACGTGGGAGTCGGCCCAAACAAAGAGACGGATGATGATGAAGAGGAGAACGGTCATGAGTAAAAGCAAAATGATTCTGCGCACCAAATTCATCGACCGTGCTTGTCACTGGACGGTGGTAATAAGCTTCTTCCTGGTGTCGCTTTCCGGTATTGCGCTGTTCTTCCCGACGTTGCAATGGCTCACCGAAACTTTCGGTACACCGCAAATGGGGCGAATTCTACATCCGTTTTTCGGGGTGATGATTTTCATCGTGCTGATGTTTATGTTCGTCCGTTTTGTACACCACAACATTCCCGATAAACAGGACCTTCCCTGGATTAAAGGGATCGTTGAGGTACTTAAAGGCAATGAGCATAAAGTCGCTGATGTGGGGAAATACAACGCAGGGCAGAAAATGATGTTCTGGAGCATCATGAGTCTAATTCTGGTATTACTGATTACCGGCGTTATTATCTGGAGGCCCTACTTTGCCCATTATTTCTCAATTAACATTGTTCGTTGGAGTTTGTTAATCCACGCGACAGCAGCCATTGTGCTGATCCACGCCATTCTGATCCATATGTACATGGCGTTTTGGGTAAAAGGTTCAATTAAAGGGATGATCGAAGGGAAAGTGAGTCGACGCTGGGCGAAGAAACACCATCCTCGCTGGTATCGTGAGGTTGAACTTACTGAAGAAAAAGCACCGGAATTAGAGTCTAAATAAAAGCAATAAGGCCGCTGTTATTCAGCGGTCTTATTCTCTCAATGGCCCAGTGATATGCTGCGGCGCTGCGAGACCTGATTATCAGGCGAATAAAAGGCCCTCCCAGACCCTATCCAACCCGCAGCAAATCACTGTATCTCGTGGTATAACGCGGTGAGAGCATATCTCGCTTCATCGCCCACGGTTGTTGTATACCTTGTCCGGCAAAATAGAGCGTTCCTTTACCCTTTTCAGCATTGAGCGTATCCAGAACGGCCATCAGCTTATCGCTGTTATGCCGTGGAGCGTTGTCATCAAAAAGATTCAACTGTGCAACACCTGAGCTAAAAAAATCGCCCAGCATGACCCCTGCTTTTTGATAACGTAGCCCCTCTCGCCATATTGCATCCAGGCTACATGTGGACGCCCTTATAATTTCCCGACTATCCTGGGTTGGTGTCAGCAGTTTTATCGATGCGCTGTTACCGTAATACGGTTCATTCAGGGAAAATGGGCTGGTTTTGATAAACGTAGAGATAAACCGGCAGAACTGGTGCTCTCTGCGCAGCTTTTCCGCAGCACGTGAAGCATAGGTACAAATTGCCTCTCGCATCGCGTTGTAATCCGTGAGTTTTTCACCAAACGATCTTGAGCAGATAATTTCCTGCTTAACTGGCGCAAACTCCTCCAGCTCCAGGCAAGGTTCACCGCGCAATTCCCGCACAGTGCGCTCAAGCACAACGTTGAAATGTTTGCGGATAAAGCGAATATCGGTATCTGCCAGGTCGCAGACCGTTTTAATGCCCATAGCGTCAAGTTTTTTACTGATACGGCGTCCAACACCCCAGACTTCATCAACCGGGAGCGCAGTCATCAGCTTACGCTGGCGCTCAATATTCGAGAGATCCACCACCCCGCCAGTCTGTTCCTGCCACTTTTTGGCAGCATGGTTAGCCAGCTTGGCCAGGGTTTTGGTCTGGGCGATACCGACCCCAACCTTGAGGCGTGTTTTTTGTAAAATGGTTGCTCTGATTTCCCGACCAAAATCCGTCAGATCCCGGCAGTTTCGCACGCCCGTTAAATCGCAAAAGGCTTCATCAATACTGTACATCTCCACACGCGGCGACAGCTCCTCCAGAATCGACATCACCCTGCTGCTCATATCCGCATACAATTCGTAGTTCGAACTAAAACAGAACACGCCATAGCGCCTGAACAGATCTTTCTGTTTGAAATATGGTGCGCCCATATTAACGCCAAGCGCTTTTGCCTCCGCACTACTGGCAATGACACAGCCATCGTTATTTGAAAGAACGACAACGGGTTTGCCCTTCAGATCGGGCCGGAATGCCGACTCACAGCTGGCATAAAATGAATTAACATCCACCAGCGCAAACATAATCAGCCCGCAGATTTAATGATGAATGTCACCACGCCAAATATATCCAGCGTGTCCTCGCTGCCGATCATGATCGGCGCGTAGGCGCTGTTCTCTGGCTTCAACATCACCACCGGATGCAATTGCAGGCGCTTAACGGTGAATTCGCCTTCAATAGCAGCAACCACAATGTCTCCGTGGGCCGCTTTTCTGGCACTGTCGACTACCAGCAAGTCGCCAGCACCGATCCCTGCCCCCATCATGGAGTCACCAGACGATTTAACAAAATAGGTTGCGCTGGGATGCTGCACCAACAGATCGTTGAGATCGATACGTTTCTCAACGTAATCCTGCGCAGGAGAGGGAAAACCGCAGGGCACGAGATCGCTAAATAGCGGGAAGTGTTTGATTTCGCGGTGTTCAACTGGCTGGAAAAACAACATAATAATCTGCCTCTCATGTAACTGTATTTATATACAGTAGTTTTAATGAAGACAGTGATCAAGTGACAAGTGTGGCGAATTGAGCGTTGTTTAACCATCTTGTCGATAAGCTTTTATGATGTCTGGAAAAATAATCGGCTAAAAAAATGCCCCACATTTGCGGGGCATTACCTCAGGAGCGTTTTCGCGGCATCATGCGCAACAACGTATTGTCCTTCCAGAAATAGTGATGCATCAGGGCAGCACCAGCATGCAGAGCAATAACAAAATAACCCAGATTTGCCAGCGTCACGTGCCAGGACTTCAGCATATCCACTAAATCAAAGTTCGCCTCTGGCGCATGCGGCATAACGATGCCGAATGCAATCCACGGGTTACCCCGGTTGTACATCATCACCAGCCCAATAATCGGCAGGACAATAAACAACAGATAGATAACCAGATGCCCCAGATGCGCCATTCCGGTCATCATCGGCTTCGGTTTTGGCACAATCGGCGGAGCCGGGTATTTCAGCCTGACCAGCAGACGCGCCACCATCAGCGTTAAAATAGTGATACCGCAGGAGACGTGCACCATGTTGAACAAGGGGCGATAGCTGCGCGGGAAAAATCCGCGAAACTCCATGGCGCTGTACGCCACAATAACCAACAAAAAGACCAGCCAGTGAATACCGATTTGCAGGCCAGAATACTTATTCCCCATAACACTTCCTGAATAAAAACAATAATGCGTCAACATAACGGGCTTTTGTTAAAAATTCATTAACTTTTGTTCACCCATTTTCAGTCGCTTACGCTTAACCGCAAGAACCGCTATTGCCGAGGATGCCTGTCTGGACTAAGCCTGGTAGGGAAAATATGTCGTACCGCCTCATCCTGACAGGAGAAAACCATGAGTAAAATTGGCATTAACGGTTTTGGTCGTATCGGTCGTCTGGTATTGCGTCGACTACTGGAAGTCAAAAGCAACGTGGAGGTTGTGGCCATTAATGACCTCACCTCGCCCAAAATTCTCGCCTATCTGTTAAAGCACGATTCAAACTACGGCCCGTTTCCCTGGAGCATCGACTTTACCGAAGACGCGCTGATTGTCGACGGTAAAAAAATCGCGGTTTACGCAGAAAAAGAGGCCAAAAATATCCCATGGAAAACCACTGGCGCTGAGATAATCATCGAGTGCACCGGTTTTTATACCTCGACAGAAAAAGCCAACGCGCACCTGGATGCAGGGGCCAAAAAAGTGCTGATATCCGCCCCGGCTGGCGATATGAAAACCATCGTCTTTAACGTCAACGACGATACAATGGATGCGAACGATCGGATTATCTCGGTCGCATCGTGCACCACTAACTGCCTCGCACCGATGGCGAAAGCCCTGCACGACAGCTTCGGTATTCAGCTTGGCACCATGACCACCATCCACGCCTACACGGGAACGCAGTCGCTGGTTGATGGACCTCGCGGGAAAGATCTGCGCGCCTCACGGGCAGCAGCGGAGAATATCATTCCCCATACCACCGGAGCCGCCAAAGCCATTGGTCTGGTCATTCCGGCATTGAGCGGAAAATTAAAAGGCCACGCCCAGCGTGTTCCGGTGAAAACAGGATCCGTCACGGAACTGGTATCGGTATTGGGGAAAAAAGTCACTGCTGAAGAGGTTAACAACGCGCTGAAAAAAGCCACGCAAGACAATGAGTCATTTGGTTATACCGATGAGGAAATCGTCTCGTCAGATGTCATTGGCTCGCATTTCGGTTCGGTATTTGATGCGACACAAACCGAAATTACCGAAGTGGGCGATCTGCAACTGGTAAAAACAGTCGCCTGGTACGATAACGAATACGGTTTTGTCACCCAACTTATTCGTACGCTGGATAAGTTTATCAAGCTCTAATGTTCTGGCGGAGGCTCGCCTCCGCCCTCTTTCATTTCCCGCGAATTCAATACGTTGTGAGTCTCTCCCCGTTTTCGATTCACTGACTGTGCTATAGCTAACCTTTGCCACTGAGGGAGCATAGTAATGGAAGCACTGAGTCGTGAAACGTTAGAAAACATGATGGAGCAAGCCGTTGCTAAGGCCACCACCGTCTCATTCTGGCCGCAGGGGGAAGCCCCCGGAGCAAAAAACAGCGATGCGGTGTTTACGCCTGAACCCCGACATACAGGAACATCTCAGTATGATCGTGCGGTCACCGGTATTCGCGCCCCGGAAATTACCGTTTATGCCCCCGCAAAACCTAACGGCATAGGGATCCTTGTCACGCCAGGCGGCTCTTATCGTCGCGTGGTGATGGATAAAGAAGGCAGCGTACTGGCACCGTTCTTTAACGCTCGCGGTTATACCCTGTTTGTGATGACCTACCGTATGCCGGGTGATGGCCATGAGGAAGGCGCAAACGCGCCGCTGGCCGATGCCCAGCGCGCCATGCGCTACATTCGCGCCAACGCCCATGAATGGAAAATTAACCCTGATCGTATCGGTGTGTTGGGCTTCTCTTCCGGTGGTCACGTGGCCGCCAGTCTGGGAACCCGGTTTGCCGAAACGGTTTATATGCCGATAGATAACGTAGACGAGCAACCTGCGCGCCCTGCGTTTATGGCACTGGTGTACCCGGTTGTCACTCTGCGCGAAGACATCGGTCACTCGGGATCTCGTCTTGAGCTGGTTGGCGCTAAGCCCGAAAAGGAAGATCTGCGCCACTATTCTCTGGAAGAACGCGTGGATAGCACAACGCCGCCGACATTCCTGCTACACGCCATTGACGATCCGGCGGTGAAGGTAGAAAACAGCCTGGTCTTCTTTAATGCGCTACGTGAGCAGGGCGTTCCGGTCGAAATGCATCTGTTTGAACGCGGTAAGCACGGATTTGGTATTCGCGATGCGCAAGGGTTACCGCTGGCCATCTGGCCGGAAATGATGATGAACTGGGTAGCCACTAAAGTGTGAGGATGGCGCCGGGTGGCGTAAAGACTCACCCGGCGAAAAACTTAGGACTGCAGATACACCACTTGCGTTTGCAGGTATTCGTTCAGGCCATGTTTACCATCAGCCCCGCCAATCCCGGACTTACGCCAGCCAGCGTGGAAGCCCTGCATCGCCTCGAAGTTTTCACGATTAATATAGGTTTCACCAAACTTCAGCCCCTTAATCGCCTTCATTGCCGTATTCAGATTCTGCGTATAGATCGATGAGGTCAGACCGTAGTCGCTGTCATTGGCCATTGTCAACGCCTGTTCCAGCGTATCAAACGCCACCACCGGCAGCACCGGACCAAACGTCTCCTCGTGCATAATCGCCATCTCCTGGCGCACGTCTAACAGTAACGTCGGCGGGTAGTAATAACCTTTGCCGACAACAGCCTTACCGCCCAGCGCCACTCTGGCCCCTTCCTGCACCGCTCGTGCGACTTTCTGCTCCACACGATCCAGCGCAGCGGCGTTAATCAGCGGCCCCATCGCAATGTCATTGCGTTCGGCCGGATTGCCAAACTGCACGGCTTTCATCGCCTC
The DNA here is from genome assembly GCF_001034485.1 of Citrobacter sp. MGH104. Lineage (NCBI taxonomy): Bacteria > Pseudomonadati > Pseudomonadota > Gammaproteobacteria > Enterobacterales > Enterobacteriaceae > Citrobacter > Citrobacter sp. MGH104. The sequence goes on from NZ_KQ089818.1 coordinate 143,314, forward strand.
ACCCAAACGATTAACGAACTGGTCATAGATACCTTTCTGAACGTATACGCGCTCAGCACAGTTGCATACCTGTCCGGTATTGATCACCCGCGAGTCAACAATGGCCTTCACCGCCAGCTCAAGATCAGCATCGTCCATCACGATAGCCGGAGCTTTACCACCCAACTCCAGACAAACTTTAGTGATGTTTTTGGCCGCTGCGGCCATAATTTTCTCGCCCGCACCGACGCTGCCGGTCATACTCACCATCGCCACCTTGGGGTTTCCGGCCAGTTCCTGACCGACCGTTTCACCGCGTCCCAGCACCAGATTAAAGACCCCGCGCGGTAAACCAATGTCATCAACAATTTTGGCAAAGGCGATGGCATTATTCGGTGTGAATTCACTCGGCTTAATGACAATGGTATTCCCCGTCAGCAAGGCGGGAGCCAGTTTGCGGGCAATCAGGAAAAACGGGAAGTTCCACGGCAGAATGCCCGTCGTCACGCCCAGTGCACGCTTAAACAGCAGGATATTCTCACCCGGGCGATCGCTTTGCAGGATCTCACCTTCATAGCGACGCGCCCACTCCGCCATGTAATCGATATAGTCGGCGGTAAACGCGACTTCAACGTCAGCCAGTTGTCGAATTTTTCCACCTTCCGCCACAATCAACGCGCTGATTTCATCGGCTCGCTGGCGGATACCCGCAGAAATTTTGCGTAACCAGTTTGCCCGTTCAATGGCAGGCAACGCTTCCCATTGCGGCTGAGCGCGATCCGCGGCATCGATCGCTTTACGTGCGTCTTCGGCACGCCCATCGGGAATACGCGAGATAATCTCTTCCGTGGCCGGATTGACGACATCAATCCAGGCGTCATCGTGCCAAGTCACAAACTGCCCATCGATATACATAGGATGTTGTACGGGTACTGACATGCGGCTCTCCTGTGATTGATTTGTTTTCAACAAGTAAAACTATTGTTAATTAATATCAATCATGCATGGCGCATTATCGCTGGAGTGGCGGTTCTGTGAACTGCTTCATAAAAGCGCCTGGCAAAGTGATTATGAAGAGAAAAAACGGGTGGGCTTTCTGCCCGTTTGCCGTAAAACGCCGACAAACGGGCAGAAGGGATTACAGAGAACGGCTCTCAAGTAAGTCGGTCAGCGCGGTATCATTTTTTAGCTGCTGCCAGGCTTGCTCAACGTCCTGAGGAATATCAACATGGGCGATAAAATCGCGGCCGCAAGGCCCGTAGCCGGTTGCATCATCACGCAGGCGCGGAAGCTCACCGGTAATGAGAGACAGGTAACGATCCACCGACCACAGACCTTCGGCGGTCGGGGCAAAATCCACGCCGTCGCCCTGCTCAATCAACTCGGGGACAAAACCGGGGAAACTGATCCAGCGTGGGGCCTGAGGGTCGTCACGCGTGACGCGTTCAAATGTCGCCATGGTGCGGCGCTGCATGGTAGGGTCTTGCACCACAATGACGGTCCCCATGGTTTGGGTCGCCTGACGCAGTAACGCACAGCTAAACCGGGCGTTCTCCCCACAGTTGGTGGACTGATCCTCTACCCAAATCTTCTCACCAGGAATGTGCCAGAACTGGTGCGCGATATCGGCAAGGATCGCCGCTTCCGCGCGACCAGTGGTACGAATCGTGTGGTAGCGTGGATGCTCTGCGATGGCGGCATACAGAAAGGTCGTTGAGTGACCGATACCGCCGCTAATCAGCAAGGGAACCTGTTGCTCTTTCGCTATCCGACAGGCTGCATCGATGGTCGGGATCACTGCGTTCCCGGCCAGAATCACGCAATCTGTCTGCACCGTAATATTTTCAGCGAAATCATTTTGCGCCAGCCATTGCCCCACGGTGTTAATCGCCGCAAGGGTGCTAGCGGAAAGTGGCGGAAACTGTCTCATGTTCATGACTCCTGGAATTTATGCTTTACCGGATACAGATGCCGGATGGCGACTACGCCTTATCCGGCCTACGGTCCAGCACTGCGTTAACCCGTAATCTGATCCATTGCCTGCAGGATACGCTTATCCGAAATCGGATACGGCGTGCCAAGCTGCTGGGCAAAGTAGCTGACGCGTAGCTCTTCTATCATCCAGCGGATCTCTTTGACATCGTCATCTTCGCGGCGCGCGGGCGGCAGTTTATTGAACCACTGCTGCCAGGCCTGCTGCACGCTGTCCACTTTCAGCATCTGCGCGCGATCGCGGTGTGGATCGATGGCCAGTTTCTCCAGCCGTTTTTCAATCGCCTGCAAATAACGCAGCGTATCGCCCAGACGTTTGAAACCGTTGCCGGTGACGAATCCACGGTAGACCAGCCCGCCCATTTGCGCTTTGATATCCGCAAGCCCCAGCGCCATGGTCATATCTACGCGACCTTTCAGACGTTTGTTGATATTAAACACTGCGGTCAGGATCTGTTCGACCTGCTTCGCAATCTCCACCACCGTATCGTTCAGTTCAGCCCGCACTTTTTCATGCAACGCCGCAAAGCCTTCTTCGGTCCACACCGGACCACCGTTGGCGTCAATTAGCTGATCCACACCGCAGGAGATACAGTCGTCAATCAAATCCAGAACTTTACCGTACGGGTTAAAGTACAGCCCCAGCTTGGCTTTATTGGGCAGCTTCTCGTGCAAATATTTGATTGGCGATGGAATATTCAGCAGCAACAGGCGGCGTAAACCGCACCACATCGCCTGCTGTTGTTCCAGCGGATTATCAAACAGTTTGATGGCAACGCTGTCACGCTCATCGACCAGCGCCGGCCACGCTTTCACCTTATAGTTACCGCGTTTTTGTTCGTAACTTTCCGGAAGCCGGCCGAAGCTCCAGATGTGCAATCCACTCTGTTCGATGCCGTCATCGGCCACCGCAGACAATGTTTCCTGAACTTTGCCCTTCAGCGCATCTTTCAAATCCTGTAGCGAACGCCCTTCCTGCAGCTTCTTGTTCTTATCATCCACCACCCGGAAGGTGATTTTTAGGTGATCGGGCACCTGATCCCAGTGCCAGTCTTCACGGTCAACGGTGACGCCGGTCATGCGGCGCAGTTCACGCTCCAGCGAGTCCAGCAGCGGCAGTTCCAGCGGCGTGACGCGGCCTAAAAACGCTTCCGCATAGTTCGGTGCGGGTACAAAGTTGCGTCGTACCGGTTTTGGTAACGACTTAATCAGGGCGATCACCAGTTCGCGGCGCAGTCCTGGAATTTGCCATTCAAAACCGCTCTCGTCGATCTGGTTGAGCAGCGGGAGTGGAATATGTACGGTCACACCGTCCGCATCGGCTCCGGGTTCGAACTGGTAGCTCAGGCGCAGCTTAAGGTTACCCTGATGCCAGAAGTTCGGATAATCCAGCTTACTGATTTTCTCCGCGCCCTCTTTGATGAGCATGCTCTTTTCAAAGTTGAGCAACTCCGGGGTTTCACGGCTGACCTTTTTCCACCAGCTATCAAAGTGACGAGCAGAAACCACCTCATGGCTGATACGTTGGTCGTAGAACTCAAACATCGTTTCGTCATCGACGAGAATGTCGCGGCGGCGTGATTTGTGCTCTAACTCTTCCACCTCCGCTCGTAGTTTCAGGTTATCGCGGAAAAACGCATGGCGCGTTTGCCAGTCACCTTCCACCAGCGCATGACGAATGAACAGTTCACGCGATAACGCAGGATCGATCTGACTGTAATTCACCTTACGGGCCGCAACAATCGGTAAGCCGTAGACAGTGACTTTTTCTGTCGCCATCACAGCACCCTGCGCGCGTTCCCAGTGCGGCTCACTGTATGAACGTTTGATCAGATGCTGGGCTACCGGCTCCACCCATTCAGGATCGATACGCGCGGCAATGCGTCCCCACAAGCGGCTGGTTTCCACCAACTCCGCTACCATCGTCCACTTCGGCGGTTTTTTGAATAAACCTGACCCCGGGAAGATCGAGAAGCGAGCGTTACGCGCCCCGGTAAACTCCTGTTTATCGGTATCTTTCATCCCGATATGAGACAGTAAACCGGTCAGCAACGCGACGTGGATCTCCCGATATTCAGCAGGTTCGCTGTTAACCGGAATACCCAACTCTTTCACCACCTGGCGCAGTTGTGTGTAGATATCCTGCCACTCTCGCACGCGCAGATAGTTCAGAAAGTCGACTTTGCACTGGCGACGAAACTGGTTTGACGACAACGCTTTTTGCTGCTCGCCGAGATAGTTCCACAGGTTCACAAACGCGAGGAAATCAGACTCTTTGTCGTGGAAACGGCGGTGCTTCTCGTCGGAAGCCTGCTGCTTGTCCATTGGACGCTCGCGCGGATCCTGAATGGACAGCGCCGAGGTAATGATCATCGCCTCACGTACGCAGCCATGTTTTTGCGCTTCCAGCACCATGCGCGCCAGACGCGGATCCACCGGCAGTTGCGACAGCTGACGGCCCAACGGCGTTAACTTGTAAGCTGTTGCCTGTTCGTCGGTGGTTATCGCCCCCAGCTCTTCGAGCAGGCGTACACCGTCCTGAATATTGCGCTTATCCGGCGCTTCAACAAACGGGAACGCCGCGATATCGCCCAGCCCCAACGCGGTCATCTGCAAAATAACGGATGCCAGGTTGGTACGCAGGATCTCCGGGTCGGTAAACTCCGGACGCGACAGGAAATCGTCTTCGGAATACAGACGAATACAGATCCCTTCCGAAACACGACCACAGCGGCCTTTACGCTGGTTGGCAGAAGCCTGCGACACCGGTTCAATCGGCAAGCGCTGAACTTTGGTGCGGTAACTGTAGCGACTGATACGCGCGGTGCCTGGATCAATGACGTATTTGATTCCCGGAACGGTCAGCGACGTTTCTGCCACGTTGGTCGCCAGCACGATACGGCGACCACTGTGCGACTGGAATACACGGTTCTGCTCACTGTTTGAAAGACGCGCATACAGCGGCAACACTTCGGTGTGGCGTAAATCCAGTTTATTCAGGGCATCGGCGGTATCACGGATTTCACGTTCGCCGCTCATGAAGATCAGAATGTCGCCCTGACTTTCACGGCCTAGCTCATCTACGGCATCAAAAATCGCCTGCAGTTGGTCACGCTCGGTGTCATCTGCATCTTCAACAATCGGGCGATAGCGCACTTCCACCGGATACGTTCGGCCGGAGACTTCGATAATCGGCGCGTTATTGAAATGCTTTGAAAAGCGTTCAGGATCGATGGTCGCCGAAGTGATGATAATTTTTAGATCCGGGCGACGCGGCAGAAGTTCTTTCAGATAGCCGAGCAGAAAGTCGATATTCAGACTGCGTTCATGCGCTTCATCGATGATGATGGTGTCGTACTGCATCAGCAGTCGATCCTGCTGGATTTCCGCCAGCAGGATACCGTCCGTCATCAGCTTGACCATGGTGTTATCACTGACATGATCGCTGAAACGAACTTTATAACCAATACAGCCGCCCGGCTCGGTCTGCAGCTCTTCCGCAATACGGTTCGCCACGGTGCGCGCCGCCAGACGACGCGGTTGGGTATGGCCGATCAGCCCTTTTACCCCGCGCCCCAGTTCCATACAGATTTTGGGTAACTGGGTGGTTTTCCCCGAGCCGGTCTCGCCAGCAACAATCACCACCTGATGATCGCGAATTGCGTCCAGAATATCCTGCTTTTTCTGGCTGACGGGCAGGTTTTTCGGATAGCTGATTTCCGGACGCGCCGCTTCACGCAGCACAACTTTACCGGCTGCCTGCTCAATCTCTTTCGCCATCTCCTGGTAAATGGCCTGTTGTGCATCAGGATTTTTAACCTTCTTCACACCGTGCAGGCGGCGGGCAAAACGCTGTCTGTCACGCAGCATCAATGAATCCAGCTGTTGCTGCAACATGTTGAAGGTTAATTTTTGTTGTTCTGTCATAGCGTTAAAAGGCAGTGCTCTGCCGGGTTAAATCTCTTTTAGATGATGGGTATAGAGTACCACATCGGCGCTTTTCATGTGTTGTTCAATAATTTCGAACATAGGATTCGATATATTGCGCTATCACTGCGACAGGATTGTGAATAAAGTGTCAACAAGCAACGGGGCTCACCCCCTTCAAACACATAAAAGGAAACACCCATGAGCAAGGTATTAGTTCTTAAATCCAGTATTCTGGCAGGGTACTCTCAGTCTGGTCAGTTGTCTGATTATTTTGTTGAACAGTGGCGTGAAAAGCACTCTGCTGATGAAATCACTGTCCGTGACCTGGCAGCAAATCCTGTACCGGTACTGGATGGCGAACTGGTGGGTGCGATGCGCCCGAGCGATACACCGCTGACACCGCGTCAGCAGGAAGCGCTGGCGCTGTCCGATGAGCTGATTGCTGAGCTGAAAGCGCATGATGTGATTGTTATCGCCGCGCCGATGTACAACTTCAACATCCCTACGCAGTTGAAAAACTACTTTGACCTGATTGCCCGCGCTGGTGTGACTTTCCGTTATACCGAGAAAGGCCCGGAAGGTCTGGTGACGGGTAAACGCGCTGTGGTGCTGACCAGCCGTGGTGGTATCCATAAAGATACACCAACCGACCTGATCACGCCGTACCTGAACGTATTCCTGGGCTTTATCGGCATCACCGACGTGAATGTCGTCTTTGCTGAAGGTATTGCTTACGGCCCGGAAGTGGCGTCTAAAGCACAATCCGACGCGAAAGCCGCTATCGACAGCGTAGTTGCTGCCTGATAATTCCCCCTCTCACCGTCCGGTGAGAGGGTTTCTCCGGCACTTACTTCTTTACCTGTACCCGTATCTGTTTGCCGTGAATGCGATTAATATCACGCCAGATGGTTGCATAATCCCTGCATTTCGCCAGATTCTCTTCCCAGCAATGAAGCAAAAATTGTTCAGGCTCCGCGACATCCCGGCTTAACAGTTTGAATACCCAACGATTCCAGACATACCACTTGAGAAGCCACATGATTTCACCCCACAACGCGACCGGTGTTGGACTATATCAGCATCCATTTTATGCCGTGTGGCAACTATTGCGATGTCGATGAGTAATTTAGATGGATACTACACAAGCAGTACCAGCCAGACAGCCCACAGAACAATAACCAAACGAAGCGTGTACCGACACTGTTGCAATGCGCCTGACTGCCGGTCGGCCAGCGTTAACGTTTTCAGTCGCTCACGACGCCAGATAAAGCACAGAGCATCACCTGCCTGCACATTGTTATGTGCAGTGATCAGCGAAAAATAGCGCTCGTCGAGCCATAATCGCCAACAGCCAAACCAGACAATGGCGCACAGCAGCGCGATAATGGCACGCAGGATACCTGGCGGTGCGGCAAAGAGCACCCACACCATCGGAGCGAGGGAAAAAAGCAGGATGAAGCGCCAGCTTGCCAGCGTGTGCCGCAGCAAACCATGCCGAAGCATCTCATCTTCTGTTACGTTGTCACTTTCCGTTGCCATTGTTGCAGCATCTCCAGATGTTTATCAGTCAGCACCACCTGCGGTCGACACGCACGGATCTGTGCCACGGCCTGCTCTACCGTGGTTGCATGGCCATGGCGTAACAGCCACGCCGCAATCACCATCGCACTACGCGATAGTCCTAAAGCACAATGCACCAGCACCGTACCCTGCGTCTCACGCAGGGTCTCCAGACTGCTCACCGCCTGCTGAAGTTCAGCTTCATTCGGGATCACTAAATCCAGCATTGGTACGCAGTGATACGTTCGTGAGGCCGTCGCCCGTCCACGAGGAAACTCAAAGGTCACGTCCAGTACCGCATGTTGTGCTGGTTCCTGGCGCGGAAAACTACCGAGATACACTCCGGGTACCACCGAACTTACCGCAGGCAAACGGCGGGTAAACCAACGCATCGACAGCCACATTCCTGCTCGCCATGGCAATGACAGCCAGTAAACAGCAGGAGGGAGTCGGCCCTGCGAATCTTTCGCCGTCGTTGCCGCACCGAATCCAGCGTAGCCGCACCCGGCGATCAATAACGCCAGCGCAGGCCATAACAACCATGGCGTCAGCAACACTGCGGCAATGAAACATACGACCGCCCCCATCAGGTATCGCCGCAGCAACCTCACGCGCGCTGCATCCGGTTTACACCAGCGCCAGCGGCGTCGTTCCGGTACCATCCAGTCAATCAACATTCCTGCCGCCAGTCCGGTAATAATATCGATAAAATGATGTTGCCAGGTGGTAAGAACGGATATGGCGATCAGCAAAAACCAGCTATCACAGAGTCTGCGCCAACCGCCTGACAGGTAGCGACTGAAATGCCGCCACAACAGCCAGCAGAGAATAATATGCAGTGATGGCGACTGGTTATATGGCAGATCGAACTGCTCCAGTTGTGCAAACAGCCAACCCGCCGCCCCCGTCACTTCGGGACGCGTAAAGCTAAACTGCAACGGAAACAGTAAAAAACCACCGCAAGCAATCACCGATGCCAGTACCAGCCGGAGCACCAGTCGACGCTGCTCGAAACGCGTGGTGCAAATAAACAGGGATAATCCGTAAAACAGATCCAGACTCCAGTAAGGAAGAATGGTCCATGGAATAAAAGGAATGGCCGACTCCCAGTTAAAAACGATACTTCCAACGTTCTGATATTGCGCGTCTTGCCAGGCGGTAAACTGATTTACCTTGCCATACGTAAGGAAAAAAAAGGGCGCCAGCAGCAGTAACCAACCGACTGCCTGCACCATGACTTTACGCTGCTCAGGAAGCACGACGCACCGCCATGGAAACGGTGAAAATTCCCCACTCATCAATCAGTTGTGTACACTTTTCAAAACCCGCGTCACGAACCAGTGCATCCATTTCCCCCTGCGTACGCACACGCATCACCCACGCTTTACCGTCTTTATGGCTGGTCAGCGACCAGGCGATCGTTTTTAGCTGTGGATGCCAGGGCTGCCCGGTATAGATCAACACGCCCCCCGGCTCTATCGCCTCAGCCAGCCCGGCCAAAGAGTTTTTGACCAGCGTGTTTTCAGGAAACAACTCGTATAAACCGGAGACAATCCCTAATGTGGGACGAGGCTCCAGCGCTGCCAATTGTTCGCGGTTGAAGGCATCACCTTGTTCAAAGTGCGCAATGTCAGTCATGCCTCTGCTTGCGATCATTTCGCGACCTTTATTCACGTTCAGCTCACTGTAATCGCGCAATAAAATTGAACTTACCGCAGGTTCGCCTTCCAGCGCATCGAGTACATAGCGTCCATGTCCGGCAGCAATATCCACCACATGCACTGACGTGCCCTGCTCCGCCAACTGTGCGACTGCCTGGCTAATCAGCCTCTGCAAATGAACCTTACGCTGGCGGATCCCCTGCCAGCCGACATTGTTCAGGTAGTTTTTGTCAATTAAACGCCCCAACGCACTGCTGCCCTGAGGCTGGTTGCGATAGACATAATCCAGCGTACTACCGGAATCAAAACCGGTGTCAAATCCCAGACGTACGCCCGTAGATTGCGTCCCCAGAAGCTTCATGCCATAGCGCAAACCGCGGTACGCTAGATCTTCAAGAGAGTACGGCTCAGGTCCGCCATTGAGCATCCGCCAGGTATCCGCTTCTGGGCTCCAGCGGTCTTCGTTACTGTAATCAAAACGCTGCGCCGGCGTAGCATAGAGCGTCGTAATAAAATCGCGCATTTTATCGAACGCCAGGTGCCGATCTTTTTCGCCCAGCGTGTCGTGGTAAAAACCCGGCAGCACGTGCAATTCTTTAAGTGGGTTTCTCAGACGTTGATAAAAATCAATCTGCGGCTGGCGATGCACAACGAAATCATCCGCGGACACCAGCAACTGCACAGGTAACGTAATGGCAGCGGCATCGCTGACAATTCGCTCTGCCGTTTTGTAGAGATCCAACAGGATGTTTACCGCAATGGCCCGGGTGATCTGAGTATCAAGGTTAAAGCTGGCCACGCGATCAACATCGTGCGTCAGGTATTTGCCTTTAACATAAGAATTAACGAAGAACAGGCCACGCAGCCGGTGCAGCAACGTTAACCCCTGGCGGGCAAACGGCACATACAATTTCACTTTGAAAGCCGGTGACGCCAGCACCAGTCCACGAATATCAGGCGCATAGTCATGTGCCCAGGTTGCAGCCAGTACCGCGCCTACGCTTTGGGCTACGACGACCACATCTTCCATTGCGGCCTGGCTGTCTGCTGCGGCGAAACGTACGAATTCTTCAACATCCTGCACCGAGCGCGCCAGCGAGGGGCTATAACCACGCTGGCCCGGCGAGTGTCCGTGACCACGTGCATCCCAGGCATAGAATACGGTGTCCGGCATCGCCAGTTCGTCCACAATATGCTGCAGCCGCCCGGAATGTTCGTGTCCACGATGGAACAGAACAATCACTTTGGGTGTCATGCCCGGCGCAGGCGCAGGCCAGTGACGATAAAACAGCACGGTGTTATCGCTGGTCAAAAAATTTCGCTCGTCTGGCACTCGTGTATTATTCATGTGGCTGCATTCCTGTGGTTTGTTGCTGTAGCAGCAACAACTGCTGCCTGAGTTCGTCCATGAAGCGGTGTTTATCATCATGAAAACGCAATGATCTGCCAATATTGACGTCAATAAACAACGGCAGCGGTATACGATTCCCTTTCGCCATTACGTGTTCCGTCCCACGTAGCCAGACGGGAATAATCGGCACGTCCGACACTCGCTGGCTCAGATGCCATAACCCAGATTTAAGTGGTGACAGTTTTCCCGGCTCACCGCGCGTGCCTTCCGGGAAGAGGATCAGGATCTTGCCGTCGCGTAATGCCTGTTCACACTGCGCCAGTGGATTGGTTTCTCCGCCCTTACGCGAAATGGGAATAATGTTGAGAATATTCAGCGCAAACCAGGCCATCACCTTATTACGCAGGAAATAATCAGCAGCAGCCACAGGATGAATAGACGCCTGGCGGCGTAGCGGAAAGAGCGAAAGGAGTGCAAACACGTCCATATGGCTGTTGTGATTGGCGACAATAATCGCCGGGCCGCGAGTGGGTAGCCGCTCCCGATGCCTGATACGCAGCCCAAGCCACAGCCATATCACTGGCCAGACAATGCAAAGCGTAAACAGCGTTCGCAGAATTGAGTTCATCATAAGTTAGTAGCAAAAGTAGCGGATGAAATGGAAAAAAACAGGAGCGGTGAAGATCAGTGAATCCAGTCGATCAAGAATGCCACCATGGCCTGGCAGCAGTGTTCCGCTATCCTTCACGCCGATATCACGTTTTATTGCCGACATCACCACATCGCCACAAAAACCGCTGAGGCCGATAATAAAACCTGCCAGCAGTGACAACGGTAAGTTTAATGGTGTCATGACTGGCCCAAGCACTGCCGCCATCAGCGTAGTCGTTACCACGCCGCCGACCAGTCCCGCCAGCGTCTTGTTAGGGCTGACCTTAGGCATAACCTTGATACGCCCAATCGATTTGCCCCACAGGTACTGCGCAATATCGTTGAATTCCGTTAACCCCACCAGGAAGAGCACCAGTAATGCGCCAGTTTGTTTGCCATCATCAGGTAGCACCAGTAAAAATGCGACATGGCTGAACGCAAATACGGTGGTCATCAGGCTCCAGTGATGCTGCGAGACAAAACGTAAGAAGCCCTGCGTATCACCCGCAATCACCATACGAACCGGTAAGAATAAGAATGCATAGACCGGGATAAAGACGACAAACATGCCGTACCAGTTGATGCCAATCAGCCAGTAGTTAATCGGAATAGCAATGAACATCCACAGCAGCGGCATGCGATCGGTTTGACGCGACGGTGCCAGCGTCAAAAATTCCTTTAGCGCCATAAAACTCACTAACGCAAAAAAGGTTAACGCTAGCCAGTGTGGACTTAAAATAGCCAAAGAAAACAAGACGATGATTACCCACCAGGTGCGAATGCGTAACGTCAGTTCCCGCCAGTCTTTGCCTGGTCGTCGCCACACCAGTAATCCATTCACCACCGTTGCAATCAACAGCAGCGCAAAAATGACCGCGAGTGACTTCTCTAACAGCATCATTTCACGACCTCGTTACGCAATGCACTTTTACAGCGATTAATTACCGTCCATAGCAGTAAGAGCGTAGCAATACCCCAAAGCACATTGTTCCACTGCACAACCTGTGGCCACAGCGCCAGTGCCAAACCCCACGCACCAAATACCAACGCTCTGTCGCTTTTACCCAGCGGTCCGGCATAGCTGCGGACGCCATTAATCGTTTGTGCCAGCACGCCGCAAAACTCCGTCATCACCGCACAGAACAGCATCATCATAACCAGTAATACGTTACTGTCGGGGAGCAGCATAAACGGCAGGTAAAGCGCAATGTCGGAAAGAATGTCTCCGCTTTCATTGAGAATGGCCCCAAGTCGCGATTGTTGGTTGCATTCCCGCGCCAGCATGCCGTCCAGAGCATTGAGCGCCATCCGTATAAACAACACGATGGGCAGGAGAACAAAACACTCAGGTTGGGGGAAAATAACCAGCACTGCACCGGTCACAAAAGAAAGCGCCATCGCGGTAAGGGTAACGTGATTTGCCGTGACGCCTTTTTTATGTAACCAGAACATGACAGGCCGCAAAAGCGCCTGAAAGGCGGGCTTTATCTGATAAAGCGTCATCATCACTCCTTGATAATTTGTTGATTTAAATATAGTGGATTAATTAACCGTTGCCGCCTATTACTTTTTATGGGAGTAACTGAATAAATTGAGTTAATAAAAATACGCTATTGTTTTTTCAACCACTTACCATTTATACCCTGAACGTACTCACCCGGTTTAGCGCGAGCAACCAGCTTTTGCCCGGCCATTTTTGCTACTTCATCTGGCGGAATATTATTGCTCTCTGCCACTTGCTGATAGCTGGCGTTGCGCGCTTTATTAATCTCACTCACCAGTGCCTGCGTTTCGGCATCGGTTTGCAATGCAACCAGATAGCCATTGAGCGTTTCTCCTACTCGACCCTGAGTTCTGGCTTCATTCAGGGTCAATGCCCACGCATTGCTACTGAGTAAACTCAGAACGACCAGCGCCACTGCAAACTGTTTTCTCATCATGACCTCAGAACAAATCGCTGCGCGATTTCAATAAGCTTTCGACGTCTTTATCAACTTTGATATGGATCTCATGCTCGATTTTGACGTTCATATTAATAGTGATGGGCTCTTTTGGCGCAGCCACTTCGATTCTGGGAGTGCACCCTACCAGCAGAGATGAAGCCAGCAGACCCAGCATGGCAGCTATCGTTTTCATTGTTGTTCCTCACATTCCTTGCCTTCCGGGCAATGGGTTTCCGGCAGCGCTGCATTTTGTTCAAGCCATGCCTGTAAATTGTCGCCAAAACGCAAGCTGCGCCATAGCGTAAAGACGTTTTCCTCGTGGGTATAATTCAAATTAACTGTACCTACTTTGCCATCCACCCGACTATTGCCAGTCACGGTTGACTGCATGGTTAAGACACCGAGGTTATCCAGATTTATTTTCGTCCACGAATGGCTTATTTCCATATAACGCAGCCAGTTAATGGCCGCCCCCGCCGCCATGTTATCTTTGACGACCGCATCAGCGGTATCCTTATCAATACGCAACGTCATCGGCCCTGGATTAGTCAACCAGCCGTCTTTAATGATCCATTTTTCATTATCCAGCCATAATGGCAACGCGCCACTGACCGGGCCAGACATGGCGAACTGTTTGGGGTTAACCGCACTGATAAGCTCGCTGGAAGAGATATTCTGCACTCGCAATAAGGCCGGATCGTGCTGCGGCATCCGCAGTTGCTGCATGATGATTTTGCCCCCCAGCAGGTCAGCGCTGACATCGCTCAACAGTAACGGGTTGTTTTCACTCCAGGGGTATGCCCCCTGCAGATCGGCGGCGATATTTTTCACCGTCACCTGATTCACCACTTCCGCAATACGCAATGAAATAGGTCCACGCGTACCCAGTTGCCATGCACCTTCACTAAACCGGAAAGGCAATACAAAATCGACACCGTTGATTTGGTTATCGGGCATCCAGGCGCTACCGCCTTTTAACACTCCATGACCGCCCGCTTCAAAGCCCTGCTCCGGGGCTGCCGAAAACGCGACCTGCGCATACAGCTCACCTTCTCGTAGCTTCATTTTCCAGTCAGGTGGGATCAGCGGTTGGAATACGGTGAGCGATTGTTTTGGCCACCAGGCCTGTCCGCGCAGGCGGATACCGTCCCAACGACCATTCAACTGTACGGGCCCAATCGCCCCAGCGTGAAGCTGGCCTTTGAACTGGAAGATTGTCGGATCGCTACCATCGACGCTGAACTTCAGCGTCGATGGTGGTAACACGCTTCCCCCGGTGAAGGTGGTGTTCCCTGCGTCCAGCGACAGCGCGCCGCTAAATGTCGGTTTGGTTGCATCCCGCACCCAGACTATCGGTTCGTCCATCACCAGGCGTGGGTTTTCCACCTTCATCGTACCGTATTGCAAATGATCAAATCCGGTGGAAAGATCAAATAGCTTCAGGGTGTTGTCATGCCATTCCCCCTTACCCGCTACGTCCCAACGGGCATGCATCGGCGTAAAGCTGCCTTCACCCCAATATCGCCACTGCCAACGACCAGCATCAGGAAGAAAATCATTTGCCAGGCCATCCAGATGCAGTTCAAAGCCCCCCATCTGGTTTTCATGCGCACGTAAAATAGCCTGCAGACGCCCATCCACACCGCGTTGCGTGACTTTTACCCCTGCCAGCGGCCAGCGAATCTCGTCAATATCCAGCGAATCAATCACCCGCCCACGTGAGCGCAGCAGCGCCCCTGGCTCGAAAGCCAATTGCGGATCGTTCAGACTTCCGGTGAGTCTCGCGGGTAATTTCGCGTAGAAGATCAGATCGCCCTGTTTCGCTTCACCGGTAAACTGTAGCGGCATCTCGCTACTATCCATGCCAAGCTTACCCGGCCCCAGCGTTAATACGGCATTTCCTTTACCGGCGTCGCCATGCGTCAGAACATTCAGACGCCCACTCACCACCGCGTTTTCCAGTCCTGCCTGCCAGTTTTCAACTTTCATGCCCAGCCGGCCACTTAACGGGAATCCCTGATAAGGCCAGTTCCAGCGTCCGTCGCTGATGGTCAGTTGCTGGCGTGTTATTTCCCACGGAAGGTCAAGCAGCGGATCGGCATTATCCCGCGCCATGACGATCAGTTGTCCGCTGTTTTGTTGCCACTCCAGTTCGGCGTCCACAAGCGTAGGTTCTTGCGGCAAACTTAACGTCGCAACCGCATGACCGCTTACCGGCAGTCCATCGGGCACCAGTGGCATAGTAAATTCACCGACCAGTCTTACCGGCGGCTGGCCTTCAAATGCCGCAACATCCAGCTCAGTTACTGTGAGGTTTTGCCCGTGCAAACGCCCCTGGAATTTAACTTTTTCCCCCTGGTAACGCAGCTGTTGAGTAGAGGGAGTAAGCGAGAGTGACAGTTTTCCCTGCCATTCCTGCCATGGAGAGAGAATAAGTTTGTCGATGTTAATCCAGGTATTAGGCAGCATTGACTGCCATTCAGCCAGCGTTTTGGGCGCTACAGGCGACGGCTCTGTCTGCGGCAATTTGGCCAGGCAAGCTGAGTCCAGCTCGATGGTCCCGACATTCAGCAACCAGCGGCTGGGGTGAGACAGATCCGCCTGAGTAATGCGCGCTAGCGGACAATCTTCAACCAGATAGCGGAGTTCAGGTATATGTAACCCATGCCGTGTCAGCCGCGGGCTCTCGTCCAGCGCGATGCGTGTTCCAACGGGTAACCAGATACCCACCAACGTAGGCACCCACAGGCCAAGCGTCATCACTAGCGTCAGCGGCACGAGAATCAATAATAAGAGGAGTGCCAGAACGGCTTTATATTTACCCTTCATGGGTAGTTAATATCCTGATTTAGCAAAAATTTAAGCCGGTTTAGGCCCGTATTGTGGCATGTTTAACTGGATATGCCCACATTAAGGATAGATAACCGTTTTATAGGCACGCTGTTACACGTGCCGTCGGGGATATTAAGATTCAGACTCAATGGGGCCTCAGTTGTCCATCGCTATGTTTAGGTCCTATACGACCTGCTTCTATCAGAATTTCTTCAATGAGTTCTTCGAGGCACTCCCTACCATGATGATCGCAGACCAGATGTACCTGCCGGGAAATCTCATCAGGTTTCATACCATCACATAATGCCGCCTTCAGCATTAAGGTGGCCCATCGTTTTGCTTCAGAGTGAGTTAGCATGACTCCTCCCGATATTTGCTACCTGTATAAGCGTAGCTGTCAGGATGTGATTCGGCTGGCTTTTTAACCACGTTGTCTTTACCGGCATGAGCTGGATGAAAATTCTCCAGTTGTTGAAAACGCGTAATCTGCCCACACTAACCAGATATACGTTGGAATTATTCATTACGTCTATGACTATCAATAACTTTTTATATTTTGTAAAATAATTTGAATTGGATTAATGTGACGTCAAAATCACTGGAGAAAGTCTTATGAAACTCGCCATCTATAGTACAAAACAGTACGACAAGAAGTATCTGCAGCAGGTTAACGAGGCTTTTGGTTTTGAACTTGAATTCTTTGACTTTCTGTTGACGGAAAAAACAGCCAAAACCGCCCATGGCTGCGAAGCCGTGTGCATTTTCGTCAACGACGATGGTAGCCGCCCTGTTCTGGAAGAGCTGAAAAAGCATGGCGTGAAATATATCGCGCTACGTTGCGCCGGGTTCAACAACGTCGATCTCGACGCTGCAAAAGAGCTGGGTATGCAGGTCGTACGTGTGCCAGCCTATTCACCGGAAGCCGTCGCTGAGCATGCGATTGGCATGATGATGACGCTGAATCGCCGCATTCACCGCGCTTATCAGCGTACCCGTGATGCCAACTTCTCTCTTGAAGGGCTGACCGGCTTTACCATGTATGGCAAAACGGCTGGGGTGATCGGTACCGGTAAAATCGGTATTGCGGCCCTGCGGATCCTGAAAGGTTTTGGTATGCGCCTGCTGGCGTTTGATCCCTACCCAAGCGCTGCTGCGCTGGAGTTAGGCGTTGAATATGTCGATCTTAAAACGCTATTTGCCGAGTCCGATGTCATCTCTCTGCACTGCCCGTTAACACCGGAGAATTATCATCTGCTCAATCATGAAGCCTTTGAGCAAATGAAAAACGGCGTGATGGTTATTAACACCAGTCGTGGTGCATTGATCGACTCGCAAGCCGCTATTGATGCGCTGAAAAACCAGAAAATTGGTTCTCTGGGTATGGACGTGTATGAAAACGAACGCGATCTGTTCTTTGAAGATAAATCCAATGACGTGATTCAGGATGATGTGTTCCGTCGCCTGTCGGCCTGTCATAACGTGCTGTTTACCGGGCATCAGGCGTTCCTGACCGCCGAAGCGTTAACCAGCATTTCTGAGACTACGCTACAGAATCTGGCTCAAATCTCCAAAGGCGAAACCTGTCCAAACGCCCTCTTCTGATTTCCGTGCTCCCCTGGATTCAGGGGAGCATTTTCAGACAATCACCGATGATAAAACACTCAGTATCATTATTATATTGAATGTATTCCCGTCACAAACCCAGAGAAATAGAATGAAGAAAGTTGTCACGTTGATTGCGCTCAGCATGTTGATGGCTGGCTGTGTGAGCAATGGAAAAGTGTCCGTCAATCGCGAACAGTTGCAGCATCACCGCTTCGTTTTGCAGAGCGTCAATGGCAAGCCGGTAACCGTCGCCAATAACCCACCTGAATTAAGTTTCGGTGAAAATATGACGGTGTCGGGAAAAATGTGTAATCAGTTCCATGGTCAGGGCAAGCTGTCCGACGGTGAATTAAAAGTGAAAGACATGGCAATGACGCGCATGATGTGCGCCGATCCACAGCTTAACGCGCTCGACGGCATCGTCAGCGAGATGTTTAAGCAAGGCGCACAGGTTGATCTGACTGCTGACCAGTTAACACTGGCTACAGCAGAACAAACGTTGACGTTTAAACTGGCAGATTTAATGTAATAAAAGCAGTGGCTCAATAATTCCCACAGCTTCCGGCGGCAAGCGACTGCTCACTACAGCGTTTGCCGTTAGGTAATGCACACATGCCGATGGCAGAACCATCCAGTTGGCGTGCCACGGAGAGCGAACCTCCAATCATGGCGCAATTTGCCTCTCCAGAACTGGACATTGCGGCCTTCATCCCCGGTGCGACATGAGCGGCGGTTGCCTGCTGAACAGGTTCACTGCTGCACGCCGATAATAATAACGCGGCACACCCTACCCAAAACGCTGCGCGCATCTTACTCCCCTCTGAAAATTAACCAAACGACACAGCCATAAATAATAGGCAGCGGAAACATTGCCGTCGAGAGGCAAAATGCGCATTTATGCGTGCTGTTTACATTTTCTGGCAATTTTTTAGCTACTCCTTTGATCAAACCATTCATTCTGATTATTCCCAGGACACAAAAGCGAAAATCTGTCTTTAGCGCTTTTGCTAAAATAGAAAGATAACTACAGGATTCGCCGCAGTTACGCGAGTCCCTCTTTTTGCGCAATGTAAGGGTGTCAGTATGATCACAATTGACGGTAATGGTGCGGTTGCTTCAGTCGCATTTCGTACCAGCGAAGTTATCGCCATCTACCCGATTACGCCCAGTTCGACGATGGCTGAACAGGCGGATGCCTGGGCCGGAAACGGGCTTAAAAACGTCTGGGGAGATACCCCTCGCGTCGTAGAAATGCAGTCAGAAGGCGGCGCAATCGCGACCGTTCACGGTGCATTGCAGACCGGTGCGCTCTCTACGTCGTTTACCTCATCGCAGGGCCTGTTGCTGATGATCCCAACGCTGTACAAACTGGCCGGTCAGTTGACGCCATTTGTGCTGCACGTTGCCGCGCGTACCATTGCTACTCATGCGCTGTCTATCTTCGGTGACCATTCCGACGTAATGGCAGTGCGCCAGACAGGGTGCGCGATGCTGTGTGCCAGCAGCGTACAGGAAGCACAGGACTTTGCGCTCATTTCACAAATGGCCACTCTGAAAAGTCGGGTTCCGTTTATTCATTTCTTTGATGGTTTCCGCACATCGCATGAAATCAATAAAATTGTGCCGCTGGCCGATGACACGATCCTCAGCCTGATGCCGCAAGCTGAAATTGATGCGCATCGTGCCCGCGCGCTAAACCCTGAACATCCCGTTATTCGCGGGACATCTGCGAACCCGGATACCTACTTCCAGTCGCGTGAAGCGACAAACCCCTGGTACAACGCGGTTTACGAAAACGTCGAACAGGCGATGAACGACTTCGCCGCGGCGACGGGCCGCCAGTATCAACCCTTTGAGTATTACGGTCATCCACAGGCGGAACGTGTCATTATCTTGATGGGTTCTGCAATTGGTACCTGCGAAGAAGTCGTCGAAGAGTTACTTGCTCGTGGAGAGAAAGTTGGCGTCCTGAAAGTTCGGCTGTTCCGCCCATTCTCTGCCAAACATTTACTGCGCGCCCTGCCGGAAACCGTACGCAGCATCGCCGTTCTGGATCGCACTAAAGAGCCGGGTGCTCAGGCAGAACCGCTGTATCTGGATGTAATGACCGCGCTGGCGGAAGCCTTTAACTGCGGCGAGCGGGAAACCCTACCGCGCGTAATTGGCGGGCGTTATGGCCTTTCTTCCAAAGAGTTTGGCCCGGACTGCGTCATGGCGGTCTTTACTGAGCTGAGTAGCGCGAAGCCGAAACCTCGCTTTACGGTTGGTATCTATGATGATGTCACCAACCTGTCACTACCGCTACCGGAAAGCACCCTGCCCGGTACCGCGAAGCTCGAAGCGCTGTTCTACGGTCTGGGCAGTGACGGCAGCGTGTCGGCCACCAAAAATAATATCAAGATTATCGGTAACTCGACGCCGTGGTATGCGCAGGGTTATTTCGTGTATGACTCGAAAAAAGCAGGCGGTCTGACGGTTTCTCACCTGCGCGTCAGCGAGCAGCCTATTCGATCAGCGTATCTGGTTTCACAAGCCGATTTTGTTGGCTGTCACCAACTGCAATTTATCGATAAGTATCAGATGGCCGAGCGCCTGAAACCAGGCGGGATCTTCCTGCTTAATACTCCTTACAACGTGGATGAAGTCTGGGCGCGTTTGCCGCAGGAAGTTCAGGCAGTACTGAATCAGAAGAAGGCCCGTTTCTACGTGATTAATGCGGCCAAAATCGCTCGCGAATGCGGTCTGGCAGCGCGTATTAACACCGTTATGCAAATGGCATTCTTCCATTTGACGCAAATCTTACCCGGCGACAGCGCGTTGGTTGAATTGCAGGGTGCGATTGCGAAAAGCTATAGCAGTAAAGGTCAGGATCTGGTTGAACGTAACTGGCAGGCGCTGGCTCTGGCGCGTGAATCCGTCGCCGAAGTGGCACTCCAGCCAGTTGACCCGCACAGCGCTAACCGCCCACCGGTGGTTTCTGATGCCGCGCCGGATTTCGTGAAAACCGTTACCGCGGCAATGCTCGCCGGTCTGGGTGATGCTCTTCCCGTATCCGCGCTGCCGCCAGACGGCACCTGGCCAATGGGCACCACGCGTTGGGAAAAACGCAATATCGCCGAAGAGATCCCCATCTGGAAGGAAGAGCTGTGTACCCAGTGTAACCACTGCGTTGCCGCTTGCCCGCACTCGGCAATCCGCGCCAAAGTGGTTTCACCAGAAGCGATGGAAAACGCCCCTGCCAGCCTGCATTCTCTGGATGTGAAATCACGCGATATGCGCGGTCAGAAATATGTCCTGCAGGTTGCGCCTGAGGATTGCACCGGTTGTAATCTGTGCGTCGAAGTGTGCCCGGCGAAAGACAGGCAGAATCCGGAGATCAAGGCCATCAATATGATGTCGCGCCTTGAGCATGTTGAAGAAGAAAAAGTTAACTACGACTTCTTCCTCAATCTGCCGGAAATAGACCGCACTAAACTGGAACGCATTGATATTCGTACCTCACAGTTGATAACGCCGCTGTTTGAATATTCCGGCGCCTGCTCGGGCTGTGGTGAAACACCGTATATCAAACTGCTTACGCAGCTGTACGGCGACCGCATGCTGATCGCCAATGCGACCGGCTGTTCATCGATTTATGGCGGTAACCTGCCCTCAACGCCGTATACCACCGACGCTAACGGTCGTGGGCCAGCGTGGGCAAACTCACTGTTTGAGGATAACGCCGAGTTCGGTCTGGGCTTCCGTCTGACGGTGGATCAGCACCGTGTGCGCGTTATGCGTTTATTGGAACAGTTTGCCGATAACATTCCGGCTGAACTGAATGACGCCCTGCGCGCTGAAGCGACGCCAGAAGTACGCCGTGAACAAGTTGCCGCGCTGCGCCAGCACCTGAAAGATGTCGAAGGCGCACAGCAGCTGTTAACCGATGCCGACGCGTTGGTCGAGAAATCCATCTGGCTGATTGGCGGCGACGGCTGGGCTTACGATATTGGTTTTGGCGGTCTGGATCACGTCCTGAGTCTGACCGAGAACGTCAATATTCTGGTGCTGGATACTCAATGTTACTCCAACACGGGTGGACAAGCGTCGAAAGCCACACCGCTCGGGGCTGTCACCAAATTTGGCGAACACGGCAAGCGCAAGGCGCGTAAAGATCTTGGCGTCAGTATGATGATGTACGGGCACGTGTATGTTGCACAGATCTCTCTGGGCGCACAGTTGAACCAGACGGTGAAAGCGATTCAGGAAGCAGAAGCCTATCCGGGTCCGTCGCTGATTATCGCCTATAGCCCATGTGAGGAGCACGGTTACGATCTCGCGCTAAGCCACGATCAGATGCGCCAGCTGACGGCGACCGGATTCTGGCCGCTGTACCGCTTTGATCCGCGTCGTGCAGATGAAGGTAAATTGCCGCTGGCGCTGGACTCTCGCCCACCGTCAGACGCGCTGGCCGAAACATTGCTTAACGAGCAGCGCTTCCGCCGCCTGAATGCCCAACAGCCAGAAGTTGCTGAGCAGCTGTGGAAAGACGCCGCCGCCGATCTGCAAAAACGCTACGACTTCCTGGCCCAACTGGCAGGTAAAGCAGAAAAGAGCGGTGCCGAGTAATACATTTATCTCAGTATTTGCCTGGAACCAAAAAAAAAGCCCGAACAGTTGTTCGGGCTTGTCAATTTATTCGCTGGCTAATTAATAATTACCATCAATATACCAACGAAAAATAAAACGTGACAATAAAGGCATATAACACGCGCAGAATAGCCCAACAAAATTCAATTGTATAATTTTTATTTTATATATTTTCACGCAACACATTCATCGCAATTATCATCATTTCCGTAGAATTATTTATTTAAGGTTTTACTTAAGGCGTAACAATTCATATTTATCTCTTTACGGAACTTCTCCTTTAGCATGCTTTTACTCCCTACATGGGTAGTCACAGGTTAATAAAAAAACTAAAGGATTATTTCAATGAACAGAAAAGTACTGGCTCTCGTAATTCCTGCCCTGCTGGCTGCAGGCGCTGCTCACGCTGCTGAAGTATATAATAAAGACGGCAACAAATTAGATCTCTACGGTAAAGTAGACGGCCTGCGTTATTTCTCTGATGATGCCAACAAAGATGGCGATCAGACTTATGTTCGTGGCGGCTTCAAAGGCGAAACTCAGATCAACGATATGCTCACCGGTTACGGTCAGTGGGAATATCAGGTCAATGCCAACACCACTGAAGGCAACCGCAACAATAATTTCACTCGTCTGGCCTTTGCCGGTCTGAAATTCGGCGACTACGGCTCATTCGACTACGGCCGTAACTACGGCGTACTGTACGACGTAGAAGGCTGGACCGATATGCTGCCTGAGTTCGGCGGTGACTCCTACACCTATGCTGATAACTTTATGACCGGCCGTGCTAACGGCGTAGCAACCTACCGTAACACTGACTTCTTCGGTCTGGTGAACGGTCTGAACTTTGCACTGCAGTATCAGGGCGCAAACGAACAAGCGGGTGATGAGCAGGAAGGTACCGGTAACGGTAACGGTGGCGACCGTAACGTTCAGAACTCTAACGGCGACGGCTTCGGTATCTCCTCTACCTACGATCTGGGTATGGGCGTGAGCTTCGGTGCGGCATACTCCACTTCTGACCGTACTAACGAGCAGGTTAACGCAGGTAAAGCTGGCGGCAACGTTGCTGGCGGTGATACCGCTGACGCATGGACTACCGGCCTGAAATACGATGCCAACAACATCTATCTGGCAACCATGTACTCCGAAACCCGTAACATGACTCCGTACGGCGACAGCGGCGTAGCCAACAAAACCCAGAACTTCGAAGTCACTGCACAGTACCAGTTCGACTTCGGTCTGCGTCCGGCTGTGTCTTTCCTGATGTCTAAAGGTAAAGACCTGAACGCTACCGACGGTGACAAAGACCTGGTTAAATATGCTGATATCGGCGCTACCTACTACTTCAACAAAAACATGTCCACCTATGTTGATTACAAAATCAACCTGCTGGACGAAGACGACAGCTTCTACACTCGTAACAACATCTCTACTGATGACGTAGTTGCATTAGGTCTGGTTTACCAGTTCTAATCCCTCAGCCCGCTGGCAACAGCGGGCTCTCTTTATGTTCTAACAATTCTGTTTTATCCAAATCAAAACATTATATCTGTTGCGTTAAAACATCTCTCTGATAGATGATATCTTGCATTAAGACCTGTAGTAGAGGATACCTGCAATGAATCATCATCCTGTAAAATCATCCCGTATTGCATCCGTCGGCTATGACGAATCCTCTCACACGCTGGAAATTCGCTTTCACCAATTGGCTACCCTGCAATATCAGCCTGTCCCTGCCCGTATTTTTCGTGATTTCCTGAGCGTGGTCTCGAAAGGTCGATTTTACGACGGCGTAATAAAAGGCAAGTTTCCTGAAATCAAAATAAAGTGATGCCAAAATGTGATCTTTGTCATTGTACATAAAGTGCCATTACGCGGTAAGCTTTAGGTGGATACTTAAACAGGAGGTTTTATGAACAGAACGATTCTTGTACCCATCGATATTTCAGACTCAGAATTAACTCAACGCGTTATTGCCCATGTTGAAGCAGAGGCCAAAATTGACGATGCGCAGGTCCATTTTCTGACCGTAATTCCGTCACTGCCCTATTACGCTTCTCTGGGACTGGCCTACTCGGCAGAGTTACCGGCCATGGACGATCTGAAAGCCGAAGCAAAATCTCAACTGGAAGAGATTATCAAGAAGTTCAATATCCCAACGGACAGAGTGCACATTCATGTCGCAGAAGGTGCGCCGAAAGATAAGATTCTGGAGATCGCCAAAAAATTACCGGCTGATATGGTCATTATTGCCTCACACCGACCTGACATCACCACCTACCTGCTGGGCTCTAACGCCGCAGCAGTAGTGCGTCATGCGGAGTGTTCGGTACTGGTAGTCCGCTAAGCTTTCAGGCCCGCACATCGCTGCGGGCTTTTTGTTTCTACCACTTATACCCCACGATTCCTGTCCTAAATGTGCTGACATTTTTCCCGCTTATCCGTACCATACACGCCACAGTTTTTATATCAGACTTCTTTTGCCGGACTATCCGGCGTGATGCATACTCTTCTGATGCCACACTATGAATTGAGCCTCTATTAAATGTCGCAAAATCAAGATATTAGCAAGAAAGAACAATACAACCTGAACAAATTGCAAAAACGTCTGCGTCGTAACGTGGGCGAAGCCATTGCCGACTTCAATATGATCGAAGACGGCGATCGCATTATGGTGTGTCTTTCCGGCGGGAAAGACAGCTATACCATGCTGGAGATCCTGCGTAATTTGCAGCAAAGCGCCCCGATCAGTTTTTCCTTGGTTGCGGTTAACCTCGATCAAAAACAACCCGGCTTCCCAGAGCACATTCTGCCGGAGTATCTGGAACAGCTGGGCGTTGAGTACAAGATTGTTGAAGAAAACACTTACGGGATCGTCAAAGACAAAATCCCTGAAGGCAAAACGACCTGCTCGCTCTGCTCTCGCCTGCGTCGCGGCATTCTGTACCGTACGGCAACCGAGTTAGGTGCCACCAAGATTGCGCTCGGCCACCATCGCGACGACATCCTGCAAACGCTGTTTTTAAACATGTTCTACGGCGGAAAAATGAAAGGTATGCCGCCGAAGCTGATGAGTGATGACGGTAAGCACATCGTGATCCGTCCGCTGGCTTACTGCCGTGAGAAAGATATCGAGCGCTTCTCCGAAGCGAAAGGTTTCCCGATTATTCCGTGCAATCTGTGCGGCTCACAGCCTAACCTGCAGCGTCAGGTCATTGCTGACATGCTGCGTGACTGGGACAAACGCTATCCAGGTCGGATTGAAACCATGTTCAGTGCGATGCAGAACGTTGTGCCTTCACATCTGAGCGATATCAATCTGTTCGATTTTAAAGGCATTAAACACGGTTCAGAGGTTGTGGACGGCGGTGATTTAGCGTTCGATCGTGAAGAGATCCCGCTGCAGCCTGCGGGCTGGCAGCCAGAAGAAGATGATGCTCAACTGGATGAGTTACGCCTGAACGTGGTGGAAGTGAAGTAAGGCGATTATGTAAACGTCTTATCAGGCCTACAACGAGCATATACCCGTTGTAGGCCTGGTAAGCGGAGCACCATCAGGCACTCCAATGGGTATTTATTTCAATAAACGAACTCGGCAAGTCTTGCCTTTAATCTTACCGTTTTGCAATTGTTTCCACGCCTTGGGCGCTATGTTCTGGCGAACGGCGACATAGACGTGTGCCGGATGAACGGCAATTTTGCCGATATCGGCGCCATCCAGGCCAATATCACCGGTCAGAGCCCCCAGAACATCACCAGGACGCATTTTAGCCTTTTTGCCACCATCAATGCATAACGTCGCCATCTCTGCTTCCAGCGGCAGGATTGACACGTTAGCTGGCGCTGGCAGCCAGTTCAGCTTCAATTGCAGCATTTCAGAAAGAATATTGGCACGCTGTGCTTCTTCCGGCGCACAGAAACTAATCGCCAGACCGCTGTTACCGGCTCGCGCGGTACGTCCGATACGATGGACATGAACCTCCGGATCCCACGCCAGCTCGAAGTTAACCACCAGTTCGAGTGATTTAATATCCAGGCCACGTGCGGCCACATCGGTGGCAACCAGAACGCGTGCGCTGCCGTTGGCAAAACGCACCAGCGTCTGGTCGCGATCGCGCTGTTCAAGATCTCCATGCAGTGAAAGTGCGCTTTGCCCCGCCTCATTCAATGCGTCACACACGGCCTGACAGTCTTTTTTGGTGTTGCAAAAAACGACGCATGAAGCAGGCTGATGCTGGCTGAGCAATTTTTGCAGCAGCGGAATTTTTCCGTGGCTGGAGGTTTCGAAAAACTGCTGTTCAATCGCCGGTAACGCATCGACCGTATCAATTTCAATGGTTAATGGATTTTGTTGCACCCGGCCACTGATGGCGGCAATGGCTTCCGGCCAGGTCGCAGAAAACAGCAAGGTCTGGCGAGAAGCTGGTGCAAAGCGAATGACATCATCAATCGCATCGCTAAAGCCCATATCCAGCATACGGTCGGCTTCATCCATAACCAGCGTATTCAGGGCTTCCAGAGAAACGGTGCCTTTTTGCAGGTGGTCGAGTAAACGCCCCGGCGTGGCGACAATAATATGAGGTGCATGCTGCAGAGAGTCACGCTGTGCACCAAAGGGCTGCCCACCGCATAGCGTTAAGATCTTGGTGTTTGGCAGAAAGCGCGCTAAACGACGCAGTTCACCCGCCACCTGGTCGGCAAGCTCTCGGGTTGGGCACAGCACCAGAGACTGCGTCTGAAACAGCGCGGCATCAATATGCTGTAATAGCCCAAGACCAAAAGCAGCCGTTTTGCCACTGCCGGTTTTAGCCTGCACGCGAACATCTTTCCCCGCCAGGATTGCCGGTAATGCGGCAGCCTGAACAGGCGTCATTTCAAGATAACCCAGCTCGTTAAGGTTCTCGAGTTGAGCAGCAGGTAAAACATTCAGGGTTGAAAAAGCGGTCACAATTTAATCTCGCGGTAAAAACTCACATTCAGCAGGCGCGTATCCTCGCAGATCTACGCCCACGATGCGACAATTTAATAGGTTCTTCATCCGGCGGCGGATCCGGCATTGGCTGCGGACGAGGAATGGGATCGGGAATGGGAACCGGGTCAGTCGGGAGCGAATCCGTGTGCGCAGTTGCAATCAGACAGGTCATATACTCCTCCAGTCATTCAGGTTGACTCTTTTAGGGTAGACGCTGATTTCCTGCAGGCAAAAAAAAGCCGACTAATCTAAGTCGGCGTCGTACGAATCAATTGTGCTATGCAGTAATTCAAAAAAGGAAGTAAGACAATATGGAGCGCAACGCCCATCGCTTGACGTTGCATTCACCTGCGAGAGAGATATTGCCCCGAATAGGTAGATGGTTTATTGACCTCGCTCAAAATTCAGGACGTTTTCATGCGCAAAAGTCACTAAAAAACGTTGTTGTTACAACCATTTACTACGATGCAACCATAAAGTAACACCACCAATCAGGACCACTAACAGAATACAAAAAAGTGAGAAACCGAACTGCCAACCACCGCCGGGGATACCGCCGAGGTTAACGCCGAAAAGCCCGGTTAAGAATGTGCTGGGAAGAAAAACCATTGCCATCAATGACATTGTATACGTTCGGCGAGCCAGAGACTCCTGCATCACCTGCGCAATTTCATCCGCCATGATACCGGTTCTGGCAATACAGGCATCGATTTCATCCAGCCCTCTCCCCAGCCTGTCAGCGATATCCTGCATCCGTCGCCGATGGTCGTCAGTCATCCAGGACAACCGTTCGCTCGCCAGCCGGGCATAGACATCACGCTGTGGCGCCATATAACGGCGCATCACAATTAACTGCTTACGCAGTAATGCCAGGAAGCCACGCGGCGGGATCTGCTGATCGAGCAGGTTATCTTCCAGATCGATAATTTTGTCGTGCAACTGTTCGATAAATTCGCTGGCATGATCGGTCAGCGCATCACAAACATCCACCAGCCAACCGCCACAATCAGCCGGCCCTGTACCTTCCTGGAGGTCGCTGACCACATCATCCAGTGCCAGCACTTTGCGCTGACGCGTTGAGACAATCAGACGTTCATCCATATATAAACGCATCGCTACCAGTTGGTCAGGCCGCTCGTCGGTGCTGCCGTTGATACAGCGCAGCGTGATTAACGTACCTTCTCCTACCCTGCTGACACGCGGGCGCGTGCTTTCACCCGCCAGCGCATCACGCACGTTATTGGGAAGTAAGGGCGTTGTCGCCAGCCATTGCGCACTTTCAGGATGAGTATAATTAAGATGCAGCCAGCAGGGATGCTGAGTGTCGATAACATCGTTATCTTCCAGTGGTTTCACCCCACCACGCCCATCCAACAGCCAGGCAAACACGGCATCCGGCACATTAACATCCGTTCCCTTAATGGCTTCCACAGCGCCTCCACAAACATTCAGCTTTTTTCGTTAGTCTAGCCGTCAGAATATGTTAAGCAATATCTCATTGTCCCATTGTGCTGAAATGACTCATAAAAGTATCTGATAACAAAAAAAGCGCCGACAAATGTGGCGCTTGTTGCGAGGTACCCTGTTAAGCCCGCTGGCGTCTCTCAGATTCAAAAGCGTGACTTAAGCGAAACTTGTGCGTTCGCGACTGGAGGTCAGTCACTTGATTTTTCAGAATATCCGAAGAGTCAGACAGTTCATCCACCATAATGGCGTTACTCTGGGTAACGTTTTCCAGTTCCGCGAGCGCATGAGTAATACTGATGATCCCTTTCTCCTGCTCCTGCGTAGTGGTTAATATCTCGCCCATCAGTTGGTTTAATTGCCCGGCACCACCAACAATATCCTGCATATTTTTTTCAGCTTCACGCACAATAGCCGCACCTTGCTGAACGTTTTCATGAGTTTGGGCAATCAGATGTTTAATATTCTTAGCGGCATCTGCGCTACGGTGCGCGAGCATTCGTACCTCTCCGGCCACCACGGAAAAACCTTTGCCATGTTCTCCCGCTCTCGCCGCTTCTACGGCGGCATTCAATGCCAGAATATTTGTCTGGAATGCAATACCATCTATCAGGGTAATAATTTCTGTCATCTGCTGGGCGCACTCGGTGATCGACTGCATATTGGTTGCGACCTGCACCATTAAATCACCGCCCTGCCGGGCAGATAGTGTTGCAATATTGGCCTTAGCACTCGCCATTTGCGTATTCTCTGCATTGTTACGCGTGCTGACCGCTATTTCATCCATGTTGGCAGCCGTTTGCATTAATGCTCCGGATTGCTGCTCTGTTTTTACTGATAACTCAGCGCTGCGTTCCGCGAGCTGTTCAGAGAGCGCCATCGCCGTTTGTGAAGATGTTCTGATCTCATTAACGAGTGTTGAGATATTACTTGATAAACTATTAATGCCCGGTATTAATCTCCCCGCACAGTTATTGCCAAACTCTGGAATACTAATCGCCAGATTCCCGGAGGTTACCTCCTCAATGCTTCTTTTAACCGTATTAATTGGCACGACCAAATATTTCGTCATGTACCACCACAAACATAATATAGAAGTAAAACTGACCAAATTAGTTCCAATGATAATTACCGGGGGAGCGGAAAATATTATTTCAAAAACATTGAGAGCGACCGCCGTAATGAGCAGAAATAAAATAATAAAGGTTCTGACGCTAATATCATTTAACATTTTAGTCCTGTGCGCTAAGAAATAACGTGGATATTATTTTTTATAGCATCTGCAATGCAGATTTCCATAACGCGGAGACGAAAGACGAACTTTCAATGAGAGTCTGCAATCCTTTCACTTAAGACAGGTAATTACACTATTAGTTTACATTAACCAGGTGTTTTATCCTGCAAAGAATGATGCTGGTGCTTGTCGTTAGATTATTGTGATGGCAAGCACGCCGTGTGCATAAAATGCACAGAATTATAAATCTGATGAATATTTGTATAAGTAAAGGTCTATCATTTTCGATGTTTGCCCCTTCCCTCTAATAGTCATTGTAAAAACACAAGAACATCCCAGGTTTTATCAGGTTAACTGGACAAAACCTGCTAAATTTATCATCACGTCTTTTTTTTGATAGGTAGTAAGATGTTGCACGTGTCGTGGGACCCTGTATTGATTGGGATTTCCTTTATTGTCGCGTTTATTGCCTCCTTTATTGCTCTCGACAGCGCGGGCAAAGTGGCAATTTCCAGCAGACGTGAATCTACCTTCTGGCGACTCTCTGGCGGCGCTACGCTGGGTATGGGGATCTGGTCGATGCATTTTATCGGTATGCTGGCCATGAAAATGAGTATGCCAATAAATTACCATTTATCCCTCACCGCGTTTTCGTTCTTTATTGCGCTCATTTCTGCGACAGTCGCCATCAATATCGCCATTTCTGGTAATACGCTATCAACAAAACGCCTGCTCATTGCTACCAGCATATTAAGTGCCGGTGTTGTTACAATGCACTACGTTGGTATGTATGCCGTTATCGAACATGTGGCTATAACCTGGGATCGCTCGCTGATCCTACTCTCCGTGATTATTGCCGTCGCTGCGTCTGGCGTGGGTTTGTGGCTGGCCTTTCACTTACGCCAAAATAGCCGTCGAGCGCTAATAAATCGG
The DNA here is from genome assembly GCF_001034485.1 of Citrobacter sp. MGH104. Classification (NCBI taxonomy): domain Bacteria; kingdom Pseudomonadati; phylum Pseudomonadota; class Gammaproteobacteria; order Enterobacterales; family Enterobacteriaceae; genus Citrobacter; species Citrobacter sp. MGH104. The sequence goes on from NZ_KQ089818.1 coordinate 174,053, forward strand.
CTTATTGCTGCCTTTATTATGGCGCTGGCAATAGCCTCTATGCATTACACCGGTATGGGAGCAGCTACGTTCACCCATTTTGGACACACTGCGCACGATGGTCTCAGCACGCTGGAACTTTCTATCTGGGTCTGCGCCGTCACGCTTGTTATTTTGGGGATCATGCTGGTGGTTTCGATGGTGGATTCGCAACTCCGTACCTCCCGACTGGCTGACAATCTGCATCAGTTGAACTGCCAGCTTGAGCATCAGGTTCACTTCGACGCGCTGACCGGTCTCGCTAATCGTACGCAAATAGACACCTGCTTACTGGCCTGCCTGCGGCATTCTAAACTGCATCAGCAGCATTTCGCGTTGGTATTTATTGACCTCGATCGTTTTAAAGTCGTTAACGATACCTGGGGACATCACATTGGCGATCAGCTACTGATAGCCAGTACACAGCGAATCTTCACTTGCCTTGATAACTCAATGACGCTGGCAAGACTGGGGGGCGATGAATTTATCCTGCTGGTTCCAGACTGCAACCAGCAGGATATCTCCGCCCTGCTGACGCGGATTGCCGATGTGATCGGTGAACCCTTTACCTTGTTCGGACATACCATTCGGGTTTCGTTAAGTGCGGGGAGCAGTATTTACCCTGAGCATGGCTCAACGCTGCATGAGCTAAAAGTGAAGGCCGATATGGCGATGTATCATGTCAAACAGGCGGGCAGAAACGGCTGGGCTATTTATCATCCGGAAATGGAAGCTATCGCGGATACACCGCCGACATTTTTACAAGAATTGTCGCAAGCACTTGAACGCAACCAGTTTGAGCTATGGTATCAGCCTAAATATACCGCTGGAGATCATTCCCTGACCGGTTTTGAAGCATTATTACGCTGGCATCATCCGGAACGCGGCATGCTGCTGCCAGCCGAATTTCTTTCTGCGTTGGAAGATACGGGCCTGATTATTCCCGTTGGGAAATGGGTTATCCAGCAGGCATGCCTGCAGTTGCATCAATGGAAATTACAGGGAAATACAGAATGGACGCTCGCCGTTAACCTCTCACCCGCCCAGTTTGAACAGCATGATATTATTGATGTTGTTTGTAATGCCCTGGCGCAGTATCAACTGTCACCTGCCTGCCTCACGCTGGAACTCACTGAAAGCACCGCCCTTAAAAATTTGAAACGCAGTGTGGAAGTCCTGAATGCTTTTTCTGCTTTGGGGATCACCGTATCTATTGATGATTTCGGTACAGGTTATTCAAATATATTGATGCTGAAGTCTCTTCCGGCGCGCGAATTAAAAATTGACAGGATATTTGTCAAAGATATCAGCGAGAACAGCAAAAACACAAAAATTGTGTCTACCATTATTGACATAGCTCACTCCATGAATATGCGTGTGGTGGCAGAAGGAATAGAAACCCAGGAACAGGAAATACTCCTTACTCAGATGGGGTGTAGCATGCTGCAAGGTTTCTTGTTTGCAAAACCGCTGCCAGCACATAAGATTCATGAACTGATACAACAAGAAAACAGTATCAAGCAAAAGCCAGTTGTACACCCCTTGTCTCACCGACAATCAATAACATTGTGAGACGTAATATCTAAAAATATTCGCCATTTAACAGGCAACACAGCAGATAAAGATAACGGGATTATCGATGAGCACAACCGAGCTGCATTCACTGGATTTATTAACCTTTCCGGTGTGGATTGTTTTGCCACATACCGAAGAGCTGGTGTTCGCTAATAACGTTGCACGGGAGCTAATGCAGGGTCTCTGTTTTTCCCCGCTCCGCAAGGGAACATTTTCAACGCATGCTCAAAATGACTTAACCATGTATCTCAGCGACTTGCGAAATCATCACCATGTAGTGGAAATTCTCACGGTTTACCGCGACGGTGAAGAGATTGCGATGGCAAGTCGCCTTTCCATTAAACCCCTGCCTGGCATGGGTGAAGTCATCCTTTTCGAAGGCATTGAGACGCCTGCTGCACAGGGTCTGAAAGCGAGCCGTTCAGCAACCTATCAGCGGAAAAAACAGGGATTTTATGCGCGCTTCTTCCAGACTAATTCCGCGCCAATGTTACTTATTGATCCGTCACGCGATGGGTTGATCGTGGATGCAAACCTCAGTGCGCTCAATTTTTATGGATACACTCATGATGTGATGTGTCAGAAACATACATGGGAAATCAATATGCTGGGCCGCCATATACTTCCAGTGATGCATGAAATCGCCCATCTGCCCGGCGGCCATAAACCTTTGCATTTTGTCCATAAACTGGCTGATGGGACTTCCCGTCATGTGCAAACCTACGCCGGACCGATCGAAATTTACGGTAATAAACTGATGTTGTGCATTATTCATGACATTACCGAACAAAAGCGGCTGGAACAGGAGCTGGAGCGTGCGGCCCTGCGAGATGTTTTAACGGGATTACTTAACCGCCGACATTTTTATCAGGTAACCGAACCGGAACAGACGCATGCGATATCATTGACGCAGGACTACAGCCTGTTGTTGATCGATACGGATCGCTTTAAAAGCATTAACGATCTGTTTGGCCATTTAAAAGGCGACGAAGTGCTGTGTGCTCTGGCACGTACCCTGGAATCCTGTGCGCGAAAAGACGATCTTATTTTTCGCTGGGGTGGTGAAGAATTTGTGCTGCTCCTGCCACGAACGTCGCTGGATGTCGCTCTCAATCTCGCAGAAGTGATCCGTGCGACAGTGGCAAAGGTGACTCTCCCTGGCCTTCCCCGCTTTACCGTCAGCATTGGTGTAGCACGGCACGAAACAAATGAAAGTATCGATGAGTTATTCAAACGTGTTGACGACGCGTTGTACAAAGCCAAAAACGAAGGCAGGAACAGAGTGCTGGCCGCCTGATGTTTACGTCGTTCAGCGACTACGTTTAGCGTGACGCTCCCAGTTATCCTGTTTTGCCTGCGCGGTTTTACGCAATGCCACATAGCATGCCCCGCTGCCGCCGTGATGCGGCAGTGCGGCGCAATATGCTTGCACGTCGTCAAATTCCGTCAACCAGCGCGCTACGTAGCTGCGAATGATATTGGCATGAGAATTATCGTCACGTCCCTTGCCGTGTATCACCAGCACATTACGCAACCCTTCTTGCTGCGCCTGCAGAATAAAGCTAAAGAGCATCTGACGACATGTTTCAACAGGTTGGCGAATAAGATTAAGACTCGCCTGCTGCGGATATTTTCCGTTTCGCAGCTTGTCAGTCACACCGTTCTGTAAACCTTCGCGACGAAACTCGAGCGGCACACTTAACGGGACAATATCGAGAAATCCTGTCGAGAGAAAATTATCCAGTTGAAGCGTATCGATACGCGCCGGAGTGCGAAGATTACGCATGGGCTGCCAGTGTACATCGGTATGGCTTTTCAGCGGTTGAACATCCCCCATAGCGTCAAGAAACAACGATGCATCATCAAGGTTCATGTTTCATCCTCCAGCGTATTGCGACGGGCATTATCATAACCGCGCACTATTATACCGACAACTATACCGGTAACGGTTTACGGTTATTTCCAATAATTAACCGGATCCGTCGCGCTGAACCGATCTACTCACGACAAGTTGATATCCATTTTTAGAGGTATAGCTGCGACGGTCACTGGCGTGATAATGTGTAGCCTCGCCTGAATGCTGTAATGAGAGAAACGGATGCTTAACTTACTGGAAGACACCATCGACACGCCGCTGGGCCCGCTGTGGGTTATTTGTGATGAGCAATTTCGCCTGCGCGCAGTGGAATGGGATCAGCACAGCGATCGCATGGAACAATTGCTGGATATTCATTACCGCACAGAAGGTTATCAGCGCATTACCGCCAAAAACCCAGGTGGATTAAGCGACAAACTCGCTGAGTATTTTGCCGGAAACCTCAGCATCATTGACACGCTGGAAACGGCAACCGCTGGGACGCCTTTCCAGCGTGAAGTCTGGCAAGCGTTACGCACTATCCCCTGCGGGCAGGTCATGCATTATGGTCAACTGGCCGAACAGTTGGGACGCCCCGGTGCTGCAAGAGCCGTCGGCGCAGCTAATGGCTCCAATCCAGTAAGCATTGTGGTCCCCTGTCATCGCGTCATTGGACGTAACGGCACCATGACCGGATATGCCGGTGGCGTACAACGAAAAGAGTGGTTATTGCGTCACGAAGGTTATTTGCTACTCTAGATTCCAGGCAATTAATGCCTTATCCATCACACTTCCGCATAATGCGATCCCAAATTAATTGTGGTTAATCAAGCAGATACAAATATTCACTCCAGTTATGCTTGAATTATTCTCTCTTGGGAGTAGCTCAGGCTTACGTGCTCACCAAAAAGATGTTAAAATTGACAAATATCAATTACGGCTTGAGCAGACCTATGATCCCGGAAAAGCGAATTATACGGCGCATTCAGTCTGGCGGTTGTGCTATCCATTGCCAGGATTGCAGCATCAGCCAGCTTTGCATCCCGTTCACACTTAACGAGCATGAGCTTGACCAGCTCGATAACATCATCGAGCGCAAAAAGCCTATCCAAAAGGGGCAGACGCTCTTTAAAGCAGGTGATGAGCTTAAATCACTCTATGCTATCCGCTCCGGAACGATTAAAAGCTATACCATTACCGAACAAGGCGATGAGCAGATTACTGGCTTCCATCTGGCGGGCGATCTGGTCGGTTTTGACGCGATTGGCAGCGGACATCACCCGAGCTTTGCTCAGGCGCTGGAAACCTCGATGGTATGCGAAATTCCTTTCGAAACCCTTGATGACCTGTCCGGCAAAATGCCAAATCTGCGTCAGCAGATGATGCGTCTGATGAGTGGCGAAATCAAAGGCGACCAGGATATGATCCTGTTGTTGTCGAAGAAAAACGCTGAAGAGCGCCTGGCGGCCTTTATCTACAATTTGTCTCGTCGCTTTGCCCAGCGTGGATTCTCGCCTCGTGAATTCCGCCTGACCATGACCCGTGGCGACATCGGTAACTACCTCGGTCTGACGGTTGAAACCATCAGCCGCCTGCTGGGTCGTTTCCAGAAAAGCGGTATGCTGGCGGTGAAAGGCAAATACATCACTATTGAGAATAGCGACGCGCTGGCAGTTCTTGCTGGCCATACGCGTAACGTTGCGTAATCTTTCCGCAAGCCTCTCTGTTATCCTTCTGTCAAATCGCTAAATTATCCCGATTTATTGATCTGGCAGGAGGTTATTCCCTGTTTCAAACCACATTATTGGGTTACTCTTTTAGTTACAAACTGCGATGACAGTTGTAAGGAGACCCTGTATGGCTATGTATAAAAATATGCTGGTCGTCATCGACCCGAACCAGGACGATCAACCAGCATTACGGCGAGCTGTTTATTTGCATCAACGGATTGGTGGCAAAATTAAAGCCTTTTTGCCGATCTATGACTTTTCCTATGAGATGACTACCCTGCTGTCGCCCGATGAGCGTACGGCAATGCGTCAGGGGGTTATCAGCCAGCGAACTGCATGGATACGTGAACAAGCGAAATACTATATCGAAGCAGGGATTCCTCTGGAGATTAAAGTGGTCTGGCATAACCGACCCTTTGAAGCCATCATCCAGGAAGTCATCAGCGCCAAGCATGACCTGGTCCTCAAGATGGCGCACCAACACGACCGCCTCGAAGCCGTAATATTTACACCAACCGACTGGCATTTATTGCGTAAATGTCCAAGTCCGGTATGGATGGTGAAAGACCAGCCATGGCCTGAAGGGGGTAAAGCACTGGTTGCAGTAAACCTCGCCAGTGAAGAGGCTTATCACAACGCGCTCAATGAAAAACTGGTCAAAGAGACGCTACAGCTTGCAGAACAGGTTAACCATACCGAAGTGCATCTGGTAGGCGCCTACCCTGTTACGCCAATCAACATCGCGATTGAACTGCCTGAATTTGATCCCAGCGTTTATAACGACGCAATCCGTGGACAGCATCTACTGGCCATGAAGGCGCTACGCCAGAAATTCAGTATTGATGAGAAAGTGACGCACGTTGAAAAAGGCTTACCTGAAGAGGTCATTCCTGATTTAGCCGAGCACTTACAGGCAGGTATTGTGGTATTGGGGACCGTCGGACGTACCGGTATTTCTGCCGCGTTCCTTGGTAATACCGCGGAACAGGTTATCGATCATCTACGCTGTGACCTGCTGGTCATCAAGCCAGATGAATATCAGACGCCAGTTGAACTGGACGACGAAGAAGACGATTAACCACATAATAAAATGCCGGATGGCGATATCATCCGGCATTTTAAACGCCTAGTGTTGCTCCTCGCCGCCGAGAAAATAGATACCAAGCGGGATAGCCAACAGAATCGTAAACACCATGCTGTAGACACAAATCATTGCAGATTGAATGGCATACATTGAAGCGGTCCAGTCGGATAGCGGAATATCATACTGTTCAATAACGCCGCCGATCGTCGCGCGCGTCACGACCGACGCTGCGATAATAAACACTCCAAGCAGGCACAACAAAAATTTCCGTCCCTTCGCTGTTTTCAGCTTAGCCATGATCATAGTACTGTCCTTTTGCAGATGAAAACCTTGTTACTTTGCGCTAACAATACCATGACATCAACTGACTGTCTGCTACATAAACCGCATACAGGGTTGACGTCAGCACTATTTCGCTGAAAATAATGCTGATTGCATTATTTATCTCTCCTTTTGATTAATGATCTGACCACCCTAACTGAGTAAAATATCCGGGGATTAAGATGTCAGATGATATTTAGATAACATGGAGTTGCCAGGAAGAATCATGATCGCTGAACTGTTTATGAATAATGCGTTTAATTTGACGGTAATTCTCAGCTGCTGTGCCGCGCTGGTCCTGATGAGTGTCTGGTATCATCGTGGAGAGCGTCGCTGCAAAGGATTCATATTTCATGCCGCACAATTTTTTGTCTATGCCATTATCATTGGGACGTTTGGCAGCATTGCTAATAACGTTATCGAAAGTTACAGCCTGAAATTTATCTCCCCCAGCGTGGTCGACTTTATCTGCACCTCATTGATTGCGTTAATCCTGACCATCAAACTTTTTCTGGTGATTAATCAGTTTGAAAAGACGCAGATTAATAAAGGCAGAGATATCACCAGCGCGAGGATCCTGTCGCGTATCATCAAAATTACCATCGTGGTTGCCATCATTTTACTGTATGGCGAACACTTCGGTATGAGCTTATCCGGCCTGTTAACCTTTGGCGGCATTGGCGGTATCGCTGTGGGTATGGCGGGGAAAGATATTCTGAGCAACTTCTTCTCAGGCATTATGCTCTATTTCGACAGACCGTTTAGCATCGGCGACTGGATCCGCTCCCCGGACCGCAATATTGAAGGCACAGTGGCCGAAATTGGCTGGCGAATGACTAAAATAAACACCTTCGACCATCGTCCGTTGTATGTGCCAAACTCGATTTTCTCCTCCATCAGCGTAGAAAATCCAGGGCGCATGACCAACCGGCGTATTAAAACGGTGATCGGGTTACGATATGAGGATGCCGATAAAGTCGGTGCTGTTGTCGAGTCGGTCAGAGAAATGCTGCAAAACCATCCAGGAATAGACCAGAAACAAACTCTGTTGGTCTATTTTAATGAATTTGCCGATTCATCGTTGAATATCATGGTGTATTGCTTCACGAAAACCACCGTCTGGAAGGAATGGCTCGCGGTACAGCAAGACGTTTATTTAAAGATTATCACGATAGTCCAGGCAAATGGCGCCGACTTTGCGTTCCCCAGCCAGACGCTGTATATGGATAATCCTGAAGCATCGCCGTCGACACACTAACAAAAAAAGACGCGGAAATCCGCGTCTTTTTTGTACTTATTTCAATGAGGCAATATCAATTACAAAGCGGTATTTCACATCGCTTTTCAACATCCGCTGCCAGGCATGATTAATATCCTGAATATTGATCACTTCGACATCGGCGGTAATACCATGCTGACCACAAAAATCGAGCATCTCTTGCGTTTCGGCAATACCGCCGATAACTGAACCCGCCACAGACCTACGTCCAAGGATCAGGGGAACCGTATTCAGAAACGGATCCAACGCACCGAGATAACCAACCAGCACCAGCGTACCGCTTAGTGCCAGGGTTGGGATATACGGGTTCAGGTCATGAACGTAGGGCACAGTATCGATAATCAGATCAAACTGATTCGCTGTCGCTTTCATCTGCTCACTGTCAGTGGAAAGCACAACATGACTGGCACCCAAACGTCTGGCATCAGCTTCTTTGCCCGGTGAACGCGTAAACAGCGTAACTTCCGCGCCCAGTGCATTTGCAAGTTTGTTGAGCGTGAGTCCCGCATCCAGTTGGTATTGCATATTCGACTCTCCAGAGCGGTGGCAACATTGCACCACCGGGGGCTGAAAACAGTAAAATTATAGAGACTCGACGTGTCGGTGATTAGAGAGGAAAAGAAAGACAAACTTATGAGCTGGGCTCATCAATAATAAGCAGCAGGTACTCTTTATTTGCAGGTTACTGATTGATGGCTTACGCCACAATCTCGATTAAATTGCCGTCAGGATCTTTTATCACCGCTTCGTAATAACCATCGCCCGTAGTGCGCGGACCTGAGACTAATATCCCCTGTTTCTGCGCTTGCATTGCAACGGCATCAACATTTTCATTGCCGCCAACAGAAATGGCGAGGTGTACCCATCCGCAACGATTATTGTCAGGTTGCTGCCCGACAAGACCCGGTTTGGTCATTAACTCAATTGCAATATCCTCGCCAATTTTGACAAAATAAGATTCAAACCCAGGGTTGGTTTTACTGCAGTATTTCTCGTTGATCTTACCGTCAAAAAATGAGACCCAGAAGCGAGCTTGCTGCTCGAGATTCTGTGTCCATAACGCCATATGCGCAATTTTCATAGCTTACCTCTTTCCGTTGTATCCAGAATAGTACGGTCCCTGTAAGGGATGTTGACATCGTTAATCATAATGCACGATCATGCACTTTATTGCTCGATGTTTATTTTACCTGGAGTATCTATGCTCGATTACGCCGCATTCCCGGAACAGCGCCAGGCGCTTATCTATCAGATCCTGCAAGAAAACGGCAGAGTCATTTGTTCTGAACTCGCGAACCGATTAGGTGTTTCTGAACATACAATTCGTCGTGACTTGCATGAATTGAGCAAAGATGGCGTGTGCAAGAAGGTCTATGGTGGCGCGGTAATTGCACTCCCTGAATCCGAAGACATTGCCGTGCGCAAGGGTATTAATGTGGCCAAAAAGAGCAACATCGCGCAGCGATGTGCCAGACTGGTCAAATCCGGAAGCTGTATTTTTATCGACACGGGTAGCACCAATCTGGCGATGGCAGAAGCTCTGCCCGCCGAACTGGCGCTAACCGTGGTGACAAATTCACCGGAGATTGCCGCCGTTTTGCTAAAAAAACCGCTGTTTGAGGTCATTATGCTGGGCGGCGCGGTACAGCGATCTTCTGGCGGGTGTGTGGGAGCTTCCGCCATCGCACAAGTGCAGGACATTTTATTCGATCAGGGATTTATTGGCGGCTGTGCGATGTCGCCTGAATCCGGCTTAACGGGGTTTGATTACGCGGATTGTGAGTTCAAAAAAGCGGTGATCAAACAATGTAATGAAACTATCGTCGCGCTAACCGCTGAAAAAATCCCAGCCGTCGCCCGATATGTCGTTACCGAAAGCAGCAATATTGATGTGATTGTTGTAGAGGACAACATCAGCAAAGAGTACGCCACAGCATTCCAGGCGCACGACATTCGGATTTATACCGTCTAACCGCGGCAGGCTCTCTGAAAACTTACTGTGCTAAACGTCGCTCCTGGCGTCAGCGCGGTGATAGCTGACAGACAATCCAGACGGATTTTTTGCTGATTTTCAGATTGCCTCACTACCAGAAATTCTTCTTTTTCCACGGTGGTACACGTCGTCAACGCTTTAGCATCAAAACATGTGCCATCCGTTAGTTCAATGCGCAACCAATAGTGGTACATGCAGGCGATTTCCAGATAATCATGAAGATCGCAATCTATCGGGTGATACTCTTCGGTCGTTTTCATCGCGTTACCTTCCCCAACGTCTTGTATATTCGGGAAATCGCCAACGCAACTTCCCGAACTATCCAGCTATTTCAACGCTTCAATGGGAGCGCCAAAATTAATATGCAGCACATTGCCGTCAATCACCAGCGCCGGAACAGATTTCACGCCAGCCACTTCAGCCTCGGCAACCCGATCAGGATGCTCTCCCAGATGAACCACATCGATTTCAACATCCGCAGACAAGTGCTGCAGAAGAGCTTGTTCTGCGGAAACACAAACCGGGCAACCTGCATGATAGAAACGAGCTTTAGTCATGATACATCTCCTTTAAATTATAGTATCGATTCGATACTATAATTTATAGTACGTTGCTTTTATTCTTTGTCAATATAGTTTTCAATCGATACTATATGCCGAGGAGGATTTGTTATGCCCGACATGTCACTTTTCGACGTACTTGACCGGCTTTCCAGCCTGACACGGATGTGGTTTCGCCAGCATCCTTTACTGGTGGATCTCCAGCCAGTACAACTTAGTGCGTTAATGTATCTGGCCCGTTGTAACCGTTATTCCAATACGCCGCTTGGCGTGACAGACTACCTTGGTCTCACCAAAGGTACCGTGTCGCAATCGCTGAAGCTGTTGGAAAACAAAGGGTTGATTGTTCGCAAACCGGATGACCGTGATAAACGTAGCGTCCATCTACACTTAAGTGAGTCGGCCAATACCTTACTGGAAGCCCTGCTGCCCCCCACGTTTTTAGTGGAGGGTGAATCGGCAATGGGTGAACGGGCGAGCGTACTCAGAGAGCTGCTGTTAGAACTGTTACGCGGGATCCAGAGGACCAACAATGTGCCTGGCTTTGGTCTTTGCCATAGCTGTCGGTTCCACCAAAAAATTGACGGCCAGGGATTTTGTAATCTGACGAAAGAGAGATTAAGTGAAGAAGACTCGTTGCTGATTTGCCGTGAGCATCAACCGCCGGAAACGTAGAATGGCTGATGCAAAATCACACCAGCCATTATCTCTGTCAGTGCTTAACGATATACATTGTGCGGCTATAGGCCACATCTTCAGGGTTAGTAATCGGATACCCTTTCAGCCATGGTTTAATTAAACGCCCATTAGTGTACTGATAGATCGGCGCAATAGGTGCCTGTTCCATCAGAATCTTCTCCGCAGCGTTATAATCAGCATTGCGCGCTTTTTCTGTATTCTCCAGAGTAGCCTGTGTCAACACTTTATCGTATGCCGGATTATTAAAGCGGGAGATATTGCCCGTATGGGTCGATGTTAATAATGACAGGAACGTAGAAGGCTCATTGTAGTCGCCCACCCAGGAGGCACGGATCACATCAAAATTACCGGTATTACGGCTGTCGATATACGTTTTCCATTCCTGGTTCTGCAGTTTCACGTCAACACCGAGGTTTTTCTTCCACATAGAAGCCACTGCGATAGCAATCTTCTGATGATTTTCTGAGGTGTTGTACAGCAGCGTCAATTTAAGCGGTTTCTGTGGGCCATAACCCGCCGCACGCAGCAGCGTTTTCGCCTGCGCATTCAATTCTTCCTGACTCATTTGCTCAAACGGTGAAGGTTCCGGCACAAATCCTGCCGTTACATCCGGCGTAAAATGCCATGCAGGCTTCTCACCGGTACCCAGCACCTTCTCCGCCATCAGGCGACGATCGATAGTCATGCTGAGCGCCAGACGCACGCGTGAATCGGCAGTCGGTCCCTTCTGGGTATTAAAGGCATAATAATAAGTACCAAGCTGCGGCGGGGTGTAAACCTGACCCGGGATATCCTTCAACAGTTTCTGGTACATATTTTTCGGGAAGGATTCCGTGATATCAATATCACCAGCAAGATAGCGCTTGGTCGCTGCCGATTCCTGGTTAATTGGCAGGAAGGTAACTTTTTGCAGCACTGTTTTGGCGTTGTCCCAATAATGCGTGTTCGGGACAACTTCCAGCTTTTCGTTCACGACGCGATTTTTTAGCACATAGGCGCCGTTACCAATCAGGTTACCCGGTTTGGTCCACTCTTTGCCGCTCTCAACGTTGGCTTTTTGTACCGGATAAAATGCAAAACTCGCCGTCAGATTGGCAAACCAGGGCAGCGGTTTATCCAGTTGAACTTTCAATGTCCGTGCATCGACAGCACTAACGCCAAGTTTATCAGGCGTGGCTTTGCCATCGATAATAGCCTGAGCATTATTAATACCCGCCAGCGCAGCAAACCAGGCAAACGGCGACAGCGTTTTTGGATCAACCAGACGCTGCCAGCTGTAGACAAAATCCTGCGCCGTTACGGGCGTACCATCCGCCCATTGCGCATTGTCGCGCAGCGTAAACGTCCAGATGCGGTTATCGTTACTCTTCCACTGGGTAGCGACGCCAGGTACGATCTCACCCTTCTCATTCTGGTTGACCAGCCCTTCAAATAAATCACGAATTACCTGAATCTCAGGGAGCCCGACGGCCTTTGCCGGATCAAGCGACGCCGGTTCGTCTTTTATATGACGCACTAGTTCTTGTTTCTCTGCCAGAACCGTTCCGCTGGGAACATCAGCAGCCCAGGATAAAGAAATGCTGCTAACCAACAACGCACAACAGGTTACTGAAACAGAATGCTGCATAAGATACCCTCGATTCCGGCTACTAAGTGAATGTGTAATTATTTGTATCGCCAGCAGGAAATGCAATTAACTTCCGACAAGAAAGTGATATTACACCTGAAAAGATAAGTGTGTGAAAACGATTTGATTATCCATACATTTTGCACAACACTGCGAGTAACAATCCAAGCATTCAGAGATGACTATGACCGTTACCCGTCCCCGTGCCGAGCGCGGCGCATTCCCACCTGGAACCGAACATTACGGACGTTCATTGTTAGGCGCACCGCTAATCTGGTTTCCTGCACTGGCAGCCGATCGTGAAAGCGGCCTGATACTGGCGGGAACGCACGGCGACGAAAACTCCTCGGTCGTTACCCTTTCCTGCGCATTGCGTACGCTTAACCCTTCCCTGCGTCGCCATCATGTGGTGCTAGCCGTAAACCCTGACGGTTGCCAGCTTGGGCTGCGCGCAAATGCGAACGGCATCGATCTTAATCGTAACTTTCCCGCCGCAAACTGGAAAGCAGGCGAAACGGTGTATCGCTGGAACAGTAGCGCAGAAGAGCGTGATGTAGTGTTGTTGACCGGCGATCATCCGGGCTCGGAACCAGAAACCCAGGCATTGTGTCAGCTTATTCACCGAATTCATCCCGCCTGGGTAGTCTCTTTTCACGATCCACTGGCCTGTATTGAAGATCCCAGAAGCAGCGAGCTGGGCGCGTGGCTGGCACAATCGTTTGAATTGCCTCTGGTCACCAGTGTAGGTTATGAAACGCCCGGCTCTTTTGGTAGCTGGTGCGCAGACCTAAACTTACACTGTATAACCGCCGAATTTCCGCCCATTTCATCGGATGAAGCGAGCGAAAAATACCTGCTGGCAATGTCCAATCTCCTGCGCTGGCACCCTAGAGATGGAGCTGCCCGGTCGTAAAATGCAGGGCTGGCTCCGCATCGCTGGCAAGCCACGTTGGGCCATCAAGATCGGCAAAGTTAACCTGCGGCGTAAGCGGTAACGCCGCACCGATCGCCCGGGAGGTACACAGCATGCAGCCCAGCATCAGCGCAAATCCCTGTTCGCGTGCTTCGGTTGCCAGCGCGAGCGCTTCCGTCAGGCCGCCTGTTTTGTCCAGTTTGATATTGACCATTTCATAGCGTCCGTGCAGCGCTTTCAGACTGCTACGGGTGTGGCAGCTTTCATCTGCGCAGATGGGTAGCGGATGTACAAAATTCTCCAGCGCGGCATCATCCTGCGCCGGCAGCGGCTGCTCCAGCATCGCAACCCCTAAATCAGCCAGCAGCTGACAGCGTGCCGCAAGACCTTCTGCCCGCCAGGATTCGTTGGCGTCGACAATAATCGTGGCGTCAGGAACAGCCGCACGAATGGCAACCATTCGCTCACTAATCAAGCGAGCATCCAGTTTAACTTTCAGCAATTTCGCGCCATTTTCCCACAGCGCAGCCGCGCTCGCGGCCATTTGTTCCGGTGAGCCAATCACCACTGTTTGCGCCGTCGTCACCACATCCGCCAGCTCACTTCCCACCAATTCCGCCAGCGACTGCTGCTGTTGACGCGAACTTAGATCCCACAACGCGCAATCCACGGCATTACGCGCTGCCCCCGCTGGCAGCTGCTTTTGCAGCTCTTCACGCGTCATTCCGTTTTCCAGTTGTGGCGCAATGCTCATAATTTGCGCCAGCACTGAGGCATCGCTTTCACCGTAGCGCGGGTACGGTGTGCACTCGCCAATACCTGTGACGCCGTTTTCTTCCACTTCGACAACCACCACATGCGCTTCGGTCCGGCTCCCACGGGCAATGACAAAGGGAGTGTGCAGCGGCCAGGCTTCCTCATATACCTTAACTGTTCTCATTTGTTTTCCTTAATGCAGTCCCTGAAGCGGATATCCGCAAATAGCGTTTGCCGTGTTAACTGCTGATGGCATAAACTAGCCTCGACGTTAACTATATGTAAACAGGAAGATAACCATGTCACAAACCGTTCATTTCCAGGGCAACCCGGTTGCAGTTGCCGGCTCTATTCCTCAGGCTGGAAGCAAAGCTCAGGCTTTTACCCTTGTGGCTAAAGACCTGTCTGACGTTACGCTGGGCCAGTTCGCAGGCAAGCGCAAAGTGCTGAATATTTTCCCAAGCATCGATACCGGCGTTTGCGCGGCATCGGTACGTAAGTTTAACCAACTGGCGACAGAAATCGACAATACCGTCGTACTGTGCATCTCAGCCGACCTGCCATTCGCCCACTCTCGTTTTTGCGGCGCGGAAGGTCTGAGCAACGTTATCACGCTGTCCACCCTGCGCAACGCTGAATTCCTGAAAAACTACGGTGTTGAAATCGCTGAAGGCCCGCTGAAAGGCCTGGCCGCACGTGCCGTGGTCGTTATTGATGAAAATGATAACGTTGTTTTCAGCCAGTTGGTCAATGAAATCACCAACGAACCAGACTACACCGCTGCGCTGGACGTACTGAAAGCGTAAGCTGCGTCTGCATACAAAAATGCCTCCGCATGGAGGCATTTTCATTTACGGCATTACTCTTCGCTTTTTTTCTGCTGGCTCAGTCCATACTCACGCAATTTGTTAGCAATCGCAGTATGCGAAACACCTAGGCGCTTGGCCAGCTTGCGCGTGCTGGGATAATTCATATACAGCTGCGTCAACACGGAGCGTTCAAAGCGGCTGGTGATTTCATCCAGCGACCCTTCCATCACCTCTTCTCCGACAGCAACCGTTGCCGCATCGTAATCCGGCAGCAAAATATCCTGTGGTCGCAGCTCATAGCCTTCTAGCTGGGTCAGCGCCCGGTAGATCGCATTTTTAAGCTGACGCACGTTGCCCGGCCAACCATAACGAGTTAGTACCGTGCTGAGATCTGCGGACAGTTTCGGACGCGGCACGCCCTGCTCGTCGGCAAAACGCGCCACAAACAGTTCGGTAAGCGGCATAATATCTTGTGGGCAATCGCGCAGCGGCGGCAGGTTTAGCGTTAGTACATTCAGACGATAATAGAGGTCTTCACGGAAAAGTCCTTTCTGCACCAGTTCCACAAGGTTCTTTTGCGTTGCGCAAATCACGCGAACATCAACATGAACTTCGTGATCTTCTCCCACACGACGGAACGTGCCGTCATTGAGAAAACGCAGCAATTTGGTCTGCATACGCGGCGACATTTCGCCAATTTCATCTAACAGAACCGAACCGCCATTCGCCTGCTCAAAGAAGCCTTTTTTACCTTCCGGCGCATGGCCAAACAGCTCGCTTTCAACCGCATCTTCAGGAATTGACGCGCAGTTCAGCGCCAGATACGGTTTTGACGCACGCGGACTTGCCAGGTGGCAGGCATGAGCAAAGAGATCTTTGCCGGTGCCGGTATTACCGGTAATCAGCAGCGGCGCGCTCAACGTCGCCAGCTTACGCGCCTGTTCCACCACATGTTTCATTTTGGCGCTGACGGCAATAATCTGGCTAAACGCGCTGAGATCCTGCGTAGTCATATTTTGCAGCTGGCGTCCCATTCGGATAGTGGAGCGCAACATCACCACCGCACCGGTCAGCATCTGCTCCTGATTTTCGCCCTGCAAATGGACAGGCGTAATTTCCATCAGGAAATTCTGTCCGTTAATCACGACATGTTCGCTATGGGAATCCTGCGGATTGCTTTCCAGCCAGCGCTGGAAGTTAAACCCATTGATTAACTGGGCAGCGGTATGATTGCGCATCCGTTCCTGACTGTGGGCGAAAAGCTGACAGCTCGCAGGATTCGCCATCTCGATTTTGCTTTTCATATCCAGAGAAAGGACCGGTTCTGGTAGCGCCTCAAGCAGCGCGCTCAGCGCAAGATGTTCACGCTCTGAAGGCATCCAGGGTACAGTACGCACATCCGTAACGCCTGATATACGGCGGATTTCAGCCATCAGACTGCTGAAGTTGGTGAACTCCAGCTCCGCAAAATTAAGGTAAATTCGCCCGATGGGGTCAATCTCGATACCGCGTAAATCAATGCTTCTCAGCACCAGTAAATCGAGCAGTTCGCGGGTCAGACCAAGACGGTCTTCACAAAAGACTTCCAAACGCATAGGAACCTTCACCTGGACAAGGGATTATGTGTTAAATGATAAGCCAGTATTTGGTTTGCAGGAAGAACTCTGTCAACAAATATTGACAGCGAGCTGGAAAATTGGGCGCCGGAGCGTAAAGTTAAACGATCGGCGCCTGTTTTATAGTTAACTTTCGCGCGGAGATTTATTCTTTTGTAAGGTCTCTTTCATCTGACCAATCAGTTGGCGGCGGAAATCGCCCAGCCGTGGCTTATCATCATCGATCCACGGTAGCGGTCGGCATAGTTCCATGGCTTTGATACCCAAACGCGCCGTTAATAAGCCCGCGCCAATGCCCTGAGCTGCACGCGTTGATAAGCGGGCGGCTAAATCCTGCGACATCCAGTCCATTCCTACTTCCCGCACCAGTTCACTGGCCCCGGCAAAAGCGATATTCAACAGCACCAGACGGAACAAACGCAGGCGGCTGTAATAACCCAGCTCAATGCCATACAGAGAAGCAATACGATTAATCAGCCGCAGATTGCGCCAGGCGATAAACGCCATATCCACCAGCGCCAGCGGACTGACGGCAATCATCAGTGTGGATTCTGCCGCTGAACGGCTAATCTCACGCCGGGCTTGCGCATCCAGCACCGGCTGCACCAGATGGGCGTACAGACTAACCACTTCACGATCGTTCTGCGTTTCATGAATTGAGGCATACCAGCGCTGCAATGCCGGATGAGACTGATCGATGCCCGCCTGCTGCGCCAGCTTTTCACAAAATGCACGGCCTTTTCCGGTTCCATGGCTGTGGAGCAGATCTCGCGCTTCATCGCGCTCGTGCGCGCGCTGACGCAATCGCCATAGCCGACGCCATTCGGTCGCCACTGATCCAACCCCTGCACCGATAATCAATGCGCCTGCGGCACATCCTCCCAGCGCGACCCAATCCTGAGTCTGCCAGGCATTCATGGTCCACTGCACACCCTGAGCGACAACGCTCACGCCAAACAGCGCCAGGCCACCCATCACCATCTTACGCCACAGACTACGTTTAGGGCGAAGGGCCGCATCAATAACGGCTTCTGCCTGACCTTCGTCTTCCAGTGGTTCATCCACTGTCGCCGGAGAAAAAGTCTGCGCCTCCGTTTCGTTAAACATCTGCTGCGCTTTAAACGCCGCATTTTGTTCCACATCCAGCGGACCTGAAAAATCGATACGCGGTTTTAACGGCTCGCTCATCGCAATTTATCTCCTATTAAAAACTCCAGCGCGGCATCAAGACGAATATGCGGTAAGGGCTTATCGACATCCATCACCTGCGGGCGAAATGCCTCAAACTGGAAGCCCTGGCTGTCCCAAAACGCTTGTCCAGGTAAACGCGCGGGCACTTCCCCCGGATAAACGGTTAGCGGTTCGCCATCGCTCAGACGATTACCACGCAGCGCGGGGATCTTTTCACCCTTCACATCGATCAGGCCGCTGGTGGTTGCCTGCACCGATGCCAGTCCAAGACAATCCATGCTGATGCCTTCGAACGCAGCGTTTTGCCAGGCATCCTGGATCAACTGCTGTAAAAGCGACACCATATTGGCGTGCTGATCGACCGTGACATGGTCAGCTTTGGTGGCGGCAAACAGCAGTTTGTCGATCACCGGAGAAAACAGCCGACGAAACAGCGTGCGCTGTCCATAATGGAAACTTTGCATCAGTTGGGTCAGCGCCAGACGCATGTCGTTAAACGCCTGTGGCCCGCTGTTGAGCGGTTGCAGGCAATCGACCAGCACAATCTGACGATCAAAGCGCAGGAAGTGATTCTTATAAAATCCCTTCACGACTTTTTCACAGTAGTAATTAAACCTGTCGCGCAGCATGCCCGCATTGGTGTGTTTATCTGCCTGCGCCAGCTTCGATTCTCCCCAGGCATCAACGTCCGGCCACGGGAAGAATTGCAACGCAGGCGCGCCCGCCATATCTCCTGGCAGAACAAAACGGCCCGGCTGAATAAAGTGCAGTCCCTGCTGCTTGCATTGATGCAGATACTCCGTCCAGGCAGCAGCAATTTCCGCCAGACGGTTTTCGTCAGCAGGTGCCAGTGGATCCAGCCCGTGGCTTAACTGCCGCCATTTTGCCGACCATTCGCCACGCTGCCCCTGTAATAATCCGGTCATTTGCCGCGACCAGCTCAAATAATCCTGGGCCAGCATCGGTAAATCGAGTAGCCACTCCCCCGGATAATCGACGATTTCCAGGTACAGCGTGGAGGTGTCTTTAAAGTGGCGCAGTAATGAGTCATTAGACTTGTAACGCAGCGCCAGACGAATTTCACTCACACCGCGCGTTGGTGTCGGCCAGGTCGGCGGAGAGCCATACAGCTGCGCCAGTCCTTCATCATAGGTAAAGCGCGGAATACCAAAGTCGCGTTGTGGAACCCGTTTCACGCCAAGCAGACGCTCTTCGCGCACGCAACTGAGCAACGGCAAACGCGCACCGGCATGAATATTGAGTAACTGATTTACCATTGCGGTGATAAACGCCGTTTTACCGCTCCGGCTAAGTCCGGTGACAGCCAGGCGTAAATGCCGGTCTACGCCGCGATTAACCAGCGAATTGAATTCATTTTTAAGTCGCTTCATCGCCATCCCGTTTTGCTGAAGGAACCGAAGAAATTATAACAAACAGGAAGTAAAGATAGGGGTCAATTCTTACTTATCAACTACCTGAGCTGTATCAGGCGGCATTATTCTTACCGCCTGTAGCAGAATGAATGTGGGCGGTTTATTTATTCTCTACTTTAGGAAGCGCTATCTGATTGATGCCACCTTCGTTGGACACCTGCGTGTAGCCCATTTCAGTCAGCATATCTTTCACCTGCCCTGATTGACGCCCGGAGTTGCAATAGAGCTTCACGGTATCGTTCTTATCTGGAACTTCAGTTACGATACGCGCCTTGATCTCTTTTAACGGGATGTTGACAGCCCCCTGAATATGCTGCTGTTGGTACTGTTCAGGAACGCGAACATCAATCCAGTGCTCGGCAGCATAAACCGGCATGCCAATAACCAGTGCCAACGCTAATACGCTTTTCTTCAACATAATATCTTCCTGACTGATAGTTGGATTTAACCCTTACACTATACGCCAGTTCTTAAGAAAATATTGCGACCGCATTATCACCGTCCGCACCCGTGGACGATTGTTCCTCAGCACGCACATAGTGCGGTTAGCCTTTTGATTTTCCAACTCGCATTCCGAGATTGTTGTCATTCGCCACTTAACTCCATAATATGTCCGCCATTGACTCTCGGACGGAGCTTGGGATCTATGTCTCCTACCATTTATGATATTGCACGAGCCGCTGGCGTATCAAAATCCACGGTATCGCGCGTGCTTAATAAGCAAACCAACATCTCGCCGGAGGCGCTTGAAAAGGTGCTGCGCGCAATTGATGAGTTACAGTATCAGCCTAATAAACTAGCTCGCGCGCTTACCTCTTCCGGATTTGATGCAATAATGGTGATATCTACCCGTTCTGCAAAAACAACTGCCGGTAATCCGTTTTTCTCTGAAGTATT
Source organism: Citrobacter sp. MGH104 (assembly GCF_001034485.1). Taxonomy (NCBI): domain Bacteria; kingdom Pseudomonadati; phylum Pseudomonadota; class Gammaproteobacteria; order Enterobacterales; family Enterobacteriaceae; genus Citrobacter; species Citrobacter sp. MGH104. The sequence continues at coordinate 194,409 of NZ_KQ089818.1, forward strand.
GCATGCAATTACTGCCAAGGCTGAAGAAGTCGGTTTTGATGTCATATTGCAGACGTCGCGAAGCACCGAAGATGATTTACAAAAATGTGAGAGCAAAATTAAGCAGAAGTTGATCAAAGGGATCATTATGCTGAGCTCTCCTGCCGATGAATCATTTTTTGCTCGGTTGGATAAATACAACGTCCCGGTTGTGGTTATCGGGAAGGTTGAAGGTGACTACACTAATGTCTATTCTGTAGACACCGATAATTATCGCGACAGTATTACGCTGACAAATGCGCTGATTGAGAGTGGCCACCGTAATATAGCCTGTTTGCATGCACCGCTTGACGTTCATGTTTCTATCGATCGCGTTAACGGTTATAAATCCAGCCTTCAGGCACATAATATTAAAATGCGCGATGAGTGGGTTATTGACGGGGGGTATACTCATGAAACCGCCCTACTTGCTTCTCGAAAATTACTTAGTCAGCAACCGTTACCCGATGCCGTATTTGCGACAGACAGCTTGAAGTTAATGAGTTTATATCGCGTAGCGGCCGAGAAAAACATTTCCATTCCAAAGCAACTTGCCGTTGTAGGCTATAGTAATGAGCTACTTTCTTTTATGCTCACACCAGTTCCTGGTGGAATTGATGTACCTACTCAGCAGTTGGGTGAACAAAGTTGTAATTTATTATTTAATCTGATTGCAGGTGAAAAAGGATTACAGAATATCACGGTGAGAACGCAAATATCATTGGCGGACTCACTGGTGTAAAAACAGGGGCATAATAATGCCCCTGTTCATTTTTAGAATGCGTAGTTCACGCCTATGCCAGCATAATGGAACCTGTCGCTTTCACCTTCGTCATGATCTTCCCATTCATAAGCATACTCCAGAGACATTGATAAACCGTTCTGGAAATCATACGCATACAATAAACCGAGGCGATTGAAATTATGGCCTTCGCGTTCAGGATCATCCTGCCAGTCCCAGTTTGACCAGCGATCAAGCCCGATACGGGTATACGGCGTCAGGGTTGTATTGCCGAAGGACAGAGGCAGATAAGCACGAATTTCCTGGGTTGAGAACTCACCATTATTACGCGAATCTGCCAGATTAAAGCCGCGTTCAAGGTAATAGTTGACCGTTAACCCTACTGTTTTGTTAAACGTATAATTCAACCCGCTCTCACTTTCGACGCGGCTATCAGAGTAGCCGGTGGTGCTCAAATCATTAACGAATTGATACATCGCAAACCAGCCGCTAAAGCGCAGATCATCGGTAAGTTTAACATCCCAATCTGGCTGCACTTTCCAGCGCTGCATATTAGCTGTATCTTTTCCGGGTTCATTGACATAGTGATAACCGTAATTACGAAAGCCACCGGTCAGACCGAAATTAACATTCTCGCTTTCAAGGAATTGATAGCGGACTTCCAGTTCAGGGCGGTCAAACCATGTACCGCGCTTGCCCTCGCTGTAATCAACCGGTCCTTCCTGGTAATAGGCCAGCGATATTTTCCACGGCCCATTGGACGCATTAAAATAGACGGACGGCTCAGCCAGTCCATCCATATCTTCGCCCTGACCTTCAACGTTTTCTATTTCGTACATAGCACCGATATTAAAGTGCCAGTCATTCTTTTCAGCAGCCTGCGCGCAGGCCATTCCTGCGCTCATAATCAGCGCAGTCGCGGACAGTAGGGTTTTCATTATTATTCCTTGTTAAAATACTCGCAAAAATGCCCCAAGGCGCGGGGGATTATTATCCCCCGGAATTTTATTGAATAGCCACTTCAGTTTCAGTATCAAAGAAATGGCATTTCGCCATATCAAAATGAATAGTGATGTTTTCTCCTGCGTGATAATCATTCACTGCCCCAGCACGGACCACTAACTCATGCCCCCCAACAATGGTATAAAGCATAAATTCAGCGCCAGTTAATTCTGCAACGCTAATTTTTGCCGGTACACTATTTTCATTATTAAGCTGCGGAAGTATATCTTCAGGGCGAATTCCCAGCGTGACCGCCTGATGTTCATAACCCTGTTCTTTTAATTGTGCTAATTTATTCTCTGGAATCGTTAATTTTAGTGTTTCAGTAACAAACTTATCACCGTCAATCGCGCCACGAATAAAGTTCATGGCCGGTGAGCCAATAAATCCTGCGACAAACATATTTGCTGGGTGGTTATAAACTGTTTTCGGCGCACCAACCTGCTGAACAATACCATCCTTCATAATCACAATACGCGTCGCCATCGTCATGGCTTCTGTTTGATCGTGGGTAACATATATCATGGTGGTATTGAGTTTCTGATGCAGCTTGCTTATTTCTGCCCGCATCTGTACGCGAAGTTTGGCATCGAGATTCGATAAGGGTTCATCCATCAGGAAGACCCCTGCCTCACGAACAATCGCACGCCCCAGTGCCACACGTTGACGCTGACCACCGGATAACGCACCCGGTTTACGTTGCAGATAATCGCGCAGGCCAAGGATTTGCGCCGCCCAGTTGACACGTTCCTCAATCACGGCAGGGGCAATTTTCTGCATTTTCAGGCCAAACGCCATGTTGTCATAGACTGTCATGTGCGGGTACAACGCGTAGTTCTGAAAGACCATCGCAATGTTGCGCGATTTCGCCGGCACATCGTTCATCCGTTTACCGTCAATCAGCAGATCGCCACCGCTGATCTCCTCCAGACCGGCGATCATGCGCAACGTCGTTGATTTCCCACAGCCTGAAGGGCCAACAAAAACAATAAACTCTTTGTCTTCAATTTCCAGATTGAAGTCTTTAACAACGTGTACCTGGTTGTCGTAAATTTTTTGAATGTGTTGCAACGAAAGCTGTGCCATGTTGAATCCTTTACTTGTCGTGTTGCCAGAGAGCCGATAAGCACGGCCACGTCAGAAATTCGGTTGAAGGAAGTTGCAAGCTTGCTCCGTTCAGCCCCGTACCAATGCCAACAGAGAGCATGCCGCAGGCGTTGATCGCATCAATACCCGCCTGAGCATCTTCTATGCCAATACACTGCTGCGGGTCAGCGCCAAGGCCGGCACAGGCTGCCAGAAAAATCTCCGGATCCGGTTTCGAGCGAGAAATTAGCGCGGCATCCGCACAGAAATCAAAATAAGATTTAAGATCAAGCGCTTGTAAAATCGCAGGGGCATTGAGCGACACAGAGGCCAGCCCCACCGGAATCCGCTCTTCCCGCAACGTCATCAGCAGCTCACGTATTCCCGGCAATACCGAGTTCACCGTCAACTGGCGCAAAGAATGGACATACAGTCTGTTTTTTCTCTCGGCCAATTGTGCGCAAACCTCAGGTGTAAACTCTCCCGCTTTCCCGCCATATTGCAAAATACGCTGTAGCGATTCGCCGCGACTAATCCCTTTCAGGCTGTCATTAAATGCCTCGTTAATCGCAATCCCTATTTCACCGGCTACCTGCCGCCAGGCGAGAAAATGCAGATGTGCAGTGTCGGTAATCACGCCATCTAAATCAAAAATGATGGCCTGTGGTTTGAGGATCATTCATCATCCCCTTTCGTGGTAGCGGTCCCATAAGTGGGCGAAATAATGGCGTCATTGCAGATAACTATCTCCCCCTGAACAGAGATCTTTTCCCCTTTTACCCAAAGAGTAATCTGCTCGGCGCTGTTAATACGGATTTCAGTTGCATTGATGGTTACCTGCAAATCGATACCCTGCCAGCGCAGTGGGAAAGACAGTGTTTGCCAATGTTCCGGTAATGCAGGGGCAAGATGTAACTCCCCATGGCGAACATTCACTCCGGCAAATCCCTGGATAGCGCCCAACCAGATTGCGCCCGTTGCCGCCGCATGAATACCATCATCGCAGCTGTGCGGGTCATCCCCGAGATCGATTAGCGAACCTTCGCGCCAAAACCGATACCCCTGAGCCGAATCACCACAACGCGCAGCCACAATCCCGTGAATCGCCTTACTCAAAGAGGAGTCGTGAATCGTACGTGGCTCGTAATAACGCAGGTTAGCCAGACAGGTTTGCGGGCTAAATTGCTCCGGCAACATGTAGGTCAGCATCACGACATCAGCCTGTTTGAGAATTTGCATCTCATTGACTTCTGCACGGGAGTAATCGAGCAAAATGGTCTGCTTGCCCGCTTTGGCTTTGTACTGCGACAGATCGATAACCGGTTTGTTCAGGAAGGTATCATCCTGAGGAAGCACGCCATCGGGCTGCACTTCCGGTCGCCAGAGATACTGTAAAAAATGCTCTGCGCGATGAATAAACGTGTCATCGCCACAGCCCAACCGACGGGCAAAACCCAGCGCCTGCTCTACGTTGTACCTGGCCATGTAGTTGGTGAACGCATTGTTGTTCACATGCTCAGTGTATTCATCCGGGCCAATCACATCGTGGATCTCTAAACGATCGTTGACCATGACAGCCCTGCTAATCCAGAACTTCGCCGTTTCCAGCAGTAGCGTCATGCCCTCACGGGTCATGAAGTTTAGATCCCCTGTGGCATGCCAGTAATTGATTACCGCCCAGGCAACATCCGCCACGAGGTGATGTTCAGCCTGTGCGGAGGCCACTTTTTGCCGCAGCCCGGTACGGATGTTGATCGCCGCGAATTCAGGCGTTTCCTCATCACCGCTGCGAGCGCTTTCCCACGGGAACAACGCGCCCTGCCAACCGTTACGGCGGGCTTTCTCACGCGCGCCCGGCAAATTATGCCAGCGGTAACGCAATAGACCTCTCGCGGTTTTCGGTTCGGTAAACAAGTGAAACGGTAACAAAAAGACCTCAGTATCCCAGAAGATGTGGCCTTTATACCCTTCCCCCGTCAGACCTTTGGCCGCAATACTGCTGCGCTCATCATGGTCTGGGGTCATCACACGCAGATGATAGAGGGCATAGTCCAGCGCGCGCTGATCGCTAATATCAGAGCTGGTAACCTGAACGCGACGAGTTTGCCACCAGGCATGCCAGTTGGCGCTCGACTCAGCCAACAGAGCGTCATATCCCTGTTGCGCGCATGCTTCAATGTTACGCAGCGACTGGCGTCCCCAGGTCTCAAGCGACAGGTTGCGTTCGCTCGTCCAGTCAACCCAACTCATTTTCGTCAGCGTGACGCGCTGCCCGGCTTGCGCCTGCACGGTGTTGTGTTGTAACAACCGACGTTCTTTCGCGGTGAAGCAGCGCTGCGCTGCGCCGTCGACGTCACAATATGAGGTGATCGCGATATCGTTGCGATTGTCCTGGGTTGTGTAAATGCCCTGCAGAAGATGCTGACCAAATACTCTAATCTGTGTTTCATCCAGATGCTGACGACCATGATTGGTGATCGTGGCATCAATACCGGTTGAGATACCAATGCTGGCATCGGCATCCAGTGGCGTTACGACCACTTCCATAGCAAACAGCGGCAGCTTCTGTGCTGAGACAAACCGCCGACTCTCAATAGCGAAACGCGCCCCGCCAGGCGCATGCCAGATAAGCGCACGGCGCAATTCCCCGCTGGCAAAATCCAGTTCGCGATGCCAGCTTTCAATCACGCCGCTGGTTAGCGAGAAAATCTCGCCATTAAGCGTGATCTCCACTCCGACTACATCGGGTAGATTAACCAGTTCATTAATTTCGCCTTTACCCGCACGGTGATACAACCCAGCCAGATACATGCCACGAGTCTGTAAGGTGTAAGCTTCCTCGTGGCTGGCGCGAATTCCCATATACCCGTTACCGGTCGTCATGAGTGACGCATATTTATTCAGGCTGTGTGGGCAAAAAGCCGGTTCAGTTAGCATTACTGGCTTCGTCATAAGTCTACGTAGGTCCCTGTTTCAGCCGATTGGTACAGTGCGGCAACCAGTTGTTGAATAACGACGCCCTGCTCTGCGTCAGCAATAGTGACAGGCTCGCCCTGGACATGGTTAACGAAGGCTTCCATGCTGCGATAATGACGGTTGTCATCAGCCATCTCGCGCGCAAGCAGCACGTCAAGCGTACCATCACGGTCGGTGTAAACCTGGGCCGGGAATAACGTCGCCCCCGCCAAATCGCCGCAGAAATTAACGTTCATAATCGATTGTTCAGGAATATTCAGCGCGAAAGAGGTTTCCAGGCGCAGGATACCGCCGTTATGAAATTCAATCGTACCGAACAAAGAATCCTCCACGGTATATGTAGTGGGATCCCATTTCCCAAACTGACCGCTGTTTTTAATCGTGCCAATGCGTTGATAGCTGTGCGCGTTAACACGCTTTACCGCCGGGAACCCCAGCACATACATGGCGGCATCAAGCATATGAATACCGAGATCAATCAGCGGCCCGCCGCCCTGCAGTTCTTTGTTGGTAAACACTCCCCAGCCGGGCACGCCGCAGCGGCGCAAAGCGCGGACATTGGTGACATAGATTTCACCCAGAACACCAGCCATCACCTGCTCACGAAGCAGTTGCGTATCCAGCGCAAAACGATGATGAAAATCATAAGCCAGTACTTTTCCCACCCGACGCGCCGTTTTGCACATCTCCAGCGCCTCGTCTGGCGTCATTGCCGGAGGTTTCTCGCACATCACATGGCATCCAGCGTTCAACGCCAACATGGTGTGTTCATAATGAAAACGATTGGGCGAGCAGATGCTGACGATATCTGGCTTAGCTTCGCGTAACATCGTCTGGGGATCGTCCCAAACCTGCGGATTACCGTATTTTTCTGCAAACAGCCGCGCCTGTGACAGGCGACTGTCGCAGACAGCCACCAGTTCCAGATCGTTGCGGGTGCAGTAGTACGAAGCATGGACTTTATCCGCCACCTGCCCGGCGCCAATAATGGCGACACGTAACGGAGCGCTTGTCAGTGCACTTTTCACGGAAATCCTCTTAGCAAGTACGCAGCCAGGTCAGTGACTGACGATACGCTTCCGGCAGGTTCTCTGCCCGTACGCGTCCTTCGTACACGACGTAACCCTGATAATTATCTTCACGCAGTTGATCAAACAGCGCCGTGAAATCCAGCGTACCGCTCCCCGGCTGATAACGATGATTATCTGCAATATGGACGTGACCCAGCAGATCGCGATTGTCGTGCAGCGCCTGTGCCATATCGTCTTCTTCGATATTCATATGGTAAAAATCACCAATGATTTGCACATGCTTCAGGTTGTTTTCCACGATATAGCGGCGGGCATCCGCCAGGGTGTTGATCATATGATCCTGATAGCGATTGAGCGGTTCCAGATACACCACCGTCCCCGTACGATGGGCAACTTTATCAAGATAAATCAATGAATCGCTGATAGCTTTACGATCGCCTTCCTGGCTACGTGGAGAGGTCATCGGCGGTAGGCGGAAGGTAAACATGCCCCATGCAGCAGGTACAATAATGCCTTGTCCGCCGACTTCGGCCAGCGCTTCGAGAATGCGGGTAATCTGCTGCAACCCGTTTAAACGACGCTCTTCGATAAAATCACCGATCCAACCGTCATATCCTCCACAGGCAGTGGTAACAGGCAAACCTGTTTCTTTTATCGCCGCTTTTACTTCATCAAGGTTATTGACCAGCAACTTACCGTCAATTTCAAAACCGTCAAACCCCATCTCTTTGATATAAAGGAATTTCTCGAGAATATTTTCCGGGAAAAAAGCCTGATTCTGTGTTCCAATTTTCATCTTCTGCATTCCTTAATTAAAACGTCACACCCATTTTGATGCTCTTTTCCGGATGGCGATCGACATACTGCATATAGCTTTCCGGGCTGCTGGCGAAAGTCACTACCGGGTCGATCAGTTCTTCACAGTTCAGGTAACCGTTCATCAACAGTTCCCAGCAGGTCTCCTCAATACGCTTGCGGCTCCAGCGCGGATAATCTGGATTCGGTTCACTGCAGGCGCGAGAGAAGACAATTTTGGCGTTGTTGAAGTGCGCTTCACGCCCCAGGTTGAAACCTTCAGCAAAAGGTTTCGCGAAAGCGACATAGGAAATGGTTCCACCATAGGCCAGACCGCGTAACGCCGACTGCAGCGCATCTGCATAGCCACTGGTTTCGATGATCACATCTGCGCCCTGCTTACCGGTCAGCTTCTTAATTTCCATGCCTACATCGGTGCCAATCGGATTCAGACAGAAATCCGCGCCATGGCGACGCGCGATATCGCAGCGATGGGCAATCGGATCCACGCCGATGACCACTGAAGCTCCCGCTTTCTTAGCCAGTTGCACGGCAATCTGGCCAATTGCGCCTAAGCCCACGACGACCACAAAGTCACCGACGCGCACATTGGCGTCGCGCACACCGCTCATGGCGAACTGTGCCGGGTCATAGCACACGGCATTTTTCCACGAACTGCCTTCAGGCATTTTGCGCAGTTTGTAGTTGTTCACCGCATTAAAAATAACCGTTTCAGCCAGAGGACCGTAGCCGCAAACTGAATCGCCAACGGCGTATTCGGTCACATCGCTGCCACACTCAATAACATCGCCCACCACCATATTGCCAAGCTGGAATTTACCGAATTCGATCCCGCGTGGTGCCTCTTCCGGACGCGGCATAAACATTTGCCATTCACCGTTAAAATCTTCGTCAATAAACGGGCTGGCAGCGCGAAAATCGACCACTTCCGTGCCATGTTTCGGCGCGCCAAATTTAACGCGAACTTTAACTTCATTGGCGGATACCGCTCTGTCTTCATATTCCACCAGCGCTGCAACACGCGGTTCTGTGGCAACTAACTTCTTCATTTACAACTCCTTAATTAAACTGGCCGCTTAGCCTTTCACGCCGCCTGCGGTCAAACCACTTTTAATAAAACGTTCGGAAAGCGCATACATAATGACCACCGGCAATGCAGTGACTAACGATGCAGCCATCATGCGTCCCCAGATATAGTCAGGTGTACTGAACAGCGCGTTCAGACCGACCGGTAAGGTAAAATTGCTGGCGCTGGAAAGGAAAATCGAAGCAAACAGATAGTCATTCCACGCCACCATAAAGCAGTACACAAAGACCGAAACCAGACCAGACATTGCCAACGGCACGGTAATACGAAAGATGATCTGCAGACGGTTCAACCCATCCATCATCGCGGCTTCTTCGATCTCATCCGGAATGGTGTCGAAATAGCTTTTCAACATGAACACTGCGGTCGGCAGCGTCTGGGTGACCATAGTGATAATCAACGCCATTTCGGTGTCGTAGATGCCGAGTGCCGTAATGATCTTGAATAACGGCACCACCAGCAGGATCCCCGAAAACATGTACACCGTGTAAAAACTGGCATTGATGGTCATTCGTCCCTTAAAACGCAGGCGGGAAAGCGCATACGCCCCGAGCACGCCCAGAAATACCGCCACCACCGAAGAAGTCACCGATACCACCAGGCTATTACGGAAGTAGTCAACAAACGGGAAAATCATCGGGTTGAAGATGTCGATGTAATGTTCCAGCGTCCATTGCTGCGGTAACAGCGTCGGATGCAGCGAAATCGCCTCTTTTGCGCTTTTAAATGAGGTCATCAGCATCACAAAAAATGGAAATAACGTGATGCCCAGGAAGACAATTAATCCACAGTAAAAGCCAATGCGGCCAAGCGTGCGCTTATTTGTTGCCATTGAGGTTCACCCGTTTTCTGGTCAGCAGGATAACAGCGAAAATGATGACGAAGAGGACAACAGAAATCGCGGCTGCTTTACCTAAGTCATTAAATGCAAACGCTGTTTTATAGAGATAGACCCCGAGAATATCGACTTTAGTGGTCAGCAGATAAACATCGGCGAACATATAAAACATCCAGATCGTACGCAGTGTGACTACGGTCGCCAGTACCGGCATGATCGCTGGCAGCGTGACGATGCGAAACCGTTGCCAGGCGTTCGCGCCATCCATTTCTGCCGCCTCATACAACGATTTATCAATAGTCTGTAAAATCGCCAGAAACGAGATAAAGGCATACGGGAAGTAGCGCCAGATGGCGAACAACACGACCAGCGCGAAGCTGCTACCGGGATTGTCGAACCACAGCGGAGCCTGATCGTAGAGATGCAACAGATCCACGCCGAGGTAGTTCACAATGCCGTAGCCGTTGTTGAACATGTATTTCCAGGCAAACACCAGCGAAATTGATGGCGTTACGTAAGAGAGGATGACCAGTGAGCGCGCAGTTTTCCGCAGACGAAACTCACGGTTAAAAAACATCGCCACTCCCAGCCCCAGCACCGTGCTCCCTGCCACAACCAGCGCGGTATACCAGACCGTCATCCACAGCGAATGCCAGAATCCGGGATCGGATAAGATACGGATATAGTTGCTCAGCCCGACAAACGTAGACTCAATTTGCGGATTAAGCGGCAAACGCATAAAGCTGATTTCGATGTTAGATATCATTGGCCACGCCACTAAACCGCCCAATAACAGCAAGCTGGGCGCCAGCAGCAGCATGGCAAATGGCATATCAGATCGACCTGAAAAGAACTTATTCATCACGGCTTTCCATTTCCCCATTAGCGCTGTTCAACGAGGTCATCCAGTTTTGTCTGGCTTGCCTTGATGGTCGATGAAAGGTCAGCTTTTCCTACCGTGACGTTGTGCACCATGGTACTCACGATGCCGGAGCCGGTTACGTCGCCCATGCGGGTAAAGTTCTTATCACCGACGGCACCAAAGACCTGAATATTTGGCAGTTCGGCAATCAGTTGATCGGGTAATTCACCCAGCGCTTTGATAACAGCGTTATCTTTCCACGTCGAAGTATTCACCACCGCTTTGTTGACCGGCAGCGCCGCCCCTGGCGACATCATGACCCAGTCCGCAATGTTGTCTGCCTGCTCCATAAAGGTGACAAATTTCTCTGCCGCTCAGTGCTGAAATCAGCACAATTTTAGCTTTAAGCATGAAATGTTCCTTTTTATTACTTAACCCACATGACCTGCCAGGCGTACAACGTTAATTCCTTACCGGAAATAGTTTTACCGCCAATCAAATCAACTCCATTTTCTATATCAATACGAATGGTTTGAGTATGACCGCTGACATTAAATAACCCGGTAATTTCCTCACCTGTTTCCGCAGTACGTTTAATTTGCATTACGGCTGGTGTAATACTGTTAATTTGAAAATCACTATCAGGATGAAATGCTTTATTATTACGACGTATTACAATTAGTCGGGATAACTCATGATAAATAGCGTGACGCAAACTGGTTTCATTTGCCAGCTCCGCTTCTATTTGTCTCACCTGATATTTTTTGCGGTTGATCGCGCGGTTATAACCGAACGTCTCAACACCTTTATAATCATTGCGTGATCCAAGTATGCTTTGAATGTAAACCGCCGGCACGCCTGGAAAACTCAGCAAAATGGCATGTGCGAGAATAAAGCGAGAAAACCGTTCGGCATCACTACAATTACCAGGGGTTAGCGCATCCATATATGTCACGTTAATTTCATACGGGCTGCGACTGCCATCAGGGTTATTTTTCCAGTTAACCAGCGCACCTTCCTGTTGTAGTTCTGTCACCAGCCGCATGATCTCGTCTTCAGGCAACAAACCGCGTAATGGGTTGAGACCAATGCCATCATGCGATGCGAGAAAATTAAACCAGGTCGTCTCACCAGACGGCAGCTCCAGTGATTGCGCCCACTGGCACAATATCGACGTGTCCTGGCGTTGTACCGCATGCAGCACCAGCGGCGGCAGCGAGAACTGGTACACCATATGCGCTTCATCATGGCCATTACCGTAGTAGGACACGTTATCCTTATGCGGGACGTTGGTTTCGGTAATAATCGCCGTACCAGGCGCCACGCAGTCCGCAATAGCGCGGAATAGTTTGATAAGCTGATGCGTTTTTTCCAGATGAATACAGCTCGTTCCAGGCTCTTTCCACATAAAGCCAACCGCATCCAGGCGAACATAATCTGCGCCCTGCTCAAGATAGCTCAGCAGCACATCGACCATCGCCAGTAACACCACCGGGTTGGCATAGTTGAGATCGATCTGGTCATCGCTGAACGTCGTCCATAAATGGCGCACGGTGTTATCTTTTAGCGTAAATGGTGTCAGTAACGGTAATGCGCGTGGACGTGTGACGTTGCTCAGGTCCGTATCAGGATCCATTGCAATAAAGAAATTTTCATAACCGTCAAGCTGTTGCAAATAATTATTAAACCACTCGCTTTTAGCTGACATATGGTTACAAACAAAATCAAACATCAGTCGACTGGACTCACCTAATTCCTTAATATCATTCCAGTCACCGGTTTCTTCGGCAACCTGATGGTAATTAATCACGGAAAAACCATCATCCGATGACCACGGATAAAATGGCAGAAGATGCACATGAGAAAATGTCGACTTAAGCCATTCATTATAAAACTGATTAAACGTCGGCAACGGTTTTTTACCAACCCCGTGGAATTGATCGGCGTAGGTAATAAGCACCACATCGCCCTCGTCCCAATGCGCTTTACGGATTTTTTTAATTAATCCCTGTGATTTCTCTAAACGTGCAAACAGCGCTTCATAGTGGCATGAAGTAAATGTATGACCATAAACTTCTGTCAGGCATTTTTGGATTTTTTGGTTCACCTTCGATTCTCGTGGTAGCGGTCCCATGAACCAAGAGACTACTCTGCGGAAAATAAGCTGTCAATTAGCAGAGGTGGTCTGGAGGGGGGTAAAAAAAGAATTTTGGCAGCCAAAAAATCGTATTTGTGAGCTGCCGCAAATTAACTGAGGGAATGTTGATTAATTGTTGCTTGCTTTTACTGATTCAAATATCAGGTTCGATTACCGGAATATCGTTTCGACAATTTTGCCGCGGCCCGACTCAACACCGGTTCCAGAACCAACGCCAGCAGCATTTTTAGCGGGCGTCGGGCGACGGATTTCACCGCCCACCCTGCTACCCCCGCCGGGCCGTAGCGAAGCGCCGTTAAAAGCACCAGCTTACCTGCTATTTTAAAGCCCGGCTTAACCCTTTGCCCGGCACGTTGCCAGCGATTGTTCATTTCTAACCTCACAATTGGCGGAAACGACTACGTAAGGAAAAAGTATCGGACGTCACATAACGTTCCATTTCACGCAAACGCTTTTCACTAGCCGCCAGCTCGCGATCGACGGCATCCAACAGCTCACCGCTTGATGGCTGCTGCTCGCCGGAAACTACATTGTCCGGCATCGGGTCCAACACAAATGTCAGCACGATGTAAGCGACGAAGGTGAAAAAGGCCAGACCAAAAAAGACTGACAGCACCACCAGGATCCGTACCAGCTTCACAGGTACATCGAGATAATGCGCAATACCCGCACAAACCCCCTTCACCATGCCCTGCTGAGGAATACGCCACAGTTTTTTGTTCAGATTAACGCCTCCCATTAGCGGTCCCTCCAGTTTGGATGTTCAGCATCAAGGATGTCTTCCAGCGCCTGAATGCGCTCACGCATCCGCTGTGCGTCGTCGTTGAGTTCGACCAGACGTTGCTGTTCACTTTGCGACAGTTCACCACGGCTGGAACGGTTGCTGTAATGCAGCCAGAGCCAAATCGGTAAAACAAACAGCACAAAGATAGTTAACGGGATAGCCAGAAATAGCGCGCTCATGAGTACTCCTTACAGGTGATGAGCGGCGGCGCGATCGGGCGCCGCCAGATGTTATTATTGCTTGTCTTGCTGCATTTTGGCTTTAAGTTGCGCCAGCTGCTCGCTGATTTCATCATCTGCTTTCAGGTCAGCAAATTGCTGATCCAGGGACTTCTGTTTACCGAAATTATGGCTTTCAGCCTCAGCTTCCATCTGATCGATACGACGCTCGAAAGATTCAAAGCGCGCCATCGCTTCATCAAGTTTACCGCTGTCCAGTTGACGACGAACATCACGTGAAGAACTCGCTGCCTGATGACGTAACATCAGTGCCTGCTGACGAGCACGGGTTTCACTGAGTTTATTTTCCAGCTCACCAATCTCTTTTTTCATACGCGCCAGCGTATCGTCAACCAGCGTGACTTCATGCTCCAGAGAGGCAATCAGGTCAGTCAATTTCTGTTTTTCGATTAACGCAGAACGCGCCAAATCTTCTTTCTCTTTGCGCAGAGCCAGCTCAGCTTTTTCTTGCCACTCTGCCTGTTGCGCGCTGGCCTGTTCGATACGACGAGATAATTGTTTCTTTTCTGCCAGAGCGCGTGCGGAGTTTGAACGCACCTCAACCAGCGTATCTTCCATTTCCTGGATCATTAACCGCACCAGCTTCTGCGGATCTTCAGCCTTTTCCAGCAACGCATTAATGTTGGCGTTCACGATGTCGGCAAAACGAGAAAAAATACCCATAATGTAATCCTCACTTACTGTTCTGATATCGGGCTATGCCCTGCTGATTTCGTAATGCACTTGGCGTGCCAACTTTTTATCTAATTGATTTTAATAATTATATCTAATTTTACCTGGCGAGGGAATTAGGGTAAATTGGTGAATAACACTAACAAATGGTGAATTTCATCATGGCAGGATACAAAGATAATCTTCTGGGTGAAGCAAACAGCTTTATTGAAGTGCTGGAGCAGGTTTCTCATCTGGCACCGCTGGATAAGCCTGTCCTGGTTATCGGTGAGCGAGGTACTGGGAAAGAGCTTATTGCCAACCGCCTGCACTATCTCTCCACCCGTTGGCAAGGCCCGTTTATTTCACTTAACTGCGCAGCGCTCAACGAGAACTTGCTTGATTCCGAACTGTTTGGTCACGAAGCAGGTGCCTTTACCGGCGCTCAAAAACGCCATCCTGGACGTTTCGAACGCGCCGACGGCGGTACGCTGTTTCTCGATGAACTGGCAACCGCCCCGATGTTGGTGCAGGAAAAATTGCTGCGCGTTATTGAATATGGAGAGCTGGAACGTGTTGGCGGCAGCCAGCCGTTGCAGGTTAACGTACGACTTGTTTGTGCAACCAATGCCGACTTACCTCGCATGGTCAACGAAGGCACTTTTCGCGCGGACCTGCTGGATCGTCTGGCCTTTGACGTAGTGCAACTCCCACCGTTACGCGAACGCCAAAGCGACATAATGTTAATGGCCGAGCATTTTGCCATTCAGATGTGCCGCGAGATCGGGTTACCACTGTTTCCAGGGTTTAGTGCCGAAGCCAGAGAAACGCTCCTCCACTACCGTTGGCCGGGCAATATTCGTGAACTGAAAAACGTCGTGGAGCGATCCGTTTATCGACATGGGACCAGTGATTACCCGCTGGATGAGATAATCATTGATCCCTTCCGCCGCCATGTCGTGGAATCTCAGGTGCAGGAAGCAAAACCAGCATCTGTAGCATTACCGCTGGATCTGCGTGAATTCCAACAACAACAAGAGAAAGACTTTCTACAAACCAGCTTACAGCAGGCAAAATTTAACCAGAAAAAAGCCGCTGAATTACTGGGTCTCACTTATCATCAGCTACGAGCCTTGCTGAAGAAGCACCAGATCTAGCACGCATTTGCAAGTGTCATACTGGCGGGTTTGACGCATAACCTCATCTAAGCTACGCCAATTTTTCGAAAGTCGTGTTGGAAAAGTGTGAGCTGCGGGAGAACCGCTGGATGGGGACTCAGGTACTGGGTGCGACATTCAGTGGCTCAGATCTCTCCGGCGGCGAGTTTTCTACTTTCGACTGGCAAACAGCAAACTTCGCACATTGCGATCTGACCAATTCGGAGTTAGGTGACTTAGATATTCGGGGTGTTGATTTACAAGGCGTTAAGTTAGACAACTACCAGGCATCGTTGCTCATGGAGCGGCTTGGTATCGCTGTGATTGGTTAGCCCAGCGTTTACACCGGGAGATGCGTTTGACGATTTACTTTTAACCAGTACGACTCCTGGCAAGCATTGTGAAACGTTTTCTCCAGTGGACGAATATCCTGACCTGCCGCATCAACGACATGCCATCTAATGCTGCATTCTGGACAGGCATTTGATGAATATTTAACCAATTCATTTTCGCGAGAACAACGAATAACCACTCCCGAATCATGAAGCCATGTCTTATTTATAATCTCAACTTCAGCCATGTCATCCCGTTTACTGACATCCTCAATACAAATAACATTTTTGCCTATTTTTATAGCATTGACATAATCCGCTAAGTTGCTCATTTATTAAATATTCCCGTTGATTCGTACACTAACGCATTGTAATCGCTTACGCATTTTGTCACAGCGAGGAAACCGTAACAAATTACGCCAACTGTCCACATCCTGCACCGCGTTTATAGCAAGTCAGATGGGACATGAAAATGCTAAGATAGTTAACAGAGTAGATTCAAAGTGGATAGCAGGTATGAATTTTGACCATGACGCGGTGTTGAACTCGCGCTTATCGAACCTGTTGCTCCCAAAAACAAACGGTAATGGCAAATGTCATTAAGTATTAGTAAGATAGCCTCTTTATATAATCCATTAAAATTATGCGCCTGGTTTTATCATCTCTGATCGTGATGGCTGGATTTCTGAGTGGTCAGGCTGCTGCTGCGCCTGAGCAACCTTCGCACGCTGATATCCGTGACAGTGGGTTTGTCTATTGCGTCAGCGGGCAGGTCAATACGTTCAACCCGCAAAAAACGAGCAGTGGTCTCATTGTCGACACGTTAGCGGCCCAATTGTATGACCGACTGCTTGATGTAGATCCCTACACCTATCGACTGGTGCCTGAGCTGGCTGAAAGCTGGGAGGTGCTGGATAACGGCGCAACCTACCGCTTCCATCTGCGTCGTGACGTACAGTTTCAAAAGACCGCCTGGTTCACTCCCACCCGCAAACTGAATGCAGACGATGTGGTGTTTACCTTCGAGCGCATCTTTGATCGCCACCATCCATGGCACAATGTGAACGGCAGCAATTTCCCCTACTTCGACAGCCTGCAGTTCGCCGATAACGTCCAAAGTGTGCGCAAACTGGACAACAACACCGTTGAATTCCGCTTAACTCAACCTGATGCCTCCTTTATGTGGCATCTTGCCACACACTATGCCTCCGTAATGTCGGCGGAATATGCGGCTAACCTGGCAAAACAGGATCGTCAGGAACTGCTCGACAGACAACCTGTCGGCACAGGACCGTACCAACTTTCGGAGAATCGTGCCGGCCAATATATTCGGTTGCAGCGGCATGAAAAATTCTGGCGTGGCACTCCTCTGATGCCGCAGGTGGTAGTGGACCTCGGTTCTGGCGGAACCGGACGGTTATCAAAGTTACTGACCGGCGAATGTGACGTTTTAGCCTGGCCTGCCGCAAGCCAGCTCAGCATATTGCGTGATGACCCTCGCCTGCGTCTGACGCTGCGCCCGGGGATGAACATTGCCTACCTGGCGTTCAACACCAATAAACCGCCGTTGAATAACCCTGCCGTGCGGCATGCGCTGGCGCTAGCGATCAACAACCAACGGTTAATGCAGTCTATCTACTACGGGACGGCAGAAACCGCGGCATCTATTTTGCCTCGCGCCTCGTGGGCTTATGATAACGAAGCTAAAATTACAGAGTACAACCCGGCAAAATCGCGCGAGCAGCTAAAAGCGCTGGGGCTGGAGAATCTGACGTTACAACTTTGGGTCCCTACCAGCTCTCAGGCCTGGAACCCCAGCCCGCTGAAAACCGCAGAGCTGATTCAGGCAGATATGGCTCAGGTGGGTGTGAAAGTGAAGATCATCCCGGTAGAAGGCCGTTTTCAGGAGGCAAGATTAATGGATATGAACCATGATCTGACGTTATCCGGCTGGGCGACGGACAGTAACGATCCTGACAGTTTTTTCCGGCCGTTGCTCAGCTGTGCCGCCATCAATTCACAGACCAACTTTGCCCACTGGTGTAATCCGCAGTTTGACAGCATTCTGCGCAAAGCCCTCTCTTCACAGCAGCTTTCATCGCGAATTGACGCCTATGACGAAGCGCAAAATATTCTTGCGCAAGAGTTACCGATCCTGCCGCTGGCCTCTTCACTGCGTCTACAGGCTTACCGCTACGACATCAAAGGGCTGGTGCTCAGTCCATTCGGCAATTCCTCTTTTGCCGGGGTGTCCAGGGAAAAGAAAGATGAGGTGAAAAAACCATGATTATCTTCACCCTGCGTCGATTTTTGCTGCTACTGGTCACCCTGTTCTTCCTGACCTTTATTGGATTCAGCCTGAGCTACTTCACACCTCATGCGCCGTTACAGGGCGCATCGTTGTGGAACGCCTGGGTATTCTGGTTCAATGGTCTCATTCACTGGGATTTCGGCGTATCCAGTATCAACGGTCAGTTGATCTCAGAACAGCTGAAAGAGGTGTTCCCGGCCACAATGGAACTGTGCATTCTTGCCTTTGGTTTTGCACTAATGGTCGGGATCCCCGTTGGTATGCTGGCAGGCATCACGCGCAACAAATGGCAGGATCGTTGCATTAGCGCATTGGCTCTGATGGGGTTTTCTATCCCCGTTTTTTGGCTGGCTCTGCTGCTGACATTGCTCTTCTCACTGACCCTCGGCTGGTTACCCGTTTCCGGGCGTTTTGATCTTCTCTACGAGGTGAAACCCGTTACCGGTTTTGCCATTATTGATGCGTGGATCTCCGACTCACCCTGGCGCGATGAAATGCTGGTCAGCGCTATCCGTCATATGGTGCTCCCGGTGCTAACGCTCTCCGTTGCGCCCACCACCGAAGTCATCCGCCTGATGCGTATCAGCACCATTGAGGTCTTTGATCAGAACTACGTCAAAGCGGCAGCCACACGCGGTTTGTCACGCTTAACGATTCTGCGCCGTCACGTTCTGCACAACGCCCTCCCGCCGGTGATCCCGCGTCTGGGCTTACAGTTTTCCACCATGCTGACGCTGGCGATGATCACCGAGATGGTCTTTAGCTGGCCTGGTCTTGGTCGTTGGTTGATTAACGCGATTCGCCAGCAGGATTACGCGGCGATTTCAGCGGGCGTTATGGTGATTGGCTCACTTGTTATCATCGTCAACGTTATCTCTGATATTTTGGGTGCTATGGCTAACCCTCTGAAACATAAGGAATGGTATGCCTTACGATAGCGTCTATAGCGAAAAACGCCCGCCAGGTACGTTGCGCACCGCATGGCGCAATTTCTATGGTGATGCAACTGCGATGATCGGCCTGTATGGCTGCGCGGGATTGGCTGTTTTGTGTATTTTTGGTGGTTGGTTTGCCCCTTACGGCATCGATCAGCAATTTCTCGGCTATCAGCTTTTACCACCGTCATGGTCACGCTATGGCGAAGTCTCTTTCTTCCTCGGAACTGACGATCTGGGACGAGACGTTTTAAGTCGTCTGCTCAGCGGCGCGGCCCCGACCGTTGGAGGCGCGTTTGTCGTCACTCTTGCCGCCACACTGTGTGGCCTTGTATTGGGCGTAGTTGCCGGTGCGACGCACGGCTTGCGCTCCGCTGTGCTGAACCACATTCTGGACACCCTGCTGTCGATCCCTTCTCTGCTGCTGGCGATTATTGTGGTGGCCTTTGCCGGACCGCATCTGACACACGCCATGTTTGCGGTCTGGCTGGCGTTGCTGCCGCGCATGGTACGCTCCGTTTACAGCATGGTGCATGACGAGCTGGAGAAAGAATACGTCATTGCCGCTCGCCTGGATGGTGCAACCACACTGAATATTCTGTGGTTTGCCGTTCTGCCCAATATTACCGCCGG
Organism: Citrobacter sp. MGH104; assembly: GCF_001034485.1. Lineage (NCBI taxonomy): Bacteria > Pseudomonadati > Pseudomonadota > Gammaproteobacteria > Enterobacterales > Enterobacteriaceae > Citrobacter > Citrobacter sp. MGH104. The sequence goes on from NZ_KQ089818.1 coordinate 214,067, forward strand.
TCTGATTACTGAAATCACCCGCGCACTGTCGATGGCGATTCTGGATATCGCCGCGCTGGGTTTTCTCGACCTTGGCGCACAGCTGCCATCCCCGGAATGGGGGGCCATGCTCGGCGACGCGCTGGAGCTGATTTATGTCGCACCGTGGACGGTCATGCTGCCAGGCGCAGCAATTATGATAAGCGTGCTGCTGGTTAACCTACTGGGTGACGGCGTGCGCCGCGCAATTATTGCGGGGGTGGAATAATGCCATTACTGGATATCCGCAACCTGACGATAGAATTCAGAACCGGTGACGACTGGGTTAAGGCCGTTGATCGCGTCAGCATGACCCTCAACGAGGGTGAAATCCGCGGGCTGGTCGGCGAGTCTGGTTCCGGCAAAAGTCTGATCGCTAAGGCCATTTGCGGCGTCGCTAAAGATAACTGGCGCGTAACCGCAGACCGTATGCGTTTTGATGATATCGATCTGCTACGTCTTTCCGCGCGTGAACGACGCAAACTGGTCGGTCATAACGTCTCTATGATCTTTCAGGAGCCACAGTCATGTCTCGATCCGTCTGAGCGGATCGGACGGCAGCTAATGCAAAACATTCCTGCCTGGACTTACAAGGGCCGCTGGTGGCAGCGCATCGGCTGGCGCAAACGCCGTGCGATTGAACTCTTACACCGCGTCGGGATAAAAGACCATAAAGATGCCATGCGCAGCTTCCCATATGAGCTAACCGACGGCGAATGCCAGAAGGTCATGATCGCTATCGCATTGGCGAATCAGCCGCGTTTGCTGATTGCCGATGAACCGACGAACGCGATGGAGCCAACCACCCAGGCGCAAATTTTCCGTCTGCTAACCCGTCTGAATCAAAACAGCAATACCACCATTTTGTTGATAAGCCATGACCTGCAAATGCTCAGCCAGTGGGCTGACAAAATCAACGTTATGTACTGCGGACAAACGGTGGAAACCGCGCCAAGTAAAGATTTGGTGACCATTCCGCATCATCCTTATACTCAAGCGTTGATTCGCGCTATTCCTGATTTTGGTAGCGCAATGCCGCACAAAAGCCGCCTGAATACCATGCCAGGAGCAATTCCATTGCTGGAACAATTACCCATCGGCTGTCGTCTGGGGCCGCGCTGCCCTTATGCACAACGCGAATGTATTGAAACCCCAAGACTGACCGGAGCAAAGAATCATCTCTACGCCTGTCATTTCCCGCTGAACATGGAGAGAGAGTGAGATGGTAGAAACCCTGCTCGAAGTTCGTAACCTGAGCAAAACCTTTCGCTACCGGACAGGTTTATTTCGCCGCCAGACCGTGGAGGCCGTCAAGCCCCTGAGTTTCACCCTGCGCGAACGTCAGACGCTCGCCGTCATTGGTGAAAACGGTTCGGGGAAATCTACGCTGGCAAAAATGTTGGCGGGTATGATTGAACCTACCAGCGGTGAGCTGCTGATTGACGATCATCCGTTAAAATATGGTGATTATTCATTTCGTAGTCAGCGGATCCGTATGATTTTCCAGGATCCGTCAACATCGCTTAATCCTCGGCAACGTATCTCGCAGATCCTCGATTTTCCGCTACGTCTGAATACCGACCTCGAGCCTGAGCAGCGTCGTAAACAGATCGTGGAGACCATGCGCATGGTCGGACTGCTGCCCGATCACGTAAGCTATTACCCGCATATGTTAGCGCCGGGACAAAAACAGCGTCTGGGCCTTGCCCGTGCGCTCATTTTACGACCCAAAGTCATTATCGCCGACGAAGCCCTTGCTTCTCTGGACATGTCGATGCGTTCGCAGCTCATCAATCTGATGCTGGAATTACAGGAAAAACAAGGGATTTCATATATCTATGTGACTCAACATATTGGCATGATGAAGCACATCAGCGACCAGGTATTAGTCATGCATCAGGGCGAAGTTGTTGAGCGCGGCAGTACAGCGGACGTTCTGGCCTCCCCGTTGCATGAACTTACCCGTCGCCTAATTGCAGGTCATTTCGGCGAAGCGCTTACCGCCGACGCCTGGCGGAAAGATCGCTAACAAACGACTGCCCCCTCAACCGGGGGGCATTCTGCCATCAGTGACACAACGTAGGTAAGAGCAGCGTATCAACTTCGGTAAACGTGACTGACGGGTAAAGGGCACCCTGCATTGCCCAGACACCTGCAGTACTGGCCTCGTCGACAAGTTGTGCTGTTTCGACTCCCTTCACGACAACACGGTCGCAATATTCCCTGATATTTTTGATCAGCACCGGGAACATCGGTTTTTCTACCTGTTCCAGGAAAAAACCGCGATCCAATTTAACAACGTCAAAATGACCGCAAACCAGCGGGCTGGCCCCTACGCTGCCGGAGCCAAGATCGCCTAACCACAATGCGTTTGGGCCGTCGCGAAGTGAATTAATCAACAGACTATTCAGGCACACTGTATTCGTCAGAAAACGTTCTGAAAGTTCCAGTGCAATAAATGGTAGTGCCTGTAAGGCCGACTTGATGGCTGGATCACCAATCGCCAGCAGCGCCATTTCGTCAATGAGTTTCAGGGTACAAATAAGGCTGTTGCGCTCAAACCAGTCACGCTTTTCGGCAATTAATCGAATTTGCTCGAGCATGAAATTACGCTTTTGTTCGCTATCCCACGCTGAAATGATGAAATCTGGATGCAACGGTTGAACCGTATCTGAAGTAAACCGGGCGTTGATCTCTACGCCCAGTAATTTATCTGTTGTGTCTCTCATCGTTTCCGCGATGAAATGATAGTGCATAAGACCACTCCAATTGATCATAACGTCATGATAATGCACTTCTAATCACAATCAATCAATAATATCGATCAATGTGTCGATATTGATCGATAAAAACAATATATCATAACAAGCTGAATATTGTCATATTTTTTGTTTTAAGAAAGTTCCTACCTTGCTATGTTTATTAACATCAGCTAGCAATGAAATAATACCATTTCAATGCCTTTGAAACCTTGCATTTTCTCTGATTCACCGACGTTAAATGCCTGAACGAAGCATAACCGGAGGGGAATGATATACTCCCCACATGCAATGAAGTGACTGGTCACGTGAGGTTGATAACCATTCCTCAGGGAAAAGGCGTGGGATATAATTTCAGACCAATTTCGAGTGAGCTTAACGCGTCAATCATAATTCATTGATTGGTAAAAGATAAGTGTTAACAAAAAGGATTAAAGCCATGGGTTTTTTATCAGGTAAGCGTATTCTGGTGACAGGCCTTGCCAGTAAATTGTCTATCGCATGGGGAATCGCTCAGGCGATGCATCGCGAAGGTGCTGAACTGGCGTTCACCTACCAGAACGACAAGCTGAAAGGTCGTGTGGAAGAATTTGCAGCGCAATTAGGCTCCAACATTGTTTTGCAGTGTGATGTGGCTGAAGATGCCAGCATTGACGCCATGTTTGCTGAACTGAGCAAAACCTGGCCGAAATTCGACGGTTTCGTACACTCAATCGGCTTCGCACCTGCTGACCAACTGGATGGCGATTATGTGAACGCAGTTACCCGCGAAGGATTTAAAATTGCGCATGACATTAGCGCTTACAGCTTTGTTGCGATGGCAAAAGCATGTCGTTCCATGCTAAACCCTGGCTCTGCGCTACTGACGTTGTCCTATCTGGGTGCAGAGCGTGCAATCCCTAACTATAACGTCATGGGCCTGGCGAAAGCCTCCCTGGAAGCGAACGTCCGTTATATGGCTAATGCGATGGGACCTGAAGGCGTGCGTGTGAATGCCATTTCCGCAGGTCCAATCCGTACACTCGCCGCTTCTGGCATTAAAGATTTCCGTAAAATGCTGGCGCACTGTGAAGCGGTTACACCGATTCGCCGCACCGTTACCATTGAAGATGTGGGTAACTCCGCAGCATTTCTGTGCTCCGATCTCTCTGCCGGTATCTCTGGTGAAGTCGTACACGTTGACGGTGGCTTCAGCATCGCCGCAATGAACGAGCTGGAACTTAAATAATCCTAAGACCTCGATGGGCGGTCTTGCACCGCCCATGACACTCCCCTCAGCCACCACATATGCCTTTCTGATATTTATTATCACGTAACAATCTTTCATCCCCTCATTTGCTTACGTCAGGATATTGCAGCGCAAACGATCCGGCGTAGTAGTATGACGACAAGTCCGGGTCGCCACTTTTAGACCAAGGAACGCCCATGGAACAACGCCGAATTGAAGGCAAAAGCCACTGGTATCATGAGACGCAATCCAGCACGTATCCGCATGATGTTCTGCCGCTGGTCCCGGAAGCCGCTCATGTCGACGACAGTTTTTTACTGGATCTGGCATTACCTGATGACGCTCTTTCGCCCTTTCAATCCTGGTTAACCCCTGCCCGTAAACTTGCCCAGATGCTCTTCCCGGCTCATGTAAACCTGAATCAGATGCATACGTTCAGTGCCTATGAACGGATGAGTACAGCCCTGACCGTCGCTCAGGTGTATGGTGTGCAGCGATTATGTAATCACTATGCCGCGCGTTTAACACCGCTTCCCGGTCCGGACTCCTCGCGGGAAAGTAACCATCGACTGGCACAAATCACCCAATATGCTCGCCAACTTGCCAGCTCTCCTGCCGTGATAGGCGAACGCGACCGTCAGCATCTGGAAGCGGTCGGACTGACCACCAGCGATAATATTCTGATGAATCAAATCATCGGCTTCATCGGTTTTCAGGCCCGAACCGTGGCCCTGTTTCAGGCCTGGTCTGGTCATCCGGTACGTCGAATACCGGGGCTGGATATTCAGCAATTTGCTCACGCTTCGTTATTTAACGCCACAAAGACAACCTGGCATGCTGCACCATTCCCGATCGAAAAATATCCCCCCCATGCTGAGAATTCTGCCAGAGGATATCCCGATGAACTGCAAGCGTTGGTGCCATTATTGATACATTCACCGGTCATTTTAGATTTACTCACGACGCTGATTTCCGCTGTCCGGCGCAGCACTGTATCAGTACAGGAATTTTCACTGGCAGCGCTGGTGACGTCACGAATTAACGGCAGCGTGGCCTGCTTTAACGAGCAGGCGCATACAGCAAATGAATTAGTCGACGTTATCGCCCTGCTTCGCCTGGATGAACGTGAATTACAACGTTGGGAACAACGACATCCGGTTGAGCGCGTCACCCTACAGGCGGTACAATGGCTGACCCGGGCGCCCGACCGCTTTAGCACCGCACTGTTAACGTCTTTGTTCGATCAGGGAATCTCTTCAGAGCAGGCCATTAACCTGCTAGCCTGGAGTGGATTGTGCGGATGGTTGAATCGCTTGAAAATCGCGCTGGGCGACACTGATTAACCGATCCACTTACTGAAAGAGCGCTTGCTGCCACTGGCAGAATCGCGTAAAACTGTCAGCCGCTCTTTTAGCCACGAAAATAGACAATTATGCTTCAGGACAACCCGCTGCTAGCGCAGCTTAAACAGCAACTACATTCCCAGACGCCACGTGCTGAAGGGGTGGTAAAAGCCACGGAAAAAGGCTTTGGCTTCCTGGAAGTCGATGCACAAAAAAGCTATTTCATTCCACCGCCGCAGATGAAAAAAGTGATGCATGGCGACCGCATTGTTGCGGTTATCCATACAGAAAAAGATCGTGAGTCTGCAGAGCCGGAAGAACTGATCGAACCCTTCCTGACGCGCTTCGTGGGTAAAGTTCAGGGCAAAAATGATCGTCTGTCCATCGTACCGGATCATCCGTTACTGAAAGATGCTATTCCTTGTCGTGCCACCCGTGGCGTTGAACATGAATTTAAAGAAGGCGACTGGGCGGTTGCAGAAATGCGCCGTCACCCGCTGAAAGGCGATCGCACCTTCTACGCCGAGTTAACCCAATTTATCACTTTTGCTGATGACCACTTTGTCCCGTGGTGGGTCACACTGGCACGCCATAATCTGGAAAAAGAAGCACCGGACGGCGTAGCAACCGAAATGCTGGACGAAGGCCTGGTTCGTGAAGATTTAACCGCCCTTAATTTCGTCACCATCGACAGCGCCAGCACCGAAGATATGGACGATGCGCTGTATGCTGAAGAACAAGCTGACGGCACGCTACAATTAACCGTCGCCATTGCCGACCCAACAGCCTGGATTGCAGAAGGCAGTAAGCTGGATAAAACGGCAAAAATTCGCGCGTTCACCAATTATTTACCGGGGTTCAATATCCCGATGTTGCCGCGTGAGCTGTCTGACGATCTTTGCTCTCTGCGCGCGAACGAAGTGCGCCCGGTTTTAGCTTGTCGTATGAGCATTACCGCCGATGGCGCGATTGAAGACAACATCACCTTTTTCGCTGCGACAATTGAGTCAAAAGCGAAGCTGGCCTATGACAATGTTTCCGACTGGCTGGAAGGTACAGGCGAGTGGCAACCAGAAAACGACGCGATTGCGGAACAGATCCGTCTGCTGCATCGTATTTGCCTGAGCCGAGGAGAGTGGCGTCATAACCACGCGCTGGTCTTTAAAGATCGCCCGGATTACCGTTTCGTTCTCGGTGAAAAAGGTGAAGTACTGGACATCGTCGCTGAACCACGCCGCATCGCAAACCGTATTGTGGAAGAATCCATGATTGCGGCAAATATTTGCGCCGCCCGTGTGCTTCGCGACAAGCTGGGCTTCGGTATTTATAACGTCCATATGGGATTCGACCCGGCCAACGCCGACGCTCTGGCCGCGCTGCTGAAAACCCACGGTATGCACGTCGATGCCGAAGAAGTCCTGACTCTGGAAGGTTTCTGCAAACTGCGCCGCGAACTGGATGCTCAGCCATCAGGCTTCCTCGACAGCCGAATTCGCCGCTTCCAGTCTTACGCTGAAATAAGTATTGAGCCAGGTCCACACTTTGGGCTGGGTCTGGAGGCATATGCCACCTGGACTTCCCCAATCCGTAAGTATGGCGATATGATCAACCACCGTCTGCTTAAGGCTGTCATCAAAGGCGAAACCATCGCCCGACCTCAGGATGATACCACCGTGCAAATGGCAGAACGTCGTCGCCTGAACCGGATGGCTGAGCGTGACGTGGGTGACTGGCTTTACGCCCGTTTCCTGAGTGATAAAGCCGGTACCGACACCCGCTTTGCGGCCGAGATCATTGACGTCAGCCGCGGTGGCATGCGCGTGCGCTTGGTTGATAATGGCGCTGTTGCCTTTATTCCAGCACCGTTCCTGCACGCCGTTCGTGATGAACTGGTATGCAGCCAGGAAAGCGGCACCGTGCAAATTAAAGGTGAAGTTGTTTACAAAGTCACGGATGTGATTGACGTAACTATCGCTGAAGTACGGATGGAAACCCGCAGCGTTATCGCGCGTCCAGCCGCGTAACACGCATAAATCAAGCGACCTTTCTCATTTTTGAAAGGTCGTTTTCTTTTTACCTCCCAAATTTCAACCGCGCACTACACTTCTTTCATCCAGTCAAAAAATTTATTTACTATTTTTCAGCTCCGTTGGCTTTGCTTTTTACGGATTCTGGATTACACATAAATATATAAAAAAAACAATACGTTCAGCCATAATCACCCTGAATGAATCATGGCTACCCATACTTTTGAGGCTCTATGCGCTTTAAACGGGATAGTACACATCATGAAAGACGTCCGGGAGCTGATTACGTTGTATAGCTATGTTGGCACTAATAACCCTTACTGGCGTTTGTCAGAGGATTGCAACATCCTGCATTTCTCTGTCGAAGAAACGTCAGAGGCCGATCAGACCATCGAATTATCCCCGGAACAAGCCGAACGCATTCGCGAGATGACGGTAATTACGTCAAGTTTATTAATGACGTTGCCGATTGAAGATGACAACATTCCCGTGCATCTGGTCGGACGAAAAATCAATAAGCGTGAATGGGCTGGTAGCGCATCCGCCTGGGATGACACCCCTTCCGTCGCCCGTGACCTGGCTCATGGCCTCTCTTTTGCCGAACAGGTGGTTTCTGAAGCCAATTCAGTCATTGTCATTCTTGATCGCATGGGCAACATTCAGCGGTTTAATCGACTGTGCGAAGAGTATACCGGACTCAAAGAACGTGAAGTCATTGGCCAAAGTGTATTCACATTATTTATGAGTCGACGTGAAGCTGCCGCGTCACGACGCAATATCGAGGTCTTTTTTCGCGAAGGTAACTCATATGAAGTTGAACGCTGGGTGAAGACCTGCAAAGGACAGCGTCTGTTTTTATTTCGTAATAAATTTGTGCATAACGGTAGCGGCAAGAACGAAATATTTCTGATCTGTTCCGGGACCGATATCACTGAAGAACGCCGCGCCCAGGAGCGTTTGCGGGTGTTGGCGAATACTGACTCGATCACTGGATTACCCAATCGCAACGCTATTCATAATCTGATCAGCAATGCGATTGAGAACGCGGGCGATACGCAGGTCGGGATTGTGTACCTCGATCTGGATAACTTCAAAAAGGTAAACGATGCCTACGGGCATATGTTTGGCGATCAGCTATTGCAAAGCGTATCGCTGGCAATACTCAGTTGCCTTAGCGAAAACCAGTTACTGGCACGGTTTGGCGGCGATGAGTTTATTGTCCTTGCCACCGAAACATCCCAGGGTTCACTGGAAGCCACCGCGTCGCGTATTCTGACACGCCTGCGTCAACCTTTTCGCATCGGCCTGATTGAAATCTATACCGGATGCTCTATTGGTATTTCCCTCGCTCCACAACATGGTCAGGACTGCGAGAGCGTCATTCGTAACGCCGATACGGCCATGTACACCGCAAAAGAAGGTGGCCGTGGACAGTTTTGTGTTTTCTCTCCGGAAATGAATCAGCGGGTATTTGAATATCTGTGGCTGGATACTAATCTGCGCAAGGCGCTGGAAAACGATCAACTGGTTATCCATTATCAGCCAAAGATAACCTGGCGAGGCGAAGTGCGCAGCCTGGAGGCGCTGGTTCGCTGGCAGTCTCCGGAACGTGGCCTCATTCCACCACTGGAATTTATCTCCTACGCCGAAGAATCAGGGCTTATCGTTCCTCTGGGTCGCTGGGTTATTCTGGACGTTGTGCGTCAGATAGCAAAATGGCGCGCAAAGGGAATCAATCTGCGCGTGGCGGTAAACGTTTCTGCCCGGCAGCTCGCCGATCAGACGCTATTTACCGATCTCAAGCAGGTGCTTCATGAACTCGACTTTGAATATTGCCCCATCGATGTCGAGTTAACGGAAAGCAGTTTAATTGAAAATGAGCAGTTGGCACTGTCCGTCATTCAGCAGTTTAGCCAGATGGGGGCGCAAATCCATTTGGATGATTTTGGTACCGGCTATTCGTCACTGTCTCAACTGGCCCGGTTCCCGCTTGATGCAATTAAACTGGATCAAACCTTTGTCAGGGATGTACACAAACAACCTGTTTCGCAGTCGCTGGTACGTGCCATTGTTGCGGTCGCACAGGCACTCAACCTGCAGGTCATCGCCGAAGGTGTTGAAAGCGCGAAAGAGGATGCGTTTTTAACCAAAAATGGCGTCAACGAGCGTCAGGGTTTTTTGTTTGCCAAACCAATGCCAGCCGCCGCGTTTGAGCGTTGGTATCGACGGCACCTCAATAAAAAAACACGCTAATGCAGTGGGATCAAACGTTGAAAATAGCCATAAATGGACATTACGTAACGATCCTATCTTCATGTAATCACAGAATATATAATATTCTTCTATCGTTGATAGTTAATACTATTTTTCCCTTCTCTTTTGCCATGAAATTCTGCATCATGAAATTCAAACTCTATTGCCATTAGGATGATAACCATGTCTGATATCGACGCTCAGCGTCTGGCCGAACGCATTGATACCGTGCTGGATATCCTCGTTGCAGGTGATTACCACTCAGCTATCCATAATCTCGAAATTCTGAAGGCTGAGCTGCTAAACATGACCAAAGAAGATGCCGAATCCTTGCCCAAAAAGCACAAGGCTCCCTGGGAGATCTGATGACATTAACCCTTTAATGTCGCTGCTATAAGCAAACTGCACGTGAGGCAGTTTCCGTTTAATTTCCGATACGATATCGCAATAAAATTAATATTATGAATTCCCGACAACAATCTATTTTGCAGATGGTGACTGATAAAGGTCAGATGAGCGTTGCCGAACTGGCAAAAATCACCGGTGTCTCAGAAGTGACGATTCGACAGGATCTGAACACACTGGAAAAACAGAGTTATTTACGCCGTGCGCACGGTTTTGCTGTTTCATTGAACAGCGATGATGTGGAAACGCGCATGATGACTAATTTTACGCTGAAGCGTGAGCTGGCTGAATTCGCCGCATCGCTGGTAAGCCCAGGTGAGTCCGTATTCATTGAAAACGGCAGCAGCAATGCGCTCTTAGCCAGAACGCTCGCGGAGCAAAAAGATGTCACCATCATTACCGTCAGCAGCTATATAGCCCATCTGCTGAAAGAAACCCCCTGCGAAGTGATTCTCCTTGGCGGCATCTATCAGAAAAAAAGCGAAAGTATGGTTGGGCCCTTAACTCGCCAGTTTATCCAGCAGGTACACTTCAGCAAGGCCTTTATCGGCATTGATGGCTGGCAGGCTGACACCGGCTTCACCGGACGCGACATGATGCGTTCTGATGTGGTTAACGCGGTGCTGGAAAAAGGTGCAGAAGTTATTGTGCTTACTGACAGCTCAAAATTCGAAGCCATTCACCCGTACACGCTGGGTCCATTAGAGCGATTCAGCCGCGTAGTCACGGACTCCAGACTTAGCGCCAGCGTACAAATGCAGCTTGAGCATTCCGGATTAACCGTCAATATCATTGATACCCGCGCGTAACATCTTCAGCAGATGATTTGTCAGTTGGCAAATCATCTCCTCTCTGAGAGTTATCTGACAGTCCAATTAAGACTTTTTACCTGTCGTTAACAGGATTAAGTCGTAAAATTAATGTTAGCGATATAACAGGAACGAACCTCCAACTTCAGGATAGTGTTTGTAATGCCTTCGCTAAACGGTTTCACGGAAATATCTTCGTTAGCCTAAATTTAGCGCTATTCTTAAAGAACACTGGATTCCGTGAATCAATAATTCAGGAGAAAGTATTATGTTAGTAACGAGCAAAAAAATGACCGCTGCCATTCTGGCGATTACTCTCGCAATGTCGCTGAGCGCCTGCTCTAACTGGTCCAAACGCGATCGTAACACTGCAATCGGTGCTGGTGCAGGTGCAATAGGTGGTGCAGTCCTGACTGACGGCAGCACGCTGGGTACGCTGGGTGGTGCTGCAGTAGGTGGTATCATTGGCCACCAGGTGGGTAAATAATCTACGGTTGAACGGCTCGATATAATAATACGTTTACTTTTTCAGGTCTGTATTATTAAAAAGCCACGGAAATATTCCGTGGCTTTTTTTATTAACCGCCAGCCAGTTTAACTTTCATTCCTTTGGCTTCCAGCAGCGATTTAATCAAGTCGCGTTTATCACCCTGTATCTCAATCACGCCATCCTTCACTGCCCCGCCACAACCACATTTTTTCTTCAGTTCCGCAGCTAATTTGGTCAGTTCGGCATCGTCTTGATCAATACCGGTAATCAAACACACGCCCTTGCCTTTGCGGCCACTGGTCTGGCGCTGGATACGAACAATGCCATCGCCTTGTGGGCGCACAGGAGCAGCTTTTGATTCATCAATGCGCCCGGAGTCGGTTGAGTAGACCAGGCGAGAGTTTGAGTCGTTCATTTACGCACCTCGTTTCAGTGAGGCATTAATCATCTTCAGCGTCTGAGCCGGATCTGCCGACTGCGTGACCGGACGACCAATAACCATATAATCCACACCAGCTGACTGTGCTTGTTCCGGCGTCATAATGCGACGCTGGTCGCCCACCTCGCTGCCTTCAGGACGAATACCCGGCGTAACCAATTTAAATGCCTGGCCAAACGCCTGCTTGAATCGCACCGCTTCCTGCGCGGAGCATACAACGCCATCCAAACCACAATGTTGGGTTAAGCGCGCCAGCCTTTCAGCATGCTCTGCAGGTGACAACGTCACGCCGAGATCGGCGAGGTCGCTGGCTTCCATACTGGTCAGAACCGTTACCGCAATCAGCAGCGGTGCGTCCTTGCCAAAAGGTAATAAGGCTTCACGTGCGGCGGTCATCATACGCGCCCCACCAGAAGCATGAACGTTAACCATCCACACGCCAAGCTCAGCCGCTGCCGCAACGGCATGCGCGGTAGTGTTGGGAATATCATGAAATTTCAAATCAAGAAAAACGTCAAAACCACGCTGTTGTAAATCGCGAACCAACTGAGGTCCAAAAAGCGTGAACATCTCTTTGCCCACTTTCAAACGGCAATCACGAGGATCAATTCTGTCGACAAAAGCTAATGCTTTATCACGATTGGAATAATCGAGAGCGACAACGACAGGAGAATCAGTAACAGCACGAGAAGAAGATGAAGCAGTAAACGTCATGACCAGACCTTCTTGAGGATGGGCGCCGACAGTAGCGCGAAATGGGTAAACGGCGTGCATTCTACCTGCGGTAATAGAAAATTAACAGGCGCGATTCCATTTCTGCCAGGCGAATTTGGCAACGGAGGCTGAGGATGGCTTTGTTCTCATCATTAGTATGTTGTAACTAAAGTAAGATTTTTTTAAAAATTACAACCCATCAAGTCCGCGAATAGGCTTAATGGTTGACCATGAGCGACAAGATGGGCAGTGCCAGTACAGTGTATATGCGGTAAATCCGCACTTCTGGCAACGATAGCGCGGCTTGCTGCGCACCTGCTCCCCGACCATATCGCGCAGAACCATCAGGCTCTCTTTCGCGCGCCCTTCTTCTGCTTCGTTAAGATGGTAATCCATTAATTTGTGGAAAACGCGCATCGTAGGATGGCGTTGTAGTTGGCGGGTAATATAAACCTGAGCGGTATCAGTCCCCTCACGCGCTTCAAGAATATCGGCCAGCATCAGCTCGGCGGCGGCGCCAGTATTCTCTTCAACGGCCCGACGTAAAAACTCTGCCCACTCATCGGTTTTCCCCAGATGCTGGTAGCAGCTTTGCAGCATTTCCAGCGTTTCGCTGACAAGTTCTTTATCCTGAGAAATCACGCGTTGCAGACTTTCAACGGCCTTCGCGTACTCGCCTTTCACCATGTACACACGGCCCATCATGATAGAAACCCGGGCACTGTTTTTGTCTGCCGCAGCCCCTTTTTTCAACAGCGCCATGGCGCGATCCATATCGTCGCTGCCCATCTGCTGTAAGGCCAGTTCGCAGTAGAAGTGGGCTATCTCAATACGCTGTTTATCTTTGCCTAGCTTCACCAGACGTTCTGCGACATCAATGGCTTTCTGCCAATCGCTGGTCGCCTGATAAATTTGCAGCAGTTGCTGTAATGCACCGACGCGAAAATCTGTTTCATCGGTAAGCTGATTGAACATGTCTTCCGCGCGGTCGTACAGGCCTGCGGCCATGTAATCGCGCCCCAGCTGTTGTACGGCCAACAAACGCTGCTCGTAGGTCAGCGAAGCACTTTCCATTAACGTTTGATGGATGCGGATTGCGCGATCGACTTCACCGCGCGAGCGAAACAGATTTCCGAGAGTGAGATGAGCCTCAACGGTGCCCGTATCCTCTTTTAGCATATCGAGGAACAGATCCACCGCTTTGTCTTGTTGGTTGCTCAGGAGAAAGTTAACCCCGGCGACATAGTCACGGGAAAGACGGTTAGCTTCATCCTGCTTGGTTTGTTGCGCACTTCTGCGACCCATATACCACCCATAGGCAGCGGCTACAGGTAAAAGCAGAAACAACAACTCCAACATAAATAATTATTCCTTCACAACCGACGAATCGGCAGAAACCGCAACGTCGGTCGCAGGCGTAAGCTGGTTTTCCAGTCGTTTGATTTTACGTTCGGCGCGCGCAAGAGACACACGAACCTTCAGCCAGAAAAGGCCGCAAATTAACCAACCAATCGCAAAACCTGCGGCAAACAATACAGCAAGCAGCGTAGAGATACGATACTCACCCTGAGCCAGCAGGTAATTAAACGTAACCTGTTGATCGTTTTGCGCACCTAATGTCACCGAAATAACAAAAATCGCCAACACCAGTAAGAAAATGAGTAAATATTTCACATTACTTCCCGTTATGTGGTTTAAGCGAATAAATCGTGTACAACTTACCGCGTTGAGCCCTTTAAATTACCATTTTCACAACGAGTGCGAAATGGAAAAGCGCTTTCCGCTTTCTGATTTAAGGGCAAAATTTGAAAAATCAATCATAGCTAGCTTTCTTGCTCGCGTTGCGCGATTTCTTTTGCCTCCTGCACAGGCGGCGTAAGTGGTCCGCATACTCGCTGCGCGAGCCAGGTCGCCAGCGTTACCAGCAACCATGAAATCAGCGTTGCAACGACCAAATCACGCGGCCAGTGCATGCCCAACAGCAAGCGGCTACCCATAACACCTGTCGCCCAGATAAGCAAAAACACAATCGTCAGCGTACGTCGGCGTGGCCATAACAGCCCTACTGCCAGTAAAGCCCAACTGGCAGCAAACATCGTATGTCCTGACGGAAAGGCAAAACCCGTTTCTTTTTGCCAGTGCTTACGTAGAAACGTCGGAATATCCTGTTGTTCGGCCAATTGCTCTTTAACTAAGTTGCCACGATCTTTACGTTTTAAAGTGTAGAACTCATCAACCGGGATATGGTGCGTTTTTTCCAGCCATACGACAAAGGGCCGAGGTTCCTGCACCCTGTCTTTAACCCAGGACTTCACACCCTGACCGACTAAAATTGCCACGGCCAGGATCGCAAACAGCATTACCGCAGCTTTCAGACGAAAACGCAGACACCACAGAAACCATGCGCAGAGCACAACGTGAGTGATAATCCCCCACGGCTGCGTCACCGTTTCCGTTACCCAGTACAGAGATTTTAGCCACCAAACGTTGTGTCCCGGCTGCCAGCTCCAACCCGATACCCATACAGCAACCGGCATAATAAGTAGCAGCCCGGCCCCGACCGCAGTGCGCTTTGCAATTGACAGCATTGCCTCTCCTTTCGTCGATAAGTCTCACAATCATAACTGAAAAAAGTGCATGCCGGGAAAATTGACATTTTTGTGCCATTCCAAAGGCGAATCCGTTGTCGCGATTAGGTGAACATCGTTGCCTTATGGCAAAATAGTGCAATACAGAACAAGAAGCCAACAGGCGACGGCACGACAGTGCCAGCATAATCTGGAGAATTACATGCAGCTTAAACGTGTGGCAGAAGCCAAACTGCCAACCCCCTGGGGTGATTTCCTGATGGTGGGATTTGAAGAACTGGCAACCGGACACGATCACGTCGCACTGGTTTTTGGCGATATCACTGGTCAAACGCCTGTTCTGGCGCGTGTCCACTCCGAATGTCTGACTGGCGATGCATTGTTTAGCCTGCGTTGCGATTGCGGCTTCCAGCTCGAAGCGGCTCTCACCCACATTGCTGAAGAAGGGCGCGGTATCCTGCTTTATCATCGTCAGGAAGGACGCAATATCGGCCTGCTCAATAAAATCCGCGCCTACGCGTTGCAGGACCAGGGTTATGATACCGTTGAGGCTAACCATCAGTTGGGCTTTGCGGCAGATGAGCGTGATTTCACGCTGTGTGCGGATATGTTCAAGCTGCTGGGCGTGGACGAAGTTCGTTTGCTGACCAATAACCCGAAAAAAGTGGAAATTCTGACCGAAGCGGGAATCAATATTGTTGAACGCGTGCCGCTGATTGTGGGTCGTAACCCGAACAATGAACATTACCTGGACACCAAAGCCGCCAAGATGGGGCATTTGCTGGGCAAGTAATGGCTGTTACCGCCGATAAAAAAGCCTGCTCTCGCAGGCTTTATGCATTTTAATTCAACATATTACGAATCACGTAGTGCAGAATACCATCGTTTTGGTAGTAAGTTAGCTCCGTCGCGGTATCGATACGGCAGCGGCATAAAATCACCTCTTTACGTCCATCTGAGCGAACCATATTCACCGGCACTGTTGCGCCCGGCTTGATGTTTTGCAGGTCCGTAATATCGATCGCTTCCTCACCTGTTAGCCCCAGCGTTTTGCGCGTGACGCCCTGCGGAAATTCCAGCGGCAAAATCCCCATACCAATCAGGTTAGAACGGTGAATTCGCTCAAAGGACTCAGCGATAACTACGCGAATCCCCAGCAAGCGCGGGCCTTTTGCCGCCCAGTCGCGACTGGAGCCAGAGCCATACTCTTTCCCGGCAATAACCGCCAGGGGGATATTCTCCTGTTGATATTGCATAGCCGCATCATAGATAGCCACTACCTCGGTTCCCGGCAAATGACACGTCATCCCACCTTCCACGCCGGGTACCATCTCATTACGAATACGAATATTGGCAAAGGTACCGCGCATCATCACTTCATGATTCCCGCGGCGTGAACCATAGGAGTTAAAATCTTTACGCTCAACGCCGTGGCTTTGCAGATAACGACCTGCCGGGCTATCCGGCTTAATACTGCCGGCAGGAGAAATATGGTCGGTGGTGACGGAATCCCCAAGCATCGCGAGGATACGCGCACCATGAATGTCCTGGACCGGATCCGGCGTAGCCTGCATTCCATCGAAGAACGGCGACAAGCGGATATAAGTTGAGTCAGACTGCCAACCATAGGTATCAGCCCGATCAACCTGGATAGCTTTCCATTCTGGCGTACCTTCAAAGACTTCAGCGTACTCTTTATGGAACATGGCGGTAGAAACCTGCTCCACGGCACGGGCAATTTCCTGAGCCGTCGGCCAGATATCTTTCAGATAAACGGGATCGCCCTTTCTGTCATGGCCTAACGGATCTTTCGTCAGATTGATATTCATATTCCCTGCTAGCGCATAGGCCACCACCAGCGGCGGAGACGCCAACCAGTTGGTCTTCACGAGCGGATGGATACGCCCCTCAAAGTTTCGGTTGCCGGAAAGCACAGCACCAACGGTGAGATCGCCTTTTTTGATGGCTGTCTCGATAGGATCGGGTAACGGACCCGAGTTACCAATACAGGTGGTACAGCCATAACCTACAAGGTTAAATCCCAGCTCATCAAGGTACGGCGTGAACCCAGCCTGCGCCAGATAATCAGACACCACCTTCGATCCTGGCGCCAGCGAGGCTTTCACCCACGGCTGACGTTTCAGACCAAGTGTCACTGCTTTTTTCGCCAACAGTCCCGCCGCCATCAATACGCTTGGGTTGGAGGTGTTGGTACAGGAAGTGATAGCTGCTATCACCACCGCACCGTCCGGCAGCTTATACTGCTGGCCGCTCATGGTGTAGTCCACGGGCTGACGGTCTTTCAGCGAGCTATTTACTTCGAGTTCATTACTTGCCGAAAACGCTTTCGGAACATCAGCCAGTGCCACCCGATCCTGCGGACGCTTCGGTCCGGCAAGGCTAGCTTCCACACTGCCCATATCCAGCTCCAGTGAACTGGTAAATACGGGTTCATCCCCTGGATTACGCCACATGCCCTGCGCTTTGGCATAGGCGCTGACCAACTCAACCTGCTCCTCACTGCGTCCACTCAGACGCATATATTCAAGAGTGATGCCATCGATCGGGAAGAAACCGCAGGTTGCGCCGTATTCCGGCGACATGTTCGCAATGGTTGCCCGATCGGCCAGCGGTAAGGTGTCGAGGCCATCACCATAGAATTCAACAAATTTACCGACCACGCCGTGCTTACGCAGCATCTGGGTAACGGTTAAAACCAGGTCGGTAGCGGTGATACCTTCCCGCAGTTTGCCCACTAGTTTAAAGCCCACAACATCCGGGATAAGCATAGAGACCGGTTGACCCAGCATTGCTGCTTCAGCCTCAATGCCTCCAACGCCCCATCCCAGCACACCGAGACCATTAATCATTGTCGTATGGGAATCGGTACCGACCAGCGTATCGGGATAAGCCACCCACTCACCGTCCTGTAACTCGCTCCAGACGGCTTTGCCAAGGTATTCAAGGTTTACCTGGTGGCAAATACCCGTTCCCGGCGGTACAACGCTGAAGCGACTAAATGCCTGCTGTCCCCATTTCAGGAACACATAACGTTCATGGTTACGTTCCATTTCCAGGCGAACGTTTTCTTCGAAAGCATCATCATCACCAAAACGGTCCACCGTTACCGAGTGGTCAATGACAAGGTCCACTGGCGAAAGCGGATTCACTTTTGCCGTATCTCCCCCCAGTCGTTTCACCGCTTCGCGCATGGCGGCAAGATCGACCACCGCCGGCACGCCGGTAAAATCCTGCATCAGAACACGAGCGGGTCGATAGGCAATTTCACGATCGGCATGGGCGGTCTTCAGCCAATGCGCGAGAGCATGAATATCATCTTCGGTAACGGAATTACCATCCTGCCAACGAAGCAGGTTTTCCAGCAACACTTTTAGCGATTTGGGTAGTCGGGTGATATCACCCAGTGATTTAGCAGCCAGAGGTAAACTGTAGTAGCGGTAGGTTTTATCTTTAACCTGCAATGTGTCCTTACTGGCTTCTCGTAGGGTCGACGACATAGCTCCTCCTTAAATGACAGGGTTGGATCCCCTGATTTTCCTCAGGGTTAGTATTAAAGATAACACAAACAAAATGTAACGCTTTGATAACAACTCAAAATGATAAAAGTAGCGGGCGATATAAAAGCGCGAACTGAGGTCGATGGTAAGGAGGAAGGTCTAGCCGTGTAGATTAATAGGATGAATATTCAGCAGGCAATAGAGCAATGGATAATACGTTGATTAGGTTGTTGATGACGATTACATGGATAAATGATTCGATATTCAAGGGCACAAGGTAATCGTTATTATTATAAAATACGTACGAATTATTGTTTCTGTTCATCATCAGTTAACAGATCAATAAACGCCCGTTGTTCAGGAGAAAGGTTCCAGGATTCGGGTACCTTCTGCCCCTTCTCTGCGACGGTTTTGCTCTCTTGTTCATGGTCATGAGACGATAGCCTTTCGGTAGAGTGCTGCTCTGGTGCGGACATACTTACCCCCACACATTCCAGGCCACGAGTGCGACAATAATCCAGAATATCGCAGAACCAAGAAATACGGCGAACCAGGCTTTACGTTTCATCACCGGATCCCTGCGTGCTGGCTGGTTTCCTGAAGGCATCGCTAACCTCATACTATCGAAATCACTTATCATTTAGGCACCAAACAATCGGTACAATTAATCATCAGATAGGAGGAATCCTAATAAAAAAGGCGAAAAAAAGCCAGTTAATTTTCAGACTCGTCCTGATAAATAAATCGATTGTTTGATCGGTTATAAATATTTGAAAGGAATTTTTGGCAAGCTGACTAATTTGAAACTACTTTAGAGAATTTTTTCCACAAGCTATATATGGTTAATTTATCCACGGTAAATTATCAATTAATTCAGTGTTTCCCGTCGGTATCGCTTTATGCTTATGGATACCGACGAGGTTACAGTCGTTATTATTTCTCAGGCAATTTAATATCTTTAAACATGGCTTCAATATCATCGTTGGAACGCAGCGCCACCGCCGTGTCCACCACATCACGCGTCAGATGCGGCGCGAAACGTTGAATGAAATCATACATGTAACTACGTAAGAAGGTGCTGCGACGAAAACCAATTTTGGTGGTGCTATGGCTGAAGATATCGTGAGCATCCACGCGTACCAGGTCAGGATCGGAAACAGGATCAACCGCCATACTGGCAATCACACCCACGCCAAGGCCCAGACGGACATAGGTTTTAATGACATCAGCATCGGTCGCGGTAAAGACAATACGTGGCTCCAGACCCGCGCGGTTAAACGCGGTGTCCAGCTCCGAGCGTCCGGTAAAACCAAACGTGTAGGTCACCAGCGGATACTGTGCCAGTTCCTCAATAGAAACCGAAGATTTCCCCGCCAACGGATGATCCGGCGTGACGACGATCGAGCGGTTCCAGTGGTAGCAAGGTAACATCACCAGGTCGTCATACAAGTGCAAGGCTTCCGTCGCGATAGCAAAATCTGCATTTCCTTTCGAAACGGCTTCGGCGATTTGCGTCGGCGATCCCTGGTGCATATGTAATGAAACACGAGGATAGCGCTCAATAAAACCTTTAATCACGTTAGGCAAAGCGTAACGCGCCTGAGTATGCGTAGTGGCGATATATAACGAGCCTTTGTCCGGCCAGGTATGTTCGCCAGCAACGGACTTAATGGCATCCACCTTCGACAGAACTTCTCGCGCAATACGAATAACTTCCTGCCCTGCTGGCGTAACCTGCGTCAGGTGCTTACCGCTACGGGCGAAAATCTGGATGCCAAGTTCATCTTCCAGCATACGAACTTGCTTACTGATACCGGGCTGCGAGGTATAAAGCCCTTCCGCTGTTGAGGAGACATTAAGGTTGTGGTTCACCACCTCAACAATGTAGCGAAGCTGCTGTAATTTCATGTTATGCCATCCCGATTCGCGCCATCAAATCATCGTTTCAGTGCAGGCTCGCGGGCGCTGCTAATACGATTTAATAATAAAAAGTCTGTTAACTATAACCACTATATCATTTCTATGTACGCTGTATAGGTATGACAAAAAATAATATGCGAGAAACAAAAAGGGCCGCTTACGCGACCCTTTGAGGAGAAATTCAGCCGAAACGCTGTTATTTCTTCCCTTCTACCCATTTGCCGTCAACGAAGAACGCGGACCAGCCAGTCGCCTTACCGTCTTTCTCAGCGGCAACGTATTGCTGCTTGGTTTTACGGCTGAAACGAACCATGGACTTGTTACCATCCGGATCAGTTTGCGGCGCATCTGCCAGATAACGCAGTTTTTCCGGCAGGCGATCGCGGAAGCGGTACAACTCTTCCACCAACGGCGCACGAGTCTCACGTGATTTCGGGAACGTATTGGCCGCCAGGAAGATACCTGCAGCACCATCACGTAACACGAAATACGCGTCAGATTTTTCACACGGCAGTTCCGGCAACGGAACTGGGTCTTCTTTCGGCGGAGCGACTTCACCGTTACGCAGGATCTTACGGGTGTTTTTGCACTCGTCGTTAGTACACGCCATGTACTTGCCGAAACGTCCCATTTTCAGGTGCATTTCAGAACCACATTTTTCGCACTCGACGATAGGACCGTCATAACCCTTGATACGGAACTCGCCCTCTTCGATCTCGTAGCCGTCGCAGGTTGGGTTATTACCACACACATGCAATTTACGCTTAGGATCGATAAGATAACTGTCCATTGCCGTACCGCACTTCTGGCAGCGGCGTTTGGCGCGCAATGCGTTCGTTTCCGCGTCGTCGCCTTCCAGCACGTTCAATACTTCGTTTTCCGGCACCAGGTTAATGGTGGTTTTGCAACGCTCTTTCGGGGAAAGTGCATAGCCGGAGCAACCAAGGAAAACGCCGGTACTGGCGGTACGAATACCCATCTTGCGTCCGCAGGTCGGGCAATCAATGCTGGTCAGCACCATCTGGTTCGGACGCATACCGCCTTCTTCAGGATCTTTCTCGGCTTTATCCAGTTGCTGAGTAAAATCAGTGAAGAAGTTGTCGAGTACGCCCTTCCATTCGGCTTCTTTATTCGCCACCTGGTCGAGGCTATCTTCCATCTGCGCGGTAAAATCGTAGTTCATCAGTTCGCGGAAGTTTTCTTCCAGACGATCGGTGACGATTTCACCCATTTTTTCAGCGTAAAAGCGACGGTTTTCAACGCGAACATAACCACGATCCTGAATCGTAGAAATGATCGACGCATAGGTAGATGGACGACCAATGCCACGCTTTTCAAGCTCTTTAACCAGCGAAGCTTCACTGAAGCGCGCAGGCGGTTTAGTAAAGTGCTGTGCTGGCGTCAGTTCGATAAGCGTCAGCGTATCGCCTTTGTCCACCGCCGGTAAGATGCGATCTTCATCGCCTTTACGCAACGCTGGCATCACTTTCGTCCAGCCATCGAAGCGCAGAATACGACCGCGCGCCTTCAGGCGGAAATCACCCGCACCCACGGTGAGCGTGGTGGAATCATATTTAGCTGGGGTCATCTGACAGGCAACAAACTGGCGCCAGATCAGCTGATACAGTTTTTGCGCATCAGCTTCCATATCTTTCAGCGATTCCGCCTGTACGGCGACATCGGAAGGACGGATAGCTTCGTGCGCTTCCTGCGAGTTCTCTTTGCTGGCGTACTGATTCGCGTTTTCCGGCAAATATTTTTTACCAAAATTATCGCTGATGTAATCGCGAACCATGGTCACTGCATCCTGGCTCAGGTTGGTTGAGTCAGTACGCATGTAAGTGATGTAACCCGCTTCATACAAGCGCTGCGCCATCATCATGGTTTTCTTCACACCGAAGCCGAGACGCGTGCTCGCAGCCTGCTGTAGCGTGGAGGTAATGAACGGTGCGCCCGGCTTGCTGCTGGTCGGTTTATCTTCACGTTCCAATACGCTATAGCGCGCTTTTTCCAACAGGCTAACAGCGGCAAGCGTTTGTTCCCGATTTACGGGACGGAACGGCTTATCATTTTGATGCGTCACCTCAAGCGGCAACGCGTCGCCGCCCGGCGTGGTCGTGTTAGCATCAATTTCCCAGAACTCTTCTGGAACAAATGCTTTGATTTCGCGTTCACGCTCAACCACCAGACGCACAGCCACAGACTGTACGCGACCGGCAGACAGACCGCGTGCAATTTTTTTCCACAGCAGTGGCGACACCATATAGCCCACAACACGGTCCATAAAGCGGCGCGCCTGTTGCGCATTAACACGATCGATGTTCAACTCGCCCGGTTTTTCAAACGCCTGGCGAATAGCATTTTTGGTAATTTCATTAAACACCACGCGGCTGTAGCGGGTGTCGTCGCCACCGATGACTTCCCGCAGGTGCCATGCAATGGCTTCCCCTTCGCGGTCAAGGTCAGTTGCGAGATAGATGTGGTCGGCTTTTTCAGCCAGTTGCTTCAGTTCAGAAACAACTTTCTCTTTACCAGGCAGCACTTCATAGCGCGCATCCCAGTTGTGCCACGGGTCAACACCCATACGGTTGACGAGAGCGCCACGTTCATCCTTTTTGGGCTTTTTAGCCGTTTTGGTGGAGGTTGAGTCGGCGCTCTTTTTAGTTGCTGAGCCACTGGTCGGCAAATCACGGATATGACCGACGCTGGATTTCACCACGTAGTCATTACCCAGATACTTGTTGATCGTTTTGGCTTTTGCCGGGGACTCAACGATGACAAGAGCTTTACCCATATTCACCTTTACCTAATTTGATTCTTCCAGAATGCGTCGCACGTTGATTCACCTTCCACTGGCGACGAGACATCGATATGGTCTCTGCGTCGGCGGATATCAACCCTTTAAACTGATTCGCGCTTGTAATGTAACTCTCATGTAACTGAGTTAACAGGCTTTTTTTCTCACAAACGCTCTAGCACGACGAAGTATTGGTCGAATGTCAAGCAAATCTGTTGCCAGATTGACGAAAGCGTCACACTGTACCTGATAAAATGCGTTACGCAACTTTATTAGCATGCAAAAACAAATCTCGCCAGTTGTAACACTGTCGTAAAACCTTCATTTATGTCAGGGAATATTTGCCCATAAGGCGGGCTCAGCGTAGACTAATGTCCTTGTTTAAGGAGTAAATCATGCATAAAGACACTCAACCCATCGATCGCGAAACACTGCTGATTGAAGCCAACAAAATCATTCGTGAGCATGAGGACACGCTGGCGGGGATTGTCGCCACCGGCGTTACGCAGCGAAACGGCGTGCTGGTTTTCAGCGGAGATTACTTTTTAGACGAGCAAGGGCTACCAACGCCCAAAAGTACGGCGGTGTTTAATATGTTTAAACACCTGGCGCACGTACTTTCCGAAAAGTATCACTTGATCGATTAACACGAGTAATAATTTGCCGGATGGCGGCATCGCCTTATCCAGCCTATACTGGTGCATATTTGTAGGCCGGATAGGAGATATATGAGCATCGCTATCCGGCAATGACAATTTTACATCAGTGGCTTCTGCCCCCGCTGCCACCAGCGCATCAGCAAACGATCGGCGCTCTCCGCCGCACTACCGGTAAAACGATCCATCAGCTTTTTACGCTGCAGATAGCGAACGTTCAATACTTCACGACCTTCCATCAGCCCGAGGATCACCTCATCGCTGGTATTGATCTCATCCACCAGCCCATTTGCCAGCGCCTGTTGACCAAACCAGTGTTCACCGGTGGCAACCTGCTCAATGTCCAGAGTCGGACGCATGCGCTGCACAAAATCTTTAAACAGATGATGCGTTTCGTTCAGATCTTCGCGGAATTTCTGCCGCCCTTCTTCCGTGTTTTCACCGAGTAAGGTCAACGTACGCTTATACTGTCCGGCGGTGTGCAGTTCGATATCAATATCTTTCCCTTTCAGGAAGCGGTTAAAGTTCGGGATCTGCGCCACCACGCCAATTGAGCCGACGATAGCAAACGGCGCCGAGACAATTTTATCCGCCACGCAGGCCATCATATATCCGCCGCTCGCAGCGACTTTATCTACCGTAACGGTCAGCGGGATCTGCTTATCGCGCAGACGTTGTAACTGGGACGCAGCCAGGCCATAACCATGTACCACACCGCCCGGACTTTCCAGACGAACCACCACTTGATCCTGAGGTTTAACAACCGCCAGCACAGCCGTCACCTCTTCGCGTAATGCGCTGACCTCATGGGCATCCATACTGCCTTTAAAATCAAGCACCCATACACGAGGTTTATCTGATGACGTACTGTCACCCAGTTTCGCTTTTGCCTTAGCCGCTTTCGCCTCCAGCTTTTGTTTCTTTTTCTGCGCCTTATGCCAGAATTTTTGCTGATGCCCATCCAATAAGGCTAGCGACAGGTCTTCCTTCATCTCTTTATATTGATCGCTGAGGTTAATAACCCGCAATTCCCCACGCTGACGTTTGCGTTGTGTCGCGTTTACGATCAGCATCACCACCACTGCAATAGCCACCACGACAGTGACAATTTTTGCCAAAAACAACCCATATTCAGACAACAATTCCACGAGACCCACCTTGGTTAAACAACGCGACTTCCGCTCAGTGTACAACAGGCGTGTCACCTCGTCTTGCTTCATACATCCAGTGCTGAATCAGTAAAAAGCATGACAAAGCGTTCATTTTGCGGTGTTATTGCCTTTGGCTGATTGAAAAAGTACAGGGTTTAAGGCATAAAGCCCAAAAGTTATCGCGAACGAGATATCCAGGACGTCGCCGAGGAGTAGCCGTGCATTACCAACCTAAACAAGACCTTCTACAGGGCCGCATTATTCTTATCACCGGTGCCAGCGATGGTATCGGACGCGAAGCCGCGCAGACCTATGCACGCTATGGCGCGACCGTTATCCTGCTTGGGCGTAACGAAGAAAAACTGCGTCAGGTTGCCCGCACTATCGCCGATGAAAACGGAACACAACCACAGTGGTTTACACTGGATCTACTGACCTGTACCTCTGAAGAATGTCACCAGCTTGCGCAGCGCATTGCTGCACATTTCCCGCGTCTGGATGGCGTACTGCATAACGCCGGATTACTCGGCGATATTTGTCTAATGAGTGAACAAAACCCGCAGGTCTGGCAGGATGTGATGCAGGTAAATGTAAATGCCACTTTTATGCTGACTCAGGCATTGCTGCCGTTGTTACTCAAATCCGATGCCGGATCGCTGGTCTTTACCTCTTCCAGTGTCGGTCGCCAGGGACGCGCCAATTGGGGAGCATATGCCACCTCAAAATTTGCGACCGAAGGGATGATGCAGGTTCTGGCTGATGAGTATCAAAACCGTCATCTGCGCGTAAACTGTATCAATCCTGGTGGGACGCGAACTGGCATGCGAGCCAGCGCATTCCCAACGGAAGATCCGCAAAAATTGAAAACTCCCGCCGATATTATGCCGCTCTACCTGTGGCTGATGGGCGATGACAGCCGCCGTAAAACCGGTATGACTTTTGATGCCCAGCCGGGCCGTAAACCAGGAATTGCCCAATGAGTGAAGAACGCTATCAGCAACGTCAACAGCGCGTAAAAGATCGGGTTGACGCACGCGTTGCCGCAGCGAAAGATGAGCGCGGAATTATCATCGTGTTCACCGGAAATGGTAAAGGTAAAACCACCGCCGCATTCGGGACCGCCACGCGCGCTGTGGGCCATGGTAAAAAAGTCGGCGTCGTACAATTTATTAAAGGTACGTGGCCAAACGGAGAACGTAACTTACTTGAACCCCACGGCGTAGAGTTTCAGGTTATGGCGACAGGATTTACCTGGGAAACGCAGAACCGCGAGTCTGACACCGCAGCCTGTATGGCCGTGTGGGAACACGGCAAGCGGATGCTGGCCGACGATGAACTGGATATGGTGATACTGGATGAGCTAACCTACATGGTGGCATACGACTATCTGCCGCTTGAAGAGGTCATCAATGCCCTGAAAGCGCGCCCAGCCCATCAAACGGTCATTATCACCGGCCGTGGATGTCATCGCGATATTCTGGAGTTAGCTGACACGGTTAGCGAGCTGCGCCCGGTCAAGCATGCGTTTGAAGCGGGCGTGAAAGCCCAAGCAGGGATCGATTATTGAGTGTAGGCCGGATAAGGCGTTTGCGCCGCATCCGGCTCCACGCTAACGCCTGATGGCGCTTTGCTTATCAGGCCTGGTCATGATTAACCGTTGTTGCTGCGACCACCCGGACGACGGCTGCCGCCGACCTGAGAGTGGCGCTTCACCGCACGACGGATCTGATTCGCCTTCATGCGACGACGATCTTTCTCGACGGCCACTTTAGAGGTCGTTTCCGGCTTCAGGTCCACCAGTTCACGCAGATAGTTGGTCTGAGCAAGATCAAGCTCTGTCCAGCCACCACGCGGCAGGCCTTTCGGCAGCGGGATATCACCATAACGGACACGAATCAGACGGCTTACCTGTACACCTACAGCTTCCCACAAGCGGCGGACTTCACGGTTACGTCCTTCGGTCAGCGTGACGTTATACCACTGGTTGATCCCTTCACCACCGCTGAACTTGATCGTTTTAAATGCCGCCGGACCATCTTCCAGCTGCACGCCACGACTCAGATCGCGCAGTTTTGCATCATCAACCTGACCAAACACACGTACCGCATATTCACGCTCAACTTCGCGGCTTGGGTGCATCAGACGGTTAGCCAGTTCACCATCGGTGGTAAACAGCAGTAAACCGCAGGTATTCACGTCCAGACGCCCTACGGCAATCCAGCGCGCATCACGCAGTTTTGGTAAACGATCAAACACGGTCGGACGACCTTCCGGGTCGTTTCGGGTACACAGTTCGCCTTCTGGCTTGTAATAGGCCAGAACACGGCAGATTTGCTCCGCAGACTCTTTAACCGAAATCAGATGACCGTCGATACGGATTTTCAGACCCGGAGTGACTTCAACGCGATCGCCGAGCGTGGCAATTTTGCCATCAACGCTCACGCGACCCGCGGCAATAATAGATTCGATTTCACGGCGAGAACCGTGGCCAGCGCGCGCCAGCACTTTTTGTAACTTTTCGCTCATAGAGCTTCCTTTAGGTGTCGCCTTCACAGGCGTCGAACAGGAGAATCAACGGCGCCAGTCAGCGCCATTTTAAGGCCGCGTAGTATAGCGGTTCACGCCCTTATAAGAAAGGTTTAACGTCACCGACGCCTTCACGCAACACCACCGGAGAATCGTCGGTTAAATCAATGACCGTGGTCGGCTGTTGGCCGAGATATCCGCCGTGGATAATTAAATCCACCTGTTTCTCCAGGCGGTCTTTAATTTCTTCCGGATCTGACTCGGTAAATTCGCTACCCGGCAGCATCAGTGACGTGGAGAGCATCGGCTCGCCCAGCGCTTCAAGCAGCGCCAGTGCTATCGGGTTTGAGGGTACACGCAGGCCGATGGTCTTACGTTTTTCTTGCAACAAGCGGCGCGGAACCTCTTTCGTCCCCTTCAGGATGAAGGTGTAGTTGCCCGGCGTGTTGTTTTTAATTAAACGGAAGGCCACGTTGTCGACAAACGAATAGGTCGACAGTTCAGACAGGTCACGGCACATCAGCGTAAAGTTGTGCCCGTCCGGCAGGTGACGGATGCGGCAAATGCGCTCCATTGCGCCTTTATCTTCAATTTTGCAGCCCAACGCATAGCCGGAGTCGGTTGGATAGACGATCACCCCACCTTTACGCACGATTTCAACGGCCTGATTGATCAGGCGCTGCTGCGGGTTTTCGGGATGAATATAAAAAAACTGGCTCATACTTTCCTCTCTGTGATCTCGGGCTGCTCCCAAAGTTGCCAGACGCCTTCTACGCCTGCGGGCAACCAAAGTTTACGACCCAACTCAATCCATGGGCAGGGTAGATGAAAATCAGACCCTTGCGATGCCCACAATTGATGCTGACGCGCAAGCGTCGCCAGATGGGTGCGTTCATTGGGAGACTGCTGACACTGCGCTACTTCCATCGCGTCGCCGCGATGTTCAGCAAAATGTGCAACCAGTCTTTTCAGCCACTTAGCGCTAAGATCGTACCGCCCAGGATGAGCCAGAACAGCCTTACCGCCAGAATGATGAATGACATCAATAGCTTGTTCTATTGTACACCACTGTGGCGGAACGTAACCGGTTTTCCCACGGGCAAGATATTTTTTAAAGACATCCGCCATGGTTGTGGCTTTGCCACATTCCACCAGGAAACGCGCAAAATGGCCCCGCGTAACCGCCCCGCCATCAGCCAGGCGCAACGCCCCTTCCCACGCGCCGGGGATATGCGCTTTGTCGAGTCGTTCGGCAATCAGGCGCGCACGCTGCTGACGACGTTCCGTTTGTTGCGCCAGAAACTCGCACATCATGGGATGGGCGATATCAATGTTCAGACCCACTATATGGATCTCATGGTTTTCCCAGACAGTTGATATCTCGACACCAGGGATCAAATTTAACGCTAATCCCGAACGTGAAATTTCTTCTCTTGCCGCCGCAATGCCCGCCGTGGTGTCATGATCGGTGATCGCCAGTGTACCGACTCGCATCTCTACCGCACGGTGTACTAAGGCTTCTGGGGTTAATCGCCCATCGGAGGCTGTAGTATGACTATGCAGGTCATAAATCACTGCGTAATTCGTGTCGCTCAAGGCGGCTCCCGTTTCAATAAATGTCGTAACACGCCCATCATAGCGGTTTCGGCAAATATACTGAAATCAGGTGTTGACTTTATCCCATCGAACTAGTTAACTAGT
The DNA here is from genome assembly GCF_001034485.1 of Citrobacter sp. MGH104. Classification (NCBI taxonomy): domain Bacteria; kingdom Pseudomonadati; phylum Pseudomonadota; class Gammaproteobacteria; order Enterobacterales; family Enterobacteriaceae; genus Citrobacter; species Citrobacter sp. MGH104. Next base: position 243,409 of record NZ_KQ089818.1, read on the forward strand.
ACGCAAGTTCACATGAAGAAGGTATCTGCAATGAAAGCAACATTTTTTCTGCACGGTTGGTGGCGCACTTCCTGATTTCGGGCAGTGTCTTACGTTTGCAATTCGCAACCAGATACCCGGCCCGCCTAATGAGCGGGCTTTTTTTTGAACAAAATTAATGAGAATAACGATGCAAACACAAAAACCGATACTCGAACTGCTTGCCTGCGATGCCGCCTACCGTGAGAATCCGACATCGCTGTTTCATCAGGTGTGTGGCGCACGTCCGGCAACGCTGCTGCTGGAATCTGCAGATATCGACAGCAAAGACGATCTGAAGAGCTTGCTGCTAGTCGACAGCGCATTGCGCATTACCGCTCTCGGTGACACTGTCACTATTCAGGCGTTATCCACAAACGGCGCATCGCTGCTGCCCTTGCTGGATGCTGCCCTGCCCGCTGGCGTTGAGAATGAAAAACAGACGAATGGTCGTCATCTGCGATTCCCTGCCGTCAGCCCGCTGTTGGATGAAGACGCCCGTTTATGTTCTCTTTCCGTATTTGATGCTTTTCGCTTACTGCAGGGGCTGGTGAATGTTCCTGTGCAAGAACGTGAAGCGATGTTCTTCGGCGGTCTGTTTTCCTACGACCTGGTTGCCGGTTTTGAAGATTTACCTCAGCTTGAAGCGGGCAACCGTTGTCCTGACTACTGCTTCTATCTGGCAGAAACGCTGATGGTTATCGACCACCAGAAAAAAAGCACCCGAATTCAGGCCAGTGTTTTTACCCCCAATGATGCGGAGAAACAGCGTCTTAACGCCCGTCTGGCGCAGCTGAGCCAACAGCTTACCGAGCCTGCGCCGCCGCTGCCCGTTACTGAAGTCCCGCAGATGCGCTGCGAATGCAATCAGAGCGATGAAGAGTTTGGCGCAGTGGTGCGTGGGATGCAAAAAGCGATTCGCGCGGGCGAAATTTTCCAGGTAGTTCCGTCCCGCCGTTTCTCGCTGCCCTGCCCGTCACCGCTGGCAGCCTACTATGTGCTGAAGAAAAGTAACCCCAGCCCATACATGTTTTTCATGCAGGACAACGATTTTACGCTGTTTGGCGCCTCCCCGGAAAGCTCGCTGAAATACGATGCCACCAGCCGCCAGATTGAGATCTACCCGATTGCCGGCACTCGTCCGCGCGGTCGTCGTGCGGACGGTTCGCTTGACCGCGACCTTGACAGCCGTATCGAGCTGGAAATGCGTACCGACCATAAAGAGCTTTCTGAGCACCTGATGCTGGTTGACCTTGCGCGTAACGACCTGGCGCGCATCTGTACGCCTGGCAGCCGCTATGTTGCTGACCTCACCAAAGTCGATCGTTACTCCTTCGTTATGCACCTGGTTTCGCGCGTGGTCGGCGAGCTGCGTAGCGATCTGGATGTGCTGCACGCTTACCGCGCCTGTATGAATATGGGCACGTTAAGCGGAGCGCCAAAAGTTCGCGCTATGCAGCTTATCGCCGAGGCAGAAGGTCGTCGCCGTGGCAGCTACGGCGGCGCGGTAGGTTACTTCACGGCTCATGGCGATCTGGATACCTGTATTGTCATTCGTTCCGCCCTCGTGGAAGACGGTATTGCCACCGTACAAGCCGGTGCCGGAATTGTTCTGGATTCTGTACCGCAGTCTGAAGCCGATGAAACCCGTAATAAAGCGCGCGCGGTTCTGCGTGCTATCGCCACCGCGCACCACGCACAGGAGACCTTCTAATGGCTGACATTCTGCTGCTCGATAATATCGACTCTTTTACCTATAACCTGGCGGATCAGCTACGTACTAATGGTCACAACGTGGTGATTTACCGCAACCATATTCCGGCCCAGACGTTGATTGACCGCTTAGCAACGATGAAAAATCCTGTGCTGATGCTCTCTCCAGGCCCAGGTGCGCCAAGCGAAGCAGGTTGCATGCCGGAGCTGTTAACCCGTCTGCGCGGCAAGCTGCCAATCATCGGCATTTGTCTGGGACATCAGGCCATTGTTGAGGCCTATGGTGGATATGTGGGCCAGGCTGGAGAAATCCTGCACGGCAAAGCGTCCAGCATTGAACACGACGGTCAGGCAATGTTTGCTGGTCTGGCGAATCCGCTGCCGGTGGCACGCTATCATTCGCTGGTTGGCAGCAACGTTCCGGCAGGATTAACCATTAACGCCCACTTTAACGGCATGGTGATGGCGGTGCGTCACGATACCGATCGCGTCTGCGGCTTCCAGTTCCATCCGGAGTCCATTCTGACCACCCAGGGCGCGCGTCTGTTGGAACAAACGCTGGCCTGGGCGCAACAGAAGCTTGAACAAACCAATACGCTGCAACCAATTCTGGAGAAACTGTACCAGGCGCATACGCTGTCTCAGCAGGAAAGCCACCAGCTGTTCTCCGCCGTGGTCCGCGGTGAACTGAAGCCGGAACAACTGGCTGCGGCGCTGGTGAGCATGAAAATCCGTGGCGAACACCCGAATGAAATTGCCGGTGCGGCAACCGCGCTGCTGGAAAACGCCGCTCCGTTCCCGCGTCCTGATTATCTGTTTGCCGATATTGTCGGTACCGGCGGCGACGGCAGCAACAGCATCAATATTTCTACCGCCAGCGCCTTTGTTGCAGCGGCTTGCGGACTGAAAGTTGCCAAACACGGCAACCGCAGCGTCTCCAGCAAGTCAGGCTCTTCGGATCTGTTAGCGGCATTTGGCATCAATCTGGATATGAACGCCGACAAATCCCGTCAGGCGCTTGACGATCTCGGCGTGTGTTTTCTGTTTGCGCCGAAATACCACACCGGTTTTCGCCATGCCATGCCGGTACGCCAGCAGTTGAAAACCCGCACGCTGTTTAACGTGCTCGGCCCGTTGATTAACCCGGCACATCCGCCGCTGGCGCTGATCGGCGTTTACAGCCCGGAGCTGGTGCTGCCGATTGCCGAAACGCTGCGTGTGCTCGGATATCAGCGGGCGGCCGTAGTGCACAGCGGTGGCATGGACGAAGTTTCGCTGCATGCGCCGACCATTGTGGCAGAACTGCACGATGGGGAAATCAAGAGTTATCAACTGACGGCAGAAGACTTTGGCCTGACGCCTTACCACCAGGAACAGCTGGCTGGCGGCACGCCGGAAGAAAACCGTGACATTCTTAGTCGCTTGTTACAAGGTAAAGGTGAAGCCGCTCATGAAGCCGCTGTTGCCGCGAATGTCGCCATGTTAATGCGCTTGCACGGTGAAGAAGATTTGAAAGCCAATGCGCAAACCGTGATTAATGTACTGCGCAGCGGTGCGGCCTATGACCGTGTCACTGCACTGGCAGCAAGAGGGTAAATGATGCAAACCGTTTTAGCGAAAATTGTCGCAGACAAGGCGATTTGGGTAGAAGCCCGCAAACAGCAACAACCGCTGGCCAGCTTTCAAAATGATGTTCAACCCAGCTCTCGTGATTTCTACGATGCGCTGCAAGGTGCGCGCACCGCCTTTATTCTGGAATGTAAAAAAGCATCTCCGTCAAAAGGCGTGATCCGTGATGACTTCGATCCGGCACAGATTGCGGGCGTTTATAAACATTATGCTTCCGCGATTTCCGTACTGACCGATGAGAAATATTTCCAGGGCAGTTTTGATTTCCTGCCTATCGTCAGCCGCATCGCGCCGCAACCTGTTCTGTGTAAGGACTTTATTATCGATCCTTACCAGATTTACCTGGCGCGTTTTTACCAGGCGGACGCCTGTTTGTTGATGCTGTCGGTCCTCGATGATGAACAATATCGTCAACTCGCCGCCGTCGCCCACAGCCTGAAAATGGGCGTACTGACCGAAGTCAGCAACGAAGAAGAGCTGGAGCGTGCTATCGCACTGGGCGCCAAAGTCGTTGGTATCAACAACCGCGATTTACGCGACTTGTCGATTGATTTGAATCGCACCCGCCAGCTTGCGCCGCGCCTGGGCCACGGTGTGACCGTCATCAGCGAGTCCGGGATCAACACCTATGGTCAGGTGCGCGAGCTCAGCCACTTCGCCAACGGTTTTCTGATTGGTTCCGCGCTGATGTCGCATGATGATCTGCACGCTGCCGTGCGTCGCGTACTGCTCGGCGAGAATAAAGTCTGCGGTTTAACCCGGGCTCAGGATGCCAACGCGGCGTATAAATCCGGCGCGATTTATGGCGGACTGATTTTTGTACCCACATCGCCACGCGCGGTTAGCGTTGAGCAAGCGCGAGAGGTCATGACCGGCGCGCCGCTGCAATACGTCGGGGTGTTTCGCAACACAGATATTATCGACGTACGTGAAACAGCGGCTGCTCTGGGACTCACTGCCGTGCAACTGCATGGTAGCGAAGATCAAGCCTACGTAGACGCGCTACGCAATGCGCTACCCGCACAGGTACAAATCTGGAAGGCGCTCAGCGTCAGCGATAAGTTGCCAGCCCGTGATTATCAGCATGTCGATAAATACGTCTTCGACAACGGTCAGGGCGGCAGCGGGCAACGCTTCGACTGGTCACTTTTAGGCGGACAATCGCTGGATAACGTATTACTGGCTGGCGGACTTGGCGCAGATAACTGCGTTGACGCGGCAAAAACCGGCTGTGCCGGTCTCGATTTCAATTCTGGCGTAGAGTCACAGCCGGGCATCAAAGATGCACGTCTTCTGGCTTCGGTCTTTCAGACGCTGCGCGCATATTAAGGAAAAGGACATGACAACATTACTCAATCCGTATTTTGGTGAATTTGGCGGTATGTATGTGCCACAGATTCTGATGCCTGCCCTGCGCCAGCTGGAAGAAGCTTTTGTCAGCGCGCAAAAAGATCCTGAATTTCAGGCGCAGTTTACAGACCTGCTGAAAAACTATGCGGGTCGCCCAACCGCACTGACCAAGTGCCAGAACATTACTCAAGGCACCAACACGACGCTGTATCTCAAGCGTGAAGATTTACTGCACGGCGGCGCGCACAAAACCAACCAGGTGCTGGGCCAGGCGTTGCTGGCGAAGCGCATGGGTAAAACGGAAATTATCGCCGAAACAGGCGCGGGGCAGCACGGTGTTGCATCTGCTCTCGCCAGCGCACTGCTGGGGTTGAAATGCCGTATTTACATGGGCGCGAAAGATGTTGAACGTCAGTCGCCGAACGTTTTCCGTATGCGTTTGATGGGTGCAGAAGTTATCCCCGTTCACAGCGGTTCCGCAACGCTGAAAGATGCCTGTAACGAAGCGCTGCGCGACTGGTCTGGCAGCTACGATACCGCGCACTATATGCTCGGTACAGCGGCAGGTCCGCACCCCTTCCCGACTATTGTGCGTGAGTTCCAGCGGATGATCGGTGAAGAAACCAAGGCGCAGATTCTGGAAAAAGAAGGTCGTCTGCCGGACGCCGTTATCGCCTGCGTGGGTGGCGGTTCTAACGCCATCGGTATGTTCGCCGATTTTATTAATGAAACCAGCGTCGGTTTGATTGGCGTAGAGCCAGGCGGTCACGGGATTGAGTCTGGAGAACACGGCGCGCCGTTGAAACATGGTCGTGTCGGGATTTACTTCGGCATGAAGTCCCCAATGATGCAGACCGAAGAAGGACAGATTGAAGAGTCTTACTCTATTTCCGCCGGGCTCGACTTCCCATCGGTCGGGCCACAGCATGCGTACCTGAACAGCATTGGTCGCGCCGATTATGTTTCAATAACCGATGATGAAGCACTGGAAGCCTTCAAAACGCTGTGTCTGCACGAGGGGATTATTCCGGCACTGGAGTCCTCCCATGCCCTGGCACACGCGTTGAAAATGATGCGTGAAAATCCGGAAAAAGAGCAGCTACTGGTGGTTAATCTCTCCGGTCGCGGCGACAAAGACATTTTCACCGTACACGATATTCTGAAAGCGCGAGGGGAAATCTGATGGAACGTTACGAAAACCTGTTTGCACAGCTGAAGGACCGCAAAGAAGGTGCTTTTGTCCCCTTCGTAACCCTGGGCGATCCGTCTGTTGAGCAGTCACTGAAAATCATTGATACGCTGATTGAAGCTGGTGCCGACGCGCTTGAACTCGGCATTCCGTTCTCCGATCCGCTGGCCGATGGCCCAACCATTCAGGAAGCCACCCTGCGTGCGTTTGCCGCCGGCGTCACACCATCGCAATGCTTTGAGATGCTGGCGCTGATTCGCCAGAAACATCCGACGATTCCCATTGGGTTGCTGATGTATGCCAACCTGGTCTTCAGCAAGGGCATTGACGAGTTTTACGCCCAGTGCGAAAAAGTGGGTGTGGATTCTGTGTTGGTAGCCGATGTCCCTGTTGAGGAGTCTGCGCCATTCAGAACTGCTGCACTGCGTCACAACATCGCACCGATTTTCATCTGCCCGCCGAACGCTGATGAAGAACTGCTACGCCAGATTGCCTCTTACGGTCGCGGCTACACTTATCTGCTTTCACGTGCAGGTGTGACCGGTGCCGAAAATCGTGCGGCATTACCGCTGCATCATTTGGTTGAAAAGCTGAAACAATATGATGCACCGCCTTCTTTACAGGGCTTCGGTATCTCTGCGCCTGAACAGGTAGCCGGAGCTATTGAAGCCGGTGCTGCCGGTGCAATTTCCGGCTCGGCAATTGTGAAAATCATTGAGAAAAATGTTGCGGCACCGGAACAGATGCTGGCTGAGCTGAAAGCGTTTGTCAGCACGATGAAAGCCGCCACCCACCAGTAAGTTAAATCAACCGCCAGAGACGTCTGGCGGTTTCACCCTTCTTCCGTGTGCTTCATTCTATACATAGCGCTATCCGCATTCTGAATGGCCACATCCAGTTCACCGTTCACTTCTGCAATTCCCCACGATACTGACAATGGCACGGTATGCCCATCCACCACAAACACATGACTGGTCACCTGCCCGCTAATACGTTGCGCGATTGCTATGGCGTCAGTTGCCTGCGATCGAAACAGCAGGATCATAAATTCATCCCCGCCGGTACGAATTACAATATCGTGGCTGGTGCGGGTGTTTGACAGCATCCTGTTGGCAATAATTTGCAACGCGCGATCGCCTGCCGCGTGGCCCCAGGTATCATTGACGGCCTTAAATTTATTGCAGTCCAGTAGCACCACCGAACAGTGTGATAAATCCCGACGCTTGATAATGTCGAGTATTCGGCGGTTAAAACAGCCGGTCAGAGTATCGATATAAACCTTGAGGTCGCTTTCGTTTAGCCATGACTTTAACGAGAAGCTAATGATGATGAAAAAGAACGGCGCCAGCAGGATAACAATCCCGGCATGTGTATCGCGCGCCATAAAACGGCCTAATGAAAGCGAATAGTGCAGCGCATATTTCTCCGAAAAATTGCGCACCAAATAGCTGGATTGCCCCGCACATTTGCCGGATAAGCAGAGGCTTTCTTTGTTGGTCAGATTCACCAACTCCACGTTCAATCCGGGAAGGATTTGATTATCAAACGCCTCGGCTAACGCTTCCTGCAGCTCAGGCTTCGAATGATCATAGACCAGATAGGCAACGATTTGGTCTGATATCTCCTTACCCGACAGATCGTAGATATAGCTCACTACGCTGTAGGCTTTTTCACCGGTAATTTTATCGGTATAGAAGTTTGTTGAACTGAGAGCTTTATTTTTGACGTTTTTTTGCAACAACCGGGTATAGAAATCGGTGGGCGGATAGAAAAAATGCGTTATATCCATCGCCATTTCGGAGTCAGAAAAACTGAAATTGCGCGAGTCAGAAGCCATAAACCAATAAAAATAATCTGAATTGCTGGCGATAATGTAACGGTGCGCATCGAAGCTGCCTGGATTTAGCTCATTAACCATTCCGCGAATGAACTCCGCCGCAGTATACATACACAGCGCATTATGGCTGGGTTGCTGAGCAATAATTGTCCCCGTTGCAGAATGAACCCGCTTTGGGTCGGCGTTAATTCCCCATTCATCTTTGTTTCGCGGAACAAACTGCGCCATAACACCACACTGTTCGCCGGTTTTGATGTGGTAATAACGCTCGCCAATCGCATCGGCAATCAGTTCATTATCGTTAAAAATGTCCAACATGTGAGCTTGCAGGCGGCTAACGCCTTCACTGGCGGCCGCCATACGCTGTTCATAAATGATAAACAGAAACAACGAGGTAAAAATCAACGTAATGAGCCCGGATACCAGCAGAGCCTGCCTGTTTCTGAGCTTATCCTGCACAATCTTCACGAGTCCACCCTGATAGTTAACAGTATTGCCAAATCGGTTACCCGTTTATGTTGTTGCATAACAGCGTTGTACGTTGATAGAGAATGTTTGCCACTCCGAAGCAGGTACGTTGATGTAGCCCGCAATCGCGCGCTTAGGTTACAGATTTATACAATAAAAGCACATAGTTGTTAACATAAGCGCAAACTAATCATCACCTTCGATAGGATACCCTGCCCGCCGGATGGCCTCGCGGCAGTCGTTTACGCCTGCGGCATAGCCCGCCTCAATCTCACAAACCGGACTTGCGCTGCAATAAGGTAGTGTAACCGGAGTCGCAATAAGTTTCTCCAGCGCCTCAATTTTATCCATGTAAAGCAATAATTCACGTGCAACACTCACGGCAAACGCTGCCGTTTGATCCTCGTAGAACGGTTCCAGAAGTGTGATTTTTTGCTGTAGCAGATGGCGGGTCAACATCATCAGCAATACCCTCAAAGTTGGTTTGCTTAAAGAGTAGCACTACATCAAAGGGGAGAAAGGCAGGATGTTTTCCCCAGAATTTTTTAAATGAAGAACGAGGGGAATTTTTCCTGGTTGCTAACCACGGGCAGGTATGCCCGGAATCTATACAGTTCAGTCGTCTTGGTTGTGCAACCATTAATGAAGTTGACTTCAAAAAGTCCCTTGCGAGACACTGAAGTAAAGCATGCCAAATATGGGTGAACTTGTTGAAACATCTGTTGATTAAATTAGTTATGTTAAGCGTTGGATTTTTAAGCGCTGGGGACATACTGGCAAATACTCCGGAACAGGTAATCACCGCTTTCCAGAGGGATTATAAATATTGGAATGACCAGTCATTTCAGAGAAATCAGAACTACGGAAAGCAAGAAGTTATGCTCCTGGCCCAGAAGGATTGGAATGAGCTTTTGAATAAATATACAAAACCTGGTTTTCAGGGCGAGCCTATAGCTTTTGGTTCTGAGTCTAGTCATGATCCTGAGCAAGAGAACATCATATCGGTTCAGATTTCTGAAAAAGTAGCGACCGTGACGACCAGATTATCGAGACAGTATTATTCACCTGTTTATGAATATCAATTGTCCAAAGAGAATGATACCTGGTACCTATCTCAGATATTTTTAGTTGATGATGATGGAAAATATCCGAGTCTGTAATAAATAGTGCACTCATAACAACTTTATGAGTTAAAAAAATCTGCCATAATGACAGATTTCTTTAATCTATCATTAGAGATTTGCAACGTTATGATATACTTTTTGAACATCATCGTCATCTTCAAGAGCATCAACAAGCCCTGCAAAGACTTCTAAATCTTCTGGTGAAAGTTCAATTTCTGATTGAGCAATCATTTCTAATTCTGTGGTTGAGAACTCAGTAATTCCTGCTGCTTTTAGAGCTGCAATGCCTTTATGAAGATCTGTAGATTCAGTATAAATAACGATGTTTCCTTCTTCCTCGGTTACATCACGAACATCTACTTCAGCATTAAGCAGAATTTCAAAAATATGGTCAGGGTCTGTCCCTTCAAATACAATTACTCCGGTATTGTCAAACATATAGCTGACAGAACCCGCCGCTCCGATATTCCCGCCTTTTTTATTAAAAATTGATCGGACATTAGCAATCGTACGGTTAACGTTTGAAGTCAATGTTTCAGCGATAATCAGTGAGCCACTGGGACCAAAGCCTTCATAACGCCCTTGCACGAACGTTTCATCGCTGCCGCCTTTGGCTTTATCAATGGCTTTATCAATAACGTGTTTTGGAACCTGCGCTTGTTTCGCACGTTCAATAACGAATTTTAAAGATGTATTTAATTCTGGGTCTGGTTCGCCTTGTTTAGCAGCAGCATAAATTTCTACACCGAATTTTGCATATACATTAGACGTTGCACCGTCTTTAGCTGTTTTTTTAGCAACAATATTTGCCCACTTACGTCCCACTGGAATGATCTCCTCGAAAATTCATTTACATTATTGAATGGTAAATAATCTGCCATTACATTATATCATGATGTATAAACCTTAGTCCATGAAAAATAAAATATCCAAATTTTACGATATGTTACTTTAATTTTATCAATAGTTAACATTTTGGATAAGTTATCCCCTGATTATCTGCAGGTTCTTTTTTGTACATAATAAATGAGCCGCAGCAATAATGCATAAGAGAATAGAAACAAAAGCGATATTCCAGATAAACACACAGGCTATTATAGTTACCGCGGTACTGCTTAAAGAGAGCGCTACAAGTCATCTTGCACAGCGCCTTATTTGATAGTGTGTTCGTTTAGTACCGGGACAAGATACTTAGCCTATATTTACTCCACCACTACAACAAAGGGAAATGCTAAATGGGTGGGACGGTACAACCAGCATCTCTGACTGATGCGTTTAGAAGCACACGTGACTCAGTTGACTACGGCTGGTCAAAACAACAATACGCGTGGAAAAGAATGGAAAAAACTGGTCATTTGATGACCAGTTTTGCAGAGGAGTTTTGCAGAAGAACTTAAAAACGATAACCCGCAGAGAACATAAACACCCACGGATCGAGGCGTACACTGTCGCTATAACGGGCTTGCGGCAGAACAGCACCATTAGATTTGTACTTCGCAGTAGTATCGATATCCATGTACCAGACCGACATGTTAATCAGCCAGTCGCGGTTAATCAGATAGTCCATACCGACTTGCCCTGCTGCACCCCAGGAATCTTTCAGACTCAGGTCCGATAATCCTGTTTCTTTACCGTTATCGTTAAAGCCTTCATCGAAGAAGGTCGTGTAGTTCACACCAACACCTACATACGGACGCAGTTTACTGCTGGAGTCACCGAAGTACCACTGTGCCATTAACGTCGGCGGCAAATGATGTACGGTGGCAATATCACCCGTTGCTGCAGTACCAATTTTATGGCGGAACGGTGTAGCCGCCAGTAATTCAACACCGATATTGTCGGTTGCCATGTAGGTAAATGTCAGACCCAACTGCGTGTTATTGCTGACATCAAAGCCACCTAAGCTGCCCAGCGTACCACCTGCACCTTCCGTCGGTCTGACGGTGGCAGAACCTGCACGAATAAAGAACTCTCCAGCTTCATGCGCAAATGCGTTACCAGAGAGAAGAGTTGTTAAAGCCAATGCTGCAACTGTTAATTTTTTCATGTCCGCTCCATCGTTATGGTTATAAAAGCGGAATGAATATACCTACTTTGGAGTAATAAATGATCTAACATGGATCACATTGACTTTGATAATTTAACATTTATTGATCCAGATTAAGTTAGAACTTGCATTCAAAATCCTGGTTAAATTAATTCAGATCAATTTTGATATATTTTCAATGTGCAAGTACCTCCAGCTCATTGCTGATGGGTGATGGTTATCTGCACGCGATGCGCAGATAACAAACAGCGTTCATGCACGACGCTGAAGTCATAGCCAAAAATTACCGCAGCTTTACAAAGATATGCTTTTCCATACATCGCGCGATGCTGCCACTGTAGAGTTATCCAGGGTACAATTGCCCGCAAATGAACACCTGCAAAACTCAAGGAGAGTGCATGTCTATCACGGCGAAATCCGTTTACCGTGACACGGGAAACTTTTTCCGTAATCAATTCATTACCATCTTGCTGGTATCGTTGTTGTGCGCGTTTATCACAGTGGTGTTAGGGCATGCCTTTTCCCCCACTGACGCACAAATTGCGCAACTCAGTGAAGGCGATCAGTTAACCAGCAGCGTGGGGTTGTTCGATCTGGTGCAAAACATGACCCCGGAGCAACAGCAAATTTTGCTACGCGCTTCCGCGGCGTCTACGTTTTCTGGTCTGATTGGTAATGCCATCCTTGCCGGTGGGGTCATCCTGATGATTCAGCTGATTTCAGCAGGTCATCGGGTCAGCGCATTACGTGCCATCGGCGCCAGTGCGCCAGTGTTGCCAAAGCTGTTTATTCTGATTTTTTTGACTACTCTGCTGGTGCAAATCGGTATTATGCTGGTTGTTGTTCCCGGTATTCTGCTGGCCATCCTGCTGGCACTCGCACCTGTGATGTTGGTACAGGACAAAATGGGTGTCTTTGCCGCGATGCGCAACAGTATGCGTCTGGCGTGGTCGAATATGCGACTGGTTGCGCCGGCAGTAATCGGTTGGTTGCTGGCAAAAACGCTGCTGTTGCTTTTTGCGCCAAGTTTTGCAGTACTTACGCCGAATGTAGGCGCGGTATTGGCGAATACGCTGAGCAATATGATCTCCGCGGTGTTGCTGATCTATTTGTTCCGCCTGTACATGCTGATTCGCCAATAAACCCTGAACGCATTCCGGGCTTGTACCCGGTGCTTTTGATGACGGAATCGAAGAATGAAGCAGTTTCTTGATTTTTTACCGCTGGTTGTCTTTTTTGCTTTTTATAAGCTTTACGACATCTATGCGGCGACCTCGGCGCTGATTGTCGCGACGGCTGTAGTGTTGATTTACAGCTGGGTTCGCTATCGCAAGGTCGAGAAGATGGCGTTAATCACCTTTGTCCTGGTGGCCGTATTTGGTGGCCTGACTATTTTTTTCCACAACGATGAATTCATTAAGTGGAAAGTAACGGTGATTTACGGGCTGTTTGCTGGTGCATTGCTGGTAAGCCAGTGGGTGATGAAAAAGCCGCTGATCCAGCGCATGTTAGGTAAAGAACTGACCCTGCCGCAGCCAGTGTGGTCGAAACTAAATTTAGCCTGGGCAGTCTTTTTCATCCTGTGTGGTCTGGCGAATATCTATATTGCATTTTGGCTACCGCAGAACATTTGGGTCAACTTCAAAGTGTTCGGCCTGACCGCCCTGACTTTATTCTTTACGCTGCTGAGTGGAGTCTATATTTACCGTCATCTGCCGCAAGAAGATAAATCGTAATACATGCTCGCCAGATCTGCGGATCTGGCGAATTTTTATCCCCTCGCGTTCCATAGAGCTGACAACCTGACTTACATCTGCTCTGCATGCCGCATCCCCTCTGTTCTCGACGCACAAATTCTAGTAGCATCGCGCCTGTAATCTTTCTCTATAGTCGGTTCTACAATGACAACAACGAATAACACTCCCCAGGGTGAACTGGTTTTACGCACTCTGGCCATGCCTGCCGATACCAACGCGAACGGTGATATTTTTGGCGGCTGGCTGATGTCACAAATGGATATAGGTGGCGCGATTCAGGCCAAAGAGATCGCACATGGTCGTGTGGTAACGGTGCGGGTTGAAGGAATGAGCTTTTTGCGCCCGGTCGCCGTAGGTGATGTAGTGTGTTGCTATGCTCGCTGTGTGAAACGCGGGACAACCTCAATCAGCATCAATATTGAAGTTTGGGTGAAGAAAGTCGCTTCTGAACCTATTGGCCAGCGTTATAAGGCCACCGAAGCTCTGTTTATCTACGTTGCCGTTGATAAAGACGGGAAACCGCGTCCAATCCCCACGTTGGCCTGATAGCACACGCCAGTAATGCTATCCGGCAATCATCACTCCTGATCATTGCCGGACGGCCTGATGCTTACTCGATCTGCGTTGTGCCGTTTAATTTGAAAACAATATTCACCACGAGTCCGGAACCGGGTTTACCTGCTTCATAACGCCATCTACGCATCGCGTTTTTCACTTCACGCTCAAACATATTGGCAGGCTGTGCAGACAGGATCTCCACATTTTCAACCCGACCATCCGGCGTTACATTAAATTTGACCTTTACCCGCCCTTCAATGCGTAGCGCCTGAGCTCGCGCCGGATACTGAGGCTGATTACGGCTTAAAGCGCGTGGGCCCGATGGCGCACTGACCACCGGTTTGCTGGTAGTTGCCGGCGCGGTATTGGTCATTGTGCGCGTAGGTGCCGTATTTTCCAGCGGGGAGGCCGGCCGCGGTTCTGCTGGTTTAACATCGCGTTTCGGCTGCTCTTCCACCTTTTTCACCGGTTTTGGCTTCGGTTTAGGCTTGGGCTTCGGTTTTTCAATCACCACCGGCGCCTCTTTTGGTGGCTCTGGAATCGGCTCTGGTTCCGGTTCAGGCTCGACAACGGGTTCCGGCGGCGGCTGAACGGCCTGAGGTGGTTCGAGATCGGCAGGCGCGACCATCGTGACAGAGATCGGCTGCGCTGGCGCAGGCAGTTCAATAACCTGATGTACCGAGGTATACAGCAAACCAGCCACCACGGCACCATGAATGCCGACAGACAGTAACGTTGGCCAGGGAAAGCGACGAGGTAAATCAAGGGTCATTGAAGTCATAATCGTTTCAGTAAAAAAACCAGGCCCTGATTTTAAATGCAAATAGCAATCATATTCAATAAGCCCATGGCGGTAACTGACATTTAGAACGCGATTTTATGATAAAAAACCACTTTCAGAGTATGGCCTTAACATATCAGTTATCTTTCCGTTGCAGTTGTTAGGCCTTTCCAATAACGTTATTAACGACTTTTACCGTTCAAGGAGTTCTACCCGTGCTGTATGTTATTTACGCCCAAGATATCGCAGACTCTCTCGAAAAACGTCTTTCCGTGCGCCCTGCTCATCTGGCTCGCCTGCAACTCCTTCATGACGAAGGTCGTTTGCTCACGGCGGGCCCCATGCCAGCGGTCGATAGTAACGATCCCGGTGCGGCGGGTTTTACCGGCTCGACGGTGATTGCCGAATTTGAATCTTTGGAGGCGGCACAGGCGTGGGCGGAAGCCGATCCGTATGTTGCAGCGGGCGTTTACGCGCAGGTTTCAGTAAAACCGTACAAAAAAGTATTTTAAAAACAAAACAAAAACAGACATTGGGCACCGCCAGCGGTGCCCTTTTGGGATCAGATGCTGTGGATCGCAAACAGCAACGAGTTGCGTTGATGGTTGAGAATGCACTTTCTGATAGTGTGGATACGCATATTACGACGCGATTGTCCTTCAAGCCAACGTGCTTTACGGCGGCTAGCCTGACGCAGCATCCGCCAGCGTCCCACTTCCGTTCTACTACGCTTCATGTTTACTACTCTTTCAGTCACTGAGTGGCCATTATAACGCCACACCGAATGCAGACCAGCGGTTTTCCCGTGTTTTTATTTGCCAGATTAATCCTGATGCGTAAACTCTTAACAATACGCTTTCAAAAGGATTTTTAAATTTATGACAACCTTCTACACCGTGGTGAGTTGGCTGGTCATTCTGGGTTACTGGGTACTCATTGCTGGCGTAACATTACGCATTCTAATGAAACGACGCGCAGTGCCCTCCGCAATGGCCTGGCTTTTGATCATCTATATTCTGCCATTGGTAGGGATCATTGCTTATCTGTCCTTCGGTGAGCTCCACCTGGGTAAACGCCGCGCCGAACGCGCCCGGGCAATGTGGCCGTCAACGGCCAAGTGGCTGAACGATCTTAAAGCCTGTAAGCATATTTTTGCGCAGGAAAACAGCAGCGTCGCCTCCTCCTTATTTAAACTGTGCGAGCGTCGTCAAGGAATCGCCGGCGTTAAGGGAAATCAGCTGCAGCTGCTCACCAGTTCAGATGACGTGATGCAGGCGCTGATCCGTGATATTCAACTGGCGCGCCACAACATAGAGATGGTGTTCTACATCTGGCAGCCGGGTGGTATGGCCGATCAGGTAGCCGAGTCGTTAATGGCTGCCGCAAGGCGTGGCATTCACTGTCGCCTGATGCTGGACTCCGCCGGCAGCGTGGCGTTCTTCCGCAGCCCTTGGGCGGCGATGATGCGTAACGCAGGTATCGAGGTTGTAGAAGCGCTGAAGGTGAACCTGATGCGTGTATTTTTACGCCGTATGGACCTGCGTCAGCACCGCAAAATGATCATGATCGACAACTACATTGCGTATACCGGCAGCATGAACATGGTCGATCCGCGCTTCTTCAAACAAGATGCAGGCGTTGGGCAATGGGTTGATTTAATGGCAAGAATGGAAGGCCCGGTAGCCACCGCTATGGGCATCGTCTATTCTTGCGACTGGGAAATTGAGACCGGAAAGCGCATTTTGCCCCCGCCACCGGACGTCAATATCATGCCGTTTGAGCAGGCCAGCGGGCACACCATTCACACAATTGCCTCGGGTCCTGGTTTCCCAGAAGACTTGATTCATCAGGCGCTGTTAACCGCAGCTTATTCAGCGCGCGAATATTTAATTATGACCACGCCTTACTTTGTTCCCAGCGACGATTTGCTGCATGCAATTTGTACGGCAGCACAGCGTGGGGTCGACGTCAGTATCATTCTTCCGCGTAAGAATGATTCCCTGCTGGTTGGCTGGGCAAGCCGGGCCTTTTTCACTGAGTTGCTGGCAGCTGGCGTTAAAATTTATCAGTTCGAAGGCGGCCTGCTGCATACCAAGAGCGTACTGGTCGATGGCGAGCTGAGCCTGGTCGGTACCGTTAACCTGGATATGCGCAGTCTGTGGCTCAATTTTGAAATCACGCTGGTCATTGACGATGCTGGATTCGGCGGCGATCTCGCCGCCGTGCAGGATGATTATATTTCGCGTTCCCGCCTGCTTGATGCCCGTTTGTGGGTAAAACGACCACTCTGGCAGCGGATAGCAGAGCGACTGTTTTACTTCTTTAGTCCGTTGCTGTAAAACGTGCCCATCAGACAGTAAACAGGTAGTCATTATGGATATGGATTTGAACAATCGCCTGACCGAAGACGAAACGCTTGAGCAGGCTTACGACATTTTTCTCGAACTGGCTGCGGATAACCTCGATCCGGCAGATATCATTCTGTTCAATTTGCAGTTTGAAGAACGCGGCGGTGCCGAGTTATTCGATCCGGCAGAAGACTGGCAGGAGCATGTTGATTTTGACCTGAACCCTGATTTCTTTGCCGAAGTGGTGATTGGTCTGGCAGATACAGAAGACGGCGAGATTAACGATATTTTTGCGCGCGTTTTATTATGTCGCGAAAAAGATCATAAGCTCTGCCATATTCTCTGGCGCGAATAATCAAACAAAAAAGCTGCTCTCGCAGCTTTTTTCATTTTTAGCCCGGTAGTTTGCTTCCGCAACGGTTACAAAACTGCGCGCTATGTTCGTGCTGCGCCTGCTGACACTGGGGACATTTTCGTTGGTGCCCGCGATGCTGGAACGCACTGCTCATGTGCGTGGTAATCAATCCCGTCGGTATCGCAATCACCGAGTAACCAATCAGGATAAGCACGGACGCCACCATGCGCCCCAACGGGGTGTGCGGGGTGATATCGCCATAGCCGACGGTGGTTACAGTAACAATCGCCCAATACACCGACGCATTCAGCGTAGTAAATCCATATTTTGGCCCTTCAATCAGATACATCATCGCACCAAAAACCACCATCAGAATGGCGATAAAGGAATAGAACAACATCAGCTGATGTCGGGCACTTTTTAACGCATTCCAGAACACCCGTAGAGAAGGCATAAAGCGCAACAGCTTGAGAATACGCAGTACGCGCAGGACACGCATCGCCCGCCAGGCGAAAACATAACTCAGACTGATTTCCGGCCATAGCCACATCACATACAGCGGCAGGATGGTGGCAAGGTCAACTATCCCCCAGAAACTAAACACATATTTGGCGGGATTGGCCCAACAGCATAAGCGCAGAAGATATTCGAGAGTAAAGACCAGAGTAATAAAGATCTCCAGCCAGACAAAAACGCGCCATTCCTCAAATGTTAAATGGTATTGCGTCCCTACTCCGGACTCAATGAAGATAACAATAACGCTGAGCAAGGCGAATAGCGCGCACATACCTTCAAAGCGACGCCCTGAACGGGTGTTTAAATCGAATAATTTGCGAAAGAGCGCGCGGCGGACAGAAGAGACTAAACCTGGCACAGATACCTCACCAAAAAAAGGGCTGACTTTTGTCAGCCCTCGGAATTATAGCGGGTCTACTTTCAGGCAGGAAACTGCGTGTCGGAAACTTCCTTCGAGAACCGGGCGCGTTTTTGCGCATTCCGGCCCTGCAATCGGGCAGCGCGTACGGAACACGCAACCGGAAGGAGGGTTAATCGGGGACGGTAACTCGCCTTCCAGCAACTGGATAACCTTGTTCCTTTCCTGATCCGGATCGGGGATCGGCACCGCAGACATCAGCGCTTTGGTATAAGGATGCAGCGGGTTATGGTACACCTCGTCATAGGTCCCTAATTCCACCGCATGTCCGAGATACATAACCAGCACACGGTCGGAGATATGTTTAACCACCGCGAGGTCGTGGGCAATGAAGATTAACGATAATCCCATTTCTCGCTGAAGTTGTTGCAGCAGGTTAACCACCTGGGCCTGGATTGACACGTCCAGCGCCGAAACGGGTTCATCGCAGATAATCAACTTCGGTTCGAGGATCAGCGCGCGGGCAATACCAATACGCTGACACTGGCCACCTGAAAACTCATGTGGGTAGCGGTTAATCAGGTTGGGCAGTAATCCTACCTTCATCATCATCGCTTTCACACGATCGCGGACTTCTTGACCAGGAAGATTCGGATGATAAGTTCGCAGCGGTTCGGCAATGATTTCACCAATGGTCATGCGCGGGTTTAACGATGCCAGCGGATCCTGGAAAATCATCTGGATATCGCTGCGTACTTCCCGCCACTCATCGGGTTTCATGCCCAGTAAATCTTTACCCAGCCAGGCAACCTTTCCATCGGTGGCCTTCACCAGGCCGATAATCGCACGGGCAAAGGTCGATTTCCCGCAGCCTGATTCACCGACCACGCCCAGGGTTTCGCCCTCATACAGTCTCAGGGTTACGCCATCAACTGCCTTCAAGGTTTTAGATGGTTGCCAGAACCACTGTTTGCCATCTTTAATATCGAAATGGACTTTAAGGTCAGCAATCTCAAGGAGCACTTTACGTTGTTCGGTTACCGCATTCATACCAGTTCCTCCACCGGCTTAAAGCAGGCGCGCAAACGGCCTGGACTAAATTCCTCCAGTGGCGGAGCACTGCTACAGATTTCCATCGCATGCGGGCAACGCGGCTGGAATGGACAGCCTTTTGGCAGACGCAGCAGGTTCGGTGGGTTGCCCGGGATCGTGAGCATCTCTTCCCCTTCTGCATCCAGACGAGGTACGGCATTCAGCAAACCAATCGAATACGGATGAACGGGCTTATAAAAGACATCCCGCGCACTGCCGTATTCCATCGTACGACCGGCGTACATCACCAGAACTTTATCGCAAATACCGGCAACAACCCCCAGATCGTGGGTGATCATGATAATCGCGGTGTTGAATTCGCTTTTCAGTTCATTCAGCAGCGTCATGATTTGCGCCTGTACCGTCACATCGAGCGCAGTGGTCGGTTCATCGGCTATCAGTAATTTGGGCCTGCACAGCAACGCCATAGCGATCATAACGCGCTGACGCATACCACCGGAGAATTCATGCGGATACATTTTCATGCGCTTACGCGCTTCCGGCATTTTCACCGCATCCAGCATTCTGACCGACTCTTCAAAAGCTTCCGCTTTGCTCATGCCTTTATGCAGCATCAGAACTTCCATCAACTGCTCCCCGACCCGCATGTACGGATTGAGAGACGTCATCGGGTCCTGGAAAATCATCGAGATTTGCTCGGCGCGCAGTTTGTTCAGTTCACGTTCCGGTAAGTTCAGAATTTCACGTCCGTTGAACGTTGCGGAGCCCCCGATACGACCATTAGCCGCCAGCAGGCCCATCAGTGCAAAGGCCGTTTGCGATTTACCTGAGCCGGATTCTCCGACAATACCCAGCGTTTCTCCAGCTCGCAGAGAAAAGTTTAAATCGTTGACCGCAGTTACATCGCCGTCGGGGGTAGCGAACGTCACACGCAAATCTTTTACGTTCAGCAGTGCGTTAGCCTGTTGTTGCGCGAGCGGCGCGGTTGAGGTTTCAATTACGCTCATGGCTGCACTCCTTAACGGTCTTTCGGGTCGAGGGCATCACGCAAGCCATCGCCAATAAAGTTAAAACAGAACAAAGTGACCACCAGGAAACCTGCCGGAAACAGCAGCAGCCATGGTGAGACTTCCATTGAGTTGGCACCATCACTGAGCAGAGCGCCCCAGCTACTTAACGGCTCCTGCGTACCTAATCCCAAAAAGCTCAGGAAGGATTCAAACAGGATCATGCTCGGCACCAGCAATGAAGCGTATACCACCACCACACCCAGCACGTTCGGCACAATATGGCGGATAACGATACGCACGGTAGACACCCCACCCACTTGCGCCGCTTCAATAAACTCTTTGCGCTTGAGGCTCAGCGTTTGTCCACGCACGATACGCGCCATATCCAGCCAGGAGACCATCCCGATAGCGACAAAAATCAGCAGGATATTTTGCCCAAAGAAGGTGACCAGCAGGATCACAAAGAACATGAACGGGAAGGAGTTGAGAATTTCCAGCAGACGCATCATCACCGAGTCGATTTTTCCGCCGAGGTAGCCCGACAGAGAACCGTACAGTGTACCGACAACAACCGCGACCAACGCCGCCGCAATGCCGACCATTAGCGAGATGCGCCCGCCAATCGCCACGCGTACCAACAGGTCACGTCCCGACGAGTCAGTACCGAAATAGTGGCCTGATTCCGTATCCGGCGCGCTGGACATCATGCCCCAGTCAGTATCGAAGTAGGTAAACTGCGACAGCATCGGCGCGAGCGTCACGAACAGCGCAATAATTACCAGCACCACCAGGCTTGCTACCGCAGCTCGGTTATGCATAAAGCGTCGACGCGCGTCCTGCCACAGGCTGCGGCCTTCGACCTCCAGCTTTTCACTGAAATTCTCCAGCGCTTCGCTGTTTTTCTTACTTAACATCATAGCGAGCTCCAGTATCAGTAACGAATTTTCGGGTCGATAACGGCATAAAGCACATCGACAATCGCGTTAAACACGATGGTCAGAGTACCCACCAGTATGGTCAGACTCAGAACCAGCGAATAGTCGCGGTTTAACGCGCCATTGACGAACAACTGACCAATGCCAGGTAAACCATAGATGGTTTCAATAACCATCGAACCAGTGATAATGCCGACAAATGCCGGTCCCATATAGGACAGCACTGGCAACAGCGCAGGTTTTAACGCATGGCGGAAAATAATCCGCCGCATCGGCAGCCCTTTGGCGCGCGCGGTACGAATAAAGTTAGAGTGCAGCACTTCAATCATCGAACCGCGAGTAATACGAGCGATACTGGCGATGTAGGCCAGTGACAAGGCCACCATTGGCAGGATCATAAATTTCAACGCCCCACCGTTCCAGCCCCCGCCGGGCAGCCATTTCAAAGTTATGGCAAATATCATGACCAATAAGGGAGCGACCACGAAACTGGGGATAACTACCCCAGTCATTGCCACCCCCATCACCGTGTAATCCCAACGTGTATTTTGCTTCAGCGCGGCTATCACCCCGGCGCTAACGCCGACGAGTACCGCCAGAATAAAGGCTGCCGCACCCAGCTTCGCAGAAACCGGAAAACTCGAAGCAACGAGGTCGTTAACCGTGTAGTCTTTATATTTAAAGGATGGTCCAAAATCGCCATGCGCCAGCTGTTTCAGATAGCTGAAATACTGCGTCGAGATAGGATCGTTAAGATGATATTTCGCTTCAATATTCGCCAGCACCTCTGGCGGTAACGCGCGTTCCCCGGTGAATGGGCTTCCGGGCGCAAGGCGCATCATAAAGAATGAAATCGTAATAAGAATAAACAGCGTCGGAATCGCTTCCAGACAGCGACGTAATATGAATTTTAACATTGCCCGTACCTTCTGGCGTGTGCCTTTATACCTCTTTAACCCCGACGTTCAGGTAAAGCGGTATTAATAGTTCGAAGAAAAAAGACACTGTGGGGCAAAAATGATTGCCCCACGTCTTGCCATTAATGCTTGATAATATACAAGTCTTTAACGTGGATATTATCCATCGGGTCTTTACCGGAGTATCCGCCAACCCATGGTTTCACCAGGCGGGCATTGACATAGTAATAAACCGGTACAATCGCAGAATCTTTATCCAGCTGCTGTTCCGCTTTCGAATACAGTTCGCTGCGCTGCGCTTCATCAGTCACTTTCAGCGTATCCGCAATCAGCTTATCAAATGCCGGGCTCTTATAGTGGACGGTATTATTCGAGCTGTCGGACAGCACCATATTCAGGAAGGACGTCGGTTCGTTATAGTCCGCACACCAGCCCGCACGTGAAACATCATAGTTGCCCTGATGGCGCGTATCGAGGAACGTTTTCCATTCCTGGTTTTCCAGCTTCACATTAGCACCCAGATTTTTCTTCCAGATAGATGCCGCGGCAATAGCCAGCTTCTTATGCAGGTCTGAAGTGTTATACAGCAGGTCAAAGGTCAGCGGTTTCTCAGCGGTATATCCGGCCTCAGCCAGCAGTTTCTTCGCTTCTTCATTACGCTTTTCCTGAGACCACTTGAACCACTCTGGCTCAACCAGTTTCGCGCCATCGGTGTATGGAGGAGTAAAGCTATACGCCGGCAGGTCACCCTGGTTTTTCACTTTATTGACGATAATGTCACGATCCAACGCCAGCTTCAGGGCGGTACGAACACGAACATCGTTGAACGGTGCTTTCTGGTTATTGATTTCGTAATAATAGGTGCACAGATACGGGTCAACGTGGACTTCGTTCGGGATCTCTTTTTTCAGTTTCTGGAATAACTCAATCGGCATGTTGTTATAGGTCATGTCGATTTCACCGCTGCGATAGCGGTTAACGTCAGTCACTTCAGAAGAAATAGGCAGGTAGGTTACCTGGTTAATAACCGTTT
This sequence comes from Citrobacter sp. MGH104, assembly GCF_001034485.1. Taxonomy (NCBI): domain Bacteria; kingdom Pseudomonadati; phylum Pseudomonadota; class Gammaproteobacteria; order Enterobacterales; family Enterobacteriaceae; genus Citrobacter; species Citrobacter sp. MGH104. The sequence goes on from NZ_KQ089818.1 coordinate 266,405, forward strand.
TGGCGTTGTCCCAATAGTTGGTATTACGCTCAAGCACAATGCGCTCGTTCACAACCCAGTCTTTCAGTTTATACGCACCGTTAGTAATGATGTTAGCGGGCTGGGTCCACTTCTCTCCGAATTTTTCAACAGCAGCTCTAGGAACCGGTGAAACGGAAGAGTGCACAAGAAGTTTGTAGAAATAAGGAACAGGTTCGCTGAGGGTGACTTCAAAAGTATGATCGTCGAGAGCTTTTACACCGAGATCGGTGATCGGTTTTTTACCGGCGATAATATCATCAATATTGACGATATGACCGTACTGCAAATAACTGGCGTACGGTGATGCAGTATTTGGATTAGCCAAACGTTGCCAGCTATACACGAAATCTTGCGCGGTAACAGGCGTGCCGTCAGACCACTTAGCATCTTTACGCAGATGGAATGTCCAGACTTTAAAATCTTTATTTTCCCATTTTTCAGCCACGCCAGGCGATGGTTTGCCATCGACATCACTGATTAATAAACCTTCAAACAGGTCACGGTTAATGTTGGATTCAGGTACACCTTCGATTTTGTGGGGATCGAGTGACTGCACTTCCGAACCGTTATTACGCACCAGAGTCTGCTTTTCAGCAAGCTGCACACCCGCTGGCACTACTGCCGCCGTGGCAACATTTCCAGCGACTAGCGCAGTTAAGATCCCCGCAGCTACTAAACTTTTTTTAGTGATGTTAGTCATTGTGTTGTACTCCCTCATTATTATGGCTGGTTTTTTAACCAGACTGTTAATCCTGTCAGGATCACTGTACGGCACCGGAGATTTTCTGCCGTCAGGTCGTTTTTTGTTTTACTGCTTGCTATCACCGACTTTATTTATTCTGGCGGTTCGTATGACTGCCTTACGTCGATTATCTACGTGCCTCCCCTGCCGGAAACACGCTATTACCCTGTTGAGAGAAACTAACTGCAAATGATTCTCATCAACGTGAATTCTTCTGCATAATACCTGGCCGGAAAGTATCAAATGCGTTTCTTAACCGCCAATACATTTTACAAATTTGTTAACCAATTCTCTTTTATTGGAAATAAATCTCACAAAGAAAGTCTTACGAATGAAGGTTTTCTATAATAAACCCATGAAAAACAATAAATTACATCAAGCCAGGTGTTAACTACCCTGTCAGGTGTCAACACCACGTCAAAATGCACATAAATTTAACAATTGGTTATTAATTAGCACATTCAACTGAAAAAAACGCTGAAATAACTAATAACATTTCGATAATCCTACAGCAAGCCCCAGAGTATGATGTTAATTAAATAACAGCGATATCAGGCTCTCTCTGGCAGATGGATGAGTGTTACATTCATAAAATCAATGAATAAACAAATGAATAACCATCAGCATTTTTTATTATCACTATGCTGATTTTCAACTTTAGTGAGAAGTTTTACTGATAATGAAAGGAAACGGAGCCGGGACCGACTCCGTTTGTACAGAAGAGAGATATCAGGCCAGCAAACCTGGGAAAATGGATTTGATACCTGTAACAATGAATTCGATACCCAAGGCCATTAACAGTAGCCCCATAATACGCGTAATGACGTTGATGCCAGTTTGTCCCAACAGTCGTACCAGCCATGGCGCCATGCGAAACAGCCCCCAGCAGCACAGGGCAAACAGCGCAATCGCGACAAAAAAGCCAAACAGGTTAATCGCACTGTGATATCGCGTACCCCAAACAATAGTTGAGCTTATCGCCCCCGGTCCCGCCATCAACGGCAATGCCAACGGTACAACGCCGATACTCTCACGGATTGCGGTTTCTGATTTTTCCTGTTTGTTTTGTTTATCTTCCCCTAGTTTTCCGCTAATCATTGACATCGCGATAGTCACAACCAGAATGCCGCCGGCAATCCTGAACGAATCTATTGAGATACCGAAAAGTTGCAGAATACCATCACCAAGAAACAGCGAAGTCCACAGAATGATAGCGACTGACAGGTTTGCCGTAAGGTTGGTTTTGTTTCGCGCTGCAGCAGTTTGATAACTGGTCATACTGATAAAGACAGGGATGATCCCTACCGGGTTGACTAACGCAAATAACCCAATGAAAAATTTAAAATAGACAGGAAAATCAAATAGCGTTTGGATCACGGTTAGCTCCGAAGCGTTAGCCGGATAAAATGAGTCATAAAAATTGATAAAATCCGCGCTGAAGATACGCCTTTTGTCAGCATACTTCACCTTCTATCTTCGTATATCTACGTAAATACGCTACCAATACTCAGTGTTATTAATATGTATTAATTATGCTAACGTTATTAGCATTCATTACGTCAATTTATTAACACTTGACGAGAAACGCTAAAAGGGCCTGCTGAAAGGTGTCAGCTTTGCGAATTTTTGATCCAGATCACGCAATTACTACTCAGAAGTGAGTAATCTTGCTTACGCCACCTGGAGGTAACGCGTTAGAGTTAACTGGCACTAGCGTATAAGCTCTTTTAGTAAATCAAAGTAAAGTGGACGTTAATTAACCGTTTGATTTTCAAACCGTTACACAAATTTTCGTCGGTCTGTCTATACTCTCGTATCGAGCAGATGATTTACTAAAAAAGTTTAACATTATCAGGAGAGCATCATGGCTGTTACTAATGTCGCTGAACTTAACGCACTTGTAGAGCGCGTAAAAAAAGCCCAGCGTGAATATGCCAGTTTCACTCAAGAACAGGTTGACAAAATCTTCCGTGCCGCCGCTCTGGCTGCCGCAGACGCTCGAATCCCTCTCGCGAAAATGGCCGTTGCCGAATCCGGCATGGGTATTGTCGAAGATAAAGTGATCAAAAACCACTTTGCTTCTGAATACATTTACAACGCTTACAAAGATGAAAAAACCTGTGGTGTGCTGTCTGAAGACGACACTTTCGGTACCATTACCATTGCGGAACCAATTGGTATCATCTGTGGTATCGTTCCAACCACTAACCCAACTTCTACTGCGATCTTCAAATCACTGATCAGCCTGAAGACCCGTAACGCCATCATCTTCTCTCCGCATCCGCGTGCAAAAGATGCAACTAACAAAGCAGCAGACATCGTTCTGCAAGCAGCAATCGCTGCTGGCGCACCGAAAGATCTGATCGGCTGGATCGATCAACCTTCCGTTGAACTGTCTAATGCGCTGATGCACCACCCGGACATCAACCTGATCCTTGCGACCGGTGGTCCAGGCATGGTTAAAGCGGCATACAGCTCCGGTAAACCGGCTATCGGCGTAGGCGCAGGTAACACCCCTGTTGTTATCGACGAAACCGCTGATATCAAACGTGCTGTTGCATCTGTTCTGATGTCTAAAACCTTCGATAACGGCGTAATCTGTGCTTCTGAGCAGTCTGTCGTCGTGGTTGACTCTGTATATGATGCAGTACGTGAGCGTTTTGCGACTCACGGCGGCTACATGCTGCAGGGCAAAGAGTTGAAAGCAGTCCAGGACGTTATCCTGAAAAATGGCGCGCTGAACGCAGCTATCGTTGGTCAGCCAGCATACAAGATTGCTGAACTGGCAGGCTTCTCCGTACCAGAAACCACTAAGATTCTGATCGGTGAAGTGACGGTTGTCGATGAAAGCGAACCGTTTGCGCATGAAAAACTGTCTCCGACACTGGCAATGTACCGTGCGAAGGACTTCGAAGACGCAGTCATTAAAGCTGAAAAACTGGTTGCGATGGGCGGTATCGGTCATACCTCTTGCCTGTACACTGACCAGGACAACCAGCCAGAACGTGTTGCTTACTTCGGCCAGATGATGAAAACCGCACGTATCCTGATCAACACCCCAGCTTCTCAGGGTGGTATCGGTGACCTGTACAACTTCAAACTCGCACCTTCCCTGACTCTGGGTTGTGGTTCCTGGGGTGGTAACTCCATCTCTGAAAACGTTGGTCCTAAACACCTGATCAACAAGAAAACCGTTGCTAAGCGAGCTGAAAACATGTTGTGGCACAAACTTCCGAAATCTATCTACTTCCGTCGTGGCTCTCTGCCAATCGCACTGGATGAAGTGATTACCGATGGTCACAAACGTGCGCTGATCGTGACCGACCGCTTCCTGTTCAACAACGGTTATGCAGACCAGATCACCTCCGTTCTGAAAGCTGCTGGCGTTGAAACCGAAGTGTTCTTTGAAGTTGAAGCTGACCCGACTCTGACCGTCGTTCGCAAAGGTGCTGAGCTGGCTAACTCCTTCAAACCAGACGTAATCATCGCGTTGGGCGGCGGTTCCCCGATGGACGCCGCGAAAATCATGTGGGTTATGTACGAGCACCCGGAAACTCACTTCGAAGAACTGGCGCTGCGCTTTATGGACATCCGTAAACGTATCTACAAGTTCCCGAAAATGGGTGTGAAAGCGAAGATGGTCGCCGTCACCACCACTTCCGGTACCGGTTCTGAAGTGACTCCGTTTGCGGTTGTTACTGACGATGCAACTGGGCAGAAATACCCGCTGGCAGACTATGCGCTGACTCCGGATATGGCGATTGTTGACGCCAACCTGGTGATGGATATGCCGAAGTCCCTGTGTGCGTTCGGTGGTCTCGATGCCGTAACTCACGCTCTGGAAGCTTACGTTTCCGTACTGGCTTCTGAGTTCTCCGACGGTCAGGCTCTGCAAGCGCTGAAACTGCTGAAAGAAAACCTGCCGGCGTCCTACCATGAAGGTTCTAAGAACCCGGTAGCACGTGAGCGTGTACACAGTGCAGCAACCATCGCCGGTATCGCGTTTGCTAACGCCTTCCTGGGTGTATGTCACTCAATGGCGCACAAACTGGGTTCTCAGTTCCACATTCCTCACGGTCTGGCGAACGCCCTGCTGATCAGCAACGTTATTCGTTATAACGCGAACGACAACCCGACTAAACAGACTGCATTCAGCCAGTACGACCGTCCGCAGGCACGCCGTCGCTACGCTGAAATCGCAGACCATCTGGGTCTGAGCGCACCGGGCGACCGTACTGCCGCGAAAATCCAGAAACTGCTGGGCTGGCTGGAAGAAATCAAAGCTGAGCTGGGTATTCCTAAGTCTATCCGTGAAGCTGGCGTTCAGGAAGCTGACTTCCTGGCACACGTGGACAAACTGTCTGAAGATGCGTTTGATGACCAGTGTACTGGTGCAAACCCACGTTACCCGCTAATTGCTGAACTGAAACAGATCCTGCTGGATACATACTACGGTCGTGAGTACAGCGAAGGCCAGACCACCGCTAAGACTGAAGCAGTAGCTGCACCGAAAGCAGAAAAGAAAGCGAAGAAATCCGCTTAATTTTCTCAGATAAGTTTTAGTTTCACCATAAACGGTCCCAGTTGGGACCGTTTATTTTCGTCTTGTGTTATGAAAATTGAGTGATCCCCAATTTAACCATGTGAATAGAATGGCACGGTAAGAGATGTATTCAGGAAGATGTGAGAATAGCCGTCAGAAGAGAGTCTGACAGGGTAGAGGACATTGACGAATGTCCCGGCCTACCCTGTATTTATAAGCGCTCAGAAGCCTGCAGGGTTAATCGTGGCTGTGTCGTTCTTGTATCGCCGTCAGAGAGCCCTCAGACTGCGCCTGTTTGTAGTGTTTACGGCATACCGACACATAGCGTTCATTCCCGCCAATAACCACCTGCTCGCCCTCGTTATAGGGCCTTCCAGACTGATCAAGACGTAAAACCATGCTGGCCTTACGCCCACAGAAACAAATGGTTTTTAATTCAACGAGCTTATCAGACCACGCAAGCAGGTATTCGCTGCCGCCAAATAATTCACCACGGAAATCTGTGCGTAAGCCATAGCACAACACGGGAATATCTAGCCGATCGACAACTTCAGATAATTCATAAACCTGTTGTCGAGTCAGAAACTGTGACTCATCAACCAGTACACAGTGAATTCTTTGCTGCTCATTTTCAGCACGAATCTCTTCGTACAATGATGAATTTTGGTTAAACAATTTTGCAGGCGACGACAGACCTATACGTGAACTTACTTTTCCAGCACCAAAACGGTCATCAATTTCCGCTGTATATACAACAGCACGCATCCCACGTTCCTGATAATTGTACGAAGATTGCAGCAATGCAGTCGACTTACCGGCATTCATTGCAGAATAGTAAAAATATAGCTGTGCCATTGACCGAAGGCCCTCACATGGGGAAATAAATATGCGCGGGATTGTATCATATTTCATGAAAGTGTCGGTGTAGCGTTGCGCCCAAAGGCGTATAAATGCGCGGGCAAGCCCGCTCAGTGCCGCCTGAATTTCAGTAGCAGGTTGTGAGAGAGCATACAACCATCGACCATACAGCCCAAGCTCGGACGCGTATATACACTCTCTTTCACAAATAGTGCTCATGAAATTTATCAATGTCACTTATCATCATACGGCAATAAAGAAACCCTTCCCATATTGTTATTGAATCTACCCACTCTCACCTTGTATTAGCGAATTCACGTAAGCAAAACTAATACAAAAGGTTGAAATCACTGCAAAGAGATACTATTTGTACACCATAAAATGTGACCTGAATCTTGAATTTTTACTCTCAGCTGCTGAGAAGCCCCCTCGCCAATAAGCCTTTTTTATGCCCAACATCATGGGGAATTTAAGACAGGGGAATTAATTCTGTTACTAAATAAAGCGCAATTTTGAATTCCTTACATTCCTGGCTATTGCACAACTGAATTTATCGCTCTATTATTAGCTCAACAAACCACCCCAATATAAGTTTGAGATTACTACAATGAGCGAAGCACTTAAAATTCTGAACAACATCCGTACTCTTCGTGCGCAGGCAAGAGAATGCACTCTGGAAACGCTTGAGGAAATGCTGGAAAAATTAGAAGTTGTAGTTAGCGAGCGTCGCGAAGAAGAAAGCGCTGCTGCGGCTGAAGTTGAAGAACGCACTCGTAAACTGCAACAATATCGTGAAATGCTGATCGCTGACGGCATTGATCCGAACGAACTGCTGAATAGCATGGCTGCTGTTAAATCTGGCACCAAAGCTAAACGCGCTGCACGTCCGGCTAAATATAGCTATGTTGACGAAAACGGTGAAACTAAAACCTGGACTGGCCAGGGTCGTACACCGGCAGTGATCAAAAAAGCGATGGAAGAGCAAGGTAAACAACTGGACGATTTCCTGATCAAGGAATAATTCAGAAATACTTTGCTTAAAATCCCGCCATTGGCGGGATTTTTTTTACTGGTACTTCGCTCAGCCTTACCCGGATTAGGTATAAAAAAATGGCGCTGTTAATACAGCGCCGTTCTGACCAGATAATGCCAGAAGGTTACTTCTTAATACCCATCTCGTCTTCCAGCCAGGCTTTAAATTCAGCGCCGAGAGTATTATGGCGAATACCATATTCGACGAACGCCTGCATATAGCCCAGTTTATTACCACAGTCATGGCTTTTGCCCTTCATGTGATAAGCTTCAACCGTCTCTTTTTCAATCAGCATATCGATTGCATCTGTCAGCTGAATTTCATCACCCGCTCCCGGAGGGGTTTTAGCCAGCAGAGGCCAGATATCGGCACTAAGAACGTAACGACCCACAACGGCCAGATTAGAAGGCGCTACATCAGCTTTTGGTTTTTCAACCACGCCAACCATCGGGACGCTTTCGCCCGGGGATAATTCAACGCCTTTACAATCAACAACACCATAAGCCGTAACATCTTCTACCGGTTCAACCATAATCTGGCTGCTACCTGTTTCATCAAAACGATGAATCATTTCGGCAAGGTTGTCGCGGGATAAATCAGATTCGTATTCGTCAAGAATTACGTCCGGCAGGATTACAGCAACCGGTTCATCGCCAACCACAGGGTGCGCGCACAATACTGCGTGGCCCAGACCTTTTGCCAGACCCTGACGCACCTGCATAATAGTCACATGCGGCGGGCAAATAGATTGCACTTCTTCCAGCAACTGACGTTTTACACGTTTTTCCAGCATCGCTTCAAGTTCAAAGCTTGTATCGAAGTGGTTTTCAATAGAATTTTTAGACGAGTGAGTTACAAGTACAATTTCAGTGATGCCCGCAGCAATACATTCGTTTACGACGTACTGAATTAATGGCTTATCAACCAACGGTAGCATCTCTTTCGGGATTGCTTTCGTAGCCGGTAACATCCTGGTTCCTAATCCCGCAACTGGGATAACGGCTTTTTTGACTTTTGAATTAAGGGCAGCCATTTAAAACTCTCCTGGACTGTTCATGTATTGAACGTGTTCATCATTCTGTATCGCATCCGAGTATATCAGTACAGCGACAAACTTCTGGTCTGAAAAGGACGCGCGTCGGTATAATTAAGATAAATACGAATAAATCTGGCGCTGATAGTAGCACTCACAGCACAGGGAGGGTGAACCAATTTCATTTGCACGCCTCTCAATTGTTCATTCCGCAGACAACATCAAGCGCAGGCGCCCTCCCGCCCCCCATATTTGGCATTGCCATGACTCACAATGTTGGCTCAACTGATTAAGATACGTATTACCTAAGGTACCCAGCGGAACGCCATTGCTGATTTGCACTTGGTGGGAACCTGTATTTAATGTCGCATTCAGCCCTGCAGATACCAGAATCAGATTTTTTAATCCGCTGTGGTAATACCCCACCAGCAAGGGAAACTGCCCTGGTAAATTTGCTTGCCGCAACAAATGATTTACCTGTTTCAATAACGTACCTAACTCCGGCAACCGCTGATTTTGTTGCGTCAGTTGCTCCTGCAGTAAACCATTAAATAGCGCCCGCAATAATAATGCAGCCAAAACACCATTATCCCCTGCCCGCGTCACATCAAGGCAATAGAATGCAAGGTCATGATCCGACAGCGGCGCAATATCCAGCACCAGCCCCGGTTGGTCGGCTACTACCAATTGTCGATAGTTAATGCGGCAGTGCGAAATCACTTGCGACACTGGAGGCTGTAATTCTTTTAGCAGCTTCGCGGCGGCGGCAGGATCGTCCACCATCGCATCCCAGTCGCGAAACAGCCGCTCTTCTTCTTCTACGCGTGAATTAAACATGTTGGGATAAAGACATGCAAAGACGGTTTCTCTCAAGCGATTAAGGTCTTTCACCGGCTTCAATAGGACATCATCCACCCCGAGTCGTAGCGCTTTGGCTATGTCGGACATGTTTTCCGTCGCAGAAATCACCAGTATCGGGGTCTGATCGCCACGATTGCGTAGATACTCAACCAGTTTGAGGCCGTTCATTCTTGGCATAGCCAGATCGCAAATCATCAGATCTGGCGTGAAGTGTCCAAGTAGTTCAAGTGCTTCAAGCCCGTCGCCAGCCACCGCCGTTGTCGCTCCCAAAGAGGAAAACCATGAGTCCATGAGTGAGCGAAATACCGGCTCATCCTCAACGATAAGAATCTGTTTTCCGACCAATGGCTGCGTCATATTCTCCCCCCTGACTGGCTTTAATAAATAGTGGCATGCTATTGCCACTCACGCCTGTCAGAATTAGCTTAAGTGTTGATAAAAAATGTGTTAGACGTTGGTTTTCACCAGGGGTAGAAGTTCATCCATTTTCTTCTCGACCGCCAACTGCCCGGCAGCAATTGCTGCACTGGCGCGGTGAAAATCCAGCGTGGATATTTGTGGACAAAACGGCTGAATCAGTATGTCTGGAGGGTCGCCGGCCATGCGGTTACGTTTCAGACGATTTTCCAGAACCTGAATAGACGTCGTCATGATCTCCATCGCTGTCGGTGCCGTGACCGCACGTCTGGCAGTAATGTTGCTCAATCGCTCTTTCAGACGGGCATGCCATGAAAGCTCGTCAGCATCATTACCCGATTCGGCATCGCTATTGACGTTGAAGGAGAGTAAATCTTGTTGCATGAGATGAGCATCGTGTTGCAGGTCGACCGCGATAACAATATCGGCCCCCAACGCACGAGTCAGGGATACAGGGACGGGATTCACCACCGCGCCATCGACCAGCCAGTAACCATTATGCGCCACGGGAGACATCAGACCAGGAATACTACAGGAGGCTCGGACAGCCAGATGCAAATCACCTTCGGTAAACCACAACTCCCGCCCCGTACTCAGATTAGTAGCAACTGTTGCGAAACGGCGTGTGCATTGCTCAATTGCTTCTACCGGCATGACATTACGGTACTGATTGAATACCCGTTCACCGCGCAGTAAACCTCCCCTGCGCCACGAGAGATCCATCAGCCGTAAAACATCCCAATAGCTGAAAGAACATACCCACTTTTCAAGAGCAGGTAACTTATTGCAGGCGTAGGCAGCGCCAACCAGCGAACCGATGGAGCACCCTGCCACGATATCAACATCGATGCCCATATGCTTAAGGGCTTTAATAACCCCAATATGCGACCAACCTCGCGCCGCGCCGGAACCTAGCGCCAGCCCAATTTTTATTTTTCTCATTATACGTACAAACTTCCCCTGGCTTGCAGACGTAGCAACATCGCTACCGCTCAGTTAACATAGTGCCACTCTGGCGTTTTTACGCCGTTTTTATATTCCAGGGAGTACTTTGTGTCTCAGCTTTGTCCCTGTGGTAGCGCTGTCGAGTATAGCCTATGTTGCTACCGTTATGTGTCCGGCGCGCAAGTAGCACCTACGCCGTCACACCTCATGCGTTCTCGTTACTGTGCTTTTGTGATGAAAGACGCAGATTACCTTATCAGGACCTGGCATCCAGATTGTCATGCGGCCTCGTTTCGCGACGACATTATCGCAGGATTTAGTCATACAGAATGGCTCGGACTGACCGTTTTTGAACAAGAGACGGCAGACACAGAAAATACCGGCTATGTCAGTTTTGTCGCGCGGTTTTCTGAACAAGGTAAAACAGGTGCAATTATCGAGCGCTCTCGTTTTTTAAAAGAAAACGGTCAGTGGTACTATATAGACGGTACACGCCCTCAAATTGGACGAAACGATACCTGCCCTTGTGGCTCCGGTAAAAAATTTAAAAAGTGCTGCGGCTAATCAACGCCCGACAGTATCAATTTTGCAAACATTCTCAACAGGATCACCGCTGCAAATGCATTCATTACAAAGAAAAGTGCTGCGTACTATTTGCCCGGACCAAAAAGGTCTGATCGCGCGCATTACGAATATCTGTTACAAGCATGAACTGAACATCGTGCAGAACAATGAGTTTGTGGACCACCGCACCGGACGCTTCTTTATGCGCACCGAACTGGAGGGCATTTTTAACGACGTCACGCTGCTTGCCGATCTGGACAGCGCCTTACCTGAAGGCTCAATTCGTGAATTAACCCCAGCAGGCCGCCGCCGCATCGTCATTTTGGTCACTAAGGAAGCGCATTGCCTGGGCGATCTGTTAATGAAGGCCAATTATGGCGGGCTGGATGTTGAAATCGCCGCGGTGATCGGCAATCACGAGACGTTGCGTCCTCTGGTTGAACGGTTTGATATTCCGTTTGAGCTGGTCAGCCATGAAGGTTTAACACGTGACGAACATGATCAGAAAATGGCTGACGCTATCGACGCCCACCAGCCGGACTATGTCGTGTTGGCTAAATACATGCGCGTTCTGACCCCGACATTTGTTTCACGCTTTCCAAATAAAATTATCAATATTCACCATTCATTCCTGCCAGCATTCATTGGTGCTCGCCCGTATCATCAAGCTTATGAGCGCGGCGTAAAAATCATCGGCGCGACGGCCCACTACGTGAATGATAACCTTGATGAAGGCCCAATCATTATGCAGGACGTGATCCATGTTGATCACACCTACACTGCCGAAGATATGATGCGCGCGGGTCGCGACGTTGAAAAAAATGTTTTAAGCCGTGCGCTGTATCAGGTTCTGGCTCAGCGCGTCTTTGTTTACGGTAACCGAACGATTATTCTGTAATCGATTGATAAGTTAATTGGTTACCTTTACATCTTTGCGTGTAAAAATCAGGCAACCAGTTCTTTTTTATCAACGGAATGCTTTACAGGGGCGCATCATTTGATATGATGCGCCCCGCTTCCAACGGAAGCAGGCCAGTAATTAGCATTACCCCGTGGTGGGGTTCCCGAGCGGCCAAAGGGAGCAGACTGTAAATCTGCCGTCATCGACTTCGAAGGTTCGAATCCTTCCCCCACCACCATTATTTACTACAGCGATGTAGTTATCCCGGTGAGCAATACAGAAGTTTGCACTTGTCGGGGAAGGGTGAGAACCTTCGATTAAGGTTCGACTCGAGCGAAAGCGAGAGAACGTTGCCAACGGCAACGGCCCGAAGGGTGAGGAGCGAAGCGACGAATAATCCTTCCCCCACCACCATTCATTCTTTTAGACTCACAAAATTAGTATACCCCTGGTGGGGTTCCCGAGCGGCCAAAGGGAGCAGACTGTAAATCTGCCGTCATCGACTTCGAAGGTTCGAATCCTTCCCCCACCACCATCACTTCATAAAGTACCAACACATAATCAATCTGCAATGCCCCATATTCTTCCTATTCGGGAAGGATGAGAAGCTTCGACCAAGGTTCGATTCGAGCGTTAGCGAGAAAGCGTTGCCGTAGGCAACGACCCGAAGGGCGAAGCGCGCAGCGCTGAGTAATCCTTCCCCCACCACCATCACTTCATAAAGCACCAACACATAATCAATCTGCAATGCCCCAAATTCTTCCTATTCGGGAAGGATGAGAAGCTTTGACCAAGGTTCGATTCGAGCGTTAGCGAGAAAGCGTTGCCGCAGGCAACGACCCGAAGGGCGAAGCGCGCAGCGCTGAGTAATCCTTCCCCCACCACCATCACTTCATAAAGCACCAACACAAAATCAATCTGCAATGCCCTTTATTTGCCTGATGCGCTGTGCTTATCAGACCTACAAACTCGACACATGCCCACAAATTGCCTGATGCACTACGCAGGCCTACGGCGCTCGCTTAAACCTGCGTAGGCTGGATAAGGCGCTTGCGCCGCCATCCGGCAAACAGTCATAAAAAAACCCCGCCGAAGCAGGGTTTATCTTTCACAGAAATACGATTAGTGACGTGCACGAACAATCTGGTATTTGCGTGTCAGATATTCGACCGGGACGCTCCAGATGTGTACCAGACGCGAGAATGGGAACAACAGGAACAGCGTCATACCCAGCACAAGGTGCACACGGAAAATAAATGCGACGCCATCCAGATACTGAGACGCTCCGCCATGGAAGGTCACCACTGTCTGCGCCCAGTTCACCAGCTTCATCATCTCGCTGCCGTCCATATGCTGGGCGGAGAACGGAATGGTCAGCAGACCCAGCGCACACTGGATAACCAACAGAGAGAGGATCAGAATATCCGCTCCGGTGGTGGTGGCCCGCACTCGTGGGCTGAACAAACGACGTTTCAGCAGCAGTACACCGCCAATCAGACACATTACGCCGCTGGCGCCACCCGCGAACATCGCCATCTTTTGTTTCACTTCAAGCGGCAGCCACGCTTCATACATCCAGTGCGGCGTTAACATACCCAAGAAGTGCCCGGCAAAAATCCCCAGGATCCCGATGTGAAACAGGTTTGACGCCAGGTTCATCCCTTTGCGATCCAGCATCTGACTGGAGGCCGCACGCCACGTATACTGCCCGTAGTCATAACGCAGCCAACTGCCGATCAGAAAGACAGAACCCGCGATGTACGGATAGATGTCAAAGAAGAACGTATTCAGGAAGTGCATTAGTGCTGTCCTCCGGTGGTGATATTCAGATACTGCGGCGCAACGGCCCCGGCAAAACGACGCTGGTGAGCGGAGATTTCCGACTCGCCACACCCCTGATCGGCGAAGAATTTTACCTGCTCTTCTTCCCAGACCGCATCCAGCGCTTGTGGGGTATCATCACGGGCTTCATCCGCAATTTTTTCAGCCACTTTATCGCTGTCGATAACGGTATTCGCCAGTTTTAACAGCAAATCGAACAGTACTGCATAACGGCTTCCACGCTGCTGCAAACGAGCGCTGAGCAAAGCCAGGATCGGCGCGATATCCTGCAAGCCACCTAGCGCTTCGCTTTTCGGCAGTTGCGCAAGATATTCCAGATACAACGGCAGATGATCGGGAAGTTCGCGGCTGTCGAGCTGCAAACCGTGCTGTTCATACTGTGCCATCAGGTCAACCATTGCCTGACCGCGATCGCGGGATTCGCCGTGTACATGTTCAAACAGCAGCAGCGAGGTGGCACGGCCACGATCAAACAGTTCGCTGTAACTTGCCTGCACATCCAGCACGTCTTGCGCGATTAGATCGCGCAGGAAAACGCCCAGAGTCTGGGCATCCTCTTTATCCAGGTTCTCAGATGACGCGAGTGCATCGAAAAGTTCCTGCTGATGCTGCCACAGGGCAGCATCCGGGTACTCGAGCAAACGCGAAACAATGACGAGTTCAATCATTGGTGCGGCTCCGTTTTGCTGGTCACATCGACAGCGTCGATGCGGCGGCTGTTGAACAGATTGAATTTAGTATCAGAACCGTGGCAACCGTCACCGAAGGTAAAGCCACAACCGCTTTTCTCCGGGAACGCTTCACGCGCCAGTTCACGATGGCTGCTCGGTACCACGAAACGATCTTCGTAGTTCGCGATCGCCAGATAACGATACATTTCCTGTGCCTGCGCTTCGCTTAAGCCCACCTCTTCCAGCGCACGGGTATCGACTTTACCGTCAACGGTTTCCGTACGTTTGTAGTGACGCATTGCCAGCATACGTTTCAGCGCCAACAGCACCGGCTGAGTATCGCCTGCGGTCAGCAGGTTCGCCAGGTACTGAACCGGGATACGCAGACTGTCAACGTCCGGCAGAATACCGTTGCTGCCCAGCTCGCCTGCATCGGCGGCAGACTGAATCGGTGACAATGGCGGCACGTACCAAACCATCGGCAATGTGCGGTATTCCGGATGCAGCGGCAGCGCCAACTTCCAGTCCATCGCCATTTTATAAACCGGAGACTGCTGTGCGGCATCGATAACGCTCAGCGGAATACCATCTTTCAGCGCCTGTTCAATAACAGCCGGATCGTTCGGATCGAGGAACACGTCCAGTTGACGCTGGTACAGATCTTTCTCATGCTCGGTGCTTGCCGCGCTTTCAATCGCATCCGCGTCATACAGCAGTACGCCGAGGTAACGGATACGACCGACGCAGGTTTCGGAGCACACGGTCGGCTGACCGGCTTCGATACGTGGATAGCAGAAAATGCACTTCTCTGACTTACCGCTCTTCCAGTTGAAGTAGATTTTTTTATACGGGCAACCGGTGATGCACATACGCCAGCCGCGGCATTTGTCCTGATCGATCAGCACGATGCCATCTTCTTCACGCTTGTAAATGGCACCGCTCGGGCAAGTCGCCACGCACGCCGGATTAAGGCAGTGCTCGCACAGACGCGGCAAATACATCATGAAGGTGTTTTCGAACTGACCGTACATCGCCTTCTGCATGTTCTCGAAATTTTTGTCTTTCGCCAGCTTCTCGAACTCACCGCCGAGGTCATCTTCCCAGTTCGGACCTTTGGTGATTTTATCCATACGCTGACCGGTGATCAGCGAGCGCGGACGGGCAATCGGCTGCGCTTTGCTGTCTGCCGGGGTGTTGTGCAGAGTCTGGTAATCGAAGTCAAACGGTTCGTAGTAATCATCCAGACCCGGAAGATGCGGGTTAGCGAAGATTTTACCCAGCAGCAGCGCTTTGTTACCCATGCGCGGCACCAGCTTGCCGTTGATTTTACGGATCCAACCGCCTTTGTATTTCTCCTGATCTTCCCAGTCGGTCGGGAAACCGGTGCCCGGTTTGGTTTCAACGTTGTTAAACCAGGCATACTCTGCACCTTCACGGCTGGTCCAGACGTTTTTACAGGTTACTGAACAGGTGTGGCAACCGATGCACTTATCGAGATTCAGCACCATGCCGACTTGTGAACGAATTTTCATTTTACGCTCTCCTGTACCTGGTCATTGCCTTCGCCATCCAACCAGTCAATGTTCTTCATCTTACGAACCACCACGAACTCATCACGGTTCGAACCTACGGTGCCGTAGTAGTTAAAGCCGTAGGCCAGGTGGGCATAACCACCAATCATGTGCGTCGGTTTCGGTGTGATACGGGTCACCGAGTTATGGATCCCGCCGCGCTGCTCGGTAATCTCCGACCCCGGAATATTCACAATACGTTCCTGGGCGTGGTACATCATGGTCATCCCGGCCGGGACACGTTGACTCACAACCGCACGAGCGGTGAGTGCCCCGTTACTGTTAAAGACTTCGATCCAGTCGTTATCCTCGATACCCAGATCTTTCGCATCCGCTTCGCTCATCCACACGATAGGACCGCCGCGGCCTAACGTCAGCATCAGCAGGTTATCGCTGTAGGTGGAGTGGATACCCCACTTCTGGTGTGGCGTCAGGAAGTTGAGCGCTTTTTCTGGGTTACCATTTGATTTCTCGCCCATCACCTCTTTCACCGAACGAGTATCAATTGGTGGGCGGTAAACCAGCAGGCTTTCACCGAAGTCTCGCATCCACTGATGATCCTGATACAGCTGCTGGCGACCAGTCAGCGTACGCCATGGGATCAGCTCGTGAACGTTGGTGTAACCGGCGTTGTAAGAAACATGTTCATCTTCCAGTCCTGACCAGGTCGGGCTGGAGATAATTTTGCGCGGCTGCGCCTGAATATCGCGGAAGCGGATTTTCTCGTCTTCTTTATTCAGCGCCAGATGCGTATGGTCACGGCCGGTAAATTCACTCAGCGCAGCCCAGGCTTTCACCGCCACCTGACCGTTGGTTTCCGGTGCCAGGGTGAGGATCATCTCAGCGGCATCAATCGCCGTATTCAGCATCGGCTGGCCTTTTGCCGGGCCTTCAGCCTTGGTGTAGTTGAGCTTACGCAGCAGGTCCATTTCGCTCTGGGTGTTCCAGGCAATCCCTTTCCCGCCGTTCCCGACTTTATCCATCAGTGGGCCGATGGACGTGAAGCGTTCGTAGGTTGCCGGGTAATCACGCTCAACTGTCATGATGTGCGGCGCGGTAACCCCTGGAATCAGATCGCATTCGCCTTTCTTCCAGTCTTTAACATCCAACGGCTGCGCCAGTTCGGCGGCCGAGTCGTGCTGGATAGGCAGCGTCACTACGTCAGTTTCTTTGCCAAGGTGGCCCACGCAAACTTCAGAGAATTTCTTGGCGATAGCCTTGTAGATTTCCCAGTCGCTCTTCGATTCCCAAGCTGGATCAACGGCGGCAGACAACGGGTGAATAAACGGATGCATATCCGAGGTATTCATATCGTCTTTTTCATACCAGGTAGCGGTCGGCAGCACGATGTCGGAGTACAGACAGGTGCTCGATAGACGGAAGTCCAGGGTAACGACCAGATCCAGCTTGCCGTCCAGTCCGTTATCCTGCCATTCCACTTCTTCTGGCTTCACGCCCCCCTGTTTACCCAGATCCAGCCCCTGAATACCATGTTCAGTACCCAGCAGATACTTCAGCATGTACTCGTGGCCTTTACCGGAAGAGCCGAGCAGGTTAGAACGCCAGATAAACAGATTACGCGGATGGTTTTTACCGTTCTCTGGTTGTTCAGCCGCAAAGCGAATAGAACCTTCCTTCAGAGATTTAACGGTGTAATCCACCGGTGTCATCCCGACTTTTTCTGCCTCACGCGCAATGTACAGCGGGTTAGTACCTAACTGCGGCGCAGATGGCAACCAGCCCATACGTTCAGCGCGAACGTTAAAGTCAATCAAATGGCCACTGTAGCGGGATTTGTCTGCCATCGGGGACAGCAGTTCCTGTGCCGTAACCGTCTCATAGCGCCATTGGCTGGAGTGGTTATAGAAGTAGGACGTACTGTTCATGTGACGCGCCGGACGCTGCCAGTCAAGGGCAAACGCCAGCGGCTGCCAGCCGGTCTGCGGACGCAGTTTTTCCTGGCCCACGTAGTGCGCCCAGCCGCCGCCGCTCTGACCGACGCAGCCGCAGAACACCAGCATGTTAATCAGACCACGATAGTTCATATCGAGGTGGTACCAGTGGTTCAGACCCGCGCCAACAATAATCATTGAGCGGCCGTGCGTTTTATCTGCGTTATCGGCAAATTCACGGGCAATACGCACGATCTGAGCGCGCGATACGCCAGTGATTTTCTCTGCCCATGCCGGGGTATACGCTTTGATATCGTCGTAGCTGGAGGCGCAGTTTTCATCGTTCAGACCGCGTTCCAGACCGTAGTTGGCCATGGTCAGATCGTAAACGGTCGTCACCAGCGCAGTAGAGCCATCTGCCAGTTGCAGGCGTTTTACCGGCAGTTTGTGCAGCAGAACATTTTCCAGTTCAACTTTGCTAAAGTGCTCGGTACCTTCGCCGCCAAAATACGGGAAGCCGACTTCAGCGATGTCGTCCTGGCTGCCCAACAGGCTGAGCTGCAGTTCGGTTTCGTTACCGGACGTGCCGTCGCGCTGCTCAAGGTTCCATTTACCTTTTTCACCCCAGCGGAAACCAATTGAACCGTTTGGCGCAACCATTTCGCCGTCGGTATTGATGGCAACGGTTTTCCACTCGGGATTATTTTCCTGACCCAGGGAGTCAACCAGATCGGCGGCACGCAGCATACGACCCGCCGCATAATACCCGTCACGCTCTTCGAGCATCACCAGCATCGGGAAGTCGGTGTAACGACGCACGTAGTCGGTGAAGTATTGGCTCGGGTTATCAAGGTGGAACTCGCGTAGCATGACGTGGCCCATTGCCAGCGCCATTGCGGCATCGGTACCCTGCTTCGGAGCCAGCCACAGATCGCAGAGTTTAGCGATTTCAGCGTAATCCGGGGTGATGGCAACCGTTTTAGTCCCTTTGTAGCGAACTTCCGTGAAGAAGTGCGCATCTGGGGTACGGGTCTGCGGAACGTTTGAACCCCAGGCGATAATGTAACTGGAGTTATACCAGTCGGCAGATTCCGGAACGTCAGTCTGCTCACCCCAGGTCTGCGGAGACGCAGGCGGCAAGTCACAGTACCAATCGTAGAAGCTCAGGCAGGTGCCGCCAATCAGCGACAGATATCGTGCACCGGAGGCGTAGGAAACCATCGACATCGCAGGGATCGGCGAGAAGCCCGCCACGCGGTCAGGACCGTAGGTTTTAACGGTGTAAACGTTAGAAGCGGCAATCAGCTCATTCACTTCCTGCCAGGAAGAACGCACAAAACCACCACGACCACGCGCTTGTTTGAAGCTTTTTGCTTTATCGGCGTCTTCGATGATGGAGGCCCATGCGTCTACCGGATCGCTGTGCAGTCTTTTCGCTTCACGCCACATTTTCATCAGACGTTTGCGCATCAGCGGGTATTTCAGACGGTTAGCGCTGTAGAGATACCAGGAATAGCTTGCACCACGAGGGCAACCACGAGGCTCGTGGTTTGGCAGGTCCGGACGGGTACGCGGATAATCGGTTTGCTGGGTTTCCCAGGTCACCAGACCATTTTTCACATAGATTTTCCAGCTGCATGAGCCAGTGCAGTTTACCCCGTGGGTTGAACGCACGATTTTGTCATGCTGCCAGCGCTGGCGGTATCCGTCCTCCCAGTCCCTGTTGGTATTGAGAAGCTGGCCATGCCCATCGGCAAAGGTTTCGCCCTTCTGCTTGAAGTAGCGAAACCGGTCCAGGAATTTACTCATCGGTTTTCTCCTGTAGGAGCCTGACGGCTCTCTGATAAATCGACATTGCTTGATTGAGAGCGAAGGTAACGCTCTGAAAGGGCGTGAGAATTGATAACGATCAAGGCAGGCAGGGATGAAAAATGAGGGTTGGTTTTTACATACCCCCAAAGTGGGATATTGATATTTAACGTAATGAATTGAATTTAAATGATTTTTAATAATTCAATTATCATGCAAATGTTAAATTCTTTATAAGTGGGTATTAAGGGGTATCCCCCCTGCTTAGCATGTTGCGTTCGCCGTTCTCACAGGCTGTTGTCATGCCACAATACAAAAGTATGTTGTAACTAATTACAGATAAAAAAAAGCGCGGTCTAACACCGCGCAATGGATAATCAACTTACACTTCATCCTTCAAACTGCTTCGCGTTGGCTGCGCTCGTTCTCCCCAGTCACTTACTTCTGTTAGCTCCAGGGGATTTCTCACTTGCCGCCTTGATGCAGTTATAATGATTTTGTGTATACCACTTTTTTACTTTTTAGAATGACGTCCGTATACCGCCCAGGTGATAACCACACAAGCGACATAGAAGATCAGAAATACTTTCATCGCACCGACCGGAGAACCGGTTAATGCCAGGGACGTGCCAAATGCTTTCGGGATAAAGAAGCCGCCGATCGCACCAATAGCAGAGAT
Source organism: Citrobacter sp. MGH104 (assembly GCF_001034485.1). Lineage (NCBI taxonomy): Bacteria > Pseudomonadati > Pseudomonadota > Gammaproteobacteria > Enterobacterales > Enterobacteriaceae > Citrobacter > Citrobacter sp. MGH104. The sequence goes on from NZ_KQ089818.1 coordinate 286,787, forward strand.
AAAGCCCAACGCTGCCGCCGTATCGGTTGCCGCCTCGCGCATCGCTTTCTCTTCTGAACCACCTTCAGCTTTCACTCTGTCCATCGTCAGTTTGCGAAAGATTACAGAGATCATCTGGAAGGTTGAACCACTCCCCAGACCAGCCGTCAGGAACAACGCCAGGAACACAGCGAAGAAGGCAATGAAGTTGCCGCCGACACCGTTTGATGGCAGCGTCAGGAACAATAAGGCACTGAAAATAGCCATCAGAATGAAGTTCACCAACGTGACGCGGGTCCCGCCCAGACGGTCAGAGATTGCGCCGCCCGCAGAACGCGCCAGCGCACCAATGAACGGGCCAAAGAAGGCGTAATGCAGGATCTGCACCTCTGGGAACTGCGTTTTTGACAGCATCGCGAAACCGGCAGAGAAACCGATAAAGGAACCGAAGGTTGCCAGATACAGCAGGCTCATAATCCACAAATGCCCGCGTTTCAGCACCGGCAATTGCTCTTTCAGCGAGGCTTTGGAGGTTGCCAGTTCGTTCATACCGAACCATGCGGCCAGCGTGAAAATAGCGAGGAACGGCACCCAAATCCATGCAGCGTTTGCCAGATACAGCTGCGTGCCATCCGGTTGTTCAACCCCGTGGCTACCAAATGCGGCAAAGATTGACAATGAAACCACCAGCGGCGCGACCAACTGCATCACGCTGACGCCCATGTTGCCCAGGCCACCGTTCAGACCCAGCGCGCCGCCCTGTTTCTGTTTTGGAAAGAAGAAGCTGATGTTTGCCATACTGGACGCAAAGTTCGCACCAGCGAAGCCGCACAGCAGGGAGATAATAATAAAGGTACTAAACGGCGTGGAGGTATCCTGCACCGCAAAACCTAACCATACGCAAGGAATGATCAGGATGCCGGTGCTAAATGCCGTCCAGCGACGTCCACCAAACAGGGGGACCATAAAGGAGTACGGAACACGCAGCAGCGCGCCGGACACCGAAGGTAATGCCGTCAGCATGAACAGTTGTTCAGTGGTGAAATCAAATCCGACTTTCGGTAAGTTCACCGCCACGGCGCTAAATAACATCCACACGCAAAACGCCAGCAGCAAACAAGGGACGGAAATCCACAGGTTACGGCTGGCGATTCGTTGACCACGCTGCTGCCAGAAGGCGGGATCTTCCGGCCGCCATTCGGTAATTACAGCTCCAGATGCCCTTTCCGGGGCAGATGAGTGACTCATAGACACCTCTGATACTTGTTTCGATGCCTGCAACATTAGGGTTTACAGCTGGAGGTAAGTTGATATAAATCAAAGGAAAAGGTGTCATTATTCATGCCTAAAATTTATTATTACCCTTAATGAGTACATAACTTCGGTAAAAAAGATGTGGTTTTTCACGCTTCTGTCGCCCCCTACTCCCCCTCGCCCAGGATCTCTCCCTCCACTGGCAATTAAGAGGTAGCCCGTTTGAGGTATGGGTATACTCCAGTGTATCGCCGAGAATAACGCCACTGCCTGCAGCAGAATCGTCATTCAATAAGGTTTTCTGTTCGACGAAAACCCGAAGGAACAAGTCACCATGTTTAAACGTTGTCTCTCCCCGCTTACGCTGGTCAACCAGGTGGCGCTGATTGTTTTATTGTCCACAGCCATCGGCGTGGCGGGTATGGCTGTCTCCGGCTGGCTGGTTCAGGGCGTTCAGGGTAGCGCCCATGCAATCAACAAAGCGGGATCGCTGCGCATGCAGAGTTATCGCCTGCTGGCAGCCGTACCGCTGGACGCTAGCGATCAACCGCTGCTGGATGAAATGGAGCAAACGGCGTTTAGCCCGGAGTTGACGCGTGCCGCAAAGCGAGACGGACAACAGGCGCAGTTAAAAGCATTACAGGATTACTGGCACACTGAACTTGCGCCGGGACTTGCGCATGCGCAAACGCCTGATGCGGTAGCGCAGGATGTGACGCGCTTTGTGGGCGGACTGGATAAATTGGTCACCGCCTTTGACCATACCACCGAATTACGCATTGAACGCGTCGTCCTGCTGCATCGCCTGATGGCCGTATTTATGGCATTGCTGCTGGTTTTCACCATTATCTGGCTGCGCGTGCGCCTGTTAGAGCCGTGGAAACAGCTGCTGTCGATGGCGCGAGCCGTCAGCCAGCGTGATTTTACCCAACGCGCGCATATCAGCGGTCGTAATGAGATGGCGGCTCTGGGCTCGGCGCTAAATAATATGTCGGAAGAACTGGCCGAAAGTTACGCTGTGCTGGAACAGCGAGTACAGGAGAAAACGGCGGGGCTGGAGCACAAAAATCAGATTCTTTCTTTTCTGTGGCAAGCTAACCGCCGCCTGCACTCTCAGGTGCCGTTGTGCGAACGCCTCTCTCCGGTACTGAATGGTCTGCAAAATTTGACCTTGCTGCATGATATTGAGCTCCGGGTTTATGACCTGGAAGATGAAGACAATCATCAGGAATTTACCTGTCAGTCAAATGCCAGCTGTGATGAGAAAGGTTGCCATCTGTGTCCTCGCGGAACGCTGCCCGCGATTGACGGCGGGATTACATTGAAATGGCGGCTGACCGATGCGCATACCCAGTATGGTATTCTACTCGCCACCTTGCCGAACGGACGCCATCTCAGCCACGATCAGCAGCAGCTGGTTGATACTCTGGTTGAGCAACTGACCGCAACGCTTGCGCTCGACAGGCATCAGGAGCGTCAACAGCAGTTGATTGTGATGGAAGAGCGTGCCACCATTGCGCGCGAACTTCATGATTCTATTGCACAATCGCTCTCTTGTATGAAGATGCAGGTTAGCTGTTTACAGATGCAGGGCGATGCGCTTTCAGATAACTGTCGCGAGTTGCTCAGCCAGATTCGTAACGAGCTAAATGCTTCATGGGCACAACTGCGAGAACTGTTAACCACCTTCCGTTTACAGCTCACGGAACCTGGATTACGACCGGCGCTGGAAGCCAGCTGTCAGGAGTACAGCGCCCGTTTTGGATTTACGGTTAAGCTGGATTATCAGCTACCGCCACGCCTGGTCCCTTCGCATCAGGCGATTCACCTGCTACAAATTGCGCGCGAAGCCCTGAGCAACGCACTGAAACACTCTCAGGCCAATGAAGTGGTCGTGACGGTAGTGCAAAATGGCAAGCAGGTCAAACTGACAGTGCAAGATAACGGCTGCGGCGTACCGGAAAACGCCGAACGCAGTAACCACTACGGCATGATAATAATGCGCGACCGCGCGCAGAGCTTGCGCGGCGATTGCCGCGTACGCCGTCGCGAGACGGGCGGTACTGAAGTTGCTGTCACTTTTATTCCCGAAACAAACTTCACAGAAGTCCAAGGAGATACCCATGAGTAATCTGGAACCGGCAACTATCCTGTTGATCGACGATCATCCGATGCTGAGAACCGGTGTAAAACAGCTTGTCAGCATGGCGCCCGATATTACCGTTGTCGGCGAAGCCAGCAATGGTGAGCAGGGTATCGAGCTGGCTGAATCCCTTGATCCCGATCTGATCCTGCTTGATCTCAACATGCCCGGCATGAACGGTCTGGAAACCCTCGATAAGCTGCGTGAAAAATCACTGTCGGGCCGTATCGTTGTGTTTAGCGTATCCAATCATGAAGAAGATGTGGTTACCGCACTGAAGCGTGGTGCCGACGGTTACCTGCTGAAAGATATGGAGCCGGAAGATTTACTGAAAGCATTGCAGCAGGCTGCCGCTGGTGAAATGGTGCTGAGCGAAGCCTTAACCCCGGTTCTGGCCGCCAGCCTGCGCGCCAATCGCGCAACATCCGACCGTGATGTTACTCAACTGACGCCGCGCGAACGCGATATTCTTAAACTCATCGCCCAGGGTCTGCCTAATAAGATGATCGCCCGCCGCCTCGACATCACCGAAAGCACAGTAAAAGTTCACGTGAAGCATATGCTGAAGAAAATGAAGCTCAAATCACGCGTTGAAGCCGCGGTATGGGTGCACCAGGAACGCATTTTCTGATAACGCGCTCATGCGTCATTGTTAACGAGGATCATTTTCCGAAACGGTAATAAACGGTTCGGTCAGTGATAGCGTGATCTCATTGGAAGAGACACGCTGGCCCTGCTCATCTTCTACCACCACAGACAACCGCCAGCGGTTTGTCGCACCTTCTCTGTTGTCCCACTTCGGCATAATAATCGTCCAACCCTGAGCGCTTCGGCTATTGCTGCCCGCCGTTAAGCTCAACGCCTGAGTATCACCCTGCCATGCCAGACGACGGATCCCATGCAAACTACGCACCTGCACCTTCAACGCCACCGTCTCACCAGGCTTGAGATCCCAGGGTGGCGTGGCCAAAAATACCGACAGTGTTTTACGCTGGCGATACTCCAGCGTCGGCAGATTGTTACGTTGTGGATCGTCATAACGACTGCCGCGCAGCGATCGGCTGTTTGCCACCTCGCTTACCATCAGCTGTTTTTTTAGCGGCACACCAAAACGATAATTTAGCGTTAATCCGAGGTTATTCTGACTGACGCCATTTTCACCCTGCTTATGCTGTGCTGTCACGGTGATCAGCGGCACCGGCGTATAGCTCAATCCCAGATTCACCGCCACAGGATTGTGGTACCCGGTTCCGGAATGAAACAGATCCACCTGGTCACCAAAATACTGCTCCACGCTGACGCTGGTATTGAGATGTTGATAGAACGGCATGCGCATTTGCGCGGTCAGGTCGTATCCCCGGGCCATCCGTTGTTCTTGAGTTGCAAAACGATCCTGCCAGGAGGACAACGGTTGATAGTAATTAGCAGATAAACGGAGGTATTCACCCCACGCCTCTGCCCCCACGCCTCCCCGAGGCAGATTCTCATCCAGCAGGTTGTCATAAAAGGTGTTGTAACCCAGTAACCAACCGTCACGAACCCAGCGCTGCCCAATCCCCGCATTACTGACCAGGCCTCCGTCCTGTTGCGTCAGCCCCAACTGGCTCCATGTGAGATAACGTTGATTGTCCTGCCACGGGATAAACCAACTTCCCCGACTCCCGGTAAAGCTGCCTTCGTTATCCACCTGCAACCCGACGCTGGCGTTTCCCCAGGGAGAGAGCCAGGATTCCAGTTGCTGATTCACCTGTTCGCTGACCCTGTCGCGCACCTGGCCAAACGCAAACTGCTTCGCCTGTTCACCTGTATCAAGCCCGTTATCGGTCATGCTGGCTTCACCAAACGCTTTGACCATTTCGGCAAAGTGCTTTTCGCCTGCCCGCGACTCCGGCGCCATACCAAGATCGGGCAAGCCATCACTATTGTTATCGAAAGGGTTTTCCGCCTGGTGAATAAATGACGATTGCGCGCTGGCAGTACCGCCTGCCAACGGCAAAAGTGCAAATACAGCGAGAGATAAATAAATATTACGGCTCAAATCGTTAGTGGTTTCTTATATCTATTAGCCACAGCGGCATACTTATCTTAAACCATAACGTCTTCAGTATTGATTTTCAGCCCTTCCTTCCTTTTTCGGCATTATCCTGGCATCTAGAAATAGGTGTAACATACGTGTCAGTTTTTAACGCTCACATGCAGCAAAAGGAGTAAAAATGCAAAAGATAGTGATCGTCGCGAACGGTGCAGCCTATGGAAGCGAATCGTTATTTAACAGCCTACGTCTGGCTATCGCCTTGCGCGAGCAGGAAGGGGATCTCGATCTGCGTTTGTTTTTAATGTCGGACGCGGTAACCGCGGGATTGCGTGGTCAAAAACCCGCGGAAGGATACAATATTCAGCAAATGCTGGAGATTCTGACGGCGCAAAATGTGCCGGTCAAACTGTGCAAAACCTGCACCGATGGCCGTGGAATCACCACGCTGCCGTTAATTGACGGAGTAGCCGTCGGCACGCTGGTTGAACTGGCTCAATGGACGCTGGCTGCAGATAAAGTGCTGACCTTCTGATACACCGCTTTCAGGCAAGCACACTGAAAGTGTCGATAATTTCCGGATTTAATCGTAGATGGGCGCGGTTTCGTTGAACGTTAGCACGCCCTTTCAATCCTTTTGAGGGATTTTGTCACTTTTGTTTAATCGTTATGCCATTTTTTGATCAAAATCAGCATCCCGTTGCTCCCCCTTTGGTGTTATGCAATGAGTGAAATGTGAACAACATCACGCAGCACTTTCGACAGAAAGTACGTTGTTTTCAAGAACGGGGTGAAAAATGGCATTAGTGAAGGCAAGTTTAAAGTTATTTGGTGGCGATACGGTGGTTGTGCGCTGTTCCGAGCGCTGTCACATCCATCTGATGAGCGAGAAAAATCACGTCAAAGACACGCAGTCCGACATCTTAAGCGTGCAGGAACGTGATAACGCATGGTTGACCGTGCCCTACACCGGCATCTGGAATGTGCTGATCGACAGCCACAGCCAGTCGCTAGAGCATTCAATAAGTTATATTGCAGCCTAAGCGTTAATTGCCCGAAAAGCGCCTGGCTTTCGGGCATTCAGTTCCCGGCTGGATTCAGGCAAACCCTGGCCGCATAACGCCTTCCGGCAGATTCTCTCCCAACAATCGTTTGACCGTGATCACCAGATCGTTAAGACAGTCATCCTGCATCCCCAACTTGACCAGCTCTTGTTCCAGCGAGAACAAATACTGGGCGTTGGTGCCTAAAGGTCCGCTCGCCGCAGCGATAAGCGGCGCAATCACCTGCGCGCGCGTGTCTGACTCAAACAGCGGGTGGCGAGGATCCATAATAAAGACCAGCGCGTTCACCGTCCGACCATCATCCAGCGCCAACTGGCACCAGGTGGGCAGATAGCATCCGGTGATCATTTCACGCTTCCACAGTAAAGAAAGCTCTTGTTCGAGCGATGCGTTAGGTAAGCGGTAGGCTACACCGGTAGTGCGTCCGCCCTCTTTCAAGGCCAACATGCGTCCTGGCTGACCCGCCGTTCCTCGCCCCGCCGTCAGGCGCAGGCAAAAAGCACGGTGCCAGCCAACTAACGTCCCGGTACAGGACTCATCAAACTCTAAGGCCGGATTCCACATCAACGATCCATAACCGAAGATCCACACCGGTCCATCATCGGGTCGGCAAGCAAGCGTGGCCGCCAGTGAGGCTGCCCGTTGTTCCGCTGACCAGAGTAGTGATTCTTCAATAGCACCAAATGCCGTCTTACAGTCGGCATTCAATAAAAAATCACGCGTTAACACCTTACACCTCCGCCACTGCTGCTTCCCTGCGACAACTTTTTTGACGCCTTCCGGGCTTTTTTACTGCTCATTTTGAAACCAATAGCTGGACAATAGGCAATTCGCCGCTAGCTTGCAAGGCAACAAAGCGTCAACGGCACTTTATATCCTCTCGCGTTGCTAAGCTCTGCACTATCATTTGTATCAGTAGTATCAGCAATTTTTGTTGACGTTAAAATCTAATGCTTTGTTATTTAAATACTCTATAAACAAGATATGCAATTTTATCCGCTTGGATGCAAAAATTGGTCCATGCCGTAAAATTACGTAAAACTAGATCGGAAATACCGAAAGATCTGTTATTTTTTACATTCTTTAATACTTTTATAATTATAAATACCTGCAGAGATGGAGAATTAGTTCAATGACACAAGTACATGAGGCGGTAAAAACCCGCCACAAGGAGACCTCTCTCGTCTTCCCGATTTTGGCGCTGGTAGTCCTGTTCTTCTGGGGGAGCAGTCAGTCACTACCAGTGGTCATCGGTATTAATGCGCTGGCCCTTATTGGTATATTAAGCAGCGCATTCAGCGTTGTCCGTCATGCGGATGTATTAGCACATCGACTTGGCGAACCCTACGGGTCACTGATCCTCAGCCTGTCCGTCGTTATTCTCGAAGTCAGCTTAATCTCCGCATTAATGGCGACCGGTGATGCTGCACCTACGCTCATGCGCGACACGTTGTACTCAATCATTATGATCGTCACCGGCGGTCTGGTCGGTTTTTCGTTACTATTGGGTGGCCGTAAATTTGCTACTCAGTATATGAATCTGTTTGGTATTAAACAGTATTTAATTGCCCTGTTCCCACTGGCCATTATTGTACTGGTGTTCCCAATGGCTTTACCGGGAGCGAATTTCACTACCGCCCAGGCGCTGCTGGTAGCATTAATTTCTGCAGCGATGTACGGCGTATTTTTACTGATTCAAACCAAAACGCACCAAAGCCTGTTCATTTACGAGCATGAAGATGAAGGCGACGATGACGACCCGCATCACGGCAAGCCATCAGCACACAGCAATATGTGGCACGCCGCCTGGCTTATCATTCATCTGATTGCCGTTATTGCCGTAACCAAGATGAACGCCAGCCCACTGGAGACCTTGCTGACTGAACTGAATGCCCCAGTGGCCTTTACCGGTTTCCTGGTTGCGTTACTCATCCTCTCTCCTGAAGGGCTGGGCGCGCTGAAAGCGGTTCTGAGCAATCAGGTACAGCGGGCGATGAATTTGTTCTTCGGTTCAGTATTAGCCACTATTTCACTGACCGTACCAGTGGTGACGCTGATCGCATGGGCAACCGGGAATGATTTGGTGTTTGCGCTGGGCGCGCCAGAGATGATTGTGATGGTTTCTTCACTGGTACTGTGCCATATCTCTTTCTCCACCGGACGCACCAATGTGCTTAACGGTGCGGCACATCTGGCGCTGTTTATCGCCTATCTGATGACGATATTTGCCTGATGAAAAAAGCCGGACACCGACATAACTTGTCGGGTCCGGCTTCTTATTTCCTTTCGTATACCTGATAAGCGCAAGCTCTATCAGGCACACAAAATGAATTAGTTCTCGGTATCCAGCTCGTCGAAGCTTTTCACCAGGTCATCAATCGCTTTAATCTGCGTCAGGAACTGTTCCAGTTTCGCCAGCGGCAGCGCGGATGGGCCATCGCATTTCGCATTGGCTGGATCCGGATGCGCTTCAATAAACAGACCCGCCAGACCTACCGCCATACCGGCGCGAGCCAGTTCGGTAACCTGCGCACGACGACCGCCGCTTGCTGCGCCAAACGGATCACGGCATTGCAGCGCATGGGTAACGTCAAAAATCACTGGTGAGTTGCCGGAGACTTTCTTCATCACGCTGAAGCCCAGCATGTCCACAACCAGGTTGTCATAACCAAAGTTCGCGCCACGGTCGCACAGAATAACTTTATCGTTACCACCTTCATGGAATTTATCCACGATATTGCCCATCTGGCCAGGGCTTACGAACTGCGGTTTCTTCACGTTGATAACGGCACCGGTTTTCGCCATCGCTTCCACCAGATCGGTCTGACGCGCGAGGAATGCCGGCAGCTGAATCACATCCACCACGTCAGCAACAGGCTGCGCCTGGCTGGCTTCGTGAACGTCGGTGATCACTTTTACGCCAAAAGTCTGCTTCAGTTCCTGGAAGATTTTCATCCCTTCTTCAAGGCCCGGTCCACGGTAAGAGTGGATGGAAGAACGGTTGGCTTTATCAAAGGAGGCTTTGAACACGTAAGGGATACCCAGCTTTTGAGTAACGGTTACGTAGTGCTCACAAATGCGCATCGCCAGATCGCGGGATTCCAGCACGTTCATTCCGCCAAACAGCACGAACGGCAGGTCATTTGCCACGTTGATGTCGCCAATGCTAACCACTTTTTGTTTCATAGGATCGCCTTAAACGGTAGGTAAAGTGTCATTAATCAATGCAATACAATTTGCTTGTGCGAAATAGTATTAATCTGCGCACGAATCATTTCGCTGATCGGGTCTTCCGGACACTGCTCAACGAAATAACTTAAATCGGTCAACGCAACATGTTCACACTCGAGCTGCGCGTAGATTAATCCACGATCGCGTATTTCATACGGATCTTCAGGATTAAACTGTAATAGTGCTTCGCTGGCACGCAGCGCCAGCTCCATTTGCCGCTCTTCCATCAGCGATGATTTCAGCGTGTCGAGCAGCTTGCGGATTACTTCTGCATTATCCGCCTCATCCAGGTCTTCGTTAAACAGCTCCGCGACCGGGCTGATATTCCCCTTCAACCACACTTCCAGCGTGTGCTCATTTAACGTTTCGCCATTGAACGGATTGATTAGCCACATTTCGCCATCGAGCGATTCAATACGCAGGATGAGTTGTGTCGGGAAAATCACCGGCACCAGCGGTAGCTCCAGTCGGTTGGCAATCCACAACAAGATAGCGCCCAGAGATACAGCGCTGCCCTGACGATTTTTCAGTACCTGGTCAAGCCATAATGCATCAGAAAGACGATAGACGCCGTGGGTATCCGTAAACCCCCATTCGCCGTAAAAAAGTGCCAGCAGTTTTTCCAGTTGCTCATCCTGAGACAGGAGCTGGCTAATTTCTTCTTGCGCCAGACTAACCAGACGTTCCAGTTCGTCATACACAGTTTGTGTTGGAAAATCCAGACGGATAGACTCCGACGCCAGGATCATCCCATCACACAATGGCGCTTTATTAAATTCGAAATCAGCTAACGACCTCATGCTTACCCCAGTAACGGTATTTTTGTGGTGGCGAGTTTAATGATGATGTACAGCACCACCAGCGCCAGCGGAAATGCGACTAATCGCGCCTGCTGACTGCGCGCCCGACGATAATCGAGCGCAATAAAACCCAAAACGATGTAAATGATAACCCCAAACAGCTTTTCAGTCAGCCATGTCCCGTGCTCAGTGAATGGCAGGATGTGCGCTTTAACCATTAACGTTATGCCGCTGAGTAATAAAACGGTATCGACAACCGGCGGCACGATGCGCGTCCAGCGCGCGCAGGCAAGGCGCGAGTCGGTGTAACGCCACCAAAAACGCAGCGTTAACAGACCAACAGAAAGCGCAATGCTGATGAGATGGACGTTGAGTAACACGCTGAAGGTACTCATGATGGGATGCGTCCAAGCGTAATTCGCTCGTTGCCGCCATAGTCGCGGCAGGTTTCAACCGCCTGGTAACCGGCATGAGTATAGGCGTCGCGGACTGCCTGTCCCTGCTGCCAGCCGTGCTCCAGCAACAGATATCCGCCGGGCGTTAGCATTTGTCGAGACTGGTCAATGATATGTACGATATCCGCCATACCCTGCTCGCCCGCCACCAGTGCCGATAGCGGCTCAAAACGTACATCGCCAAGCGCCAGGTGCGGGTCCTGTTCGTCGATATACGGCGGATTGCTGACAATCATGTCAAACTGCTGCCCCTGCAAAGCGCTGAACCAGTCGCTTTGCAGCACGCAAACATTGTCGATGGCCAGATGCTGTTTGTTGCGAGTTGCCAGCGCCACGGCATCGGGCATGCGGTCAACCGCGGTCACCGCGCAATCCGGACGCTCAGTTGCCAGCGCCAGCGCGATGGCGCCCGTGCCGGTTCCCAAATCGAGAATACGACACGCAGAGGCAGGCAGACGAGCCAGCGCCTGCTCAACAAGACACTCAGTATCCGGGCGTGGAATAAGCGTAGCCGGAGAGACAAACAGCGGCAGCGACCAGAACTCGCGCACGCCGGTCAGATGTGCCACCGGCTCACCCCGCTGACGGCGTTCCAGTAATGTATCGAGCCGTTGACGCTGCGCCTCGGTTAACACCGTTTCGCCGAACGCCAGAATAAAGGTGCGCCCCTTACCGGTGACAAACTCGAGTAAAATCTCGGCGTCACGTCGCGGGCTTTCGCTTTCCTGTAATTGGCTTATCGCTTCACGCAGCCAGTGCTGATAATCCATTAATCCTGCTCGGACAACGCCGCCAGTTGGTCGGCCTGGTATTCCTGGACAATCGGCTCAATCAGCATATCCAGTTTGCCTTCCATCGCTTCATCCAGACGGTAGAGTGTCAGGTTAATGCGGTGATCGGTCACACGACCCTGCGGGAAGTTATAGGTGCGGTTACGATCGCTGCGATCGCCGCTGCCCAACAGGTTACGACGTTCAGAGGCTTCCGCCTGTTGACGTCTTGCCACTTCGGCGGCACGAATTCGCGCCCCCAGCACCGACATCGCTTTGGCTTTGTTTTTATGCTGTGAACGTTCGTCCTGGCATTCCACCACGATACCGGTCGGTAAGTGGGTAATACGGATTGCGGAGTCGGTGGTGTTAACGTGCTGACCGCCCGCGCCTGATGAACGGAAGGTATCAATACGCAGATCGGCCGGGTTGATGTCCGGCAGTTCGGCATCCGGCAGTTCCGGCATGACAGCGACCGTACAGGCAGAAGTATGAATACGCCCCTGCGATTCCGTCGCAGGTACGCGCTGCACGCGATGGCCGCCGGACTCAAATTTCAGTCGCCCGTAAACGCCTTCTCCGCTAATCTTGGCAATAACTTCTTTAAACCCGCCATGTTCGCCTTCGCTGGCGCTCATGATCTCTACCCGCCAGCGACGCGATTCAGCGTAACGGCTGTACATGCGGAACAGATCGCCGGCAAACAGCGCCGCTTCATCACCACCGGTTCCCGCACGCACTTCGAGGAAGGCGTTACGTTCGTCATCGGGGTCTTTAGGTAACAGCAGGACCTGCAGATGCTGTTCCAGCTGCTCGCATTTCTCTTTTGCTTCGCGCAGTTCATCCTGCGCCATTTCACGCATTTCAGGATCGTCGAGCATCATCTGAGCCGTCTCGATATCTTCCTGAACCTGTTGCCAGTCCGTAAAACAGCGAGAGACATCGCTTAATTGCGCATATTCGCGCGACAGCGCACGAAAGCGATCCTGATCTGCGATAGTACCCGCATCACCGAGCAGCGCCTGAACTTCTTCATGGCGTTCATGCAGGGCTTCCAGTTTAGCAACGATAGAAGGCTTCATAGGCGTAAATGCACCCTGTAAAAAATAAGATTGGTGTGCTGCTACTCCAGCCCGAGGCTGTCGCGCAGAATATTCAGGCGTTCACTATCCCCGTCACGGGCGGCCTGTTGAAGTGATTTGGTTGGTGCATGGATCAGGCGGTTGGTCAGTTTCCAGGCCAAATCCTGCATAATGGCTTGCGCATCACCGCCCTGCTGAAGAGCGGCCAACGCTTTAGCGGTCAGTTCATCACGGATCTGTTCTGACTGACTGCGATACTCGCGGATAGTGTCGCTTGCGCCCTGGGCGCGTAGCCAGGCCATAAACTCGCTGGCTTCCTGCTCCACAATCGTTTCGGCTTCCACCGCCGCCGCTTTACGCTGGGCCAGGTTATGCGAAATGATGCTTTGCAGGTCATCAACGCTGTACAGATAGGCGTTAGACAATTTACCCACTTCCGGCTCGACATCGCGCGGTACGGCGATATCCACCAGTAGCATAGGCTGATTGCGACGGTTTTTAAGCGCGCGTTCCACCATTCCTTTACCGATAATCGGCAGCGGACTGGCAGTAGAACTGATAATGATATCGGCATCCTGCAAACGCGCGTCGATATCACTCAGTGAAATCACCTCGGCGCCGACTTCATCCGCCAGCACCTGCGCACGCTCGCGCGTACGGTTGGCGATGATCATCTTCTTCACTTTATGCTCGCGCAAGTGTCGCGCTACCAGTTCGATGGTTTCGCCCGCACCGACTAACAGCACGGTTACCGTTGAGAGCGATTCAAATATCTGCCGCGCCAGAGTACAGGCGGCAAACGCCACCGACACGGCGCTGGCACCGATGTCAGTTTCTGTACGTACACGTTTAGCAACAGAGAATGATTTCTGGAACATGCGCTCCAGCGCACTGGCGTTCTGGTGGCCTTTTTGCGAATCCGCAAATGCTTTTTTCACCTGCCCCAAAATTTGCGGTTCACCGAGCACCAGTGAATCCAGACCACTGGCAACGCGCATCAAATGACTGACGGCGTCGTTGTCCTGGTGCCAGTACAGGCTATTACGTAGGTCTTCTTCATTGAGGTTATGGTATTCGCACAGCCAGCGAATCAGCGCTTCTCGCAGGTTATCCTGCTCTTCCACGCTGAGGTAAATCTCTGTGCGGTTACACGTCGACAGCACTACCCCGCCCTGCACCATTGGCAGCGCTTGCAGGCTGTCCAGCGCCTGATCGAGCGTATCCGGCGAAAACGTTACGCGTTCTCGCAGCGATACAGGTGCCGTTTTATGGTTAATACCAAGCGCTAAAAGGGTCATGTGTGCGGGAATAGTACCAGCGTTGATAAGGTTAGACTGGGTGCATCATACAGGATGCGTGCGGTCAATAAAAGAGACTGACCCCTTTTGGAGTAATAGCTTAGTGCACAAATTTAAGCGATTTAAGATAACTTGAACGTAGACGATGTCTGATGGCGGCGCTAGCATTAAGAGTTATAACTGCAACGTATCTCAAGGATTTGTCATCATTATGACCCTGCCTGATTTTCGCCTGATTCGCCTGCTGCCCCTTGCGGCCCTGGTTCTTAGTGCCTGTACCCTCAACGCGCCGAAAGGTCCCGGCAAAAGCCCCGATTCCCCGCAGTGGCGCCAGCACCAGCAGGAAGTTCGCGCCCTGAATCAATATCAGACGCGCGGTGCGTTTGCCTATATTTCCGAGCAACAGAAAGTGTATGCCCGCTTTTTCTGGCAGCAAACCGGTCAGGATCGCTATCGTCTCCTGCTGACCAACCCACTGGGCAGCACTGAACTGGAACTCAATGCGCAGCCGGGCAACGTCGAACTGGTCGATAACAAAGGCAAGCACTACACTGCCGACGACGCTGAAGAGATGATCGGCAAACTGACCGGCATGCCTATTCCGTTGAACAGCCTGCGCCAGTGGATCCTTGGCCTGCCGGGAGATGCCACCGATTACAAGCTCGACGACCAATATCGTCTGAGTGAAGTGAACTACAGCAAAGACGGTAAAAACTGGAAAGTGGTCTATAGCGGCTACGACAGCAAAACCCAGCCAGCGATGCCGGCAAACATGGAGCTGTCGGACGGCTCCCAGCGTATTAAGCTGAAAATGGACAACTGGATTGTGAAATGATGACTCATTGGCCCTCTCCGGCAAAACTGAATCTGTTTTTATACATCACCGGGCAACGTGCGGACGGTTACCACTCGCTGCAAACGCTATTTCAGTTTCTTGATTATGGCGACACGATAGATATTGCGCTGCGTGGCGACGGCGAAATTCGCCTGTTAACCCCGGTGGAAGGCGTTGCGCACGAAGACAACCTGATCGTCCGTGCGGCACGTTTGCTGATGAAGGTAGCATCTGAAAGCAATCGCCTTCCCAAAGGGAGCGGTGCGGACATCAGTATCGACAAACGCCTGCCGATGGGTGGCGGCCTCGGCGGTGGTTCATCAAATGCGGCAACCGTTCTGGTGGCGCTTAACCATCTCTGGCAGTGTGGACTTTCGATTGATGAACTGGCGGCACTCGGTTTAACCCTAGGGGCGGATGTTCCCGTGTTCGTGCGCGGTCATGCGGCTTTTGCCGAAGGTGTGGGAGAAATTCTGACGCCGGTCGAGCCTGAAGAAAAGTGGTATCTGGTTGCTCACCCGGGAGTCAGCATTCCGACACCGGTGATTTTTAACGATCCCGACCTCCCGCGCAACACGCCAAAAAGGTCAATAAAAACGTTACTAAAATGTGAATTCGGCAATGATTGCGAGGTTATCGCAAGAAAACGTTTTCGCGAGGTTGATGCGGCGCTTTCCTGGCTGTTAGAATACGCGCCGTCGCGCCTGACTGGTACAGGGGCTTGTGTCTTTGCTGAATTTGACACTGAGTCTCGTGCTCGCCAGGTGCTTGAGCAAGCCCCGGAATGGCTCAAAGGCTTTGTGGCGAAAGGCGTCAACCTCTCCCCATTGCACAGAGCGTTACTCTAAATCCTTCTGGTTTCAGGAAGATGGCGAAATGACGAATCGCCAGGAGCATACAAAAGTATGTGACTGGTGTGAGGAATTGATGCCAACGAACATGAAACACGAAGGATAACGAGTAAGCCGGGCAAGCTGAGTTGCGGTGACAACGTCACCCTGTTCCAGACGTTGCATCGCGCTCTTTAATACACCGCATGGAGAGGATACTGCCTGGCCCGCACAGTTTTCGGCAGATTCTTTCCACCAATGGACGCATGCCTGAGGTTCTTCTCGTGCCTGATATGAAGCTTTTTGCTGGTAACGCCACCCCGGAACTAGCACAACGTATTGCCAACCGCCTGTACACTTCACTCGGCGACGCCGCTGTAGGTCGCTTTAGCGACGGCGAAGTCAGCGTACAAATTAATGAAAATGTACGCGGTGGTGATATTTTCATCATCCAGTCCACTTGTGCCCCTACTAACGACAACCTGATGGAATTGGTCGTTATGGTTGATGCGCTGCGCCGTGCTTCCGCAGGCCGTATCACCGCCGTTATTCCTTACTTCGGCTATGCACGTCAGGATCGTCGCGTACGTTCCGCTCGTGTACCGATTACCGCTAAAGTCGTCGCTGATTTCCTGTCCAGCGTTGGCGTTGACCGCGTCCTCACCGTTGACCTGCATGCTGAACAGATCCAGGGCTTCTTCGATGTACCGGTTGATAACGTATTCGGTAGCCCGATCCTGTTAGAAGACATGCTGCAGCTGAACCTGGACAACCCGATTGTGGTTTCTCCGGATATCGGTGGCGTCGTGCGTGCCCGCGCTATCGCTAAACTGCTGAACGATACCGATATGGCTATCATCGACAAACGTCGCCCGCGTGCGAACGTTTCTCAGGTGATGCACATTATTGGTGACGTTGCAGGTCGTGACTGCGTGCTGGTTGATGACATGATCGATACCGGCGGTACGCTGTGCAAAGCAGCAGAAGCACTGAAAGAACGTGGTGCAAAACGCGTATTTGCTTACGCTACTCACCCGATCTTCTCAGGTAATGCGGCAAACAACCTGCGCAACTCAGTGATTGATGAAGTCGTTGTCTGTGACACCATTCCACTGACTGACGAAATCAAAGCACTGCCAAACGTGCGTACATTGACCCTGTCGGGTATGCTGGCCGAAGCGATTCGTCGTATCAGCAACGAAGAATCCATCTCTGCTATGTTCGAGCATTAATCGAGCCCGGCTCAAAAACCCGCTGCGGCGGGTTTTTTTATCTGTAATATTTATTTGTATGACTTTTGCCTCCTTCACCTGCCATTCAGTTGACAGATGATGCGCCCATGGATGAAACATTATTGTGAACAGATTATTTTCCTCACATGTGATGCCTTTCCGCGCCCTCATCGACGCTTGTTGGAAAGAAAAATATACTGCTTCCCGCTTCACCCGCGACCTGATCGCCGGGATAACGGTTGGGATCATTGCCATTCCACTGGCGATGGCGCTGGCAATAGGCAGTGGCGTTGCTCCGCAGTACGGTCTGTATACCTCAGCCGTTGCTGGGATTGTTATCGCCCTTACCGGGGGGTCGCGCTTTAGCGTATCTGGCCCAACCGCTGCCTTCGTGGTGATTCTGTATCCGGTGTCGCAACAGTTTGGGCTGGCAGGCCTGCTGGTTGCCACGCTCATGTCCGGGATATTCCTGATCCTTTTCGGCCTCGCCCGCTTTGGTCGTTTGATCGAATATATTCCGGTGTCGGTTACGCTAGGTTTTACCTCAGGTATCGGTATCACCATCGGTACTATGCAGATTAAAGATTTTCTCGGCCTGCAAATGACCCACGTGCCAGAGCACTATTTGCAGAAGGTTGGCGCGCTATTTATGGCCTTGCCGACCATCAACGTGGGTGATGCCGCGATTGGCGTGGTGACACTGGGGATCCTGATTTTCTGGCCGCGTCTGGGTATCCGATTACCGGGCCACCTTCCCGCACTCCTGGCAGGCTGTGCGGTAATGGGTATCGTGAACCTCACCGGCGGCCATGTCGCCACCATCGGATCTCAGTTCCACTATATTCTGGCTGACGGCTCGCAGGGCAATGGTATCCCACAGTTGCTGCCGCAACTGGTATTACCGTGGAATATGCCAGAGTCAAACTTTACGCTGAGCTGGAGCTCGTTACAGGCGCTGTTACCGGCAGCCTTCTCGATGGCAATGCTCGGGGCGATCGAATCTCTGCTGTGCGCCGTCGTACTCGATGGGATGACCGGCACCAAACACAAAGCTAACAGTGAGCTGATTGGTCAGGGACTGGGCAACATCGTCGCACCGTTCTTTGGCGGTATCACCGCCACGGCGGCAATTGCCCGTTCTGCGGCAAACGTCCGCGCGGGTGCAACCTCGCCAATCTCAGCGGTTATCCATGCGATTCTGGTGATCCTTGCCCTGCTGGTGCTTGCACCGCTGCTTTCCTGGTTACCGCTTTCCGCCATGGCCGCCCTGCTGCTAATGGTGGCATGGAACATGAGTGAAGCGCATAAAGTGGTGGATTTGCTGCGTCATGCGCCGAAAGACGACATCATCGTCATGCTGATGTGTATGTCGCTGACGGTGCTGTTCGATATGGTTATCGCCATCAGCGTCGGTATCGTTCTTGCATCTCTACTGTTTATGCGTCGTATTGCGCGCATGACGCGTCTGGCGCCGGTCAACGTAGACGTACCGGACGATGTGCTGGTGTTGCGCGTCATTGGCCCGCTATTCTTTGCCGCGGCGGAAGGATTATTTACCGATCTCGAGTCGCGTATTGAAGGTAAACGCATCGTAGTCTTGAAGTGGGACGCGGTCCCGGTACTGGATGCCGGCGGTCTGGACGCTTTCCAGCGCTTTGTGAAAAAGCTGCCTGAAGGCTGCGAACTGCGGGTATCTAACCTGGAATTTCAGCCGCTGCGCACTATGGCGCGCGCCGGTATTCAGCCGATTCCCGGTCGTCTGGCATTCTTCCCGAATAAAGACGCCGCTTTAGCGGATATTAAATAGCAAAAAGGCTCCCGTGAATGGGAGCCTTTTTATTGCCGGATGCGCTTCTCTTATCCGGCCTACAAAACCCAAACGTTGCGCCGACCCCGTAGGCCCGATAAACGCAGTGCCACCGGGCAATTACGCGCTTAAAATGCTCAATGCCGTTGCCTTCACGCTGGCCAGCAGGACTTTCACATCTTCCAGGCACACCGTCGGGTTCAGCAGCGTCAGCTTCAGGCAGGTGATGCCATCCGCTTCGGTCACGCCGACGTTGGCGCTACCTGAAGCCAGCAGCACGTCGCCAATACGCTGGTTCAGCAGCGCAACGAACGCTATATCGTCGCTTTCAGGACGGAAGCGGAACAGCACGCTTGCCAGCTGTGGTTCCATCACCAGTTCAAGATGCGACTGGGTTTTGACAAACTCAGCAACATCACGCGCCAGCGTTACGCCATTATCAATGATTTCGGCATACTGCTTTTTGCCCAGCGCTTCGAGGCCCATCCACAACTTCAGTGCATCGAAACGACGCGTGGTCTGCAGCGACTTCGATACCAGGTTTGGTACGCCAGCCTCTTCATCGAAATCAGAGTTCAGGTACGCCGCCTGGTAACGCATCAGCTCGTAGTGGCGCGCATCTTTTAACAGGAACGCACCGCAGCTGATGGTCTGGAAGAACTGCTTGTGGAAATCCAGCGTCACGGAATCTGCCAGCTCAAGGCCGTTGAGGAAGTGACGATACTGTTCAGAAAGCAGTAACGCCCCGCCCCATGCCGCATCCACGTGCATCCAGATCTGATGTTCTGTCGCCAGCGCCGCAATATCCGCTAACGGATCGATGGCGCCCGCATCTGTCGTGCCAGCCGTCGCGACAATGGCCATCACCTGCTCACCGTTGGCTTTCGCCTGGGCCAGCTTGTCTTTCAGGTCAGCCAGATCCATGCGTGAAAACGCATCGGTCTTCACCTGGGTGACGGAGCGGTAGCCCAGCCCCATTAACGCCATGTTCTTCTGCACGGAGAAGTGCGCGCTTTCAGAGCAGAACACTTTAATTTTGCTCAGATCACCGGTCAGACCATCTTGCTGAATGGAATGTCCCAAGCGAGCAAAGAAGGCGTCGCGCGCCAGCATCAGGCCCATCAGGTTGCTCTGGGTGCCGCCGCTGGTGAACACGCCGGCATCGCCTGCCGCATAACCCACCTGCTCACGAAGCCATTCGATCAGTTTGATCTCAATGATCGTGGCCGACGGGCTTTGGTCCCAGGAGTCCATACTCTGGTTAGTGGCGTTGATCAGCACTTCCGCCGCCTGGCTAATCACCAGGCTTGGGCAGTGCAGGTGCGCCACGCACTGAGGATGGTGAACCAACAGGCTGTCTTTGAGAAAGTATTCAACCGCACGCTCAATAGCGGCCTGGTTGCCCAGGCCCTGAGACGTAAAATTCAGGTTGATACGTTCACGCAGTTGTTCAACGGTTTTGCCCTGATACATCTCAGGCTGCTTCAACCATTCAACGACCGCTTGCGTACTCTGCTCGATAGCGTCCTGATAGGCGGCGATGCTTTGCGCCGAGCCGGACAGAGTCGGGTTTACGTCTGACATTCGATCCAACTCCGTTTAAACCGGCTTCACGCCAGCGCCCAGCAGGGCGTTTTCGAATTTATCGAGGAAAATTTCCAGCTCAGCGTTGGTGATCAGCAGAGACGGCAGCAGACGCAGCACGCAGCCGTTGCGGCCACCACGCTCCAGAATCAGCCCGTTTTCGAAGCATTTCTTCTGCAGCAACGCAGACAGCTCGCCATCAGCCGGGTAGCAACCCATATGATCCTGCGCTTCGTTCGGATTCACGATTTCCAGGCCGATCATCAGGCCCAGACCACGCACCTGGCCGATAACCGGGTAGCGTTTCTGCAGGTCAGTCAGTTTGCCTTTCAGCCACTCGCCCTGGGCGGCAACTTTATCGGCAATCTTGTCGTCTTTGAGGATCTTCAGCGTTGTCAGACCGGTCGCCATCGCCAGTTGGTTGCCGCGGAAGGTGCCAGTGTGGTGGCCCGGAGCCCACGCATCGAATTGCTTTTTAATGCCCAGTACCGCCAGTGGCAGACCGCCACCAACCGCTTTGGACATCACAATGATGTCTGGCTCAATGCCAGCGTGTTCGAAGGCGAACAGCTTACCGGTACGTGCGAAACCAGCCTGAACTTCATCGATGATCAGCAGAATGCCGTGTTCCTGAGTCACTTTACGAATGCGTTGCAGCCATTCGACCGGAGCCGGATTCACGCCACCTTCGCCCTGCACCGCTTCGAGGATTACGGCAGCCGGTTTACGCACGCCGCTTTCAACGTCGTTGATCAGGTTTTCGAAGTAGTAAGTTAATGCTTTGACGCCAGCGTCGCCGCCGATACCCAGCGGGCAACGGTACTGATGCGGATACGGCATAAACTGCACTTCCGCCATCATATTGCTGACCGCTTCTTTCGGTGACAGGTTGCCGGTCACGGACAGCGCGCCGTGGGTCATCCCGTGGTAGCCGCCGGAGAAACTAATGATGCTGGAACGGCCGGTCACTTTCTTCGCCAGCTTCAGCGCCGCTTCAACAGCATCTGCACCGGACGGACCGGTGAACTGCAGGCAATATTCTTTGCCCTGGCCCGGTAATAAGGACAGTAAATATGATGAGAATTCATCTTTTAATGGGGTAGTAAGATCAAGCGTATGTAACGGTAAGCCGCTTGTGATGACACTTTGAATGCTCTGCAGCACTTCAGGATGGTTATGACCAAGCGCCAGGGTTCCGGCACCTGCCAGGCAATCAAGATATTGATTATTTTCTACATCAGTAATCCAGACGCCCTGCGCTTTAGCGATTGCTAATGGCAGTTTACGTGGATAGCTGCGGACATTAGATTCAAACTCAGCCTGTCTTGCTAAAAAGGTATCATTGCTCTGTGGTAATGAATTAGCACTTAAAGTATCAATACGGACTTTATCCGTCATCATATCACTCCTACAACCAGGTGTAGATTAACGCCTGATTGAATAAATGGTTATAAGGATTACCTGTAAAAAAGCGCGGCTAATATATGTTGTTTTAGCTTAGGACTCAATCATTTATTTCCTTGCATCAGAAATAACAACTTTCCCCTTAAAAATCAAAGCACAAAGACCATCCGCCATTACTAAATCCTAAAGAAATATAGCTATTTAATTAACAATGTTGTCGCTAATTGCAACGCAGACAATGTAATAAAAACCATGAGATTTTCATGTTTTTATTATTTTTTTACACGTTTTTACCATTAATAATGTAGGCACTTTCTTGTTACGACATGATTTTTCACTTATTTGCCTATAAACCGAATAAAAAAGTCGATCCCTTAATATAAATCACTTAGTATGGCGCGCTTATTTGCAGGCTTTGTAAATAAAATTAATGCGCAGCACCCGGTAACGCGTACAGGCGACACTCGTTATCGACAACAGGTATACCCTGGGTTGTCAGCAGAAATGTTCGCGGGCGGACATTTCGTAAGGTGAACTTTGTTCCCTTATGCCGAGAATGAAAATTTTCTAGCCATACTTTTATGGCGCCCTGATATGAGATTGTTATGACTCGCATTTATCCACCATCCGTCGTTGCCAAATTTGGCGGCACCAGCGTCGCTGATTTTGATGCGATGAACCGAAGCGCCAGCATTGTCCTTGCTGATCAAGATGTTCGTTTAGTCGTTTTGTCTGCTTCAGCAGGCGTGACAAACTTACTGGTCGAGCTTTCTGAAGGTCTGGAAACGCATCAACAATTAGATAAGCTTGAGACTTTACGCGCCATCCAATACAACATTATTTCCCGCCTGAAGCAGCCTTCCGTTATCAGCACGGAAATCGATAATCTTCTCAACAATATACATCGTCTTGCACAAACGGCGATGGTTTCACCGTCTGATGCGTTAAGCGATGAATTAGTCAGCCATGGCGAGCTGATGTCCTCACTACTGTTTACTGAAGTCTTACGTGAACGGCAGGCCGAGGCCGAGTGGTTTGACGCCCGCTGCGTGATGCGTACTAACGCGAACTTCGGCTGCGCCGAACCCGAGCTTGGCACACTGCACCACCAGGTGGAGACTCACCTGCGCCCTCGTCTTGAGCAAGCGATTATGGTGACTCAGGGATTTATCGGGCGTGATGCCGCAGGACACACCACAACGCTTGGACGCGGCGGTAGTGATTACACGGCTACGCTTCTCGGTGAGGCGCTTCACGCCACACGCGTTGACATCTGGACCGACGTCGCAGGGATCTACACCACCGACCCACGCATTGCGCCGCGGGCCAAACGAATCGACCATATCTCATTTTCCGAGGCCAGCGATATGGCCGCCTACGGTGCGAAGGTCCTCCACCCGGCTACGCTACTCCCGGCAATGCGTAAAAGCATTCCGGTCTTTGTTGGCTCAAGTAAGGATACTGCCGCCGGAGGTACGTTGGTGCACAACACCACCGATAATCCACCTCGCTATCGTGCGCTCGCCGTGCGTCGTAAACAGACGCTGTTGCGGTTACACAGTCTGGAGAAGCAACCTTCCTGCTCTTTCCTGGCGCAGTCCTTCGCCATTTTGGCTCGCCACGCTGTCACGGTGGATTTGGTTACAACCTCAGAGAATAGTATTGCGCTGGCGCTGGACGCCACTCATGCAACCTCAGGTGAAGACCATGTGCTGACCACCGCATTGTTTACCGCATTATCCTCCCACTGTCGTGTGGAAGTGGAAACCGGGCTGGCGTTGGTCACTTTGGTGGGGAATCAACTCACACAGGCTGCGGGAGTTTGCAAAGACGTTTTTGCCTGGCTTGAAGAGCATACGGTACGAATGATTTGCCATGGAGCATCGAACGACAACCTGTGCATCCTGTTACCGGCTGACGATGCAGACAGCGCGATTAGAGCATTACATTACCGGTTATTCGAATAATTCTTCTCTTATTCTGTCGCATCCAGTTTAAGCAATGATCATAAACAAGCAGAGCCCTGGTTTTATAACCGGGGCTCTTCATTCTGACCACCGCCCTCTCAACAGAGGGAGGATTTAGTTATGACGGTGATTGGTGTCACCACGACGGCAGCGTTTGTCATAATGACGTACCCACCAGTAACGGTCACTGATTTGTTCGTGTCCACCCACTCTGGCACCTGCTAACCAGAGAATACCGCCAACAAAAATACTGAGCACCGCACCATGTGCGAAAAACTGCGGCAGATTAAATTGCGGCAACTGGTTTAAAATTGAATAACCCACACCCACAACCATTACCACCAACCCTAAAGCCATGAGCACGTTACCGAGTAGCGAAGCGTTTTTGCGTTTCATGTGTCACCTCCGGAACTTTGGGTTGTTACAGGGAATACCCCTAATCCTTATGTGTAAAGTATAGACAACACTGCCGTTCGCAAGTGCGGGAGCGATCACAATTACAAACACTCATGCAACAAAACTTTACAAATAAGCCACTGAACATACTCATTTTCTAATAGTCCCTTTGTGCAATTATTCAGCTTTTGGCGATAAGCACGCAGTTTTTTGTCAAGCGCACCGTCAGACAGTAAACTACACGTCGTTTATCGAAACACTCAGGACAAAACACGTGGCGATTAAATTGATTGTCGGCCTGGCGAACCCCGGCGCAGAGTATGCGGCAACGCGACACAATGCAGGCGCATGGTATGTCGATCTACTGGCAGAGAGATTACGCGCCCCCCTGCGCGATGAGCCGAAATTCTTCGGTTACACCTCCCGAGTAACGCTTGAAGGTGAAGATGTCCGTCTGCTGGTACCGACCACATTTATGAATCTTAGCGGCAAGGCCGTCGGCGCGATGGCCAGTTTTTATCGTATTAACCCCGATGAAATTTTGGTCGCGCACGATGAATTAGATCTGCCTCCTGGCGTCGCCAAATTTAAGCTTGGCGGAGGTCATGGCGGACATAATGGCCTGAAAGACATCATTAGCAAATTAGGTAATAACCCCAACTTTCATCGTTTACGCGTTGGAATTGGCCATCCGGGCGATAAAAACAAAGTTGTCGGATTTGTTTTAGGCAAACCGCCTGTTTCAGAACAGAAGTTAATTGATGAAGCGATTGACGAAGCGGCACGTTGTACCGAGATTTTGTTCAAAGATGGCCTGACCAAAGCTACGAGCCGGTTACACACCTTTAAAGCGCAATAAGCAGTGATGTGCGGCATTTTTCTCGCGTGCTGTGTATAATAGGCAAAGTTATTTACATTTCTACAATCTGTTTTCCATAACAGGTTGAATATCAAAAGATTAAGGTGATTTAAACATGGGATTCAAATGCGGTATCGTCGGTTTGCCAAACGTAGGCAAATCCACCCTGTTCAACGCGCTCACAAAAGCGGGTATTGAAGCGGCAAACTTCCCGTTCTGTACTATCGAGCCGAACACGGGTGTTGTCCCGATGCCCGATCCGCGTCTGGATCAGCTGGCCGAAATCGTCAAACCACAGCGTATCCTGCCTACAACGATGGAATTCGTCGACATTGCCGGTCTGGTAAAAGGCGCGTCCAAAGGTGAAGGTCTGGGTAACCAATTCCTTACCAACATCCGCGAAACCGAAGCTATCGGCCACGTGGTGCGTTGCTTTGAAAACGACAACATCATCCACGTTAATAACAAAGTGGATCCGGCTGACGACATCGAGGTTATCAATACCGAACTGGCGCTGTCTGACCTGGATACCTGTGAGCGTGCTATCCATCGCGTACAGAAGAAAGCCAAAGGCGGTGACAAAGACGCTAAAGCAGAACTGGCTGCGCTGGAAAAATGCCTCCCACAGCTGGAAAACGCCGGCATGCTGCGCGCACTGAAAACGCTGACTGACGAAGACAAAGCGGCCATCAAATACCTGAGCTTCCTGACCCTGAAGCCAACCATGTATATCGCTAACGTCAACGAAGACGGTTTTGAGAACAACCCGTACCTCGACAAAGTGCGCGAAATCGCGGCTGCCGAAGGTTCTGTTGTGGTTGCCGTTTGCGCTGCCGTTGAAGCTGACATCGCAGAACTCGATGATGCTGATCGTGAAGAATTCATGGCTGAAATGGGTCTGGAAGAGCCGGGCCTGAACCGCGTTATCCGTGCTGGTTACGAATTGCTGAACCTGCAGACCTACTTCACCGCTGGCGTGAAAGAAGTCCGTGCATGGACCATTCCTGTCGGCGCCACGGCTCCGCAGGCAGCAGGTAAAATCCATACCGACTTCGAGAAAGGCTTTATCCGCGCACAAACCATAGCGTTTGAAGATTTCATCACCTATAAAGGTGAGCAAGGTGCGAAAGAAGCTGGGAAAATGCGTGCCGAAGGTAAGGACTATATCGTCAAAGATGGCGATATCATGAACTTCCTGTTCAACGTCTAAATAAAATTTGTTGTCTCATGAGATCTCAACACATCTCATAAGAATCGCAAAAAGCTAAAAAATCCACGCAATTGCGTGGATTTTTTATTTCGTAATGTCTCAACTCATCTCGTCACAACACCGTCAAAAATGAGTACATATTGACACTGGCTCCTTCGTGAAGCACACCGTCCTACAGTTTCTCCAGAATTAAACACGCTTCACGATTAAGCGTAATGAACTCCTGCCAGCTATATTGCTGTTGGTAGTTAAGCTGATACTGCTTCTCTACCTGGCAAATAAGCGGACGTGTTTCATAAATCGCACACAGCTTTGTCTCCATCTGATAGTGCTGACAAATGCCATCACCGCGATCTAGAAATTGCGTTTCACTGGCGCGATCGACGTGGCGGCAACAAGCGCCGCACTGGTTACAGGGAAACGCGGGCGTTAGCGTCATAGCTTACTTAACCAGCTACGCACAGAGCGGGTATTCCCTGCTTCAAACGGTAGCGTAATATTACGGCGCTCAACCTCTGCACGCAGCAACAAACCGCGCTCAATTTCACTATTCACCGCGTTAAGATGCAGCGAGAAACGCGATAACGCAGACGTATCAATAGCAAACTCTAACGCCGAAAGCTCCAGTAGATAACGATCGAGTTCAACATTCACCTGCTGATAATACTCTAGTGCTTTTTGATACTTATCTTTAAACGTATCCAGAAACGCCCAGACCTTTTTCATCAATGCGCTGTGTTCCAGGAAGTAGTTCATTACCAGCGTCAGAATACCTGTCGCCAGCGCACCGCAGAACGCGGCCAGTTCCGGACCAAAAGGAAAGACGAGCATCTTGGCTAAAGCATCATTAACCACCACTCCAGCAGCCACGGCCACACCTGCAGCCACCAGCTTGCTCACCGCTTTAGCTAGCTGCCCCGGCGTTAACCCCTCAGGGTTAAAGACCATAACTTTAAAGGCCTGTACCAAATTGTTCCACATCTCACGAATCAGGCGCACCATCATCTTCTTAGTCGTAAAGAAGATATTGAAGAGTGTCGTCGTAATGCTGGAGAGCACGCCACCGATGGCACCGTCTTTAAAGGACGTCAGGAAAGTGCTGAATTTACCCTGCACTCGCTGCCAGACTGCGCGTAATGCCTCCGCCGCATCTTGCAGGAAGTCTCCGGCATCGAATGAACGACGATGCTTCTCAAACATCACGGGAATACGCTCGCGGAACTCAAACCAGGTCTCTGCCAGAACCAGCCCCAACATCTGCCGCGTTCCCATGCGAAATGCATTGTTCATTGTGGCGGTGGCGACATTCTTCGCAAACTTGCTGCTGGTGTAATATTCCCCATTGATCGTACTGTTGTATTTTGCCCGCGCCTTTTTGTCGGCCTCTTTCATCCGTTCAAAATCGGCGGCGGCTTTATTTTCCAGCTTATTCAGTTGTTTTTGCTCTTGCTCGGAAAGCGTTGGCTGGCTGCGCAAACGGGCAATTTCCTGCGTGGTCACAGCATGCTGTTCTTGTAGCGTTTGCACGAAGGCATCCATCGTTTTCGCCTTCTTCGCCTTATTCAGCGACTCATTCGTGAAGGTCAGATTTGATGAATCATTAGCCAGATCGGCACCATCGCATTCGGCAAGGATACGCCCTGGATCGTTGTGAATTTCATGGGCGGCAATAATATGGTCGAGGTTCTTTTTATCATTAGCCGCAAATTTCTCACCGGTGTAGGTATCGGTCAACGTACCGGCCTCGTGCGCCTTTTTTCCCGCCTGGTTGGTGGCAATGTAGTTTTCGTGGCTATGGTAATGATGAGAATCATACCCTTCACGTTGCTCGTACCGTTGACGCTCGGCATCGGTAGCATACACTCCCTCGCGAGCGTTATGAATGGTATTCACATCGCCGCCGTGTTTATCCTCCAGCAAGAGAAAATCCAACCCAAAAGAGGTGGTCAGACTCTTGACCACCGTCTGATGTAACTCTTCACCCCAGTCAAACCTGGCTGTGTTCATTGTGCTCGCCCATAGCAATGCCGGGCAGATTCGCCCGGCGAGTCGATTAAATACGAGAAGAAAATGCGTCAAACTCAGAAGCAGAAGCCGCCAGTTTTTCGTCCAAAATCTCTTTGTTCAGCAGGTTCATACCATTGCTGTCGGTCTGCAGTTGGATCACCCCATCTTCGATAATGGCTTCACCGTTTTCCTGCGTCACCGGCTTGAACAGCGGCGTGGTGATCACGTCGGTCATGATGGCGGCTAATTCATAACCATGGTCGATAATCGCCATGATCTCTTCCGACTCACTAATCTCGGTAGTGATATTCTTCTCATGACGTTCAACAATGATGGCATGCATCGCTTTCAGCGGCTCAAAGTAATGCTGAATAAAGACGCTATGCATACGGGTTATTGATTCATAAATGCTATTTACATACTGCTGCACCTTCGTCAGCTGCGCTTCAGCCGCATTCATTTTTTCCACCGCCGCGGTCACTTCACGGGAGCTTTGATAAGCATTGTTAAGCGCCTTTTCGGCATGGCTATCGTAAGCCCAGCCCGCAATAGCAATCAGCGGAGCCACCACTGCACCGCCAAGCACCATCGCGCCGCCCGCCATCCCCCAACCACCTGCGGCCAGGGAACCACCACCAATTGCCGCCATTGTGGCGTTATACGCCGCCGCACCAGACAGGGCGGCGATCGGCGTACCGGTAGAAGCTGCGGCAAACGCCATCACGCCGCTGTACACGGCAAAACCAGCGGCAGCACCAGAAACCCCGGCTCCGACGACCGTCGTCAGGTATTCCGTGGCGGAAATCGCCAGGTTCTGAATTTTATTGATGTTATGCTGTGGTACCTTCAGACGAAGATCTTTATGCCCATCTTTCGCCATACGCGCCAGCAGATCGTCGGCAATCGTTTTAAACTCATTGAAATCTTTACCGATTTCCAGCTCTTTTTCACCCAGTTCGGCTAGTTTTTTCGACGTTGTTTCATTTGCCAGATCAAAGCTCTCTTTATGCTTATCAAAGCGACGCTGCGCGCGATCTAATACATCATCAGCTTCCGATTTTTTCTGATAGCCATCATAAGCTTTTTTGCCGCCAAACGCCGTTGCCGCTGCCGCGACGCCCAGAATAATGAATGGTAATGCCATAGATAATAATCTCCTGTGCAATAAGTCGTTGTTACCCGCTACGCATCACATTCCTGAACAGGAACTGAGTCGCGATCGCCAGTGATGTAGTTATGCAGTAAGTTGATGACCGTTTTTTTCAACCATTCTGGTTCCAGAATTTCTATATTCGGTAACCAGAATAGAATTAGTGGAATAATTTGATTCTCATGTGCTGCCTTGCAAAGCAAAGTCACGCCATCATTCTCTTCGCGAATCAATTCTTGCTGAGGCAGTAAGTCTCGTCTTAAGAAGTAGCCAGCAATACTGTGTTTAATACGCACCCGCACCTCAAACGTCTCTTCACTCACCCAAGGATCGCGATGCTCATCAATTAATGACAGTGTGGGTGTATCGACAGCAAAATGCTCTTTCCGGATATCCAACCACCGAATTTTACTTAACGAAAAAGACTTTAGTTTCCCGTCCTCAGTCGCCTGCAGATACCAAATATTTTTCTGGTTAGCTAATTTATAAGGATGAACGATGCGCGTTTTGTCTTTATATAAAATATGACAGACGCTGTTTTTCTGAATCGCTTTTTCTAATAAGTTAAAATACTTTCGAAAATCATTTCTGACTGAATGCTCAGGACGACCAAACTGAACTCTAACATGCTGTTCTGCAGCTCTTTTCTCTAAGCTAAGCCAAAAATCCTCATCTCTGTCAGGAAAAACCGCGTCGGCGTCCAGCAGCTTTGCCAGTGGATCATGAAGGGCATAGGCGCTATTATTCTGCGCTCGAATCGGTATCAATCGATACTCTCCGCCACCACACCCCTCAATAAAGGAGGAAAGCATATTAAGATCACGATAGACCGTTCGTTCAGTGATATTAAATTTCTTCATCAACTGATAGCGATTCACAACGCCACAAGTTTGTAGCTCTATTAGGATATCGACTAAACGTTCTGCTGAGCAACTCCTTGCTGAATCAGCCATAAGCACCTACTTTTCTGTTTTCCTGACATGAATTATATATAAAATGCTGACATATCCTGTCAGTGTATCGGCACGTTGATCATTTTTTTTAGAGAAATCGGCAATTTATTTGACCGTTAGTCGCATTGGGCAATTTTTAGGGGCAAAAAGCTCTCCTCGTCAAGAGTAACTACCAGAGATATACAGCCAAAAGACCGCCTGCATACATACTCAACAAACTGGCTAACGGCTATCTCTTCCACTAAGCCAAATTTACAATGTGTTGATACGTTAACATTAATAAATAACGGTTATTTTATTGAAACCCAAAATTTCGGCGAGCGTTTAATACACGACCCAACTTTGAGCCTTGTGCGCTAAACAGTGACTTAACAGTACCTCCACGTTTCAGCTTTGTAACATCCACCAGCAAATTAGCGATTCCCTCCACATAATGCACTCATTCCTCCGGTTGATGAAAGGAAGCGATTGGGTTAATCATATTGAGGCGCGCGGAAGCCAGGGGCTGTCTACCCGCACGGTATCGCGGTGGTCGAGCCCCTGGATAAGATGCAGTGCACTGAGACGGCCAATTTCATAATGCGGCAGCTGTACTGTGGATAGCGGCGGCAAAAACAGCTCGCCGGTGCCTACCATGTTGTCATAGCCCAGTACGGCAACATCCTGCGGAATGCGCAGCCCTCGCCCCAGCAAGACCTGGTAGATAACAAAAGCCACGCGGTCGTTACCGCATACCACCGCATCAAACATCGGACGCGTGCCACTCAGGTAATGCCCGGCAATCTCCGCCGCATCAATATGGTGACTCTCGCCCGCCGGAAGATAGTGGTGGAACATGGCATCAGGGTCGACGCCCGCTTCACGACAGGCGCGCTCCATTCCCGCCCGGCGGCGATCGGTGGCCACAATCCCTTTTGGCAGGTGGATGCACAGCAGCCGACGGTAGCCTGCGGCCAACAGCGCTTTCACGCCAAGATATTGCCCTTGCTCATCATCAGGAATATAGGTGGGAAAAGGGCCACTGATGCTTTCGCAGTTCGCCAGCACGCAACGATACTTATGCAGCTTTTCCGGCACCGGAACCTGACGCAGCCCCATCGCGGTGTAGATAATGCCGTCAGGGCGATGCGCCAGCAGCAGATCCACCATTTTCTCTGGCTGGTCATTGCTGAACATATTCACCACAAAGCTATTCCAACCGTGCGCCCGCGCGGTCTCTTCGATAGAAAGCGTTATCTCCACGGAAAATGGCGTGGTCATGGTGTCCAGCGCTAACACCCCGATAGTGTTAGCCGTGGTTTTCGCGCCACGAATTTTTTTCGCTGAGAGATCGGAGACATACCCCAGCGCATCTACCGCTTCCATCACCTTTTTATAGGTTTCTGGCCGCAGTCGTTCGGGTTCGTTAATCGCTCGCGATACGGTCATTAACGAGACGTTAGCCCGTTGCGCCACATCCTTTAAAGATGCCATACCCTCTCCTTTGACGGCGTTCATCCTGCCGGGTCTGAAAATGCGATCTTGATAACACTCGCAAAATGTTAACGTTAACTTTTGTGATTAACATCGATATTACCATCAAATTCGCGAGAAAACCGAGAATGTTAACGTTATCTTTTGCTCAATTCACTTACAGGGACCAGCAAATGACATCACTACTTTCCAAAGCCAACGAAGCCTTAAACCAGCAGAAAGACCTTGTAAACCCGCGCTGGTATCCACGCTATCACCTCGCCCCTCCGGCTGGCTGGATGAATGACCCTAACGGCCTGTCCTGGTTTGATGGTTACTACCATGCGTTCTATCAGCACTATCCGTGGCAGCCGGTCTGGGGACCAATGCACTGGGGCCATGCGCGCAGCCGCGATATGGTGAACTGGGAGCACTTACCCATCGCACTGGCACCTGAAGGGCCGGAAGATAAAGACGGCTGTTTTTCCGGTTCAGCGGTGGTTGAAGGCAATAAGCTGGCCCTTATCTACACCGGACACAAGTTTGACGGCGAGGCGAAAGAGGAAAACCTGTATCAGGTACAGTGCCTGGCCACCAGCACCGACGGGATTCACTTTGAACGCCAGGGCATGATTCTGGATACCCCGCGAGGCGTACACCATTTTCGCGATCCGAAAGTCTGGCAAGAGGGAGACAACTGGTACATGGTGGTGGGTGCCCGGGTCGATGACGTGGGCGAAGTGCAGCTCTATCACTCGCAGGATCTACAGCACTGGCAGTTTGCCAGCACGCTCGGCAGGGCCGATGACGGCATGGGCTACATGTGGGAGTGCCCTGACCTCTTCCCACTGAACGATAAGCTCGTCTTCATGTTCTCGCCGCAGGGCATCGCCGCGGACGGATACGATTACCGTAACCTGTTCCAGAGCGGCTATATGGTCGGCGAATGGCAGGATAACCATCAGTTCCACGTTACCCAACCCTTCCAGGAGATGGATCACGGGCATGATTTTTACGCCCCTCAGTCATTTATCACTCCGGACGGTCGCCGCGTGGTGATCGGTTGGCTATCCATGTGGGAGTCGCCGATGCCAGAACAGGCCGACGGCTGGGCGGGCATGCTTACTCTTCCCCGGGAAGTGACGCTCGATGCAGATCTGCGGCTGCGCATGAACCCGGTCAAAGAGCTGGAGACATTACGCGGTCAGCTTCATGTCTGGCCGGTCAGTGACCTGAACAATCGCACCCTGATGATAGAAGAACAGGCGCATGCTCTCGAAGTCGAACTGAGCCTCGATATCGCCCGCAGCCATACTGAACAGTATGGCATCGCGCTGGGTGACGGGCTACGCGTCTTCGTCGATACCCAGGCACAGCGTCTGGTGCTGGAACGCCGCTATCCGCAACACGGCCTGTCGGGCTGCCGTAGCGTACCGCTGCCCGCCAATGATGTGCTGGACCTACGTCTATTTATCGATAGTTCGTCGGTAGAAGTCTTTGTTAATCACGGCGAGTACACCCTCAGCAGCCGTATTTATCCTGAACCGGACGATCGCCAACTGACCTTATTTAGCCAGAACGGACACGCCATTTTTAATAACGGGCATTCCTGGCCGCTCGCCGCCAATTAACCACCCGTCTCACTGCTTTGGGGAAAAATAATGACAATCTGGACGCTCGGAGATGCCGTGGTGGATTTGCTACCGCGCGACAATATGCAGTTTGAAGCCTGTGCGGGAGGCGCGCCCTTCAATGTGGCCATCGGCGTAGCCCGCCTCGGCCATGACAGCGGCTTTATCGGCCGTGTGGGCAATGACACTTTTGGCCGCTTTCTGCATCAGACGCTGGTAACAGCGCAGGTGGATACAGGAAGTCTGGAGTTTGATGCACAACAGCACACCAGTACCGTACTGGTTTCACTGGCTCCCAACGGTGAGCGGCAGTTTGAGTTTTTGGTTAATCCGTCTGCCGATCAATTTCTCAGCCCGACGAGCCTGCCCGACTTTGGTGCCGACATTCTGCACTTCTGCTCGCTGGCGCTGGTTGCCCCTGAGTGCCGCGCCACCCTCACCCTGGCAATAGACGCATTGCGACAGGCCGGCGGTACGCTGAGCTTTGACATCAATCTGCGTCCGCAGATGTGGAGCAACGAGATGCAGATGTTTGACCTTGTCAGCGAGTTTGCCCGGCAGAGCGACATTCTGAAGATGTCGGAAGAAGAGCTGCTGTGGCTAACACAAACTGACTGTCTTAGTAGCGCCTGCGAACGCCTGGCTGATTTTCCCGCGTGCCTGAAAGTTATTACCCGCGGTGCCGACGGCGCTATCGCTTTCTGGCAAAACCATAGGCTGACTTTAAGCGGCTATCACGTCGACAGCATCGATACCACCGGCGCCGGTGATGCCTTTATGGCCGGGCTGCTGGCGGCACTCGCCGGAGAAGGCTGGCCCACATCGACGTCAACGCTACTTCCGCTTATCGAGCAGGCCAGCGCTTGTGGTGCTCTGGCGACTACCCGGCGTGGCGCGCTAAGCGCGTTTCCCGACAGCCAACACCTGAGCAGCTTTATTCAGTCGCAACCGTCGCTACGGAGGACGATCACCCCGTAATAAAGCGCACTCGTTACGTCGTATCAGAAAGACCTTACAATGACCTGATCTGGATTGGAAAAATCATGAAGATAAATATGCCGTTCAGTAATGATAAATATCGATACTCATCCGGGTATCTGCTCTTTTTCTTTGCCGCCTGGTCGTTGTGGTGGTCTTTTTATGCAATATGGCTAAAAAATAAACTTGGCCTGTCCGGAACGGAGCTGGGAATGCTGTATGCCGTAAACCAGTTTTTCAGCATGCTGTTTATGCTGGGCTACGGTTTTCTGCAGGATAAGCTCGGTACCCGCAAACCCCTTATCTGGATGATGGGGACTGTCATCACGCTCAGCGGTCCGTTCCTGATTTATGTTTATGAACCGCTGCTGGTCTCCAACTTCAAGCTTGGCATGGTGCTAGGCGCCATTTTCTTTGGCCTTGGCTATCTCGCCGGTTGCGGTCTGGTGGAAAGCTTCGTCGAGAAAGTGAGCCGTAAATTCAACTTTGAATTCGGCACTGCTCGTTTCTGGGGATCGCTTGGCTACGCCGCAGGGACTTTTGTTGGCGGTATCTTCTTCAGCATCAACCCACACATTAACTTCTGGTGCGTGTCGGTCATGGGGGTGTTATTCCTGGTGATTAACGTGGTGTTCAAAACCGACGCACCGGCCCCGGCATCCACGGATACACGTTCGCCCGAGCCAGACGCGCTGACCCGAAAGGATTTTCTCACCATCTTTAAAGATTCGCAGTTCTGGTTTTTCGTTATCTTTGTCGTCGGCACCTGGTCGTTCTATAGCATCTACGATCAGCAGATGTTCCCGGTGTTTTACGCCAGCTTATTTGACGATCCCGAACTGGCACCACGCGTATACGGCTACCTCAACTCGGTACAAGTCTTTATGGAGGCCGTCGGTATGGCGCTGGTTCCGTTCCTGATTAACCGCATCGGGCCTAAATCCGCATTGCTGCTGGGTGGAACAATCATGACCTGTCGAATCCTGGGTTCAGCACTGTTCACCGATATATATATTATCTCCTTGATTAAAATGCTCCATGCGCTGGAGGTCCCACTGTTTGTTATTTCAGTGTTTAAATTCAGCGTAGCGAATTTTGATAAGCGCCTGTCGTCAACGATATATCTTATTGGCTTCAATATCGCCAGTTCCATTGGCATCATCGTGCTGTCACTGCCTGTCGGTAAGTTGTTTGATAAAGTGGGCTATCAGGAAATCTTCCTGATTATGGCGAGCATCGTGGTAATAACACTAATATTTGGCTACTTCTCGCTGAGTAAAAAGCATCATCAGCAGAAGGGTATCAATGAACTGGTGACTGAGTAGCGAAGTTTTATTAATATCGCGACAGGGCCATTAGCCCTGTCGTACCCCCTCAACAGTAAGTTCGAACTGTCGATTTACTCAGGCATGTTCCAGCCAGTTGCGGAATATTTGCGCTCGCAGTATTCCCTGAAAATCAATCAGCCCAGAACAACCAAGCTTCTTGATCAGATTCTGCCGGGCCTGGTAAATCGTTTTTAAGTGTAGATTTAACAATGCGGATATCTCAAAAATAGTTCGACCTTCTCCTAACTGCGTTAAAATATATTTATCTCTCGCGGTTAATGAGATATTTGAATCAGATTGATTCTCGTGATTACCACCAGCACGAGTAATATCAATAATAAATTGTTTGATTGAGGCAACTCCGATATCTACTGGTAGTCTGTAAAGCGAAACATCATTAAGATACTGATACAAATGACCATCAATCAGCAATACCAGACGATGCGTTTTCAGATTGTAATTTTGCTTTTTTACCGCCTCAAAGTGATTCGCGGTAAAGAATACAAGTCGCGCCTTGTCATCTTCAAAAACGATATCTGCAAGAATATTCTTTAACCCTTGCCTGATAAAAATATCATCAATCCATAACACTGCGTTTAGAGTATGTTCCTGAACGATGTTCATCATTATGGCCTCAATGAAAAATCATAATTGATTTAGAGGGGTGCTATGTATAGTCTTAATCCAAAAAATGCTTAGCATAAGGGCTTTCAGCATATAACAAGGGTACTGTACATATTTTGTTAATATGAAGACTTATTAAACATCGTCAGCTGTGTAGCGCAATACTATTTCCAGGGTTTTTCTGATAACATCTGCCTGGACAACGTCAACCGTTGACTCCAGAGAACCTATCAGGCTTAAAATGATGTTTTTATTATTAAAATTATCACCTGCCAGAATTACATTTGTTACCGCCTGCCCCAATACCACAGACTCATCTGCTAATAGCTCACCTGCATTATGGAAGTAACTTGATAAAGCTTTATCCGTCATTACGTTGTGGACATTAATTTCATGGAGCATGGTAACCTCGCTTGTATAGTCTGGAAGATTATCTTTAATGTAATTTAGGGTTTTTGCT
This sequence comes from Citrobacter sp. MGH104, assembly GCF_001034485.1. Taxonomy (NCBI): domain Bacteria; kingdom Pseudomonadati; phylum Pseudomonadota; class Gammaproteobacteria; order Enterobacterales; family Enterobacteriaceae; genus Citrobacter; species Citrobacter sp. MGH104. The sequence goes on from NZ_KQ089818.1 coordinate 323,602, forward strand.
GGCACTGAATGCACTCTCATCTCTGGTTTTATCCGGTTTTCTGCTTATTTTCTCCGGATTAATGTTTGTAAAATCATTGATAACGCTGTCAATTAATTGCTTTCGTGTGCCATCTATTTCACTGGCCTGCATAAGTCGCAATTGCTTAATCACTGCAGCTAACGAAACGTCTCTATGCATTCGCAGAATTTCTAGCACAGCCAAACCTGTAATTTCATGTTTCAAGCGTTCACTATCAGTTTTCTTCATAACGCCTTCACTACTTACCCCTATCATATAAGGGGTTTATTTTATTCAAAGAGCAGACCAATTAACGCATTGTAATGTTTTTGTTCTTTCTCCCCTGATGCTTTTTCAAGACGACACAAAAGCTTAGTGCAAAGTGATTTGCGGTTCAGATTACGTCCATCTTTGAGTATCTCAGTGACGATTTCTCCCAATGTTTCCTGTTGAGTTGGCAGATGCGCCTTCGCAAAGTAACGAGAAATCGCGCTTGCAGTATCAGTGCGAACGTTATGCTGCTGCATGTCATGCTCCTGTATCAAAATGCTGGTGAATATTAAGTTTTATAACAGTAGCAAAGTTGTACCAAAAATGTGTACAACAAGATTAATTTGTTTTTACCAAAATGTGCTAAATGATACAAATCAATTACTTAGAATTGTATCGATTGATATAAACATTAGGATCACTGTACAAATCACGTCGTAACATGGCTAAATTTCATCTTAATCAGACCGTTCAATTGTGAAGTTAAAGTTAGAATAATGTATTAAAATCAGGACATAACCTGGGTTGTCTGATACTGTCATATATCTTCCTCTCCCTTATTCCCGGACTGTCCATGCTCACGACCATTATTTACCGCAGCCATCTACGTGATGACGCCCCCCTCAAAGCGCTTGAGGATATGGTGACAGCTGCAAATATCAAAAACAGGCGATCTGATGTTACGGGAATCTTACTCTTTAACGGTCACCACTTTTTCCAACTGCTTGAAGGCCCTGAGGAGCAGGTAAAAGAGATTTATTGTTGTATTTGTAACGATCCACGGCACCACAATATCGTTGAGCTGATGTGTGATTACGCTCCTGCGAGAAGATTCGGAAAAGTGGGAATGGAGTTATTTGATCTACAAAAACATGAACGCAATGACGTTCTGCAAGCTGTGCTGAATAAGGGAACATCAAAATTTCAGCTCACCTATGATGACAGGGCGTTACAGTTTTTCCGCACATTTGTCCTTGCGACGGAAAAATCGAGCTATTTTGAAATACCAGCGCCGGATTGCTGGAGTTTTATTGCCGACAACTCTTGTACTCTCCTGGATGAAAACACACTCCCATCCGATATCGATTTCAGCTTTGCTTTTCAACCAATTATCGATCCTATGTCGCAACGCGTCATTGCTCTGGAAGCACTTATTCGTGGTAGAGACGGTGAAACGCCCGCAACTTATTTTGACAACTTAAATCCTGAGGAACTGTATACAGCGGATCTGCAGAGCAAAAAGACTGCTTTTGCAATGGCAAGCGCGCTGGGACTTAACGACAAAATGCTGTCAGTCAATCTGCTCCCCATGACCCTGGTAAACAAACCCAATGCAGTCAGCTTTCTTATAAACGAAATCGCTGCGCACGGGCTAGTGCCTGAACAAATCATTGTAGAGTTTACCGAAAGTGAAGTTATTTCTCGCTTTGATACGTTCGCGCAGGCCGTGAAGTCACTCAAGGCTGCGGGGATCTGTGTGGCGATAGACCATTTTGGGGCAGGTTTTGCCGGGCTTCAGCTTCTGTCTCGTTTTCAACCCGACCGAATTAAGATAAGCCGCGAGCTGATCACGGATGTGCATAAAAGTGGACCGCGGCAGGCTATCATTCAGGCAATTATCAAATGCTGCGCGTCACTGGAAATTATGATTTCCGCAGTCGGCGTTGAAAAACCCGAAGAGTGGATGTGGCTTGAATCCGCGGGCATTGAAATCTTCCAGGGTAACCTTTTTGCACAAGCCTGCCTGAATGGTATTCCATCTGTTGCATGGCCAGAGAAAAATGATTTCTCAGCGTCAAAATAACTAACGCATTGTTATAAATAAACAATCACCACAACCGCCCTCATGCTGAACATAAAAAAACAGCATTTACTCCTTGCATGATAGTAAAGTAAATCTTAATTTTGCTAGAATCTTATATATGTTTTGTACAATTTAATGAATGTTGTACAAAGTAGCAGGAACCGCATATCGGTGACGGAGAATCAGGAGTGTCCGGGGGAACTATGGCTTATTACAGCATTGGGGATGTCGCAGAACGTTGCGGGATAAATCCTGTCACCCTTCGGGCATGGCAACGACGTTACGGTTTACTCAAACCTCAACGCAGTGAAGGTGGCCACCGACTCTTTGATGAAGAAGATATTCAGCGTATTGAAGAAATAAAACGTTGGATTAGCAATGGCATACCTGTTGGCAAAGTTAAGGCATTGCTGGAAACCAGTACCCGTCAAGCTGACGACGACTGGAATCAATTACAAGAAGAGATGATGAGCATTCTTCGCATGGCACATCCACCGAAGCTGCGAGCCAAAATTACCGCACTCGGTCGCGTTCACCCCGTAGATGCGCTGATTGATCACGTTTATCTTCCCGTACGTCAACGGCTGATACTTGACCATAATACATCCCGCATAATGAACAGCATGTTTGATGGCGCATTGATTGAATATGTTGCAACACTGCTGTCTGAAACGCGGCGCAAGTCAGGAAAGGATGCTCTCCTGATGGCCTGGGATGTTGAAGACAGAACCCGTCTGTGGCTCGAAGCCTGGCGTTTATCGCAATCTGGTTGGCATATTGCCGTTCTGGCTGAACCCATTGAATCGCCAAGACCTGAACTTTTCCCTGGGCAAACGCTTTTTGTCTGGACCGGTATCGCGCCAACCCGCAGACAAAATGAACTGCTACAACACTGGAATGAGCAAGGTTATAAGGTCATTTTCCACAGCCCGTAGCCATTACGTAATACGTGTAAGATAAATCATACGACTCTCATTTTTTGGATGGTTATTTTGAGTACCATCCAAGGAATATGTTGCCCCCTATTCTCCTGACTTAACACCCGCTATAGCATAAAAACAAAACAACATACTCACCCGTTGGTATTATTTTTTTGTCGACGACATCACCTTTTTCCTAAGTAAAATTCATTAGATCAACTGGCGTACACCTAATACTTATTCTAGGGTTAAATTATGTCTTCTTGTGCCACATTATTGTTTTTCTAAAGTAATAAATGTGGTTATTTGAAAAAGGTAAAGGATATGGCTCTAGTCTTAGACAAACGCTTAATTCTTTGTTGCTGCGCCTTTTCCATTATCTCTGTGGCAAATGCAGCAACCGTTAACGGAACATTTCAGGTGCTGATGACGATTCAAAAGGCCTGTACCGTGACAGCGGGTTCGGCTTCAAATATCACACTTGGTCCGGTGAATACCACGGCGACAAATACCAGTGCAAGCAACACTATTTCAATTAATTGCTCAAAAACCACGCCCTATTTTATCGGCCTGGCACCGTCGGCTGCCAATGGAGGGACGACGACGGGCTCGGGCGCCATGTCCTCTGTGGCTAACGCTGCCACCAATACCGATAAAGTGCCCTATCAGCTAAATCGCACGTCAGCAACAGGTCCGGTATGGGGAAATACCGCCACCGACACCGCACCTGGGAATGGCGTAGCAGCGACAGGGACCGGTCTGGTGCAAACTTTTACTGTTTATGCCACCGCACCGAGCGCCAACTTCACTCCTGACGACTATGCCGACACGGTAACGGTTAACGTTAACTACTAACTTCAGGAAGCTATATGAGAGTAAAACTGCCTGTTAAGCAGTGTGCCTGCGCATGCCTGCTAGGGATGGTTGCGAGCGCCAACCTTGCCACTGCCAGTGGGCTGCAAATAGCCCCGGTCACGTTAACGTTGCAAGCGACGCAAAATGCCGATGGTATCTGGTTGAGTAACGCGGGTGAAAATGTGCTCAATGCCCAGGTTCGGGTTTTTCGCTGGAGTCAAAGTGCTTATGACAACAAACTTTCCCCCTCTCAGGGGCTGGTGATAAGCCCGCCGATGTTGGCATTAGCCCCTGGAGAACGTCAGTTGATTCGAGTTATTCGCACAAGCCCTCCCTCGGCACATGCCGAAGACGCTTATCGTTTGTCGATAGATGAGTTACCGCCTGCAAAAGTTGAAAAAAATAAGCTTCAGTTTGTGCTGCATTATTCCATTCCCGTTTTCATTCAGCCAACATCAGCGGCACAAACGCAGGCAAAACTGCAATGGAAATTACAACAACTGGATGGCAAAAAATTTATTGAAGTCAGTAATCAGGGAAATGGGCATGCACAGTTATCTGCTGCAACATTTATAAGCCCTGACGGTACTAAAAAAGTCATTACACCCGGACTATTAGGCTACGTTTTACCAGGCTCAACAATGCGCTGGATAGTCTCCCCGTCGGCCAGTAATAATCATTATGGCGGGAAAATTGAAGTCACAATCAATGGCCAAAAAACAGTACAAGATCTGTAACAGATTCTGGCTTCTGGTGAAATATTGCTTTCTCAATGGAGTATTAATATCGGGAATGGTTTGCGCACAAACGCTGAATAATAACCAGAGTGAGAATGGTGTTATTAATAGCACCTCACAAATTACGGGAGTCGATTTGTATCTCGATGTCACCTTAAATGGGAATCCCGTTGGGCTGGTACATTTTGGCTACGATAATGGAAAGCTTTATGCGGGAGCTAATACCCTGAGTAAAATGGGCTTTCGCTTTGCTCCAGACGCCACTAACGCCGTCTGCCTGAACGATATCCCCCAGTTAACCATTGACTACAACGTTCAGTTGCAAACGCTCTCGCTTACTGCGCCACTTAGTTCACTCGATCTTGCCACCACGCAGCTTAACTCGCCTACCGAAACCGCGCCAACGGCGACAACATCACGCGGAGCGCTGCTCAATTATGATATCTATACCCAGCAGGGGCACGAGAGCGCAATCAATACCTTCAGTGAACTACGCGCCTTCAATGCTGCCGGCGTGCTCAGCTCCACCCAGTTGACGCAGTACTCCACCGAGGAATACGCCGATAACAGCTTTGAGCGCCTTGATACCAGCTGGCGTACCTCATTTCCTGATACGATGTTGGCGTTAACCGTTGGCGATACCCTGACAAGTTCACTCATCTGGTCCCGACCTACGCGTATTGGCGGCATTCAGATAGGCACCGATTTTGGTTTAAAGCCCTATATGCCAACCACCCCTCTCCCTGCATATCTGGGATCCGCGACGTTGCCATCAAACGTTGAGCTGTACGTGGACGGTGTCAGGTACTACAACGGAGAAGTCCCCGCAGGTAGTTTTCAGATCAACACCATGCCTAACATCAGCGGCGCGGGAACGGGTCAGGTGATGATGACAGACGCGCTGGGCAGAACGAGCGTACAAAATTTCTCGTTCTACAACGATCAACAACTCCTGCGGGAAGGATTAACCGCCTGGTCGGCAGAATTGGGCACGGTACGCGAAAATTATGGTTATTCCTCTTTTGACTATGCCAGCGCACCGGTATTGAGCGCTACGTGGCGTCGCGGGTTTAGCAATACGTTGACCGCCGGGGCTCACGCAGAAACCAGCGATGGACTAATTAACGCAGGCTTCAGTAACGACTGGATCCCGGGAACCCGCAGCGGCACATTTTCGACATCACTTGCCGCAAGTAGCGATTCAGGGCAGAACGGATTTCTGTATAGCTTTGGTTATCGTTGGTCCGGCGAACGGTTTAATTTCAGTACCAGTACCACGGCAACTTCTGGCGATTACCGCGATGTCGCCACCCATTATGGTGAGCCGCCCCCAACGCTTAACAGCAACACGGTCATTGGCTATTCGCTGGAATCTGCCGGAAATGTCAGCCTGAGTTATCTGCAGTTTCGTTATCCACACGAAAATGCGGTGCGCTACGCCAACGCCAGCTGGTTCAAATCCGTTACAGACAGCATCTCACTGAATGCCGGACTCAACCAGAACATTGACGATAACCGCGATCGCAGTATCTATCTGATGGTAACGATTACCACTGATAACAATCTGAGCGCCAGCAGCACGCTACAACGCACCAACGATGAAACCGGCTATCAGCTCAACGCCAGCAAGACGCCGCCTGCCGACGGCGGTTGGGGCTGGAATCTGGCCGCCAGTCAGCAGGCTTCCCGACAAAGTGGCCAGGGAGAAGTAGGATATCTGGGGCGTTATGGTAAAGCGTACGCGGGATTCAGCCGTTTACCAGATAACCATTACGGCTACGCAGGCGCAACCGGATCGCTGGTGACCATGGGAGGCGGCTTGTTTGCAGCAAGGGAAATCAACAATGGTTTTGCCGTCGTCTCAACTGACGGCGTGCCTGATGTTCCAGTCAAACTGCAAAATAACCTGATTGGTCGCAGCGATGACCAGGGACTACTGCTGGTCACGCCGCTGAACAGCTATCAAAAAAACCTGATCAGTATTGACCCGATGGATCTCCCCGCCAATATGCGGATCGCACGCGTTGAGGCGAACGCAACGCCCGCCGATCGTTCCGGCGCGTTGGTGAGCTTTGGTATCACCCCCGTACGCGCCGCGCAGATCCTTCTCGTCGACAATCAGGGTAAGCCAATTCCTGAAGGCAGCATGGCTTACGCCATCAACGGAAAAGGACAGTCGTCTGTCGTTGGTTTTGATGGGATGACCTGGTTCGACACCCTGGAACAGCACAACACGCTGCGCGTTGAGACGGACACCGGTAGTTGTCGCGTGCAATTTGACTATCCTGTGTCAGCAAAGGGGATTGTACAAATAGGCCCGCTGGTTTGTCGCCCACACTAACAGGAGTGCGCTCATGAGGTTAAGACATCTGCTACTCATCGCTGCCGTACTTTTTTGTCCGGCAATTAGCCATGCGGTAGCCTGTTCGGTGAGCAATGTGCAACCCATAAATTTAGGTTCGGTCAATCCACTGTCTGCGACAGGCGCAACGTCATCAATGACGTTCAGTTACACCTGCACCAAAGAGCTTGGTGACGCGCTGGCAGGGATCAATCTCTGTTTTAATATTGGCGCCTCGGCCGTCAGTGGCCAGGTGACACCGCGAAATATGTCATTAAGCGGAACGCCTGCCAGAACGCTGGCATACCAGCTTTACCAGGATAGCGGGCGCACCAAAGTCTGGGGCAGCCAGTATCAGTCGGGAACCACTTTTCCCATGGTACAGCTTAACCTGCTGAATCTGACGCCAGTGACGGGTTCACTCACGGTATCGGCGCAGATCGTCACGCCACAAACCGCAGCCGTCCCCGGAAATTATCAGGATAGCTATACGACGGCCACAGCCCTTGTCACTCTCAATCCCGGATTGCTTTTCCCGCCAACAACCTGTGGCGATACGGTTGCCGCCAGGCTGCCTTTCACCGTATCGGCGACCGTAAGCAAACAGTGCAATATCACCTCTGCAACCGATATTAGCTTTGCGCCAGCCAGGGCGACCGGGCGTAACCTTACGGCTTCAAATACCGTGGGCGTAGCATGTTCCAATAACACGCCTTACACCATCGGGCTTCAGCCCTCCAACGGTAATACGGCAGGCAGCGGCGTGATGGCGGGCACGGGGTCAAATACGGATAAAGTCCCCTACCAGCTTAGTTCGACGCCAGGTCCTTCCGGTACGGTCTGGGGCAATACATCACTCAATACCGTCGCGGGCAACGGTACGGGAACAACAACTACCTACCCGGTTTACGCCACCGTCCCCAGCGCGAACTACACGCCAGACAACTATGCCGATACCGTTACCATCGCCGTAACCTACTGACCTCATCTTAACCTCAATAAAGCAAATACATTTTGTTATCAAATTATTTACTTTTAGAGGTGCGTCATAAATCTAACAAATTACGATTTTTATATATTCTGCATATTAAATTACGCACCCTGCAAAACAACCCAATTACAAGCAAAGACACAGAATAACTATTCAATCGCAAGTTAAAGCCCATACTAATCATGGCGATAATTCGTGCTGGTCGGGCAGGCCCTTCTATGAAAAAAATGTTAAATTTAGGTTTATATGGTGAGATTCACTGTATACCACGGCCAAATTAAGAACATATTACTTTTATAACTAAGGTTTATCATGGATAAGTTATCTTACGCTTCAGATAGCAGCACATCTGCCTGGAATACCTACCTGCAACAAATCGAGCGTGTGGCCCCTTACCTGGGCGAACTTTCCCATTGGGTGGATACCCTGCGCCACCCAAAACGCGCGCTGATTGTCGATATCCCGGTGCAGATGGATGACGGCACTATCCGTCATTTTGAAGGGTATCGCGTGCAACATAACCTCTCCCGCGGGCCGGGCAAAGGCGGTGTGCGTTATCATCCTGATGTTGATCTTAATGAAGTGATGGCCCTGTCCGCATGGATGACCATCAAATGCGCAGCGTTGAACCTGCCGTACGGCGGTGCCAAAGGTGGAGTGCGCGTCGATCCGTTCTCGCTGTCTGAAGGCGAACTGGAGCGTTTAACTCGTCGTTATACCAGCGAAATCGGCATTATCATTGGGCCGCAGAAAGACATTCCTGCGCCGGATGTAGGTACTAACGGAAAAGTCATGGCCTGGATGATGGATACCTACTCCATGAACCACGGCACCACCGTGACCAGCGTGGTCACCGGTAAACCTATTCACCTTGGCGGTTCATTAGGTCGTGATAAAGCCACCGGTCGCGGCGTTTTCGTCAGCGGTCTGGAAGTCGCGCGCCGTGCCAACATCGAAGTTGAAGGTGCTCGCGTTGCAGTGCAAGGTTTTGGTAACGTCGGCAGCGAAGCCGCCCGACTGTTCGCGGCAGCTGGTGCACGCGTGGTCGCGATTCAGGATCACACCGCTACGCTGTTTAACCCCACAGGTATCGACATGACCGCGTTGTCTGCCTGGCAGTTAGAGCACAAACAGATTGCCGGTTTCCCGGGCGCTGAAACCATCGCCAGCGAGGCCTTCTGGAGCCTGGATATGGATATTCTTATTCCGGCCGCGCTTGAGGGTCAGATCACCCGTCACCGTGCGGAAACCTTGACCTGTAAACTGGTACTTGAAGGCGCTAACGGCCCAACCTATCCGGATGCCGATGATGTGCTGGCAAGCCGTGGTATCGTGGTTGTGCCTGACGTGGTCTGTAACGCCGGCGGCGTAACCGTCAGCTACTTCGAATGGGTTCAGGATATGGCAAGCTTCTTCTGGAGTGAAGAAGAGATCAACAATCGCATGGACAAAATCATGACTGATGCGATGGTGCATGTATGGGAAAAAGCAGCTGAGAAATCCTGCTCCCTGCGTACCGCAGCCTACATCGTTGCCTGCGAACGCATTCTGCTGGCACGAAAAGATCGCGGAATTTATCCGGGCTAACGCCGAAATCGACCATGCCTACAAACCACCTGTTCTACAGGTGGTTTGTTTTCCATAAAAAATCGTTCAAAAACTTTCCGCACAAATACCGCCCGACCTCTCACTTTCGCTGTTTTATGCACCATGACGTTCCAATACGGAACATTATTATGCTGCTATGTTTCGTATTGAAACGCTCTTCACAGCAATTTTCTTTTGCAAACCCGTGTGCAAAATTACCTTATCGGCAGCGAGCGGTCGCCGTGGCGTTGTACAAACCGATACCCTACATCAGATGCCTGCCCGAATTTGGCAGCCATCCAGGACTGTCTGCGGAGCATAAATAATGAAAAAATTGATCAACCGTGTTGAAGACGTACTGAATGAACAACTCGCCGGACTGGCGAAAGCGTATCCTTCCCTGGCACTGCATCAGGACCCAGTGTATGTCACCCGCGCAGATGCACCGGTGATGGGCAAAGTGGCGCTGCTTTCCGGCGGCGGCAGCGGGCACGAACCTATGCATTGCGGCTACATTGGTCAGGGCATGCTCTCCGGCGCCTGCCCGGGTGAGATTTTTACCTCCCCCACGCCGGATAAAATGTTCGAATGCGCCATGCAAATTGATGGCGGCGAAGGCGTGCTGCTGATAATCAAAAATTACACCGGCGACATTCTTAATTTCGAAACCGCTACCGAGCTGCTGCACGAAAGCGGCGTCAAAGTCACCACCATGGTGGTGGATGACGATGTGGCGGTGAAAGACAGTTTGTATACCGCCGGACGTCGTGGTGTGGCTAATACCGTATTGATCGAAAAACTGGTCGGCGCGGCCGCCGAACGCGGTGACTCGCTGGAAGCCTGTGCGGCGCTGGGTCGTAAGCTGAATAACCAGGGCCACTCCATTGGCATAGCCATTGGCGCCTGTACCGTTCCGGCAGCCGGACAACCGTCGTTCACGTTACAGGATAACGAGATGGAGTTTGGCGTAGGTATCCACGGGGAACCGGGCATTGACCGCCGCACCTTCACCTCTCTCGATCAGACCGTTGATGAAATGTTCGATACCCTGCTGGAAAACGGTAACTACAGCCGTACGCTCCGCCACTGGGACAACGTCCAGGGCGCGTGGCATGAAGGTAAAGAAAGCAAGCGTGCGTTACAAAGTGGCGATCGGGTTATTGCGCTGGTCAATAATCTCGGTGCGACGCCGTTGTCTGAACTCTTCGGCGTGTATAACCGCCTCGAAAGCCGTTGCCAGGATGCAGGCATCGTCATTGAGCGCAACCTGATCGGTTCTTACTGTACCTCTCTGGATATGACCGGCTTCTCCATCACCCTGTTACAGGTGGATGACGAAACGCTGAACTTATGGGATGCACCGGTTCACACCCCTGCCCTCAACTGGGGTAAATAAGGAGATTAATGATGTCCCTCAACAGAACACAGATTGTTAACTGGCTCTATCGCTGCGGTGAAATATTCACCACTGAAAGTGATTTTCTCACCGGACTTGACCGGGAGATCGGCGATGCCGACCACGGTCTGAACATGCATCGTGGTTTCAGCAAAGTCGTTGAAAAGCTGCCGTCCATCGCGGACAAGGACATCGGCTTTATTTTGAAAAACACCGGTATGGTACTGCTCTCAAGCGTCGGCGGGGCCAGTGGACCGCTGTTTGGCACGTTTTTTATCCGCGCCGCCCAGGTGACTCAGGCTCATCAAAGCCTGACGCTTGAAGAGCTGTATCAAATGATTCGTGATGGCGCAGAAGGTGTGATTAGCCGCGGTAAGGCTGAACCTGGCGATAAAACCATGTGCGATGTCTGGCTGCCGGTAGTGGAGTCTTTACGCCAGTCATGCGAACAGAAGCTGAGCGTCCAGGCGGCTCTGGAAGCGGCAAGCCAACAAGCGGAAGTCGCAGCGCAAAGCACCATCACCATGCAGGCTCGCAAAGGCCGCGCCAGCTATCTAGGTGAGCGCAGCATTGGGCATCAGGATCCCGGCGCAACGTCGGTCATGTTTATGATGCAAATGCTGGCTCAGTCGTCCAGAGAGTAAGGATAAAGCGATGGTAAACCTGGTTATTGTTTCTCACAGCGCCCAACTGGGCGAAGGCGTCGGCGTGCTGGCCCGGCAGATGTTAATGGGTGATGGTTGCAAAATCGCCATTGCCGCAGGCATTGACGATCCTGAGAATCCGATTGGCACCGATCCGATTAAGGTGATGGAAGCCATCGAGTCCGTGGCCGATACGGACCACGTGCTGGTGATGATGGATATCGGTAGTGCATTACTGAGTGCGGAAACCGCGCTGGAACTGCTCGACCCTAACATTGCCGCCAAAGTGCGTTTGTGCGCAGCACCACTGGTTGAAGGCACACTGGCCGCGACGGTTAGCGCCGCCGCAGGTGCTGATATCGATCGGGTCATCCGTGATGCCATGAACGCCCTCGACGCCAAATGTGAACAACTGGGTTTACCTTCGCCATCCGCAGCGAAACCCGCATCCGCAGAACTGTCTCCCGACGCTGATGCCCGTTCTGTTGCCATTGTGGTGAAAAACCCTAACGGCATCCACGTCCGCCCGGCTTCGCGGCTGGTCTCTGCGTTGTCTGGTTTTAACGCCGACATGTGGCTGGAGAAAAACGGCAAGTGTGTGGTCCCTGATAGCCTGAATCAAATAGCCCTGCTGCAGGTACGCTGTAATGACACGCTACGCCTGATTGCTAAGGGCGAACAGGCAGAGGATGCGCTGGCCGCATTTAAACAGTTGGCGGCAGAGAATTTTGGTGAATCGCTCGAGCCCGCGCATACTGATAACAAGGCAACTCTGGCTCCCTCAAAAGTCACGGGGACGGCATTTTGTCACACGCCGTTCTCGCCAAAGGTAAACCCGCAGTCCGCCGCATCACTGCAGGCTGAGCAGCAGCGATTACAGACCGCCATCCAAAGTACGCTGAACGATCTGAGCAAACTCACCGCTCTTGCTGAAGAACGATATTCCGCAGATATCGCCGCCATCTTCTCCGGTCACCACACGCTGTTGGACGATCCTGAACTGTTTGAAATGGCCTGCGATGTAATGCGTGAAAAACAATGCAGCGCCGCCTGGGCCTGGCATCAGGTGCTGAGCGATCTCAGCCAGCAGTATTTACAGCTCGATGACCCTTATCTGCAGGCGCGATACATTGATATTGAAGATTTGCTGTCTCGTTCACTGCAACATTTGACGGGAGAGAGCGCACAAATTCCCGCGTTCTTGCGCCCCACTATCCTGGTCGCTGATGTCATTTATCCGTCTACGGTACTGCAACTCGATCCGAAGACCATCAAAGGTATCTGCCTGCGGGACGGCAGCGAAGCCTCTCATCCGGCGATTATCGCTCGTGAAATGGGTCTGTGCTGGATGTGTCAGCAAGGCGCTGCTCTCGATAGCATAAAGATGGGCGATACTCTGACCATTGACTGTGTCACACAGCGGATAACCCGCGCAAACTGATACCGAAGCACACCCTTTTCGACAAAGGGTGTGCTTCTTCCCTATTCGCGTCGGGAAATGTCTGTTTGTTCGCAAAATGGGGTGTCGATCACGCGCAACGGTCGATCCTGAACTAAGGTTTTCTCATGGTAAATGCCGCTACTTCGGCACACCGCTAAGGAGATTAACCGATGATAACGCCTGCAACTCGCCATCCAGGCCTGCTTTCTGTTGCAATAAAACTGACTCTCGCCAGTACCTTTTTTGCCCTTTCCTCTTTTGCCGTCAATGCAGAAGACGCGCCAGCCGCTACACCGCAGCCGCCAGATATCCTGCTTGGACCTCTGTTTAACGATGTACAAACGGCTAAACTGTTTCCAGACCAGAAAACCTTTGCTGACGCAGTTCCTAACAGCGATCCTCTCATGATCCTTGCCGATTACCGGATGCAGAAAAATCAGTCCGGATTCGACTTACGCCATTTTGTGGAGGTGAATTTCACATTACCGAAAGAAGGCGAGAAATACGTTCCCCCGGCCGGGCAATCATTACGCGAACATATTGACGGACTGTGGCCGGTCCTCACCCGCTCGACAACTGACGCTGAAAAATGGGACTCGCTACTGCCACTTCCAGAGCCGTATGTGGTGCCTGGCGGGCGTTTTCGCGAAATATATTATTGGGACAGCTATTTCACCATGCTGGGGCTTGCCGAAAGCAATCACTGGGATAAGGTCTCGGATATGGTGGCAAACTTCGCTTACGAGATTGATTCCTGGGGACACATTCCTAACGGCAATCGCACCTACTACCTGAGCCGTTCGCAACCGCCGTTCTTTGCCTTTATGGTTGAACTGCTGGCGCAGCACGACGGGAATGACGCGCTGAAAAAATACCTCCCGCAGATGCTCAAAGAGTACAGTCACTGGATGGAAGGCGTCGAAACACTCCAGCCCGGTCAGCAAAATAAGCGCGTGGTTAAACTGGATGACGGTACCATTTTGAACCGCTACTGGGATGAACGCGATACGCCGAGGCCAGAGTCCTGGGTCGAGGATATCGCCACCGCTAAAAGCAACCCCAATCGCCCTGCCACAGAAATCTACCGCGACCTGCGTTCAGCGGCTGCGTCCGGCTGGGATTTTAGCTCCCGCTGGATGGACAATCCTAATCAGTTGGGCACTCTGCGCACCACCAGCATCGTTCCGGTCGATCTCAATGCGTTGATGTACAAAATGGAAAAAATGATCGCCCTCGCCAGCAAGGCTGCCGGTGATGATGCCAAAGCGGCGCAGTACGATGGCTTCGCTAATGCCCGACAAAAAGGGATCGAAAAGTACCTGTGGAACGACAAAGAAGGCTGGTATGCCGACTACGATCTGAAAAGCCATAAAGTACGCAATCAGCTCACGGCCGCCGCCCTGTTCCCGCTGTATGTCAATGCGGCGGCAAAAGATCGCGCCAGTAAAGTCGCCACAGCCACCCAGGCACATCTGCTGCAACCGGGCGGCCTTGCTACCACGTCGGTGAAAAGCGGCCAGCAGTGGGATGCCCCCAACGGCTGGGCCCCGCTCCAGTGGGTCGCAGCATCCGGGTTACAGAATTACGGTCAGGATAACGTTGCGATGGATGTGACCTGGCGATTCCTTACCAATGTGCAGCACACCTACGATCGAGAGAAAAAGCTGGTTGAAAAATATGACGTGAGCACCACCGGCACCGGCGGTGGTGGCGGGGAATATCCATTGCAGGATGGTTTTGGCTGGACCAACGGCGTCACGCTAAAAATGCTTGACCTGATCTGCGCCAAAGAGAAGCCCTGTGACAGCGTACCCGCATCGCGGCCAACACCGACAAGTACACCACCAGCCGAGCCTAAAAAACAGACTCAACCGACGCCATAACGTCATTACCTGAGCCGTTTTACTCCCCGAATCCGCGCTTCGTCGCGGATTTTTCTGTCATATTTTTCGCTATTTAAGCTGCCTCTATCCCCTCTAGCCCTTATGGGGTATCCGGTGTTTTCATCCGTGAGAATTTGATTCTGAACATGTTTTTATTCGCTGTATATGTAAATATATAGCGAATTTGTAACCTTCAGGATACTGATAATGGCACTGACAAGACGGATGTTTGCCCAACTCGTGGCATCTGCACTGCTGCTACGCCATCTTCCCGCATTGGCGCAAACGCCGCTAACCGTTGCCGTTGGAGGCTCGCCAGGGCCGAATATAACCCAACGCGTGGTCAGCGCGGGGGCGCCCGCTGACATGCTGCTGCTGGCCGTCGCGCCGGAAAAACTGGTAGGGCTTTCCTCCTTTGATTTATCTCGCCAGACCGCCATCCCGTTCCACGATGATATTCGGGCATTGCCGAAACTGGGCAGGCTGGCAGGACGCGCCAGTACCCTATCACTTGAAGCGTTACTGGCGCTTAAACCCGACCTGGTTGTTGACTGCGGCAATGCCGATGAAACCTGGCTTTCTCAGGCCAGACAAGTGAGCGCACAAACTCACATTCCCTGGCTGCTGATTAACGGCGAACTGCGCCATACCCCAGAACAGTTGCGCGCAGCCGGTGAAGCATTGGGCGTCGTCTCGCGTACCGCAATGCAGGCCGCGCTGGCCCGTCGATTTATCTATAATGCAATAGCTTTCTCGTATACAGCTGCAGCGAATCTGCGTTTTTATGCCGCGCGCGGTGCCAGAGGACTGGAGACAGGTTTACAAGGTTCTTTGCATACCGAAGCGGCAGAACTGCTGGGGCTACAGAATGTGGCGCACATCCCCGGAAGACAGGGGCTCACACAGGTTTCAATGGAAAATCTGCTCAGCTGGCAGCCCGATATTATTTTGGTGCAGGATGCGATGACAGCGCAGCACCTACGAGAAGATCCGATCTGGCAAGGGGTCAAAGCGGTTGCTGACCGGCGCATTCTGTTTCTCAGCGGTCTGCCGTTTGGCTGGTTGGATGCACCTCCTGGCATCAACCGCTTACTGGGATTACGCCGCCTGCACGCCTGGCTTGATCCGCAGGTTAACGCGAGCTTTAAAGCCGATATGCAGCACTACAGCGAACTGTTCTGGCATACCACGCTAAGCGATGCACAGTATCAACGTCTGGTGGCAGTCTGATGAAAACATCTACCCTCGGTTTTCTGATGATTGCTGCGGTGGTGCTTTGCGCGAGCGTCGCCGCGGTATCGGGCGCATACCGCCTGGATGCACAACAGGTTGTGAATCTTATTACAGGTACTGATGACGTCCCGATGCAGGACAAAATCGTCTTCTGGCAAATCCGCCTGCCGCGCATTCTGGCCGCATTGCTGCTTGGCGCGGCGCTGGCAAGCGCAGGAACCACCTATCAGGGTATGTTCCGCAACCCGCTAGTCTCGCCGGATATCCTCGGCGTGGCGGCGGGTGCCGGTTTAGGTGCCTGTACGGCAATACTTTTCGGATTACCGATCCTTTTCATTCAGCTGTATGCGTTCACCGGCGGTTTATTCGTGGTCGCCGGTGTCTGGTTGATTACCCGGCGAGTTAAGCGTCACGACCCGGTGTTAACGCTGGTGCTGGTCGGGATTGCGCTGGGCACGGTATGCGGCGCGGGAATTTCACTCATCAAAACGCTGGCCGACCCGTATACCCAACTTCCCTCCATCACTTTCTGGCTGCTCGGCGGTTTATCAACGATTACGCTGCACGATCTGTGGTTCTCGGCACCGCTGATCTTGGCAGGACTGGTCCCGCTATTGCTGCTGCGCTGGCGCATGAACCTGCTCACCCTTTCGGATGATGAAGCACGATCGCTTGGCATCAACGTCGCCCGACTACGTCTGGGACTGATCGTCTGCGCAACGTTAATCACCGCCTGCACCGTCGCCATCGCGGGCATCATCGGCTGGATTGGGCTGGTTGTGCCACATATCGGCCGACTCCTCAGTGGCAATAACCACCAGCAACTACTGCCGGTTTCCATGGGAGTCGGCGCCATTTTGCTGCTGCTCACCGATACCCTCGCCCGTACGCTGAGCAGCACGGAAATTCCGCTGGGGATCCTGACTGCATTTATTGGCGCACCGTTCTTTTTGCTGCTTTTGCTGCGGGGAAATCGACCATGACGCTATTAATCGTGCGCCGGGCGTCGCTGGGATACCACAGTCAACAGCCCGTGCTACGCGATGTCTCCTTTCAGGTTCCGCCCGGCTCCGTTTGTTGTCTGCTTGGTGCCAACGGTAGCGGAAAAACCACCCTGATGCGCACCATTCTCGGCGTTCTTTCGCCGCTTCACGGTGACATTCTTCTTGATGGCATCGCCATAAATCATCTCAACGATCGGCAACGCGCCGCCGCTATCGCCTGGGTTCCTCAGGCGCATGACGGCGCATTTGCCTTCACTGCGCTGGACATGGTGATGATGGGGCTGGCCCCGCAACTGGCGGCATTTGCGGTTCCCGGGGCTAAAGAACACGAAATTGCTCATCAACAACTGGCGATGCTGGGGATCTCTCACCTGGCGCCCCGGCGCTGGAACACTCTGAGCGGCGGAGAGCGCCAACTGGTATTGATTGCCCGCGCTCTGGCGCAACGTCCGCGCCTTTTGTTGCTGGATGAACCCGCTTCCAGCCTGGATTTTGGGCATCAGATCCGTCTGCTCGACACGCTGGTGACGCTGAAAAATTCGGGTATGGCCCTGCTGATGTCGACGCATCATCCGTTGCACGCCCGGGCAATCGCCGACAGCGTGGTACGCGTTGAACCGAACGGTGAGGTTTCGCAGGGGCTTCCTGAACACCAGCTCGCCACCGATCGCCTGGCTGCGCTGTATCACGTTACACCGTCACAAATTGCCCACCACCTCTTTGGCTCTCACAATTAAGGAATAAGAATGCTCATTGACGACATTGATTTTGCCGATCTTTACCGTAAACAGTTACAACTGGCGAACAGAACCGAGAAAAAGCCGGAGCACTGGGATAAACGTGCGGAAAAAATGGCAGAGAATTGCGCCTCATTAACCGACAGCTATTTGCTACAGCTATTGGGGAAAATCGACCTGCAAGGAGCGGAGTCGCTATTTGATATGGGCTGCGGTCCCGGTACGGTCTCGCTGGCGCTGGCTAAAAAGATACCAATAATTTACGGCGTAGATTACAGCCAGGGAATGCTTGGCGTTGCTACCCGCCGCGCTGTGCAAATGAACGCCCGTCACGTACAGTGGGTGCAGCGGGCCTGGGAAGAACACTGGGATGATTTACCCCAGTGCGATATCGCCGTCGCCTCGCGCTCTACGCTGGTTGCCGATATGCGCCAGGCGATGACCAAACTGAATAATCAGGCCCGGCTGCGGGTTTACACCACCCATCTCGTCAGTTCATCTTTCGTTTCCCCCACCATTCAACGTGCGCTGGGCCGCGAGGTGATTGAACTTCCCAACTATATCTATGCGCTTAATGTCCTGTATCAGATGGGGATCCACGCGCACGTTGATTTTATCCGCGGCCCCAACTGTCAGCAGGACAACAGTACCTGGACGCGCTTTCTGGAAAACGTGCGCTGGAGTATGGGCGAACTAAGCGCCGACGAGGTCGAACGTCTGGAAACCTGGTATCAGCAGCAGGATCCACGCGCGATTGCCCCCGCCAGCCGTGACTGGGCGCTTATCTGGTGGGACAGTGTGCCGCGGGAGGCGCTGCGATGATCTACTTTTCGCAGGCGCAAACCGACGCGCTGCTGCTGGAAGATATTCAGGGCGGCGATCTGACTACCCGCGCGTTGGGAATTGGCGCACAGCCCGGCGTTATGGAGTTTTACCATCGCCATGGCGGGTGCGTTAGTGGCACCGCCGTTGCCAGACAAATGCTGACGTCATTGGGCATAACCGTCAGCGATATTATGGCCGATGGCGAACGAGCGAGCGCGGGACAGAGAATAATTTGTGCGCACGGAAATGCGGCGGCGCTACACCAGGGCTGGAAAGCGGTACAAAACGTTCTGGAGTGGAGCTGCGGAGTTTCGGGCTATCTTGAGAGCATGTTGAGCCAACTGCGCCAACGCTATCCTGATGGGCAGATTGCCTGCACCCGCAAAGCCATTCCCGGCACGCGTTCGTTGGCGACTCAGGCAATACTCGCTGCCGGGGGCATTATTCATCGCGGAGGATGCGCCGAAACGGTGCTGCTGTTCGCTAATCACCGCCGTTTTCTTACCAACCCAAACGACTGGACAAACGCGGTTGCGCGCTTACGCAGCCATGCGCCAGAAAAAAAGATCGTCGTCGAAGCGGATACGCCAGATGAAGCATTAGCCGCGCTACGCGCCGCGCCCGATGTTCTGCAACTCGACAAATTCACCCCTGAGCAGGCGACAGACATTGCCCGCCTGGCACCTTCACTGGCCCCTCATTGCACGCTGGCGCTGACTGGCGGCATTACCCTCGCCTCGCTGGCGAGTTATCTCGACTGTGGCATCAGGCTCTTTATCACTTCCGCACCTTATTACGCTCCACCTGCGGATATCAAAGTTAGCCTGAGCCCGGACGCACGTGGCATATAACATTAAAAAATGGACTAACAATAATGAATTTCAACAAAAGTTGTCTTTACACAGCCCTGTCGTTTGCTTTCGCGCACAGTGCTTTTGCTGGGCAAGAAAGCGAAACCATGACCGTCTGGTCAAGCCCGGCCTCCGCGGCAACCACTACGGTTCTCGGTCAGGAAACGATGCAGCAACTGGATAAGCAAAACGTGGCGCAGGCGCTAAGCGTCGTCCCCGGCGTGGTGCTGCAAAAGTCGGGCAACCGCAATGAGCAGCAGGTGAAAGTACGCGGTTTTGACAGCCGTCAGGTTCCCGTCTTTTTTGACGGTGTGCCGGTGTACATCCCCTATGACGGCAACCTCGATTTAGGCCGTTTTCTGACATCCGATATCGCTTCAGTTGAAGTATCCAAAGGCTACTCATCTCTGCTACAAGGGCCTAACCAGATGGGCGGTGCCATTAATATCACCACCAAAAAGCCCACCAAACCAATTGAAGGCAGCATCGGTTATCGCCAGGGCTGGAGTCGTAGCAAAGACAACGCTCACGATATGCACGCTTCATTTGGCGCCAGTAACGATCTGGGTTACATTCAGCTCAGCGGCAGCCAGTTGAAGCAGGATTTCCTTGGCTTACCGCACGGCGTGGACAATCCGGTTGCGGGTAGTCACGGCAAGATTGCCAACTCGTCCGCCGATGATAAACGCGGCATCGTGAAGCTGGGCTTTACCCCTCGCGGCGATGATGAATATGTCCTGACCTATATTAATCAGGACGGTGAAAAAGATAACCCACCATATGCCGGAACCAGCAGTCAGAAATCACGCTACTGGCAATGGCCACAGTACGATAAAGAGAGCTATTACTATCAGGGCACCACCCATCTGGGCGATCGTTTCACTCTGAAAAGCCGTCTGTATCGCGATACCTTTGAAAATACGTTGATGATGTACAACTCGCTTGCCGATCTGAAAAACAAAAAAGGCAACTACAGTCATTATTCAGACTATAGCGATGGAGCTGGCCTGCAGCTCGCTGCGGATATGCGTGAAAACGACCTGCTCTCTTTCGCCGTAAACTGGAAGGATGATGTTCACCGCGAGAAAGGCGCACCGAATGCGGCTTACGACCGTTACGAAGACCGCACCTGGTCTGTTGCCAGTGAATATCAGTGGGCGGCGGCGGATAATGTCGATGTAGTGGCGGGAATAAGCTATGACTGGCGCGACAGTCTGGAAGGCATGAAGCACGAAAAAAATGGTAGCGTCACCCACTATGATGACAACAATCAGTCGGCCTTCAACTGGCAGATGATGACCAAATATCACTTCGAAAATGCAGACACATTAGCGCTGTCCTATTCTGACAGAACGCGTTTCCCTACGTTGAAAGAACGCTACACGACCTCAAAACCGGCCTATAACCAGGTGGCGCTGGTCAATCCTCAGCTTAAACCTGAACGCGCCCGCAGCGTGGATCTGACCTGGAATGGGTCACTTAGTCAGAACTGGGGATTCGAAGCCAGCGTGTATTACAACCGCATCAGCGACGCCATCCTTTCACACAATATTGATGCCGACACCATTCAGAATCAGAACAGCGGCCGGGTGGATTACACCGGTCTGGATGCAGGCGTTAAAGGTAAAGTCTTTGATATACTGGATGTCGGTCTGAGCTACGGCCTTATTCACGCAGACGTCAAACGCAGCGACATCGGCAAGATTACCGACCTGCCAACGCAAACCCTGACTGCCTGGATGACGCTGAAGCCATGGGATCCGCTCAGTATTACGCTGTCAGAAGAGGCCCGTTCGTCGAGCTATAGCAATAGCGACGGCTCACAGAAAGCCGCTGGTTTCGCCATTACCCATTTACGCGCTGACTACGCCATCGGTCACGGATTCAGCGTTAACGCGTCGGTCAATAACCTGTTCGATACGCAGTACGTTTATAGTGAAGGATTTATTGAAGAAGGCCGTAATTACTGGGCGGGGATTGAGTATCAGTTCTGACTTAGCAATACAGAGAAACGGCCCCCGCGGGGGCCGTTCGATTAATCTCGCCGCACCAGTCGGAAGACACCCAGCACAACAATCGCGCCGACCACGGCCACCAGGAAGCTGTGGAGATTAAACCCGCTGACATCGCCGCCGATACCAAACATCGTTGCCAGCCATCCACCGACCACAGCACCGACAACACCGAGAATACAGGTCAGGATAAATCCACCGCCATCGCGCCCCGGCATAATCAGTTTGGCGATAACCCCCGCAATCAGACCAAAAATAATCCAGGCAATAATTCCCATTTTCAGGCCCTCTTTCCAGTGAACGCACGCGCAAGACATTCTTGCGCCAGCCTTTAAAGTATAGGCAAACCATCGCTATATGCTGTTTTCACGCAGACTTAATTCATTGGCGTTGGTAAAAAATTTCATCCATTTGTATTAAGTTCCGTTGATTGATGCCGATAATCCAACGACAAACCAGGCATCCGGGAGTCATTAGGTGTGAGTAACTACAATGAGCAGTTCCTGAAGCAAAATCCGTTAGCGGTGTTAGGTGTACTTCGGGACTTAAAATCGCAGCAGGTTCCACTGCGTATCTCCTGGTCGGGCGGCCAGTTCATCAGCAAAGTTCTGGCCGTCAGCCCGGACGAGCTGGTCATGGATTTTGGTAGTCAGGAATATGAAAACCAGGCCGTACAGCGGGCCAGTCAGATCTCGATTATCGCCGAAACGCAGGGAGCTAAAGTAGAATTCACCCTGCCACAGTTAAAAAAAGGTGAGTATCAGCAACTGCCAGCGTTTATTTCATCCTTGCCGCCTTCCCTGTGGTTTGTTCAGCGTCGGGAATATTTTCGCATCGGCGCTCCGCTGCATCCTCCCTATCTCTGCACGGCAAAAATGCCGGACAACAGCACGCTGTGCTTTCGCTTATTCGATTTGTCGCTTGGCGGTATGGGCGGGCTGTTAGAAACGGCAAAACCAGAAGGACTGGTAGAAGGTATACGCTTCGCGCAGGTTGAACTGAACATGGAACAATGGGGGGTGTATCACGTTGACGCCCAGCTTATTTCCATTAGCGAACGCAAAGTTATCGACAGTAAAAACGAAACCATTACCACTCCCCGCCTGAGCTTTCGTTTTCTCAACGTCGGCCCGGCGGTGGAGCGGAACTTACAGCGGATTATTTTTTCCCTTGAGCGCGAGGCCCGGGAAAAGTCGAACAAAGTGCGCGATTAACATCACCTGAATTACATTACATCCAGCGCTTGCTGAAGCTTCCAGATATAGCGCGGAGCCTGCGGCGCCGGATGATTGTCCGCAACATGTTCAATAAATTCATCCGGGCTGAGATCGTTGATCTTATTGATGGCTTTCTTCCTGTCGGAAGAGAACGTTCGCAGCAATGCTCCCGCTCCGTTAGCGTACGATACTACCAGCGCATACTGCATCACCTGTGGATCCTCAATCCCTGCCAGCGGCCCGGTCTCCAGAATGCTCAGGTATGCGGCCCCCATGGAGATATTGCGTTCGGGGTTTTTCAACTCGCTGGTCGACGGCTCTCCGCTCCATCCCATGCGACGATAAACATCGCGGCCTGAAGTCGAGGCTTTTAACTGCATCAGACCAATCGCATTAGACTTACTGACCGCATTCGGATTACCGCCTGATTCAATGGCAATAATAGCGGTAATCAATTGTGGACTGACACCCCAGGCCGCACCGGCTTTTTCACTGATCGGCATCCATTGCATTGCGCGTTTAACCGGAACTTCAGCATTCCACGGCGGGTTTTTGTAATCATGTTTTGAACTACAGCCCGCAAGTAATACAACCAAAAAAGCAAACCATCTCAATTTCACGTCATCTATCCTTATAGCCGGAACCTGTCGCTGAGGTGACAACGACATACCTACGCGGCATGATATACATTTGGTTTTAGTTGTAGCAAGGAAATGCCATGTCCCGGTTTCACTTAATTGCCCCATCGGGCTACTGTATCAATCAACAGGCTGCCTTACGTGGGCTTGCACGTCTTACTGAGGCCGGTCATCAGGTCGACAATTCAGCGGTCATTGCGCGCCGCTGCCAGCGTTTTGCGGGTACAGAGGCAGAAAGGCTTGCTGATGTGAACTCGCTCGTTAATCTGAAAACCCCCGATACCATTGTGATGGCGGTACGTGGCGGCTATGGCGCGAGCCGTTTACTGGAAGATATTGACTGGCAAGGGCTGGCAGCCCGCCAGCAACAAGAT
The DNA here is from genome assembly GCF_001034485.1 of Citrobacter sp. MGH104. NCBI lineage: Bacteria > Pseudomonadati > Pseudomonadota > Gammaproteobacteria > Enterobacterales > Enterobacteriaceae > Citrobacter > Citrobacter sp. MGH104. The sequence continues at coordinate 347,362 of NZ_KQ089818.1, forward strand.
CCGCTGCTGCTGTGCGGACACAGCGATTTTACGGCGATCCAGTGTGGTCTGCTGGCTCAAGGGAATGTGATTAGCTTCAGCGGCCCGATGCTGGCGGCCAACTTCGGTGCCGAGGAGATGAACGCATTCACCGAGCACCATTTCTGGCAAGCATTGCGTAATGCCCAATTCACCCTCGAATGGCAGGGTGACGGTCCGCAGTGCGCGACTGAAGGTACACTGTGGGGCGGAAATCTGGCGATGATCATTTCGCTGATGGGTACACCGTGGATGCCGGCCATCAAAAACGGCATTTTGGTGCTGGAAGACATTAACGAGCATCCATTCCGTGTCGAGCGCATGCTGCTGCAGCTGTACCACGCGGGAATACTGGCCCAGCAAAACGCCATTATCCTCGGCAGTTTTAGCGGCAGCGCGCCGAATGATTACGACGCTGGTTACAATCTTGATTCAGTTTGTGATTTTCTGCGCACCAGACTGTCCGTTCCGTTGATCGGCGGCCTCGATTTTGGCCATGAACAACGCACCGTCACCCTGCCGTTGGGAGCCAGAGCGGTGCTGAAAAACGATAAAAACAGCACTCAGCTAACCTTAAGTGGGCATCCGGTACTAAAATCGTAAAAAAAGCAGCTAATGGGGCTAAGTAAAACGCTGTTTCTGTCGTTATTATGGTAGGGTTTATTAATACGAAACAGCGTAATTCAGGAGTAACCGAACGTTGGATGCCGCAGCAATTATTAGCCTTTTTATTTTGGGTTCCGTTCTCGTCACCTGCAGTATCTTACTTAGTTCATTCTCATCACGTCTCGGTATCCCAATTCTGGTGATATTTCTCGCTATCGGTATGTTAGCGGGTGTGGATGGTATTGGCGGCATACCTTTCGATAACTATCCTTTCGCCTACATGGTGAGTAACCTGGCACTGGCGGTTATCCTACTCGACGGTGGCATGCGCACTCAGGCCAGCTCTTTTCGCGTTGCGTTAGGCCCGGCGCTATCGTTGGCGACGGTCGGTGTGCTGATTACTTCCGGACTCACTGGCATGATGGCCGCGTGGCTGTTTCATCTGGATCTTATCGAAGGACTCCTGATTGGTGCGATTGTTGGTTCAACTGACGCCGCGGCGGTCTTTTCCCTGCTTGGCGGTAAGGGGCTTAACGAACGCGTTGGCTCTACGCTGGAAATTGAATCCGGTAGTAATGACCCGATGGCCGTGTTTTTGACCATCACACTCATCGCCATGATCCAAAATCACGAGACCGGTTTAAGCTGGATGTTCGCGGTGCACATTATCCAGCAGTTTGGCTTAGGAATCGCTATCGGTCTTGGCGGTGGATATATGCTCCAGCAGATGATTAACCGCATTTCTCTGCCTGCCGGACTGTATCCACTCTTGGCGTTAAGCGGTGGGATCCTGATTTTTGCCCTGACCACTGCGCTGGAAGGCAGCGGTATTCTGGCGGTTTATCTGTGTGGTTTCCTGCTGGGGAATCGCCCCATCCGCAACCGATTTGGTATCCTGCAAAACTTCGACGGTCTGGCCTGGCTGGCACAAATCGCCATGTTCCTGGTGCTTGGACTGCTGGTTACGCCGTCCGACCTGCTGCCTATCGCAATCCCTGCGCTGATTTTGTCTGCGTGGATGATATTCATTGCCCGCCCGCTTTCGGTCTTCGCCGGACTGCTGCCGTTTCGTGGCTTTAATCTGCGCGAGCGTATTTTCATCAGTTGGGTGGGTTTGCGCGGCGCGGTGCCGATCATCCTCGCCGTCTTCCCAATGATGGCGGGCCTGGAGAACGCGCGCCTGTTCTTTAACGTCGCCTTCTTCGTGGTACTGATCTCGTTGCTGTTTCAGGGAACGTCACTTTCATGGGCCGCGAAAAAAGCCAAGGTGGTGGTCCCTCCTGTCGGCTGGCCCGTTTCGCGCATTGGTCTCGATATTCACCCAGATAACCCGTGGGAGCAGTTTGTTTATCAGCTCAGCGCAGATAAGTGGTGTGTGGGTGCCGCGCTGCGCGACCTGCATATGCCGGAAGAAACGCGAATAGCCGCCCTGTTTCGTGACAACGTGCTGTTTCACCCCTCCGGCAGCACGCGTCTGCGCGAAGGCGACGTATTGTGTGTTATTGGTCGCGAGCGCGATCTCCCCGCTCTCGGCAAGCTATTCAGTCAGTCACCACCGGTGTCGTTAGACCAGCGCTTCTTCGGTGATTTTATTCTTGAAGCCAGCGCGAAATATGCCGATGTGGCGCTGATTTATGGTCTGGATGATGGCACAGAGTATCGTGATAAGCAGCAAACGCTGGGTGAAATTGTCCAGCATCTGCTTGGTGCCGCGCCGGTCGTCGGTGACCAGGTGGAATTCGCTGGCATGATCTGGACGGTGGCCGAGAAGGAAGATAATGCAGTGCTGAAGGTCGGTGTTCGCGTTGCTGAAGACGAGGATGAGTAAAGCGGATGATGTTTGCCGGGTAGCGGCAGCGCCTTACCCGGCCTGTAAAATGCACTGAATCTACAGGCCCGATCAGCGCAGCGCCATCAGGCAACCCCATAAATGTTACACCGTCACAACCGGTACGCGCAGCGCCAAAGAACACATCAACTCGTAGCCCACCGTTCCTGCTGAGGTAGCTACATCGTCAATTTTAATCTCTTTGCCCCACAGCTCTACCGGTGTCCCGATCCCTGCCTGCGGGCACGGTGTCAGATCTACCGCCAGCATATCCATTGAGACTGTCCCCACCGTCCCGGTACGTACACCGTCCACCAGCACAGGCGTTCCGCTTGGCGCATGGCGCGGATAACCGTCTGCATAGCCGGTCGCCACTATTCCAATGCGCTGCTCGCCGCTGGCGGTGTAACGGCCACCGTAACCCACCCGATCGCCAGCTTTCAGCGTTTGTATGCCGATTATCTCGCTGCTCAGAGTCATCACTGGCTTCAGGCCGGTGTTGGCGATGTCCCGCCATTGTCCCGAAGGCGACGCGCCATACAAAATAATGCCCGGACGAACCCAGTCATAATGCGCTTCAGGGTGCCACAGCGTGGCGGCCGAATTCGACAGTGACCGTCTGCACTCCAGTCCTTCTGTTGCCAGCGCAATACGCGCCATTGCTTCCTGGATACCTTCCGGGTGCTCTGCATCTGCAAAATGCGACATCAGCGTCATTTCGCCGACGTTGGGCATCGCCCGCAGCTGTTGCCAGACCGTTGGAACTCTTTCCGGTAAAAACCCAAGCCGGTTCATACCGCTGTTCACCTTCAGGTAAACATCGAGCGGTGCTTTGAGGCGGGCATTCTGCAATGCTTTTAGCTGCCAGTTACTGTGTACACAGGTGGTCAGTCGATAATTGTCATATACCGTCAGGTCTTCAGCGTGGAAAAAACCCTCCAGCATGAGTATCGGGCCTTTCCATCCGCGCTCGCGCAGGGTTATCGCCTCTTCAAGATTGAGCATGGCAAAACCATCGGTTGTGCCCAGCGCATTCCAGACGCGTTCAATGCCGTGTCCATATGCATTGGCTTTCACCACCGACCAGACGCGAGCGTCCGGCGCTGCCTGGCGGGTAATGGTCAGATTTTGTTTCAACGCCTGCAGGTCAATGCTGGCCAGTATCGGGCGGGTCATCTCACGTCCTTATCAGTTATGTGCGCCATGTAAATGTCGTGGACGAGAGGGGGTAAACCCCGGACTGTAACGCGCCACGCTCAGATCGTCATAAGGTATGGCTGGCGTACGGCCAGAAAGGATATCGCTCAGCAACTGACCGGAACCGCAGGCCATGGTCCAGCCCAGCGTGCCGTGGCCGGTATTGAGCAGCAGATTCTTAAAGCGGGTGCGCCCCACCACCGGCGTACCGTCCGGCGTCATCGGACGCAGTCCAGTCCAGAAGGTTGCCTGCTCCACATGACCGCCGCGCGGGAAGAGATCGCGTACGACCATTTCCAGCGTTTCACGACGAGGTTGTAGCAGCTCTGTATTAAAACCGACAATCTCCGCCATGCCGCCAACCCGAATACGATTGTCAAAGCGGGTAATAGCGATTTTGTAAGTTTCATCAAGGATAGTAGAAACCGGCGCACCGTCGTCTTGCGCTACCGGAATAGTCAACGAATAGCCTTTGAGCGGATAGACCGGGATATCAACGATCCCTTTCAGCATCGCCGTGGAATACGAACCAAACGCCATCACATAGGCATCGGCTTTGATAATCTCTTCGCCGCACTGGACGCCATAAATCTGCTCACCATCGCTCAGCAGCTTATCGACCGGGGTGTTAAAGCGAAACTTAACGCCCGCCTGCTCCGCCATCTGCGCCAGACGCTGGGTAAACAACTGGCAGTCGCCGGTTTCATCATTCGGTAAACGCAGACCGCCGGTCAGTTTGTGCGCTACTTCTGCCAGTGCCGGTTCGACTTCCGCCAGACGATTTGCTTCCAGGAGCTGATATGGCACGCCAGCGTCTTCGAGCACGGCGATGTCGCGAGTGGCGTTCTCATACTGTTGAGCGGTACGGAACAGTTGCAGGGTTCCGCCCTGACGTCCTTCATACTCAATACCGGTAGAGGCGCGCAGCGCTTTCAGACAATCACGGCTGTATTCCGCCAGTCGCACCATGCGTCCTTTATTTTCCATGTAGTGGCTGGTGTCGCAGTTGCGCAGCATCTGCCACATCCATTTCAACTGGAACTGGGTTCCGTCAAGACGAACGGCCAGCGGAGCGTGGCGCTGAAACATCCATTTGATTGCTTTAAGCGGTACGCCTGGTGCCGCCCATGGTGCCGCATAACCTGGAGATATTTGCCCCGCGTTCGCCGCACTGGTTTCCAGTGCCGGACCGGGCTCACGATCAATGACGGTGACATCGTGTCCAGCCTGACTTAAGTACCAGGCGCTGGTCACGCCAACGACACCACTTCCCAGTATGACAACTCGCATAGCCACTCCGTTAACAGTAAAAGAACAATCTTCTAATTACATCTTGATAACTCAGTTGAAAATATTATTCAACATATGGCTTTTTTATGGTGACTTATCTCACATATAGCGGTGATGGCGGGGAACTCTCTGCTTTGGCATCTCCTGCTGTGCGTTATTTTTATCCAGCATAAAATTTTGCGGCAATGCCGTTTTTCAACGCCTCGCTAACGAGAAATCGCAAAGAAAAAATTTCTGCCGCAGCACGTTTTTTAACACCATGATCTATGCTTGAAATGAGGTACTCCAGACAGAGAGTGCCGCCAACAATGAGGGTGCGCGAATGGCTACGATTGATTCCATGAACAAGGACAGCACACGGTTAAGCGATGGACCCGACTGGACGTTTGATCTGCTGGATGTCTATCTGGCAGAGATAGACCGCGTGGCGAAACTCTACAGACTGGATACCTACCCGCACCAAATCGAGGTGATCACCTCCGAACAGATGATGGACGCTTACTCCAGCGTCGGGATGCCGATCAACTATCCTCACTGGTCGTTTGGTAAAAAGTTTATTGAAACCGAGCGCTTGTATAAGCATGGTCAGCAGGGACTGGCCTATGAGATTGTTATCAACTCCAATCCGTGTATCGCGTATCTGATGGAGGAGAACACCATCACCATGCAGGCGCTGGTGATGGCGCATGCCTGCTACGGACACAACTCCTTCTTCAAAAACAACTACCTGTTTCGTAGCTGGACGGATGCCAGTTCCATCGTCGATTACCTAATCTTCGCACGAAACTATATAACCCAGTGTGAAGAACGCTACGGGGTGGATGAAGTCGAAAAGCTCCTCGACTCCTGCCATGCGCTGATGAACTACGGCGTTGACCGTTACAAACGCCCGCAAAAAATCTCCCTACAGGAAGAGAAAGCCCGGCAGAAAAGTCGTGAAGAGTATCTGCAAAGTCAGGTCAATATGTTGTGGCGCACGCTGCCGAAGAAAGAGGAAGAGAAAACCATTTCCGAAGCGCGGCGATATCCTTCCGAGCCACAGGAAAACCTGCTGTATTTCATGGAGAAGAACGCCCCGCTGCTGGAGTCCTGGCAACGCGAAGTGCTGCGCATTGTACGCAAGGTCAGCCAGTATTTTTATCCGCAGAAACAGACGCAGGTGATGAACGAGGGCTGGGCCACTTTCTGGCATTACACCATCCTGAACCACCTTTATGATGAAGGTAAAGTCACCGAACGGTTTATGCTGGAGTTTCTGCATAGCCATACCAATGTGGTATTTCAGCCACCCTACAACAGCCCGTGGTATAGCGGGATAAACCCTTATGCCCTGGGGTTTGCCATGTTCCAGGATATCAAACGTATTTGTCAGTCGCCGACCGAGGAGGACAAATACTGGTTCCCGGATATAGCGGGTTCCGACTGGCTGGAAACCCTGCATTTCGCGATGCGCGATTTCAAAGATGAGAGTTTTATCAGCCAGTTCCTGTCACCGAAGGTAATGCGCGATTTCCGCCTGTTCACCGTGCTGGATGACGATCGTCACAACTATCTGGAGATTTCTGCGATTCATAACGAGGAAGGATATCGTGAGATCCGCAACAGGTTGTCGTCGCAATACAACCTGAGCAACCTGGAGCCGAATATTCAAATCTGGAATGTCGATTTGCGTGGCGACCGTTCGCTCACCTTGCGCTATATTCCGCATAACCGCGCACCGTTGGATAAAGGACGCAAAGAAGTGCTCAAGCATGTACACCGGCTTTGGGGTTTTGATGTGATGCTGGAGCAGCAGAATGAAGATGGCAGCGTGGAGCTGTTGGAGCGTTGTCCGCCAAGGATGAACGGTCTGTAAATCTTATTGCCGGAGGCGGTGTAAACACCTTATCCGGCCTACGAAGTGCATGCATTCCAGGCCGGATAAGACGCTTTGGCGTCGCCATCCGGCTTTGAGCGATTAACGGCCCTGAATCGCCAAATCGCCCGGCAGATTCTTCTGCATACGATGCCAAATCTCGCCACTGTCGTGACCGTAGCGGCGCACCGTTTCATACACCTGCTCATGAGCACCCTGCTCGCAGAGTTCTGACAGCTTGTGGTAGAAGCTCAGCGCCAGCGCGCGCGCTTCCGGGTTGGCAAAATAATGGCGGCCAATGCGGGTATATAATCCTTTCATACCGTTGAGGATCAAACCGTAAATCGGATTGCCGGAGGCAAATGCCAGACCGCGGAAAATGTTATAGTCCAGATCGGCAAATGCGTCAGCGTGGTCAGCCACCTGATTTGCCGTCGCCAGAACCTCCTGTGCTTTATCAGGATGCTGGCGAAACGCAGTACGAACAAAGATCGTCGAAATATTGGTACGCACAGACAGCAGATTATCAATCAGCTGCGGGACACTCTCGTGATCGAGGCGCGCCAGCGTTTCAAGAATATTCAGCCCGGAGGTTTCCCAGAAGTTATTCACCTTCGTCGGTTTGCCGTGTTGAATGGTCAACCAGCCATCTCGCGCCAGACGCTGCAATACTTCGCGTAGCGTGGTACGTGTCACCCCAATAAGTTCGGAGAGTTCACGTTCAGCGGGCAAAATAGTGCCAGGTGGGAAGCGGTTATTCCAGATACTTTCAATGATGTACTCTTCCGCGAACCCAGCCGGGCTTTGCGCCTTAATGACCATAGTAAAAATTCCATTACACAGCAAAACATAGTTACACACATCATACCAGATGGGTATCTTAGCTGATAGCTGACGCAATGAAGAAAAAGTGGATCAAGGCTTCATTTTCCAAATAACGCTACAGTACAGCCAACCTTGCCAGTCTTGTGAATAGCTTGCCTGTACTCCCTCCTCCCGCTAAGCTTTGCGGTCAAACATAAAATATGATTTCATTTTTAAAGGTAGGGAAATCACCATGGAGCTATCATGGGGCCGCGCGATGTGGCGCAATTTTTTAGGTCAATCACCAGACTGGTACAAACTTGCACTGCTTGTCTTCTTAGTCGTTAACCCGATTATTTTTTTCATCAACCCTTTTATCGCCGGCTGGTTGCTGGTGGCCGAGTTCATTTTCACGCTGGCGATGGCGTTAAAATGCTACCCACTGCTGCCTGGCGGGCTGTTGGCTATCGAAGCTGTCATTATTGGTATGACCAGCGCCACACATGTTCGTGAAGAGGTTGCCGCAAACCTTGAGGTGTTATTGCTGCTGATGTTTATGGTGGCAGGCATCTACTTTATGAAGCAGTTGCTACTGTTTATTTTCACGCGTCTGCTACTCACTATTCGCTCCAAAACGCTGCTGTCGCTGGCATTTTGTGTTGCGGCCGCTTTCCTCTCGGCGTTCCTTGATGCGCTGACCGTCGTGGCCGTGGTAATCAGCGTTGCGGTCGGTTTTTATGGCATCTACCATCGCGTTGCCTCTTCCCGCGCGGAAGACAACAACATGCTCGATGACAGCCATATCGATCAGCACAATAAGGTCGTTCTTGAGCAGTTCCGTGGTTTTCTGCGTAGCCTGATGATGCACGCGGGTGTCGGTACGGCGTTAGGCGGCGTGATGACCATGGTGGGCGAGCCACAAAACCTGATTATCGCCAAAGCGGCTGGCTGGCATTTTGGCGACTTCTTCCTGCGCATGTCGCCGGTTACCGTCCCGGTACTGATTTGCGGCCTGTTAACCTGTGTACTGGTCGAGAAATTGCGCTGGTTTGGCTATGGCGAAACGCTGCCGGAGACCGTCCGTGATGTCCTGCAACAGTTTGACGATCAGAGCCGCCAGCAACGTACCCGCCAGGACAAAATCAAACTGATTGTCCAGGCTATTATTGGCGTCTGGCTGGTAGTTGCGTTGGCCCTGCATCTGGCAGAAGTCGGATTGATCGGTTTGTCGGTCATCATTCTGGCAACCTCCTTGACGGGAGTCACCGACGAACATGCGATAGGTAAAGCCTTTACCGAGTCGCTGCCCTTCACCGCCCTGCTGACCGTGTTCTTCTCTGTTGTTGCGGTGATTATCGATCAACAGCTCTTTTCGCCGATCATTCAGTTTGTATTGCAATCCTCCGAACATGCCCAACTGACGCTGTTCTACCTCTTCAATGGCCTGCTGTCTTCTATTTCTGATAACGTATTTGTCGGCACCATTTACATTAACGAGGCCAAAGCCGCGCTGGAACAGGGGACCATCAGCCTCAATCAGTATGAGCTGTTAGCGGTGGCGATCAATACCGGGACCAACCTGCCTTCGGTGGCAACTCCGAACGGCCAGGCTGCATTCCTGTTCCTGCTGACCTCTGCACTGGCGCCGTTAATTCGCCTCTCGTATGGTCGCATGGTGTGGATGGCTCTGCCTTATACTCTCGTCCTGACGCTCGTCGGTCTGCTTTGCGTCGAGTTCACGCTTGTCCCGGTGACCGAGTGGATGACCCAAACGGGCTGGTTAGCTACACTTTCATAACAATTAACCGGGCAAATCACTGCCCGGTTTGACTTTTTGCATGATAATTATCCGATTACGCAAATTTTCAATTCCCGCTAGTGGCGCATAAAGTGAATTGGTTTAAACTGCGGTCTCTACGCATGTTGCAGGGAAATGATTATGTTGCGATTTTTAAACCAGTGCTCCCGAGGCCGTGGGGCATGGTTATTGTTGGCGTTAACCGCCTTTGCGCTGGAGCTCGTTGCGCTGTGGTTCCAGCACGTCATGCTGCTAAAACCTTGCGTGTTGTGTATTTACGAACGTAGCGCATTATTTGGCGTGATGGGTGCAGGGCTGGTGGGTGCTATTGCACCAAAAACACCGCTGCGCTATGTGGCGATGATAATCTGGATTTACAGTCCCTGGCGCGGACTTCAGTTAGCATATGAGCACACCATGATTCAGCTGCACCCGTCCCCGTTTATGACCTGTGATTTTGCCGCACGCTTCCCAAGCTGGCTGCCACTGGACAAATGGCTGCCGCAGGTGTTTTTAGCGTCCGGTGACTGTGCTGAGCGCCAGTGGTCTTTTTTAACCCTGGAAATGCCGCAGTGGCTGTTGGGGATCTTCGCCGCCTACCTGGTAGTCGCCGTGCTGGTGGTGATAGCACAGCCGTTCAAACCGAAAAAACGTGACCTCTTCGGTCGCTAACAGAGACGCTCCTTCGGGAGCGTTTTTTTTGGCTTAAATTCATTGCCTGCTGGCATCTATAAGATGTATATTAAATACACCTTATAGATGCCACACCAAGGAGATGTCTTATGTCCCATTTACGCATCCCGGCAAACTGGAAAGTTAAACGCTCTACTCCCTTCTTTACCAAAGATAATGTCCCCGCAGCACTTCTTTCTCACCATAACACTGCAGCAGGCGTTTTTGGCCAGCTTTGTGTGATGGAAGGTACGGTAACGTATTACGGTTTTGCCAATGAAGACGCAAAAGAGCCTGAAGTAAAAGTGGTGATTAATGCCGGTCAGTTCGCGACCAGCCCGCCGCAGTACTGGCACCGCGTTGAATTAAGCGACGACGCCCAATTCAACATCAATTTCTGGGTTGAAGATGACAACCATGGAGATGAGATGTATCAGGCGAAAAAGTCTTAAGCCCTTACGCCTGCTAATCGATGGGCGGCTTAGTCCGCCCATGAAGGTTTGTTCAAAATAGACGGCACTATTAAATTATTGTACGTCGAAGTGAGCTGAAGGCAGTCATAAAGCAGAGTGTTAGCGCAAGGCGAATCAATTCCTACATAGGTTTTGAGTTGTTTTGCGCTAATTTTTTGCCCCATCGATGCCCCATAACAAATCCCATCATCTTAAGACATGCAAAACCCTGCAAGCCTGCAAAGCTTTGTGTGTGATTTTTTGTCTTACACCTGAATTTCATAGGTCGATCGCAGCCCTTTCAGATGATAAACTCCATATCTTTAGGAATTTACTGATTTTTATAATGCTAAAGCTATTCGCTAAGTACACAACAATAGGTGTCATTAACACTCTAATTCACTGGGTGGTTTTCGCTATTTGCATATACGCATTCCATACTGGGCAGGCGCTTGGCAACTTTTCCGGATTCGTTGTCGCTGTTTCGTTCAGCTTCTTCGCTAACGCAAGGTTCACGTTTAAGTCATCGACTACCACGCTACGCTATATGCTGTATGTCGGGTTCATGGGCACCCTGAGTGCCGCTGTTGGTTGGGGTGCTGACAAATCCGGCCTAGCACCTATCATTACATTAATCGCTTTCTCCGCCATCAGTCTGGTGTGCGGTTTTATTTATTCTAAGTTCATAGTCTTTAGGGATGCGAAATGAAAATTTCTTTGGTTGTTCCTGTCTTCAATGAAGAAGCCACCATACCAATTTTTTATAAAACCGTTAGAGAATTTGAAGATCTGAAACCATACGAAGTTGAGATAATATTCATCAATGATGGAAGTAAGGACAATACAGAGTCAATTATCAATGCACTGGCAGTTTCTGACTCGCTCGTAATGCCATTATCATTCACCAGGAACTTTGGAAAAGAGCCAGCACTTTTCGCAGGCCTCGATCATGCAACTGGAGACGCAATAATCCCGATTGATGTTGATCTGCAGGACCCAATAGATGTCATCCCTCGACTCATTGAGAAATGGAAATCCGGCGCCGATATGGTATTGGCAAAACGCTCTGATCGTTCTACAGATGGTAGACTTAAGCGCAAGACAGCAGAGTGGTTTTACAAACTACACAATAAGATAAGCACTCCTAAAATTGAGGAGAATGTTGGAGATTTTAGACTAATGTCACGTGAGGTGGTTGAGAACATAAAGCAATTGCCAGAGCGTAATCTCTTCATGAAAGGTATTCTTAGCTGGGTAGGAGGAAAAACTGATGTTGTTGAATATGCCAGAGCTGAGCGTGTGGCTGGAGATTCAAAATTTAACGGCTGGAAACTTTGGAATCTTGCTCTTGAGGGGATCACAAGTTTTTCAACTTTCCCTCTCCGCATGTGGACATACATAGGAATTGTAGTAGCTGGTATTTCTTTCATGTATGGTGCATGGATGATTGTTGACACATTAGCATTTGGTAACCCTGTCAGAGGATATACATCTCTGTTAGTGTCTATACTTTTCCTTGGTGGAGTTCAATTAATTGGAATTGGAGTTCTTGGTGAGTATATAGGTAGAATTTACGTGGAGTCGAAATCAAGGCCTAGGTACATTTTAAAAAAGATGGTGATTAAAAAATGATTAAGGACTGGAAGTTTTTAATTTTATTTAGCGTAATGGCTTATATTTTGCAATTTATAATTGCAGACATTTATTATGGAGATGATTTATTCAGAGTTGTAGATGCTTATTTTTTATGGGGTGATGATGGGCGACCTTTGGCAGATATTTTTTACAGGATATTTTTGCCATTAAATTCATCATATCTTCCAGATGTTTACCCTATACCATTACTGACATCTTCAATTTTATTTTCTTTTGTTTTTTACAAAGTAGTAGAAAACTTTTGCGATGAAGAAGGAAGTTTTAAATACATTATACCAATTATATTTTTATCCAACACCTTCTTTATTTCAAATCTATTATTTAGATTTGACGGAGCATTTATGCTTCTGGCCATGGTTTTATCATCACTTCCATTTGCATTGAATAGAGATAATAAATGGATTTGGTCTGTATTAACAGTAATATCACTGGTTTCATCTTTTTGTCTGTATCAGTCATCTGTTAATATTTTTATTAGCTTTACTTCTATATATGCTTATGTTGCCTACTGCAAAACCCGAGATTTAAAAAAATCAATAATTTCAATTTTGCATAGTGCAATTATTTTTGTTTTATCTTATGCAATATATGCTTTTATATTGAAATTTATTCCATTGAATGCCCATTTCACTGAGTTTAATAAAGCCATTGATCCATCCATTGAAGGTGTGAATATATTTATTAATAATATAAGCACATCACTAATATATGTGAAAAAACTTTTAGGAAGCGGGTTATTATATCCAATCACTTTCGCTTATATTGTGTCGTTGGCGTATGTTATTCACAGCTCACTGAAAAACAGAGATGTTTACATCCTGATTTTTTATTCTATTGCTGTAATTACATGTGCATTCTCTATATGTGGGATAGTATATTTTGGTAAGTTCGCATCATTCTTCCCTAGGGTTTTTTGTGGTCTTTCTGTTTTCTTAGTGCTTCCTATCATTGTATTACATAAAGTTAGAGCCAGTAATATAATTGCCATACCAGTTTGTTTGTTCCTACTTATACCTCAATTGGTTTTGTGCTCTACTACTTTAAACGCATCAAAATTTGAGATTAGTCAAGCTGATTCCATATCAAAATCTATAATATTTGATATGCAACAATATGGATCAGGTGAAAAAATAGCCATCATAGGCAAGCCAAGCCACGCACCAAGGACAATACCAGCACTAAGATCTTTCCCAATCATAGAAGACTTGTTACCTGTAGTATTTAGAGGTGGATATGATGGTGGAAGGTATACATTGTTAGCAAATGGAATGCCAAGGAAACAATTTGCTTCTGATAAGGAAATTGACTTTATACGTGCTAATATAGCATCCTTGAATCCAGCAACATCAAACAATGTATATAATTATTACGTATACAATAATATATCAATTATTTACTTTAAGTAAATTGAAGGCATGCCTATAAATTCGGCATGCCTCATTACTAACTACATTGAGCATCGATGATATATCTTATAAGAAACTTTTTGATATACCTGTAATTTGAATGTTAGTGTTAATAGTAACAGAACTAGATGAAATATTGACAACTTGAACATTAACCGCCCCTGCTAATATTGACGCTACTTGTACAACTATACCAGGGTATAGATTACCCAGAGTCCAACTTACTGCGGATCCTGAAGGTAGCCCTGGAACTAAAACAGATGTGTTATATGTTCCGCCATTTGCTGCAATCGTTGATGATAACGACCCAGAAGCAAATATCTTATTATAAAAACCCACCATGCTATGTATTTCTTCACGAAACTGGGTTTTTAGCTGATAATCGCCCAAATTTTCACCTACATCAGTACCAACGACGGTACTTCTATGCCCGTTTGGATTATCAAGAATCCAGTTAACTTTGTTTGGATCGTTGTATGGAAATAATGAAAGGTTGATGAATGTTTGCCTTCCTCCATCGCGAGCCTGACAAGTAAATTCGTTACTATTATCGATAGACATCGTAATCCATGTATTAGCATAAGGGGAATTTATGCTATAAAACCATGTCCATACCTCTTCGCAACCTTCAACGTTTGTAGATATAAATGTGTTTGTTTCGTATACACCACGCTCATTACTTAGGTCATAAGCTAATGCGCAAGATGACCACGTACAACTGATTTCAGTATTACGATTATATACACCTGCAAAATATAATGCCCTAACGCAATTAATAGCGGCGCACATTTCAATCTTACCAAAATATACTTGCCCACCTAATGATGGAAATAAAGCACGCAGATAAGTTAGGTTTGGTGAAGTTCCTGTCCTACCCTCATCAATCCATCTGTTAAAAGAAATTGCTTTATCGAAAAGATCAGCTCTTAACCTATATAAATGAAAGTAGTTACAATCACCAAAATCTATGGCATGAATATCCTTGGCTGCACGACCGACGAGATATACGTCCTTAATTCCAATATTATTGCATCCAGGAACCCATCCAGATGGTCTATGTGACCTGATCATTGTGTTTCCTACGGGAAAAGTTGATAAGGCGCGGATTAGAGTCTTATCGTAACCTCCTCCCTTCAACGTAACTCCAGGATATAACAATACCGTATTCGAAATGTAGAAATCACCAACTACTGTTACCTCAGGAATCCCTAACGTGTGAGCAGCAACGATTGCGGCCTGCAGGTTTGCTGTCAGATCCGGTTGACCTGTGATTACCCCACCAGGGACAAAATCAGCAGCCAAATCGATAGAGTTCCTGAGTTTTCTGTCTACAGTGGTTAATTTTGATGATGGTTGATTGAGGTTATATCCAACAATAAGTGCACCTGTTCCGGCGGCTAAATCTTTTCTCAAAACATCACTAATATCTACCGGCTGCCATTTCCCTTCACCAGTTCCACCAGAAGATTCTGGCGTTGATCCTGGCGTGACTGTTTTAGGTAATGTTGTCAGGTCATCCCATCGATACCAGACATTTGTTGACGTGTCCTGCAATACATCACCAGCAGCGGTTACTGTTCCCCCTCCCTGAAATGTTCCTGCAAGACTCCATCCGAGATTGTAGATATGCTGGAGAGTTAGCTGCTTAAGCCCTTCAATCGTATAATGAGCATGACCAAAACGATCGATGTACTGAAGAGCCATAGAAGTGACAAACTCGTCAATTTTACCCGCATTGAACCTCAGGTCTTGCGGCTTTTCGCTTGGTACTGGCAGATTAGTAGGTGTAGTGCTCATAATTTTCCCATTAAAAAACCCGGCGCAGTGGCCGGATCTTGTTGGTCGGTGAAGGTTCTCATTGGTAGATGGCGTCGCTGTACTCTGCGACGGTAAGAGATACCGTATTATCTGAATTTGGTTTGATGCTGTTGACCGTCCATAGCTGACTGTCCAGTTCTGCCACAGTCGCTATGAGATAGCGCGACGGGAGTTGCACTGTGTCTCCGTTCCATATGTTGAGCTGAATATTGGGAATTGCCGCAGTGAAGCCGTATTTTGTGTCGCTGCGTGGCATTGCGGAATAACGCAGTGTCGGGTTACCAAGACTATCTGTGACCAGAACATACATAGAACCGAAAAATGTGATCGGCTCGCTGGTGTCGAAGTCATTCCCGGTGCGGCCGGTGATGTAACCCTGTTGCTGGTTGCTGTCGTAGATGTCCGGCATCTGAATGACGCCTCCAACCTGGATAATCCCGTCCTCGAATACCTTGGCGTTCATCTTCACCCGTGAGTAAATCAGACGCTTTGTTTCGCGTAGCGCTCGGTCCCGAGCCTGATACTCGTTACGGAATCCAACTATCTCCAGCTTGTTCGGGTTCTCCGCTTCCTGCTCGACAATAGCTCCGTTCAACACGCGGTAATTGATGTACGTCTTGTTATTCGTTGTCGGGTGAACATAGGAGACCTGAACGCCGTCGTAACCACCAGGCAGCGTAGCCTCATATGTCATTTTGTACTCATCCGTCTTCATGTTCGCCCGGTTAAACACTGCCGCCGGGTAATCTACTTTCTGATCACGGGTAAACGTCAGTACACCGTCATCCCAGTACGCCATGACAGACGCCGCATTGCAGATCGCCTGTACGCGGTCGCCCAGCGAGTCGTTCTCGTCGTCAAACGTGTAGTCGAAGTAACCCAGCCGTTCGTCAGGCAGGCTTTCAGCAATCGAATACAGCCCGTAGAGGTCAATGCTGCTTTCTGGCTGCCCGCCCATTACAAGCCAGGTATGTGCAACCGCGTCAGCAAAGGAACGCGATGGACGCAATGTATAATCGACGGTCTGTGTCGTCAGGTTGTAACTGATGGTCTGACGAGTCACCAGAGCGTTATACTTTCTGTCACGGCTTCCCAGTGCGTTCTCTGTTGCCCGTACCTTGACGCGAACCAGCGTATCGGAAGGATGAACTACGTTACTTCGGATATTGACAGCATGTATTTCCTCAACCTTAAGAATGGACGCATCATTGGAGTTGTTTGTCCGCTGGAAATTGATGGCATATTTACCAAACCCTCCCGCTGGAATTATTTTATCAGTGCGATAAAACACTTCGCTGGTCGACTTATGTGGCGTTCCCTGGTGATAGGTAAAGGCCTGTTGTGTGCCTGGAATCTGATTGTAATCGTCGTCGATTTTCCATATTGTCACCGTCCAGTCAGTCCAGTTACCGCCACCCAGTGATGACTGCGTATGCAGCCAAAGTTCTGTTGACTCAACCGGCGAGAAGAAAGGCCCAACAACAAGCGCCTCATTATCATTGAGAATGAATTTCGTCGTGTTAATGGTGGCTGTAGATGGAACGGTGGGCGGACCCTGCAAATCTGTCATGGTGAACGTGTACCATTGAACAGGGGCTATAACGGAACCATCATCACTCTGTACCGCAGAAATCAGCGTGCCTGAGAAAAGTACATCTTCAGTAACGCTGCCTGATGTCGTGTTATAAGTGACGTTGATGGTAAAGGTGACGGAGTGTGGAAGTGCCAGCCCCATGAAGTAGTCGAATTCAGCCTGCTTGACGATTTTCATCGCTATCTGGCCACCAGCATATTCACCACTTACCACGGTATTAGCCGTAGCCGATTCTACCGGGAAATTATCGCTTTCGTTTGGCCCTGGCATCTCCTGCCCGTCGACATCATCGAACGAATAGCCCTCGTTAATAGTTGGTATTACTTCACCAGGCTGATAAAACTGATACTCTGCACCGGCCATCGATCCGAGACTCGACTCTGAGTAACGAACAGATTCATAGTCATACTTACCGATACCGATACACATCCACTCAGTGACGTATTTCAGGCCGCCGTCGTTCTCACTCTGGCGTACATATTCAAACATCGATTCCTGAATCAAGTCTGGAAACGATCTGACCTGCCCGTAAATATCAGGCTTCGCTTTGTATACCCTTGCGGTATTCGTTTGCCCGGTCAGACTGTTGTTCGGAGAATCGACAGTGTTTCCACCGTTATTGGCTATTGCTGGCTTCGGGGCAAGGAATGAAAACACAGCACCAACAACTTTGAAGATTGGGCTGAGAATGTCGCTAATGATGCCCTTTGGCTGGTCGAAAATCTGGATAGTGTCCAGTTCGCTCAGTTCAAACGCCAGTTCATCATCATCATTTAACCTCACGCCGTTACGGACGATCAGCAGATCACGGTGAAAGGTGCCATCATTGGCCGACAGCCAGTCATAAAAAAGGGTGCCGTTTGGCACCCTGCAACGCAGCTTAGGCGTTCCTGGAAAATTCGATATCTCAACCAGCGCCATAAGAAAAATACTCCACTTTAGTGAATGCCCGCTGAATGACCAGCAACGAGTCCATGCGCACGCTGCCGTTCTCGCCCCGAGAGTGTAGCGCCTTCCGGTTCATCACCAGGCCAACGTGCGTCGGTTGCGCGCCGCGGTACCCGACAAATATCCCGCCTTCGACAGGTTTATCGGCCTGGCGCCAGAAGACTACGTCACCTTGATAGCATGTGAAGAAGTCCTCACCGGCTTCGTAGTCCGGAGTCTGGTGCAGCTCAATGCCGAGAACGTGACGGTAATACAACACCACCAGTCCCCAGCAATCCACCCTATCGAATGAGCAGGCCCGGTTAGCCCACGGCACGCCGATCACCTTGCTGATGAAATCAGAGGTACTGCAGTCCGGTGTATTCCTGCGGATCATAAAGTCGGCCTATGTTGTTGTTCAGCGGGTTAGTAACAGAAAGCGTCACAGAAGCGGCATCAGCGTCAATATCTACCGTCTTGACATATAACTGCCACGACTTAATCGGCACTGACACGTCTCCGCTGTCAAAGATTTGCCGTGTGGCCGTGATGGCCGTAAGACGCGCCGCCCCCTTCCACTGCTTCATCAGAGTTTTAATATCAGACGACAGGCGCCCTAACTTGACCGTCGCGTCTATCACCGGCGTGCCACTCTGCTGGCTCTCTTCGATTTCAAAGCGCGCTGGCGTATACGTCTGGCCCCCAAGCGATTTGGGAAAAAACTGCTTATCGACCAGGCGCACATAACCAAAGGATGGGTGGTAGAAGGTAATCGTGTCGTACAATCCGCGTGTCGGTCGTTGCTGCTTGTACTCCCTGAAGCTCGGCATTACGGTACCCTCGGCAAAGATTCCGGATCGCGTCCGTCCGGATAACCCGTGACTACGATATCCAGCCACGAATCCCACGGCGGCGGAAGCTCAACAATGATGTCGTCGAACTCGTCATCGGAGTTGTAGAGGTGGTTAGCTATAACCGTCCCAGTCCATGTAACAACGCCGTTTGTGATGTTTGTCTGAACAGGCATCTGCGTGAAGTGGAGTTCCTGCTGCTGTACCCCACTGCCACCGAGATTCACCTTCATACGGAACCAATTTAGCCCACGGTTTAGGTAGTTAGGGCTGCGCAGCCACTGCTGAAATGCACGCTCCTCTGCCGACGTAAAGATCCACGTCAGTGACCATGTCACTTTCAGGTCATCGGTCTGATTCTGAAAGATAGCCGGGCCGACCGCTGGCTGATCGGTCTGGAACCCGGTATCGAGCGTCATGTTTTTGCTGGCCTTCTGCGCCAGCGGCAGCCAGTCGGGATAGTCGATAATTGGCATCAGCCCTGCCCCCTTGGCGTGCGTTTAACATTCATGTTGCTGGTTATAGCGTTACTGATTGGTCCGCCGTTGTTCAGGTCAGCGACGATTACATCCACTGTCACGCCGCCATTGCCGTCAGTACCGGCCTGAGCATCGACAGAGGATGACGTGTAGTTCTGGATGTTGATTACCACCCCGCCACCGCCAGAAGTCATATCCTTATTGCTGATCACCCTGCCGTTGTCACCCGGTATCATGTACTGCTTACCAGTGCTGGCCTGGTAAATCTCCGGCATGCCGCCTTCGCCGACCTGATACATCCCCCCAGCACTAACCGGCCCGCCATTCTTGCGTTTGCCAAGCAGGTTCGCGCCTGACCTACAAAGAGTTCACCGATAAAACACCAGCAGAAGCGATCTCCACTCTCGAGCGCACCATGAAAGACAAAGATGACCGCAAACCTCACGATTCTTCTCGCGGTGGTTGGGGTGCGCCAACACATAGTGGCGGATGGGGTGGTAATCAGCAGGATCCTAATGTAGTCCCTGAGTCTCGCCTGCAACAGGCCAATCGCCAGGTATCTCAGAACAATCAGCATCCTCAGTTCGACGATGACATCCCCTTCTAAAAGGAATCGTTATGACTCACGCTCACGATGACATCAGGGTTGGCACACTGTGCCTTCCCTTCATTGGTAACGGCTGGCTAATGCCATGGGGTGAAGTGGTAAGCAATCCATTAAAGGCGCAGCGGCTCGCTGAGGAATATAGAGAAAGGCAGGAGGCGGCATGAGCAAAGTAGGCGATTATTTCTTTGAGTTCCCGGCGTCGCGCGGCACGCAGGGTGGCACGGTGACTTACATGATCACTGCCCCTGCCCGAGCGTTAACGCGAATTCTTGCGTCTGACAACCACGGCAGCACGCTCGAGCGTTCGCAACGCGAAATTAACCAGGCACGCGTGAAGAAGTTTTACCAGTACCTCGTCGATGCCTACAAAAATAAAGAGCCATTCATCATCCCGCCGCTGGTCGGCAACTGCGACGCGGTTATTGAGTTTGAGGAGTTCGGCAATACGAATGTTGGCGTCGCACGCTTCCCTATGGATGCGGTGATCAAGCTGTTCGACGGACAGCACCGCGCCGCCGGGTTAACTGAGTTCTGCCGGACTTACGGGGAGCCGATCAGCATCCCGCTGATGCTGACGCACAATCTCCCGCTGAAGGCCCGCCAGCAGTTCTTCTCCGATATCAACAACAACGTTTCCAAACCAGCAGCTGCGATCAACATGGCCTATGACGGGCGTAATGAAGTGGCTCAGGGGATGGTGACGTTCCTGTCGCAGCATGACACCTTCGCAGAGGTAACCGACTTCGAGCACAACGTCGTTCCTGCGAAAAGTAAGCTGTGGGTGAGCTTCAAAGCTCTGAGCGACGCGACGGCCAAGTTTGCCAACGCTGGCAGTAAGCCGCTGGAAATGGGCGACATCGAATCCATCTGGGAGGCCTGGTTGGCCCTGACGCAGATCGAGGCGATTCGTCACGGCACCAGCCAGGCGGATTACAAGCGCGACTACATTCAGTTCCACGCGGTGATGATAAACGCCTTCGGCTACGCAGTTCAGCGGCTTATAGCTGATCACTCAATCGTCGATATCGTCCAGATGATTGAGGACCTGGCGAGCAGTTCTGGCTCATCGGAGATGGAAGACTTCTTCCTGATTTCGCGCTGGGGTGGTGTCTGCGTTAATGCCGAAAAAGAAAGGCCAACGATTGTCGCCTCCGTTCCGGCGCAGAAATCAGCTGCTGAAAGGTTGGTGTCAGTAATAAGAAACGGTGCACTGGAGTAAAACAATGCCGCAGCATAACTATCCAAATGGTAAGCCTTGGTCTGATTCAGACATTGCTTTTCTCCGGAGAATGGCCGGGGTGATGACGTTGCGTGATATCGCGTCAGAACTTCACCGCACTCACGCAGCCGTGCGTACGATGAGTACGAGATTGTCCCTCAATCTTCGAGATAGTTATACCAGGTGGAGCTCAGTAGAACTTCAGATATTGAGATCGTGTGCTGGCACCATGAATGCCACTCAAATTGCTGAAAAGCTCGGACGCACGCTCGATTCTGTTAAGGGGAAAGCCAGCCTGTTGGGCTTAAGTTTGCTCTGCATTGGCGAGCGACATCATCATGCAGTTTACAGTGATCACGACGTCTCTCTGTGTGTAGCGCTTCACGAAGAAGGCCTGTCACAAGCTGTCATCGCTGAAAAAATGGAGATACCAGCCCATAGCGTTCATGCGTTTATCCATGGCAGGAGGCTTACCCATGATGACACTACATGGCGAAACCTATCACAAAAGGAAATCTCCTCATGACAGATTACACCGGCAGCAACACGCCAGCGGATCAGCGCGACCTCTGGCGAACTCCACCAGCCCTCTTCGCTTCCCTTGATGCTGAGTTCTGCTTCCAACTTGATGCTGCCGCGGCGCCGAATAACGCGCTGTGCCGGAAGTTCATCACCGCCGAGCAGAATACGCTGGGAACGCCCTGGGCTGATTACCTGAGCACTCCTGGCTACGTCTGGTTGAACCCGCCATACAGCGACATCACGCCGTTCGTTAAGAAGGCTGCCGCCGAGAGCGTCAATCAGATCAGCACGGTAATGTTGGTACCGGCAGATACTTCGGTCGGCTGGTTCAAGGAAGCGATACAGACCGCCAGCGAGGTTCGCTTTATCACTGCCGGTCGACTGGCATTTATCAACCCGGTCACCGGTAAGCCAGTATCGGGAAATAACAAAGAATCGATGCTTATTATCTGGCGACCGTACCCGCGTACACACTGCCACTTCGCAACTGTGGATCGGGACGAGCTTATGGCTTTCGGGGCGAAACTTCTCGCTCGCAGGGAGGCCGCATGACGTCAGAGCAAGACAACGCAATACGCGCACAGGGACGTAAATGCGTGGCAGAGATTCAGCAGGCTATGAAATGCAGGCCTAAGCCGAAATGGAATGCAGTAGTTCCGCCAATCATCAAGAAGCATCACCAGAAAATTGCGCCGCTGGGTATTAGCCTGGTGGCATTCGTTAGCAGCATCGGTCGCATGCAAGGCCGATACGGAGTCGAATCATGACGCTAACCAAACGAATCACAAGGTCGCTAATGCGGCCTTTTTATTTTCTCGCGTTCACCTTAAACCGAATTAACCGACAGTTCCGGGAGTCTTGACCATGGCCGACATCATCGATACCGCAGCAGAGATTGAAGAGCTTCAGCGTAACGCGGCCCTTTCCGCTCACCGCATCGACCGCAACGCCGTATCAGCTGAGCATTGCGAAGAGTGCGGCGAGGATATCCCGGCGCCGAGGCGCGCTGCCGTTCCCGGCTGCCAGACGTGCGCTGAGTGCCAGGGCGTCATTGTGCTTCGGAATAAACAGAGAGGCATGTGATGGATTACAGCAAGCTAAGCGACTTTGAAGTTAGCAAACGCGTAGCAATGGCGATCGGCGGTTTCATCGAGGAGGACTTTTGCGAAGCTCACTCAGTGATTTTTAGGCGCCATGGGCGACATCAATACTCGTTTTTCGAGCCATGCACAAACCCATCTGATGCATGGCCGATTATCGTGGCTAATAAAATCAACATCGAGTGGCATCAATGGAAAGATGATACCGATAAACCGTACGCACTGAGCAATGCAACAATGATTTCTAGGTATGACGATAATCCGCTTCGCGCCGCGATGATTGTATTCCTCATGATGCAGGAGTCAGCCAATGTTCAGGATAATCCAGCCTAATACCTGGTATGCCGATCCACACGGCGCGCCCTGCAAAATCCTCCGCTCTACCCACGAAGTCATCCACTACATCCGCAACGGTCGCACCTGCATCGCCAGCATGGGCCGCTTTCAGCACGAATTCGAACCGCTGACCAAAGCACAGGCCGAGCGGATCTCCGAAGAAATCGAAACAGCAGAACACTTAAAACGCCTCCGCGCTATGCGGGCGGTATGAGGAGAGATTATGCGCATCACTATGACGGTTAACTCAACGCTGGATATTGAGAACGCCATCGCCGCATTGCGCAAGTTCATCAGCGAGAAGAGGCATGATGATGGTACGAGCGATGTGTGGGGAATCGGCATTACCGACGGCACTTACTTTTCAGTTGGTGTTAAGCCGAACGGGAATTACACAGTTAAACAGCAAGAATGACGCAACTGATAGCCAGTTATGAGCTGGCTATCGGGTGCGAAAGCACTGCCACGTTATCCCCCATTTGCCCTCCAGTGTGAGGGCATTCTTTTTGCCTGGAGAAAACCATGAGCGACATTATCCAATTGACGCCCAACAAGTGGGTATCCGAAGAAGTTCTGATGGCTATCACTGGCCTGACAAAGAACGCGATCAAGTCCGCACGCACAAATTCATGGATGGAGGGTCGAGAGTATCGTCACTATTCTGGAGACTGCCAGCCAAAGGAGAACTCCCCTATTCTCTACAACCGACATGAAGTCGATAACTGGGTTGAACGACAACGGCCAGCGATCCCGCGCCAGAAATCTGCTTAAATACCATCCCCATTAAACTAACGCAGGAAATTTTATGTCTGGTTACCCAACTGGAGTGGAGAACCACGGAGGCGCTTTGCGCATATGGTTCATATATAACGGGAAAAGGGTTAGAGAAAGTCTTGGTGTTGTTGATACTGCAAAGAACAGGCGCGTTGCTGGAGAGCTTCGCGCCTCTGTTTGTTTCGCTATAAAAACGGGGGTATTCGATTACGCCAGACAGTTCCCACAATCACCAAACCTGAAGAAGTTCAACATTGCACCACCCGGGATAACTGTTGCTGAGCTGGCGGCTAAATGGCTGGAGCTTAAGAGGATGGACTTAACCCTTAACGCCCATCTTCGATACGTATCGTACATCACGATCGGAACCGATATTCTCGGCAGCAGCCGGATGGTTGATTCTATAACTCATGAGGATGTGCTTAACGTAAGGAAGGAATTGCTGACCGGATACCAGATATGCGGTGCGCACCAGAAAAACAGGTCAATGAAGAAAGGTAGGACGGTCAGGACGGTTAACGTCTATGTTACCTGCATGAAGGGAATGTTTGATTTTGCGGTGTTGAATGGGTACATAAGCAAATCGCCATTTGCTGCAGTTACCCCGCTAAAAAAATCTAAGTCGGATCCGTCACCATTTACCCGTGATGAGTATCATCGTTTTCTTGAAAAATGCCCATGCGAACAGATACGCAACCTCTGGAAGATTGCGTTTAATACTGGTATGCGACACGGGGAGATATGTGCACTGGCATGGGAGGATATAGATACTAAAAACTGGACGATTAGGATCAGCAGGAATCTTGCCATATCCAATCACTTCACACCGCCAAAGACAGAAAGCGGGAACCGTACAATTAACCTCACCATTCCGGCTATTGAGGCACTGAAAAGCCAGATGGCTTATACCAGGATGGGTAAACAACACCAAATAGACGTTCATCTCAGAGAGTTTGGCAGAACTCGCCGGGATGAATGCACATTCGTTTTTGTTCCCAGGCTAACGGCAAGGAATGGGAAAGGAGGTGAATGGTACTCACCCGGATCATTCTCAGGAACGTGGAACAATATATTAAGAAGGAGCGGAATTCCCCACCGCAAGTCATATGAGTCTCGACACACATATGCTTGCTGGGCATTAAGTGCCGGGGCCAACCCCAACTTCATTGCAGCTCAAATGGGGCATACGTCGGCACAGATGGTTTACAGTGTTTATGGGAAATGGATGTCCGACAACAATGACAACCAACTTGCAATATTGAACGCTAATTTTGGAGGAAATGCCCCACAGATGCCCCATGCTCAAAACGAGTAGACACAAAATCCTTTAATCTCATGACGTTAATCCGCCCATGAAGGTTTGTTCAAAATATGGTCCTGCCAGTCACACACTTCCGATTCTTTCACCGCAATATGACGTACTGAAATACGCTCGCCGTGCATTGCCGCTTTGGACCCCGTCAGCAGTGGATGCCACTCCGGCAGCCCTTTACCTTCCGCTAACAGACGATACGCACAGGTCATCGGCAGCCATTCAAAGGTAGGCAGATTATCGCGCGTCAGTTTGATACAGTCAGGCTCGTACTCGAATCGGCGTTCGTAATTACGGCATTGACAGGTTTTGATATTGAGCTGCTTACACGCGACATTGGTAAAATAAATTTCGTCGGTGTCTTCATCCATCAGCTTATGCAGGCAGCATTGACCACACCCGTCACATAATGACTCCCACTCGGCATCGGTCATTTCATCCAGGGTTTTACTTTGCCAGAAAGGTATGTCGCTCATCAGGGTATCCGCTATTGCAATAAAGCTGCACCTTATAACCAGTCTGGCACGCTGATGCAAGTTTTGCCGCCCGAAAAGGCGGCAAGAAGAGATTACAGCACGCGTGTCGTCAGCGTTTGACCATGAAAACTGATGGCCAGCTCATCACCGCTGTTTAACGGCCCAACACCCGCTGGCGTCCCCGTCAGCACAACATCGCCCGCTTTGAGAGTAAAGAAACGGCTCATATAGGCAATCAAAGGAACGATGTGATGGATCATATCCGCTGTGGAGCCGTGCTGGCGTGTTTCACCGTTGACCGTTAACCCCAGAATCGTATCCTGCGGATCGCCGTTAAACTCGGCCACCGGAATAAACCCCGACAGCGGACAAGAGTTATCAAAACCCTTCGCTTTTTCCCACGGCTGCCCCGCTTTCTTCATTTTGCCCTGAATATCACGCAAGGTCAGATCCAACGCGACGCCATAGCCCGCGAGGGCTTTGCGCACATGTTCTTCCGTCGCCTGACGTAGGGTCGCGCCAATCAGTACCGCCAGCTCAACTTCATGGTGAACTGAACCCATATCAGATGGGATCACCAGCGGCTGGCGCAAATCGCACAGCGCAGTTTCCGGTTTGATAAACAACACCGGCTCTTCCGGAGGGGTTCCGCCCATCTCTTTAATGTGGTTGGCATAGTTACTCCCTACGCAAACCACCTTACTCACCGGATAATCCAGCAGAGCACCATGCCAGTTATGATGTTGATACATTATTTTCCCCTAACGTAGTTATCGATTTCAGGTACTGCATCGATGGGGCGTGCTGCTGCCGGATGCAGTTTAACGTTTAGCGTCTGGTGTATTTTGTTTCGCCGCAGCCAGATGCTGTTTAAGTAAATCTTCTGGCGGTGGTGGTATTTGTAAATAATAGCCCTGCTCGGTGAGTGCCTGTTTTACTTTTTCCAGATCGGCATTAACGAGCTTTTTACGGCCATCAAGCGGCAACATCATTGCCAGCGTCGGCTGACCAAATCCTTTCATCAGTTCTTCAGGAACTCGCGAGAAATCGTCTTTTTTTTCGACATATAAATAGGTCTGGTCACGTTTACTGCTTCGGTAGATCACACAAAACATATCTTTTACTCTGAATTCACGGAATGGTGGCTTGCCTCAATATAATACTGACTATAACATGCCTTATAGTCTTCGGAATATCACCCCGCGCTGGGGATGATAAATAGCAAATTGAGTAAGGCCAGGATGTCAAACACGCCAATCGAGCTTAAAGGCAGTAGCTTCACCTTATCAGTGGTTCACTTACATGAAGCAGAACCCGAGGTTATTCGTCAGGCGTTGGAAGACAAAATCGCGCAGGCACCTGCTTTTTTAAAACATGCTCCCGTCGTGGTTAACGTGAGTGGTCTTGAAAGCCCAGTAAACTGGTCAGCGTTGCAGAAAGTTGTCGCGTCTACTGGATTGCGCATTATCGGCGTTAGCGGATGCAAAGACGCCAGACTCAAGGCTGAAATCGACGAAATGGGTCTTCCTTTACTGACTGAAGGTAAAGAAAAAGCTATTCGTCCTGCGCCCGTTGAGGCCCCGACTCACGTCGCTCCGCCGCAAAACGTTACTCCCATCACAAAAACACGATTAATAAATGTGCCGGTTCGTTCCGGTCAGCGCATTTATGCACCACAATGTGATCTGATTGTTACAAGCCACGTCAGTGCAGGCGCAGAGCTTATCGCTGATGGCAATATTCATGTTTATGGAATGATGAGAGGCCGTGCGTTGGCAGGCGCTAGCGGTGATCGGGAAGCGCAAATTTTTTGTACCCATCTGACGGCAGAACTGGTGTCTATCGCAGGTGTTTATTGGCTGAGTGATAAAATCCCAGCAGAATTTTATGGCAAAGCGGCACGTCTGCAATTAGCAGAGAACGCTTTGACAGTTCAACCGTTGAATTGATCCCTTTTTAACAAGGAATTTCTATGGCACGCATTATTGTTGTTACTTCGGGTAAAGGGGGCGTTGGCAAAACCACCTCCAGCGCGGCCATCGCTACAGGTTTGGCCCAGAAGGGAAAGAAAACTGTCGTTATTGATTTTGATATCGGCCTGCGTAACCTCGATCTGATTATGGGTTGTGAACGCCGCGTCGTTTATGACTTCGTCAACGTTATTCAGGGCGATGCGTCGTTAAATCAGGCGTTAATCAAAGATAAGCGTACCGAAAATCTCTTTATTCTTCCGGCCTCACAGACTCGCGATAAAGACGCGCTAACGCGTGAAGGCGTCGCGAAAGTTCTGGACGACCTGAAAACGATGGAATTCGACTTCATTGTCTGCGACTCTCCGGCGGGTATTGAAACCGGTGCGCTGATGGCCCTGTATTTTGCCGATGAAGCGATAATCACCACTAACCCGGAAGTTTCCTCTGTACGTGACTCTGACCGTATTCTGGGGATTCTGGCGTCGAAATCTCGTCGTGCGGAAAACGGTGAAGATCCGATTAAAGAGCATTTGTTGCTGACGCGCTACAACCCTGGCCGCGTAAATAAAGGTGACATGCTGAGCATGGAAGACGTACTGGAAATTCTGCGAATCAAGCTGGTTGGCGTGATTCCTGAAGATCAGTCAGTCCTGCGCGCGTCTAACCAGGGTGAGCCGGTTATTCTCGACATCAATGCTGATGCCGGTAAAGCCTATGCTGATACCGTAGACCGTCTGTTGGGAGAAGAACGTCCTTTCCGCTTCATTGAAGAAGAGAAGAAAGGTTTCCTCAAACGCCTGTTCGGAGGATAAGTTATGGCATTACTGGATTTTTTTCTCTCGCGGAAAAAGAGCACAGCGAACATCGCTAAAGAGCGACTGCAGATTATTGTTGCGGAACGCCGTCGTAGTGACGCCGAGCCACATTATTTACCGCAGTTGAGGAAAGATATTCTCGAGGTTATCTGCAAGTATGTACAAATTGATCCTGAAATGGTGACCGTACAGCTTGAGCAAAAAGACGGTGATATTTCTATCCTCGAACTTAACGTGACATTGCCTGAAGCCGAAGAATCTAAATAACGGCTTTACTCAGAGAGTCATCGTTACAAAAAAGGCAGATTATTCTGCCTTTTTTATTTTCTGTTTCTTACCAACCTGTTGCACTTTTATTCCAAAGTAAACTTTGGATAGTTTTCGGTAAAATAGCGGCGCAAATACTCGACCGTAATACGGATTTTTGCCGACGTCGCCAGCCGGGAAACATACACCGCCCAAATATTTGCTGGTTGATAATACTCGGGCAATATGTGTATCAGGTTTCCGCTGGCAATGTTGTCGCAAACGTCCCACCATGACCGCAGGGCTATTCCCTGCCCATCAAGGCACCACTGATGTACCACTTCGCCATGATTAGACGACAGAGGTCCCGTAACTTTAATCGAATGCGCGCCCTCTTTATTGCGCATTTGCCAGATACCAAACGGATGGTCGCGCTCTTTGATGACCAGACAAGGAAGAGTGGCAAGATCGTTGAGTTGCTTCGGCGTCCCATGCTGCGTCAAAAATTCCGGCGAGGCGCACAAAATACGGTAGTTAGTCGCCAGCTTGCGGGCAATCAGGTTCGGCGCGATATCATCCCCGATACGAATATCAAGATCGATGCCCTCATTCACCATATCCACCAGACGATCTTCCACATCGAACCTCAGTTCTAACTGCGGGTACTCTTTTGCCAGTGCCGACAGCGCCGGAGCGACCACCCGGCGGCCAAAACCAAAGCTACTAATAATACGTAGCATCCCCCGCGGGACCTGCCTGGCATCAGAAAGCTCGTCCATCATTTGATCGACATCCTGTAGGATCCGCTGCGCCCATTCGTAGATCCGCTCCCCCTCTTCCGTGATGGTTACGCGCCGCGTTGTTCGATGCAGCAGCACTACATTCAGCGTTTGCTCCAGCAGGGCAACGCGCTTACTGATAAAAGCCGGTGATACGCCCAGTTCCTCGGCAACAGCGGCAAATCCTGCACGACGGGCAACCAGCATAAAGACGCGTAAATCTTTTAGCAGCGGCAGATTATTCATGATCTGTGTTTTATGTTTCACCAGTTAGGGGGATTAACTATTAATCAGTCAATTATAGGATAAGGGGAAAGTCAATTTTGATGGCGCACAAGTGAGAGCTGCTATGAAGAAAACCTGGCGTATCGCCGCTATCCCCGGAGATGGCATTGGTAAAGAAGTCCTGCCTGAGGGCATTCATGTTTTGCAGGCAGCCGCCGAGCGTTGGGGGTTGTCGCTCAGCTTTGAGCAAATGGAATGGGCCAGCTGCGAATACTACGCCCATCACGGCAAAATGATGCCCGATGACTGGCATGAGCAGTTGCAATCCTTCGATGCTATCTATTTTGGCGCGGTTGGCTGGCCGGACACCGTGCCTGACCACATCTCATTATGGGGTTCGCTGCTTAAGTTTCGCCGCGAATTTGACCAGTACGTCAACCTGCGACCGGTGCGCCTGTTTCCGGGAGTTCCTTGCCCACTGGTTGGCAAGCAGCCTGGCGACATTGATTTCTACGTCGTACGCGAAAACACCGAGGGAGAATACTCTGCCCTCGGCGGACGCGTGAGCGAAGGTACTGAACACGAGATGGTGATCCAGGAGTCGGTCTTCACCCGCCGTGGCGTCGACCGAATTTTGCGTTTTGCCTTTGAACTGGCACAAAGTCGCCCACGCAAAACGTTGACTTCGGCGACCAAATCCAATGGGCTGGCCATCAGCATGCCCTACTGGGATGAACGCGTCGAAGCGATGGCGTCACACTATCCTGAGATCCGCTGGGATAAACAGCATATTGATATTCTGTGCGCCCGCTTTGTCATGCAGCCTGAGCGATTTGACGTCGTGGTTGCTTCCAACCTGTTTGGTGACATCCTCTCCGATCTCGGTCCAGCCTGTACCGGAACGATTGGCATTGCGCCTTCTGCCAACTTAAATCCGGAACGCACCTTCCCGTCCCTGTTCGAGCCGGTACACGGTTCGGCCCCGGATATCTACGGTCAGAATATCGCCAACCCTATAGCGACTATCTGGGCTGGAGCCATGATGCTCGACTTCCTTGGCAACGGTGATGCCAACTATAAAGCCGCCCACGACGGTATTCTGGCGGCAATTGAGCAGGTCATTGCCAGCGGCCCGAAAACGCCAGATATGAAAGGCTGCGCCACCACCCAACAGGTAGGTGAAGCCATTCGTCAGGCACTGTGTCGCTAACTCAAATCCGATTAAAAACGGGAGCGCCAGCTCCCGTTTTTTTAGGTTTTCTACTGTGGGTATTCCTGCAGGAGCGCGTTGAGTCGTTCTGCCATCAACTCGCCACGCCAACCGGAAATCAGTTCCGGCAGGGACTGCTGCGGCTTTAATTTCCAGTGCCAGTTGAGCAACTGGTTAATCTGACGACGCGAAGCAAGCAGCTCGACGCTAAGATTATGTTCCGCACTCACTTCAGTAACCAGCGTCTTAATGGCTTTGAACGCCTTGCGATAGCCTGGCATATCCATCAAATTCAGCAGCGGCTGCGGCAGCGACTCTTCCGGTAAGGCCTGTGCCTTCTCTACCAGGGAGATCAGCGTCTTGCCGTGGAAGCGAATTTCACTGCCGGAAAGTCCCAGACTATCCAGCTCACCCAGACTCCCTGGCATATAACGAGCGACCGACCACAGGTGTTCTTCACGCACCACAAAGTTCACCGCCAGATCGCGCTCACGAGCTTTACGCAGTCGCCAGTCGGCAAGCAGTTGCAGGCAGGCCAACTGACGGGTACGCAGTTGCCAGGCGTTGGTGATGTCGCGCCATGCGTCTTCAGGTGCCAGAACCTCCTGGCGACGCTGCTGCATTAAGCGACATTCGTCCAGTGCGGCTGGCAGCCAGCCGCTGGCTTCAGTTTCGACCATCAGTTTTGTGGTGATCGGTAATAGATACCAGACATCAGCCGCCGCGTACTCACACTGACGCTCGGTCAGCGGTCTGGCCAGCCAGTCGGTACGCGACTCGCTTTTGTCGAGCGCCACGCCCGTAAACTCTTCCACCATCGCGGCAAAGCCCCACGACAGCGGACGACCGCAAAAAGCAGCCAGAATTTGTGTATCAATCAACGGCTGCGGCAGTTCGCCAAAAGTGTTGAGAAACACTTCCAGATCTTCGCTACCTGCATGTAGGAATTTGGTGATGGCAGTATCACGCAGAATATCGCGCAGCGGCGACCAGTCGGTGATCCCCTGCGGATCAATCAGAGCAACGTGTTTGCCATCAAACAGCTGGATCAGCCCCAACTGCGGATAATAGGTACGCGTGCGAACAAATTCTGTATCCAGGGCTATCGCCGGAAATTCACGGACGGCTTCGCACAGCGTGGCCAACGCGTCGTCCGTGGTGATCATTTGATAATTCAAATCGTGCTCTCTTAGGTTTGCGCCAAAAAAAACGCCGGATTACCCGGCGTTTTCTGCTGGCTGACTTAACGCTCAGCCTTTATTGTCCACCTTGGCGCGCGCTTCGTCACGTAATTCTCGTCGCAAAATTTTACCGACGTTAGATTTCGGCAACTCATCGCGAAACTCCACCAGCTTCGGTACTTTATAGCCCGTCAGGTGACGACGACAGAAAGTGACCAGCGCTTCATCGGTTAACGAGGCGTCTTTCTTCACCACGAAAATTTTCACCGCTTCACCGCTGCTGCCGGACGGAACACCAACCGCAGCCACTTCGTGCACGCCAGGATGTTGCATAACCACGTCTTCAATTTCGTTCGGATAGACGTTAAAGCCGGACACGAGGATCATGTCCTTCTTACGATCGACAATACGCAGGAAGCCTTCATCATCCATCACTGCAATATCGCCGGTGTGCAGCCAGCCGTCTTTGACGATTTCGTCAGTGGCGTCTGGTCGCTGCCAGTAGCCCAGCATCACCTGCGGGCCTTTCACGCAGAGCTCCCCCGGTTCTCCCGGCGGCACTTCGTTGTCGTCGTCGTCCACCAGCTTGACCTCGGTGGAAGGCACCGGTAACCCGATACTGCCGCTGTGGTAGTCGATATCGTGAGGATTGACGCTTACCAACGGCGCGCACTCCGTCAGGCCGTAGCCTTCCAGCAGATACTGACCTGTCAGCTTCACCCAACGTTCAGCTACCGCCTGTTGAACCGGCATTCCGCCGCCTGCCGAGAGGTGGAGTGAAGAGAAATCCAGTTGCTGGAACTCTTTGTTATTCAGCAGCGCGTTAAACAGCGTATTGACGCCGGTCATCGCGGTAAATGGATACTTCGCCAGCTCTTTTACCAGCCCCGGAATATCACGCGGGTTAGTAATCAGCAGGTTTTGACCACCTAGCTCAATAAACAGCAGGCAGTTCATCGTTAGCGCAAAAATGTGATACAGCGGTAGGGCCGTTACCACCAGCTCTTTACCCGGATGCAGCAACGGGCCATAGGTGGCGTTAACCTGCTCCAGGTTAGCCAGCATGTTGCGGTGTGTAAGCATCGCGCCTTTCGCCACGCCGGTTGTCCCGCCAGTATATTGCAGGAACGCCAAATCTTCCGACACGACTTCGGGCTTCACATACTGCATGCGATAACCGTTTTGCAGCGCACTGCGAAACGAGATGGCATCCGGCAGGTGATATTTCGGCACCAGACGCTTGATATACTTGACGACGAAGTTAACCAGCGTCCCTTTGGCGGTGGACAGCTGATCGCCCATACGCGTCAGGATCACGTGTTGCACAGACGTTTTGTCGACTACTTTTTCCAGCGTGTGGGCAAAGTTAGATACGATGACAATCGCCGACGCGCCGCTATCGTTGAGCTGATGTTCCAGCTCGCGAGGCGTGTACAGCGGGTTTACGTTCACGACGATCATGCCGGCACGTAAAATCCCAAACAGTGCGACCGGATATTGCAGCAGATTCGGCATCATCAGCGCGACGCGATCGCCCTTTTTCAGCCCGAGCCCCTGTTGCAAATAAGCGGCAAACGCACGACTACGCTCTTCAAGCTTGCGGAAGGTCATCACCTCCCCCATGTTTACAAACGCGGGCTGATCGGCATACCGTCTTACTGAGTGTTCAAAGAGTTCCACCAGGGATTGATAACGGTCAGGATTGATCTCCGCAGGAACACCAGCGGGATAACGGTTAAGCCAAACCTTTTTCAATACATCACCTCTAAAATGCGTATTCGTCGTCATCACAACCCCAGGCAATAAACAAACTGTTAACATAATATTAACTCAGCGTACCAGTTTGTTTATTACGCAACGACAAGGTTGCGAAGCACGTCACTATTTATTTTTCTTATATCCACGTTAATGCAGAAACAGCGGACGGGCCGCTGTTTCTTTTACCAATAAAACAAAGAGTTACTCTGTTACTATGGTCTGAACCTGTGCCGGGCCGGGATTGTACCAGCCCCATCCACCATAGCCACCGTAAGGCCAGCCACGCGCACCGTAGAACCAGGGGTCGATAGGCTGAGGCGGCATGACAATCTGCTGAGTAATATGCCAGCGTTTATAACCGGTTACCTGCATCAGCATGAATTTATACGGCGTATTACCTATTTTTCCGTCCACCGTACCGCTAATCGGGCCGACGACGGTGACCAGTTGCCCGCGAAAGTCCACCGGGTCGAGGAAGCCATTTACATCAGCATATATACGCCCGCGAGAGGCTTCACCCAGCACTGGACGCGCACCGCTATCGAGCGGAACGGTGGCAATTTCCAGACGGGATTTTCCCTGCTGGTTCTGAATATCCACCACTTTGCCACCAAAACGCGCTTCCTGTCCGACAT
Organism: Citrobacter sp. MGH104; assembly: GCF_001034485.1. NCBI lineage: Bacteria > Pseudomonadati > Pseudomonadota > Gammaproteobacteria > Enterobacterales > Enterobacteriaceae > Citrobacter > Citrobacter sp. MGH104. Next base: position 381,781 of record NZ_KQ089818.1, read on the forward strand.
ACAGCTGCGGCGCATTCATCACCCGCACCAGATCCTGCTGCGGCATCGGGCTCGAACCTTTAATCGCATCCGGGATGGTGACGCAGCCGCTAAGCATTAACGCCAAGGCCCCCGCCAACACACCTTTCAATAACTGCTTTTGCACCGCCATATTGCGACTCCCTTTTCTTAGCTTCTGCCCCGGCCTGTTCACAATACTGTGCACCGACGTCTATGAAAATTAACCGGGGATGTACTACTAAGATTCATTCTTTACCGGGAAGTTTCTTCCACGCCACGGTGTTACGTAAATAAACCGGTTCCGCGTGTTCGACCGCTACGGTCTTACCCGCAGCCAGCATTTGCGTGGCGACAGGCAGCATATCTTCAGCCGCAGGAAGCAGCACGTCACCATCGCTGAACGTCAGACCGCTGTCTTTACCAAGCTCAGGCCAGGCTGGCCATCCCGTCCCAACAGTTACCCACTCGCCAGAAAGCTGCAGTAAACGCTCATGTACCTGCTCGGGGGTTAACACCGCTTCGGTTTCTTCACCGTGCCAGTTGCCGTTGTCATCACGCTGGTATTCGGCCCAGTAGACTTCGCCCATTCGCGCATCAATCGCCGCCAGTACACGAGTCGCGCCCGACTTACGCCAGGCGCCCTGCGCCATGGTCGCCAGGGTGGAGACGCCGATCATCGGTAAGTTTGCGCCTAACGCCAGCCCCTGAGCAATGCCAATACCGATACGTACGCCGGTGAAACTGCCGGGACCGCGACCAAACGCCAGGGCGTCGATATCGGTTAACGTGAGATCGCCAGCGGCCAGGATTTCCTGAACCATCGGTAAAATTCGTTGGGTGTGTTCTCGTGGGCAAAGCTCAAAGTGAGCCTTGATAGTACCGTCATTCCACAGGGCAACAGAGCACGCCTCTGTGGCGGTATCGATAGCCAGAATTCGCATGGGTGTTTGTGATCAGATCAATAAATTTGGCGCGCATCTTACCACACTCCGTAACAAATTACTCAGTCGTTGGTATGGCAAGAAAGCGAACCGCGCGAGCTATGTCACGCGTCCGCGGCGCAGGAGGAAGACTCGCCAGGAAGGTGGCGCCGTATGGCCGCATAACCAGACGATTGTCGCAAATCACCAGCACGCCGCGATCGTCGGCATCACGTATCAGACGCCCTACCCCCTGCTTCAGGGTGATGACCGCATCCGGCAACTGGACGTCTTCAAACGGATCGCCGCCGCGCAGTCGACAATCCTCCATTCGGGCTTTTAACAGCGGGTCGTCCGGCGAGGTAAACGGAAGTTTGTCGATTATCACCAGCGACAGCGTATCACCGCGCACGTCCACGCCTTCCCAGAAGCTGCTGGTGGCAACCAGTAGCGCATTACCTGCGCTGACAAACTGCTGTAACAGTTGCCCTTTACTGGTTTCGCCCTGCAGCAGAACGGGAAGCGTCATGGTGGCGCGGAATTGTTCCGCCAGATCGCGCATCATCGCGTGCGAAGTGCACAGCATAAAGCAGCGACCGTTGTTCGCTTCAATAATAGGTCGCAGCATGGATGCTAACTGGCGCGCAGCCCCCGGCTGGTTGGTTTGCGGGAGATTACGCGGCACGCACAGCAGCGCCTGGCGCGTGTAATCAAATGGACTCGGCAATAACATCGACTCGGCATCTTCAATCCCCAACCTCGCGGTGAAATGATGAAGGTCATCGTTTACTGACAGCGTCGCGGAAGTAAAAATCCAGCAGCCCGGCTTTTGCTCCATCACTTCTTTGAATTTATCCGCCACAGTGAGCGGCGTCAGCGCGAGAGTGAAATGGCGAGAGGTGCATTCATACCAGTAGCTGAAGCCTGGCTGGTTGATCTCTTTCAGACGCTTCAGGCGCGCACGGTAAAGTGTGGCGCGTTCAAACGCGGCATCCAGCAATGCCGAACGCCCAAGAGACAGCTTCGCCACGTCATAACATAGCTCCAGCGTGTCATCGAGCAGCAAAAACGCGCGCTGTACGCGCTGGTCGACCAGCAGTTCCCGCAGGTTTCCGCGATAGCCCGGCTCACCAAGTTGCAAGCGGAAGTCCTGAGCGCTTTGTGCAAGGCGATCGGCGCACTTTTGCAACTGCTGAGTGTCTTTCAGCTCGGTGCGATAGGCAATGGTGATGTCTTTCGCCAGGTCTAACAGCTGGCGACTGGAGAGCGATTGACCAAAGTACTGGCTGGCGATATCCGGTAGCTGATGCGCTTCATCGAAGATCATTACATCAGCTTCCGGGATCAATTCGCCAAACCCGCTTTCTTTTACCACCATATCAGCGAGAAACAGATGGTGGTTAACCACGACAACATCTGCATCCATCGCTTTTTTACGCGCTTTCACGACAAAACACTCTTTATATAGCGGGCAGTCGCTGCCCAGACAGTTGTCATTAGTGCTGGTGACCAACGGCCAGGCCTGAGAGTCCTCCGCCACGCTGACGCAGGTGCTGATGTCCCCATCAAGGGTTTGATTTGACCAGGAGCGCAGCAGGATGACGTCGCTTAACGTTTGTACCGGCAAGTCACCACCCGCCAGCGCCTGCTGTTCGAGACGTTCAAGGCACAGATAGTTTGAACGCCCTTTCAGCAGCGCCAGTTTACCGGTGAACTTTAGTGCCTTAGCGACGGTCGGGAGATCGCGGCTGTATAGCTGATCCTGCAACGCCTTCGAGCCCGTGGAGACAATGACCTTCTTTCCGGCACGCAGCGCTGGGGCAAGATAAGCATAGGTTTTACCCGTCCCGGTTCCGGCTTCTACCACCAACGGTTGTGATTTTTCGATGGCATAACTGACGGCGATGGCCATCTGCCGCTGTGGTTCTCGCGGTTTAAAACCCGGTATTGCTTTAGCCAACTGACCGTCTGCTGCAAAATCGTCCGTCACACTGCCCCCTGTTCATTTGAACAGGGATTATGTCAGGCCAGCAGCTCTTTCGCCAGTTGAAGAGGTGACGTGGGCACAACATTATGGCAGTCTTGGCGCAACCCAAAGCCATTTGAAAACACGTAAATGAGGAATGATTTATGACGATTGTGCGCATTGATGCCGAAGCGCGTTGGTCCGACGTGGTTATCCACAACAACACGCTGTATTACACTGGCGTGCCGGAAAATCTGGATGCAGACGCTTTTGAGCAAACGGCAAATACGCTGGCGCAAATTGATGCGGTGCTGGAAAAACAAGGCAGCAACAAGTCACGTATTCTTGATGCCACCCTGTTTTTGGCAGACAAAAACGATTTTGCCGCCATGAACAAAGCCTGGGACGCGTGGGTTGTTGCGGGTCACGCGCCGGTACGTTGTACCGTTCAGGCCGGGTTGATGAACCCGAAATACAAAGTTGAGATTAAGATTATCGCTGCAGTTTAAGCGGCGTTATTCGTCCTCATCTTCAAAACGCGCCACGATCCGCTCGCCGGTATGACTGGCGCGTAACTCTTCAGCAACAAGAGCAATGGCTTGTCCGCTGCTCATCCCCTGCGACATCAGCTCCTGAATACGCTCTACCGCTTTTTGCTGCTGCTCATGACTGAGTGAAGGTAAACCTGCAAACATTGTTAACTCCTGCTAAATTGTCTGCGCTAATTATTTCATGCTACCGGGCAGTTAGCCAGTAGAGTAGCAACGAGTCAGGACTGATGAAGACGTTATCTCCCGCAGTAATCACATTACCCTGGCGTCAGGACGCCGCTGAACGCTATTTTTCGACATTAAGCCATCTGCCCTGGGCGATGCTGCTGCATTCGGGTCAAGCCGACCATCCGCATAACCGCTTTGATATTCTGGTGGCGGATCCCGTCACCACGCTTGTTACGCGAGCTACAGAGACCGTAGTGCAGGACGGGCACGCAACCTCGCGCTCGCTTGATGATCCCATGACGGTATTACATTCCGCACTAATCGCACACAAGATTCACCCCGAATATCACCCCGACCTGCCGTTTCAGGGCGGTGCGTTAGGTCTGTTTGGCTACGATCTTGGCCGACGCTTCGAATCTCTGCCCACTATTGCAGAGCGCGATATTACGCTACCGGATATGGCCGTTGGCATTTACGACTGGGCACTGATTGTCGATCACCAGTTGCAGACCGTATCGCTGCTCAGCCATACCGATGTCGAGGCTCGCCTGAAATGGCTCGACGCGCAACAACCGCCAACGCGTGAGCCGTTTACATTAACTTCGGCGTGGCAGTCTAATATGAGCCGTGCTCAGTACGGCGAAAAATTCCGCCAGGTGCAGGATTATCTGCACAGCGGAGACTGTTACCAGGTCAATCTTGCCCAGCGTTTTCAGGCGCATTACCAGGGCGATGAGTGGCAGGCATTTGTCACTCTCAATCACGCCAACCGCGCCCCGTTTAGTGCATTTATTCGTCTTGAGGAAGGTGCAATCCTCAGCCTTTCGCCGGAACGATTTATTCTGCTGGAAAACCAGCACATACAGACGCGTCCGATTAAAGGCACGCTACCGAGGCTTGGAGATACCGATGCCGATCGTGAGCAGGCCCGGCGACTGGCGAATTCGCCGAAGGATCGTGCGGAAAACCTGATGATCGTCGATTTGATGCGTAATGATATTGGCCGCGTTGCCGTACCGGGTTCGGTACAGGTTCCGGAGCTGTTTATCGTCGAACCGTTCCCTGCCGTTCATCATTTGGTCAGCACCATTACCGCACGTCTGCCAGAGTCATTATACGCCACCGATCTGCTACGCGCCGCCTTCCCCGGCGGCTCTATTACCGGCGCGCCGAAAGTGCGGGCGATGGAAATTATCGACGAACTGGAGCCGCAAAGACGTAACGCCTGGTGCGGCAGCATTGGTTATCTGAGCTTTTGCGGCAATATGGATACCAGCATTACCATTCGCACGCTGACAGCCACAAACGGACAAATTTATTGCTCCGCAGGCGGTGGTATTGTTGCAGACAGTCAGGAAGACGCTGAATATCAGGAAACATTTGATAAAGTGAATCGCATTTTGCACCAACTGGAGAATTGACACGTGGAATACAGCAGCCTGACGCTTGATGATTTTTTATCGCGCTTTCAACTCCTGCGCCCGCAGGTCAATCATGCCGCGTTAAACCAGCGCCAGGCCGCCGTACTGATCCCCGTCGTGCGTCGCCCACAGCCGGGGTTGCTGTTAACCCAGCGTTCCGTTCACCTGCGCAAGCACGCCGGACAGGTCGCATTCCCCGGTGGGGCGGTGGATAGCAGTGATGCCTCGTTAATTGCCGCCGCCCTTCGCGAAGCGCAGGAGGAGGTGGCGATCCCACCTTCATGCGTAGAAGTGATTGGCGTTCTGCCGCCTGTCGACAGCGTGACCGGTTTCCAGGTCACCCCTGTGGTAGGCATTATCCCGCCTAATCTGCCGTATCGCGCCAGTGAAGATGAAGTTTCCGCAGTGTTCGAAATGCCGCTGGCCCAGGCCCTGCATTTAGGTCGTTACCACCCGTTGGATATTTACCGTCGTGGCGATTCACATCGCGTATGGCTTTCCTGGTATGAGCAATATTTCGTCTGGGGAATGACTGCCGGAATAATTCGTGAGCTGGCGCTGCAAATTGGCGTCAAGCCCTGACTATACTTATCTTTACGCACACAATAGACAACTTGAAACTCAGGTCACAACATTAGTAAAACCGCGGTTATCTATTAGTTTAATTCATGTGAATAGTTAAGCCGATCGCCGCGTTCCCTCTTACACTATGCGCAGTTATAACATCGTTACTGGAAAGCCCAGTCGCCCTGTAGGAGTATTATCGTGATTAGTCTATTCGACATGTTTAAGGTGGGGATTGGTCCCTCATCTTCCCATACCGTAGGGCCTATGAAGGCGGGTAAACAGTTCGTCGATGACCTGGTCGAAAAAGGATTACTGGACAGCGTTACTCGTGTCGCCGTCGACGTGTATGGTTCACTGTCGCTCACGGGTAAAGGTCACCACACCGATATCGCCATTATTATGGGTCTGGCGGGCAATGAGCCTGCTACCGTGGATATTGATAGCATCCCAGGATTTATCCGCGACGTAGAAACGCGTGGACGCCTGCTGCTTGCGCAGGGTCAGCACGAAGTGGATTTCCCGCAGAATGACGGGATGCGTTTTCACAACGGCAACCTGCCGCTGCATGAAAACGGAATGCAGATCCATGCGTACAATGGCGAAACCGTCATTTATAGCAAAACCTACTACTCAATCGGCGGTGGATTCATCGTTGATGAAGAACATTTTGGTCAGGATGCCTCGGGCGAGGTCAGCGTGCCTTATCCGTTCAAATCCGCTACTGAAATGCTGGAATATTGCAACAGCACCGGCCTGTCTCTCTCTGGCATGGCAATGCAGAACGAACTTGCGCTGCACAGTAAAAAAGAGATTGAAGAGTATTTTGGCCACGTCTGGCAAACCATGCAGGCATGTATCGATCGTGGCATGAACACCGAAGGTGTGTTGCCGGGTCCGCTGCGCGTTCCTCGCCGAGCTTCAGCCCTGCGTCGTATGCTGGTTTCCAGCGATAAGCTGTCTAACGATCCAATGAACGTGATCGACTGGGTGAACATGTTTGCGTTGGCCGTTAACGAAGAAAACGCCGCGGGCGGTCGCGTAGTGACAGCGCCAACCAACGGTGCCTGCGGTATCGTGCCTGCGGTACTGGCCTATTACGATCATTTCATCGAGTCCGTTAGCCCGGATATCTATACCCGCTATTTCCTGGCGGCCGGTGCGATTGGCGCGTTGTACAAAATGAACGCCTCTATCTCTGGTGCAGAAGTAGGTTGTCAGGGTGAAGTGGGCGTAGCCTGCTCCATGGCTGCCGCGGGTCTGGCTGAACTGTTAGGCGCAAGCCCGGAGCAGGTGTGTGTTGCTGCTGAAATTGGCATGGAACATAACCTCGGGTTAACCTGCGATCCGGTTGCCGGTCAGGTACAGGTACCGTGCATTGAGCGTAACGCAATTGCCTCAGTGAAGGCGATCAACGCTGCGCGTATGGCAATGCGACGTACTAGCGCGCCGCGCGTCTCGCTGGATAAGGTCATTGAGACTATGTACGAAACGGGTAAAGACATGAACGCCAAATACCGCGAAACGTCACGCGGTGGCCTGGCGATCAAAGTTCAATGTGACTAATACTTAATTTTCGCCCATCTGCAACGGATGGGCGAATTTGCCCCCTCTCCCTCGTCTACTGTAATTTTCCCCACTACACTTGCTCTGTTGCTGTTGGCTTCTGTGACCAACGGCTTATCGGGCGGCCCGCATGCAAACAGCACAACGGATCATTAAAAATTATCGCCGGAATCGCTTAATCGTCTGCACAGTATGTGCACTACTGACGCTCATCCTCACATTAACTGTCCGATTTATTTCGGAGCGTAATTTAAATCACCGAAATATCGTCACCTTTGCCAACCATGCTGTAGAAGAACTGGATGACGTGCTTTTACCCTTGCAGACCGGACGGGATGTATTGCTGCCGTTGATTGGCCTCCCCTGCTCAGTGGCGCGTTTACCCTTAAGCAAACATGCCGCAAGGTTGCAAACGGTGCGTTCTATTAATCTGATTCAAAGCGGGATCCTCTATTGCTCCAGCATTTTTGGTTATCGTAATGTTCCCATTAGTCAACTGCAGCCCGAATTACCCAGCAGGGAACCGCAACTGTTGCTGTCTACCGACCATTCGTTGATTAAAGGCAGTCCGATTCTGACTCAGTGGTATCCGTCCTCTGCCGATGGTGAAGATGGCGTGCTGGAAATCGTCAATATTGACTTATTGTCGTCTATGTTACTTGAACCCCAGCCGCCGCAGATCACCGATGCCAGCTTAACCGTTGGTAATCGGCATCTACTGTATGATCAAGGTGTTGTCGATACTCTGCCTAAGCTAAATGATGAAAAACGCTACCAGCTTTCATCTCAACATTTCCCGTTTACCATTAGTGTCACCGGCCCCGGTCCCAGTGAGTTGGCGGTAAAACACCTGCCAACACAGCTGCCGCTGGCGGTGATCCTAAGTTTATTAGTGGGTTATCTGGCATGGCTGGCTACCGCCAGCAGAATGAGTTTCTCATGGGAGATTAATCTGGCCCTTGCTGCTCGGGAATTCGAACTATTTTGCCAGCCGCTGCTTAATGCGCAAACCCAGCAATGCATGGGCGTGGAAATCCTTTTACGCTGGAATAACCCACGCCAGGGTTGGATCTCTCCGGAAGTGTTTATTCCCATCGCTGAGAAGCACAACCTGATTGTACCGCTTACCCGCCATGTCATCGCAGAAACCATTCAGCAACGACACGTTTTCCCGATGAGCAGCCAGTTTCATATTGGGATTAATGTCGCCGCCAGCCATTTTCGTAATGGCACGTTGCTAAAAGATCTTAATCAGTACTGGTTCAGCCAGCACCCAATCCAGCAATTGGTTATCGAACTGACCGAACGCGATGCGTTACTGGATGTGGATTATCGGGTCGTACGCGAATTAAATCGGCTTGGCGTAAAACTGGCGATTGATGATTTCGGTACCGGCAATAGCTCGCTCTCCTGGCTGGAAAAGCTCCGCCCGGATGTGTTGAAGATCGATAAATCATTTACTTCGGCAATAGGAACAGACGCCGTGAACTCAACCGTCACAGACATCATTATCGCTTTGGGGAAAAAATTGAATATCGAACTGGTGGCGGAAGGCGTTGAAACACAGGCGCAAGCTCAGCATTTGCGCCGACACGGCGTACATTTATTGCAAGGTTTTCTGTATGCCAAGCCAATGCCGCTGCGCGATTTTCCAAAATGGCTGGCGGGCAGCACGCCGCCGCCCACCCGGCATAACGGGAGACACAGTATGCCCGTCATGCCGTTTCGCTAAACCCGGTTACTCGTCTTCGTCGTGAGCGGGTTGTTCTTTAACAATGCGAACCAAATCCACACGATAGTCATTCGCTTCGACAATCGTAATGCTCAGCGGTGCGACCTCGATAACATCACCTACACGAGGAATATGGCCGTTAGCCGCAATGACTAAACCTGCCACCGTAGCGATGTCTTCGTCTTCATTCACTAACGTATCCACGTCCAGCGCCTGTTGCAACGCATGCAGATCGGTACCGCCTTTGACCAACCAACCGCCTGCATCAGCTATAATTTCAGGCGTTTCATCGGCATCAGGGAATTCACCGGCGATGGCTTCTAATACATCCAGCGGCGTGACCAGACCCTGTACTACGCCAAACTCGTTTGTGACGATAACGAAGCTACCGCGGGCACGACGCAGAACGCCTAACAGATTGATCGGGTCCAGCGTTTCCGGAACAACAATAGCCGGAGAAGCAGAGGCAATCGCCGCCACATCCACACCGTCTTCCAGCGCCACCAGCAGCTCTTTAGCACGCACGATACCGATGATTTCATCCAGTTCACCACGACATACCGGGAACAGGCTATGAGGTGACGAAAGCAACTGCTCGCGAATTTCCTCCACGCTCAGGTCTGCATCAACCCAGCTAATCTCCCCACGAGGCGTCATAATGCCGCGTAATGAACGCGACGCCAAAGAGAGGACGCCGTTGATCATATAGCGTTCTTCTTCTACAAATGCGCCTTCCGGGACGGGAACCGGTACCGGATTGTCGGATTCCATCTGCACGCTGGCCTGACGTTTACCGCCCATCAGACGGAGAATCGCATCGGCAGTACGCGCACGCAATGGCAGCGTCGACTGGTGACGAATAAAGTTACGACGGGCAATCTGGTTAAACAGCTCAATGATGATTGAGAAACCAATCGCCGCATACAGATAGCCTTTCGGAATGTGGAAGCCAAACCCTTCGGCAACCAGACTCAGACCAATCATCAACAGGAAGCTCAGACACAGCACCACCACCGTCGGGTGTTGGTTCACAAATCGGGTCAACGGCTTAGAGGCCAACAGCATCACGGCCATGGCAATCACTACTGCCGCCATCATCACTGGCAGATGGTTGACCATACCGACCGCCGTAATCACAGCATCCAGCGAGAACACTGCATCGAGGATGACAATCTGCGTTACGACAACCCAAAAGCTCGCATACCCTTTCGTCTGCCCGGTATCATGTTCACGGTTTTCCAGCCGCTCATGCAGCTCTGTCGTAGCCTTGAACAAGAGGAAGATACCCCCCAGCAGCATAATCAGATCGCGCCCCGAGAACGCATAGTCCATTACCGTGAACAGCGGCTTTGTCAGCGTCACCATCCACGAAATCACGGACAACAGGCCCAGACGCATAATCAGTGCCAGTGACAAACCGATTAAACGCGCTTTATCTCGCTGTTTCGGCGGCAGCTTATCAGCCAGGATCGCAATGAAGACCAGGTTATCAATACCCAGAACAATTTCAAGAACGACAAGCGTGAGCAAACCCACCCAAATCTGCGGGTCCATTAATAATTCCATGACAAGCTCCTGCTTAAGGAATGACCAAACTGCGCGCTGAGGATCTCAGGCGTTAAAGCGATATGCAGAGAAAATTTGTGGCAAAAAGTGCCAATCTGACAGGCTTGATACGGCCTGAAGGTGAAATGACGTCGGTGACGATCCATATGGTGGGCTACTGCCCTATACTCCTGAGTAATTAAACAGATGCTAAACATAACAGAGAGAAGCGGTTTTTAGCAAAGATTTACCTTCCTTTGCAATAAGTTGTTTCGGAGATATTTTACCCTTCGAAATTTCTTTTAATCGGAAGTTAAATTACGGATCTTCATCACATAAAATATTTTTTTCGATATCTAAAATAATTCACGAAAATCATAGGTTTTTCTTTGTAACCCTTATCTGAATCGATTCGATTGCGGACGACGATTCAAATACATCTTCACGTTGATGTGTTAACGATAATAAAGGAGGTAGCAAGTGACCATTGCTATTGTAATAGGCACACATGGTTGGGCTGCAGAGCAGTTACTTAAGACGGCAGAAATGCTGTTAGGCGAGCAGGAAAATGTCGGCTGGATAGATTTCGTTCCAGGCGAAAATGCCGAAACGCTGATCGAAAAGTACAACGCTCAGTTGGCAAAACTCGATACCAGTAAAGGCGTGCTGTTTCTCGTTGACACATGGGGAGGCAGCCCGTTTAACGCTGCAAGCCGCATTGTCGTCGATAAAGAGCATTACGAAGTTATCGCCGGTGTGAACATTCCCATGCTGGTTGAAACCTTCATGGCGCGTGATGACAACCCAAGCTTTGATGAATTAGTGGCACTGGCCGTTGAAACTGGTAGCGAAGGCGTGAAAGCGCTGAAAGCCAAACCGGTTGAGAAAGCCGCTCCTGCCCCAGTAGCAGCACCCAAAGCAGCAGCTCCCGCCAAACCGATGGGTCCGAACGATTATATGCAGATCGGCCTGGCGCGTATTGATGACCGTTTAATCCATGGTCAGGTGGCAACTCGCTGGACCAAAGAAACCAACGTAACACGCATTATCGTCGTCAGTGATGAAGTTGCCGCCGATACCGTGCGTAAAACGCTGCTGACTCAGGTAGCACCTCCGGGTGTGACAGCGCATGTGGTTGATGTCGCGAAAATGATCCGCGTCTACAACAACCCTAAATATGCAGGTGAGCGTGTGATGCTGTTGTTCACCAACCCAACCGACGTAGAACGTATCGTTGAAGGTGGTGTGAAAATTACCTCCGTAAACATTGGCGGTATGGCTTTCCGTCAGGGTAAAACGCAGGTAAACAACGCAATTTCTGTCGATGACAAAGACATCGAAGCCTTCAAGAAACTCAACGAACGCGGTATTGAGCTTGAGGCACGTAAGGTTTCTACCGATCAGAAACTGAAAATGATGGATTTGATTGCCAAGGTGAAATAATTCCCTGGCATTTACTTAGTTTTCACACTTAAGTCTGTATAGCAATAGGAGAAGTACAATGGAGATTACCACTCTTCAGATTGTGCTGGTGTTCATCGTCGCATGTATCGCGGGTATGGAGTCGGTACTCGATGAATTTCAGTTCCACCGCCCGTTGGTGGCCTGTACGCTGATTGGTGCCGTTCTCGGGGACATGAAAACCGGTATTATCATCGGTGGTACCCTGGAAATGATCGCCCTGGGCTGGATGAACATCGGTGCTGCGGTTGCACCAGATGCGGCACTGGCCTCAATTATCTCTACCGTTCTGGTTATCGCAGGTCACCAAAGCATTGGTGCCGGTATCGCGCTGGCTATCCCACTGGCAGCCGCAGGCCAGGTACTGACCATTATCGTTCGTACTATCACCGTAGCATTCCAGCACGCAGCGGATAAGGCGGCCGAAAACGGTAACCTGACGGCACTCTCCTGGCTGCATGTATCCTCTCTGTTCCTGCAGGCTATGCGTATCGCTATCCCAGCGGTAATCGTAGCGATTTCTGTTGGTACCAGTGAAGTTCAGAGCATGCTTAACGCCATTCCGGAAGTCGTGACCGGCGGTCTGAACATCGCAGGCGGTATGATCGTGGTGGTTGGTTATGCGATGGTCATCAACATGATGCGCGCAGGCTACCTGATGCCATTCTTCTACCTCGGCTTCGTCACCGCGGCATTTACTAACTTCAACCTGGTTGCTCTGGGTGTGATTGGCGCAGTAATGGCGATCCTCTACATTCAGCTGAGCCCGAAATATAACCGCGTAGCCGGTGCACCTGCTGCGGCGGCTGGCAATAACGATCTCGATAACGAACTGGACTAGCAGGTGAGCGAAATGGTTGATATGACTAAAACTACCACCGAGAAAAAACTCACTCCGAGTGACATTCGTGGCGTGTTCATTCGTTCTAACCTGTTTCAGGGTTCATGGAACTTCGAACGTATGCAGGCGCTGGGTTTCTGTTTCTCCATGGTGCCGGCTATCCGCCGCTTGTACCCGGAAAACAACGACGCACGTAAGCAAGCGATTAAGCGTCATCTGGAATTCTTTAACACCCATCCGTACGTAGCGGCTCCAGTACTGGGCGTTACGCTGGCGATGGAAGAACAGCGTGCAAACGGCGCAGAGATTGACGATGGTGCCATCAACGGTATCAAAGTTGGTCTGATGGGTCCGCTGGCAGGCGTCGGCGACCCGATTTTCTGGGGTACCGTTCGCCCAGTATTCGCCGCGCTCGGCGCAGGTATCGCGATGAGCGGCAGCCTGCTGGGGCCATTGCTGTTCTTCGTTCTGTTTAACCTGGTTCGTCTGGCAACCCGTTATTACGGTGTGGCATATGGCTACCGTAAAGGTGTCGATATCGTTAAAGATATGGGCGGCGGCTTCCTGCAGAAACTGACTGAGGGGGCGTCAATCCTCGGCCTGTTTGTCATGGGGGCATTGGTTAACAAGTGGACGCACGTAAATATTCCACTGGTGGTTTCTACTATCACCGGTCAGGATGGTCAGACTCGTGTTACCACTGTGCAGACTATCCTTGACCAGCTGATGCCGGGTCTGGTTCCTCTGCTGCTGACATTCGCCTGTATGTGGCTGCTGCGTAAGAAAGTGAATCCGCTGTGGATCATCGTTGGCTTCTTCGTCATCGGTATCGCGGGCTACGCTGTCGGACTGCTCGGCCTGTAAAACTGTTGTACATCACCGGGGGCTTGCCCCCGGTTTTTCTATTTAGAGGGTTGAGGATTCATGACTATCACGGACCTGGTGCTGGTTCTATTTATCTTTTCGCTGCTGGCGTATGCCATTTACGATCAGTTCATCATGCCCCGCCGTAATGGCCCTACTCTGCTTACTGTCGCCCTGCTTCCCCGCAGCAGAGTCGACAGCGTTATCTTCCTTGGCCTGGTAGCTATTCTTATCTACAACAACATCACCAGCCACGGCGCGCAATTTACCACATGGTTATTATGTGCACTGGTATTGATGGGTTTGTATCTGTTCTGGATCCGTACGCCAAAAATCATCTTCAAGCAGAAAGGCTTTTTCTTCGCCAACGTCTGGATTGAATATAACCGCATTAAAGAGATGAATTTATCTGAAGACGGTGTATTGGTGATGCAATTAGAACATCGAAGATTGTTGATTCGTGTACGAAATATAGACGATCTTGAGAGAATATATAAACTATTAATTTCAAATCAATAGCTTACAAATATAGCCTGAACTATGTTTTTATATATCAGTGTAAAAACAAACATAGCCAAGGCTATATTTCACTGTCCTCAATGTTATTTATTTTAACGTTTTATTTATAAATAAATCTAAATGAAAATCGTTTTCAACTAGAAGTCAAATATTATTTCTGCGTTTCTTGTTTTATATTCTCAAAATATGTTAAGGTTGCGCCCGTCGTTGGGGAGTAGCCGATTTCCAGACTCCGGAAATGTACGTGTCAACATACTCGTTGAAAAACGTGGCACGTACGGACTGAACTTACAGGTTCAGTCAGGCGAGACCATAGGCACATCAACTGCAATGCATATTTGAATGGCGCTGTATTTACAGTGATTCCAGCCTGTATGCATGGTTACTGGGGGCAGTGATGTGTTTTATGGATACCCCGGTCAGGACGCTGTTATGAATCTCACCGCTACCGTTCTTCTCGCTTTCGGCATGTCGATGGATGCTTTCGCCGCATCAATTGGCAAAGGCGCCACCCTGCATAAACCCAAATTTTCTGAAGCATTGCGCACCGGACTGATATTCGGCGCAGTTGAAACGCTTACGCCACTGATTGGCTGGGGCATGGGGATGCTGGCCAGCAAATTCGTGTTGGAGTGGAACCATTGGATCGCCTTCATTCTGCTGATTTTTTTAGGCGGACGAATGATAATCGAAGGTTTTCGCGACAACGGCGATGAAGAGGAAGAACCGCAGCGCCGCCACGGTTTCTGGCTGCTGGTTACCACCGCCATTGCCACCAGTCTCGACGCAATGGCCGTCGGGGTGGGTCTGGCTTTCCTGCAGGTCAACATTATTGCCACAGCGCTGGCCATCGGCTGCGCCACATTGATTATGTCCACGCTCGGCATGATGATTGGTCGTTTCATTGGCCCAATGCTGGGCAAACGAGCTGAAATTTTGGGTGGGGTGGTGCTGATTGGTATCGGTGCCCAGATCCTCTGGGCACACTTCCACGGTTAATTCAGACGCTGCCAGACATGAATACTAAAGTCGGTCTGGCAGTCAAACGTCGTTTTCCCCGCTAACGTTTCCCACACTTCCGGCTTTGCCCGCCAGGCGAACGGCGTCATTTGCAGTAACGCAACGGCCTCGCTGCCCTGAAGCTGCATCTGATATCCCAGCGCAATGCTCTGTTGCAGAACAAAACCGTCCAGTTGCTCAGTATGGGGCGCATGCAAACGCACCTCATCATAAATCAGCCCTTTCAGTTCCATTAAATGGCGTGGTCCCGGCGTGGCGGTGATCACCCATCCACCCGGTTTAACCACGCGAGCCAGCTCTTGCGCTTTACAGGGCGCATAGATCCGGATGATGGCATCCATTGACTCGTCTGCGAACGGCAGACGATGGCTGGAGGCAACGCAAAAGATCACCTGCGGATAGCGTCTGGCTGCGGCTTTAATTGCCACTTTGGATACGTCAAGACCAAAGGTTGTACAGCCCGCCAGCGCGTCGGCAAACGCATGGGTGTAATACCCTTCCCCACAGCCAATATCCAGGATCGCTGCATCTTCTGAATTCGACTTTTCTTTAAGCACATTCACAATCGCATCACGCAACGGTTGATAGTGCCCAGCATCAAGAAATGCCCGTCTGGCTTGCATCATTTCAGCGCTATCACCCGGATCGCGCGACCGCTTATGCTGAACCGGCAGTAAGTTGACATACCCTTCTTTCGCCACGTCAAACTGGTGCCGCCCGGGGCAGACAAAACTGTTATTCGCTTGAGTAAGAGGCTGGTGGCAAAGAGGACAGGAAAACGACATGACAACTCCGGCAGGTGACTTAAGGGCGCAAGTGTAACGCGAATTGCGCCCTGGGAAAATAACTTACAGCGACGGCGAGGATACGTTGCTGCCGTGCATCACCAGCAGATGATCAGAGTCGGCAGGCATACCATCCGGTTTAACGTTCTCCAGACGCAGGACATCACCCATTATCTGGCTGAAGACAGGCGCAGAGACAGCCCCACCATAATAAGCACCGTTTTGCGGATTATTGATGACGACCACCAGTGCAAATTTCGGGTCGCTCGCTGGCGCAACGCCTGCCGTGTAGGCCACGTATTTATCGACATACTTACCGTCATCACCAATTTTCTTTGCCGTTCCTGTTTTAACCGCCACGCGATAATCTCTGACCGCGGCTTTAGTTCCCCCACCACCGGGTAACGCGACGCTTTCCATCATATGTTCAACCTGGTGAACCAGCGCCTCCGGCATCACTCTGGTACCGATTACCGGCGGGTCAATACGGGTAATCGAAAGGGGTCGATAGATACCAAAACTACCAATGGTTGCATATACGTGCGCCAACTGCAGCGGCGTTACCATTAATCCATAGCCGAATGCAAAGGTCGCGCGATCCAAATCGCTCCAGTAGCGGCGTTGAGGCATTAAACCGCTACTTTCACCGGTTAATCCCAGTCCGGTTGGATCGCCAAAACCAAAGCTCTTATAGGTATCCAGCAACTTTTGAACAGGCATAGCCAGTGAAAGGTGCGACACGCCGGTATCGCTCGATTTCTGCAAAATTCCGGTCAACGACAGCTCCGGGTAAAATCCGACGTCGCGAATGCGATGTCCATCAAGGTAAAAAGGATGGGTATCAATCACGCTGTCCGGTTGTACTATCCCCTGCTGGAGCGCAGTCATGATCACCAGCGGTTTAACGGTTGAACCGGGTTCAAACGTATCGCTTATTGCACGGTTACGAAAATCATCCAGTACCGCGCCCTCACGGTTATTGGGGTTGAAGTCAGGAAAGCTCGCCATGGACAGTATTTCACCGGTAGCAATGTTGACCAGCACTGCGGCTCCTGATTCCGCTTTATTCCACGTAACGGCATTGTCCAACGCATCTTCGGTGACCGTCTGCAGGCGCTCATCGATGCTGAGCTGTAATTGGTGTGCAGGAACAGGCGTGACTTCGGTGATATTCTCGATTACATGGCCAAATTTGTCTTTACGTACCAGACGGGAGCCAGGTTTACCCATCAACTGGTTATTAAAGCTTTTTTCCAGCCCTTCAATGCCTTGTCCATCAATGTTGGTAAAACCTATGAGATTCGCCGCTACGTGGCCTGCAGGATAGAACCGGCGGGATTCCTCGCGCAGGTTAATGCCCGGGAGATTAAGATCATCGACCCACTCAGCCTGCTGAGGGGAAATTTGTCGTGCCAGGTAAATAAAACGTCCGCCAGGATTACTGTTAACGCGTTCCGCCAGCGTACTCAGTGACAGATGCAGAGCCCTTGCCAGAGCCTGCCACCGTTCGTTATAACCCACGCCTCCCTTGCTGATGATGGTCTTAGGATCGGCCCATACGGCGTTAACCGGAACACTTACCGCCAGCGGTCGCCCTTCTCTGTCGGTAATCATCCCGCGCGGCGAGGCAATAGTTACCTCACGTAATGAACGCATGTCTTCCTGTTTCACCAGACTTGTCGGCGTGACAATTTGCAGCCATGCAACCCGACCCAGCAGCAATCCCAGACTCAATAATATTGCCACACAAAGCAGGGCAAAACGTACGGGAGTAAAATTGCGCGCGTCGCCGTCGTTTTTCTTTTTCACCTGAACTCCAGCAAGATAGTTTTTCAGGTGTCTGATTTAACGAGAAATGTCGTAAGAAAGCGGGGAAAACTATGCTACGAACATCACGCCTTTGCAACAAAGCGCTAATGGGAGGGCATTTAGAAATATTTAGACGTATTTTGAATTAAAAAGCCCCGCATAGGCGAGGCTTTATATCTGAGATGGTTGCGCATATGCGCTTCAAATCAGTGGTGTCGATCAGATAGCTGTTACGTTAACAGCAGCCGGACCTTTCTGGCCGTCCTGAATTTCGAACTCAACGTTCTGGCCTTCAGCCAGAGTTTTGAAGCCGTTACCCTGGATAGCGGAGAAGTGTACGAACACGTCTTTGCTGCCATCAGCCGGAGTAATGAAACCAAAACCTTTAGACTCGTTGAACCACTTAACTTGACCTTTAATCTTTGCCATTTGCAAAATTCCTTAGAGTATTTTCTTCGCCCGCAGGCATAACATAGATAAAACTGAGACATTACTGCTTGAGGCACTAATATAAGGTTCGGCAGAGAAGCGGTATTCAACGTCAACGTGTTTACTCAGGACTTCTTTACTGAAAATGCCACACATAAACAGAACTGTACCTCGTTTAACCCAAAACGTGTTATCACATACAACGTTAATAATGGCAAGCCATTTTTAAACGTGTCTCGATCGGTCGCACAAATCCTGTCGTTCATCAAACAGCAACTGCACAGTTATGCGCCACACTGAGTAGTGTTATATTCCCGCCGCTCGCCCCATCCCCCGCCAGGCTTGCACCATAGCCGGGACATTTCTACCATAGCTCAATAGCTTCGGTTGTTCCAGATTAGCTGTTACAGGGTGTGCCGAATATCATTTTTTATGCTTAGTAATGCATAAAATGTCACAAGCGTAAAAATGAGATCTGCCTTCTGCTTTTGCACCAAAATAATGAAAGAATGATGACAATGCACAAAAAAAGTAAGAGAAACGTTTCGCTGTTAATAAGACGATCGCTATCACAAAAATGACATAATCATATTTTTATCGTATGGGAAATTATATTTATATCAGACCGGGGATAAGATATTAATTGGCTGGAGCATCTGAAAATACTGAGTTAACACGAGAATCAGAGTGCTAATTACACGACATATGCAGAAGAAAATAATCTGGCATGTTGGCGACAGGATGAAACATCTGAGAACGTAAGCAACAGATCCTCACCCTGTCATACCGTTTTTACCGCTCAGCTACCAGGCGGATGATGTCATCATCTTCGTCCTTCGCTGTGACCACAGCAGGCTCTGCCGATTTTTCAGGTTCGTTAGCTTCGCAAAGGCGACGGAGCAATGCGTTCTGTCTTTTTTGCTGATCTAACAATGCTTCAAGCAGCTCAATCTGCTCATTAGTACGCGAACTTGCCCTATTGACGAAAAACCACAGTACAAGCCCGACAACCAGAATCACCACCGATACAGCCAAAGACGCCAAACTCAACGCGCCAGAATTCAAAACTTCGTTCATTTCACCACCTCAATGTAGACAGCGTAGTTTACCACTGCCGCACAAGAAGGTAATCAACTGTGGCAAAAATGCGCTTACCAGGGAATAAATTTATTAATGGCACAAATACCGCTGAAAAATTGTACATCCTGATCGCACATGATGTTGAACACTTGCGCCCACATCAGTATGCATACCAGCACGACAACTATCAGCACTACCCAGCGAATTTTTTTCACTCCAGCTCCACTCTTCGAATCAACATCTTATGCCTATAAATTATCATGCGTTACCTAAACCCAGCGTTAACTGTATCGGCATTCAATCTTTTTAGGAATGATTCACTTGTTTCATCCCATGTACAGGCTAATCTAATAATAACGAGAAAAGATAAGAGGTTGTAATGCGTCTGATAATCCGCGCTATTGTGTTGTTAGCTCTGGTTTGGATCGGTTTATTACTGAGCGGCTACGGAATTTTGATTGGAAGTAAGGAGAATGCAGCGGGCCTGGGCTTGCAATGCCAATATCTGACCGCACGCGGAACCAGCACCGCGCAATACGTCCACACAGACAGCGGTATCATTGGCCTGTCGGATTGCCCCTTGTTAAGAAAAAGCACGGTCATTATTGATAACGGTTAATATAGCAGCAATACATCCGCAACGTTATTTGCACCAACTAACATTATGACTGTTCATAAAAAACCCCAGATACAAAAATACCTGGGGTTTTTACCTTGACGCTATTACATCAGATTAGAACGGATAGTCGTTATAACCCATTTGTTCTGAAATTTTACGCGCAGCCGTATGCAGCATCGCCACATACTCGTGCAAACGTTCTTCTGAGAAACGTAGCGTCGGGAATGAAATACTCAAGCCTGCAATCACTACACCGAAACGGTCAAACACCGGTACACCGATACAGCGCAGACCTTCTTCCTGTTCTTCGTTATCTTCACCGTAGCCCTGCTCGCGTACTTTATCCAGCAATACCAACAGCTCATCAGTATTGGTAATAGTACGGTCGGTGCTGCGCTTGTACTCAATACCATCCAGAATCTGCTTCACTTCATCGCGGTCACGCCATGCCAGCAGAACTTTACCGATAGCCGTGCTGTACAGCGGATTACGGCGACCTACGCGAGAATACATGCGCAGATTGTACATAGAGTCGATTTTATGGATGTAGACGATGCTGTCTTCATCCAGTGCACCAAGGTGCACTGTCTCTTTGGTCAGGCGCGAAAGTTCGCGCATCTGAATATCAGCGCTACGGATAAGATCGACGTTTTGTAACGCGCGAGCACCCAGCTCGAATAGTTTCAGGGTCAGTGAGTATTTCTCAGACTCCCCTTCTTGTGCCACATAACCCAGCGTTTTCATGGTCTGCAAAAAGCGATAAACGGTGCTTTTTGACATCATGACGCGTTGCGACAACTCGGTAATACCAATTTCGCGCTCTTCACCCAGCGCCTGCAGAATGCCAAAAACCTTCAGCACGGAAGATACAGAATCGGGTTGTTTATCCAGATCTGCGATTGCCATTTATCACCCCTTTCGAGTGTTTTATAAAAATCAGAACCGGTTTTTATTATAATTTCACGTATCAGCCCTCGCAATCGCTCTTTGCTTACTTAGTTACAAATCTGCGACCTAACGCCTGAATATCAATGCTAAAATTATTATTCTCATCATAAATTCCAACAGTATTGACTTTCTATGGAAAAAACTCAGACCGATGGTCTGCCATTGCCCCAGCGATATGGCGCAATTTTAACCATTGTTATTGGCATCTCTATGGCAGTACTCGACGGCGCAATAGCGAACGTTGCCCTCCCCACTATCGCCACCGATCTTCAGGCCTCACCCGCCAGCTCAATCTGGATTGTGAACGCCTACCAAATTGCGATCGTTGTTTCGCTGTTATCGCTCTCTTTTTTAGGTGATATGTTTGGCTACCGACGCATTTATAAGTGTGGTCTGGTCGTGTTTCTGTTGGCATCGCTGTTTTGTGCCTTGTCAGACTCGCTGCATATGCTGACGTTAGCGCGCGTGGCTCAGGGTTTTGGCGGCGCGGCGCTGATGAGCGTTAATACGGCATTGATCCGACTCATTTATCCTCAGCGCCAGCTTGGCCGCGGGATGGGTATTAACTCCTTTATCGTGGCTGTATCCTCGGCAGCGGGTCCGACTATTGCGGCGGCAATTCTTTCTATTGCCTCGTGGAAATGGCTATTTCTAATTAACGTTCCATTGGGGATCATCGCCCTGCTGCTGGCTATGCGTTTTTTGCCACCCAATTCATCGCGTAGCAATAAACCGCGCTTTGATCTGCCCAGCGCAATAATGAACGCCTTAACATTCGGTTTGTTGATCACGGCACTCAGCGGATTTGCACAGGGACAGTCGCTAAAACTGATTGGTGCTGAACTTATGGGGCTTCTCGTGGTAGGGTTTTTCTTTATCCGCCGCCAGCTCGCATTGCCGGTACCTTTATTACCGGTTGATCTGCTACGCATTCCGCTGTTTTCACTCTCTATTTGCACCTCAATCTGTTCATTCAGCGCACAAATGCTGGCGATGGTTTCCCTGCCCTTTTTTATGCAAACGGTTCTCGGACGCAGCGAAGTTGAAACGGGCCTGCTGCTGACGCCGTGGCCGCTGGCAACCATGGTGATGGCCCCACTGGCGGGATATTTGATTGAACGTGTTCATGCAGGTCTGCTTGGCGCGCTGGGCATGGCAGTAATGGCGTGTGGGCTGTTTTCGCTGGTGTTACTGCCCGCATCACCTTCCGATTTTAATATCATCTGGCCAATGATTTTGTGTGGTGCGGGTTTTGGCTTGTTCCAGTCACCGAATAATCACACCATCATCACCTCCGCGCCGCGAGATCGTAGCGGAGGCGCGAGCGGTATGCTCGGAACGGCGCGCTTACTGGGTCAAAGTACCGGGGCCGCACTGGTTGCGCTGATGCTAAATCAGTTTGGTGACAGTGGAACGCACATCTCGCTGATAACAGCGGGCATTCTGGCTTCGCTGGCCGCAATCGTGAGTGGCTTACGTATTACACAACCGCGGGTTCAGTCATAAAAAAAGCGCGTCTGTCGACGCGCTTTTTGTTGTTGTCTGCTGCAGATTATTTCAGGTACTCACCGCTGCGCAGCGCTTCAATACGTTTGTCCAACGGGGGGTGAGTCATAAACAGCTCACTCAACGATTTGGATTTACCATTGATGCAGAACGCCATCATACTGGTCGCTTCCTGCGGCTCATAGCTGGTTTTCAGGCGCTGCAGCGCGGCGATCATTTTTTCACGACCCACCAGTTTTGCAGAACCGGCATCCGCATGGAATTCACGATGACGTGAGAACCACATGGTAATGATGCTCGCCAGAATACCAAACACCAGTTCCAGCACCGTTGCCACCGCAAAGTAGATCAACGGGTTACCGTTGCTACCCTCACCCTCATCACGGTTTCCGCCCATAAAGCCAGCGGCAATTTGCGCCAGAATACGTGAGATAAAGATAACGAAGGTGTTTACTACCCCCTGAATGAGCGTCATGGTCACCATATCGCCATTGGCAATGTGGCTGATCTCATGCGCGATAACCGCTTCGGCTTCATCCGGGCTCATGTTTTGCAACAGGCCAGTACTTACAGCCACCAGCGAGGCATCCCGGCGGGCACCAGTCGCAAACGCGTTAATATCTGGCGCGTGGTAGATTGCAACCTGTGGCATAGCGATCCCGGCCTGGCGGGCCTGATTCGCAACTGTATTCATCAGCCAGCGTTCTCTTTCATTGCGAGGCTGTTCGATCACTTCCCCGCCAACGGACTTTAACGCCATCCATTTGGACATCAGCAGCGAAATGAAGGAACCACCAAAACCAAACAGCAGTGCCATGATCAACAAGCCTTGAACGCTGCTTGACTGGATCCCTGTCAGGCTCAATACCAGCCCGAAAACGACCATCACAGCCAGGTTCGTCAGCAGGAAGAGCGCGATTCGCATCATAATTTTCTTTTAACCTCAATTTAACAAAACGCACTATGCGATTACCCATATCGTATGGGTCTTATGACTATTTTCAAGCATCCATAGGTGCTAAGTCACCAGAAAGACACAACTTTACATTTTATCGTATCAGGCTGACGTCTTCATGCACTTGTTAAAAAAACAGGCACAATTTCTTGTGCCTGTTCGAGGTTATTGACTGGTTGCGGGCTGTTCCGCTGGCTTCTCTTTCTCAAGATGCGCCAGGTCGAGCGCGATTTTTACCGTTTCATCCAGGTACGGATCCGGCTCCTGGTAATCCTTCGGCAGATCGTCCAGTTTCTTCAATAGCGGTTTGCCTTCACGTTTAAACCGATCGTTGATACGCGCCAGACGCATTGCGTCATCTTCGTTATTCTCTTTTTCACGCTGAGCGTAATTCAGAGAAGCGATGTTGCGTTTATCCTTCATCGCATTGAAACGCGCAATGTCCTTCATGATGTACTGGAACTCAGGATCGTTCGCAATACGTGCATTGTGCTCTTTCAGCAATTCAGGTCCGAACGGCGTCAGATTATCTGACTTAGTGTAGGTCGCAGCATCAATGCTGTCCCACGGCAGTGCGTTATCTTCAAACTTCTCGCCGGTTTCAGTTTCTTCATTACCTGTCGGCATGATGATATCCGGCGTAACGCCCTTACGCTGCGTGCTGCCACCGTTTACGCGGTAGAATTTCTGTATCGTATACTGAACAGAGCCCAGCGCAGGCCATTCCGGACGCAGCATCTGATCGTAAATACGGTTCAGGGAGCGATACTGCTGGACAGTGCCTTTCCCAAAGGTTGGTTCACCAACGATCAACGCTCGGCCATAATCCTGCATTGCCGCCGCGAAAATCTCTGATGCTGAGGCGCTGAAGCGATCGACCAATACCACCAGCGGGCCTTTGTAGTACACAACGCCGTCGGTATCGCTGTCTTCACGCACTTTACCGTTATTATCACGAACCTGAACCACCGGGCCGGAAGGAATGAACAAACCGGAAAGCGAAACCGCTTCAGTCAGTGCTCCACCACCGTTGGTACGCAGATCGATGATAATACTGCTGACATTTTGTTTTTCCAGTTTCTGCAGTTGGACTTTGACATCATCAGTCAGACCTACATAGAAGCCAGGAATATCCAGTACGCCAACTTTTTCTTTACCAACGGTTTTCACGGACATTTTCACGGCGCGGTCTTCGAGACGAATACGTTCACGCGTTAGCGTCACGGTGCGCGTCTTGGTACCTTTACCGGCAGGCAGAATTTCAAGGCGTACCTTGCTGCCTTTAGGTCCTTTGATCAGTGCCACGACGTCATCCAGACGCCAGCCAATCACATCGACCATGCCCTT
Organism: Citrobacter sp. MGH104; assembly: GCF_001034485.1. Taxonomy (NCBI): domain Bacteria; kingdom Pseudomonadati; phylum Pseudomonadota; class Gammaproteobacteria; order Enterobacterales; family Enterobacteriaceae; genus Citrobacter; species Citrobacter sp. MGH104. The sequence continues at coordinate 406,397 of NZ_KQ089818.1, forward strand.
GCCCGTCTGCCCGACGCCGACAATACGATCGCCAACGCTGATCGACTTGCTCTTGGCTGCCGGACCACCTGCCACCATTGAGTTAATGACGGTGTAGTCATCATCCATTTGCAGAACCGCGCCAATACCTTCCAATGACAAGCTCATTTCCGTATTGAACTGCTCGGTATTGCGCGGAGAGAGATAGTTAGTATGCGGGTCGATTTCACGGGCGAACGCTGTCATCGCCAGTGAGAACACATCTTCGCTGTTGGTCTGCGCCAGACGGCGAATCGCAAATTTATAGCGGCGCGTCAGCGTTTCGCGAATTTCCGCATCGGTTTTACCCGTCAGCTTCAGGCTGAGTTCGTCAAATTTAACCTTACCGTCCCACAGCGCATTAAGCTCTGCTTCGCTCTTCGGCCACGGCGCTTTGCTTCGGTCGAGGTTAAACGTGTCGTTACCGGTAAAATCCATTGGACGTGCCAGTACGCTTAATGCGTACTGATAACGTTCAAATCGGCGTTTTTGCGCCAGATTATAGAGATCGTAAAAGACATCCAGCTTGCCGGTGCGTAGTTCATCGCCGAGGACCGTTTTCTTTTTTGCATACTGTTCGATATCGCTCGCCAACAGCACATTGTGGCTGTAGTCGAGCAAATTCAAATAGCGGTCAAAAATTTTTGCCGAAAACGCCTGATCCAGATCGAACTGGCGATAGTGTGATCGCGTAAAACGCGACGTCACACGTTCGCTTACCGTCGCATGCTGGGTTTCTTCCTTTAAAACGGGGATTTGATCGGCACGCGTGATGTCTTCCACAGCAAGTGCCTGGCCTGCTAATGCAAGCAGACCAGCTAACGCAGTAAGCCTAAAAAAAGTGTTCATGCCAGGCCTGGCCTCCGTTTCAGAACACCAGGTGTTCTGCGCGTACAATCAAAGACATACCCGAATTCAGCTGTACACGGACGCCATCTTTGGTGATTTCTAATACGGTGGCATCCATCGCATTATTTCCTGCTTTCACCTTCAGAGACTGCCCTACCGTCAGTACTGAAATATCAGATACCGGGGTATGCTGTTCTTCGCGAGGAGCACGCGGTGCTTTTGCTGCTGGTTTTTCAGCGCGAGGTTTACGCTCTGCACCTTCTTTACGACGCGGTGCAGGACGCGGCTTACGCTCGCGACGCGGTGCGCCTTCTTTTTCACCGGCAGCAGCTGCCGCTTCGCGTTTTTTCGCCTGTTGCTCTGCGCGTTGCGCCTGAACACGGGCTTTAGCTTCTTCCAGCTGTTTGCGCGCATGTTCAACATGTTGTTCATCCAGCTCACCACAAGGGTTGCCGTCGAGATCAACACGCGTTGCGCCCAATTTAACGCCGTACAGATAGCGCCAGCTTGAAGTATAGAGACGTAAGGCTGAACGGAGCTGAGTCTTGCTGAGGTTCATTTCGCCCTCAACACGCTCTACCAGATCCTGAAAAATGCCAATTTTCAGTGGGCGCGCTTCGCCTTCCGCACTAAAACACTGCGGGAAGCGTTCGGCCAGAAACGCGATGACTTCTTTACTGCTATTCAACTTAGGTTGATTTTCCATGAAATTTCCTGATTACAACGGACGTAGCCAACAAGCGCAGGCATGAACAGGCGACATTATAATGACGTCATCAGTAATTGCTACGTTATCCGTTGATTATCCTGCGACGTGCGCAAAGAATTTTTTGTAATCCGTCGTTGCAAGCACGGTTTCAAGCTGTGCCACCAGTGTACGCAGACCTTGTTCATCTTCCTCAGTAAAGCGGCCAAACGCCGTGCTATCGATATCCAGCACGCCGATTATCTGATTTTCGACGGTGATTGGCAGGACGATTTCAGCGTTGCTGGCGGCATCACAAGCAATGTGCCCATCAAAAGCATGTACGTCCTCAATACGCTGAACCTGGTTCTGCGCCACTGCTGTACCGCACACACCACGCCCTACCGGGATCCGCACGCAGGCAATTTTGCCCTGGAAGGGACCAAGCACCAGCGTATCGTCCTCAAGCAGGTAAAAACCGGCCCAGTTCACTTCTGCAAGACGCTCGTACAACAATGCGCTGGTATTCGCCAGCGTTGCCAGAAAACTGGTTTCACCTGCCATCAATGCCTGAAAATCACGGTTCAGATCCGTGTATAGCTCTATTTTGTTCATTATGTAATCACTTAGTTGTCTTACTTAAAACTGCAGCCTACTAAAATAAACATTAAATGCGTTAATGCTCAAGATCATTCCCGTCATGAGTTAAGATAACATTACTTCAACAATTTGATTCGCGATACATGGCCTTAACGACACCACGCATCACGCCAACTAAAAAAATAGTCATCAGGTCCATCGGTGAGGCACTACCTCGTGCACATTATCATCGCTGCCCTGAATGTGACCTGATATTTAGCTTGCCTAAAATGCGTTCGCACCAAAGTGCCTTTTGCCCACGCTGCCAGGCAAAAATTCGTGACGGACGCGACTGGTCATTAACGCGACTTGCGGCAATGGCTTTCACCATGTTGCTGCTGATGCCCTTTGCCTGGGGAGAGCCACTCCTGCACATCTATTTATTAGGCGTGCGCATTGATGCCAATGTTATGCAAGGCATCTGGCAAATGACCCGACAAGGTGACCCCCTCACTGCTTCTTTCGTGCTTTTTTGCGTCGCTGGCGCGCCGCTAATTCTCGTGACCTCAATTGCTTATCTGTGGTTTGGCAATATTCTTGGGATGAACCTGCGCCCGGTGCTGCTGATGCTGGAAAGGCTCAAAGAGTGGGTGATGCTCGATATCTATCTTGTGGGCATTGGCGTCGCGTCAATCAAAGTTCAGGACTATGCATTTTTGCAACCCGGTGTGGGGCTGTTTGCTTTTATTGCGCTGGTGATCCTCAGTATTTTGACGCTGTCGCACCTCAACGTAGAGCAGCTTTGGGACCGATTTTACCCGCAAAGACCAGCCCGTCGCCCTGATGAAAAGCTCCGCGTCTGCCTCGGTTGTCACTTTACAGGTTATCCGGACGCTCGGGGTCGCTGCCCTCGTTGCCATATCCCGCTGCGCTGGCGCAGGAATCAAAGTATCCAAAAGTGTTGGGCGGCGCTACTGGCCTCGATTGTCCTGCTTTTGCCTGCTAATCTGCTGCCCATCTCGGTAATTTATGTCAACGGTGGTAGGCAGGAAGACACTATCCTGTCAGGCATAATGTCTTTGGCAAACAGCAACGTCGGCGTGGCGGCGATCGTTTTTATCGCCAGTATTCTGGTGCCATTCACCAAAGTGATTGTGATGTTTACGTTGCTCATCAGCATCCATTTTAACTGCGAGCAAGGATTGCGTACCCGCATAAAACTGCTGCGTATGGTGACCTGGATTGGTCGCTGGTCGATGCTGGATCTCTTTGTTATCGCTTTAACCATGTCGCTGATTAATCGCGATCAGATACTTGCTTTTACTATGGGACCGGCTGCGTTTTATTTCGGCGCGGCGGTAATATTGACTATTCTTGCTGTGGAATGGCTGGACAGCCGCTTACTTTGGGATGCACATGAGTCAGGAAACGCCCGCTTCGCAGACTGAAGCGCAGATTAAAACAAAACGCCGTATCTCTCCGTTCTGGCTGCTGCCGTTCATTGCACTGATGATCGCAGGATGGCTTATCTGGGGAAGCTATGAAGATCGCGGCAATACCGTAACCATTGACTTCATGTCCGCGGACGGCATTGTACCAGGACGCACGCCCGTTCGTTATCAGGGCGTTGAAGTGGGCACGGTGCAGGATATCAACCTCAGCAAAGATCTGCGTAAAATTGAAGTCCGCGTCAGCATCAAATCGAGCATGAAAGATGCACTGCGCAAAGATACCCAGTTCTGGCTGGTCACGCCGAAAGCGTCGCTGGCCGGAGTTTCGGGTCTGGATGCGTTGGTTGGTGGTAACTATATCGGCATGATGCCCGGAACCGGCGAGGAAGAAGATCATTTCGTTGCCCTCGACACGCAGCCCAAATACCGTCTGGATAATGGCGATTTGATGCTGCATCTGCGGGCGCCTGACCTCGGTTCGCTCAATAGCGGTTCGCTGGTTTATTTCCGTAAGATTCCGGTGGGCCGGGTGTATGACTACACTATCAACCCCAACAATCAGGGCGTAACTATCGACGTGCTGATTGAACGTCGGTTTACCAATCTGGTGAAAAAAGGCAGCCGCTTCTGGAACGTCTCCGGTGTGAATGCGGATGTCAGTCTCAGCGGCGCGAAGATCAAACTGGAGAGTCTGGCCGCGCTGGTCAATGGCGCCATTGCTTTTGATTCGCCTGAAGACTCAAAACCCGCCGCAGCCGACGACACGTTTGGTTTATATCAGGATCTCGCGCACAGCCAGCGCGGGGTGATCGTCAAGCTTGACTTACCCAGCGGGGACGGACTCAAAGCTGGCTCAACATCGCTGATGTATCAAGGATTACAAGTCGGCCAACTCACCAAACTGGATTTAAATCCAGGCGGTAAAGTGACTGGAGAAATGACGGTCGACCCCAGCGTCGTAACGCTGCTGCGCGACAACACGCGGATTGAATTACACAGCCCTAAATTATCGTTAAACGATGCCAATCTCAGCTCACTGCTGACGGGTAAAACGTTTGAACTGGTCCCCGGCGAAGGCGAGCCGCGTAGCCAGTTTGTGGTTATCCCCGCAGAGAAGTCGTTGTTACACGATCCAGGGGTCATGACATTTACGCTCACCGCACCGGAAAGTTACGGTATTGATGCTGGCCAGCCGCTGATTCTCCACGGCGTACAGGTCGGTCAGGTGATTGAGCGCACGCTTTCCAGCAAAGGCGTTTCATTTACCGTTGCCATCGAACCGCAGCATCGTGACCTGGTGCAAGGTGACAGTAAGTTCGTGGTCAACAGCCGCGTGGACGTCAAAGTCGGACTTGATGGCGTGGAGTTCCTTGGCGCCAGCGCCAGCGAGTGGCTCAGCGGCGGCATTCGTATTTTGCCCGGTACGAAGGGGGAAATGAAAAAAAGCTACCCGCTGTATGCCAACCTGGAAAAAGCGATTGAAAACAGCCTGAGCGATCTGCCAACCACCACGGTCAGCCTGAGCGCCGAAACGCTGCCTGATGTGCAGGCCGGCTCGGTGGTTCTATACCGCAAATTCGAGGTCGGTGAAGTGATCAGCGTTCGTCCTCGCGCCGATGCATTTGATATCGATCTGCATATTAAACCGGAATATCGCAACCTGTTGACCAGCAACAGCGTGTTCTGGGCCGAAGGCGGAGCAAAAGTTCAGCTTAACGGCAGCGGATTAACCGTACAGGCATCTCCCCTTTCGCGCGCGCTCAAAGGGGCAATTAGCTTCGATAATTTAAGCGGTGCCAGCGCCAGCCAACGCAAAGGCGACAAGCGCATTCTGTATGCTTCGGAAACCGCCGCGCGTGCGGTAGGTGGCCAGATAACGCTGCATGCGTTCGATGCCGGTAAACTCGCTGCTGGCATGCCGATTCGCTACCTGGGAATCGATATCGGCCAGATTCAGACGCTTGAGCTGATCACCGCCCGTAACGAAGTGCAGGCAAAAGCAGTTCTGTACCCGGAATACGTGCAGACCTTCGCGCGAAGCGGTACCCGTTTCTCCGTGATCACCCCGCAAATTTCGGCAGCTGGCGTGGAGCATCTGGATACAATCCTGCAGCCGTACATCAACGTTGAACCCGGACGCGGTAATCCGCGACGTGATTTTGAGCTGCAGGAAGCCACCATTACCGACTCTCGTTACCTCGATGGTCTGAGTATTGTGGTGGAAGCACCGGAAGCAGGTTCACTGAATATCGGAACCCCAGTTTTGTTCAGAGGTATTGAAGTGGGGACCGTCACCGGGCTGACGCTGGGCTCGCTTTCCGATCGTGTGATGGTTGCCATGCGCATTAGCCAGCGCTATCAGCATCTGGTGCGCAACAACTCCGTGTTCTGGCTGGCATCCGGCTACAATCTTGACTTCGGCCTGACGGGCGGTGTCGTGAAGACCGGTACCTTCAATCAGTTCATCCGCGGCGGCATCGCCTTCGCGACTCCACCAGGCACACCGCTGGCTCCTAAAGCGCAGGCAGGTAAACACTTCCTGTTGCTCGAAAGCGAACCCAAAGAGTGGCGTGAATGGGGAACAGCCCTGCCACGATAATCTCTCCACTTGCTCCGGCGTACTCGCGCCGGAGCACTTATGCTACACTGCGCATCTGTTTTTTTGCCGGTGGTACCAAGTGGCTTATTTTCCCGACGCCTTTCTGACTAAAATGCGTGAAGCAATGCCTTCCACGCTCTCATTCGATGATTTTCTCGCTGCCTGTCAGCGCCCGTTGCGCCGTAGCATTCGCGTCAATACGCTGAAAATCTCCGTTGCCGATTTCCTCACACTGACAGCACCTTACAACTGGTCTCTCACTCCGGTTCCCTGGTGTGCTGAAGGTTTCTGGATCGAACGCGATGAAGATGAGTTAGTGCCGCTCGGTAGCACAGCAGAACATTTAAGCGGCTTGTTTTATATTCAGGAAGCCAGCTCAATGCTGCCAGTCGCTGCGCTGTTTGCCGAAGGCAATACCCCGGAACGCGTAATGGATGTCGCGGCAGCCCCTGGCTCCAAAACCACGCAAATTGCCGCAAAAATGAATAATCGAGGCGCCATTCTGGCGAATGAATTTTCTGCCAGTCGCGTCAAAGTCCTGCATGCCAATATCAGCCGTTGCGGGATAGCCAACGTCGCCCTGACCCATTTTGACGGACGAGTATTTGGCGCTGCGTTGCCGGAATCATTTGATGCCATATTGCTCGACGCCCCGTGTTCCGGGGAAGGCGTAGTGCGTAAAGACCCTGACGCGCTAAAAAACTGGTCGCCAGAAAGTAATCTGGAAATTGCCGCAACTCAGCGCGAACTGCTCGACAGCGCCTTTCACGCTCTGCGCCCCGGCGGCACGTTGGTTTACTCCACCTGTACACTTAACCGTGACGAAAATGAAAACGTCATGCAGTGGTTGATTGAAACCTACCCGGACGCCGTCGAGTTTTTACCACTCGGCGATTTATTTCCACAGGCCGAACGCGCTCTGACGCCGGAAGGATTCCTGCATGTGTTTCCGCAAATTTACGATTGCGAAGGTTTCTTCGTTGCGCGTTTGCGCAAAACAGCCGCCATCCCTCCACTACCTGCGCCGACATATAAAGTCGGTAACTTTCCGTTTAGCCCGCTGAAAGGACGCGAGTCCGCGCTTATCGCGCAAGCCGCGAGCGCTTGTGGACTGCAGTGGGAAGATAATTTACGCCTGTGGCAGCGCGATAAAGAGATTTGGCTGTTCCCAACAGAAATTGAGCCACTGATCGGCAAAGTCCGCTTTTCCCGACTCGGCGTCAAATTAGCTGAAACGCACAATAAAGGCTACCGCTGGCAGCATGAAGCCGTCATCGCGTTCGCCAACCCAAATCACAGCAATGCGTTTGAACTGACGCTTGCCGAAGCTGAAGAGTGGTACCGCGGCCGGGATGTCTACCCACAAGCCACACCGACGAGTGACGACGTACTGGTTACATTCCAGCATCAGCCTATCGGTCTGGCAAAACGTATTGGATCGCGACTGAAGAATAGCTACCCACGCGATCTTGTCCGGGATGGCAAACTCTTTACGGGATAACGCACGTTTTTACTGGCGCTTTTGCTAACGTTGACTACGCTGAAAAATGGACGACCTAACTGGTCGTACCACAATCAGCAAATTAACGGAGAGCACGATGATGAAAACCAGTGTGCGCATTGGCGCTTTTGAAATCGACGACGCCGAGTTACATGGCGAATCGCCGGGGGACCGAACGTTAACCATTCCGTGTAAATCCGACCCGGATTTATGTATGCAACTGGATGCCTGGGATGCCGATACCAGCGTCCCGGCCCTGTTGAACGGAGAACATTCAGTACTATTTCGCGAACACTACGATCGTAAGTCAGATGCCTGGATCATGCGCCTTGCCTGATTCAAAAAGAACCCGTCGCCAGACGGGTTATTTCCTGGTTAATTTCCCTCATCTATCAACATCTTCTACACTACAGCTATGGCTTTACCATTTGAGGATGGAATGTTCACGCTGGTTCTTTTTGTGTGCTACCTGGATGGCGGTTGTGAAGATATCGTGGTTGATGTCTACAAAACTGAGCAGCAGTGCCTGATATCGATGGACGATCAACGTATTCGTAACGGAGGGTGTTTACCCGCGGATGACTACATCGAAAGTTTCTGGCACCCGGCCCAGGAATACAGCGATTTTTGATTATTGCAGTTGTACCAGCGTTAACTCGCCGCCAAATACAGCACCGGTATCAATATAATGCAGATTCTCGCGATCCAGCCGATGGCGCAACGGCGTGTGGCCAAACCAAAAGTGATCCGCGCCGCGAATCCCACAACCGTTGTTCATTAGCCTCGAACGATCCCACAGCACACGCTGTAAATCGATCTTTTTTAGCCACTGATAATCATCATCCGGGTAATCGGCATGAGCAATAACGTGTATGCCGTTTTGACAGTGCAGCTCCAGAATCCAGGGTAATTGCCAACACTCTTCAAGAGCGAATTTTGCTGCCGGTTGCTCCGCCTGCGCATACCACGAGCCACCATTCATTAACCACATGAATTTATCCCCCGTCGCCAGCGCGTCCAGCGCCATCTGTTCATGATTCCCCCTGACCGCGACAATCCAGCGTTTACGCAATAATTTCAGGCAACGCAAACTGTCTGGTCCACGGTCAATAACATCCCCCACTGAAACCAGCAGATCCTGCCAGGGATCAAAACGGTACTGGCGCAGTTTAGCCATCAGTATCGAGAAGCAGCCGTGGATATCCCCAACCACCCAGACGTGACGCCACTGTGTACCGTCGATTCGTTGATAGATATTGTCAGGTCGTCCCATGTCGCCTCCAGAGTACAAGGGTACCTGGTTATAATTTTAGCAATGATGGTAAAAAAGCCTGGACGATCGAGGGCAGGAGTATGGTATGGTTTATGGAGAATGCAGCATGCGATAAGACGTGTTTTGCCCTGGATGGCATCGCATTCGCCACATAAAAAGAGACCGAATACGATTCCTGTATTCGGTCCAGGGAAATGGCTCTTGGGAGAGAGCCGTGCGCTAAAAGTTGGCATTAATGCAGGCTAAGTTACCCTGCCATTTAAGAATAGATGACAGCGCCAGGTTTTCCAGTCCGCGACTAAAGTGGCCGGAAAAAAAGGACGTTTGTTACGCATCCAAACGCAAAAACCGCAAGTTCTCGTGTGAGATCCTTGCGGTTTTTTATTGGAAATCAGAGCGCTACATCTGACAATTAGCAGAGCTTTTCTGCACGCTCCACAAACGGTGCCAGGCTCATTTTTTCGCCAGGTTTCGCCGGATCATCAATCTGGATAATCTCGATCGGCTTTGCCGTGGTTTTTCCGCTCTCCATCTGCTGTCTGGCAACATCATTCAACGGGTATTGCACCAGCGTACTGGGATTGATGACATACAGCGCGTTACCCGGGCGGCAGGTCAGCATCACCTCTTCCCGATTAAACGCCCACTTATCTTTGCCAACCTCAAAACGGCTGACGGTAATGACCTGCGGCGCAGCCAGCGCGGCTCCGGAGCTTGCCAGGAGTAATAAAGAGATAATGATTTTTTTCATGCGTTTCGCCAGTCCATCAATCAGAAAGGTTCAAGGGTTGCGAACAGGCTGACAATTGCCAGCACAACGGCTCCTATACCCCATTCCAGCTTGGTCATCCAAATAAAATAGAGAGTCATGCCGCGGTTATCCTGCTGCATGCGTGGTACCAGAACATACCGATTCACCAGCGCAATCGCCACCATTAGCATGACCAGGGCACCTTTTAACAAAAGCAGTCGCCCGTAAGCCATGTGCCAGGGAACAGAAAAACCAACAATAAACAGCGCATTCATAATACCGGTAAGTAAAACACCGATAACAAAAAGATGCCCGTAGCGGGAGAAACGCATCATGGTGCTGATGGCCTGTTCTCGCCAGCGGCCATGCGCCATTCGCATACAGTAAAGTACGGGTAGCAGGCCACCGAACCAGGCGGCGGCGCATATCAGATGCAAGGCATGGTTAACCTGCTGGATTGCCCCAGTAACACCACTATGCAGCGTCGCATGCCCGACGCCAGCCAGCAAAATAAACTGCGCAATCGTCAGCATTAACAGCCGTCGCGGCATGCTACGCGGTACGATAATAACCACCATCAGAGTGACCAGCGCGAGGATAATCTGCCATAACCAGACGCCGCCAAACTGCGTTTGCAACACCGCGCCCCATACATCTGTAGAGATAACATCCCGCCAGCCTGAGCCCATTAACCCGCCCTGGATCGCCAGCATCAGCGTCGCGCTGATAAAGCTCCACGTTGCGGCATGCCGTTGCAGACGCAAAAAACGACGCATCATTAAACGACGAACCGAAACGGGAGCCAGCCATGCGCCGTAAAGCGCACAGCCAAACACCAGCATCAACGTGGTAAAATGGATAAACCGTAATGCAACCCAGGTAAATGCCAGCATCGGTTATTTCACGCTAAAGGTATATTGCCCCTTCGTCTTGTGACCATCCACGGAAACAACGTGCCAGTCGACCGTATATTTTCCAGCTTCAAGTGTTTGATCAAGCGGAACAATCAGCTGTGTTTTGTCCTGCTCACTGCGTGACGCCTTACCCGTTTTGATCTGTTCTTTGTTTGGACCTGTTAGCTTTGCGCCGCTGAATCCCGGCTCTACGCCTTCAGAAAAATTCAGCGTCAACGCCTGAGGAGATGCCGCAACCTCGGCATTAGCCGCCGGGCTTTGTTTTGTGAGGTGGGCATGCGCCAGGGCGGCGGGCGTTGCCAGCACGCTGGCGAGTACGATGAGAGCGCTGCGAAGCATAGATGCAGATGAAGCCATTTCAACTATTCCTTTTTGTTATGTCTAATCTATAGAGAATAACCTTCTACAATGATCGAGTCGAGAATCATCATTTCGGTCTTGCCATTAATGCACACTCTTAGTAACTTTGCGCGCCGAAAGACAGAGAAAAGGAGAAGCCCATGAACATCAATCTGGCCAAACTTGAGCAAGCGGAAATGGATAAGGTCAATGTTGACCTGGCCGCTGCGGGTGTAGCGTTTAAGGAGCGATACAACATGCCGGTTGTTGCCGAAGTTGTTGAGCGTGAACAGCCCGAACATTTACGCGACTGGTTTCGCGAAAGACTCATCGCGCACCGACTGGCATCCGTTTCCCTTTCACGTTTACCTTACGAGCCTAAAGTTAAATAAAACTTATACTACGTTACGATTCCTTACATGATGGCTGCTACAGTATAAGTATATTCTTAATCTATACTTTCAGGATGATTGTAGACACTATGAAAAGGAAATCATTATGTCACACTGGAAAATCGCAGCAGCGCAGTACGAACCTCTTCACACCTCAGTTACCGAGCATGTCGCACATCACCTGCAATTCATTCAGGCAGCCGCCCAATGCCAATGTGAATTGCTGGTCTTTCCTTCCCTCTCCTTGTTAGGTTGTGTTGATGAACATGACGCGCTTCCTGCCCCGCCCGATGAATCGCTGTTAGAACCTCTCGCCCATGCCGCCGTGACTTATCGTATGACAATCATTGCGGGACTACCGGTGGAACATAACAACCGGTTCGTAAAAGGCATCGCGCTCTTTTCTCCCTGGATGACCTCGCCCTTAACGTTTCATCAAAGTCACGGAGCCTGTATCGCCAGACAGCAAAATGCCATTAGCGTAGTGGATAGCCAACCGGAAGGTATCGATATCGACCCGGCTTACTCCCTATTCACGAGCAGTCAGTCCATTAGCGAACCCGAATTGCTCTCCTCCACATCTCGTCTACAGAGTTTCTCGCATAAGTTTGCCATAGCTGTATTAATGGCCAATGCGCGTGGCAGCAGCGCGTTATGGGATGAGCGAGGCCGATTGATTGTTCGCGCAGACAGCGGTTCTTTGCTGTTAACCGGTCAACGCACGCCACGGGGTTGGCAAGGTGATATCATTCCATTACGCTAGTCGTTTTGGGTCAGGAGCATGGCATGTTGCGCATAATAGATACAGAAACCTGTGGTCTACAGGGAGGCATTGTTGAAATTGCTTCTGTCGATGTGGTTGACGGAAAAATAGTCAACCCAATGAGCCACCTGGTACGCCCTGACCGCCCCATCAGCCCACAGGCTATGGCTATCCATCGCATTACTGAAGCAATGGTGGCCGATAAGCCGTGGATTGAAGACATCATCCCGCAGTATTACGGCAGCGAGTGGTACGTGGCGCACAATGCCAGCTTTGACCGCCGCGTATTACCCGATATGCCCGGAGAGTGGATTTGCACCATGAAGCTCTCCCGTCGTTTGTGGCCGGGGATCAAATACAGCAACATGGCGCTGTATAAATCGCGCAAGCTGAGCGTACAGACGCCAGCGGGTCTCCACCATCACCGCGCCCTGTACGACTGCTACATCACTGCTGCACTCCTGATCGACATCATGCAGACGTCAGGCTGGACAGCCGATCAAATGGTCGATATTACCGGCCGTCCCGCGTTACTCACTACTTTCACTTTTGGTAAGTACCGCGGAAAACCGGTATCAGAAGTGGCTGAACGCGATCCGGGCTATCTGCGCTGGTTATTTAATAACCTTGATAATATGAGCCCGGAACTGCGATTAACGCTAAAACACTATTTGGATCACGCCTGAGCAGGCAGTGTTCCCTGCGCCAGTCCAATCAAAAAAGCGTACTCAAGAGCCACACCTTCGTAAGATTTAAATCGCCCGGATTTACCGCCGTGTCCGGAATCCATATCCGTGCAAAGTAGCAGCAAACGATCGTCCGTTTTCAGCTCACGCAGTTTTGCCACCCATTTTGCTGGTTCCCAGTATTGCACCTGGGAATCGTGTAATCCCGTCGTGACCAGCAGATGCGGATACGCCTGCGCGGTTACATTGTCATACGGGCTGTAGCTTTTCATATAGGTGTAATACTCTTCGTCCTGTGGATTACCCCACTCTTCAAACTCACCGGTCGTCAGGGGAATTGATTCATCGAGCATTGTGGTCAGCACATCGACAAACGGCACCTGCGCAATAACACCATGGAAGCGTTCCGGGCGCTCATTAATGGCGACGCCCATTAACATTCCCCCGGCGCTTCCTCCCATTCCATAACATAACTCAGGCGCGCCATAGCCCATTTTTAGCAGCGCATCACAGACGTCGAGGTAATCATTAAAGGTATTTTTCTTGCGCAGAAACTTACCGTCCTCGTACCACTGTTGTCCTAATTCACCACCGCCACGCACATGGGCAATGGCGTAAACAAAGCCGCGATCCAGTAAGCTTAAACGGCTGCTGCTGAAATCGGCATCCATGCTGGCGCCATATGAGCCATAGCCATAAACCAGTAACGGATTTTTTCCTTTCAGGAAATACTTTTGATGATAAACCAGCGAAACCGGAACCTCGGTGCCATCACGTGCCGTTATCCATACGTGTTCGCTACGGTAATTCGCCGCATCAAATCCGGGGACCTCCGTCTGCTTAAGCACACGACGTTCCCCGGTGTCCATATCCAGTTCAAACAATGTGTCCGGGGTAGTCATGGAGGAATAGCCATAGCGCAGGCGCGATGTCTCCGGCTCTGGATTATAGGCAAGCCAGGTCACATATGCCGGATCGTCAAAGGCGATCCCGACCACTTCGCGCGTTTCACGATTAATCTGCCGCAGGCTGGTTAAGCCCCGCTGACGCTCTTCTACCACCAGCCAGTCGGTGAATAACGTAAAGCCCTCCAGCATCACGTTGTCACGCGGTGGGATCAGCGTCTCCCAGGCTTGTTCATCACGAACACGGGTACGGTACAGGCCGAAATTTTTCCCCTGACGGTTGGAGCGCAGATAAAAATTGTGCTGATAGTGATCGAGACTGTATTCGTGGTCTTTGCGTCGCGCTAAAAAGACCAACGGTTCGGCATCTGCCAGTTCTGCATCAAGCAACAAAACTTCACTGGTGGTCGCACTGGCAATGTGGATAACCACATAATGCAATGATGTGGTTTTATGCAGACTGACATAAAACATGTCATCGGCTTCTTCATACACCAGCTCATCCAGTGACGATGGCGAGCCGACTGTATGTCGCCAGACCTGATACGGCAATAACGTCGTTTCGTGCTTGCGCACGTAATAGAAAGTCTGAGAATCATTCGCCCATACCAAATCCGCTTCGACGTTTTCCAGCACTTCCGGATACCAGTTGCCGCTTTGCAGGTTGCGAAAACGCACGCCATATTGCCGGCGAGAGAGATAATCTTCGGCCAGTGCCATGATGGTGTTATCCGGTGATATCGCCAGTCCTCCCAGCGTATAAAACTCGCTGTGTGCCGCGCGCTGGTTCCCATCCAATAGAGTATCCCAATCATCCCACTCTTCACTGAAGGCAGACTGACGCTGATAAATGGCATATTCGCACCCCGGTTCATAAATATGCCGGTAGCGATAACCATTCTTCACATAGGGGGCAGAAGCATCCTGAGGTGGGATGCGGTCGATAATCTCTTTCAGGACGCGATCCTGCAAAGCCTGCTGCGAGGCCATAACCTGACGGCCATACGCATTTTCTTGTTGCAGATAATCCAGCACTTCTGGCTGCGAGCGAGTGTCATCTCGCAACCAGTAATAATTATCAACACGAGTATCGCCATGCTGCGTCATGGCGTGGGGAATACGAGAAGCTTTTGGTAGCATGTCATTGTTCTTTTGCTTAAACATCCTATAAGGGTGGCAAAAGACAGCAATGATGCAAGCGAAACATGCGCCTTAGCGGTAAGTAATTAACCCGGTAACGCCTGTTTTTGTTCCTTGAGATCCTGTTCAATGCCTTCACGAACATCCTGCGGGATCTTCAACGCATCGCCCAGCGCGTTGAGATAACTACGTTCCATAAAGTGGTCGATATCAATCGCCGCACAGCTCAGGAAGTAAATTTCTAGCGCTTCTTCTTCGTTACGGATCCCATGCGCCAGTCGTTGAGGGTCTAACGGTTGTTCGATGGCGCGTTCAATCAGAATGCGGCCCTGCTCTTCCACGCCCGCTTCACGGAGCTGCTGCTCAATGGCGCTACGTTCTTTGGCATCAATATGGCCATCGCTTTTCGCCGCAAAAACCAGCGCCAGAATCAGACGTTCAGTTCGCTCATCCAGCGGTGAGCTTTGTGCGCCAAACTGCGGCTCATCCTGATGCGCTACGCGAACTTTATCCTTGTACTTGTTCCATAACACAGTCCCGGCAACCGCGCCTCCGCCCACCAGAAGCGCGCTGGTGCCGTATTTACTCAGTAATTTACGAGAAGATTTGTTGGCAACCAGTAATCCTGCCAGACCGCCTAACGCGCCTGGAACGAGAAGTTTACTCAGCCCTTGCTCGCCAGAAGATGACGCGGAGGAAGCTTTTTGCCCAAGAAGAGATTGTAGTTGATTTAGCCAGTTAGCCATTTTGCCCCTCAAGTACAGACGAATAATCATCAAAGCGTACCCGAGGGGATGTCAGGAAGTGTTCAGGTCATCAAAAGATGTGCAAATACCTCCGTTACTGCGGCTGATACTCCGCTGTTCCGGCTTTGCAGTCGACTTTTACCTGATAGTGAATATCCGCACTTTTACCGCGAACAGTCAGGGGAACTGACCATTTCCCGTCTTTGCCCGTAATATCGGGCGTGTTTACCCAGGCGACAGGATCGGCTTGCCCGACGCGCTTTTGATCGTCAGCCCAGCGCGCGATGCGATTTTGTTGATAATCACGTTTCACGCTCGCCGCAATACCGTTAGCGTCCAGTCCCTCACACTTGGGGAACTGGACGTTTTTGCTTTCCATATTTGCCGCAAATACAGATACGCTGGCAGACAGCAGCAGCAGACTCAATAACGTTCTTTTTTTATACATTCTTTTCTCCTTAATCTCCCCTTCGTCATTCAGATTGCCTCTAGCAACGAGAAATAACGTCAGGGATTGCACAATGATTCAGGGAAAAGCATGGTACAAAACGTCAGGAGCGCAAGTCGTTTCAGGCAGCCTGAGTATCATCCCCAGCGTGCGCATCGTTTTCGACAGCCTGCGGCGAAGGCAGCTTGCCATTTTTCAGAATGGCGCTCAGCACATCTTTTTGCTCAGCCAGCCACAGGGAAAGCGCTTCGCGCTGCTCGTCTTCAAGCGCTACCGGCGATTGCTCCAGCCATGTGTCGAGCAGATCTGCTGTATCCAGCATTTTGTCATACGCATCGGCTTCCTTTTTGCTGGTAAACGACATTTTTTCCTCACCTTCCCGAATGACAACGTATTTAACTTCAACCGCCATTTTGCAGCCTCTTAAATTACCTGTATTTATGTACAGTATATTCTTTTTAAGCCCTGAAATCAACCTGGTAATAAAGACAGACGCAAACGTTTTCGTATATACTGCGCCCAGATAAAACAGGGGATTAATTTATGACGTTATTAGGCACAGCGCTGCGTCCAGCAGCAACGCGAGTGATGTTATTAGGTTCGGGAGAACTGGGTAAAGAAGTGGCAATTGAATGTCAACGCCTGGGTGTGGAAGTCATTGCCGTGGATCGTTACCCCGACGCGCCAGCCATGCACGTTGCCCATCGCTCATACGTTATCAACATGCTGGATGGCGAAGCATTACGCCAGCTCGTCGAGCGTGAAAAACCACATTATATCGTGCCGGAAATTGAGGCGATCGCCACGGATATGCTGGTAAAACTGGAGCAGGAAGGCCAGCGTGTTGTGCCATGTGCAAGAGCAACGCAACTGACCATGAACCGGGAAGGAATCCGTCGCCTCGCCGCCGAAGAATTGTCTCTACCGACCTCTTCTTACCGCTTTGCCGACAGTGAAGTCCGCTTTCGCGAAGCCGTCGCTGAAATCGGCTATCCCTGCATCGTGAAACCGGTAATGAGTTCGTCCGGTAAAGGACAAAGCTTTATCCGTTCAGCCGATCAGCTCACTGCAGCCTGGGACTATGCTCAACAGGGCGGTCGGGCTGGTGCCGGACGCGTTATCGTCGAAGGCGTAGTGAATTTTGATTTTGAAATCACCCTGCTAACCGTTAGCGCCGTTGATGGCGTGCATTTCTGCGCGCCGGTTGGACATCGACAGGAAGATGGCGATTATCGCGAGTCCTGGCAGCCGCAGCAGATGAGTGAACTGGCGCTGGCGCACGCGCAGGAGATTGCCCGCAAGGTGGTTCTGGCGCTGGGTGGTCACGGACTGTTTGGCGTGGAGCTGTTTGTCTGCGGTGATGAGGTGATTTTCAGCGAAGTCTCCCCTCGCCCTCACGACACGGGTATGGTGACCTTAATTTCGCAGGATCTGTCTGAGTTTGCCCTGCACGTACGTGCATTTCTCGGTCTGCCCGTTGGCGAAATCCGCCAGTATGGGCCTTCTGCTTCCGCTGTTATTCTGCCGCAACTTACCAGTCAGAATATCACGTTTGATAACGTGCAGGCCGCTGTAGGTGCGGGTATGCAAGTTAGGTTCTTTGGCAAACCGGAAATCGACGGGAGCCGTCGTCTGGGCGTTGTGCTGGCCACAGCACAGAGCATTGAAGATGCGGTGATACGCGCGAAAGACGCGGCCGCACAGGTGAAAGTTACTGGATAAAAAACGGGCCGAATGGCCCGTTACAGATTCGATGCCCGGTAGTGATTACCGGGCATTTTGCGCAATTATTGCTTCGCGCCTTCAACAGCCTCACGAGCCAGTTTGGTAATGCGATCGTAATCACCCGCTTCCAGCGCATCCGCCGGAACCAGCCAGGAACCGCCGATGCACAGCACGCTTTTCAGTGCCAGGTAGTCGCGGTAATTCGCTGGAGAGATACCACCGGTTGGGCAGAAACGGACCTGTGAGAACGGACCCGCAATCGCCTGCAGCGCTTTAGTACCGCCATTTGCTTCAGCAGGGAAGAATTTGAACTCTTTCAAACCGTAGTCCATACCCAGCATCAGTTCAGATACGGTGCTGATACCAGGGATCAGCGGAATAGTGCCTTCAGTTGCGGCTTTCAGCAACGGCTCGGTCAGACCCGGACTGATAGCAAACTGTGCACCGGCTTCGGTAACTTCAGCCAGCTGTTGTGGATTCAGTACAGTACCTGCACCAACGATAGCGTCCGGAACTTCTTTTGCGATCGCGCGAATGGCATCCATCGCACATGCGGTACGTAGGGTCACTTCCAGAACGCGCACGCCGCCTGCAACCAGCGCTTTTGCCATCGGCACTGCGTGTTCCAGTTTATTAACCACGATAACCGGTACAACCGGGCCAGTGGTCAGGATTGCTTCTGCACTTGTCTTCCAGTTTTTCATCAGAGTTTTCTCTCGCCTGATTACAAAATAAGTCTTAAAAAGTGATACAGGTTGCGCCCTGTTCCGCACCGGACAGCTTTTCACGCAACGCGCTGAACATTTCACGGCCTGTGCCCACGCGCGATGCGCTGAGGTCAGGAATATGAGGCTGACGAGAAGCAAGTTCCTCTTCATCAACCAGCAGCGTCAATTCACCTGTCTGTCCATTCACACGAATGATGTCGCCATCGCGTACTTTTGCCAGCAGCCCGCCATCATAGGCTTCTGGGGTTACATGGATTGCTGAAGGCACTTTACCTGAAGCACCTGAAAGTCGTCCATCGGTAACTAACGCAATTTTGAAACAACGGTCCAATAATACACCAAGTGGCGGCATGAGTTTATGTAATTCTGGCATTCCGTTTGCTTTTGGTCCCTGATGGCGCACAACTACTACGCAATCACGGTCGAGCAGTCCCGCATCGAAGGCAGGCAATACATCATGCTGACTTTCGAAAACAACCGCGGGCGCTTCAATCACCTGATTTTCTACCGGTACCGCCGACGTTTTCATCACTGCGCGGCCGAGGTTTCCACTCAGCACTTTGGTGCCGCCGTGGTGGGAGAAAGGCTGGTCAAAGGTGGCTATCACGTTGCTGTCCAGCGACTTCGCCGCACCTTCACGCCAGTCCAGCTCACCCTCGTTGAGCCAGGGTTCCATGGTGTAGCGCGATAAACCAAACCCGGCAACGGTGTTCACATCTTCATGCAGCAGACCCGCGTTAAGCAGTTCGCGCATTAACACCGGCACGCCACCCGCCGCCTGGAAGTGGTTAATGTCTGCCGGACCATTCGGGTACAGACGCGCCATCAGCGGCACAATATCGGACAGATCGGAGAAGTCGTCCCAGTTAATCAGAATACCGGCTGCGCGCGCCATCGCGACCAGGTGCATTGTATGGTTAGTGGAGCCCCCGGTCGCCAGCAGCGCGACAATACCGTTGACCACTACTTTTTCATCGATCATTTTACCGATCGGCATCCATTCATTGCCGTTGCCGGTCAGACGCGTTACCTGACGAGCCGCAGCGGCGGTCAACGCTTCGCGCAGCGGCGCATCCGGGTGCACGAATGAGGATCCTGGCAGTTGCATCCCCATAAACTCCACTACCATCTGGTTGGTGTTTGCCGTGCCATAGAACGTACAGGTACCCGGTGCGTGATAAGACGCAGCTTCGGATTCAAGCAGCGCCATACGATCGACTTTACCTTCAGCATACAACTGACGGATACGCACTTTTTCTTTGTTCGCCAGACCACTCGCCATCGGGCCGGAGGGAATAAAGATCGAAGGCAGATGACCAAATGACAGTGCCGCCATCACCAGACCCGGGACAATTTTGTCGCACACGCCAAGGAATAACGCGCCGTCGAACATATTATGTGAGAGGCCCACAGCAGCCGACATAGCAATCACTTCGCGACTCAACAGCGAAAGCTCCATCCCATCCTGTCCCTGGGTCACACCGTCGCACATCGCAGGAACACCGCCAGCGACCTGGCCTACCGCATTGGCTTCATGCAGCGCTTTACGAATGATGTCCGGGTAATGCTCGTACGGCTGATGTGCGGAAAGCATATCGTTATAGGAGGTAATGATCGCGATATTGTTACGCAGCATGCTTTTCAGCGAAGCCTTGTCATCCGGCTGGCAGGCAGCAAAACCATGCGCCAGGTTACCGCACGCCAGTTGTGAACGATGAACGGTAGTCGATTTCGCTTGTTCAATACGGGCAAGGTAGGCGGAACGTGTGTCGCGAGAACGTTCGACGATACGTTGTGTTACGCGTAACAAATTCGGATTCATAGAGGCTCCTAAAATTTATCTGTCAGAGCGTTGGAAAAACAATGTGTTTCAGTTGGGTTAAAAACAGCTGAATCGCTTGTTAGCCGTAGCTCAGGGGCAAAATCGTTTCAGGCAGTGTAATAAAAAAAGCCCCGCGGGTGAATCCACGCGAGGCTTAAAAGTGCAAAAATTATTCTACAATCTGTGTTAGATCATGTTACCGGTAAAATAACACCTATGGGCTAGATGATATTTTACTCGAATTCGTTCCAGGAACGACCATCACGGGTAATCATGGCCACAGAGGCAACCGGTCCCCAAGTCCCGGCCTGATAAGGCTTCGGCGCGTCGTTGTCCATTGCCCAGGCTTCGGTAATAGAGTCGACCCACTTCCATGCTTCTTCAACTTCATCTCGACGCACAAACAGCGCCTGAATGCCGCGCATCGTTTCAAGCAGCAGACGCTCATAAGCGTCGGCCAGATGTGTTTGGTTGAAGGTTTCGGAGTAGCTCAGATCAAGTTTGGTAATTTGCAGGTTATGCTTGTGATCCAGACCCGGCACTTTGTTCAGTACCTGGATATCGACACCTTCATCAGGCTGCAAACGGATGGTCAGCTTGTTCTGTGGCAGGTCCTGCCAGGATTCTCTGAACAGGTTCAGCTCAGGCGTTTTGAAGTAAACCACGACTTCAGAGCACTTGGTCGGTAAACGTTTACCAGTACGCAGGTAGAATGGAACACCCGCCCAGCGCCAGTTATCGATATCCACACGGATTGCCACAAACGTTTCCGTATTGCTGCTCTTGTTCGCACCTTCTTCTTCCAGGTATCCCGGAACTTTTTTGCCCTGGGCAAAACCGGCGGTGTACTGACCGCGAACCGTTTTTTCTCGCACGTTCGAACGATCGATGCGACGCAGTGATTTCAGTACCTTCACTTTTTCATCACGGATGCTGTCAGCGCTCAGATCGGACGGGGGAGACATCGCGATCATGCATAGGATTTGCAGCAGATGGTTCTGGATCATGTCGCGCATCTGACCGGCCTGGTCAAAGTAGCCCCAGCGCCCTTCAATGCCCACTTCTTCCGCCACGGTAATTTCTACGTGATCGATAGTGCGGTTATCCCAGTTGTTCACAAACAGGGAGTTGGCAAAACGCAGTGCCAACAGGTTCAGTACCGTCTCTTTGCCGAGATAGTGGTCGATGCGGTAAACCTGGCACTCTTCGAAATACTCGCCGACCTGATCGTTGATTTCGCGCGATGTTGCCAGTGACGTTCCTAACGGTTTTTCCATCACCACGCGGGCAGGCTTAGCATTCAGCTTTGCTTCACCCAAACCTTTGCAGATTGCGCCAAAAGTGCTTGGCGGCATCGCGAAATAGTTAATAGTGGTACGTGATTTCTGATCCAGCATTTCACCCAGACGGCTAAATGCGGCGGTATCATTGACGTCCAGATTACAAAACTCCAGACGACCGCTGAGGGTCTCCCATAAACCTTCATCGATTTTTTCTTTCATGAAGGTTTCGAGCGCTTCGCGCACAACCTTGGTATAAGCTGCTTTGTCCCAGTCGGCACGCCCAACCCCAATGATACGGGTTTCCGGGTTAATCTGGCCGGCCTTTTCCAGTTGATACAGGGAAGGCAGCAATTTCCGTCGCGCCAGGTCGCCCTTCGCACCGAAAATGACCAGGTCACATGCCTGGGCTGTTTGCGTTACCGCCATGTCATTCTCCTCAATTAAGTGCCTGGTGCTTTTGCCAGACACTGGTTGTAATTTTATTACAGTGCACTGTACTGCTTTTACGTGAATCCGGAAACCGTAAACGCTTATCCAGCCGTGCTGTTACCGCGAACAGCCGCTTTATTGGCGTATAACCCATCAAAATGGATAAAAAAGTCGTATTTTCCGTACCCATGACGAAGTATGAAAATCCGACTCCGATCATGTAATGAAAAAAAACAACAACTATTCTGTCCATTTTGCTCCGTTGCTGCATTAGCAGGGGTAATATCTATACACTAAATTGTGTATCGGTTTCCCCGTATCGCTGAAATCGTTTTTGCCCATGACCCATGAGTCTACCTACATCATGAATATGCTGGAAAAAATCCAGTTAAAACTGGAACATTTGAGCAAGTCAGAGCGTAAAGTCGCCGACATTATTCTTGCCTCTCCCGAGCGGGCAATCCATTCAAGCATCGCTGCACTTGCTGTAGAAGCGAATGTCAGCGAGCCAACGGTGAACCGTTTCTGTCGCAGCATGGACACCCGCGGCTTTCCTGATTTTAAACTGCATCTGGCGCAAAGTCTGGCAAATGGCACCCCTTATGTTAATCGCAATGTGGATGAGGATGACAGCGTAGAATCTTACACGGGGAAAATCTTCGAGTCAGCGATGGCAAGCCTCGACCACGTTCGCCAGTCGCTGGATAACGCGGCGGTAAACCGGGCGGTAGATTTATTAACCCAGGCGAAGAAAATTGCCTTCTTTGGTTTAGGTTCTTCCGCCGCGGTAGCGCATGACGCGATGAATAAATTTTTCCGCTTTAACGTGCCGGTAATTTATTCCGACGATATTGTTCTGCAACGCATGAGTTGTATGAATTGTAGCGACGACGACGTCATTGTGCTTATTTCTCATACCGGAAGAACCAAAAGTCTGGTTGAACTGGCGCAATTAGCGCGGGAAAACGATGCCATGGTTATCGCCCTCACCTCTCCCGGTACGCCACTGGCACGGGAAGCCACGCTGGCAATTACCCTCGATGTACCGGAAGATACTGACATTTATATGCCCATGGTCTCTCGACTTGCTCAACTGACCGTGATAGATGTGCTGGCTACAGGATTTACTTTGCGCCGAGGGGCAAAATTTAGAGATAACTTGAAGCGTGTCAAGGAAGCGCTCAAGGAATCGCGTTTTGATAAAGAATTACTCATCAAGAGTGATGACCGCTAAAAGCAATAACAATGTTCTACCCTTTTATCATCCGGGTTGTTCATTTACCGTTAATGTTTGAGAACGGCCGGATCAATGTTCACGCAACACCAAGTTGTTTCAGTCAACGGAGTATTACATGTCCAGAAGGCTTCGCAGAACCAAAATCGTTACCACGTTAGGCCCGGCAACTGACCGCGATAACAACCTTGAGAAGATTATCGCCGCGGGTGCGAACGTCGTACGTATGAACTTTTCCCATGGCTCTCCAGAAGATCACAAACTGCGGGCGGATAAAGTCCGTGAAATTGCCGCAAAACTGGGACGTCATGTAGCTATTTTGGGTGACCTGCAGGGACCTAAAATCCGCGTATCCACCTTTAAAGAAGGTAAAGTATTTCTTAACGTTGGCGACAAGTTCCTGTTAGACGCCAACCTCGGCAAAGGCGAAGGCGACAAAGAAAAAGTCGGTATTGATTATAAAGGGCTGCCTGCTGACGTCGTGCCTGGCGATATCCTGCTGCTCGACGATGGTCGCGTACAGCTTAAGGTGCTGGAAGTTCAGGGCATGAAAGTCTTCACCGAAGTCACCGTCGGTGGCCCGCTATCCAATAACAAAGGCATCAACAAACTGGGCGGCGGTCTCTCTGCTGAAGCTCTGACCGAAAAAGACAAAGCCGACATCATTACCGCAGCACAAATCAGCGTTGACTATCTGGCTGTCTCCTTCCCGCGCTGCGGCGAAGATCTGAATTATGCCCGCCGTCTGGCGCGCGATGCCGGTTGCGATGCGAAAATTGTCGCCAAAGTAGAACGTGCAGAAGCCGTCTGCGACCAGAATGCGATGGATGACATCATCCTGGCTTCTGACGTAGTGATGGTAGCCCGTGGCGACCTGGGTGTTGAAATCGGTGACCCTGAGCTGGTAGGTATTCAGAAAGCGTTGATTCGTCGCGCACGCCAGCTGAACCGTGCGGTCATCACCGCTACGCAGATGATGGAGTCGATGATTACCAACCCAATGCCGACTCGTGCGGAAGTGATGGATGTGGCTAACGCCGTCCTCGACGGCACCGATGCCGTGATGCTCTCTGCAGAAACAGCAGCAGGTCAGTACCCGGCGGAAACCGTCGCGGCAATGGCGCGCGTCTGTCTCGGCGCTGAAAAGATCCCGAGCATCAACGTCTCTAAACACCGCCTTGACGTGCAGTTTGATAACGTTGAAGAAGCGATTGCGATGTCAGCGATGTACGCTGCTAACCACCTGAAAGGGGTCACCGCTATCATCGCAATGACGGAGTCCGGTCGCACTGCGCTGATGACTTCTCGTATCAGTTCCGGCCTGCCGATTTTCGCGATGTCTCGTCATGAGCGCACGCTGAATCTGACCTCCCTGTACCGCGGTGTCACCCCGGTTCACTTCGACAGCGAAACTGACGGCGTCGTTGCCGCCAATGAAGCGGTGAACCTGCTGCGCGATAAAGGCTACCTGGTTTCTGGTGACCTGGTGATCGTGACCCAGGGCGATGTGATGAGCACCATTGGCTCAACCAATACCACGCGTATTCTGACCGTAGAATAAGTCGCTTAAATGTAAAAAAGCCTCTCGTTTGAGAGGCTTTTTTTTATTTCTTCGGATAGAGATCTTTGCGCTTATAGGGCTCAATCTCGCCGGGTTTACGCGTCTTAAGCAGTTTCAGAATCCAGGTGTATTGTTCGACATGAGGCGTGACAAAAATCTCCACCTCTTCGTTCATCCGTCTGGCAATGGTGTGGTCATCCGCCGTCAGGATGTCATCCATCGGTGGACGAACATGGATCGTCAGGCGGTGCGTTCTCCCATCGTATACGGGGAACAGCGGTACCACGCGCGCGTGGCAGACCTTCATCAGACGTCCAATCGCCGGTAACGTTGCTTTATAGGTAGCAAAAAAATCAACAAACTCGCTGTGTTCAGGTCCATGGTCCTGATCCGGCAGGTAGTATCCCCAATATCCCTGACGGACAGACTGAATAAACGGTTTAATGCCATCATTACGCGCATGCAAACGACCACCAAAGCGACGGCGTACCGTGTTCCAGACGTAATCGAATACCGGGTTCCCCTGATTGTGGAACATCGCCGCCATTTTCTGTCCCTGGGACGCCATCAGCATCGCCGGGATATCTACCCCCCAGCCATGTGGAACGAGAAAAATAACTTTTTCATCGTTGCGCCGCATCTCTTCGATGATTTCCAGGCCCTGCCAGTCAACCCGACTCTGAATTTTCTCCGGGCCACGTATTGCTAATTCAGCCATCATGACCATCGCCTGAGGCGCAGTTGCATACATATCATCAACAATGGCTTCACGCTCAGCTTCGCTACGTTCAGGAAAGCAGAGGGATAAATTGATCAATGCTCTGCGACGGGAACTTTTTCCCAGTCTTCCGGCGAGCCGTCCGAGTTTTGCCAGAATAGGATCACGAAATGCTGCCGGCGTTAACGCAATACCAGCTATCGCCGCCACCCCCAGCCAGGCGCCCCAGTAGCGCGGATGGCGAAATGATTTGTGAAACTCAGGGATATACTCAATATTCTTTTTTTTCGTTTCCATGCTCTTCCAGTGTCTGGTGCCGCGAAAAGTAAATCTGCTGATAGTGTAGCGGCGCACCGTGCGCCGTACAAAATAAAAAAGCCGGCACGCATAGCGTACCGGCTTTGTCAGTGTACTAATTAATCAAAACGTAGCTGAGGCATAACCTCTTTCACCTGCGCCAGGTAATCGGTGCGATCCGAGCCGGTCAGACCCTCTGTACGCGGCAGTTTCGCCGTCAAAGGGTTCACGGCCTGCTGGTTAACCCATACTTCATAGTGCAGATGCGGCCCCGTTGAACGCCCGGTGTTACCTGACAGCGCGATACGATCGCCACGTTTCACTTTTTGACCTGGTTTCACCAACAGCTTACGCAGGTGCATATAACGCGTGGTGTAGGTGCGACCATGACGAACCGCAACATAGTATCCGGCAGCGCCGCTACGCTTCGCTACAACCACTTCACCATCGCCCACCGACAGTACCGGCGTCCCCTGCGGCATCGCAAAGTCGACACCTTTGTGCGGCGCTACGCGTCCAGTCACCGGATTCAGGCGACGCGGGTTAAAGTTCGAGGAAATACGGAACTGTTTCGCCGTCGGGAAACGCATGAAGCCTTTCGCCAGCCCGGTACCGTTACGGTCATAGAACTTACCGTCTGCTGCACGGATGGCATAATAGTCTTTGCCTTCAGAACGTAAACGCACGCCCAGCAGTTGGCTTTGCTCGCGCTTGCCGTCCAGCATTTCGCGAGACATCAGCACCGAGAACTCATCACCTTTTTTCAGTTTGCGGAAATCCATCTGCCACTGCATGGCCTTAATCACTGCGCTGATTTCAGAGCTGGTCAGCCCGGCATCTTTGGCGCTGGCGACGAAGCTTCCGCCCACCGTGCCTTTGATACGACTGTTAACCCAATCGCCCTGTTGCATTTCGCTGCTCATTTTGAAACCCGTCGCAGTGCGATCGTAAGTACGGGTTTCACGGCGGGATACTTCCCAGGTCAGACGCTGCAGGTCACCTTCCGCGCTTAAGGTCCAGGAAAGTTGCTGACCAATTTTCAGATTACGCAGCTCTTTATCGGAAGCAGCGAGTTGACTGATATCGCCCATATCGATGCCGTACTGATTCAGAATACTGCTCAGCGTATCGCCAGTGGAGACGACATACTCATGCACACCAGCTTCACCAGACGTTTTGTCATCCAGTTCATCCTGCGGAATGGCTTCGTCTTCCTGTGCAGCCTGATCAATAGGTTCGCTTGCCTCAGGCAACAGAGAACGAATCTCGCTTTTTTCCAGCTCGATAGTTTTGACGATGGGTGCAGAATCGGGATGGTAAACATAAGGCCGCCAGACGGCGACGGCCAACGTCAGTACGGTAAGCGACCCCAGCATAACGCGATGGGGTCGCGGCAGATTATTAAATGCCAGAGCGACAGAGCGGGCTATCTGTTGCACGTATTCACTTCCTCATTAATCTCCTTTCAGGCAGCTCGCATACTGGTTGGCTAATTGGTTCAAAAACGCTGAATAGCTTGTTTTACCCAGTTTGATATTCGTACCGAGCGGATCCAACGTTCCCATTCGAACGGATGTCCCTCTCGCGACGGCTTCAACGACCGCTGGCCTGAACTGTGGCTCAGCAAAAACGCAGGTTGCTTTTTGCTCAACCAACTGTGTTCTTATTTCATGTAAACGCTGCGCACCAGGTTGAATCTCAGGGTTCACGGTAAAGTGACCAAGCGGTGTTAGTCCGTAGTGTTTTTCGTAGTAGCCATAGGCGTCATGAAAAACGAAATAACCTTTTCCCTTGAGCGGTGCGAGCTCGTTACCTACCTGCTTATCGGTTGCGGCTAATTGTGCCTCAAAATCCTTCAGGTTGGCGTCAAGTTTGGCTCGACTTTGCGGCATAAGTTCCACTAATTTTTCATGGATTGCAACCGCTGAGGCCCGCGCTATCTCTGGGGAAAGCCAAAGATGCATGTTGTAATCGCCGTGATGGTGATGCTCGTCACTTTTTTCACTGCCAGCATCATTGTGTCCATGATCGTCATCGTCGTCGTCAGCACCTTTCATGAGTAACGGTTTCACGTCATTGAGCTGCGCAATCGTTACCTGTTTCGCGTTAGGAATATTCTTGACTGACTTTTCCATAAACGCTTCCATCTCAGGTCCAATCCAAACGACTAAGTCCGCGCCCTGTAAGCGTTTTACGTCTGATGGACGCAGTGAATAGTCGTGTTCGGAAGCCCCGTCAGGCAGCAAAACTTCAGTGTCTGTTACCCCGTCCGCAATGGCCGAAGCAATAAATCCCAGCGGCTTGAGCGAGGCCACCACAGCAGCATTTGCTGCCTGTGTTGCACTACCCCAAAGAGCAGCGGATAATGCTGCGAAAAGAAGCGTATTTTTATGTAACATAATGCGACCAATCATCGTAATGAATGTAAGAAATGTGATATTATAACATTCTATAACTTCTGCAAGACTAAAATTGATATGACGACTTTGGTTTCACTGGAAAATGTCTCGGTCTCTTATGGTCAACGCCGCGTCCTGTCTGACGTATCGCTTGAACTTCGACCCGGTAAAATTTTAACGCTTCTCGGCCCAAATGGTGCCGGGAAGTCTACGCTGGTACGCGTTGTATTAGGACTGGTAGCGGCTGATGAGGGAGTTATCAAGCGTAATGGCCAATTGCGGATTGGCTATGTACCGCAAAAACTGTACCTCGATACTACGCTTCCGCTGACGGTAAGCAGGTTTATGCGCTTACGTCCCGGCACCAAAAAAGAGGATATCCTTCCGGCACTGAAGCGCGTTCAGGCCGGACATCTGATGAATTCGCCGATGCAAAAGCTCTCTGGCGGGGAAACGCAACGCGTCCTGTTAGCCCGTGCTTTATTGAATAAACCTCAGCTACTGGTGCTCGATGAGCCGACCCAGGGCGTAGATGTCAATGGGCAGGTCGCACTGTACGACCTTATCGACCAGTTGCGACGTGAACTGGATTGCGCCGTACTGATGGTTTCCCATGACCTGCATCTGGTGATGGCCAAAACCGATGAAGTACTGTGCCTGAACCATCATATTTGCTGTTCCGGTGCACCGGAAGTGGTTTCCATGCACCCGGAATTCATCTCAATGTTCGGGCAACGCGGCGCCGAACAACTCGGAATTTACCGTCATAATCACAATCACCGCCACGATTTACAGGGTCGTATCGTCTTACGCCGGGGAAATGGTCACTCATGATTGAATTGTTATTACCCGGTTGGTTAGCCGGGATCATGCTGGCCTGTGCTGCTGGCCCACTCGGCTCGTTTGTGGTCTGGCGTCGAATGTCTTATTTCGGTGATACGCTGGCCCACGCTTCGCTGCTGGGAGTCGCCTTTGGCCTGCTGCTGGATGTAAACCCTTTCTATGCGGTTATCGCCGTCACTTTGTTGCTGGCTGGCGGTCTGGTATGGCTTGAAAAGCGCCCTCACCTTGCGATCGATACCTTACTGGGCATTATGGCGCATAGTGCATTGTCGCTGGGGCTGGTTGTCGTCAGCCTGATGTCCAACATCCGTGTGGATCTGATGGCTTACCTGTTTGGTGATTTGCTCGCCGTGACGCCTGAAGATCTTATCTCCATCGCCATCGGCGTGGTTATTGTTCTGCCGATTCTGTTCTGGCAGTGGCGTAACCTGCTATCGATGACCATCAGTCCGGATCTGGCATTTGTCGATGGCGTGAAGCTGCAACGCGTGAAGCTGCTGCTGATGCTGGTTACGGCGTTAACGATTGGCGTGGCGATGAAGTTTGTCGGGGCGTTGATTATCACCTCGCTGCTTATTATCCCTGCGGCGACCGCCCGTCGCTTTGCCCGTACGCCGGAACAGATGGCAGGAGTTGCCGTTGGTGTGGGAATGATAGCGGTTACAGGCGGGCTGACTTTCTCGGCCTTCTATGACACCCCGGCAGGTCCCTCCGTGGTGCTGTGTGCCGCGCTGCTGTTTATTTTCAGCATGATGAAAAAGCAAGCGAGCTAAGCATGCGTTGCCCGGTGGCGCTGCGCTTACCGGGCCTACAAAATCGCCCAGGCCTGGTGAGCGTAGCGACATCATGCATTAAGGCATTTGTGGCGGCGTAATGCCAAAATGGTTCCAGGCGCGCACGGTTGCCATACGTCCACGCGGCGTACGCTGCAGAAAACCTTGCTGAATCAGATATGGCTCAAGCACGTCCTCAATGGTTTCACGCTCTTCCCCGATCGCCGCTGCCAGGTTATCCAGTCCGACCGGTCCGCCAAAGAATTTGTCGATAACCGCCAGCAGCAGCTTACGGTCCATATAATCAAATCCTTCCGCATCCACATTGAGCATATCCAGCGCCTGAGCGGCGATATCTGCTGAAATCGTGCCGTCATGCTTCACTTCGGCGAAATCACGTACCCGGCGTAATAAGCGGTTGGCAATACGCGGCGTACCGCGGGCGCGGCGTGCCACTTCCAGCGCGCCTTCATCGCTCATTTCCAGGCCCATAAAACGCGCACTGCGTCCTACAATGTGCTGCAGATCAGCCACCTGATAGAATTCCAGGCGCTGTACAATACCAAAACGGTCACGCAACGGAGACGTTAACGACCCGGCGCGCGTCGTCGCCCCGATTAGCGTAAACGGTGGCAGATCGATCTTGATCGAACGTGCAGCCGGCCCTTCACCAATCATGATATCCAGCTGATAATCTTCCATCGCCGGATACAGCACCTCTTCCACCACCGGTGAAAGACGATGGATTTCATCGATAAACAGCACATCGTGGGGTTCAAGGTTGGTAAGCATTGCCGCCAGGTCACCCGCTTTTTCCAGTACCGGACCGGACGTGGTGCGCAGATTAACGCCCATTTCATTGGCGACAATATTGGCAAGCGTGGTTTTACCAAGACCTGGAGGACCGAAAATCAGCAGGTGATCGAGAGCGTCACCACGCAGCTTCGCCGCCTGGATAAAAATCTCCATTTGCGAACGGACCTGAGGCTGGCCAATATACTCTTCCAGAAATTTAGGGCGGATCGCACGATCCACCAGGTCTTCAGGGGTCGTGCTGACAGCCGAAATCAGGCGATCTGCTTCAATCATCCTTTACCTCACAATGCCGCGCGAAGCGCTTCACGAATCAGGGTTTCACTGCTGGCATCAGGGCGGGCAATTTTGCTCACCATGCGGCTGGCTTCTTGTGGTTTATAGCCCAACGCCACCAGCGCAGCAACCGCTTCCTGCTCGGCGTCGTCCGTTGTCGGACTGGCCGGAGAGGTCAGAACCAGATCCGCCGCCGGGGTAAAGAGGTCACCATGCAGGCCTTTAAAGCGGTCTTTCATTTCAACAATCAAACGCTCTGCGGTTTTCTTACCAATGCCCGGTAATTTCACTAACGCGCCAAGCTCTTCGCGCTCAACGGCATTAACAAACTGCTGCGCAGACATTCCGGAGAGGATCGCCAGCGCCAGCTTCGGCCCCACGCCATTGGTTTTGATTAACTCTTTAAACAGCGTGCGCTCTTGCTTGTTGTTAAAGCCATACAGCAGTTGAGCGTCTTCACGCACCACAAAATGGGTGAAGATAATCGCTTCCTGCCCGGCTTCCGGCAACTCGTAGAAACAGGTCATCGGCATATGCACTTCATAGCCTACCCCACCCGTTTCCAGAAGGACCAGCGGGGGTTGTTTTTCAATAATGATGCCTCTGAGTCTGCCTATCACGTGACGCTCCTGCGTTAAGGGCTAAAAGGTAATGCGCTATCATAAAAAAAGGCTGGATAGATATCCAGATGAAAAACGTCTTTCGCGATTTGCCAGGCGCTTTATCGCCTGCGAGTGCCGTTGCTGGCGCGCACAAAATATACCGTATAATGATTATCGACTTTCTTTCGCCCTACCCGGATAACCTCCTGCCCGCGCGTCGTATGGCAAATGCGATAACTGCTATCGATAAACCGTCGCGCTTCTTCTCGATCTTGTGTTTCCAGTAACGACTGATTGAGGAGATTCATAATGCGCCAGGTCATCAGTATCGGTAGGTCAGGATACCGGTTATGTACGCTTTATTATCGTTACATTGCGCATTACCCCACCAATTCTGCATCCAACCACCGATAAGAGTATTTATATACACCAATATGATAAATATCACGCGAATTATAGTTGTAATAAACATCCTGTTTCATACACATCAGACTAGTTGAACATCTAAAAAACAATCACCATTATATTATAAACTATTTGCTTAGATATTTTCAAAACCACCTCTATCTCCCAAAATCATTCACAGAGAGAATAATATGCACTTTAAAAATATCATTTTTTGTTCTTTATTAGCAACGCCCATGCTGGCTTCAGCAAATAGTATTACAGAACCCCAGGAACGTATGGTCATTGAACAACAGGCCATTGCTTATACAGTTAGCGGAGACTGGGCCAAATTAGATGAAATGATTCAGGAATATAATACCGGATTCCCAACCACCAGCGGCGGAACTCATAAACTGGTTCTTGCCTGGGAAGGAATCTATGGCCTTTACGCAGGCGATATTTCCGGTAAAAGTATCGATGATGTTGCGACTCAGTGGCTTAAGGCCAGGCCGAACTCTACCGGCGCGAGAATGCTGCAAGCCATGGTATTTGATGTCAAAGCCGTCGGTTTGCGTGGAGAAGGCGCCGCCAGTTCGGTAGATCCCGATGTATGGCCTAAGTACAAAAAACTCATGGTCGAAGAAAAAGAATTCCTGCTGAAAAATAAAGATATTGCCGATAAAGATGCAACCTGGTATCAGGAAATGGAAATGGTTGCTCGTAATCTTGACGATAAAGAGCTGCTCTACAGTACTCTGCAGGAAGGGAGCAAAAAATTCCCTACCTATCAGAACATTTATTTACAGGCGATGGAAGGTCGTTTACCTAAGTGGGGGGGATCAGCCGAAGAGGTCGAGAAAATCGCACGTATGGCTGCTGAGAACAACAAAAATAAGTCAGGTTTATCTTATTACTCCTATATCTGGTTCAATGCGATCTCTTTCCAACCAGAATTTTTAACCTTATTAAATAAACATGAAGTTATTTCATGGGACAATATGCGACAAGGTTGGGAAGATCGCTATCAACAATATCCATCGACCAGGACACTCAATAATATTCTAGCAACTGCCTGTATTGCGCGTGATAAAGACGTGTTTCTGAAGGCCGACAAGATGATTCAAGGGCAAACAGAACCAGATGTCTGGCCGCAAGGGGTAGAGTATCGGAATTGCCAGGAATCCTTCCGGTAACCGCTTATAATAATAGGATTAGGGATAAGAACGCAGTAGCCTCAGTGGTTATACGCTGAGGAGCTTTCACCCTGCTATTGCAAAGTTGCTCTTGCGTAATCTCCCCTCTCCATCAATTAATTGACACGGTAAATTAATATGCGACCAGATACTCATCTGAAAAATTCATTCAGAACACTATCTGGTCACTCTTTCAATATAATGTTAATTATGCACCAGGTTAGAAGATGGAAATTACTTCAGACAATAACAATGGAGTGAATCTTGGAAAAAAATTATACCGCCAACTATGAAACCGGAGATATTGTATTCACCTGTATAGGGGCAGCGCTATTCGGCCAGATATCCACGGCCTCACAATGCTGGAGCAATCATGTTGGCATTATCATCGGCCACAATGGCGAGGATTATCTGGTGGCAGAAAGCCGTGTTCCGCTGTCAACCGTTACCACGCTGTCATTATTCATACAACGTTCAGTCGGGCAGCGTTACGCTATTCGTCGCCTGCACGGCGGCCTGACCATCGAACAGAAGCTCGCCATCATGGAGCAGGTCCCTGCTCGCCTGAGTAAGTTTTATCATACGGGATTTAAATATGAGTCATCACGCCAGTTCTGTTCGAAATTTGTGTTTGATATCTACAAAGAAGCGTTGTGTATTCCGATAGGCGAGGTCGAGACGTTTGAAGCGTTGCTGCACAGTAATCCGAATGCGAAGCTCACCTTCTGGAAACTGTGGTTTTTAGGGTCTATTCCCTGGGAGCGGAAAACGGTGACACCAGCCAGTTTGTGGCAGCATCCAAATTTAGAGTTGATTGACGAAAAGGGAATTGAAATGCCGCAGTCTACAGAGACCGAGGCATCATAACTAACGCAACCGCCCTCGCGCCAGATTCAGCCTCGACTCGCTCATTTGCATGGCATTCTGACTGACATGGCAGTGGGTAATAGCAATCGCCAGCGCATCCGCGGCATCCGCTTGCGGATTCGCCGGGAGTTTTAGCAGCGTGCGTACCATATGCTGGACCTGGCTTTTTTCCGCACTACCGATCCCCACCACAGTCTGTTTTACCTGGCGGGCCGCGTATTCAAAGACCGGTAGATCCTGATTGGTCGCCGCAACGATTGCCACGCCACGTGCCTGTCCAAGCTTTAGCGCCGAGTCAGCGTTCTTCGCCATAAAGACCTGCTCAATGGCAAAATAGTCCGGCTGGAACTGGGTGATGATTTCCGTCACGCCCGCGTAAATTAACTTCAGGCGTGACGGGAGATCCTCGACTTTGGTGCGGATACAACCGCTGCCGAGGTAGGTCAGCTGTCTTCCGACCTGACGAATAACGCCATAACCGGTGATGCGCGACCCCGGGTCAATGCCGAGAATGATAGACATCACGCACCTCCTGTCAGGTTGCGGTACAGCCACCTCATTCTAAGGTAGCTGCAACCTCATCAGAGATCTCGCCGTTATGGTAAACTTCCTGCACGTCGTCGCAGTCTTCCAGCATATCGATCAGACGCAACAACTTCGGCGCTGTTTCTGCATCCATATCTGCTTTGGTGGATGGAATCATAGACACTTCAGCCGCGTCCGCTTTCAGACCCGCCGCTTCCAGCGCGTCACGCACTTTACCCATCTCTTCCCACGCGGTGTAAACGTCAATTGCGCCGTCGTCGAAGGTCACCACGTCTTCAGCACCTGCTTCCAGCGCCGCTTCCATGATGGCGTCTTCGTCGCCTTGTTCAAAGGAGATCACGCCTTTTTTGCTGAACAGGTAAGCCACGGAACCGTCGGTACCGAGGTTGCCGCCCGTTTTCGTGAACGCGTGACGCACTTCCGCAACAGTACGGTTACGGTTGTCAGACAGACATTCAATCATAACGGCTGTACCGCCAGGACCATAACCTTCATAGATGATGGTTTCCATGTTGGAATCTTCATCACCACCCACACCGCGAGCGATTGCACGGTTCAGGGTGTCACGGGTCATGTTGTTAGCCAGCGCTTTATCAACCGCTGCACGCAGACGCGGGTTAGCGTCCGGATCGCCGCCGCCGAGTTTTGCCGCCGTCACCAGCTCACGAATTATTTTGGTGAAAATTTTACCGCGTTTAGCATCCTGCGCTGCTTTACGGTGTCTGGTGTTGGCCCATTTACTATGACCTGCCATAAATAATATCTCCAAAAAGCGCGCCTTTTCAGGCGACGTTAATTACAAACTCTTCAATCGCCTGCCGGTTACTCCACGACTTGGTTAATTGGGCGGCTTCAACCGCATTAACCCAACGATAGGTCAGATGTTCGGTGAACACGATCTCTCGTTCTGAGGGAAGTGCCAGGCAAAACCAGGATTCAGTATTTCGTTCAATTCCCGGTGCATAGCGATGACGTAAATGGCTAAAAATCTCAAACTCCACCGTGCGCTGACAGTCAATTAAGGTCAGTTGCTCAGATGCAACATCAATGGCGACCTCTTCCTTTACTTCGCGCATAGCGGCTTGCGACGCGGTTTCACCCTCTTCAAGGCTGCCGGTGACCGACTGCCAGAAATCAGGATCGTCGCGTCGCTGTAACATCAGCACTCTCCCGGTGTCCTTTGCATAAATCACGACTAACACCGAGACAGGCTGTTTGTATCTCATATCAGTTATTCTCGGCCTTCTTAACAACCTGAATGCTCAGTTCCGCCAGCGCAGCTTCGTTGGCAAAGCTCGGCGCTTCAGTCATCAGACACGCTGCAGCAGTGGTTTTCGGGAAAGCAATAACGTCACGAATGTTGTCAGTACCGGTCAGCAGCATAGTCAGACGGTCCAGACCAAACGCCAGGCCCGCATGCGGTGGTGTACCATATTTTAGCGCATCCAGCAGGAAGCCGAATTTCTCACGCTGCTCTTGCTCGTTAATGCCCAGAATACCGAATACGGTCTGCTGCATGTCGCCGTTGTGAATACGCACGGAACCGCCGCCCACTTCGTAGCCGTTGATAACCATATCGTATGCGTTAGCAACCGCGTCTTCTGGCGCAGCTTTCAGCTCAGCAGCAGTCATATCTTTCGGCGCGGTGAACGGATGGTGCATTGCGGTCAGTCCGCCTTCACCATCGTCTTCAAACATTGGGAAGTCGATAACCCACAGCGGCGCCCATTTGGCTTCGTCGGTAATGTTCAGGTCTTTACCCAGTTTCAGACGCAGCGCGCCCATCGCGTCGGCAACCACTTTCTTGTTGTCGGCACCGAAGAAAATCATGTCGCCGTCTTGCGCACCGGTACGCGCCAGAATCGCTTCCACGATTTCTGCGTTCAGGAACTTAGCAACCGGGCTGGTGATACCTTCCAGACCTTTCGCACGCTCGGTGACTTTGATGTAAGCCAGACCTTTCGCGCCGTAAATCTTAATAAAGTTGCCGTAATCGTCAATTTGCTTACGGCTCAGTGCGGCACCGCCCGGTACACGCAGAGCAGCTACGCGGCCTTTCGCATCGTTTGCCGGACCAGAGAACACTGCGAACTCAACGTCTTTCACCAGATCGGCAACGTCAACCAGCTCCATCGGGTTACGCAGGTCTGGTTTATCGGAACCGTAACGACGCTCAGCTTCGGCAAAGGTCATGATCGGGAAATCACCCAGATCCACCCCTTTAACTTCCAGCCACAGATTACGCACCAGCGCTTCCATCACTTCACGCACCTGCGGTGCGGTCATGAAGGAAGTCTCAACGTCGATCTGGGTAAATTCAGGCTGACGGTCAGCACGTAAGTCTTCATCACGGAAGCATTTTACGATCTGATAGTAGCGGTCAAAGCCAGACATCATCAGCAGTTGTTTAAACAACTGAGGTGATTGCGGTAGCGCGTAGAATTTACCTTTATGTACGCGAGAAGGTACCAGGTAATCGCGCGCGCCTTCCGGCGTCGCTTTGGTCAGCATCGGTGTTTCGATGTCGAGGA
The DNA here is from genome assembly GCF_001034485.1 of Citrobacter sp. MGH104. Taxonomy (NCBI): domain Bacteria; kingdom Pseudomonadati; phylum Pseudomonadota; class Gammaproteobacteria; order Enterobacterales; family Enterobacteriaceae; genus Citrobacter; species Citrobacter sp. MGH104. The sequence continues at coordinate 443,463 of NZ_KQ089818.1, forward strand.
AGCCGTGGTCGTCCATAAAACGACGCACCAGACTGGTAATTTTGGCACGCGTTTTCAGGCGCTGCGCCATTTCAGGGCGACGCAGATCTAAATAGCGATACTTCAGTCGCGCTTCTTCGGTGTTGACGTGGTTAGAGTCCAACGGCAGCGAGTCTGAACGGTTGATGATGGTCAGATCGGAGGCCAGCACTTCAATTTCGCCCGTCGCCATCTCGGCGTTGACGTTTTTCGCGTCACGCGCACGCACGGTGCCCGTAACCTGGATGCAGAACTCATTACGCAGTTCGGAGGCCAGCTTTAACGCGTCCGCACGGTCCGGATCGAAAAATACCTGCACGATACCTTCGCGGTCGCGCATATCGATAAAGATCAGGCTACCAAGATCACGACGACGGTTGACCCAACCACACAGAGTCACCTGCTGCCCCTCGTGGGACAGACGTAGCTGTCCGCAATATTCTGTACGCATGAGATATCCCTTAACTTTGCCGCAGGCGGATTGTCACCTGTCTCGCAGATGACGAAGTCGCAGCTTTAGCTGAATGTCACAACTGAATGAAAAAAGGCGGCTATTATACTGGAAATTCTGCCGCACGATAAGTCCGGTACTGACTGTACGCCTGTTTCCTGGACGGGCATTGCGTAATCTCACAAAAAATAACAAAAATTGTCGCCCCTTTCACACTGATTCGCGCTTAAGGTGTAACGGAATTCTATTTTTTACTGGAGTGACCATGCTGGAACTGAACGCAAAAACAACTGCCCTTGTCGTGATTGACTTACAGGAAGGGATCCTGCCTTTCGCTGGCGGACCTCATACGGCACACGCTGTGGTTGCCCGCGCCGCGCAGTTGGCGGAAAAATTCCGTACCCACGGTTCCCCGGTGGTAATGGTGCGCGTCGGGTGGTCTGACGATTACGCCGAAGCGCTAAAACAACCAGTAGATGCTCAGACTCCAGCAAAAGCGTTGCCCGAAAACTGGTGGGATTACCCGGCTGCTCTGGGTAAATGCACCAGCGACCTCGAAGTAACCAAACGCCAGTGGGGCGCATTCTACGGCACCGATCTGGAATTGCAGCTGCGTCGCCGGGGTATCGATACCATCGTCCTGTGCGGCATCTCTACGAACATTGGCGTTGAGTCGACGGCGCGAAATGCGTGGGAGCTGGGTTTCAGTCTTATCATTGCAGAGGATGCCTGTAGTGCCGCCAGTGCTGAGCAACACCTGGGCAGCATGACTCACATTTTCCCCCGCATTGCGCGCGTTCGCAGCGTGGAAGAGATTTTGCAAGCGCTATGATCTATATCGGTTTACCCCAGTGGTCGCATCCAAAATGGGTGCGTTTGGGGATCACAAGTCTTGAAGAGTATGCCCGCCACTTTAACTGCGTGGAGGGCAATACCACGCTGTATGCGCTGCCTAAAGCCGATATTGTTGCCCGCTGGCAAGCACAGACCACCGATACGTTTCGATTTTGTTTTAAGTTTCCGGCGACCATTTCGCATAAGGCCGCGCTGCGTAATTGTGATGACCTGGTGCAGGAATTTTTTACGCGCATGTCGCCGCTGGGATCGCGCATTGGACAATACTGGCTGCAATTACCCGCGACTTTTAGCCCACGCGACCTGCCTGCCCTGTGGCAGTTTCTCGATGCGCTCCCCGAATGCTTTACCTACGGTGTGGAAGTTCGCCATCCAGACTTCTTTGCCAAAGGCGAAGCCGAACAGCTATTTAATCGCGGGTTACACGAGCGTGGAGTAAACCGGGTGATTCTGGACAGCCGCCCGGTACATGCCGCAATCCCACATACCGAAGCGATACGTGACGCCCAGCGTAAGAAACCAAAGGTTCCGGTGCATGCGGTGGTGACGGCAAACCATCCGATGGTACGCTTTATCGGCAGCGATGATATGGCACAAAACAGCGCGCTTTTTGCCGTCTGGCTGACCAAGCTATCACTATGGCAACACACCACGACGCCGTATCTGTTTTTGCATACGCCGGACATCGCGCAGGCCCCGGAGCTTGTTGATACGCTATGGGCAGATTTACGCAATGCTCTGCCAGAGATCGGATCAGCGCCGTCTATTCCACAGCAATCTTCTCTTTTCTGAAAATGCCACCTATCATAGTCAAGGCCATCAGCCATTTTAAAAGGGAGTTTGTATGGTAAGCGCGCTTTATGCCGTATTGGGTGCGTTATTGTTAATAAAGTTCTCCTTTGACGTTGTTCGCCTGCGCATGCAATATCGCGTTGCCTATGGCGATGGAGGTTTTAGCGAACTGCAAAGCGCTATCCGCATTCACGGTAACGCGGTGGAATATATTCCCGTCGCGTTAGTGCTGCTGTTATTTATGGAAATGAACGGCGCAGAGACGTGGATGGTGCATCTTTGCGGGCTGATGTTGATTGCCGGACGACTGATGCATTATTACGGATTCCACCATCGGCTTTTCCGCTGGCGCCGTTCAGGCATGAGCGCAACCTGGTGTTCGCTGTTGCTAATGGTGCTGGCGAATCTTTGGTATATGCCCTGGGAGTTGGTTTTCTCCCTGCATTAGCGCACAATACGCCACTTTATTTTTCCCGGATTTTTACGTTATGTCTCACCGCGACACGCTTTTTTCTGCGCCTATCGCCAGTCTGGGTGACTGGACCTTTGATGAACGGGTAGCTGAAGTCTTCCCGGATATGATCCAGCGTTCCGTTCCTGGCTATTCCAATATTATTTCTATGATTGGCATGCTGGCCGAACGTTTCGTACAACCCAACACGCAGGTCTACGATCTGGGCTGTTCTCTGGGCGCGGCGACGCTCTCGGTGCGTCGCAATATTCATCACGAGAATTGCAAAATTATTGCTGTCGACAACTCTCCGGCGATGGTTGAGCGCTGCCGTCGTCATATTGACGCCTATAAGGCACCGACCCCGGTTGAGGTTGTCGAAGGCGATATTCGCAACATTACTATCGAAAATGCCTCGATGGTGGTGCTGAATTTTACCCTGCAATTCCTTGAGCCACCCGAGCGCCAGGCGTTGTTGGATAAGATTTATCAGGGGCTGAATCCCGGTGGCGCGTTGGTGCTATCTGAAAAATTCAGCTTCGAAGACGCGAACGTAGGCGAGTTGCTGTTCAACATGCACCACGACTTCAAACGAGCCAATGGCTATAGCGAACTGGAAATCAGCCAGAAGCGCAGCATGCTGGAGAACGTGATGCTCACCGACTCGGTCGAAACGCATAAAGCGCGACTGCATCAGGCCGGCTTTGAGCACAGCGAATTGTGGTTCCAGTGCTTCAACTTTGGCTCTCTGGTGGCGTTGAAGGCTGAGGTTAGCGCATGATCGATTTTGGTAACTTTTATCAGTTGATTGCCAAAAATCATCTGTCCCATTGGCTGGAAACACTTCCGGCGCAAATCGCTGCCTGGCAGCGCGATCAGCACGGTCTTTTTAAACAATGGTCAAACGCCGTCGAGTTTCTGCCCGAGCTAACGCCGCATCGTCTGGACTTACTGCACAGCGTTACCGCAGAAAGCAAAGAGCCGCTCAGCGAAGGTCAGCTTAAACGCATAGACACCCTGATGCGTAACCTGATGCCATGGCGTAAAGGACCTTACTCGCTGTACGGCGTCAATATCGATACCGAATGGCGTTCCGACTGGAAGTGGGATCGCGTCCTGCCGCACTTGTCTGATCTCACCGGACGTACCATTCTTGATGTCGGTTGCGGCAGTGGCTATCACATGTGGCGCATGATTGGCGCGGGCGCACATCTGGCGGTCGGTATCGATCCGACCCAACTGTTCCTGTGCCAGTTTGAGGCGGTGCGTAAACTGCTGGGCAATGACCAGCGCGCGCATCTGCTGCCGCTGGGTATTGAACAGCTTCCGGCGCTCAACGCCTTTGATACCGTATTCTCCATGGGCGTGCTTTATCACCGCCGCTCGCCGCTGGAACACCTGTGGCAGTTAAAGGATCAGTTGGTTAAAGACGGCGAACTGGTACTGGAAACGCTGGTCGTCGAAGGCGATGAAAATACCGTGCTGGTGCCGGGCGATCGCTACGCCCAGATGCGTAACGTTTACTTTATCCCGTCTGCACTGGCGCTAAAAAACTGGCTGGAAAAATGCGGGTTTGTTGATGTGCGCATTGCCGACGTATGTGTGACCACTACCGAAGAACAGCGCCGCACCGAATGGATGATTACCGAATCGCTGGCCGACTTCCTTGACCCGAACGACCACAGCAAGACGGTGGAAGGCTACCCTGCCCCACTGCGTGCGGTATTGATTGCGCGTAAACCGTAGTCATTTTTGCCAAATGACTATTACGTATAGCACCATTTCTCCAAAATAGTTCGGTTTGCAACAAGGCGGCGACGCAGCAAATCCCTGGGAGCGTAGATAACTACGTGACCGGGGTGAGCGAGGAAAGCCAACACAGTTGCAGACCGAAATATGCAGGAGAAGGAGAAAAAAAGGCCCCTGTTGAAATTGCAGGGGCCTGGTACGAGCAAGCATCATATTGGGCGACATGATGCAACGGTAAAATCAGCTGGCCTGATGGTGTGCAATGATTGCTTTCATTTCAGCAACCGCCGCCCCGTCTACCGCATAGCGAGAATACTCATCCGCCTGCGCATCCGAAGACATCGACAACCCCGAATTGCGATAACGCATTGGTGAAGCCAGCCATACTCCGGCAGAACTGTGGACTTCCTGCACCCCAGCATCAAGGAACAGGGACAAATTCGAGGCGCGAACCCCCGCTCCGGCCATAATGATTGGAGCACCAGGCTGCGTAATAAGTTCCATTATTTTTGTTAAACCTTGCGCCGCATCTGATTTTTGCCCGGAGGTGAGTACTCTGGCGATGCCCAAATCAGCTAATTTTTTAAGCGTATTGAGTGGGTTAGCACACATATCAAAGGCACGATGAAAAGTGACTTGCAGTGAACCGGCGGCGATCATTATTTTCTCCATGCGCGGCATATCGACATCGCCATCCGCATCTAAAATGCCGGTCACCAGCCCTGAGAACCCTAGTTCTCTGACCATCGCTATATCATCCAGCATTGCAGCGAATTCACCTTCGGTGTAACAAAAGTCGCCTCCACGTGGACGAATAATGGGATTGACGGGAATCGAAATGTGCTGGCGAACAGAACGCAAGACGCCCAGCGAAGGCGTTAAGCCCCCTTCTTTGGGTGCCGAGCAAAGCTCAATACGATCCGCGCCGTTTTGCTGCGCCGTGCGCGCGCACTCCATGCTGTAACAGCAGATTTCCAGTATAGTCATGCTCACTCCTGACGTTCGCTTGCCACAATGGTTTCAATCGACCACGGGTGGAATTTTATCGTCACGCTACCATCGCTAACCGCCAGCGTCGGATTCGGTAAACGTTCACGTTCTCCTTTTGGCGAGCTGGTTTTCACAAATATACCAGGTTGACTCAGACCGTGATCGGAAAGCAGCGCCAGCGCTCGCGCATTCAGCGTTTGTGCCTCACCCGGCAGAACAATTTCAATATGTTCCCAGCCTTCATGTGGGTAACGTTTTTCGCCCGGCCACGGCAGTTCGACGATGGAAAATTGCCAATGTTGCACACAAACCGGCTCATGCAGTTTAAAAAGACAAATAGGTCTGCCGTTAATGATGTTTTCTGACAACAATTCACCGCACTGTTCAAACCCGCGACGCCAGCGTTCTGCAGTGGTATTTTGATGGCAACGCAAGGAAATGTGATCGGCTTCCAGGCCTGTGATATCCAGCCCAAGACGGGTAGAAAGTTCCGTTAATGCCTGCGTGAAATGCGGTAAATCTGCAGAAATATCCTGTAGTTCTGCAACGGTTTGCCAGTTCGCCATATTAAAAGCTCATATCCATGTTCAAAGTCGCTAATTTACTCTGTTGCGCTGCGCCATCCAACCGCTGTTTTCTCCGAACACATCATGGATAAATTTACGCCATTGCATGGTTTACATTTCAGGCTACTGGCGGTACACACAATGCTGACGGCAACGGGCATTTGCAGTATACTCCCGCCCTTAATTCTTAAACTGGTGCGGTGAATTTTAGGCCGCTTCATAAATGTAAGGTATTCCGGTGAATATTCAGGCTCTTCTCTCAGAAAAAGTCAGTCAGGCCATGATTGCTGCAGGCGCGCCTGCAGATTGCGAACCACAGGTTCGTCAGTCAGCAAAAGTACAGTTCGGCGACTATCAAGCTAACGGCATGATGGCTGTCGCTAAAAAACTGGGTATGGCGCCGCGACAACTGGCTGAGCAGGTGCTGACTCATCTGGATCTCAACGGGATTGCCAGCAAAGTTGAAATTGCAGGCCCGGGCTTTATCAACATTTTTCTCGACCCGGCATTTCTGGCGCAGCACGTTCAGCAGGCGCTGGCTTCCGATCGTCTGGGCGTCACCCAACCGACTAAACAAACCGTCGTGGTTGACTACTCCGCGCCTAACGTAGCGAAAGAGATGCACGTTGGTCACCTGCGTTCCACCATCATCGGTGACGCGGCGGTGCGTACGCTGGAATTCCTTGGTCACAAGGTTATCCGCGCCAACCACGTCGGTGACTGGGGTACTCAGTTCGGTATGCTCATCGCATGGCTGGAAAAACAGCAGCAGGAAAATGCCGGAGAGATGGCGCTGGCTGACCTGGAAGGTTTCTACCGTGACGCGAAAAAACATTACGACGAAGATGAAGCCTTCGCGGAACGCGCCCGTAGTTATGTCGTGAAGCTGCAAGGCGGCGACGAATACTTCCGCGAGATGTGGCGTAAACTGGTCGACATTACCATGTCGCAGAACCAGTTAACCTACGATCGCCTCAACGTTACCCTGACCCGTGACGACGTCATGGGCGAGAGCCTGTACAACCCGATGCTGCCTGGCATCGTGGCCGATCTCAAAGCCAAAGGCCTGGCTGTTGAAAGCGAAGGCGCTACCGTCGTATTCCTTGATGAGTATAAAAACAAGGAAGGCGAACCGATGGGCGTTATCATTCAGAAGAAAGATGGCGGCTATCTCTACACCACAACCGACATCGCCTGTGCCAAGTATCGTTACGAAACCCTGCATGCCGATCGCGTACTGTATTACATCGACTCTCGTCAGCATCAGCACTTAATGCAGGCCTGGACCATCGTACGTAAAGCTGGTTATGTGCCGGATTCGGTGCCGCTGGAACACCACATGTTCGGTATGATGCTGGGTAAAGACGGTAAACCGTTCAAAACCCGCGCTGGCGGCACGGTTAAACTGGCCGATCTGCTGGATGAAGCGCTGGAGCGCGCACGTCGTCTGGTCGCGGAGAAGAACCCGGACATGCCTGCCGATGAGCTGGAAAAGCTGGCAAATGCGGTCGGTATCGGTGCGGTGAAATACGCGGATCTGTCCAAAAACCGTACCACCGACTATATCTTCGACTGGGACAACATGCTGGCGTTCGAAGGCAATACCGCTCCGTACATGCAGTATGCTTACACCCGCGTACTGTCCGTATTCCGTAAAGCGGATATCGACGAAAGCGCGCTGGCAAATGCGCAGGTGATTATCAACGAAGATCGCGAGGCTCAGCTGGCTGCGCGTCTGCTGCAGTTTGAAGAAACGCTGACCGTCGTTGCGCGTGAAGGTACACCGCACGTGATGTGTGCTTACCTGTACGACGTTGCCGGTCTGTTCTCCGGCTTCTACGAGCACTGCCCTATCCTCAGCGCTGAAAACGAAGAGATTCGTAACAGCCGGCTGAAACTGGCACAGCTGACGGCGAAAACCCTGAAGCTGGGTCTGGATACACTGGGTATCGAAACCGTAGAACGTATGTAATTACCTCAAGTAATGTGGAAGCCCGCGCTATGTCGCGGGCTTTTTTATTTTCCCTGACCCGTTCTCATGGCAGCGCAATCAGGCCTACGAGAAGCGGCGACGTTCACTGTAATTTGTAACAGCCCACAAGGAATGACACATTTCCCTAGAGATATGGAACATTTTTTGCCTGTCATCCCGTTTAAGCCTCCGTATCATTAGGCGGCGAATTAATCGGGTACGGGTCAATGACATTCAGAGATTTTGAGGCGGAAGAAAAACTCTTTCAGCGGCGTGTGTTGGTGGCCTTTGGCCTGGTGGTCATCTGTTTTGGCATCCTGATTTACAATCTGTATAACTTACAAATCTGTCAGCACCAGTATTACACCACCCGGTCGAATGCAAACGATATCAAAATGCTACCCGTCGCCCCCACACGTGGCATGATTTACGATCGCAACGGCATCCCGCTGGTGCGCAACGTCACCTGGTACGATATTTCCGTTACGCCTTATAAAATCAGTGATATGAATGCGTTAATCCAGCAGCTCACGCCCATCGTTGACCTCACTCCTGATGATATTGATCAGTTTCGCCATGAGCTAAAAGCCAGCAGCCGTTATCGTCCGGTCGTGCTAAAAAATGCGCTTACCGATGTGGAAATCGCCCGTTTCTCGGTAAACCAGTTTCATTTTAGCGGCGTAAACATCAATAGCTACGAAGACCGCCAGTATCCCTATGGCGCGGCGCTGGCACATGTCCTTGGCTATGTTTCAAAAATCAATGACAACGACCTGAAAGCTCTGGATCAAAAGGGTCAGGCTGAGAACTACGCCGCCGATCACAATATCGGTAAGCAAGGTATTGAGCGCTATTACGAAAATGAACTGCATGGAAAGACCGGTTATCAGGAGGTGGAAGTAGATAACCACGGACGCATCGTACGCCTGCTCAAAGATGTGCCGCCCGTTGCCGGTAAAGATATCCATCTGACGCTGGATTTACATTTACAGCAATATATTGAGAGCTTGTTGGCTGGCCAGCGTGCCGCCGTTTTGGTTGAAGATCCACACGACGGTTCTGTACTGGCGATGGTCTCAAACCCCAGCTATGACCCTAATCCGTTTGTCAAAGGCATTAGCTATCAGGACTATAACAAGCTACTCCAGGATAAAGACCTGCCATTAATCAACCGCGTCACACAGGGATTGTACCCCCCCGCTTCAACGGTCAAACCGTATATGGCGATGTCAGCATTACTAAACGGTGTGATCACGCCGCAGACCAGTTTCTTCGGTGCTCCTACCTGGACGCTACCCGGCACCGAGCGACATTACCGTGACTGGAAAAAAACAGGCCACGGTATGCTGGATGTCACCAAAGCGATAGAAGAGTCTGCCGATACGTTCTTCTATCAGGTAGCGTATATGATGGGGATCGACCGGATTAACAGCATGCTCAGCCAGTTTGGTTACGGTAAACCGACCGGCATCGATCTTGATGAGGAGTATAACGGCCTGCTCCCGAGCCGTGAATGGAAGCAAAAAGTGCATAAAAAAGCCTGGTATCAGGGGGATACTATCTCAGTTGGCATCGGCCAGGGCTACTGGATTGCCACTCCTATCCAGATGGTCAAAGCCATGGTCGCACTGATTAACAACGGCAAGGTTATCGTCCCTCACCTGCTACTCGATGAAGAAAATGGCAAAACCTTCACGCCGTATCAGGCTCCAGAAGCACCGTCACAAATCGCCTCAGCCTCGTCACCCTACTGGGGACTGGTGCGTCAGGCGATGTTCGGCATGGCGAATGAACCAAATGGTACAGGTTATAAGTTCTTTCACACAGCACCTTACGGCATTGCGGCGAAAAGCGGCACCTCGCAGGTCTTTAGCCTGAAAGAAAATCAGACCTACAATGCGAAGATGATCCCTGTCCGCTTGCGCGACCACGTGTTCTATACCGCATTTGCGCCCTATAAGAACCCGAAGGTCGCGGTGGCGTTAATTCTGGAAAACGGCGGCAGCGATGGTGTCACCGCCGCGCCGGTTATGCGTCAAATCATGGATCATCTCTTTGCCCCGCAGGACAACACGGTACACACAGTGACGACTCAACCATCAGGTCCGATAGCGTTAGCGCCATCGAATACCGATATCAAAAATACTTACGCAAGTATTCGGTAAGACACAGCATCGCCATCGCTTGTCCGTAAGGCATAGAAGTCCGAGGGATGTTGCGGTAGAAATCGAGATTGTGTCCCATCCCGGTGCCAAACGAGGTGTGCAGCAGTTCACCTTCCGGTGAAATATGCTGCACAATGCCACGAATGGCTTTTTCGGCCACCAGCGTATACTCTTGCCCAACATAGCGTTTACGTACAGCTTTGAGGATCCCATAAGCAAATCCGGCAGTTGCCGATGCTTCCAGATACGACTGCGGGTCGTCCAGCAAGGTATGCCACAACCCACTTTCATCCTGGCATTTCGCCAGCGCCGCGATTTGTGCGTTCAGGACCTGTACCAGATAGCGGTGAACGGCATTGTTTTCTGGTAAATCAAGTAATTCGAGGAAGTCCGGGATCACGATAGTTAACCAACTGTTGCCACGCGCCCAGCGGGCATTGGCAAAGTTATGATTTCCTTCATAGCTCCAGCCGTGGAACCACAGCCCCGTGTCTTTATCCATCAGGTTTTGCACGTGCAGCAGGAACTGATACGTTGCCTCTTCGATGTAGTCAGGGCGATTGAGTAACTTGCCAATCTTCGCCAGCGGTAGAACCGTCATCATCAGCGTGTCATCCCACATCTGCTGGTGGTTTTCTTCCGCCAGCGTAATGTGTTGCATACCGCCGAACTCGGTACGCGGCATCTCATGCATTGCCCACTCAGCCCAGCTGTCGAGCCACGGTAGATACGCTGGATTACGCGTCTCTTCATAGCGATACGCCAACGTTAAAAATGGCGCCATGGTGTTAACGTTTTTGGTGGTTGCACCTTCAGCAAAGCGATCGGCAAACCAGCTATCGATGATATCGCGTATCGTTTCATCGCCGGTTTGCAGATAGTACTGATACATCCCGTACAAGCCGACGCCGTGCGTCCACTCCCATCCCGCCCAGCCTTTGGTATCAATTACGCGTCCATCGTCCAGACGCAGCAAGAACTCACCAGTTTCGTCATGAATATTGACCAGGTTATGCGTCACCTTTTTGATCAGCGTTTTTAATTCATCCCTGGCAATAAAATGTTCTGGCTGGCGCAACAACGGGCTATGTTTAACCGGGTAAACAATCATTTACTTAACCTCTGTCAATGTCGGATTCAATGCTGTGACCTGCCCCTGTTGCGGCGCAGCAGCTGTATTTGGGAGGCCCCGCAATCCTCGCTTTGACAATGGGCATCCTTATAGGGGCACAGTAAAAGCAAACAGGAAGCGAAACCTTTCTATTTCTGCCAGAAGGATTCGTGAAATGGCAACAATACAAAGAGTCCGGCAACGTACGTCACCTATTTTATAAAACTGCGTTTCTATTTAATTGAATGAGAGGCTGGAGTGTTGAAACAACCAGCAGTTTCAACTGCTGGTCTGAATGACGGAGGGTGTTAACGGTAGTTCACAATCACCTGATTGCTCTGAATGCGTAACGCGGGGATCAGGCGACCACCGCCGGGGACTTCCCAGACAAAATGCATCGGTTCAATGGCCGGAACATTATTGAACCCGTTGGTGGTCCCACTTTGCCCGTCCAGCTCGACACAACGGGACTGAGAACATAAACGCACCCGCAGACCTGCGGGCGTGGGGCCATTCAGCTCATAGCGCCAGGCTACCAGCGTCATTAAGCCTGAGACCGGCTGGCCAGGAACCAAAGGCGCAGACGAGGCTGACTGGCCACGGTAATTTAAGATGATCCCCATACCGCTTGCCTGCCAGGCCCCTTCTCCGGCGGCCTGCGCCACCAGAGGAAAAAACAACAACCACAGTAACTTGCGCATTATTTACCTCCAATGGTCGCCGTCATGCGGATATGGCGGTTATCGGAAAGCTCCATGTTCGATAACACCACCAACTGCGGGATGCTGCGACGTAAAAACCGCGCCAGCAGCGGACGCAACGCGTGATTAACCAGCAAGACCGGCGGCGCGCCCAACATTTCCTGCCGGGACAGCGCTTCCTGTGTTTGGGCCAGCAGGCGGTCTGCAAGCCCAGGCTCCAGGCCTCCCCCCCCCTGCAGCGCTTGCAGCAGCAAACGCTCGAGCGGAGTATCAAGACCGATAACCTGAACCTCTTCATTCCCCGGGAACCACTGCTGAGTGATGGCGCGTCCCAACGCAACACGGACGACCGCGGTAAGCTCATGCGGATCGTTTTGCAGCGGCGCATGTTCCGCCAGCGTTTCAAGAATGGTGCGCATATCACGAATCGGTACTTTCTCGTCCAGTAAGTTCTGCAGCACTTTATGTAGCGTGGTGAGCGTCACAACGCCCGGCACCAGATCTTCCGTCAGCTTTGGCATTTCCTGCGACACTCGATCCAGTAACTGCTGCGCTTCCTGACGGCCAAACAGCTCAGCGGCGAACTGGCCAATCAGGTGATTTAGATGCGTAGCAACAACAGTACTGGCTTCAACCACCGTAAAGCCCTGAATCTGCGCCTGTTCTTTCAATGCGCTTTCAATCCAGATAGCGTCCAGTCCGAAAGCCGGATCGACCGTTTTCTCGCCCGGCAGCGACCCGGCAGCAGTACCTGGGTTAATGGCCAGCCAGCGTCCCGGATAGGCATCACCGCTGCCAATTTCTACCCCTTTCATCAAAATTCGATAGCGGGCCGGCTGCAGATCCATATTGTCACGGATGTGTACCACCGGCGGCAGGAAGCCCATATCCTGAGCAAATTTCTTACGAATACTGCGAATTCGCCCCAGTAACTCGCCATCCTGCTGAAAGTCCACCATTGGGATCAGGCGATAACCTACCTCCATTCCCAGCGAATCTTCCAACTGCACGTCGTTCCACGTGGCTTCCACCACGGAGTTGTTTTCCGGCATTTTCACCGGCTGCGGTTCATCTGGCGCTTTTTGCTCACGACCGCGCATCCACCAGGCCAGGCCCAGCAATGCGGCAGTAAACATCAGAAACACCAGGTTCGGCATGCCCGGAACCAGGCCCAAAAGTCCAAGTACCGCCGCACTGAGCAACATGACACTAGGATTGCTGAACAGTTGGGTCACCATCTGTTCGCCTACGTCCTGGTCGGTACTCACGCGGGTCACGATAACGCCCGCCGCGGTAGAGATAACCAGCGCAGGAATTTGTGCCACCAGCCCGTCACCGATGGTCAGCAGGGTATAACTTTCCGCAGCGCTGCCCATGCTCATACCATGCTGCAACACCCCAACTAACAGACCGCCGACTACGTTGATCACCATGATCAAAATACCGGCAATGGCGTCTCCACGGACGAATTTACTCGCACCGTCCATTGAGCCGTAAAAATCCGCTTCCTGGGTCACTTCCGAGCGTCGTTTTTTAGCTTCATCTTCGCCAATCAGACCGGCATTCAAATCCGCATCAATCGCCATCTGCTTGCCGGGCATACCATCCAGCACGAAGCGCGCGCCAACCTCGGCGATACGCCCTGCACCTTTGGTGATTACCATAAAGTTAATGATGACGAGAATCACGAAGACCACGATGCCGATCGCAAAGTTACCGCCCACCAGGAAGTGACCAAAAGCTTCAACCACCTTCCCCGCCGCCGCCGCGCCGGTGTGTCCTTCCATCAAAATGATACGGGTCGACGCAACGTTCAGCGCCAGGCGTAATAATGTGGTAAACAGCAAAATCGTCGGGAATGCGGCAAATTCCAGCGTACGCTGGGTGAACATCGCCACCAGCAGCACCATGATCGACAGCGCAATGTTAAATGTGAACAGCAAATCGAGGACGAAAGCCGGCAGCGGCAGCACCATCATCGACAGGATCAGCAGGATGAGGATCGGTCCGGCAAGGATTTGCCATTGCGTGGATTTCAGGTTGCTGGGCAGACGCAGCATCGCGACCAGATTAGCCATCAGTATTCTTCTCGTTCATGAAATCCAGTGCTTCAGGCACCGGAAGGTTTTCAGGTTGTGGTGGACGTTTGCCGCCAGCCAGACGCCAGCGTTTTAGCTGCCATACCCATGCCAGCACTTCGGCAACGGCGGCATATAATTGACCCGGTATTTGCTGACCAATTTCAGCATGGCGATAGAGCGCACGCGCCAGTGGTGGCGCTTCTAACGTAGGGACACGGTGCTCTGCGCCAATTTCACGAATGCGCAGCGCAACCAGCCCGGCCCCCTTAGCGACAACTTTCGGCGCACTCATTTTGTTCTCGTCATACTTCAACGCCACTGAGTAGTGCGTAGGGTTAGTGACAATAACGTCTGCTTTTGGTACATCCGCCATCATGCGACGCTGAGCGGCCGCGCGCTGCATTTGACGAATTTTGCCCTTAACGTGCGGGTCACCTTCGCTTTGCTTAAATTCGTCACGGATATCCTGGCGCGACATGCGCAGCTTTTTCAGATGGCTGTAAATCTGGAAAAAAACGTCGAATCCCACCATCGGAATGACACCAAGCACCACCAACAACGCGCACATGCCGACTAAATCCAGGGCGTTGCCCATCGCCGTAATCGGAGATTCCGCCATCAGCCGCATCATCTCTGGCCACTTGTGCCAGAGATAAAACCCGGCCACGCTGCCCACTAACGTCGACTTCAGTATCGCTTTGAGCAGTTCTGCGCCGGTTTGCGCGGAAAACATGCGCTTAATGCCCGGCAACGGATTCAGCTTAGAGAATTTGGGTTGCAGGGATTTACCGCTGAAAATCAAGCCGCCAAGCATCACCGGGGAGATTAATGCCACCAGAACGACGCCGGTAATCAACGGCAACAGCGCAATCATCGCGTCTTTAATCAGCAGGATGATTTGGCTGAGGATCAGGTTTGGATCGTTAACCATACTGTGGTCAAAACGTAATCCGGCCGACAGCATACCGGCCAGTCTGCGGGCAAGCGACTCCCCGCCAATCCAGATAATACACACGCCCACCAGCAAAATAAGTAGTGAGGTTAGCTCTTTGGATCGGGGGATCTGCCCTTCTTCCCGCGCTTTTTCAAGTCGGTGGGGTGTGGGGGCTTCTGTTTTGTCGTCGTCGCTTTCTTCTGCCACGCATCAGACCCTGGATAGAGATATAGGCGAGAATGATGCCAGAACAGCTATCCAGCAATGGGAAGAGTAAGCGGTAAAAAAGACGGGATTTATGGCTTTAAGCAGAATTGCGCGTAAGCCGGATGAGAGGCCCACGCCTCACATCCGGCAAATACTCATCAGAACCCGAGGCTATCCAGCAGGTCGTCAACCTGATCCTGGCTTGCCACTACGCCAGCTTTCGAGGCGTCAACCTGCGGGCCGTTCAGCAAGCTTTCGTTTTCACGTTTAGGACGAGCGCCCTGTTCCGGAATGTTTTCCAACAGAACCATCAACAGCTGACGTTCAATTTCCTGGATAACATCCATCATGCGCTTGATGACCTGTCCGGTGAGATCCTGGAAATCCTGCGCCATCATGATGTCCAGCAACTGGGCATTGGTAAAGCTGGTATGTCCGGGCACATCACCAAGGAACTGACGGGTATCGGTGACCAGTTCACGAGCGTCTGACAGTTCGATCGGATTTTCGAACCATTCATCCCAGCGTTTGGTCAGGTCTTTGGCCCCTTTTTCCATCGCGTCCTGGTGCGGCTGCGAAGCTTCGACGCTGTTCAGCGCGCGCTCTGCCGCCTGAGCGGTCATCTGTACAACGTAATCGAGACGATCGCGGGCATCGGGAATTGCTTCTGCCGCTTCGGCAATAGCCTGATCCAGCCCCAGTTCACGCAGGCTGTCGCGCAGCATTCGGGTCAAACTGCCGATGCGCGCGATGATGTCCCCTGCAGAGTGTTCGTCAGCAGGTTTAATTTGTGGTTGCATCATCATCACACCCTCACATGCCCAGTTTCTCAAAGATTTTATTCAGTTTTTCTTCCAGCGTCGCCGCCGTGAACGGTTTCACGACATAGCCACTGGCGCCTGCCTGTGCCGCCGCAATGATGTTCTCTTTTTTCGCTTCTGCCGTGACCATCAGCACCGGCAGAGAAGCCATCCCACCATCTGCACGGATGGTTTTCAGCAGTTCCAGTCCATCCATGTTCGGCATGTTCCAGTCAGAAATAACAAAACCGAATCCCCCTGCCTGTAGCTTGTTCAGCGCATCCACGCCATCTTCAGCCTCTTCAACATTGTTGAATCCCAGCTCTTTAAGCAGGTTACGCACGATGCGACGCATGGTGGAAAAGTCATCCACAACCAAAAACTTAAGCTCTTTATCCGCCATAAAAATAAACTCCTGATTCAAATACGTATTGCCTGTCCGGCACTAATTTTCACCAGCATTTGCTGGCTCACCTGGCTAAGATCGACCACTTCGCTTACGCCACCCATATTGATGGCCTCGCGCGGCATGCCGAACACCACACAACTTGCTTCGTTTTGCGCAATGGTCCAGGCACCCGCCTGGTTCATCGCTAACATTCCGGCTGCACCATCGTTGCCCATACCGGTCAGGATCACCCCAACGGCATTACGCCCCGCATGTTTCGCCACCGAATGAAACAGCACATCCACTGAGGGCCGGTGCCGGTTAACCGGCGGACCGTCATGAATTTTGATTTGATAGTTCGCGCCGCTGCGCGCCAGCTCCATATGCTTGTCGCCAGGCGCGATATACGCATGCCCAGGGAGAACGCGCTCTCCGTCCTCTGCCTCTTTTACGGTAATCTGACACAGTTTGTTCAGACGTTCGGCGAACGATCGGGTAAATCCTGGCGGCATATGCTGGGTAATAAGAATACCGGGACTTGAAAGCGGCAATGGCTGGAGTACATGGCGAATTGCCTCTGTTCCTCCGGTTGAGGCGCCGATGACCAGCAGTTTTTCTGAACTGAGTAATGGCCCCGTTTTCAAGGTCGTCGGTGCCGCCAAGGGTTTGTGGGCGGCCAGTTTTGCCCGCGATGCGGTGCGGATTTTCTCCGCAATCATCTCGCTATACGCCAGCATGCCTTCGCGGATCCCCAACTGAGGCTTGGTGACAAAGTCAATCGCCCCCAGTTCCAGGGCCCGCAGCGTGACCTCAGAACCTTTACCGGTCAGTGAAGAAACCATAACCACCGGCATCGGACGCAGGCGCATCAACTTCTCAAGGAAATCGAGGCCGTCCATGCGCGGCATTTCCACGTCCAGCGTCAGGACGTCGGGATTGTATTTTTTGATTAAATCCCGGGCGACCAACGGATCCGGCGCCGTCGCCACCATTTCCATATCACTGTGGCTGTTAATAATTTCGGTCATGATTTGACGCATCAATGCAGAATCATCTACCGACAACACCCTGATTTTACTCATGCTTTATCCTTACCTGGCGCATGCGCATACACGGTCTGTCCACGCAGGCTAAACTCGCGCACAAGGTTGCTAAAGTTTTCTGAATGACCTGCAAACAGCAGTCCGTCAGGTTTAAGAAGTGGAACAAAACGGTGCAAAATGTCCTGCTGCGTCGTTTTATCGAAATAGATCATCACGTTACGGCAAAATATGGCATCAAAAGGGCCTGGCACGTTGTACTGCTTATCCAGTAAATTGACGCTGGAAAATTCAACATGACCTGCCAGTTCCTGCCGAACGCGTACCAGCCCTTCATGCGGACCGGTACCGCGCATGAAATAACGCTGCAACTGCTGGGGTGACAGCGTCTTTAGCTCATCGAGGCGGTAAATGCCGTTTCTGGCCTTTTCCAGCACTTCGGTATCAATGTCGCTGGCAAAAACGCGCCAGCGGCCCGGTGCCATACCTAAGGTATCGGCAAGCGTAATCGCAATGCTGTAGGGCTCTTCTCCGGTTGATGCCGCCGCGCTCCAGACGCGGTATTCACCGCTGCGCCGACGAGCATGATCTGACAGCACCGGAAAATGATGCCCTTCGCGAAAAAATGCGGTCAGGTTGGTAGTCAGGGAGTTAATAAAAGCTTGCCACTCAGCACTGTTCTGGTTAGCTTCCAGCATGCTGAGATAGCGACCAAAGTCATCCAGCCCCAGGGTACGCAAACGGCGGACCAGGCGGTTATAAACCATGTCCCGCTTGTGGTCGGCCAGTACGATCCCTGCACGCTGGTAGATTAATTGACATATCCGACGAAAATGCGCGTCAGACAGCGCGAGGCGCTGTGTCATCTGTAACAATAATGACGTTTGCCCGGTGGGCAGAGATGATGTCATAGCGCCTTCTCAATCACATTCAGGATACAACGGACGCAACCTGCGGCTGCGCCAACTCTTGTTTTGCTACGGTTTGCTCTTCAAGCTTGAAAAATGCGACACAGGCGGAAAGATTATCGGCCTGTGTGGCGAGTTGTCCGGTGGCGGATGCGGCTTCTTCCACCAGCCCGGCGTTTTGCTGCGTCACTGAGTCCATCTGGCTGACGGCCTGCGCCACCTGCTCAATGCCTCTGCGCTGTTCATCGGATGCCGAGGCAATCTCGCCCATGATGTCGTTAACCCGGGTCACCGAACTGACAATTTCCGTCATCGTGCGCGACGCCATATCCACCAGTTGCGAGCCCTGATGCACCCGGGTGACTGACTCCTCAATGAGCCCCTTAATTTCTTTCGCCGCCTGCGCGCTACGGCTTGCCAGATTACGCACTTCACCAGCGACGACGGCAAAACCACGCCCTTGCTCCCCTGCCCTGGCGGCCTCGACCGCGGCATTCAACGCCAGGATATTGGTCTGGAAGGCAATGCTGTCAATCACGCCGATGATGTCGCCGATTTTCTGCGAGCTGGCAGAAATCTCATGCATGGTGCTGGCAACCCGGGACGTCTGCTCGCCACCTTTATGCGCTGTGTCTGCCGCACTTTTGGCGATCCCTGACGCCTGGCGCGCGTTATCAGCGTTCTGGCCGACAGTGGCGGTAAGTTGTTCCATGCTGGCTGCCGTTTGTGCCAGCGCGGCCGCCTGCTGCTCGGTTCGCGAAGATAAATCGTTATTGCCCATCGCGATTTCTGAAATACCGCTATGCATGGCTGAGCTGCCCTGACGAACGTCATTTACTGTTTCGCGTAATGCCTTTTGCATCTTCTGCAGGCTGGCAAAAATGGCCGAGATCTCATTGCGCCCATAAACCGCTACTGGCCGTGCCAGATTCCCAGCGGCAATACTGTCGAAATGGCTGCCAATAATCGCCAGCGGCTGAACAATCATCTTGCGTGACCAGAACAGCGCACCGCTGGTGAGCAGTGCTGCCAGGACCACCATGGTGGCGAAAATCACCCCCGACATATGGTAATTGCGCTGACTCTGCTCTCCTGCCGTTTGCAACACGCGGTCGATGTTGCTCTGCCACGCATTCACATTCGCATCAAAAGCATCTTGAGCCGCCTGCACCGGCGCGGTCAGAAAATCTGACAGCTGATTGTTTTCAAGCCAGGTGGCCTGATGCGCGAGATCGCTGTGCCACTGGTTGAAACTTTTCTCCGTCGCGCTAAACAGCGCCTTGCCTTGTTCCGTCGAATCCGACGTCGCCATAAAGCGTTTAAACATCAATTCAGACTGCGCCAGGCTGTCGCGCGCAAGAGTCATCAGGGTTTTGATGTCCTCTGGCGGATAGCTCAGGGCGGTCAGCGTCCCTGCCTTATTAAGGGCCGTACTGGCCTGTAATAACACAGCGCGGGTTTGGGCCAGCGCAGCGCGTTGCTGATTACTCCGTTCGACCTGATTCAGGTTCTGAAAACCGTCCCGAAATGCCCAGAAGGACAAGCCATTACTGCCAATCTGCAAAACACCGCAGAGGATTAAAATCAAAAACAGCGTGGTCGAAATTCGAATACGATTAAACATCAACGCTCCCATCAGGCGGCACTGGCCGCGGTTTAACTGTCAGTCAAAATGTTTCCCAATTCGTATCTTGTTCAATGCTCTGGCGCGGATAGGAGGCGCTCGGCGCTGCAGGTAATCGTGTATCGCGTGGTTTTGTCGAGGCCGGACGTGACGCAAGGCGGAAAGTCGATACCGACTGCGTCAGGCGACTGGCCTGTTCTTCAAGAGCGGCCGCTGCGGCAGCCGATTCCTGTACCAAAGAGGCGTTCTGCTGCGTAACGCGATCCATTTCAGAGACCGCGAGCGCAACCTGATCAATCCCCCGGCTTTGCTCGTCGGAGGCCGAGGCAATCTCACCCATGATATCGGTCACCCGCGTCACGGCATTGACGATGTCGTTCATCGTTTCCCCAGCGCTTTCTACCAGTACAGAACCGGTATCAACCCGGGAAACGGAATCTTCAATCAATGCTTTAATCTCTTTCGCCGCCTGCGCACTGCGGCTTGCCAGATTACGCACTTCGCCCGCCACCACGGCAAAGCCGCGGCCTTGCTCACCGGCGCGTGCAGCTTCAACCGCCGCGTTCAGTGCGAGAATGTTGGTCTGAAAGGCAATGCCATCGATGACGCTAATGATGTCGGCAATTTTCTTCGAGCTATCGGCAATTTCGTGCATGGTGTTCACCACGCTATCAACCACTTTGCCGCCATGCTGCGCGGTATCCGAGGCGCTTTTCGCCAGTTGCGAGGCCTGACGCGCGTTGTCCGCGTTTTGCTTCACGGTTGCGGTCAGCTGTTCCATGCTGGCTGCGGTTTCTTCCAGCGCTGACGCCTGCTGTTCCGTACGAGATGAGAGGTCCGTGTTTCCGCTGGCAATTTCGCTGGTACCAGAATAAATCGCATCAGAGCCTTCACGCACCAGAGTGACGGTTTCCGTCAGCGAGCGCTGCATATGATCAACCGTACTGGCCAGCTCGCCGATTTCGTTACGACCACTAACGGCGAGAGTTGCGGTCAGGTTACCGCTGGCGATTTCCCGAATATGGGCAATAACACGGGACAGAGGATTAAGCAGGGTATGACGGATGCCGTACCAGACCACCACCAGAATCAGCACCAGCACTACGGCCAGCACGCCAAGCTGCCATTGGGCGAAATGGTAATCCCGCGCGCTTTGATCAAATGCCTGAACGTAAAGCTTTTCGCTAACGCTGGAGTACTTGCCCAGCGCCTCGCCGAGCGCGTTTTGCATTCCCTGCGTAGGCTGCGCAAAGTAGGCGTCCATATTGCCGCTTTCCAGAAACTGAACCAGTTCTGCCAAGGCCGCATGGTACTGCTGATATTTTTCCTCAATGTTGCCGCTGGCTTCTGCCATTTCCGGCAACGGTGTGATGTTTTTAAATTTTGCGTAATGCGTTTCAGCCTGCGCCAGCGATGTTTTCGCATTCTTCAGCAGATCGTTTTTGGCGCTGCTTTGCTGGTTTGACGCATCCATCATCATGCGCGCAGAAGAACGGCTTAAATTGATTCGTGTTTGCAGCATCAGATCCCATGTTGAGGTGAGTTCACTTTGCTGCTGTCGAAGATCGTTAGAAATAACAAAACTTTGCTGATTCTGCTGCAATGAAGAAAACAACAGACCACCGGAAACAAGCTGTAGCAGTGCGAAAACCCCCAGCACCATCATCAGCATTGTGACAACGCGGATACGGTTAAACATAAGGCACCTTCCTGAAAACGAGTTACCAACGTTATCGGCAGTGGCAGAGATAACTTTACGTTTGCAAAAAGGAAATCCTGAAGGGATGTGAAGCCTGGCGAGGGGAAGGTAAAACAGGTGTGCAGCAACCACAAATTATTCACATAAAAACATCATAATTATCATGCAAATAACATTCATACTCATCGGTGAGCACGGCCAGATTGGCTGAAATACACTTTTTTGTGTGATTTGGATCACACATACGCATCGTAAATACCACAACAAAATGGATAAAAAATTAAAAAAAGTTGTATCCGCTTACGCTTTAATCCAATTTATATGATGAATACTTCGTTACCACTTAATAAGTATAAAAAATGAGTAACCGATCAATAAATGTTAAATCCTTACTGAGGGCTTTTTAGTGGCAAATGCAAACAAACTCACGTTGTTTATCGTGATCTTCATGCTGGCGGGGATCCTGTCGGGTGCGGTGATCCACTCTTATGCCTCCCCCGGCGTTGTGACCGCCTGGGCCGATAATATTACGCTTCTCACCGACATCTTTTTACGTCTGATTAAGATGGTGATTGCGCCTTTAGTATTCAGCACCCTGACCGTTGGTATTATGCGCCTGGGGGAAACATCCACCATCGGTCGCGTGGGCGGCAAAGCGATGATCTGGTTTATCAGCTCTTCTGTATTGTCTATTCTGGTCGGTCTGTTTGTGGTTTCCCTTGAGCAACCCGGGAGCGGGTTAAACCTTACGATCCCGCTGGAAGCCACCGACACCGGTCTGGCCGTAGGCGGCATGAGCCTGAAAGGTTTTCTGACACATACCATTCCAACCAGCATAGCCGAGGCAATGGCTAACAATGAGATCCTGCAAATCGTGGTGTTCTCAATGTTTTTCGGTATTGGTGGAGCATCGCTCGGAGAGAAATTTAACGTTCCGCTGGTTGCCGCGCTGGATGTGGTTTCCCACATTATGCTGAAAGTGACCGGCTACGTGATGTACGTCGCGCCGCTGGCAATTTTTGCCGCCATCTCTTCCGTAATCTCTACCCAGGGTCTGGGGATCCTGCTTAACTATGCATCGTTTATCGGCGGCTACTATGTGGCGATTTTGCTGACCTGCCTGGTTCTGTTGGCGGTGGGTTATGTCATGCTGAAAAAAGAGGTCTTTCGCCTGGTGAGCATGCTGAAAGACCCGGTTCTGGTCGCATTCACCACCAGCAGCTCTGAGGCCGCTTATCCGAAAACGCTGGAGCAATTAACTAAATTTGGCTGCTCACCCAACATCGTGTCATTCGTGCTGCCTATCGGTTATTCGTTTAACCTGGTCGGTTCCATGGTCTATTGTTCATTTGCCTCCATGTTTATCGCGCAGGCCTATAATATTCACCTCTCTTTCGCAGAAATCACCGTCCTGATGCTGACGCTGATGCTGGCGTCCAAAGGAATTGCCGGTGTGCCGCGTTCAGCGCTGGTGGTACTGGCTGCAACCATCCCGAGCTTTAATATTCCGGTTGCCGGGATCCTGTTACTGATGGGAATTGACCACTTCCTAGATATGGGACGTTCAGCAATCAACGTATTAGGTAATGGGATTGCAACGGCGATGCTGGCGCAGGATGAAGGTTTACTGGAAGAAGAACCTGAGCTGGTTGAGCGGGAAGCGTAAGAAGGAAATCTGCCGGATACGCTACGCTAATCCGGCCTACAACAGCAATCATTGTAGGCCGGATGAGTTATGGCGATTATGCGACGTGGGAAGCGGCAATATCCAGCAGCGCCATTTCTTCGCTGTTCAGCAGCTTCTCAATGTTGACCAGGATCAGCATCCGGTCACCCAGCGCACCCAATCCCGTCAAATATTCCGTCGACAGCGTGACCGCAAACTCCGGTGCCGGACGGATTTGATCCGTTGTCAGAGACAGCACATCCGAAACGCCATCCACCACAATCCCAACCACCCGCTGACCCAGGTTCAGCACAATCACCACGGTGTTTTCGTTGTAATCCACATCGCTCTGGCTAAATTTCACGCGCAGGTCGACGATAGGCACAATCACACCACGCAGGTTCGTGACGCCTTTGATAAACGCAGGCGTGTTAGCGATGCGCGTCACCTGATCATAACCACGGATTTCCTGCACTTTCAGGATATCGATACCGTACTCTTCATCCCCCAGCGTAAACACGAGGAATTCCTGACCTGACGGTTCGCCGGCCAGTTTAGTTACATTACTCATACCGGTCATATTCTTCCCTTCTCACTCAATCAGGCGGCTGTGATCGCCACACGTTGTTCGCGGTTTAATCCCTGCAATGCAGAGACATCGACAATCAGCGCGACGCTGCCGTCGCCGAGGATCGTTGCTGCAGAAATACCTGGCACTTTGCGGTAGTTGCTTTCCAGGTTTTTGACCACTACCTGGTGTTGACCAATTAATTGATCGACCAGCAGCGCATAGCGACGCCCTGCACTTTGTAAAATAACCACAATGCCCTGAGTCGCTTCAGTTTTAGCGCCTTCAACCTCAAAGACTTTCCACAACTCAACCAGCGGTAAATATTCGCCACGCACTTCCAGAACGCGTTCGCCTCCGGCCAACGGATGGAGATCTTCTTCGCGCGGTTGCAGCGATTCCATAACGGCATTTAGTGGCAGAATGAAGACCTCATCCGCCACACGCACGGACATCCCGTCGAGGATCGCCAGCGTCAGCGGCAGCAGAATGCGAATAGTGGTCCCCTGTCCCTGTTTGGACTGGATCTCAACATGGCCGCCCATCTCCTGGATATTTCGCTTCACCACATCCATACCCACGCCGCGTCCAGAGACATCCGTCACCTGTTCGGCGGTCGAAAAGCCTGGAGCGAAGATCAACATACCCACTTCGTCATCGCTCATGTTTTCGTGGATCGGCATGCCCTGGGAGATAGCTTTGGCCAGAATACGTTCGCGGTTCAGGCCAGCGCCATCATCGGTCACTTCAATACAAATATTCCCACCCTGGTGCTCCGCGGAAAGCGTCAGATTGCCGATTGGGCTTTTGCCGGATTCAAGGCGTTTTTCCGGCAGTTCGATACCATGGTCGAGGCTGTTACGCACCAGGTGCGTCAACGGATCGATGATGCGTTCAATCAGGCTCTTATCGAGTTCGGTTGAGCTACCTACCTGCGTCAGCTCGACCTGTTTACCCAGCTTACCGGCCAGATCGCGCACCAAACGAGGGAAACGACTGAACACATACTCCATTGGCATCATACGAATCGACATCACCGACTCTTGCAAATCGCGGGCGTTACGTTGTAACTGACCCATGCTGGTGATGAGATCGCCATGATTGACGGGATCCAGTTCGTTAGATCGCTGGGCCAGCATCGACTGGGTGATCACCAACTCACCGACCAGGTTAATGAGCTGATCGACCTTCTCAACCGCTACGCGGATGCTGGTCGACTCGCTGGCGCGGGCTGGTTTTTCACGCTCCGCGCGCCCATGTGGCGCTTCACTGGCGGCGGCTTTCACCGCTGGCGCAACGACAACCGGCTGCGGCTTCGCGACAACGGCTACCTCTTCAGTTTCAACGGTCGCGGGCGCTGCGCTGACGGTTTCGAATTCAATTTGGTCAGCTTCAATGACAAAGCAGAGTACTGCAATGATGTCATCTTCTGCGAGGTTGCCATCAAGCGTAGCTGACAGCGTGTCGCTTCCTTTTACCACATCGGTTAAGGTCGCCAGGTTCCCCAGTTCCTCTTCCAGCAAATCCACTTCGCTGGCTTTCAGACGCGAGAGAGTAATGCGTTTTTTGCTCTCTTCACTGGCGAGTTCAGGCTTTGCAACCGCCTCTTCCTGCATAGAGGTGCTATCAACAACGCTCAGTTTTGCTGAGTTGACAACTGACGGTGCGGTTTCACCTTTCGCTTCGAGCGCTAACTGCCGTAACGCCTGGCAAATGTACTCAAAACTGTCGGCATCAGGCTCCACTGAGCTTTTATAGGCGTCGAGCTGTTCCTGCATAATATCTTTCGTTTCCAAAAACAGGTTGATAATGTCGGCATTGAGCTGCATCTCGCCACGCCGCGCTTCATCCAGCAGGTTTTCCATCAGATGGGTCGTTTCCTGCAAAATGGTAAAGCCGAAGGTGCCCGCCCCGCCTTTAATCGAGTGCGCTGCACGAAAAATGGCATTCAGCTGTTCGGAGTCCGGGGCTTCAGGAACCAAATCAAGAAGGTGTTGCTCCATATCAGCCAACAGTTCGTCAGCTTCATCAAAAAATGTCTGATAAAAATCGCTAATATCCATGCTCACGCTATCACCTCGGATTGGCTGGTGGCGATGTGGGAACGCTTACCGGCGGGAGTTCCGCTGGCCGTTGTAAGACACTTACCGGCTCATTCTGGCTTTCAGCGTTTTCATGCAAAATGGCCTCTTCTGCCTGCTTATTGAGAACCAGCAGGCTAATACGGCGGTTGATAGCGTCTTCAGGACCGCGATCGCTCAGACGCATCGTGGCGGCCATACCTACCACACGTAATACTTTTCCATCATCCAGACCGCCGCTAACCAGCTCGCGACGCGATGCATTTGCGCGATCAGCAGACAATTCCCAGTTGCTGTACCCTTTCTCACCATTCGCGTAAGGGTAATCATCCGTGTGACCGGAAAGGCTGATCCGGTTAGGGATCCCGTTGAGCACTGGTGCAATCGCGCGCAGGATATCGCGCATGTACGGCTCAACTTCAGCACTACCGGTCTTAAACATTGGGCGATTCTGACTGTCGATAATCTGTATCCGCAGCCCTTCCTGAACTAAATCAATCTTTAAATGCGGACGCAGCGCTCGCAGTTTGGGATCGGATTCAATCAGTTGATCGAGATCGCCACGAAGTTTGCTCAAGCGGCTCTGTTCCATACGTTTTCTCAGGTCATCAATATTCGGCTGCTTGTTCACCTCACCCTGCTGCTGGGTGTAATCATCCCCGCCGCCTGGAATCGGGCTTTGGCTATTCGAAATACGATTTCCCCCGGTCACCGCGGTGGCCAGCGGTGTACGGAAATATTCGGCAATCTGGATCAATTCTTTAGGGCTGGAAATAGAAATGAGCCACATCACCAGAAAGAAGGCCATCATCGCGGTCATAAAATCGGCGTAGGCGATTTTCCACGAGCCATGCGCCCCACCACCGTGATTCTTATGTTTGCGTCGCTTTACAACGATAATGGGATGGGCCTGATTTTTCATGCGTCCTCGGTCGTCTGTTGCGCAGTTGGATTTCTCACCGCACGAACATGTTCTTCCAGTTCGATAAACGAAGGACGTTCGCTGGAGTACAGAGTCTTACGACCGAATTCAACGGCAATCGGCGGCGCGTAGCCATTCAGATTGGAGAGCAGCGTTATCTTCACGCACTGCATCATTTTGGTTGTTTCAGCGCTTTTCTGGCGCAGAACGCTGGCAAGCGGAGAAATAAATCCATAGGCCAGCAAAATACCGAGGAATGTTCCCACCATCGCATGCGCAATCAACGCCCCCAGCTCTGCTGCCGGGCGATCGGCAGAAGCCAGTGCATGCACAACCCCCATAACGGCCGCGACGATCCCGAATGCCGGCAGTGAGTCGCCGACCATCGCCAGACTATTCGCCGGAACTTCGGCCTCACTCTCATGAGTCTCAATTTCTTCGTCCATCAGCGCTTCAATTTCAAACGTATTCATATTGCCGCTGATAATCAGGCGTAGATAATCGACAATAAAATCAAGCATTACGGCATCGGCAAGAATGCGCGGATAGCTAGCGAAGATTTCACTTTCTTTTGGGTTTTCGATGTCGCGCTCAAGCGAGAACATGCCCTGTTGACGTGACTTGGCCATCAGGCGATACAGGAGCGCCAGCAGATCCATATACATCGCTTTGGTGTATTTCGAACGACGGAAAAGCAACGGGATCGCTTTCATCGTCCCTTTGATGGCTTTCCCATTATTGCCGACGATGAATGCCCCAATACCCGCGCCACCGATAATCACCAGCTCAGCCGGTTGATAGAGTGCCCCAAGGTGTCCGCCGGTCATCATGTAACCGCCGAAAACTGTACCAATAACAACCAGGTAACCTAATAAGATAAGCACGACATCATCCTTTCGCAATTGACTATGACAGGATGCGCAGTCGGGCAATTAACGTAAGGTCAGGACAAAAAAAAGCAGCGGTAATCGCTTACCGCTGCTGGAGTGTTCATCCACACCGTATCAGTTAAACAGCCTGTTCGATCTGTTCATCCAGCAGTTGTGGAATAATATCGGCAGCATTCTGGGAAAGTTTACGTCTTTTTACGGCCCTTGATGGCGGCTGGCATAAACTACAGGCAAAGCTGCCTGCGGGTTGGTGTGCATGGGTGATAAAATTCCCACCGCAGCAATTGCATTGGGACAACTCCAGCAATCCGCTGTCGACAAATCGTACCAGCGTCCACGCGCGAGTTAACGCCAGCAATGGCCCTTCTTCAGGCTGCGGACACTGCTCAAGATATAACCGATACGCCTTAATCACGGCATCCACGCCGCTACAGAGACCCGTTTTGAGCAGGAATTGCCATGCATTGCAAAACATCGACGCATGAATATTTTGTTCCCACGTCATAAACCAGTCGGTGGAAAACGGGAGCATCCCTTTTGGCGGAGGACTACCGCGTAATTCTTTGTACAGCTTGATTAATCGACCACGGCTTAATTGCGTTTCGCTTTCCAGCATTTGCAAACGGGCGCCCAATGTGATTAATTCCATTGCCAACTGGATATCACGCGCTTCCTGAACAATGCTTTTTTCGCTCATCATCAAGCCCTTTTCTTACGTGCTGCATCATCGATGTCGCTTAACAGGCGTGTTGAAAGCATGATACCAGTATGAATTTGCTGAAGATCGTCAACGCGGGAGTCTTGCGTCAGGCGAGTAACAGTCTGGTGATCGTCGAAACGGAAATGACATACCAGTTGGTTTGTTTCGGCCAGTTTGACCATTTGAGGAAGTGTTAATGTTGCCAACGTGTCCGCCATTTCCTCGCTGATACCAAGGCGAAACATCGCAGATGCTTTGTCCTGAACGATCAAACGCTGTGCAAGCAATAAATATGACAAATTGATGTCATAAATGTGTTTCAGCAACTCGGATGTATGCATTATTTGCATCCATAATAACCAACATTGTTTTCATGCGGTAAAACCGCACCCCGTGATGTCGCCGGGAAGGCCCGGTAAAAAAAAGCAAAAGGTCAAATACATAGCAACGTAACGACACTTACGCGTCGTCTAAACATTCCCTTTTAAGAAGGCAGCGTCCCTTACAAGCTCACATCAATTCTTACAAATGTCTAAGATTTTTCCTAATTCGACGCAACTCTACCCGCCGTCAGTTACACATACAACGGAGCTATGCTGCGAATTTAAAGAATATGTGATCAAGATCACATAAACCAGCCAAACACTTAACATAAATCCATCAGCGTGGCTTTTACTTTGTTTATTTCTTGACCTTCCATTATCCATTTCGATTCCTGATGTACGAATATTCTTGCAATAAAAGCGAATAGTATTATGTTCACGACCGTTAATATCACGCCATGAAATAGCGAGCTGGATCACATATTTAACTCAAAAAACTTTTTTAATTAAATACTTTATAAACAATGACTTAAATATTTAGAGCGATTAATTAATACCGCGATGTGACGACCTTGCAAATGTTAATGTATGTTTATTTTTTATTAACACATTGTTTTCATTAGCCGTGGGTTTTACTTAAGTTACCTGAACATATCTGCAACCAATATGAATCGATTATTCTATTTATAAGAATAATTAATGAATAATCATGATGACATTCACACTATGAAGGAAGGAAACGTTGCAGTATGGAGTAAGCTGAGTAAAGCTGAAAAGCCCTCTCATAATTCTTGAAAAAAAGGAGCGAGTTATGAGCTATTCGCACATTCTTGTTGCTGTTGCCGCCACCCCTGAAAGTCAGCAGTTGTTAGACAAGGCGGTTTCTATCGCTCGCCCTGTCAACGCCCGAATTAGCCTGATTACACTGGTCTCAGACCCCGAACTTTATAACCAGTTTGCTGCCCCCATGCTGGAAGACCTGCGTGAAGTCATGCAGGAAGAAACTCAGGATTTTATCGACAAACTTAGCAAAGAAGCAGAATACCCCATTGAGCATACCTTTATTACCTATGGGGCTCTGAATGAACATATCCTGGATGTATGCCGCAAATACGCCATTGATCTGGTCATTTACGGCAACCATAACCACAGTTTTTTTTCACGCGCTTCCTGTTCCGCGAAAAGCGTCATTCATACCAGCCAGGTGGACGTTCTTCTGGTTCCGCTAGCCGGAGATTAATACACAGCGCCAGGACTTCATGCGAGTTTAGAACAGGATGAAATATTGTCTGGCAGTTGGCATTGACTCCGACGCGGCGTGACTGCTTTAAGATCACTAATGAACGTCGCCTGCCAGTTGTCGATATCGTTTTTAACGATAGTCTCAAGCATTTCAGCGTGGCGCGAAATGCGTTCGGTAAGTGGCATCGTCAGCGCCTGGTTTAATGCGCTTGCCACTTCATCCCGGTCATAAGGATTAACAATAAGCGCAGAGGTTAGCTCATTCGCCGCCCCGGCAAATTGCGATAAAACCAGCACGCCAGGGTTAGCAGGATCCTGTGCGGCCACAAACTCTTTCGCCACCAGGTTCATACCATCGCGCAACGGGGTCACCAATCCTACGTCAGAGTAGCGGAAGATCTTCATCAGCAATTTACGATCAAAATACTGGTTCAGATAGTAAAGCGGCGTCCAGCCCAGTTGCCCATATTTGCCGTTGATTCGCCCTGCTTCTGTTTCCAGTTGGTGGCGAATATCCTGATAGGCCTGCACCTCTTCACGCGAGGTCGGCGCTATCTGCGTATAGCGAATTTTACCGTGGTGCTGCGGATAATGTTCCAGTAAGGCCTCGTAGGCCTGAAAGCGCTCCGGCAAGCCTTTGGAGTAATCCAGACGCTCCACGGAGAAAATATTCTGCACATTTTTAAGCTCCGCTTTTAGCTGCGCCAGTTTTGGCGGCAGCGGTCCGGACGCCTGTCGTGCAATCTCATCAGGTTCGATACCGATGGGATAGACCTGAGTGCGAAACGCTTTTCCCCATGCCAGATGCTGCTTATCTTTATGCGTGGACACCCGAGTCTGGGCTGCGAGACAGTCCAGAAAAGCCTGGCGATCGTTTTCAGTCTGGAAACCAAGCAAATCAAAATCACACATTTGCTCAAGTAGCGCCAGATGTGGAGGGAGCGCATTAAAAATTTCCGGCGTCGGAAAAGGAATATGCAGGAAAAAACCGATGCGGTTATTCACACCGCGCTTACGTAACTCGCAGGCAAACGGCAATAGATGGTAATCATGAATCCAGATGATGTCGTCATCGCCAAGCAGCGGCAGAAGTTTATCTACCAGTAAGGCATTAACCCGTTGGTAGCCTTCCCAGGCAGAGCGCTGAAACTGAACTAAATCCAGTCGATAGTGAAATGCGGGCCATAAAACCGCATTTGAAAACTGGCAGTAATACTCTTCGTAATCTTGCTCACTCAAATTAAACGAGGCCCAGGTGATATTGCCACGCGTGACTTTTTTTAACGGTTTATCCTCATTACCTGTATCACCACTCCAGCCAAACCACAGACCACCAGCAGCTTTTAACGCACCCAGTACACCGACCGCGAGCCCACCCGCGCTCCCTTTGTCATCTGGTGAGGCGATACGATTAGATACTACGACTAAACGACTCATAGCCACCTCTTCTGTTATTCGTTGCTTTCGATTCTTGCTGCGAAGAGTTAATTTGCTCCAACCAGCGCCAGACATCCCTGACGCCATCCAGACGCCATGTCGCCTGCGTCGGCCCGATCCCCACCTTCACGGAAATACCGCCAGCGCGGTTAACCACAGCAAATCCTGTTTCATCTGTCAGATCATCACCGAAAAACACAGGGATCCGGCCAGCAAAAGGCGCTTCCTGCATAAATGCAGCTATCGCGTCGCCTTTATTGCTGCCCTTAGGCTTTATTTCCACGACACATTTTCCGTGCTGCAGAGCAAGCTGCGGCCATCTGCGCGTGATGCGTTCAGCCAGGGTAATCAGCGCAGCTTCGTGTTCGGGTGCCTGGCGATAGTGCAACGCGAAAGCCATGCCTTTGGTTTCCAGCGTTGTCCCCGGTAACGTCACTAACGCTGCGTGTATTAAAGCCCCAGCTTCACGCTCGATACCTTCAGGCAGGTGTACTATGTGCGTTTGACCATTGATGTCACGGCGTTCTGCCCCATGCACTCCGGCAAGCGGAAAACGAAACGGAGTAGTGAGTGCGTCAAGCTCAACCATTGAGCGCCCTGAAATCAATGCCAGCGCATCCGCATTATGCGTCGCTAACTGTTGTAAACATTGCAGGATTGCCTTAGGGACAACGACCTGGTCGGGAAAGGGTTTAATCTCAGCAAGTGTCCCATCGAGATCAAAAAAGTAAGCACAGTTTACAGATTGTTCAGGGGGTAAGATCAGTGATGCTGTCACCCGGTTATCCTCCTCATCATGGTCAGAACGCCACGCGGATCGCGGCGTATAGATGATGTATGACGGATATAAGTATAGACAGTGTGACCATGCTCGCCATTTGGAAAAACAATCGCCAGCCGGGTAGCGGCTGGCGATGGGCAGAAGCTAGACTAAAAAGTTAGGGTTTAAATCATCAAACGGTACGCTTCGCTTTTTGCTTGTAACGGTCGAAGATCACCGCCGCCAGCAGGATGAGGCCACGTACCACATACTGCGCGAACGGAGAGATATTCAGCAGATTCATCGCATTCTCAACCGTACCCAGGATCAACACCCCGGCCACCACATATGAGATTTTTCCGATGCCACCTTTAAGCGAAACGCCCCCTAACACGCAGGCTGAAATCACGATCAACTCATAACCGATTGAGGTCATTGGTTGGCCGCTGGTCATACGCGATGCGAGGATAATCCCGGCAATGGCGGATACCAGACCGGAAAGAATAAAGATAATAATCTTGGTACGAACAACCGGAACCCCTGCCAGGCGCGCCGCCTCTTCATTGCCCCCAATGGCCAGCGTATTACGACCAAACGTGGTTTTGTTCAGCAGTAAACCAAAGACAATGAAACAAACGACAGTGATCCAGATAGGCGCAGGCAGACCAAACCAGTTAGCATAACCGAGTGTAAAGAAACGCTCGTCTTCAATCCCGACTGCCTTACCGTCGGAGATAATATAAGCCAGACCACGTACAATCTGCATCGTCGCAAGAGTAGTGATCAGGGCGTTAATTTTTAACCGCGCAATCACGAACCCATTCACCAGGCCACACAGAATACCGAGCAGAAGTCCGGCAGCCACGCCAATCCACAAACTTTCAGTCATGTTAATGACTACGGCAGTGGTAACACCAGCACAAGCAATCACAGATGCGACAGACAGGTCGAAATCACCGGATGCCAGACAAAACAGCATCCCACACGCGACCATACCCGACATCGATACTGCCAGCCCCAGTCCCTTCATATTGATGAAGGTGGCAAAGTTTGGCACAAACAGGGAACAAACGAGGAACAGCACGGCGAACACCACCAGCATACCGTATTGATCCCAAATGCGGCCCAGATTTAGCGCCGACTTCGCTGCGCCAGAACCCGATGTAGAAACGGAAGACATCATACTCTCCTTATTCAGGCTACAGCCTGGCTGACTTTAGGCATAGCAAGGCTCAACGCCTGGCGCTCATCCGCCTGTTCATGAAGTAACTCACCGGCAATTTCGCCTTCTCTCATCACCACAATACGATCGGCGACACCGAGCACTTCTGGCAGGTCACTGGAAGCAAACAATACGGCCACACCGCGCGCTGCGAGGGCATAAATCACGTTGTAAATTTCATGCTTGGCGCCTACATCAATGCCGCGTGTAGGCTCATCCAACAAAATCACCTTCATCTCTTCCGATAACCAACGACCGAGGATAGCCTTCTGTTGATTACCGCCGGAGAGATTCATGATCAGTTGCTCTGCACCCGGTGTTTTGATGTTGAGTGAACGAATATGGTGATCGGCATTGGTCTCTTCCCAGCCGTTGTTGATCACGCATCCCCCCAGAACATGCTTACGTCGTGCACTAATGTTGATGTTGTTGCGCACTGAATGGACCGGAATGATCCCTTCGGCTTTGCGATCCTCCGGGCACAGCATCATCCCTGCTTCAATGGCATGGCTTGGTTTACGGATATCGATAGGCTGTTCATCAATAAATACCTGGCCCGCCGTGATACGCGTACCACCGAACAGTCCTTTCATTAATTCGCTACGTCCGGCCCCCACCAGGCCAAACAGCCCGACAATTTCACCGCTTCGCACGGATAAACTGATTGGTGTACGCACGCCCGGGGCTTTTACCTCATGCAACCGCAGACGCTCTGCGCCATACGGTCTGGATTTCCAGCCATAGATATCCCCGAGGTCGCGCCCGACCATCGCCTGCACCAGCGCGTCGTGATCGACCTGCTGCATATCCGTGAACGTTTTGACGTAATGACCATCCTTAAACACAGTGATGGCATCGCTGAGAGCAAAAATCTCCTCCATACGGTGCGAAACGTACAGAATGATGCGTCCTTCGTTGCGCAGCTCACGGATGACACGAAACAGATTCTCAATCTCACGTGCTGACAGGGAACTGGTCGGTTCATCAAACGCAATAATTTTGGCGTTTCGCGCCAGCGCTTTTGCAATCTCCACCATCTGCCACTGACCAATGGAGAGGTATTTCAATGGGGTATCGGGATCGATATCCATGCCCAGATGCTTCAGCTGGATTGCTGCTTCATAGTTCAGCAGCGAGCGGTTCACAATCCCGCCTTTGTGCGGTAACTGCCCTAAATAAATATTCTCGGCAACGGTCATTTCCGGGACGAGATGCAGTTCCTGATAAATAATGGCGACGCCGGCGCTGAGCGCGGCAGTGGTATCCGCGAAGGAAACTTCTTGTCCGCGGATCGTCAATGATCCCGTCGTTGGCGCATAGTTACCGCTGAGAATTTTTAAGAGTGTTGATTTCCCGGCGCCATTTTCGCCCATCAGCGCATGCACCTGTCCGGCATAGCAGTCGAAACTGATATCCGTCAGCGCCTTAACGCCGGGGAACGTTTTGCCAATGCCGCGAAATGAGAGATACGGGGTAGACTGTTGCATAACGTCTCCGTGAGTCAGATCTTTATGCCGGAGGGGGCTTTGCCTCATCCGGCCTTCTGAGGACGCAATTCGTAGGCCGGATAAGACGCGTTGACGTCACATCCGGCATTTGTGTTACTTACCGCCTAAGCCTTTCTTCGCCAGCTCTTCTTTGAAGTTATCGCGGGTAATCAGCACCACATCCGTCACTTCAGTGAATGCCGGTGGCTCTGCACCTTTCGTTACCCAGTTGTAGAGCATTTCACTGGACTTGTAGCCGTGAACGTCCGGGCTTGGCAGCAGTGAACCGTAGAACCCGGTCGCTTCGCCTTTAGACAGTTCGCTAACCGCGTCAACGCCGTTAATCCCGATACCAATCACGTTTGGCGCTTTGAAGCCCTGCCCTTCGGTTGCACGTACGCCGCCCAGCACGGTGTTGTCGTTCATGCCGACAATCAGCCAGTGTTTGACTTCAGGATGCTGAACCAGCATGGAGTTAGCGGCGTCGAATGCGCCGGGGATGTCATTCGATTTTGTTGGGACCTGGTAAATCTGTTTTTCCGGGAAGCCTGCGGCTTTAAGCGCTTCCATTGAACCAGAAGTACGACGACGTGCGGTATCCAGTTCGTTGGCGGTAATGGCCATTACGGCGGTGGATTTCACATCCCAACCGCGTTTTTGCATCTCCTTGTACAGCTCCTGGCCCTGGCGCTCACCAATTTTGGTTGCCGCCATCATCACCAGCGGTACGGTATCCATCGGCTTACCTTTGGCGTTGGCAAACTGGTCATCGACGGCAATGACTTTCATATCGTAGCCACGCGCCTTAGCCATAATGGCTGGCCCCAGTTTTGGGTCTGGCGTACAAATAACAAACCCTTTTGCTCCACTTGCAGCCAGGCTGTCGATGGCGTTAAGGGTTTTCTCACCATCCGGGACGGCAATTTTAATCACCTCAAAACCAAGGTCTTTACCGGCTTTATCGGCAAATTTCCATTCAGTCTGGAACCACGGTTCTTCCGGCTGTTTGACCAGGAAACCGAGCTTCATGGATTCAGCGATAGCGGATTGTGACATAATGGCCGCCAGACCGATGGCAGCAAGCGCTTTAGTGAATTTGTGCATGGTTAACTCCAGCTTTAACGTTCTTTTATGTAGGGTAAAATCAGACGATTTTTTGTAATTCGGACGTAAAACAAGGCATTACCTTTTATTGATAAGATCAATGCCAGTGCTGAGAGTATTTGTAGCGGGAAATTGATTCTCCATAAGAGAGCGGCATCACACCACAGAATTACAGTAATTGCGTACATAAATTCAGCGGGAAATGACATAAAAAAACGCGGTTTTGTCGACGGGAAAAAAGAGGAATAGCAGATTAGTCCATAACATCAGCCAACGAATCCTTGTTCCCGAATACCGGAGTATTCGGGAAAATGCTTACCATCGGTAATAAATGTGATCAGCGTGATCGCGAACCGGAATATCATCTCCCAATAGACGCGCCGCAAGCGTCAATGCAAAATCGAAAATATGCCCTAACCCTTTACCGCTAATCAGGTTGCCATCTTCCACAATCGGCGCATCGATATATTCCCCATCCGTTACGTTTTGCCACAGATCCCCCGAACACACGTAGCGACGCCCCTTCAGCAGGCCGTTGCCACCCAGCACGCGCGCAGCCGCGGAACACACCGGGCAAATGAGTTTTCCTGCCTCGTCATGGCGAGCGATAAACTGGATGACAGCCTTACTGGCGGCAAGATTAACGCTGCCCTGCGGCCCGCCCGGTAACACAACGGCATCGTAAAGATCCGTCTGACGCGCAGCCAGCGTGCTGTCCGTCACCATCGGCACGTCATGATAGCTCACCACCGCACGGGACTCGGCGCAGGCCAGTGTTTCAACTTCGATCTGCAGGCGGCGCAGAATATCAATGGTAACAATGGCTTCCGCCTCTTCAAAACCAGGTGCCAGTAGCACGGCAACCTTTTTCATACACACTCCTCGATTTTTCCAAATACACCAAACCATAAATGCCGAATCATTCAGGCGCTTAACTTTATTAATTTCCACAAAACTGATCTGGCGCAAAAAATTAGCCAGCAGATAACGTTCACTGACACGTCCCGATAATGAAATTTCTCCATCCCAAGGCCGGATAATCATCCGGTGAGAGACAATACCTGATTGTGAAATTCCATTTCGTGATATGAAACATCATTTCAATATTAATACTTGGATTTAATCCCATAAATATCAATCTCTTATATTCACACCACTTATATACACAAGCAGAAAAATCACTAATATTGCTATGACAATATGTAAAAAATCATAAATACGCAGATTTAAGGATTTTCTTAAGTCGGAACAGGAGTTATGCTGAATCTCGATCGGGAGCGAATATAATTCGTGATCACTAAAGGACCGGCGGAACGGATTTATTCTGCTAACAGTTTTAATTGTACGTAGAGGTGATGTGTAGCGGCAGCCCGTTGCACTGACGTAAGTAACGTACATCCCCCTTTCTGGAAATAAGGATATTGATATGGCTGCAGTTGGAATTGTTCATAAACTCAACACACAAATGAACCTCGAGTTCTACGCATCGAATCTTTACCTGCATCTCAGTGAATGGTGTTACGAACACAGCCTGACTGGCACCGCAACCTTTCTACGCACTCAGGCACAAGGTAACGTGACTCAAATGATGCGTATGTTCAATTTTATGAAAAGTGCCGGGGCTAACCCCATCGTCAAGGCTATTGATGTTCCGGGTGATGAACTAACTTCTCTTGAAGAACTGTTTCAGAAAACGCTGGATGAATACCAACAGCGTTACAGCAAGCTATCACGCTTGACCAATGAAGCAGAAGCCTTGAATGATGCAACAACCATTGATTTTCTTCACGATCTGGAAAAAGAGCAGCAGCAGGATGGCGTGCTGTTACAAACGATTCTTGATGAAGTCCGCAGCGCTAAACGTGCGGGACTGTGCATGGCGCAAACCGATAAGCATCTGCTGAACGTCGTGAATTATCAACATCACTAATCTTCAATTTTCATCGTGTTAATGCCGGATAACGATGCGACGCACCTTATCCGGCTGGTGCTTAATTTTCTCTACGCTCACGCCTCTCATTCTGCGAGGCGCAAAAAAACCTTTCTAAAACCTGAAACAACGGTTTATTTTAGTGAGATTCATTCTGCGGCGTGAATTTCAACTCGATCAAGGCAACTGCTTTTTGTATTGCGCGCATAGTAACCGGATCGGCGCCCGCAGGATGGCTGGAGAAATCGATGCTTTTCAGTTGGCTGGACATTTTCTCCCGCACTTCTACTGGGGCAATAACATCAAGAACATCCAGAATCTGCTTGATAACCAGCTGACAGGCAACAACGTCCGAGAGCAGTTCCTGATCGGCATTCAGTGTTTGGGACATAGTGAGCTCCTTATAGAAAGGTCGTCATAGTACCTATTCAACGAACGAAACGATAGCCGCGCATGCATTACGAATGCGCTGGAAAATAAAAATAGATCCAGTCAGTTTCTTTTGAGATGGCAAGCACAACATGATGAGTGAACATTTAGCGGTTGAGAACAAACGCGGTCTATCCCCGGCTGCATTACTTGTTGCCGGGGCTTTCTTTATGGAGTTTATTGACGGCACGGTGATTGCCACCGCACTGCCCGACATGGCGAAGAGTTTTGCCGTGCAAGCGGTAGACCTGAACATAGGTATCAGCGCCTATCTGATTACCCTCGCGGTGCTGATTCCCGCCAGCGGCTGGATTGCGGATCGCTTCGGCGCCCGAAAGGTGTTTACCCTGGCGCTGGCGATATTTACTCTCGCCTCGGTTTTATGCGGTTTGTCCGAAAGCCTTGAGAGCTTTGTCGCCATGCGAATCTTACAGGGTGTAGGTGGCGCGCTAATGGTTCCGGTTGGCCGACTTGCGGTATTGCGTACCACGCCTAAACATCAGTTGATCACCGCTATTGCGACCCTGACCTGGCCCGCGTTAGTCGCCCCCATCATTGGCCCTCCCCTTGGCGGATTCATTACCAGCTATGCCAACTGGCGTTGGATCTTCTTCATCAATGTACCGCTCGGGATACTGGCGATTGCGCTGGCGCTACGTTTTATCCCGGATATTCATGACAACGAGCGCCGCCCATTTGATATAACGGGATTTATCACAACCTCTGTTGCGATGGTAAGCCTGGTGTATGCCATGGAGTTACTGGGAACCCAACAGCCTCAGGGCTGGCTGACCGCCGGACTTTTGGCGCTTGGAACAGTGACATTTCTGTTTGCCCTGCATCATTTTCGTCGCGCCGCATGGCCAATGATTCGCCTTGATGCCATGAACGTCCCTACTTTTCGCGTCACCATGTATGGCGGATCGCTGTTTCGTGCCTCTATCAGCGCCGTGCCGTTTCTGCTGCCGTTAATGTTTCAGGTAGGTTTTGGCATGAACGCTTTTCACGCGGGTTCGCTGGTGCTGGCGGTATTTGTGGGCAATCTGACGATTAAACCGGCCACCACACCGTTGATACGTTGGCTGGGCTTTAAGAAACTGCTGTTGATTAACGGTGCGCTTAACGTTCTGGCGCTGCTGGCCTGTGCATTAATTACGCCGCAGACCCCCGTGTGGGTTATTTTGCTGGTGTTGTATCTGGGCGGTGTGTTCCGCTCAATTCAGTTTACCGGCGTCAGCACGCTTGCCTTCGCGGACGTCCCCGCGGCACAAATGAGCTACGCTAATACGCTGTTCAGTACAGCGACACAATTAGCGGTGGGATTGGGCATTTCTTTAGCCGCTATTGGGATCCGCATTGGCGATGTGGTCAGTGAAAGGCTGGCATTGGGCAATATTCCAGGGATCAGTTTCCGGCTGGCCTTTGTCGCTATTGCCATTATTTGTCTGGTAGGTATGGTGGATACGCTGCGGCTCGCCCGTGATGCAGGAAGTGCAGTATCGAACAAGAACAGGTAGCCCGGAGGGTGAACGCTGCCGGGCCAACAGGATTTAGCCAATTACCTCGCGTACAAACGCTTCGATTGCTTTGTCCTGGCAGTTTTCAAAGAAGCACTGCTGGAAGCGCGGGCCCGATACAGCGGTTTTCACCAGCTCAGGATCGATAGCGCGCAGCGTGTCCAGATAATTTTCTTTTACTACAGCCGCTTTCACCTGATTCAGAATACCGGCGTTACGCACCTGCGGCTCTTTACGCTCCGGTGGGTAGCCTTCGCCGTTACGCCCGGTGAACGCTTTTTCAAACATATAGCGCACATTCAGCTCAGCACCCCAGCCAAAACCTTTGGCGAATGCCAGAGAAAGCGCGTTGCCGTTGTTGATCTGAGAGAACAAGAACGCATCTGCAGGATCGAGGCAATAACCACACACCACACCCGGATGGATATTCAGTGACATCATTGCCCCCTGGCCCGTTCCGCAACCGGTGACCACGAAATCAACCGCTTTGGAATTAAGCAGGATACTGGCCATAATGCCTAAATGGATGTAGGTCAGATGATGATCATTTTCATCGCTCATCCCAACGTTATAGACCGGAAAACCTTTCTCATCCGCAACGGCTTTAAGCTCGTTATGGATGATGGCGTTTTTGCTTGCCTGGCTGTTTTCCATCATCAATGCAATTTTCATTCTGTACTCTCCTGAATGCGCTGCGGTAGCCCGCTGAAAGTCATAACATTCAGCCACATTACTATTTTGCAATCACACTTTCAAATTTAATGAAATTTAGTTTTAAAAAACAAAGTTGCGCTCACATTCTTGTCTGAACAGTTCAGAATTGCCTCAAACAAATGACCTCGTTGTGATTAATCACAGGTGATCTTCGGGCTATTCAAGCCATTGATGAGGGCCTCTGTATGCCATGATAGTGTATCTTCGAACTTTCAGAGCGATCTCATGAAGACCTTTATCCTAGCGCTTTTGCCGCTCGTGCTGACAGGATGCACAATTACAAAACAGGCACAGGTCAGCGAAGCCAGCGCCATCACTGGTGTGGTTCGCCTGACTTATAATCAGGCCATGTTACAAACAGCACGTACCGATGACTACGTTACCCAAGGGACAGCCACCAAAGAGTGTCAGCGCCTGGGCTATGCCAACGCTGAAGCGTTTGGTCAGCCGGTGTCAACCTGCAGCGTATATGCAGGCTCTTTGTGCTTAAATACCAAAATTACACTCGCCTGGCAGTGTCATGGTGTCGCGGTATCGCAATCCCCCTCATTCAATTATTAATATTTCCGACCAGCACATTTTTGCTGGTCTTTTACCACTTTATTATTTATATCCTCCGCTTAATATCGTTAATGCGTTTTATTCCCATTCGCATTTTTAATAAATAAATTTATTATTTTACCTTTTGCAAATAATTAAATAACAAATTATAGTGACGCCACGTCAATATATAATAATGTTTGTGGAGCAGAACCATGCTGAAAACAGAAATGATCGACCAACTGAATGAGCAAATGAATCTTGAATTATATTCATCTCTGCTCTACCAACAGATGAGCGCGTGGTGCAGCTATCACAGCTTCGAAGGTGCCGCCGCGTTTTTGCGCCGTCACGCCCAGGAAGAGATGACGCACATGCAGCGTCTGTTCGACTACCTGACCGATACCGGCAGCTTGCCGCGCATTAATACCGTTTCTTCTCCTTTTGCTGAATATGCGTCTCTGGATGAACTGTTCCGTGTCACTTACGAACACGAGCAGCTGATCACCCAGAAAATTAATGAGCTGGCACACGCGGCAATGACCCACCAGGATTATCCAACCTTTAATTTCCTGCAATGGTATGTTGCCGAGCAGCATGAAGAAGAGAAATTATTTAAATCTGTTATTGATAAGCTGTCGCTGGCAGGGAAAAGCGGCGAAGGTCTTTATTTCATCGATAAAGAACTGGCTACGCTTGATACGCAGAATTAATATTTTGGGGTAATGAAGGCAACCCGCCATCATTACCCATTAAAATCAGTGACGGCAGATCTTGCTTTCGTGCGTAGAGAAGCCGTCTTCTTTTGCAATAAACTTTCCCTTCGCCGCTAAAAACGCCACCAGCTCGCCTGCCGTCATATCTGCCGCAGAACAAGTGTGGAAACGTGCCTGCTCGCCGAAACGTGCCGTAATCGCCGCTTCAAGGCTGGCATTTGAATACTGCTCGCCAGATTCAATCATCATGTTGAGCACTTCGTGACCGTGAATAGATTCCATACTACCTCCTCAATAAAGACCGTAGCCTAATGTGAACCGCACGGCGCTGCTTTGCGCTAACGCAGGTTTATCCGCAGATAAATGTCATTTGTTATGCATCTTAATGGTCAAAAATATCGTAAACATTAATGTACAACCATTGTAACGTCGATTTGACGAACATAGCGTTTTGCCTTAACCTGCGCCGCAGATATAACCGTTGATTATCTCTGGGACAGAGGAAAGCGTGAAAAACAGAACCCTGGGTAGTATTTTTATCGTGGCGGGAACCACGATTGGTGCCGGTATGTTGGCAATGCCGTTGGCTGCGGCAGGCGTGGGGTTTAGCGTCACGTTGGTATTGTTAGTCAGTCTTTGGGCGTTGATGTGCTACACCGCGCTGTTGCTGCTTGAAGTATATCAACATGTCCCGGCAGACACCGGGCTGGGTACGCTGGCAAAACGTTATCTTGGTCGTTACGGACAATGGGTAACGGGCTTTAGCATGATGTTTTTAATGTATGCCCTGACGGCGGCGTACATCAGTGGTGCAGGTGAACTGCTGGCCTCCAGCATCAGCGACTGGACCGGAACAAATATATCCCCGACAACAGGCGTACTGCTGTTCACCTTTGTTGCCGGAGGCGTGGTTTGTGTTGGGACCTCGCTGGTCGATCTGTTCAACCGTCTGCTATTCAGTGCCAAGATAATCTTCCTGGTGGCGATGCTGGCTCTGTTAATGCCGCATATCCATAAAGTGAACCTGCTTACGCTGCCGCTGCAACAGGGGCTAGCGCTCTCCGCAATCCCGGTCATCTTCACCTCGTTCGGTTTTCACGGCAGTGTTCCCAGTATCGTCAGCTATATGAACGGTAACATCCGTAAACTGCGTTGGGTGTTTATTACGGGTAGCGCTATTCCACTGGTCGCCTATATCTTCTGGCAACTGGCGACGCTTGGCAGCATTAACTCGACAACGTTCATGGGGCTTTTAGCCAATCACGCAGGCTTAAACGGCTTATTGCAGGCATTGCGTGAAGTCGTGGCTTCGCCGCACGTCGAACTGGCGGTACATCTGTTTGCCGACCTCGCGCTGGCAACCTCTTTCCTCGGCGTTGCATTGGGATTATTTGACTACCTGGCCGACCTCTTCCAGCGCCGCAATACCGTAGCGGGAAGAATGCAAACCGGCGTGGTGACCTTCCTGCCGCCGCTGGCATTCGCGCTGTTCTATCCGCGTGGTTTTGTCATGGCATTAGGGTATGCGGGCGTTGCCCTGGCGGTGCTGGCGCTGCTCATTCCCTCGATGCTGGCCTGGCAGAGCAGAAAACATAATCCGCAGGCCAACTACCGCGTAGCCGGCGGTGCTCCAGCGCTGGCGCTGGTATTCTTGTGCGGCATTGTGGTGATCGCAGTACAGTTTTCTATTGCAGCAGGATTACTACCAGAAGTGGGTTAAAACAAAGGGGCTTTCGCCCCTTTCTGTTAATGCAAACAGCACTGCTTATATTTCTTGCCGCTGCCACAGGGGCAAGGGTCATTGCGCCCTACTTTGGCATCCACTTTCACCGGTACTTTGACCGGCGTTTCCTGAGGATGCGCCATCCAGTAAGCATGCAGGTCCAGCGCAGCCAGGCGGATGGCATCGACGCTCTCTTCAAACGCTTCAGGTGTCAATTTCTCAACCACCGCAAAGTTCTCTTCCGTACCGTGCAGCGCAATAGCCTCAAGTGCTGGTTTTAACGT
Organism: Citrobacter sp. MGH104; assembly: GCF_001034485.1. NCBI lineage: Bacteria > Pseudomonadati > Pseudomonadota > Gammaproteobacteria > Enterobacterales > Enterobacteriaceae > Citrobacter > Citrobacter sp. MGH104. The sequence goes on from NZ_KQ089818.1 coordinate 487,220, forward strand.
GTCCGGTAACGCGGACCAGTCTGACAGTGCAACGCCGCGCATATAACCAAAGCACCACTCTTCAACGATGGTCAGTTCATGCTCGTCAATTTCACGCAAACCAAACAGCGGCTCAAACTGCTCAGGATATTCATCCAGACGATCGGCCGTATCCGCCATATGTTGAAACGCTAGGTTCATGAAACGCGTCATTTCTTTTTCGGAGGACCAGCGAGGGACATACTGCGCGCCGCCCCAAATTGCGACCAGCCACTGCTCTGGTTCAATTTCATACGGTGAACTCAGCACCGCCGTCAGCAAACCATCCAGTTCTGACACATCCAGAATAGCCTTGTCTGTATTGTACTTAGTCAGTACATCATCCAGCCATTCCAGTTCGCTCTCGTTTAATGGTCCCGTTTTCATAACGCTTTTCCTTAGTCAAAAAATCTTGCCTGTGATCATCCTACATGGCTGGAGGGATAACAGATACAAATGGGCATATGCGGCATACAGTTGCCGCCTGTTCAGGTTAACAGGAAACGAGGGGAATTCCGGAAGTTAACGCACAAAAGAGAACACTAAGCCGCCGGGCATCATACCGGGAAAACACAATAAAACCACCCGCAGGTGGTTTACTGTTGTTCAATGCGGTTGAGCGTTGCGGTATATCCCGTTTTCGCTACCGCGTTAAGTAAAGTATCGGTTGGGAAACCTTCTGGCACAATCGCTTCTGCTTGTCGGGTTTTTAGGGAGGACTTTGCTTTAATCACGCCGTCGGTTTCACGTAGCGCCTGATTGACCGAAATAACGCATAGCGAGCAGGTCATATTTTGTATATCCAGCACCACTTTTTGGTTTGCCGCCTGAGCCCACAGCGGTAATAGCAAGCATGCAACTAACGTGAAGATCTTCATTCAAATACCTCATAAAACCAGGCAACAAGCGTTGGGTAAAATAACACTGGCAAAATCAATGCCAGTGCGCACCAGTAGAACATGCGCGCTTGCCTCAGCGTTAGCCAGCCTGAACACCACAGCCGTTTGGAAAAATAGAGCCGCCAGAAGACATGCAGTAATAATCCCAGGGATAGCAGCACCAGAGGCGTTCGCAAAAACTCAAACTTGGTGAAAACAGCAAAGCTCGCCGCCGAAATACCAAACAGCAGGTAGAGCAGCGGTCCAACGCAGCATAAGCCCGCAGTGACGGCAGCTACCGCAGCCGTCAACAGGGTGAGTCCCGCCCGTTTAGCGTTGTTCTGTGGCGACATAGCTGTAGGAGAACGCTTTAGGATCATAGAAATTGATCGGGTCGCCATCAACTTCAGCATAAGGATAACCAAAGTTGTTCACCGCGCCCTGCTCCGTTGCCGGATACAGCTCGAAATCACGCCCGTAGTTGAATCCAACCCAGTTCATTTCCCAGTTACCAAACAGGTAAGTGTTTACCGCCTGGACATCGGCGTCCTGATGCGATTTTTTCTCTGCCAGACGCATTTTGGTCACATCAGCAGGATCGCAAGGTAACCAACCGTAACCGGCCAGATAGAACTCGGCACGACAATGTTGCCCACCGCTCACATCAGCAACGCCTGCGCTGTCTGCTTTGCCAAATGCACTTTTCGAGTAACGTTCGAGCTTATTGGCCTTGCCCAGACGGATACCAAACAGTTCACGCGCCGGAATGCCGCTGGCACGCGCCAGAGCCACAAAAACGGAGCTCATGTCGGTGCATTTTCCTTTGAGCTTACCGCTTTTTAAGATCTCCGCTACATCCCCCGTGCCGCAGCCGATAACGTCGTTATCGCGCTCCATATGGCTACTCACCCACTCGTAAATCAGGCGTGCTTTTTTCAGCGGATCCTGCTCATTACCGGTGATTTTACGTGCGGTTTCCAGAACCAGCCCATCAACTGGGGTATGTGCCGTCGGCAAAAGGTACGGTTTTACATCCAGCGGGTAAATAATCTGCTCCGGCGCTTGCCAGGTTTTCAACGCGTCCTGCTTCAGCGGTTCCCAGTCGGCGGTTTCAATGTCGATATCAACGTTAATCAACAGTTCGCCTTGCGAGTCAGGCCAGGTGGCAAACAGCGTTTTCGCGCCATAAGTATTATTAGTGGTGACATACGCTTGCTTATAGTTTCCGCTAAAGGCAAGCGCCGTCATTTGTTGAAACGCGGTATCTACCGGAAGCGGGATCCACAGTTTTACCACGCCGCTCGACCCCTTAGGAGGGTTAAGTTTATATGTCTGGGATAATACAAAGCGCCGACGCACGGCTGGTGCAACGGATGGCTCAGCGGCGCGAACCGTCTGACTAATAACCGCAGGACCGACTAAACCGGCGGCCGAAAGGAGAACGCTATTTTTGAGAAATTGTCGACGTTGCATTGCTGTCTGTCCATGTTGTAAGAGTTGAACTACGGCTAAGCAGGTAAAAACCGTATACGATCATCACAGCAGACAGACGCTGACATAAAAAGGTGAGCCGATGGAGGTTATTCATCAATAACAGACCTGTTAACTGCGAATGAAATAAGAAACTGCGCGACAAATAGTAAGCCATAGGCAGGCAAAAAGTACAGCCGTGAGGGCGAGTTCAGAAAATATAGACATTCGTTGCCAGCTTACGGGCTAACCCTCTGGCCCCTTCGCGCATGACCGTATCGTGATTCCAGCGAAAAACGGGTGCCGCCAGCGGGGCCAGGTAATTCATCCAACGAATCGTGGTGCGAACATTCCAGTCATATCTGACGATGGTCTCAGCGCCACTGGCAGAAAAATACCATACACCTCGCCCTTCTACCGCCCCACTAGCTTGTCCCTCAAGCAGCGAGCAAGGCAGAATATTTAACACGTTGATGTCAAAGGTTAAGCGATAGGGAAGCGCTCCTTTCCAGGTATAACGATGCAGCGCCCCAATGCCCTGTATATCACCTTTTTTAATTTCAACAATGCGTTCCAGACTTTCCCACCATTCAGGCCACTGATCGGGATGAGAAAAAACATCCCATACCTCCTGAATAGAAGCCTCAACCCGCCAGACGGTGGAAAACTGATAGTCAGCCATAATACAGCCTCCTTCAGGGTGAGAAGAAATTGGCGGGAAAACGGATGTTAATGACCATAGCATCCAGAAGCACGGTTTCTAATCGCTGCCCATCTGGCGCATAGCTGATCACTTTGGCAGGAAGTCCGTGATAATTATCCAGCCAGACGTCATAGCGGTGAACACCATCAACCACCATTGTTCCAGGCCCAACCACAGATACGTGCGTCGTCGCCCGTCCTGCAAGGTTTTCCTTGCCAACAGTGGTCATTGTCCCTTCGCGTTGCAGATGACGAATATTGCCCAACAACACGCCGATATCAGAGCGATCCACCCGATGACCACGCTCATCCTGGATCAATGAATTAGTAGGCGACAGGTGCAAAATGGGCAAAGAACCCACACCAAATGGCCATAACGTCACTTTACCGCTGACAGGATTAAAGATAAGCACCGCTCCTGAATGCGGTTGGGTAAAATCCATCCGCACATACCCAGGCTTTTGAAAGCTATAGCGAATAATTTTGCTTTCTTCGGATGGCGACGAGGAGCGCATCATGACCTGATAAGAGGTCAGGTTATTAAATGACTGTTGAGAAAATGCGATGGGATCCATAGCCCTGGCATTCTGCGAAAAAATATTACCTTTTTCCACCGAATATGCTGCACAACTAAAGGTGAGCAATGCTGCGAACATGACTATCGGAGAAGATGAAATGTTCATAGCTGCCCCCTGAACCAGCGCGATTGGCAAACAGGAGTTATCACCTGCCGACTGTTTTTATTATAGTTCTTAACTGCGCGGCACTACTCTTCCGGCCCCTCAGACTCAGTATGGGCATCAGGTTTAAATTATTGGTTTTCTTTTTAGTTGAGATGACAACATAAAGCTATACTTTAATAGCCATACTTTTAATAGGTATTAATCATGAAACTGCCATCGGTATTTTCATGCACCGTTCTCATATTACTGCTGCTGTCGTCATCTTCTGCCACATCCAGCGCGTTACAAAACCAGGCCGTCAGAGAGCAAGAGTTAAGCGCGGCACTTCGAGCCGGTAATGGCGTGATCATCATTGGCGGGACGGATGATTTCGTTTTCACGTTCAGGGCACGAAACCGAATCCACAGACACCTGGCGATACAGGATGGCTTTGGCGATCCCATCCTGATGAATGGTTTCCAGGACCACAACTATAATCCCGCCCGCGATGGTTTTATCAACAACCCTGCCCGAGGGGGCTTTATGTTTAACGCGCCGATTCGGCGATAGATTGATGTGCAATAGTGAGTTCTATGCTTGTAAAAAACAGGCACAAAAAAACCACCCGTAGGTGGTTTCACGACACTGCTTATTGCTTTGATTATTCTGTTCTTTCCCATGGTACCCGGAGTGGGACTTGAACCCACACAGCGCGAACGCCGAGGGATTTTAAATCCCTTGTGTCTACCGATTCCACCATCCGGGCTCGGGAAAAAATTGGAGGCGCGTTCCGGAGTCGAACCGGACTAGACGGATTTGCAATCCGCTACATAACCGCTTTGCTAACGCGCCGAAATCTTCTGGCTTTTCAGCCAACATCCGCTATTGCCGATGTCATAAATTTGGAGCGGGAAACGAGACTCGAACTCGCGACCCCGACCTTGGCAAGGTCGTGCTCTACCAACTGAGCTATTCCCGCATCACCAAGTAACTTTGTTAATCACTTGATTTTGTTATCGTCTGGCAATCAGTGCTGCCGTTCGATGCGTTGCATTCTACTTACCTGACGCAATGAGTCAACGATATTTTTCACCACTAACGATCGTTTGCTGAAATTTGCGTCGAAACGATCACTGATCAAGCAAATCTCCACGTGCAGCGCTCAAATACTGGAACATTGACCACAAAGTCAGTATCGCGGCGACGAAGAAAAGTGCGATCCCAGCATACTCAACCCAGATATTTGGACGCCACAGCAGCCAGGCCAGCGCAGCCATTTGCGAAGTGGTTTTCACTTTACCAATCCAGGATACGGCTACGCTGCTGCGTTTACCCAGTTCGGCCATCCATTCACGTAGTGCAGAGATGATGATTTCACGCGCAATCATTGTTGCGGCAGGGAGCGTCACCCACCAGCTGTGGTAATGCTCTGTCACCAGTACCATCGCAATAGCTACCAGCACTTTATCAGCGACCGGATCGAGGAAGGCGCCAAAACGCGTGCTTTGGTTCCAGCGGCGAGCCAGAAAACCGTCAAACCAGTCTGTGACCGCTGCGATACAGAAGATCAGCGCACAAACAAAGGGAGCCCAGGTGAATGGCAGGTAAAAAGCCAATACAAAGAATGGGATCAGGATGACGCGAAACAGCGTGAGCAACGTAGGGATATTAAATTGCATATGACGGATAACTATCTGTTGTCAGTGAAATTACCTCTATGTTGCTACAGAGGGCCTAATGTTTCAACGAGTAGAAGATCTTTTCTGCCAGAGCTTGCGAAATACCCGGCACTTTTGCAATTTCTTCGATACTTGCATTACGAAGACCTTGCAAACCTCCCATATATTTCAACAACATCTGGCGACGCTTTGGCCCGACACCTTCGATGGTCTCAAGCGTGCTGGTGCTTTTCACTTTCGCCCGCTTTTTACGATGCCCGCTAATCGCATGATCGTGAGATTCATCGCGGATATGCTGGATAACGTGCAATGCAGGCGAATCCGGCGGCAGACTAAAGCCCTCACCTTCCGGCTCAAAGAACAGTGTTTCCAGACCAGCTTTACGATCGGCCCCTTTTGCCACCCCCAGCAAAAGTGGGTGCTGTTTGTCCCAGGGAACGTCCAGTTCAGCAAAAACGGCTTTCGCCTGCCCTAACTGACCTTTACCGCCATCGATCAATATGACGTCCGGAATCTTACTTTCTTCAATCGCCTTACCATAACGCCGACGTAAGACCTGATTCATCGCTGCATAATCATCACCCGGCGTAATGCCGGTAATATTGTAACGCCGATATTCTGCACGCAGCGGGCCATTGGCATCAAAAACCACACAGGAGGCTACTGTCTGCTCCCCCATCGTATGGCTAATGTCGAAGCACTCCATACGCTTCACCGCAGGTAACTTCAATACGGAGGCCAGCGCCGTCAGACGTTGCGTAATCGTCGACTGCTGAGAAAGTTTCGTAGTGAGCGCCACTGCCGCGTTGGTCCGCGCCAGCTTCAGATAACGCGCGCGATCCCCTCGCGGTTTCGTCTGCACGTTAATCTTCCGTCCGGCCAGTTCAGACAGAGAGTCTGCCAGCAGGGTTTTATCGCTAAGATTGAAATCGAGCAGGATCTCCCCGGGTAAGGTACGCATCTGGCTCCCCTGCAGATAAAACTGCCCGACAAAGGTTTCGACGACCTCGCCCAGTTCCGTACCACCAGGTACTTTAGGGAAATAGCTGCGGCTGCCCAGCACTTTACCCTGGCGAATAAACAGAACGTGCACACAGGCCATGCCGGCGTCAAACGCCACGCCAATGACGTCCAGATCGTCTCCGGTGTTAGAGACAAACTGTTTTTCGGTCACGCGGCGTACGGCCTGGATTTGGTCACGAATTCGCGCAGCCTCTTCAAATTCGAGATTTTGGCTGGCCTTTTCCATGCGGGTAATCAGCTGTGTTAACACCTGATCGTCTTTTCCGGACAGGAACAGACGAACATACTCGACCTGCTGAGCATACTCTTCCTCGCTCACCAGACCCGCGACACACGGGCCGAGACAGCGGCCAATCTGATATTGCAGACAAGGTCGAGAACGGTTGCGATAAACGCTGTTTTCGCACTGGCGGATAGGGAATATTTTCTGCAACAGCGCCAGCGTTTCACGCACCGCATAACCGTTAGGGAACGGTCCAAAGTACTCGCCTTTGGCATGCTTTGCCCCACGATGCATCGCCAGACGCGGGTGGGTATCGCCGCTAAGGAATATAAAGGGGTAGGATTTATCATCACGCAGCAATACGTTATAACGCGGCTGATATAGCTTGATGTAGTTGTGCTCAAGCAATAACGCTTCGGTTTCAGTGTGCGTTACCGTGACATCAATTTGCTGGATTTGCGCGACCAGCGCTTCGGTCTTGCGTGACGCAAGATTACTACGGAAGTAGCTGGAAAGCCTTTTTTTCAGGTCTTTCGCTTTCCCGACATAGATAACCGTTCCGGCGGTATCATACATACGATAGACGCCGGGCTGGCTGGTCACGGTTTTCAGGAACGCTTTGGCATCAAACTGATCTGTCACTGGCTTGCTAATGTCTCCGCATTACACAGGCCATGGCGAATTGCCAGGTGAGTCAGCTCTACATCGCCATGAATGTTTAATTTACTGAACATTCGATAGCGATAGCTGTTCACCGTTTTAGGACTAAGATTCAGTTGCTCTGAGATCTCATTAACCTTCTGACCTTTGGTGATCATCAGCATAATCTGCAACTCGCGTTCAGACAAACTGGCAAACGGGGTTTCCGTTTTCTCAGGCTCAATCTGGCTGAGCGCCATTTGCTGAGCGATATCGGAGGCAATGTACCGTTGCCCGGAAAAAACCGAACGAATCGCACTCACTACTTCCTGGGGGGCGGCGCCTTTGCTGAGATACCCTGCAGCCCCTGCCTGCATAACTTTTGCAGGTAATGGGTTTTCGGTGTGTACCGTCAACATGATCACTTTAATGTCTGCCGTGGAACGCGCAATTTTGCGGGTTGCTTCCAGACCGCCAATACCGGGCATATTCATATCCATCAGCACAACGTCAACGGAATTTGAGCGGCACCATTTTACCGCATCTTCACCGCAGCACGCTTCGCCGACAACTTTTATGCCTTTTATATCTTCCAGAATGCGTCGTATCCCTGCGCGCACCAGTTCGTGGTCATCAACAAGAAAAACGTTGATCAAAGGAATATCTCCAGAATAGGGATAACGCTACCGATAGTTAATCGGTCCTATGTTAACGGGTTTTATCTCAACTTTGAAATGTAAAAAACGCCCGACTTTCGATTTTGCTCTCGTTTTTGGAAATTAGATTGTACGACGAGTGGAAACTTTCAGTACTGGTAACCTTTTGCCACGGTTATATCTGTGTAGCTGTTTCATAATGGTGACAAAAAGATCATATTCCTTCGCTGAATGCAAACCAGGCAGTCAAAGTTGTAACAATAATTAACGAGGAAAATACTCGAAATAAACAACATGTGGAGAAAATATATGCACTGCAACATGTTGTTTATTTTAATGTCCACAACATTGGTCCGCGCAAAAAACAACCACAGATATTTTTAGCCTCGCTTATGGTATACTCCGCCGCCTTAAGATTTGACATCGCACTTTTTCATTGAAACATAACGAGGAAAATAAATGAGTACGCCTGACTTTTCCACTGCTGAGAATAACCAGGAACTGGCCAATGAAGTCACCTGCCTGAAAGCCATGTTAACGCTGATGCTGCAGGCAATGGGTCAAGCCGATGCAGGCCGCGTGATTCTTAAAATGGAAAAACAGCTCGCGCTGATTGAAGATCAATCACAGGCTGCGGTATTTTCCAACACGGTTAAGCAAATTAAACAAGCTTACCGCCAGTAATAAGAAACCGGCTGATAGCAATGCTCTCAGCCGGTTTTGCGTCTGACACTCAGAACGATAATTTACTCAGATAAGCCCGGTTGCCGCGGCATAACAGGCTATCTGCGTTTTGTTTGGCGCGTTGAATTTCTTTTGCATATTCTTCTGGTGGAAGTTCACGGTATTTTCAGAAATCGACAGAATGATGGCTATCTCTGAAGAGGTTTTCCCCTCAGCCGTCCATTTCAATATTTCCTTTTCCCGCTTGCTAAAACGCATCTCTGGCGCCATAACCATGTCATCTTCCAGCCGCGTCAGTACAGACAGACTTTCCCGTACCAGAAGCTGCATCCTGAGCTCCACTTCATCGCTCGCAAGGCGACTGTTACGGATACTTGCACGCGATACAGATAAAAAACCCAACGCCCGGTTAGGCAACATTAAGCATTGCGTCATCCCTTTGCGTAAACCGTGATTGCGCGCGGCGTCCCACAAAGGTTGCGCATCGCGAAACAGAGTATCGTTCCAGGGTAAATGCCCCTGACTGAAGTTTTCAGGTTTCAGCACCGGATCAATGGCAAAATAATTTTCGGACTGATAATGCGCCACCCATGCTTTGGGATAGGTCGTATGAAGTGACGTTTTAGGTCGGGTAAAAGGTACCGGATGACGAACACAGAGCGCGTAGAAATCAAACTCTAAGTGCTGCGTCTGTTGTTGTAATTCCGTATAGACATCCTCTGCCGTCGCCATTTCCTGAAAGCGTAACAGCATGCTCCGTCGCCAGGTGAAGAAATCAAGATCCTGCATACTAAGTGGTAATGCCCCTGAGATTGATAATCATCCAAACATATGAAACAAGCTAACACATAAATGTATTTTATATATGCAAATTATCGGACAAATGAACAATTACTTGAGTATTACTCAATAGCGGAAGTAAGTAACAGAATCAAATGTTAATAATAAAGCAATAATTATAAATAGTTATGCGAAGAGCACTCGCCAGAAACAATCCCGGCGAGTGTCATATACACTATTTATTGCATCAAAAACTTTTCAAGAAACTGACGGGTACGTGGCTGCTGCGGATGCGTGAATAAGGATTTTGCTGGTCCCTGCTCGACTATCCGTCCTTGATCCATAAATATCGCTCTATCGGCGACATCGCGAGCAAAGCTCATTTCATGCGTCACAATTACCATGGTGCGTTTTTCCTGCGCCAGTTGGCGGATGGTATTAAGTACCTCGCCAACCAGTTCAGGATCAAGCGCGGAGGTCGGTTCATCAAAAAGAATAACCTCAGGTCGCATCGCCAGCGCTCGGGCAATCGCTACGCGCTGCTGCTGTCCACCCGATAAACGCCGCGGATAGCTGGTTTCTTTACCTGCCAGCCCGACTTTCGCCAGCAATTCACGCGCACGAGCTGTCGCTTCGGCTTTTGGTTCACCTTTGACTATCACCGGCCCTTCAATAATGTTTTCCAGCACTGTCCGATGGGGAAACAAATTAAAGTTCTGGAACACAAAACCGACGTGCTGGCGTAACTGACGAATCAGCCCTTTCTGCTGGGTCAACGAACGCGCGGTATCAATGGTAATCTCACCCACTTTAATGGTGCCCGCCTCCGGTTGCTCCAGCAAATTAATGCTACGCAGCAGCGTGGTTTTGCCCGATCCGCTCGGCCCGATAATCGCTACTACTTCACCAGGTTTGACGTCAAGATCGATCCCATGCAGCACCGTTTGCCCATGAAATTTTTTGACCAGGTTTCTGACTTCGATAGCACTCATTTCGGCTCTCTCTCCTGGCGGTTCAGTTGTTCTTCAAAATAGTTTTGCAGCGCAGAAAGCACCGTCGCCATCACCCAGTAAATCAACGAGGCCGCCAGATACATCGTAAAGACTTCCAGCGTACGCGAGGTAATCAGCTGCGCCTGACGGAACAGTTCCGGTACCTGAATAGTGGCGGCCAAAGAGGTATCTTTCACCAGACTGATAAAGCTGTTGCTCAGCGGCGGCAGCGCAACGCGCGCAGCCTGTGGCAGGATTGCCCGGCGCATGGTCTGCCAGCGCGTCATACCAATACTGGCACCCGCCTCCCACTGTCCTTTGTCGATGGAAGAGATTGCCGCACGCAGGGTTTCCGCAGCGTAGGCGGCTGTATTAAGCGACAAGCCAATCATTGCCGCCGGGATGGGATCAAGCTCAATTCCAAACTGCGGCAGACCGTAATAAATCATAAACAGCTGGGCAATCAACGGCGTTCCGCGAAAGATAGAGATATAAAAACGCGCCAGCCAGCGCACAGGCAGCAGCGGCGACAGACGCATCAACGCCAGGATAAACCCCAGCACGAGGCCAAAAAACATCCCGCCGATACTCAGTTGCAGCGTAAAAACCGCGCCTTTAAGCAGATACGGCAGGGAATCAATTACCAGTTGGATACTTTCATGCATTAGCGTTTTTCGACCTGGTTGTTACACGTGAGGATGGTAGGCAAACAGTGCAGGCGCCCCACCGGTATGGATAAAGAGGATTGGCCCTTCATCTTTGAAGCGCTTCTGGCTGATGCCGTCAATCAAACCCGCCATCGCCTTACCGGTATACACCGGATCCAACAAAATGCCTTCGAGGCGCGCCAGCAGTTTTACCGCCTCCATGCCCTCTTCGTTTGGCGTACCGTAGCCCGGCGCATAATAATCATCCCATAACAGGATATCCGCTGAGGCCGTCAGTTCCAGTTCTCGGGCAATATCCTGCTGCAACGTGACAACTTTTGGTTTTTGATCGGCGACGCTGCGCGAAACGGTCACGCCGATAAGCTCGACGTCTGGCATCAGTTGTTCCAGGCCCACGGCCAGTCCGGCATGCGTTCCCGCACTGCCCGATGCGACCACCACGGAAGAGAGCGAAACGGCCCCTTCACACTGCTGGGCAATTTCCAGCGCGCTTTCCACATAACCCATCGCCCCCAGAGCATTAGAGCCCCCAACCGGGATCACATACGGGCGGAACCCTTGCGCTTCAATGCGCGTCGCCAGCTCCTGCAACTGCGCATTCGGATCGGTCAGCGCGTCACACATTTCGATCTGCGTATTAAACAGATCCAACAGCAGACGGTTGCCATTGGTGAGATAGTTTTCCGCCGTGGTGCCAATCGGATTTTCCAACAGCGCCACGCAGTGCAGGCCAAGCTTAGCCGCTACCGCCGCAGTCTGACGAACGTGGTTAGATTGGATGGCACCCGCGGTTATCAGCGTATCAGCGCCTTCACGCAGCGCGTCTGCGGCCAGAAACTCCAGCTTACGCAGCTTATTGCCGCCCATGGCCATCGGCGTGACGTCATCGCGTTTGATGAAAATATCGCGCCCAAGGTAGTCGGAGAAGCGTGGAAGATATTCAAGCGGCGTTGGCGCGCCAATAAATTCCAGACGTGGAAAGCGCGTTAAGTTATGCAGCGGCATACAGCCTCCGGTATTCGTTGTTGTGATGTTCTTTTTATTATGCACGTTCAGGCGCAATCAAATAAAAAAAGGCGCTGTTAAAGGCGCCTTTTTTTCAGCGGATGACGATTATTTCGTCACATCCGCTCCAAACCATTTTTCAGACAGGGCTTTCAGCGTACCGTCTTTCTGCATTTCAGCAATGGCCGCATCAACCGCTTTCAGCAGATCTTCATTGCCTTTGCGCAGCGCCACGCCGGACTCCTGACGGGAGAACGCTTCACCGGTCACAGCCAGCGTGTCTCTGGTTTTCTTCACCAGATCCAGCGCCGCCAGACGGTCAACCAGAATGGCGTCGATACGGCCTACACGCAGATCCTGGTATTTGGTCGGGTCATCATCATAGGTACGAATATCCACGCCCTGCACGTTCTGGCGCAGCCACTCTTCATAGTTGGTGCCCAGACCAACGCCGACTTTTTTACCTTTCAGATCGGCAGCGGTCTTAATAACGCCTTCATTGCCTTTTTTCACCAGCGCCTGAATACCAGAAACCGTATACGGGGTAGAGAAATCGTATTTTTTCTTACGTTCGTCAGAGATGGTCACCTGGTTGATGACCACATCAATGCGCTTGGAATCAAGAGAGGCCAGCATACCATCCCACTTGGTCGGCTTCAGGTTAGCTTTCACCCCAAGGTGCTTGGCCAGTTCCTCAGCGAATTCCACTTCGAAACCGGTCAGCTTGCCATCATCACCCTGAAAACTAAACGGGGGATAGGTCCCTTCCAGGCCCACCAGCAGCGTGCCGCGCTCTTTAACTTTATTTAACAGACCTTCATCTGCATAAGTCTTTACGCTCATTCCGGCGACAAGTGCAACAGCCATTACACCCATCAGAGCCTGACGTCCCAGAAGTGCTAATTTCATAGTTACCCCGAATATTGTCATTAGTGACTATCATTTATGACTACAGTGTAAAACGTTTGCTGTGATCCACAAACACGACTCTGTTACACCTTATTCGTTTTTAATATATATCAGAACTGGCTGTCCAGGAGGATTTCTGCATATGCCCTATATGCGTATGGGCTTTAAACTGCTCATACTTACGTAAGGCGATGCGGTAATTGTTGGTACTGGTTTCCGGCAGCCACGGGGCAAGGTTTTCGTCGAGGAACCCTTCCTGTAGCAGATCGTGAGAGATATTTTGTTCGGTCAGGTGATTCCCGAGGCGACGCAGACGGACAACGTATTCACGTACCGTACCGTGACTCATTTCGGTCTGCTCAAATAAAAACTGTTTAAAACCGATAATATCGAAAAAGTCGCTCTGCTCTTTGCAATGCAAATCACCGCAAAAACGACACAGTGCCACCCACTCTTTTTTCTCCTGCTCCCACTCGGCTTCATCCAATAAAGTGTCCAGGCGGGCGATAGCGATTTTATTCACAATTTGCCCGCGACGAACCAGCGTGATCCTGTCGAGCAACTTAAAGCAATGGGCGCAATGCGTCTGGCTGTGTTTGAAATCTTTGAGGTAGCGGCTTAGAGGCCGTCTTTTTGATTGCTGCACCGTCATGAGAACTCCTGGTAGTCAATTCGTAATGCGGCATTGTTCAGGGGTAATAATGTACCCCTATAGCTTACCCAGCTTGGTGCGTAGACGTTTGATGGCCTGACTGTGCAACTGGCTGACCCGTGATTCCCCGACTTCCAGTACCGCGCCAATCTCTTTCAGATTCAGCTCTTCCTGGTAGTACAGCGTTAACACCAGCTTTTCGCGCTCAGGCAACGCCTCGATCGCGTCCATCACGCGCTGGCGGAGGTTACCCTCAAGAAGCTGTTGTAACGGGTTTTCCTGCTGATGTTCTTCCGTCACCAGCTCAATACTATCGCCATGCTCTTCCCGCCACTCGTCATAAGAGAAGAGTTGGCTGTTATTGGTATCGAGCAACATCTGACGATACTCTTGTACAGGAATAGCCAGACGCGCCGCCACTTCGGTTTCCGTCGCGTTGCGCCCTAATTCCTGCTCCAGTTGTCCCATCGCCTGTGCCACTTCGCGAGCATTGCGCCGAACGCTACGCGGCACCCAATCCCGGCTACGTAGTTCGTCCAGCATTGCCCCACGAATACGCTGCACTGCGTAAGTGGTAAATGCCGTTCCTTGCAAAGCGTCATATCGGTCAACGGCATTCAATAACCCGATGCCGCCCGCTTGTAGCAGGTCATCCAGTTCTACGCTCGCCGGCAAACGCACCTGAAGGCGCAATGCTTCGTGACGCACCAACGGTACATAACGCTGCCACAGCGAGTGTTTATCCATTACACCTTCAGCGGTATACAGTGAATTCACGATAAACAGCCCTGCGTTAAATGAGTTATCGGCATGATTATCCGTTTCTGCAGGGGTTTTAATTGGGTGAATAGTGGGTGAAATGGGGGGTTATTTGGGGGTTACGGGTAAAGCTAAATGTAAAAAACCCCGCCGGAGCGGGGTTTGCGCAGTAAGCGTAAATTAACGCAGCAGAGACAGAACGTTCTGCGTGGTCTGGTTAGCCTGTGCCAGTACAGAAGTACCTGCCTGTTGCAGAATGTTTGCACGAGACATGTTGGACACTTCGGTCGCGTAGTCAGCATCTTCGATACGGCTACGGGCTTCAGACAGGTTGTTTACGGTGTTACCCAGGTTGGTAATGGTAGAGTTGAAACGGTTCTGTACCGCACCCAGGTCGGAACGCAGGTCAGCAACTTTCGCCAGTGCCGCGTCGATTTTAGCCAGCGGGCTATCGGTTTTGGTGGTAGCCACTTCGTTCAGAGCTGCACCTGATTTGAAGTCGTGACCTTTAACGCTGGAGGCCAGGTACTGTTTACCAGCAACAGTTGCCACTTCAGTTTTGCCGTTCACACCACCAAACTGCACCGCTGCCTTCTGAGAAACACCAGCAGCATCCGTATAATCAACTGTTTTAGCGGTGATAGTACCGGTTTTAGCATCGTAATCAGCAGCGTAGTATTTGCCGTTGTTTTCCAGTGCATAACCGCCATCAATTGCTTTGCCGTTTTTGTCTTCAAAAGACATTTTAACCAGCGTGGTGTTACCCGCGGTAGCACCTGCAACGCCAGCACCAACTAAAGCTGTTGCTGCTGCAGTAGTGTCTGGTTTAGTGGCAGCGACGTCCACATCCTGAACATTGGCTACTACTTTCGTTTCTGCAAGAGTTACAGTAGTTTCTTTCCCGCCAGCGATAGTAACAGCACCACCAGCAGATACTGTAGCCTTATACAAGCCATCGCCATTAGTACCAGTAGAACCTGTGATATTTACAAAGTATGAACCATCTTTGAACCGGACTGTAGCAGTACCACCATTACCAGCAGTAGCCCCTGCCGCTGTTTCAAGTTCCCCTGCAGTCGGAGCGGTAATAGCCTGCGCACCATCTTTATATGTAGCAGCAGTACCAACAGCGGTTGCTTTAGTGGTGTAAGCATCCTGCACGCTCAGGCTATCCAGACCCAGCGTTTTGGAGTTGATTTCTTTCAGGTTGATATCGATGGTTTCGCCATCGTTGGCACCGACCTGGATGGTCAGGGTGTTGTCTTTTGCCAGCACTTTCACGCCGTTGAACTGGGTCTGACCGGATACGCGGTCGATTTCGTTCAGACGCTGAGTGATTTCAGCCTGGATGGAGTCGAGGTCAGACTGGGAGTTAGTACCAGTAGAAGACTGAACCGCCAGCTCACGAACACGCTGCAGGTTGTTGTTGATTTCAGACAGAGAACCTTCAGTGGTCTGCGCGATGGAGATACCATCGTTGGCGTTACGGGACGCCTGAGTCAGACCTTTGATGTTAGAGGTGAAGCGGTTAGCAATCGCCTGACCAGCAGCATCATCTTTCGCGCTGTTGATACGCAGACCAGAGGACAGACGCTCGATAGCGGAGCTCAGAGAAGACTGAGATTTGTTCAGGTTATTCTGGGTCAACAGCGACAGGCTGTTTGTATTGATGACTTGTGCCATGATCTTTTCCTTATCAATTACAACTTGATGTTATTGGGCTGTTGCCCACGGTTTCTCACCGTAACCCTTGTATCGGCACCTTAATTTCGAACTTTAGAAAATTTTTACTTTCCGTCGTTTTTTTTCTTAGCCGCTGAAATACCCTCTATATGCACCACTATTCCGCGCATTATTTTTGCAAAACTATTATTAAACTTTGCGCGCAGATTGCCGATAAAGCGGTTAACTACTGTTTGCAATCACAAGGAATTAGGCATGCCTTCATTTACATCACTGGGCGTTGGTTCGAACTTACCGCTGGATACATTGCTGACAAACTTAACCACTGCTGAGAAAAAGCGTTTAACGCCGATTACCCAGCAGCAGAGCGCTAACACCTCGCGTCTGACCGCGTATGGCACGCTGAAAAGTGCATTAGAAAAATTTCAGACGGCGAACACCGCACTAAACAGTGCCGATCTGTTTAAAAGCACCACAGCCACCAGCAGCACAGAAGATTTAAAAGTCAGTACCACCGCAGGCGCTGCTCCAGGGAAATACACCGTCAGCGTCACTCAACTGGCGCAAGCACAGTCATTATCGACTACGGCAAAAATTACCTCGACTAAAGAACAGTTAGGCGATACCAGCGTCGATGAACGTACGATTACGATTTCGCAGCCAGGCCGTAAAGAACCACTGGAAATCAAATTAGGCAAAGGTGAAACCTCTCTGGAGGATATTCGTGATGCCATTAACGACGCGGACAGCGGTATTTCCGCCAGCCTGGTGAAGGTTAAAGAAGGCGACTACCAATTGGTGTTAACCGCAGAAAGCGGCACTGAAAGCGAAATGACCATCTCAGTATCAAATGATTCGAAACTGAGCGATTT
Source organism: Citrobacter sp. MGH104 (assembly GCF_001034485.1). Taxonomy (NCBI): domain Bacteria; kingdom Pseudomonadati; phylum Pseudomonadota; class Gammaproteobacteria; order Enterobacterales; family Enterobacteriaceae; genus Citrobacter; species Citrobacter sp. MGH104. The sequence goes on from NZ_KQ089818.1 coordinate 504,174, forward strand.
ACTGTCCTATGACAGCAAAGCGGGCAGTGGGAAAATGAAGCAACTGGTCGGGGCGCAAAATGCGCAATTGACCGTCAACGGCATTGATATTGAACGTCAAAGCAATACCGTAACTGACGCACCGCAGGGCATCACGCTCCAACTGACCAAAGAAGTAAAAGATGCGTCGATCACTGTAACAAAAAGTGATGAAAAGGCCACAACAGCAATTAAGGCCTGGGTAGAAGCCTATAACTCGCTGGTGGATACCTTTGGCACGCTGACTAAATATAAAGAAGTAGAACCGGGTGAAGCGGCCAGCGCAGATAACGGCGCGTTACTGGGTGATAGCGTTCTCCGTACCATTCAAAACGGTATTCGTGCGCCATTTGCTAACAGCGGCAGCGAATCCTCGTTTAAAACCATGTCTGAGATCGGCATTACGCAGGACGGTGGTACCGGCAAGCTAAAAATCGATGAAGAAAAGCTGGCTAAAGCTCTGAAAGATAATACCGCTGCCACTCGCGAACTGTTGGTTGGCGACGGCAAAGAGACCGGTATTACCACTAAGATTGCCACCGAAGTAAAAAGCTATCTGGCCGATGACGGCATTATCGATAATGCGCAAGACAATATTAACGCCAACCTGAAACTGCTGACTAAGCAGTATCTGACCGTAAGCAACAGTATTGATGAAGTCGTGGCACGTTATAAAGCCCAGTTTACCCAACTGGATTCCATGATGAGTAAGCTGAACAGCACCAGTACGTATTTGGGTCAACAATTTGCTGCGATGAGTAATTCCTGATAACACGAGGTAAGCATGTACACCGCGAGCGGTACCAAAGCCTATGCACAGATCAGTGTGGAAAGCGCCGTAATGAGCGCCAACCCACATCAGTTGATCGAAATGTTGTTTGATGGCGCGAACAGCGCCCTGGTGCGCGCTCGCCTGTTTATGCAGCAGGGTGATATCGTCGCCAAAGGTGAAGCGTTAAGTAAAGCCATCAATATTATTGATAATGGCCTGAAAGCCGGCCTGGACCACGAAAAAGGGGGAGAACTCGCCACCAATCTCTCTTCATTGTATGACTATATGGTTCGCCGTTTACTGCACGCTAATCTGAATAATGATTGTCAAGCCATTGAAGAAGTCGAAGGGTTACTCGGCAACATTGCGGATGCCTGGAAACAGATCTCACCGAACGCGTCGTCCCAGGAGTCTCGTTAATGACCTCAGCCGTGGAGTTTATCAACCGTTGGCAGCGCATCGCGCTACTCAGTCACTCGTTGCTGGAACTGGCGCAGCGCGGTGAATGGGACCTTTTACTGGAACAGGAAGTTACCTATCTGCAAAGTATTGAAGTGGTCATGGAAGAGCAAACTCCACCGGGCATTACGCGAAGTATTCAGGACTTGGTGGCCGGGTATATTAAACAGACGCTGGATAATGAACAATTACTCAAAACGTTGTTGCAGCAGCGCCTGGATGAACTCAGCAACCTCATCGGCCAGTCGACACGCCAAAAGACGCTGAATAACGCCTATGGCCGTCTTTCCGGCATGCTGTTAGTCCCCGACGCCCCCACTGCCCCACAATAATTTCCCGTCTCGTCTGAATTATCTTCCATACTCCAGAGGTCGGCCAAACGACTTCTGGAGCACGGAAGATGAAAAATCCCACATTATTGCAGTACTTCCACTGGTATTACCCTGATGGCGGCCAACTCTGGCCCGAACTTGCCGAACGCGCAAGCGGACTCAATGATATCGGCATCAATATGGTATGGCTGCCCCCAGCCTATAAAGGCGCGTCCGGCGGCTATTCCGTTGGCTATGACTCCTACGATCTGTTTGATCTGGGCGAATTCGACCAAAAGGGAACCGTCGCCACCAAATACGGCGATAAAAACCAGTTGCTGGCGGCGATTGACGCGCTGAAACACAATGATATTGCCGTACTGCTGGACGTGGTGGTTAACCACAAAATGGGCGCGGATGAGAAAGAAAAGATCCGCGTCCAGCGCGTTAACGCCGAAGATCGCACGCAAATAGACGATGAGATTATCGAATGCGAAGGCTGGACGCGCTACACCTTCCCTGCCCGCGCAGGCCAGTACTCGCAATTCATTTGGGATTTCAAATGCTTCAGCGGCATTGACCATATAGAGAATCCCACCGAAGACGGCATTTTCAAAATCGTTAACGATTACACCGGCGAAGGCTGGAACGATCAGGTTGATGATGAGTTGGGTAATTTTGATTATCTGATGGGAGAAAATATCGATTTTCGTAATCACGCCGTCACCGAGGAAATCAAATACTGGGCGCGCTGGGTGATGGATCAAACCCATTGCGACGGCTTTCGCCTGGATGCCGTCAAGCACATTCCGGCCTGGTTTTATAAAGAGTGGATTGAGCACGTGCAGGAAGTCGCGCCAAAACCGCTGTTTATCGTCGCGGAATACTGGTCCCACGAAGTCGATAAGCTACAAACCTACATCAACCAGGTAGAGGGGAAAACCATGCTGTTCGACGCCCCCCTACAGATGAAGTTTCACGAAGCGTCCCGTCAGGGCCGCGATTATGACATGAGCCAGATTTTCACCGATACCCTAGTAGAAGCAGATCCGTTTCATGCCGTCACGCTGGTGGCCAATCACGACACCCAACCTTTACAGGCACTCGAAGCCCCCGTCGAGCCGTGGTTTAAGCCGCTGGCCTATGCGCTGATCTTGCTGCGTGAAAATGGCGTACCGTCGGTGTTTTACCCTGACCTCTATGGAGCGCATTACGAAGACACCGGCGGCGATGGCGAAATCTATCCTATCGACATGCCGATCATTGAACAGCTTAATGAACTGATCCTCGCGCGCCAGCGCTTCGCACACGGGGTACAGACGCTCTTTTTCGATCATCCTAACTGTATCGCTTTTAGCCGCAGCGGAACGGACGACGATCCCGGCTGTGTGGTGGTACTGTCAAACGGCGATGACGGGGAAAAGACCATCAATCTCGGCGCCAATTACGGCAATAAAACCTGGCGTGACTATCTGGGAAATCGCGAGGAAAGCGTGGTCACCGATGAAAACGGTGAAGCAACGTTTTTCTGTAACGGCGGGAGCGTCAGCGTGTGGGTCATTGAAGAAGTGATTTAAAACTCAACCCCGGTGGCCATGGGCTACCGGGGCGTACGGCTTATGGCAGTGGCGTAGCCAGCGGCGTTTTCTTTAACGCATCAGCACATTCCTGCGTCGGGCGATCCACCCGCTGCAGCGTCATACCGTCATATTCCAGCGTATTGCCTTCGCGCTCGATCTCATACAGCTCGCGTTTCACCGTCACGTTGGTGAGATCGCCAGAGAGCATCGTCAGTTTCCCCGGCAGCGCGATCACCCGCTGCCACTGGCGACAATCCAGCGTATCGCCCTCTTTCGTTATCACCAGGCTGGCAATCGCTTCCGGGCTTACCAGACTGCGTTGCGGACCTTTTGACTGCCAGTATCCTTCCAGACCGGCTGGCGCTGGCGTTTTCACCACGTCGTTATAATTTTCTACTTCGGCGCATCCGGTAAGCGCCAGAAATACACCAACGATTGCTAATTTTTTCATCATTCATCCTGCATGCGAAGAAAATGGGATTGTGGCATTAAAGGCCTGATGTCGCCAGCCTTTCAGCGGCATTGAGAAAGATTGATCCAGACGGTATTACCTCTTATTACTCATAGTCAAAAATTCTGAACGGTGTAGTATCCACACTTCTTGTTACATACCTTCTGAGTTCAGAGGCGCAACGCATGTCATGGCAACACTTCAAACAGGCCTGGTTAATTAAATTTTGGGCCCCCGCCCCTGCGGTCATCGCAGCGGGTATTCTCTCCACTTATTATTTCGGCATTACGGGAACCTTCTGGGCCGTTACCGGTGAATTCACCCGTTGGGGTGGGCAAATCCTGCAACTGTTTGGCGTGCACGCCGAAGAGTGGGGATACTACAAGCTGATCCATCTCGAAGGCTCGCCCCTGACCCGCATTGACGGCATGATGATCCTCGGTATGTTCGGCGGCTGTTTTGCTGCCGCGCTGTGGGCTAACAACGTCAAATTACGCATGCCGCGTAGCCGGGTGCGCATTATGCAGGCGATAGTTGGTGGGATGATCGCCGGATTCGGTGCCCGGCTCGCGATGGGCTGCAACCTGGCCGCATTCTTCACCGGCATTCCACAGTTCTCGCTACATGCCTGGTTTTTCGCACTGGCAACGGCAATCGGCTCATGGTTTGGCGCACGCTTTACCCTGCTGCCAATGTTTCGTATTCCGGTCAAAATGCAGAAAGTCTCCGCCGCTTCGCCGTTGACGCAAAAGCCGGATCAGGCCCGTCGCCGTTTCCGCCTTGGCATGCTGGTGTTTATCGGCATGATCGGCTGGGCGCTGCTCACCGCGATGGATAAACCCAAGCTCGGTCTGGCGATGCTATTTGGCGTTGGGTTCGGTCTGCTGATTGAACGGGCGCAAATCTGCTTCACCTCCGCCTTCCGCGACCTGTGGATTTCTGGTCGCACCCATATGGCAAAAGCAATCATCTTCGGGATGGCGGTCAGCGCCATCGGTATCTTTAGCTACGTACAACTGGGCGTCGAGCCTAAAATCATGTGGGCGGGTCCAAATGCGGTGATCGGCGGCTTACTGTTCGGCTTTGGCATCGTTTTAGCGGGCGGATGTGAAACCGGCTGGATGTATCGCGCCGTTGAAGGCCAGGTGCATTACTGGTGGGTTGGTCTGGGCAACGTTATTGGCTCGACCATTCTGGCCTACTACTGGGATGATTTTGCTCCCGCGCTCGCCACCAACTGGGACAAAGTGAATTTGCTCAACACCTTCAGTCCGCTCGGTGGTCTGCTGGTAACCTACCTGCTGTTGTTTGCCGCGCTGATGCTCATTATCGGCTGGGAAAAACGCTTCTTCCGTCGCGCAGGACTGACGCCTGCCAAGGAGTCTGTATGAAAAATATCGTGCCTGATTATCGCCTCGATATGGTCGGCGAACCGTGTCCATACCCGGCTGTCGCCACGCTGGAAGCGATGCCGCAATTGAAGAAAGGTGAAATTCTGGAAGTGGTGAGCGATTGCCCGCAGTCAATCAACAATATTCCACTGGATGCGCGTAATCACGGCTATACGGTGCTGGATATTCAGCAGGATGGCCCAACGATCCGCTATTTGATTCAGAAGTAATGCGATTCTCCCGTTGCCTGGCGCAGCGGGAGAATGTTCAGTGACTAAACATGCCTCGACATCAGGTGCATGACTTTGCGCTCCCGCCTTTGTTTCCTCTACTTAGCATCACAGGTCGATCGTTCCATGCTCAGATGGTAAACTGTCGGACTCTAAGAATTCGCTGATTTTTATAATGTTTAAACTATTCGCAAAGTACACATCAATAGGGGTCATCAACACGATGATTCACTGGATTGTCTTTGCTATATGCATATACGGACTGCACACCGGACAAGCTCTCGGTAATTTTTCTGGTTTCCTCGTGGCGGTATCGTTCAGCTTCTTTGCAAACGCAAGATTCACTTTCAAGTCATCGACTACAACCATGCGCTACATGCTCTATGTTGGCTTCATGGGCACACTCAGCGCTGCTGTAGGATTGTGTGCTGATAAGTCAGGTATGGCGCCTATCATCACTTTAATCTTATTCTCAGCCATCAGTTTGGTATGCGGTTTCATTTATTCTAAGTTCATTGTCTTTAGGGATGCGAAATGAAAATATCTTTGGTCGTTCCGGTCTTTAACGAAGAGGACGCGATACCAATTTTCTATAAAAATGTTCGCGAATTTGAAGAACTCAAAAAGCATGATGTAGAAATCGTATTCATCAATGATGGTAGCAAAGACGCAACAGAATCAATCATCAACGCGCTTGCGATATCTGATAAGCTCGTGGTTCCTGTTTCATTTACCCGTAATTTTGGAAAAGAGCCAGCCATATGCGCGGGGCTTGACTATGCCACTGGTGAAGCCGTCATTCCGATCGATGTTGACCTACAGGATCCCATTGACGTTATTCCGGTCATGATAGAGAAATGGCAGTCAGGTGCAGATATTGTACTGGCAAAGCGTTCTGACCGCTCTACAGATGGGAAACTAAAACGTAAAACCGCTGAATGGTTTTATAAATTACACAATAAAATCAGTGCCCCCAAAATAGAAGAGAACGTTGGCGACTTTAGACTCCTGTCCCGCCATGTAGTAGAGAACATAAAACTCATGCCAGAACGTAACCTATTTATGAAAGGCATTCTGAGCTGGGTTGGTGGTCGTACTGATGTCGTCGAATACACACGAGCCGGGCGTATTGCGGGCAACTCAAAATTTAACGGTTGGAAATTGTGGAATCTCGCACTAGAGGGCATTACCAGTTTTTCGACGTTTCCACTCCGGATTTGGACTTACATTGGTTTTTTTGTCGCTGCTTTATCCTTCTTGTACGGAGCGTGGATGATTGCCGATAAAATATTTTGGGGAAACCCGGTGGCGGGATATCCATCTATTATTGTTTCTATTCTCTTCCTTGGTGGTGTTCAGCTAATTGGAATAGGTGTGTTAGGAGAGTACATAGGCAGAATATACATCGAAAGCAAGCAACGTCCACGCTATATAGTTAAAAAACAAGATGGAAATAAAAATGTTCTCTAAACTCGACAAGAAATTACTCTTAATTTACTCAGGACTGGCTCTATTATTCATCTATCCTTTAATACAAGCTGGAATATACTATAGGGACGACTTAGATAGATCCATAAGTGGGTATTATGGTTGGCGTGGCTTAGGCCGTCCTTTTGCAGATATTTTAGCAAGATTTTTTTCTGCAAGTGGTCATTACAACCTTGACTTATTTCCGTACACGATGCTCGCGTCCTGTGTATTTTTAGGTGCATCTTCACTTGCGCTCAGTAAACATTTGATCAGATCAGATGTTGCAAATGCAAAAATGGTTGCCGCACTTTTAATATTCAATCCATTCATTCTGCAAAATATCGCTTATCGATACGATAGCCTGGGAATGTCTATCGCTTTTTTCCTTGCAGTAATTGCGTATACGTATTCAAATAAAAATTTGGCACTAGAGATTGCGACAAAACTAACATCAGGAATATTAGCTTTAACATTGTATCAGCCATGTGCAAACATTTTTATTGGTTTACTTGCTATTGACGTAATAATTATAGCGTTAAAACAACACGTAAAAGTCAAAGAATTCGTAATCTTTTTATTCAAAAAAACAATTCTATTTTTATCGTTTTACATTATCTATATGCTTTTCTTTTCTCCAAAAAACAACTCTCGCGCAGAGCTAATACCTTTGGATAAAGGAGGATTGGATTACCTCATAGGAACATTAGCTTCTTTAAAAGCGTTAGTCCTTTCTTATCTTTATCATCCGGTTTACATCTATTTCGCAATACCGATGTTAATAAGTTGTGTGTTTATGCTCATTTCTTATCGTACACACATAGGAAATATCGCGTCCTTTATTTTATATGGCGCCATTTCTTTTTTAATATTCATCATTTCCCTTATGGGGCCAACCATATTACTTCAGGATGCACCTGTACTTCCACGTACTTTAGTTTCCTTTTCAGTTATAATGGTTATAATTGCTATACCAATCATGCATTTTGCCCCTCGCCTCAAATATGCAGCACTGATTCCTGTTATTGCCTCACTTGCCTTTAGCGCTCAATTGGGCAACACAATGAAAGCACAACAAGAATATGAAGATTTTGTTTTCAACATGATTGCACAGGATATTGCAAATCATAAGAACATCGTTTCGATTGGGACTGTAGGCCAGTTAAATGCAAATGAAAGAGCAAAACTGATAATAGAAAACAAACCGCTTGTAGGTCATTTCGTTTTTCCAGCCACTGAGTTTTTAGCATCCTTCCAATTAATTAACAAAGGATTATTACAAACACAGCATGGTTATAGTGATGTGCAAGAAAACAAAAATAAACTGGCTAATATGATAAGCAAAGGAATCAAACCGGTATCCTCTAACCAGTATTACTCATTATTTATTTCAGATAACACCGCCATAGTCTTTTTGGGGAAATACAATAATTAGCTATTACGAGCCCTCATACTGGAATTTGAGGGCTTTTTATTCGGCAAGATGGGATTCATGACGACGGCTCAGCATCAGGCATACCTTACGGTACATACAGGAAACTTCACTGAGATAAAATGCCGGGAGTTTGACCGATGTGATGTGCATCCATGCACTTTTATATTAAACCGCAGATTTAGGTTAGTGAACCTACACCTGCATCGACATCACTTCCTGGTAGGCCGACACCAGCTTGTTACGCACCTGAATACCCATCTGCATCGAGACCGACGCTTTTTGCATATCGGTCATCACATCATTTAACGCAATACCCGGCTCACCGAGGGTAAATTTCTCAGCCTGCGTACGGGACGCGGTTTGCACATCGCTGATTCGGTCTAACGCCGCATGCAGCTGACCGGCAAAACTCACGGTCGGTTGTGGCTGCATATCCTGCATTTTTGCTGACATCGCCGTGGCCTGTAACTGGCTGATGACCCCTTCAATCCCCTGTATTGCCGACATTCTGATCCCCTGGATGATTTTTTACTTAGCTGAGATTACCAGTTAGTCAATAAGATAAAGGCGTTAAATAACGATAAAAAACCACGGTTTTTAACGCATAGAAAAATTCGAAACCGCAAATAATGAGACCGTCAATTTTTCGAGTTTGCTGACCCGGGAGTGAGTCTTGTTCCACTTTGCAAAAAACGCCGTCCACGATAAGCCACGAGGTGCGAGATGAGTGCGACAGCATCGACTGCAACCCAGCTTAAACCTCTCGAGTGGTTAAACCGCCTGCGCGCGAATCCCAGAATTCCTCTGATTGTGGCGGGAGCCGCTGCCGTCGCTATCATCGTGGCGATGGTCCTGTGGGCCAAAACACCTGACTACCGCACACTGTTCAGCAACCTATCCGATCAGGATGGTGGCGCGATTGTCACCCAACTGACGCAGATGAACGTTCCCTATCGTTTTACTGAGGGAAGCGGTGCTATAGAAGTTCCTGCCGATAAAGTTCACGAATTGCGGTTACGTCTGGCACAACAAGGTCTGCCGAAGGGCGGCGCCGTTGGCTTTGAGCTGCTGGATCAGGAAAAGTTTGGTATTAGCCAGTTTAGCGAGCAGGTCAACTACCAGCGGGCGCTGGAAGGTGAATTAGCCCGTACCATTGAAACGCTGGGACCGGTAAAACGTGCCCGCGTGCATCTGGCAATGCCAAAACCGTCGCTGTTTGTGCGTGAGCAAAAAGCACCTTCAGCCTCCGTGACCGTTAACCTTGAACCTGGCCGCGCACTGGATGAAGGTCAAATCAGTGCGGTCACGCATCTGGTTTCCAGCGCTGTTGCAGGCTTGCCGCCGGGCAACGTTACGCTGGTCGACCAGGCGGGTCATCTGTTAACTCAGTCGAACACCAGCAGCCGCGATCTTAACGATGCGCAGTTGAAATACGCGAGCGATGTCGAAGGGCGCGTTCAACGTCGTATCGAATCGATCCTGTCGCCGATTGTCGGCAACGGTAACGTACATGCGCAGGTCACCGCGCAACTGGATTTTGCTAATAAAGAGCAAACCGAAGAACAGTACCGTCCAAACGGTGATGATTCCCAGGCCGTGCTGCGTTCACGCCAGTTAAACGTCAGCGAGCAGATCGGGAGCGGAGCGCCAGGCGGCGTACCGGGCGCATTGTCTAATCAACCAGCACCGGCTAATACCGCGCCAATCGCCACCCCTCCGGCTAATCAGCAAAATGCGCAAACCACGCAAACGGCAAATAACAACAATAATGCTGGTCCACGCAGTACTCAGCGTAATGAAACCAGCAACTATGAAGTCGACCGTACCATTCGCCACACCAAAATGAACGTCGGCGATGTGCAGCGTCTCTCGGTTGCAGTGGTGGTCAACTATAAAACGTTGCCGGACGGTAAACCGCTGCCGTTAACCGCCGATCAGATGAAACAGATTGAGGACCTGACCCGCGAAGCGATGGGCTTCTCCGACAAGCGTGGCGATACCCTGAACGTGGTGAATTCACCCTTCACGGCGACCGACGATTCCATTGGCGAGCTGCCGTTCTGGAAACAGCAAGTCTTTATTGAACAGTTGATGACCGCAGGCCGTTGGTTGCTGGTTCTGCTTGTTGCCTGGATCCTGTGGCGTAAGGCTGTTCGCCCGCAGTTGGTTCGCCGCAGCGAAGAAGCAAAAGCGGTACAAGAACAAACGCGTATCCGTCAGGAAACCGAAGAAGCGGTAGAAGTTCGCCTCAGCAAAGACGAACAAACCCAGCAGCGTCGTACGAATCAACGTCTGGGTGCAGAAGTGATGAGCCAGCGTATTCGTGAAATGTCAGATAACGATCCGCGCGTCGTGGCGCTGGTCATTCGCCAGTGGATGAGTAACGATCATGAGTAATGCCCTTACCGGTACCGATAAAAGCGTCATCCTGCTGATGACCATTGGCGAAGATCGCGCGGCTGAGGTGTTTAAACATCTTTCCACGCGCGAAGTTCAGGCGCTCAGTACAGCGATGGCGAACGTACGCCAGATCTCCAACAAACAGTTGACGGAAGTGCTGGCCGAGTTTGAGCAAGAAGCAGAACAGTTTGCCGCGCTGAATATCAACGCCAACGAATATCTGCGCTCCGTGCTGGTGAAAGCGCTGGGCGAGGAACGCGCCTCCAGCCTGCTGGAAGATATTCTGGAAACCCGCGATACCACCAGCGGCATTGAAACGCTCAACTTTATGGAGCCGCAAAGCGCCGCTGACCTTATCCGCGACGAGCATCCACAGATTATCGCCACCATTCTGGTGCACCTCAAACGGGGCCAGGCCGCCGATATTCTGGCGCTGTTCGACGAGCGTTTACGTCACGACGTGATGCTGCGTATCGCCACCTTCGGCGGCGTGCAGCCTGCCGCGCTGGCAGAACTGACCGAGGTACTGAACGGTCTGCTCGATGGTCAGAACCTCAAGCGCAGCAAAATGGGCGGCGTGAGAACGGCAGCAGAAATTATCAACCTGATGAAAACCCAGCAGGAAGAAGCGGTTATTACCGCCGTACGCGAATTCGACGGCGAGCTGGCACAGAAAATTATCGACGAGATGTTCCTGTTCGAAAACCTGGTGGACGTCGACGATCGCAGTATCCAGCGCCTGTTGCAGGAAGTGGATTCCGAATCGCTGCTGATTGCCCTGAAAGGTGCCGAACAGCCGCTACGCGAGAAGTTCCTGCGCAACATGTCGCAACGTGCTGCCGATATTCTGCGCGACGACCTTGCCAACCGCGGCCCGGTGCGTTTGTCGCAGGTGGAAAACGAACAAAAAGCGATTCTGCTTATTGTGCGTCGTCTGGCGGAAACCGGCGAGATGGTGATAGGCAGCGGCGAGGATACCTATGTCTAACGAACTGCCGTGGAAAGTCTGGACTCCGGACGACCTCGCCCCACCGATGGCGGAGTTCGTACTGGCCGACCACAGCGAAACGCCGCTGTCAGAAGAAGCTGAAGAGCCACAGCTTTCCGCAGAGCAACAGCTTGAACAGCAGCTCGCACAGCTGCAAATGCAGGCCCATGAGCAAGGGTATAACGCGGGGCTGGCGGAAGGTCGACAGAAAGGTCACGAACAAGGCTATCAGGAAGGTCTGAGCCAGGGGCTGGAGCAAGGCCAGAACCAGGCGCGAGCACAGCATGCGCCGATCCATGCCCGCATGCAGCAGCTGGTGAGTGAGTTTCAGAATACGCTGGATGCGCTGGATAGCGTCATTGCCTCGCGACTGATGCAAATGGCGCTGGAAGCTGCGCGTCAGGTGATTGGTCAGACGCCAATCGTGGATAACGCGGCGCTGATTAAGCAAATCCAACAGTTGTTGCAACAGGAACCGCTGTTTAGCGGTAAACCGCAGCTGCGCGTACATCCGGACGATCTCCAGCGTGTGGAGGAGATGCTCGGTGCCACTCTCAGCCTGCACGGCTGGCGGCTACGCGGCGATCCCACGCTGCATCACGGCGGTTGTAAAGTCTCAGCTGATGAAGGCGATCTGGATGCCAGCGTCGCCACGCGCTGGCAAGAACTCTGCCGTCTGGCAGCGCCGGGAGTCGTGTAATGACCACTCGCCTGACTCGCTGGCTCAATACGCTGGACAACTTCGAAGAGAAAATGTCACTGCTGCCTGCGGTGCGTCGTTATGGTCGCCTGACCCGCGCAACCGGGCTGGTGCTGGAAGCCACGGGGTTACAGCTGCCGCTCGGTGCCACCTGCGTCATTGAACGTCAGGACGGCAACGAAACCCAGGAGGTCGAAAGCGAAGTCGTGGGCTTTAACGGTCAACGTCTGTTTCTGATGCCGCTCGAAGAAGTCGAAGGCGTTCTGCCCGGCGCACGCGTATACGCGAAGAACATTGCCGGAGAAGGTCTGCAAAGCGGGAAGCAATTACCGCTTGGCCCTGCTCTGCTGGGTCGTGTGCTGGACGGTAGCGGCAAACCGCTCGACGGACTGCCCGCCCCGGATACCACCGAAACCGGCGCGCTGATTACACCGCCGTTTAACCCGCTGCAACGGACCGCAATTGAACACGTCCTGGATACCGGCGTACGCCCCATCAACGCGTTGTTAACCGTTGGCCGCGGCCAGCGTATGGGGCTTTTCGCCGGTTCCGGCGTCGGTAAAAGCGTCCTGCTCGGCATGATGGCGCGCTATACCCAGGCCGATGTTATCGTCGTGGGTCTGATTGGCGAGCGTGGTCGCGAAGTTAAAGATTTTATTGAAAATATTCTCGGCGCTGACGGTCGCGCACGCTCGGTAGTGATTGCCGCTCCGGCGGACGTCTCGCCGCTGTTACGTATGCAAGGCGCGGCCTACGCCACGCGCATCGCCGAAGATTTTCGCGATCGCGGACAGCATGTATTGCTGATTATGGACTCCCTCACCCGCTACGCGATGGCACAACGTGAGATAGCCCTGGCGATCGGCGAGCCACCGGCAACCAAAGGTTATCCACCCTCAGTATTCGCTAAGTTACCGGCGCTGGTCGAACGGGCCGGAAACGGTATCCACGGAGGCGGTTCAGTCACCGCGTTTTATACGGTACTGACCGAGGGTGACGACCAACAGGACCCGATTGCCGATTCCGCGCGCGCGATTCTGGACGGTCACATTGTGCTGTCTCGTCATCTGGCCGAGGCGGGTCACTATCCGGCCATCGATATTGAAGCCTCGATCAGTCGCGCCATGACCGCGCTCATTAGTGAAAAACACTATGCACGGGTGCGTAACTTTAAACAGTTGCTGTCCAGTTTCCAGCGTAACCGCGATCTGGTCAGCGTGGGGGCGTATGCCAAAGGCAGCGATCCGATGTTGGATAAAGCCATCGCCTTATGGCCGCAGCTGGAAGCATTCTTACAGCAAGGTATTTTTGAACGGGCTGACTGGGAAGATTCTCTACAAGCTTTGGAACTGATTTTCCCTGGTGTGTGATTAAGCAGGAGAGCATAGGTCATGGCACAACATGGTGCATTAGCAACATTGAAAGACCTGGCTGAAAAAGAAGTAGATGACGCTGCTGTCTTATTGGGAGAGATGCGTCGTGGCTGTCAGCAGGCGGAAGAACAGTTAAAAATGCTGATCGATTATCAGCATGAGTATCGCAACAATCTGAATACCGATATGGGCCAGGGTATTACCAGCAATCGCTGGATCAATTACCAACAATTTATTCAGACGCTGGAAAAAGCGATTGAGCAACATCGCCAACAGCTCAATCAATGGACACAGAAAGTAGACCAGGCATTGAACAGTTGGCGCGACAAAAAACAACGATTACAGGCGTGGCAGACGTTGCAGGACAGACAAACCTCGGCGGCGTTACTGGCCGAAAACCGTCTGGATCAGAAAAAAATGGATGAATTTGCTCAGCGCGCAGCTATGAGGAAACCCGAATGATTACTTTACCCCAACTGATTACCACCGACACCGATGTAGCCGCAGGTCTTCAGTCAGGCAAAGCGGTAGATTCACCCGACGATTTTTTAGCGCTACTGGCTGGCGCATTAGGTGCGGGCGACGCACAAGGTAAAGACGCCCCGCTGTCGCTTGCCGACTTACAGGCGGCCAGCAGTAAGCTGCAAAAAGGGTTGCTGCAAAAAAATGGCGATGCCACACCGTCGGTCAAATTAACCGATCTGCTGGCGCAACAGGAGCTGCAAACCGAGACTTCTCTTGCCGACATGACTGACGCTCAGCAACTGTTGTCCGCTCTCACGCCTTCACTGAAAGCGAATGCCCTGACGACACTGGGCAAAGTCGCGCAGCAGGACGAAAAAAACACTACGCTGAGTGATGACGATCTCGCCAACCTGAGCGCGTTGTTCGCCATGCTGCCAGGACAACCACTGGCTACGCCTGCCGTCGACAGCGCACCAGCCCCTGTTGATGCGGCGCTTTCCGCATTGTCACGAGGAGCGGTACACGGCGCGGCGACTGATAATGCAGACGAATTACTGCCGGGCGATGCCAAAAAAGGCAAAGCGGATGTCACGATTGCTGGCGGTGGTGCTAATCAGGCAAACAATCCAACATTAACCCCGCTGACGGCAGCAGTGAACGCCAGAGCTGAAATCGACAGCACCCCGTCACCGACCAGCATTGGCATGACTGCGGCCCCGCTAAGTGGTCCACAAACACACGCACAACCGTTACCGACGGCCGCGCCGGTGTTAAGCGCTCCGTTAGGTAGCCATGAATGGCAGCAATCGCTGAGCCAGCACGTCACCTTGTTCACGCGCCAGGGCCAGCAAAGCGCAGAGCTGCGTCTGCATCCGCAGGACCTGGGTCAGGTACATATTTCGCTCAAGCTGGACGATAACCTCGCGCAGTTACAAATGGTTTCACCGCACAGTCACGTGCGCGCTGCACTGGAAGCCGCATTACCGATGCTGCGTACACAGTTGGCTGAAAGCGGGATCCAACTGGGGCAAAGCAACATCAGCAGTGAAAGCTTCGCTGGCCATCAGCAGTCTTCCGGACAGCAACAGCAGTCTGGTCGCGCTCAAGGACAAGACATTTTTGCCGCTGAAGATGACGCAATACTGGCAACCCCAGCCTCGCTGCAAGCCGCTGCCCGCGGCGATGGCGCAGTAGACATCTTCGCCTAACGCCAGAGGTAGCATGATTATCCGCGTCTTTTCCACGCTTTGTCGTGGACAGGACACGGGATAATCAGCCCATAAGCTGTACCGAAACAGGAAGCCCGTATCTGATGACTGACTCCGCGATTAACAAAAAAAGTAAACGCGCTATTTGGATCCCTCTGCTGGTATTAATTACCCTCGCCGCCTGCGCAACTGCAGGTTATAGCTACTGGCGCATGCAGCAGCAGCCTTCCGCCAGCGTCAAAGCGGAACCGGCTCCACCGCCAGCCCCGGTGTTCTTTGCGCTGGATACCTTTACCGTCAATCTGGGTGATGCAGACCGTGTGCTGTATATCGGTATCACACTGCGCATGAAAGATGAGGCGACACGTTCACGTCTTAACGAATATCTGCCGGAAGTGCGCAGCCGCTTGCTGCTGCTATTTTCTCGTCAGAATGCGGCCACACTCGCCACCGAGGAAGGTAAGCAACAGCTGATTACCGCCATCAAAGAGACGCTGGCGACTCCGCTTGTTGTTGGACAACCGAAACAGGTTGTCACCGACGTTCTTTATACAGCTTTTATTCTGCGGTAAAGACATGGGCGACAGTATTCTTTCTCAGGCAGAAATCGACGCATTGCTGAACGGCGATAGCGAAACCAAAGACGAACCCATTTCAGGTATCGCAAAAGAAAGCGATATTCGTCCTTATGATCCCAACACTCAGCGTCGCGTGGTACGTGAGCGTTTACAGGCGTTGGAGATCATTAACGAACGCTTCGCGCGCCAGTTCCGTATGGGGTTATTTAACCTGTTGCGCCGTAGCCCGGATATTACCGTGGGTGCGATCCGTATCCAGCCTTACCACGAATTTGCGCGCAACTTGCCGGTTCCGACCAACCTGAACTTAATCCACCTGAAGCCGCTGCGCGGTACGGGTCTGGTGGTGTTCTCACCAAGTCTGGTATTTATCGCCGTAGACAACCTGTTCGGTGGTGACGGTCGTTTCCCGACGAAAGTGGAAGGCCGCGAATTTACGCACACAGAACAGCGCGTTATCAACCGCATGCTGAAGCTGGCGCTGGAAAGCTACAGCGACGCGTGGAAGGCCATCAACCCACTGGAAGTGGAATACGTCCGTTCTGAGATGCAGGTGAAATTTACCAATATCACCACCTCCCCGAACGACATTGTGGTGAACACCCCGTTCCACGTTGAAATTGGCAACCTGACCGGTGAATTTAACATCTGTCTGCCATTCAGCATGATTGAGCCGTTGCGTGAGCTGCTGGTGAATCCGCCGCTGGAAAACTCGCGTAATGAAGATCAGAACTGGCGCAATAATCTGGTGCGTCAGGTTCAGCATTCTGAGCTGGAGCTGGTGGCAAACTTTGCCGACATTCCGCTGCGGCTATCCCAGATTTTAAAACTGAAACCCGGCGATGTACTGCCGATTGAAAAACCCGACCGCATTATTGCTCATGTGGACGGCGTGCCTGTGCTGACCAGCCAGTATGGCACCGTAAACGGTCAGTATGCGTTACGCGTAGAACATCTGATAAACCCGATTTTGAATTCGCTGAATGAGGAACAGCCCAAATGAGTGATATGAATAATCCGTCCGATGAGAACACTGGCGCATTGGACGATCTGTGGGCTGACGCGTTAAACGAGCAAAAAACCACGCCCACCAAAAGTGCGGCCGATGCGGTATTCCAGCAGTTAGGTGGCGGCGACGTCAGCGGTGCTTTGCAGGACATCGACCTGATCATGGACATTCCGGTCAAACTGACCGTCGAACTGGGCCGTACCCGCATGACCATCAAAGAGCTGCTGCGCCTGACGCAGGGGTCGGTTGTCGCACTGGATGGTCTGGCAGGCGAACCGCTGGATATCCTGATCAACGGTTATCTGATTGCCCAGGGCGAAGTCGTCGTGGTCGCGGATAAATACGGTGTGCGTATCACTGACATTATCACCCCGTCTGAACGTATGCGCCGTCTGAGCCGTTAATCATGAATACCCAGGCTACCGTTTCTCAACCCGCCGCCGTTCCCGGTTCACCGCTGGTGCAGGTAAGCGGCGCGCTGCTCGGGATCATCGTCTTGATCCTGGCGGTGGCCTGGGTCATTAAACGTCTGGGATTTGCCCCCAAAAGTGCCGGTACTCGCGGGCTGAAAGTCGCAGCCAGCACCTCATTGGGTCCACGTGAGCGCGTGGTGATTGTCGAGGTCGAAGATGCCCGTCTGGTACTGGGTGTCACAGCCTCGCAGATTAACGTCCTGCACACCCTGCCCCCGGCACCTGCCGATGCAGAAGAAAAAACGGCCTCCCCTGCGGATTTCCAGGCCATGATGAAGAGTTTGCTTAAGCGTCCTGGGAGATCCTGATGCGCCGTTTGTTATCCCTCACGCTGGCAGGCTTGTGGCTTTTCAGTCCCGTTGCCCTCGCCCAACTCCCGGGTCTGGTTAGTCAGCCGTTGCCGGGCGGCGGACAAAGCTGGTCTTTGCCCGTGCAGACACTGGTGTTCATCACCTCGCTGACGTTCCTGCCTGCAATTTTGCTGATGATGACCAGCTTCACCCGCATCATCATTGTTTTCGGTCTCCTGCGAAATGCACTGGGTACCCCCTCTGCACCACCTAACCAGGTGCTACTGGGCCTGGCGCTCTTTTTGACCTTTTTCATCATGTCGCCAGTGATCGATAAAATCTACGTCGACGCATATCAACCGTTCAGCGAAGAGAAGATCTCCATGCAGGAAGCTATGGAGAAAGGTGCCCAGCCGCTGCGTGAGTTTATGTTGCGCCAGACCCGTGAAGCCGATCTGGCCCTCTTCGCGCGCTTAGCAAACAGCGGTCCATTACAGGGACCAGAAGCCGTGCCGATGCGAATTTTGCTACCCGCTTATGTCACCAGTGAGTTGAAAACAGCATTCCAGATAGGTTTTACCATTTTTATTCCGTTTCTGATTATCGACCTGGTGATCGCCAGCGTACTGATGGCGCTCGGGATGATGATGGTACCGCCAGCCACAATCGCGTTGCCGTTTAAGCTGATGCTGTTTGTGTTGGTAGACGGTTGGCAGCTACTTGTCGGCTCGCTGGCACAAAGCTTTTACAGTTAGAGGCGCGAAATGACTCCTGAATCGGTCATGATGATGGGCACAGAGGCGATGAAAGTCGCCCTGGCCCTTGCTGCGCCTTTGCTGTTGGTCGCTCTCGTCACAGGTCTTATCATCAGTATTCTGCAGGCGGCGACCCAGATTAACGAAATGACGCTGTCCTTCATTCCCAAAATTGTCGCGGTGTTTATTGCCATCATTGTTGCTGGCCCGTGGATGCTTAACCTGCTGCTCGACTACGTGCGTACGCTGTTCAGCAATATCCCCTATATCATCGGGTAGACAACGTTATGTTGCAGGTGACCAGCGTTGAGTGGCTCCACTGGCTGAATTTATACTTCTGGCCTTTGCTGCGCATACTGGCGCTCATCTCAACGGCCCCCATCCTCAGTGAACGAGCCATCCCCAAACGGGTAAAGCTGGGGCTGGGGTTGATGATAACCGTCGTTATCGCCCCGTCAATTCCCGCCGTTGACGTCCCCATCTTTTCGATCGGCGCACTATGGCAGGCAATGCAACAAATCCTGATCGGTATCGCTTTAGGCTTCACCATGCAGTTTGCGTTTGCCGCGGTACGTACCGCCGGGGAATTAATTGGCCTGCAAATGGGCCTTTCCTTCGCGACGTTCTTCGATCCCGGTAGCCGTCTGAATATGCCGGTTCTGGCACGACTGATCGACATGCTCGCCATGCTGCTGTTCCTGACCTTTAACGGTCATTTATGGCTGATTTCGCTGCTGGTAGATACTTTTCATACTCTGCCCATCGGTGGCAATCCGGTGAACAGCAATGCGTTTCTCGCGCTGGCACGGGCGGGTAGCCTGATTTTCCTCAACGGGCTAATGCTGGCCCTGCCGGTAATGACGCTGCTACTCACGCTGAACCTCGCACTTGGTTTGTTAAATCGCATGGCGCCACAGCTGTCGGTTTTCGTCATCGGCTTTCCTCTCACTCTGACCGTAGGTATTTCACTGATGGCGGCGCTAATGCCATTAATTGCGCCATTCTGCGAACGATTATTCAGTGAAATTTTTAATTTACTGGCCGATATCGTCAGCGAAATGCCTGGAAAATAATAACCCTTAATTTTTATCCTGTTTTACTAAGGATTGTCCTAATTTTAAAAAGTGACAACATCCACCAGGATATCTCTGTCGCGGCTTATTTGTTTTTGCCTCACTCACATAACGCAACATTCACTTTACTTTAAGATGTTTCCTGGCAAATTATACGCAACTTTACGGGATAGTAAATTCGCCTGAAAAACAGCGAAAGCGTCATCTTGGGTCGTTATTATTCCGTTTAGTTGTGATGAAATAATCAGGTAAGGGGAATTATCGTTACGCATTGAGTGAGGGTATGCCATGTCAACGATTATTATGGATTTATGCAGTTACACCCGACTAGGGTTAACCGGGTATCTGGTAAGTCGGGGAGTGAAAAAAAGGGAAATCAACAACATTTCCAACGTTGATGAACTCAGTCTCGCCTGTGTCTCTCAACAACCCGCTGTGGTGTTTATTAATGAGGACTGCTTTATCCACGATCCTGCTAATAGCCAGCAAATAAAGCAAATCATTAATCAGCATCCCAGCACATTATTTATTGTGTTTATGGCAATTGCCAACGTGCATTTTGATGAATATCTACTCGTCAGAAAAAACTTATTGATTAGTTCTAAATCGATTAAACCTGACTCACTGGATAAACTACTTGGCGATATTCTGAAAAAAGAAGTAGATATTGCTATTGATGTGAATCTGCCGACATTATCATTAAGTCGAACCGAATCCAGCATGCTGCGTATGTGGATGGAGGGTCAGGGAACAATACAGATATCGGATCAAATGAATATCAAAGCCAAGACGGTGTCATCCCATAAGGGGAATATAAAACGAAAGATTAAGACGCATAATAAGCAAGTTATCTATCACGTTGTGAGGCTTACGGATAACGTCACCAATGGTATCTTTGTGAATATGCGCTAAGACGTTCTGACTGGTGGCGACTCCACCAGTCAGAATCAAACAGCGGAACTCATCTCACTCCACTTTTTCCACAAAGATACCATCCTGATGACCTGATTCATTAAAGAACCAGATACCGAGCGGGTAGTCTTCCAGCGAAACCAGGTACATGGTGCCTTCACTAAACTCTTCGATTGCCAGTACCACGCCCGGTCGACGAGGACCGCCGTCCGTTTTGACTGTGACCCGATCATTCACCTTCATAGTTTTCCTCCTGTGGCTTTGTGCCAGTGTAGAACAAATTCCTTTTTCTGGCAGCGCTCTGCACGCGCGATTGCGGATTTTATCGACGGTCTATACTTAAGTTGTGCGTATCTGATGTTTGGGTACGCTCCCCCGGTATCCTTAACGGTTGAGAGGTATGAGGATGAAAACCGCGAAAGAGTACAGCGATACGGCCAAACGTGAAGTCAGCGTCGATGTGGACGCGCTGCTAAAGGCAATCAACGAAATCTGCGAGAGTGAAATTCATCGCAGCCAGGATGACCCGGAGCGCGTTAGCGTCGACGGCCGAGATTACCATACATGGCATGAACTGGCCGACGCGTTCGAGCTTGATATCCACGACTTTAGCGTATCGGAGATCAATCGCTGACTGAGGGCGAAAAAAATCCCGGCCCTTATAGGGTCGGGATCAAGCTTGCTTATGCAAGAAGCACTTGTAAATTCGTTACACCAGAAAATCTGATGTGAACCAAACCTTATCTGCAATTTTTTTGCCTGACAAGTAAATAATTCTCACTAAAATGATAAATATAACTAATGGGTGAGAGATCACCAGGTTACGGTCGAGTCAAATGTTCAGGCATCCTGACAGAGCTGTCTTCGCTCGCCCGGCACCACCAGTTCATCTTCACGGAATGCTTCCCGTTTAACGCCAAAGCCGTCGTACCAGCGACACTCCACCATTCCGCTGGCATACCCGGTAACGATCATACGTGGGCCACCCTCTTTGGAGGTGACTTCCTCACTGACAGAAAAGACCATACCTGCCTCCTGTATCAAGAGAAACCTTTACACCTTAGATGACAAAGAGGCGTTTTGCATAATCAGTCCTGTAACAATTAGTGCGAAACTCCGCGCAGTCTGGCGACAGCTTTCACCAGCAGAACGACAATCCCACCGATGATAAAGCCGAGCACCAGGTTAAGCAGGGTCGGAAGCATTAGCGAAATCAATGTACTTTGCTGTTGAGCAAAATGTTCAATCGCATGATGCAGCGGTGATATTCCGTGTACCACAATACCGCCCCCCACCAAAAACATCGCCAATGTACCGACCACAGAAAGTGTTTTCATCAGCCAGGGGGCAACCACCAGCAATCCTTTCCCCAGCGACTGGGCAAGTTGGCTACGTTTTTCTGCCAGCCAGTACCCGATGTCGTCAAGCTTAACGATAATCCCGACCAGGCCATACACGCCCACGGTCACCACTAACGCGATACCCGATAACACCAACACCTGATTCAGCAAAGGTGCATCCGCTACAATACCCAGCGTAATCGCAACAATCTCGGCAGACAAAATGAAGTCAGTACGTATTGCCCCTTTGATTTTATCTTTCTCAAAGGCGAGTGGATCCTGTGCGGCCAGAGCAGCCAGACGCTGCTGACGCTCTTCCGGGCTTTCTTTGTGCTTACGCGCCTCCAGGGTATGCAGAACCTTTTCTACCCCTTCAAAACAGAGAAACGCCCCACCTACCATTAATAAGGGGGTGATCGCCCAGGGAATAAATGCGCTTATCAATAGCGCCAACGGTACAAGGATAACTTTGTTTACAAACGACCCCTTCGCCACGCTCCAGACCACCGGGAGTTCACGGTTCGCCCGCACGCCCGATACCTGCTGCGCATTAAGCGACAGATCATCTCCCAGCACGCCCGCGGTTTTTTTCGCGGCCAATTTTCCCATCACTGATATATCATCCAGCAGCGTGGCGATATCATCGAGTAAGGTTAGTAAGCTACTTCCTGCCAAAATTTTGACCCTCAATATTATTTTTTTGCAGTCATAAGTATGAAGTAAAACACGCCATGCTGAAACTGACCTTTCTGGTCAACAAGTTTTTAACATCGACACGTAATTATAAATCTCGCCAGTAAGATAGTTTTGACGTTTACTATGTTGCACCTTTTTATTTCTACCGTGAGGGATTATGCGTTTCAGGCAATTGTTACCGCTTTTCAGTGCGCTATTCGCGCTGTACATCATTTGGGGTTCCACGTACTTCGTTATTCGCATTGGTGTTGAAAGCTGGCCGCCGTTAATGATGGCAGCCGTACGTTTTCTCTCTGCGGGAATTTTATTAACAAGTTTTTTACTTATTCGCGGGCATAAGCTCCCCCCCTTACGCTTAATCCTGAACGCCGCGTTAATTGGTATCCTGCTGCTGGCTGTGGGTAATGGACTGGTCACCGTCGCAGAACATCAAAATGTCCCTTCCGGTATTGCCGCCGTGGTGGTCGCCACCGTCCCGCTATTTACGCTGTGTTTTAGCCACTTTTTTGGCATCAAAACGCGCAAACTGGAATGGTTGGGAATAGCGATTGGGCTCGCAGGGATCATCATGCTGAACAGCGGAGGCAATTTAAGTGGCAATCCGTGGGGCGCTATTTTAATCCTGATCGGTTCGATAAGCTGGGCGTTTGGCTCGGTGTACGGTTCACGCATTACGCTGCCCGTTGGCATGATGGCCGGAGCCATTGAAATGTTAGCAGCCGGTATTGTGCTGATGTGCGCATCGTTACTCTCCGGGGAAAAACTGACCACCATGCCAACATTTTCCGGCTTTATGGCGGTGGCTTACCTGGCCCTGTTTGGCTCCATTATTGCCATTAATGCGTATATGTTCTTGATCCGCAATGTCAGCCCGGCGCTAGCCACCAGCTACGCCTACGTCAATCCGGTTGTTGCGGTGCTGTTAGGTACCGGTCTGGGGGGAGAAAGACTGGCCCCTATCGAATGGCTGGCGCTCGGCGTGATCGTGTTTGCTGTGGTGCTGGTAACATTGGGGAAATACCTGTTCCCTGTTAAAGCGGATGCCGTCGCGAGTTCGTCGGAAAAAACATTACAGTAAATGAATACCGAGAGTGTCGATCTGCGCGGTGTCGCCACCGCCGCAGATCCACTCGCTGACACGTTCAGATAACGCTTCATCATCCAGCTTTTCGCGACCACGCAGGGCGCACTCCCAGACAATCAGTACGCGCCAGCCAAGAGCCTGCAATTTTTCACAATCCCGCGCATCGCGTTGGACATTTTTGCCTATTTTTTCCAGCCAGAATTCCGTTCGTGTCGCGGGGACTTTAAACAAATAGCAATTGTGGTGGTGCCAGAAACAACCGTGAGTAAAAATCACACAATGATAATCATCCACCACAAAATCGGGGCGACCGGGTAACGTCGCATCCTGCACGCGAAACGTTACCCCCTGCTCTGTCAGCACGCTGGCAAGGCGTTTTTCAATTGCGGTATCGCGGGTGGCTATCGCCCGCATATTTTTACTGCGTGTTGCTTTATCGTGAACGTCTGCCATGCAGGTTCTCTTTCTCGCGAATAGCAACTGCCTGCCTGATTTTTGGCTCCAGCAGCCTGGCCACCGCCGCAAATGCCGGAACGACCACCGAATTACCAAACTGGCGATAAGCCTGAGTATCTGACACGGGGATCCTGAACTGATAGCCTTGCGGAGATTCAAACCCCATCAGGCGCGCGCACTCTCTGGGCGTAAGTCTGCGAGGGCGGTGTCTCTGATTCTGAGGATCGTCAAAATCTTTTTCACCCAGCGCCATATCCCAGCCACGGTCAATCAGAATCTCCGCCCCATCCTTATAATAACGCGCAGATAATGTGCGCGTTACGCTATCAGGGTTACCGGGATACACCATGCCATAGCCAAATCCATTTCCCCGCGCCTGATGCTTTTTCGCATAGCGGTAGAGGTATTTCCACAGCACCGGCGTCAGCACATATTTCGCATCGACGGTCGGCTCAAGCAGTTCCGCCAGCGTAGTACGCCGCTGCGGATAACGCGTGACAATATCCCGCAGCGTGAAGTCTGATTTCAAATTCAGATCGCGTCGGAAGCCGACAAGCACGATACGTTCGCGATGTTGAGGCAAAAAATGTTGCCCATCGATAATTTTCGGATCGTCCGGACCGTTATCTGCCGCATCTGCCACGTCATACCCCAGCTCGTCCAGCGTCTGCATAATGATGCGAAACGTTTTGCCTTGATCGTGACTCTTCAGGTTTTTGACGTTTTCGAGCACAAATATTGCAGGTCGACGAGCGTCGATAATGCGCACCACGTCAAAAAAGAGTGTGCCTTGTGTATCGCAGGCAAAACCGTGGGCCCGCCCTAACGCATTTTTCTTTGACACCCCGGCCAGGGAGAAGGGCTGACAAGGAAATCCCGCCAGCAGTACATCGTGTTCTGGAATGTGCTGGCGAATATGTTCTGCCGCCTGCTGGTCGCTCACCCCATCCTGATGGCTCAGCGTGACATCACGAATATCTTCATTAAAGTGATGCTGGAAGGGATCGCAATAGTTGTTCGCTTTGTAGGTGCGCACCGCATGCTTGTTCCACTCGCTGGTAAACACGCACTGCCCACCAATTGCCTCAAAGCCGCGACGAATCCCGCCAATGCCGGCAAACAGATCGATAAATCGAAAGGCATAATGCGGATGATGCGCAGGTGGCGTCGGCAGTAAGGAATTCAGATAAGTAAACTCATTGTCGCTGAGGCGATGCCATGCTTCGTTCGCCACCGCTCGCTTAAAGATGGCCGGACTCCAGCGGTTCTCGCCAACACCGTTCAGATAAGCAACCAGGGTTTTCACGTCATATATTTCAAGCAACTTAGCCAAAATCACCTGCGCGGCGGCCTTGTTATCATCTGTCATCGGGTTCATGGAGCCTGCTACTGAAAAATTATCCTGCATACATTTAACCGGCCGAAATGGATAACCGACAGATTAACATAAAATAGTGCGGTTGACGTTGAGGCTGTACTGGCGACTAACGTGCTTTAAAGGGTTGAATCGCGTCAAGATCCAGCATTTCATACTCTCCTTTTAACTCCGCACTCAGCTTCGCCATATACGTCAGTAAGAAGTCAGCATTATGCTGCGCTAAATGTCGTCCTTGTTCAGTTTGCATCGTCGACGGCAACGTCAATAACTTGGTCTGGAAGTGATCGAGCGCGTACTGTTTGTCGTCAAGGCCACGCTGGCGGGCAAACGGATCTTCCGCATCAAATAGCGCCACGCCTAACGCACCAGACACAGCAAATACGCGCGCTAGACCGATAGCCCCCAACGCCTCAAGCCGGTCCGCATCCTGCACGATTTTCGCTTCAAGGGTTTCTGGTGCAATTTTGGCGCTAAAACTGTGCGCCTCGATGGCATGGCACACGGCAGGTATTCTTTGTTGTGGAAAATCCGGAAAATCGCGCATCAAAATGCGACGCGTTTCCAGAGCTGCCAGTACCGACGAACGATGACGCTCAGGATGGTTCTTTGGCAGGCTGACGAGATCATGGAAGTAGCACGCGGTCAACACCACTAGCCAGTCTACAGTAGCATCTGTACTCAGCTTTTGCGCCGTCATCCACACACGACGAAAGTGAAAGATGTCATGCGCAGCATCTTGTCCGGAATGGTTATCAGCTAACCAAGCTTCAAATTGCGACTGCCAGTCGTGCAGTTTCATGCTATCTCCCTTTGTAGAAAGAAAATCACCTTAGCAACAATTTTCATTGCAAACCACTGCCTGCCCCATTACATAATTAACTTTTATTATCGCACCAAAAACAAAATCCACATGAATTTATAGAAACCATAATCTCAATATCAACAACTATATTATATGAATAACAAAAACAAATACTCCCCACAAATAAAATTCAAGTTTCAAATAAATAACTAGATATACATAAAATATTGATTAAAAATGATTTGTGTAACAAATAGCAATTTAATCAACATATATTTATAGTTATAAAAACACACCAATGAAACATCTAGAAATATTTTAAATACATTTGTTATATGTTATATTTTAAATTAAATGAACTTCATAGATAGTATCCAAATGTAGTTTCTTGGATAGTACTACATATTCATTTTAATTATCATGCAAAGGGAATACATAATGAAAAGAAAAGTATTGGCACTGCTTCTCCCTGCTTTATTAGCTGCAGGCGCAGCAAATGCGGCTGAAATCTATAATAAAAACGGCAATAAACTGGATCTGTATGGAAAAGTCGATGGTCTGCGTTATTTCTCTGATAACCCTGGCGACGATGGCGATCAGACCTATGCCCGTCTGGGTTTTAAGGGCGAAACACAGATCAACGACATGCTGACCGGTTATGGTCAGTGGGAATACAACATTAAGGCCAATACTGCTGAAGGTGAAGGCGCAAATGCTGCAACTCGTCTGGCCTTTGCCGGTTTAGGTTTTGGCCAGAACGGTACCTTCGACTATGGTCGTAACTACGGCGTCGTCTACGATGTAGAAGCCTGGACAGATATGCTGCCGGAATTTGGCGGTGACACCTACACCCAGACCGACGTGTATATGACCGGTCGTACCAATGGCGTGGCCACTTACCGTAATAATGGTTTCTTTGGTCAGGTTGATGGCCTGAACTTTGCTTTGCAGTATCAAGGCAATAATGAAGATGGTGGTTCAGGCGAAGGTACCGGTAATGGTAAAGGTCGGGACCTGACACGTGAGAACGGCGACGGTTTCGGTATGTCCACCTCTTATGACTTCGACTTCGGTTTAAGTCTTGGCGCTGCATACTCCAGTTCTGACCGTTCTAACAATCAAGTTGCTGAAGGTCGCAATGATCGTAGCTACACCAGTAAATATGCTGGTGGTGAAACAGCAGATGCATGGACTGTTGGCGCGAAATATGACGCTAACAACGTATACCTGGCTGCAATGTATGCCGAAACCCGCAATATGACCGCTTATGGTGATGACAAAGGCGGTATCGCCAACAAAACGCAGAACTTCGAAGTTGTTGCACAATACCAGTTTGACTTTGGTTTGCGCCCGTCCGTTGCATTCCTGCAATCTAAAGGTGTCGACTTAGGTGGCTGGGATCACCATAGCAATGGCACCCCACGCTACACCGACAAAGATCTGGTCAAATATGTTGAAGTGGGTATGACTTACTACTTCAACAAAAACATGTCCACCTACGTTGACTATAAAATCAACCTGCTGGACGAAGACGACAGCTTCTATGAAAGCAATGGTATCGCAACTGACGACATCGTTGCCGTTGGTTTAGTCTACCAGTTCTAATTACGACAAAAATACGCAAGCCCGCTTCATACCAAGCGGGCTTTTTCACCGCACAGGGATAAGCTCTGCTAACAGCGCCAGATATCCGACACTCTTTTAGAATTAATGCGGGGAAGATTTTGAAAAAATATTGATAACCAGAACCCCAGCGCAAATCAGGAACATGCCTGCGATCGCCGGGAAATCCAGCTTTTGCCCACTTACCAACCAGCCCAAAAGGCTGATTAATACGATTCCAGCACCTGACCAAATTGCGTACGCAATACCCGTTGGAATCGTCGAAAGCGTCTGAGCGAGAAGATAAAAAGCAGTGCAGTAGCACACAATGGTTGCGACAGATGGCCATAGACGTGTAAACCCGTCAGAGAACTTCATCAGGGTTGTACCTATTACTTCAGCTACAATGGCCCCGGCAAGGAAAATGTATGAATTCAAAATCTGGCCCCATGTGACAATCTAAGATAATTATCGTATCACAAAGGGTTAAGTGAGTTTATCCAAAACAAGTCGTGGGCATAACCCCAACAAATATTGCAATCTTGTCACCGTCTTGTGCGCCCGCTCATCGCTCAAAGATAACTGTCAGATTTATTCTCGAGGCTTGTTGCTAATTTCTCTAACGGCCTGGTTTCTGGGGCTATCTTCTTCTAGCATAAAAGCCAAAATAACGTTAGCTACCCTGCCCCTGGTTTAACTTTGAGCCGCAGGAAAAAAACTTGATAGAAACGAGAAAGGACAAACAACTATTCTCAGATCACAAAACTGAACGCCAGGTTGCGGTTTATGACAGAAAAGTGAAAATTTCCCCCACACTGGATCTTCCAGTATTGGGCAAATCAGAACATGATGATGGCGAGCTTTATACTAAGCGAATATACCGACACTATACCAAGTGTGACATGAGTCGTTGAAAGGAATTGAGCTAAGTGTTTGAATAGTGGCGGAGAGAGGGGGATTTGAACCCCCGGTAGAGTTGCCCCTACTCCGGTTTTCGAGACCGGTCCATTCAGCCGCTCTGGCATCTCTCCGTTTTGGCGTTTGCCATGATGCCAGGTAATTTGGCATTTTAACAGACCCCGTTCCGTCAATTTCGTTCAAGTGACGAGTTTGCGAGCAAAACGATGATTAAGTGGCCCTGGAAAGAGCAAGAAACAACCCGGAGTGACGACTGGCCGTGGGACGACGCCCAGGCTATTCCTCTTCTGGTGAATCTCACCGAGCAAGAACAAGCCAGACTTATCGCCCTGGCCGAGCGCTTTTTACAGCAAAAAAGATTGGTAGCGCTTCAGGGGTTTGAACTTGACCCACTGAAAAGTGCGCGCATTGCGCTGCTTTTCTGTTTGCCTGTCCTGGAATTAGGGATCGAGTGGCTCGACGGGTTTCATGAAGTTCTCATCTACCCTGCCCCGTTTGTCGTTGACGATGAATGGGAAGACGATATTGGGCTGGTGCATAATCAACGGGTTGTACAGTCCGGGCAGAGCTGGCAGCAAGGTCCGATAATCCTTAACTGGCTCGACATTCAGGATTCTTTTGATGCCTCCGGCTTTAATCTGATCATCCATGAAGTGGCACATAAGCTTGATATGCGTAATGGCGACCGCGCCAGCGGTATTCCGGCGATCCCTCTGCGAGATATTGCCGGTTGGGAGCACGACCTGTATGCCGCAATGAATAACATTCAGGATGAAATTGATCTGGTCGGTGAAACCGCGTGCAGTATAGATGCTTACGCAGCAACCGACCCGGCCGAATGCTTTGCCGTTCTTTCGGAGTATTTCTTCAGTGCTCCTGAATTATTTGCGCCACGTTTTCCGGCCTTATGGCAGCGTTTTATTCAGTTTTACCGCCAGAACCCCATGGAGCGGTTACGCGATACCCGCTAAGATGGTCATTATCGCTCACCAAATGTGCATTAACGCTGAATTTGAAGATTAATTAAGCAATTGAAATGACGCGCTAATTTTACTGTTGACACCTCATGGTGAGGTCAGTAATATGCGCCTCGTTCACACGATTCCTCTGTAGTTCAGTCGGTAGAACGGCGGACTGTTAATCCGTATGTCACTGGTTCGAGTCCAGTCAGAGGAGCCATATTTAAGAAGCCTGCTTAGGAAACTAAGCAGGCTTTTTGCTTTTTCGGTCGCTATAAAATCCCCTCTGATAAGCACCCTGCCTGCTCTGCACCCCCGTTACATGCCGCATCACAACGTTGATTAAAGTTATGTAAATGTAAATCGTTTAAACTTTGCAATTATTGTAAGTGCTAGTGATTATCATTTATTGTACGCGAGCCAAAGGAACGAGCCCCCGCTCGGTTCACTGTACGTTCCAATTACTCTGGGATATAAACGATGAATTCTCTGCCTCGCGCCGGACTGCGCCGTATCACTCTTGCCTCTTCCCTGGTCTTCTCAGTTAGCCTACCGGCTTTCGCTCAGGAAACGTTAACGCTCTATACAACCCGTGAACCGGGTCTGATCCAGCCTTTGCTTGATAGCTGGACCAAAACCAGCGGCATCAAAGTCAGTACGGTCTATATCAAGGACGGTATGCTTGAGCGCGTTAAAGCTGAAGGTAAAAATTCACCTGCCGACCTGCTGATGACCGTCGATGCCGGTAATCTCATTGATTTAGTTGAAGCGGGTGTAACTCAGCCAGTAGAGTCAGAAGCACTGAAAACCGCTATTCCGGCTAATCTGCGCGGTGCAGATAATCAGTGGTTTGCGCTGTCGATGCGTGCCCGCGTGCTGTATGCCGAGAAGTCACTGCCAATCGATAACTGGCATTACGAACAACTCGCCAGCCCTGAGTACAAAGGTAAAGTCTGTATTCGTTCCGGACAGCACCCGTATAACACGGCGCTGATCGCCGCAATGATTGCTCATCACGGCGAAGCAAAGACCGAAGAATGGCTGCGCGGTGTGAAAGCTAACCTGGCGCGTAAAGCTACTGGTGGCGATCGCGATGTTGCTCGCGATATCCTCGGCGGCATTTGCGATATTGGTCTCGCCAACTCCTATTACGTCGGCCATATGAAAAATGCCAAAGAAGGCAGCGATGCGCGTCAATGGGGCGATGCGATTAAAGTCGTTAAACCTACCTTTGAAAATGGCGGTACACACGTCAACATCAGTGGTGCAGCTGTAGCCCGCTATGCGCCAAATAAAGCCGATGCCGTTAAGCTGATGGAATATCTGGTTTCAGCACCTGCCCAGCAGCAGTATGCGAAAGCGAACTTCGAATACCCGGTACTGAAAGGCGTGACGCTTGACCCGGTTATCAACGCAACTATTGGCGAAATCGACGTCGATAAAACACCATTAACCGAAATCGTTAAATATCGTAAACAAGCTAGTCTGCTGGTAGATAAAGTTGGATTCGATCAATAAACCTCTGCAGTTTCCGACGTTACGCGGCCTGGTTTCCGGGCCGCAGTCATTATTAACGCCGCTACATCTTGGCGCACTGTGCGTAGCGCTTGGCGTTCTGACACCGATCATAGCGCTGATTTGGCAGGCTACCCAGGCCGATTTATCTCACTGGGGTAATCTCCTGACGTATGTACTACCTGCCGCACTAAAAAATACCGTGCTGTTATTAGCCGGTGTCGCGGTGATGGTCGGCGTGATTGGCGTAGGCAGCGCATGGGCGGTAACGGCATGGGATTTCCCTGGACGTAAAATACTTAGCTGGGCGTTACTGTTGCCGCTGGCGATGCCGACCTACATTGTGGCCTTTGCGTGGCTCGATCTGCTGCATCCGATTGGCCCCCTGCAAACCTTTATCCGTTTTTTACTGGGTTTTGACAGCCCAAGACAGTTCCGTCTGCCAGATTTGCGCTCACTTTCCGGCGCAATCATCCTACTCGGATTGGTGCTTTACCCATACGTGTATCTGACAACCCGCGCCATGTTTATTAGCCAACCGGCCCATTTACTGGAAGCCGCACGCACGCTGGGATGCAGCGCAACCGGAACCTTCTTTCGTGTTGCATTGCCCATGGCCCGTCCGGCACTGGCCGTTGGGATCAGCCTGGCACTACTGGAAACGCTCAACGATATCGGCGCATCGGAGTTTCTCGGGGTACAGACGTTAACCGTTACCGTGTACACCACATGGATCTCGCGTTCTGATTTATCTGCCGCGGCGCAAATTGCCTGCATGATGCTGATGTTTATATTCCTTATTCTGACGCTGGAATTTTATGGTCGCAGAAAACAAGGATTCAGCAGTCGCAGCCTACGGGAAATTCAACCTACGCGCGTGCAGGGCTGGCGTGGCTGGCTACTCGGTGGCGTTATTTCACTGCCTGTCCTGCTGGGTTTTCTGGCTCCGGTTCTGTTTTTAATGTGGGAAAGCGCCAAACGCATAGGTGATGAGAATCCGCTTTCCTCTTCGTTACTATCATCATTACAAAATACGCTATCGCTGGCGGCGGGAACCACGCTGGTGGTGGTTTGCGTCAGTATGTTAGTGGCCTGGAGCGCGCGTCATAGCGCCGCCGACAACGCCATGCCAGGATTTCGTCGCGGCGTGATGCGTCTGGCTTCTTTAGGCTATGCGGTTCCCGGCACAATTCTGGCAATTGGTTTTTTGACCCCCGCCATGGCGGTAGACCGTTGGCTGGCCGATTTACTGGATGTTCGTGGTCTGCCGCTGATGTCCGCCGGGATCCTGCTGGTAATTTGTTGTGCCATGCGATTCCAGGCGATTGCCATTGGCGCACTGGATTCTGGTCTGGGCCGTATCCCCCCCTCGCTGGAACAGGCGTCTCGTCTGTTGGGTGAGAATGGTGCGGGGACGTTTGCACGGGTCCATTTTCCCCTGCTGCGTCCAGCGTTAGTCAGCAGTGCCCTGCTGGTTTTTGCCGATGCCATGAAAGAACTGCCAACAACGTTGCTTTTGCGCCCGGTCAATTTCGAAACGCTGGCAACATTGTTGTATGCGGAAGCCGCCCGTGGAACCTATGAAGAAGGTGCTATCGCCGCGCTAATGATTGTTTTAGCTGGCACGCTACCGGTTATTTTGTTGGTGCGTCACCAAATGACTCGCCGTGGTTAAGAGAGCAACAATGTCAGAAATTGCATTACGACTCCAGGATGTACACGTTACTTATGGCAACAGCCAGCAATCGGTACTGAGCGGATTTTCAATGTCGGTACGTAAAGGTGAAATCGCCTGTCTGCTGGGCGCTTCAGGCTGCGGAAAAACCACGGTGCTACGCGCAGTTGCCGGATTTGAACGCCTGCAAAACGGAGAGATCTATGTGTCACAGCGCCGTGTTGCCGGTCCCGGCATTCATCTGCCACCGGAAAAACGTCATGTCGGCATGGTCTTCCAGGAATATGCGTTATTCCCCCATCTGACCGCGCAGCAAAATGTGGCCTTTGGATTGCGTCGCATGCCGCGTGAGGAACAACAGGCCAGAGTGACTGAGCTGTTGAAAATGGTGGAGTTACACAGCCATGCCAACCGCTATCCGCATGAGCTTTCAGGCGGGCAACAACAGCGTATCGCCCTTGCGCGCGCGTTGGCGCCACATCCGGAAATCCTGTTGCTCGATGAACCCTTCTCCAGCCTTGATAAGCGCACGCGTGAACGTCTTGGCAACGAGGTACGGGATATTTTGCGCGCCGCAGGGCAAACGGCGCTGTTGGTTACCCACAGTGAACACGAAGCTCAACTAATGGCAGACCATATTGGCGTGGTAAAAATGGGGCAGTATCAAATAAAAAAAGCGACCCATCCGACCTGAAGGTCACCAGAGTCGCCCTGAAAATTAATAATGTTTCTGTACCAGGCTGATGTTCACCGGCATACCGGAACGTCTTTCCAGTGCCTGGTTCCCACGGCTCACATCCACGTCATTCCCGCTGATAAAGGTACGCAGAGCGGGAGTGACTGGCAAAGGTACCTTTCTGTCAGACTCGTATTCCGAACGATTTCGCGACAGCGGCTCATGCACTTCCACCCAACGACTACCGTCCGGCTCTTCGCTGTATTTCACCGGTCGGTCAATTAATTGTACACGGGTCCCTACAGGCACCGTATCAAACAGGTACTTGATGTCGTCATTCCGCAAACGGATACACCCCTGGCTTACCCGCAGACCAATACCGAAATTGGCATTTGTCCCGTGAATGGCATAAAGCCTGCCGATATAAATTGCATACAGGCCCATCGGATTTTCTGGCCCGGCAGGAACAAATGCTGGCAAGCTTTCCCCGCGAGCGGCGTATTCGCGTCGGGTATTTGGCCTCGGTGTCCAGCTTGGTGCTTCCTGCTTACGCTCTACCGCCGTCACCCAGTTGCGCGGCGTTTCTCTACCCGCCTGACCAATGCCAATGGGTAAAACCTCAACCGTATTGCTGCCAGCAGGATAATAGTAAAGCCGCATCTCGGCGACGTTGATGACAATCCCCTCGCGTACGGTATCCGGTAATATCAGTTGCTGCGGCACAACCAGCGTTGAACCCGATTTAGGCAGAAAAATATCGACGCCCGGATTGGCTTCAAGCATATTGCTCAACCCCTGCCCGTACTGAGCGGCAAATGCCTCCAGCGGCTTGGTATTACCTGGTGGAACCGTAATAGTCAAAGGGCTACCCACCAGGCGACTGCCCTCTGGCGGCAGTGGATAACTCACCGCCTGCGCGCCCTGACTCGCAAGCAACATAATGAGTGAACAAAGCAGTTTTACACGACGCATCTTTTTCCTTTCCTTCGTCGCAGCAGATATCCGTTAATTATAGCTTTTATTATCTGTTTTAGTGGGTTACGACATATTTGCGCATAAAAAAACCTCGCCAAGAGGCGAGGTTCAGGTTGAGCGGTAACTACGCTTCCTTACCATCCGGAAGCACGATGTTACTGGCGGCTAACTGCCCCATATTGTTGTACATCGCACAAGCAGCCTCAACAATTGGCATCGCCAACGCGGCCCCACTGCCTTCGCCCAAACGCATCCCCATATTCAGATACGGATCCAATTCAAGATGCGCCAACGCGGTACGGGCGCCCTTCTCAGCGGAGAAATGTGACGGGATTAGGTAGGGTTTAATTTGTGGTGCAATCTGGCAGGCCGCCAGCGCAGCAGAATAAGAAAGAAAACCATCCAGCACGACCGGCAGGCCGCAGGAGGCCGCCCCCAACATTACCCCTGCCATGCCGACAAGATCGAACCCACCAACTTTAGCCAGCACATCGACACCGTCATGGCGATCCGGCTGATTGACGGCAATTGCCCGACGCACAACGTCTACCTTATTCCCCACCCGAGAAAGAGGAAGGTTAGCGCCAATACCCACGACTTCCTCAGCATCACTGCCGGTAAGCACGCTAACAATGGCCGCCGCAGGTGTAGTATTTGCCATACCAAGCTCACCGACACCAAACAGCGTCACACCGTCTTTGGCCAGTTCATGGGTATAGCGAATAACTTCCAGCAACAACTCCTCGGCCTGCGAACGGCTCATTGCCGGGCCTTCGGCTATATTGCCGCAGCCGCGTGCCACACGCATATTCACCACGCCGGGAATAGGTTCAGCATCAATCCCCACATCTATCACATGGACCTTCGCCCCCGCCTGAGCGGCGAGGACGCAGACGCCGGTCGTGCCACGCGTCATATTGGCAGCCTGTATAGCCGTGACAACTTTAGGTGAAACGGCAACCCCTTCATCCCACACGCCGTGATCAGCGCACATCACCAGCATCGCTTTGCCATTCACATGCGGCACACCCTTCAGGCCAGGCATCCCGGCCAATTGTACGGCGAGAGATTCGAGTCGCCCCAAGCTTCCCGGCGGCTTAAGCAAGCCGTCGATATGCTGCTGCGCGCGCAGCATCGCGGCACTGTCAGGTAATGGGATCGCGCGGAGTAAAGAGGTTAAAGTCTGCATAAGGGTTCCAGTATGTGGGCTGGCTCAGAGCAGAGCCAGCAAGAAAATCAACTCGCCAAGTTCAATGGCAGCGCCCAGCGTATCGCCGGTTTGCCCACCCAACGTGCGTTTTAATAACTGCCCAAGAATAAAAATCGCCACCATTGTGACAACCAGCGCTGCCACGCCGCGCATGCCGGGAAGCAGCACGGCGGCAAGGATCGCCGCCAATCCCAACGTAACGCAGGTTTGACGCCCGGTGACTTTACCAATAAAAACGTTACCCAGCCCTTCTTCGCGGGCATAGCGATGCCGATACATCAGCAACACCGCCGTTCCTCGCCCGGCGACACATGCCGCCGCCAGCGCAGCCAGCATCGGCGTGCCACGCAAAGCCAGTTCGCTCACCACCAGCACCTTCGCCAGTAAAACGAAAATTAGCGCCAGTCCACCGTGGGTTCCCAGACGACTGTCACGCATGATTTCCAGCATCCGCTCGCGTCGGCGCGCCGAAAAAATGCCGTCACAGGTATCCGCCAGACCATCCAGATGAAATCCCCCGGTCAATAACGCCAGCGTCAGCACCGCAAAAAGAGCGGCCAACGGTATACCGCACCAGGTCTGGAGCGCCATGAAGACCAGCCCCGTCAACCCTCCCAACACGACGCCAATCAGGGGAAACATCACAATACCGCGGGAATAGTGCTCGAAATCCAGTCCTTGCGACCAGCGAGCAGGAACGGGCAAGCGACTGATAAAAGAGAGCATTGCCCAGAACAACTTACTCATTTAATTTTGACTCCAATTCCTGATACCACCAGCCAGACCTCATCAGCCGCCGCCGCCAGTCGCTGGTTCACGCGTCCTGCAATATCACGAAAATGCCGCGCCAGACGGTTCTCCGGCACAATCCCCATTCCCACTTCGTTAGTGACCAACACGATCTTTGCCGGGCAGCGCTGACAGGCTGCAATCAGCGAACGGATTTCACCTTCGATAGACTGCTCCATCGCCGCGTAATCCCAGCTATCCGGATCGCTGTCACCGCCCAGAGCAAACAGCAGGTTGGTCACCATCGTAGTGATGCATTCAAGCAGAATGGCTTCCTGAGGATCGTTCGCTGCCGTGATCAGTTCATCAAGATGTTGCCAACGTTCGGCTGTACGCCAGTGCGCAGGACGTCCATCGCGATGATGCTGAATTCGCGCAGCCATCTCCTCATCAAAAATCTGCGAAGTCGCAATATACAAAACGTTTGGGGAATCAGCGATCAGCGCTTCCGCATGCCGACTCTTACCGCTTCGCGCGCCGCCAGTAACCAGAATCATCATACTGGCTCCCGGTGTTGCTGCATGATGGTATAAATTTTCTCAATATCGATGTGTTGCCGCATCGCATCCGCCAGCAGATCAAACTGCTGCGATTTATATTGCGCGTAATGGAAGGTGGAATCCAGCGGAGCTAACCCTTTACGTTCTCGCAGGCCATTGACCAACGCACGGGTGAAATCATCGCTGTCGAAAAGACCGTGAAGATAGGTGCCGAACGCCAGACCATCCGCAGTGACCGCGCCGTCAACAACGTTGCCGCCGTCTTTGTGCAACGTCATCACCGACTGACATTCATCGGTTAATGCTGTTTCGCCCATATGAATTTCATAACCGCGAACGGATAACCCCGCCGTGCCCGCCAGCCAGTCAGGCAGCGACGAGGACATTTGCCCCTCAACCAGGGTCGTGGTTTTGTGCTGGGCAAAATGGGTTACGGTATTGAGCAAACCCAGCCCCGGCAGCGTACCGAGTCCTGACTCCACTTCATCAATGATGGTATCGCCGAGCATTTGATAACCGCCGCAAATCCCCACCACCGGTACGTTATTACGATGCAATTGCACGACGCCATGCGCCATCCCGCTTTCACGCAGCCACACCAGATCGCCAAGGGTATTTTTGCTGCCGGGCAAAATCACCAGATCGGCCCCCGCCAGCTCTTCAGGCTGGCGAACATAGCGCACACGCACATCCGGCTGCGCAGCAAGCGCATTGAAATCCGTAAAGTTAGAAATGTGCGGTATTTGCACAACGGCGATGTCGATGTCGCGTTTATCAGTGCGCAAATACTTGCCCTTTTGCAGCGCAACGCCATCTTCATCTTCCAGATCAACATCCAGCCATGGCATCACGCCCAGCACCGGAACACCGGTCAGCGCTTCAATTTGCTCGATACCGGAGTGCAGCAGCGTCACATCACCGCGAAACTTATTGATGATCACCCCTTTTACGCGTGCGCGTTCGTGATCGTGCAACAGCGCCAGCGTGCCGTAAATGGAGGCGAATACCCCACCACGATCGATATCCGCCACCAAAACGACAGGGCACTGCGCCATTTCTGCCATGCCCATATTGACGATATCGCGATCGCGCAGGTTAATCTCTGCCGGGCTCCCCGCACCTTCCAGCACCAGCACATCGAACTCCTGCGCCAGGCTGTTATAAACTGACAGGATCTGTTCCCGCAGACGTGGTTTGTACTCGTGGTAACTCACCGCGTCCATATCAGTCGCTACTTTGCCCATCAGCACTACCTGCGCTTTGCGATCGCTGGTCGGTTTAAGCAGAACCGGGTTCATACGCACATCTGGCGTAATACCTGCGGCTTCAGCCTGAAAAATTTGCGCGCGGCCCATTTCTTTTCCCTCTGGCGTAATGCCAGAGTTCAGCGCCATGTTCTGCGATTTGAACGGTGCGGTATGCAGTCCATCCTGATAAAAAATACGACACAGCCCGGCGACCAATACGCTTTTACCCACATCAGATGCCGTTCCCTGCAACATTATTGCCTGCGTCATGACGCCTCCTTCAGTGCGTTCTCTCGCATACAGCTAAAAAATTCAGCCTCTGTTTTACACAGCGGGAAGCCCAACTCGGTATGCAGCTTCACCAGCCAGGGCTGAGTTAATCCCGCTTGTTCAATAAGATCCGTACGGGCGAAAACGTCGCCTGGCGTGCCGTGCGTGAGTACTTCGCCCCGGCGTAAAACGTACACCGCATCGCTGACTTCATAGATAAGATCGATATCATGGCTTGAAATTACGACATGGTTTCCTTGCGCTACGATGCGTTTGATAATCTCAATCATCTGCGTGCGGCCTGACGGGTCGAGGCCCGCAGTAGGTTCATCCAGCAGCAGATACTGCGCCTGCAACACCAACGCCCCGGCTATCGCTACGCGTTTTTTTTGCCCATGGCTTAAACACTGAATGGGCTGATGGCGAAAATGCTGGGCGTCGACCAGCGTAAGCGCATCTTCCACGCGTCGGGCGATTTCAGCCTCATCCACCCCGAGATTGCGCAGGCTAAAGGCGATATCGCTGTCGATATCGGTATAAAAGATTTGCTGATCGGGGTCCTGAAATACCGTTGCCACCTGTTGACGCAGCGCCAGCAGGCCGCGTTTGCTGTAATCCAGCGGTTTGCCCTGCCACATCACCGCGCCTTGCTGTGGGCGCAATAAGCCACTCAGGTTCATAAACAGCGTGGATTTCCCGCAACCATTAGCGCCTACCAACCCGGTGACGGCATGCGTAGAAAAATCCAGCGTTAGCCCTTTGAGGATCGGGTCATCCTGATAGCGAAACCAAAGCGCTGAGGTGGCAAGCATACTTTTCCTTACAGGTGAAAATCACCCTGATAAAGTTTGATATCCAGTGTGGTGGTCATTTGCTGGTAGCGGATCAACACGCGGGTGAACAGCAATCCCACCAGCATTGCCAGAGAGCGGTAGCCCAACGGCAAGCTACGATAACCAAAACGCAGCGTTTGTGCGCGGTGAATAGCCAGCGCCTCGTCTAAGAGAATAAAAATAAACCGCCAGGTCAGCAGGATCTGTTCAGTTAACAGGCGAGGAACGTGCGCGCGTTTGAGTAGGATAATTAATTGCGGAAACGGCAGATTCAGTACCAGCCAGAAGGTTGCTGCCAGCGCTGCAAGGCTGCGCCAGAACGTCTCATTCGCTGTCACCAGACCTGGTGCGCTGATTCCCAACCAGTAACTTCCCACAGGTATGCTGGCCAACAGCGTCTGTGGATCGCGGCTGATGCTAAACAGGATGGTCACTACGCCAACCGCCAGAAAACCAAACGGTAATGCCATCCAACGGCACCAGCGCCAGAATGAAATACGCAGCAGCCAGCAGCTCAGCGCGGCAATCAATAACAGCTCAATACCCTGCCCCAACGGGGGCAGAGTAAACGCCAGAATCATCATCACCAGCCAGAGCAGAAATTTCCGCACTGGCGAGACATGAACCCAACGGCTTTGATAGCTAAGCCTGTCAAGCCCGGTCATCACGGCGTTGCCTGCCCTTGGTATAACCCAGGATATAGAAAATCACGGCTGCGCCCAGCGATCCCTGAAGTGTAAACAGCAGACTTTCAATTTCACCGCTTGCCGGTTCATACAGCGGCTGGAACCAGGGTTCATAATGCGGGGCAATAGCCTGAATCTGACTCTCAGCCTCACCGTCTGAACCGCCGTACTCTCCACCGTGGTTGATAAAGAACGGCAGGATCACCAGCGCCACAACCATGCCCAATATAATCAGCGTCTTTTTCATCGTTAATGTCCTTGTGCGGTTATTAACTGGCGTTTGGTTAGCTGATCGTAAATCAGCACGGTGAGTAACCCTTCCGCAATCGCGATTGGGATCTGCGTCAAACAGAAAATCCCCATGAACTTAATGATTGAACCGGTAGCGCCAGCAGAGGGATCCGGGAACGCGACGCCCAGCTGTACCGACGTCACGAAATAGGTGACGAGATCCGCCAGCATCGCGCACAAGAAGACGCAAACATCACGACGCAGCCCTGCACGGCAGGCCATTTTCCACACCATGTAACCCACTACCGGGCCAATTACCGCCATCGACATGCCGTTCGCGCCGAGTGTCGTCAAACCACCGTGCGCCAGCAGCAGTGCCTGGAACAGCAGAACGATCGCCCCGAGGATGGCCACTACGCCAGGTCCAAACAGGATAACCGCCAGGCCTACGCCGGTAGGGTGTGAACAACTTCCGGTAACGGAAGGAATTTTCAGCGCCGACAGCACAAAAATAAAGGCGCCGCACAGTGCCAGCAAAACTTTCTGGTGGTTATCTTCCTGCACGATTTGGCGCAGGCGCACCAGCCCGTACCACAGGCAGGGTAAAAACAGCAGCCACCATGCCAGCGCCCACATCGGCGGCAGGAAACCTTCCATAATGTGCATGGCGAACGCTTGCTCAGGAACAATCATCAGTAATAGCGCCGCAGCCAACCCGCTGAAAGACAGCTGTTTTAGCTGTTGTTCAAGCTTCATTGTGCATACTCCCACTGTTTATTGACCAGAATGGTCGAGAAATAAGGCAGCGGCTGATCGTCGCTCACCTCATCGAGATGACGCCAGCACTGTTCACCTGGCAGCGTGGCTTCAGACATCATTAATGCGCAGTCCAACAAACCCTCTTGTTGCAGCAGTGCTTTGATACGCGCAAAACGACCGTACACTTTCATCAACACCAGACTGTCATGCTGCTTTAACGCCTGCTGAATTTCAGCTTCCGGCGCGGTACAGGAGACCACTGCCAGCGATTGTTGCTCCATGGCGAGCGGGGTTTTCGAACGCGCGGCAATCGCAGCGAAAGAAGTCACGCCCGGGACGATTTCTAACCAGTCAGGCGAACCAATGCGCTGCAGTAAAAAGACCCAGGTACTGAACAGCATGGCGTCGCCGAGCGTAATAAAACCTACTTTTTTTCCAGCTTCGACTTCCTGAACCAGCGCGGTTGCAACCTCATCCCAGACGGCCTCTTTTTCCGCGCTGTCGGCACTCATGGGAAAATGGCAGCAGCGGACCTCGGTCTGCTCGCCGATATACTCCCGTACAATCGACAGCGCCAGGCTATCGCCGCCTTTACGCCCGGCAGGCGCATAGAGAATATCCAGCATGCCCAGCGTACGTGCAGCACGTACGGTGATCAGATCGGAAGCGCCAGGTCCGGTGCTTAATGCGTACAGTTTCCCGCTCATGCTGCTTCCTCCAGCGCCACATTAAGCGCCTGCTGTAAATGTGCCACGAACATGGCGCGAACCGCCGGATTCTCACCCAGTCCACTGAGCCATGGCGTAGCCGTTATCCCGGCCGCATTGAACAATGTTTTCCACGAATCATCTTCGTCAGAGGCCATATCATTGATGGCATGGTCACCAGCAACTAACATCAGCGGCATCAGATGCACCGCCGTCACCCCTTCCTGAGATAAACTTTCAATCAGCACATCTACTTCCGGATAGCTTTCCACCGCCCCAACCCGCGCCGGAAAGCGCTGCGCCGTCATCATATGGTCGAGACAGGCATAGGCGGCAAAGGCATGATGGCTGGCGCCGTGTCCCATAAACACCACTTTTTCATTTTCTCTAAGCGTCGGCATTTGCTGTTGCAGCGCCAGCATCAGCTGGGCGTAATCTTCATGGCTGCTCAGTAGCGGTACACCCAGCGTCAGGCGTGAAAACAGCGGACGCATACTTTGCACTTCGCGGACAATTTTTTCGTATTCGTCGCCATTGATAATGTGCAGCGACTGAATAGCCACATCCTGATACCCCTGCTCCGCCAGTTTTTGCAGCGCCTGCAGCGGTGTGTCGATTTCAATGCCGTCACGCTGCTTGAGCTTGCGGATAATCATCCCGGAGGTAAACGCCCGGAACAGGTCGCGGTCAGGGCAACTGGCTGCAAGATCGCGCTCACAGGCCACAATATTTTTCTCACAGGTGTCGTGATAGCTGGTGCCAAAGCTGACCACCAGAAGCGCCTTCTTCATCTCTAACTCCTTAAGCCGCGGCCAGCCAGCGCGTTAAACGCGCCGCAAAGGCGGCCTGACTTTCCAGTAACTCGTCTCCCGTCACCAACGGTGCCGGACGTGTAATCACGATGCAGGGGATACCGGCATCCAGACAGGGTTGAACTTTTTCCTGATAACCACCTTCAGCGCCTGAAGCCTTAGTGATCACCACATCAGCCTGACACTGGCGATAAAACGCGGCGTTGAACTCGGCGCTAAACGGCCCACACAGTGCGAAGATTTCACCGACGCCAAATCCCAGATCCGCGCATTGCTGAATGACCTCAGGTACAGGCAGAACGCGCGCCAGCAGCGTTTTTTCAGGCAACCCTTCGCGCCAGATGGCCAGATCTTTACTGCCAGTCGTCAACAGCACGCGATCGCCGAAGCGTCGCGCCACCTCACAGGCTTGCGGAATACTTTGTACGGTATAAAGCTGCGGGTGAGTTAATCCGCTCAACTGCTCAGGGCGCTGGTAGCGGCTCAGCAGTACGCCCGCCGCTTCGCAGGCATTCATAATGTTGCGACTCACCACCTCGGCGTACGGATGCGAGGCATCGATCACCCAGCGCGTCTGATTTTCCTGTAGCCAGGCAATCATTTGTTCACGTTCCAGACGCCCGCAGCGCACCTGGCCTTTGATGTCTCCCGCCAGCTGCTTTCCCGTCGGGGTCGCAACGGACAGGGTGTAGGCCACGTTTGCCGCATCCAGTTGCTGGCACAGCATGCGCGCGTCACTGGTGCCGCCCATGACCAGCACATCACCATAATTCACAGCACATAACCTCGTGGCGTGATCATCAGGCCGTCCTGAACATAGGTTGTTTTATTGCCCACGATCACAAGACTGGTCATATCAACCGGCTCAAAGTCCATTTCACCCAGCGTGGTCAGCCATTTTTCCTGCTTTTTACGTCCGGCTGACTTCACAATACCAACCGGCGTTTGTGCGCTCTTGCTGGCAGATAACAGCTCAAATGCGCGCGCCAGATGTCCTTCGCGACCCCGGCTGCGCGGGTTGTAGAAACAGATAACAAAATCGGCCTCACCGGCGGCAACGATGCGTTTTTCGATAACCGGCCACGGCGTTAACAGATCGCTTAAGCTGATGTGGCAGAAATCGTGCATCAACGGCGCACCCAGCAAAGAGGCGGCGGCAATGCTGGCGGTCATCCCTGGGATTAGCCTGACCTCAACGTCCAGCTTTTGCTTACTGACCAGCTCGAGCACCAGCCCGGCCATACCGTAAATCCCCGCGTCACCGCTGCTGATCAGCGCCACGTTGTGCCCCGCCTGCGCCAGTTCGATCGCCGCCTGACAGCGTTCAATCTCTTTGCACATCCCGGTTTTGATCACCTGCTTGTCGCCAGTGAACGCTTTTACCAGATGGGTGTAGGTTTTATAGCCAACGATGATTTCCGCTGCCTGCAGTGCTTCAACGGCTTCCATGGTCATCATTGCCTGCGAGCCAGGGCCAATTCCAATTACGCTTAACATCAGTGTGAAACTCCCAAAGTGATAGTGACGCCCTGTTCTCGCAGGGTCTCGCCTAACAGTTGTCCGTGGCTCAACAGCCAGGCTGCAGGACCAGAAACGCTTCCTGTACCCACCGTTTTGCGAACAAACGATGAGGCCGGAAAACGGTGCTCATGCTCACGCAGCGCGTCAGCAGTAAAGGTTTCGAAAGGAACGCGGCAGCATGAAGCCAGTTGGATAAGTCCCTGTTCATCTTTTTTCAGCGTGATGCTGCCAATCGCTTTTAGCGCCAGCGGATCGAGCTGTTGGGCTTCGAGTTGGCGGGCAAGCAGCGCAGCCAGCAGCGGGAACGGCGTATCACGC
The DNA here is from genome assembly GCF_001034485.1 of Citrobacter sp. MGH104. Classification (NCBI taxonomy): domain Bacteria; kingdom Pseudomonadati; phylum Pseudomonadota; class Gammaproteobacteria; order Enterobacterales; family Enterobacteriaceae; genus Citrobacter; species Citrobacter sp. MGH104. The sequence continues at coordinate 548,471 of NZ_KQ089818.1, forward strand.
CGACAACCAATTCCGGCCACAACCCGCTGCGGCACCAGCTTCCAGTGCGGAACAGGCAGCTCAGGTAAATTTGTGCGTAAGGTGATGCACACCAACGCATCCAGTTCAGGGAGCTGGTTGAGATCGGTGACCGTAATAAATCCGCGCCGGTCGCAATGGCTGACATCCTGCGTCAGTTCGTCATCCCACCACAGCCCAACCCGCTTATTGCTGACCAACATCTGATTGACGATCTTCACCGCCGAACGGAAATCACTCATTCGGGCATTCAGTTGAAATGCCAGCGTATCCAGTGCCGCCATATCGTTCACATCCGTCGCGGTGGTGATAACCGGGTCGGCGCCCAACATGCCCGCCAGATAACGTGCCAACGCATTAGCACCGCCCGCGTGACCGGAGAGCAGGCTGATGACATGCTGGGCACGTTCATCAATGACCACCACCGCCGGATCGCAAAACTTGTCGTTGACCAGCGGGGCCAGTACGCGCACCGCAATGCCGGTCGCCCCGATAAAAATCAGCGCCGAATAATTCGTAAACGCTTCGCGAGCGGTATTCGCAAAGCCGTTTTCGAAGGGAATAAACCCCTCCTCCAGCAGCTTTTCACTGGTAAAACAGGTAACCGGCAGCATAGCTGCCAGACGTTTCGCCAGCACAACGCCGCCAGGAGTCAGGCAAAAAAGCGCAATTGACTCAGGCTTTACGGTATTCATGGCTAAAGTCCGCCGCATAGAGTTTGGAGTAGTGATACTCCGAGCCCAGGAAATTACCGACCAGAATAAGGGCCGTTTTACGGATGCCAGCATCGCGAACCTTGTCGCCAATATCCGCCAGGGTCCCGCGTACGGTCTGGCTTTCCGGCCAGGTTGCTTTATAGATCACCGCCACGGGCGTGGTCGCCGGATAGCCACCTTCAATCAGACGCTCAGCCACCCGATGAATACGCTGGACGGAAAGATATATCGCCATTGATGTCTGGTGGCTGGCAAAAGACTCCAGCTGTTCACGCTCTGGTACCGGGGTGCGGCCTTCCAGGCGCGTAATGATCAGGCTCTGTGAAACTTCGGGCACGGTATACTCAACGCCCAGCTCCGCCGCCGCGCCGAGGAACGCGCTGACGCCGGGCACCACCTGCCAGTCAATCCCGCGTTTGGTCAGCTCCTCGCCCTGCTCGCGCACGGAACCATACAACGAGACATCGCCGGTTTGCAGACGCACGACGGTCTTACCCGCTTTCACTCCGGCTTCCATCAGATCAAGAATCTGCTCCAGATGCAGTTCGGCACTGTCGTGACATTCAGCACCAGCAGGGCAATACTCCAGCAGTTCGGTGTTAATCAGCGATCCGGCGTAGATAACAACCTGCGCCTGCTGCAGCAACCGGTAACCTTTGAGGGTAATCAGCTCGCGATCGCCAGGACCTGCGCCAACAAACCACACGCTACGGGGATCAAAAATCTCAGACATGGTTTCCTTCCTTCTGACAGGCGATAACAAATACGGGGTTATTCGGTTTAAAATAGTGACCACTGCCAAGCGCGGTAAGCGAGGAAACCTGTAGCTGCAGGCAATCCACTCCCTGTACGCCAAGATGGTCCAGATGTGTTAGTGCGGTGTTGAGGTTTTCCTGGAGGATAAATGTCATCACCAAACGCCCTGCGGGATGCAATTGGCGCATCGACCAGTCAATCAGGTCGGTCAGATGACCACCGCTGCCGCCCATAAAAATGGCATCGGCTTTTTCCGCGATGGTCATGGGAGCAACGCCGGGAAAAATATCGATATTTGCGCAGGCAAAATGCTGGCGGTTTTCATCCAACAACCTGAGCGCCGCCGGGTTACGTTCGATGGCCGTGACACGTAATCCGGGATATTGCAACGCCGCCTCTATCGACACGCTGCCGGTTCCGGCGCCTATATCAATCAGGTGACTGGCGCGGTGTAATTCAAGTTTTGAGAGGGCAAGTGCGCGTACCGCTTCTTTGGTCATCGGCACTTTCTCTCCACGCAGAAACAGCTCATCTTTCATCGAGGATCACCACTGCATTCATGTCATAGTCGGCGTTAACTTCACGCACAGGCAGGAAATGGATCTTTTCGTTTTCCATCGCCAGGTTTTCGCCAATCACCATCCAGCGATGCCCCTTGCCTCGGGCAATGAGCTGCTGCGCGATTTCACGCGGGCCACACAGCGCATCAGTCACCATCGCTACCTTGTTATGTCGCGCCAGCTCATCAAAACAGACGCTGCGGCCATGGCTACTGGTCAGCCACATATCGTTCATATCAATGCCGGACTGCGCGCACAGGTACTGCACCGCACTAATGCCGGGAATAATCCGCACATTCTCAATACCAAAATGCGCCACCATGCGCGTCCCGATGCCGTAAAACAGCGGATCGCCAGATGCCAGTACCACAACATGCTTCTCCTGGTGCGCGCTAATCCAGCTCAGGAGTTCCGGGATATTGGCGCCAAGAGCAAACTGTTCACCGGCAAAATCCGGGAATTGCTGCAAATGCCGCTTTCCACCGACCAGAACATCCGCCACCGCGACCGCTTCACGTGCCGCAGGCGTCATCAAATGCAAACCGGCGGGGCCCATCCCTACAACGGTTAACATTGCATCTCCTCAGCAATTTCTGCGACCGGACGATTACTGCCAAGAACCTGATTATCAAAGGAAAACATGATGGCATCGCAGGTCGGTGGATTTTTGGTAAAGCGCAATGTTTGCAGAACACGCATACAAATGCGCTGAGCCAGATGGTCATAAATGTGCTGGAAACCGTATGCGTCGATATGCTCCATCGCCGCTTCGGTGGTATCGCACTCGCTGACCAGCGTCAGCAGCTCCAGCGGTGCGCCAAGTAGCGCGAGGTGAGCCACCAGCGTTTCCATACGGGCATCGGCAATATGGCTATGGGTGTGGAAGATCCCCGCCGCGATTTTGACGAGCTTACCGGGATGTCCCACCAGCACAATTTGCCGGAATCCAAGACGTACGGCTTCTTCAATCATGTAGCCGACAAAGTTGCTCATGGTGACCACAACCTGGGTGTCGATACCCATCTGCTCGCGCACAAAACGCTCGCCGTGGTTTCCCGGCACCAGTACGACACGCTCCAGCCCAGCCGCCCGCTTAATTTCCAGCTCCAGCGACAGCGAACGTTTCCAGCTCTCTTCCGACATCGGCGTGACAATACCCGTGGTGCCGATAATCGAAATACCGCCCAGAATGCCAAGGCGGGAGTTGTAGGTTTTTTGCGCCCGTTCTTCGCCTTCTGGCGCGAAGATTTCAATCTGCGCCCCACGATTTGGGCCAATCGCTTCGCGGACGGCAGATTCAATGGTCTGGCGAGGTGTACGGTTAATCGCCGAACTACCGACCGGTAGGCCAATCCCTTTGCGGGTTACCGTACCAACCCCTTCACCGCCCTGTAAGGCAATCACGCCACTATCGTCTAACGTCACGCGCGCAAAAATCAGCATCCCATGTGTGGCGTCCACATCATCACCACCGTCTTTGCGGATGGCGGCTATCGCCTGCTGCCCTTCGATATGTGGCGACTCAACGTTCAGGCACAACGTCACCCCGGAAGGCGTGACGATGGAAACCTGATGGATGAGGTGTTGGCGCAATACCATCAACGCTGCCACTTTTGCCGCCGCCGTGGCGCACGATCCCGTGGTATATCCTTTACGCAGCGCTTTACCGTTGTGCCACACCGGCGTATCGAAGGCCTCGCTCATCGCGCCCCCTGCATGTGATAAAGCATGGCGTTGACGATAGCGGCAGCGACATTACTCCCCCCTTTACGGCCTAACGCGGCAATGGCGGGCAACTTGCTTTGGGTCAATGCATCTTTCGACTCTTCTGCACCAACGAACCCGACCGGTACGCCAACCACACCGCTGACAGCGACATCATGCTCAAGCAGGCGAAACAGCGCTGTTGGCGCGTTGCCAAAGACAAACAGCTTTTCCCCCTCTTCCTTCACCGCAATGTCGACAGCAGCCATGGACCGGGTAATACCCTGCTCTTTTGCCGTGCGCACAACCCGCGGGTCACTGATGTAACAGCGGCATTCACCGCCGAATTTTGCCAGCAGCGTTTTATTGATCCCGGAAAGCGCCATCGTGGTGTCGGTATAAATCACGCTCGAACGGCTAAGCGCCGCACAAAACTGCTCCAGCACATCACTGGAAAACCACAGAATGTCCAGCCAGTCGAAATCTGCCGTCGTGTGAATGACCCGCTTGATAATGGCTTCATGTAACGGACTGGCAAACTGATAGTCCGGACGGGTTTCACGGATGATCTCGCCAATAATGTCGAAACTTTTGGCTTCAATCGCCTGGGGTTGCTGGATATATTGCATTATGTTGTCCTCAGGCTACACCGGCCCACAGCCACCGCAGCGCAATAAACAGCGCCAGTGCCAGCGTCGATGCCACCCACATCAGTCGAATCGTATGGGAAATGTCGTCTACCGAAATGTCGCGTTGCGCATCACCGATCCACGGTTTCTCAACGCGCTCGCCAAAGTAGTCATTAGGACCACCCAGACGAATGCCTAATGCCCCGGCTACGGATGCCTCTGACCACGCACAGTTTGGGCTGCTGTGGTTGTAGCGATCGCGCCAGCCAATCTGTAAAGCTCGCGAGCCGTCTTTACGGCATAAAAATGCCGCCACGCCCAGCAGCAGCCAGCTCAGTCTTGCAGGAATAAAGTTCGCGACATCGTCCAGACGCGCGCTGACCATACCGATAGCGCGGTATTTTTCATGTTTGTAGCCCACCATGGAGTCAAGGGTGTTTACCGCTTTGTAGGCCATCGCAAGGGGCGCACCGCCGAGAAGGAGAAAAAACAGCGGCGCGATAATGCCGTCTACGGTGTTTTCAGCCACGGTTTCCACCACCGCACGATTGATCTGTTGCGGTTGCAGTTGCGAGGTATCACGCCCCACTATCCACGACAGTTTTTCCCGACTCGCAGCAAGGTCACCGGCCCGTAGAGGACGTTCGACATCCAGTGCGGCATTCGCCAGGCATCGCCCGGCCAGCACGGTAAAGATCATCCATACCTCTACCACCCAACCCAACCAGGGATGAACAGATTTTGCCAGTACCAGCACGCCCCAGGACGCAGCCCAGGTCAGACCAACCACCACAATCCACATCACCGCGCCACCAATGCGCAGCGCACGGTCGCTATGACAATAACGCCGAATAATTCGCTGCACGGCAGAAATCAGATTGCCAATCCAGCGCACCGGATGCGGCCAGTTCTGCGGATCACCGATGATAAAATCAAGCAGCCAGGCAACACACCACGCAAGGATCGTCATAGCGCGCTCCTCGCGGCTGTCAGCCAGTGGCTAAGCATCTGCGGACGTTGAGCAAAATGAACGTGTAGATAACTGGCGAAGGTGTTTCCGACCTGCCAGCCGCCGGACCAGGCTTGCAGCGTTTTACCATCGCGCACTTTGCGACAGTTCATCACCGCTGGCGTTTCAGGGGTAAAATCGGAATAGTGGAATTCATGCCCGCGCAGCACTTCGCCTTCTGCTGCTAACAATGTTTGTTGTGCGGCCTGCGCTTCGCAGTAGCCAAATCGGGTCAGACGCTTTCCCATTTTGCTGTGGCCGGGAATGATATCCGCCATCAGCCAGGTATCGCCGCTACTGTCCTCAAGCGAACTGCCGAGATACATCAGCCCCCCACACTCTGCGTAAATCGCGACGCCACGTTGATGTGCCGCTCGCAGTTGCTTCAGCATCGAGACATTGCGAGCCAGCACCGCAGCGTGTAGCTCAGGATATCCGCCACCTAACCAGATCATCTGACAGTCGGGTAAGCAGGTGTCGTGCAACGGGCTAAAACGAACAATATTAAGCCCCGTACGTTCCAGCAGCGTAATGTTGTCCGGGTAGTAGAAGTTGAAGGCTTCGTCATCGGCAATTGCAAGCGTTAGCCCTGCTCCAGCATCTGCGGCAGGCAGCGCGGGCCATTCGCCAGCAGGAAGATTGGTTGACTGGCTTAATGTCAGCAGTGCGTCAATATCAAGGGTTTGCTCCAGCGTGGCAGCAAACTCCTGCCACGGTTGCTGATTGATAACCGACTCACGTGCGGTGACTAAACCCAAATGTCGTTCGGGAAGGGCAACCCCATCCATACGGGGTACGTAACCTAAGACGGGGACATCGCAGTAACGTTCGATTGCGACTTTCAGTAACTGGTAATGCGTTTCGCTGTTAACCCGATTAACAATAACGCCGGCGATGTTCAGGGTGGGATCAAAATGCTGAAAACCCATTACCGTTGCGGCGATTGAGGTGGAAACGGCTTTGCCATCAACCAGTAAGATGACCGGACAGCCTAACTGTTTAGCCATCGCGGCGGTGCTGCAGTAGTTTGGGTCGGTACCATAGCCGTCATACAGCCCCATCACACCTTCAATAACGGCGATATCCGCATGTTGCATCTGCTCATTGAATAGAGCGTTCAGCGTGGGGACGGGAAGCATAAAGCTATCAAGATTGCGGGAAGCAGTACCGCATACCGCTGTATGCCAGCCGGTATCAAGGTAATCAGGACCCACTTTGCAAGGCTGGACGCGCAAACCGCGTTTTTTCAACAAGCTCAACAAGCCCAGCGTCACCGTGGTTTTACCACAGCCGCTTCCGGTACCTGCAAGAACAAATGCGTGAAAATTGGCCGCCATACCCTGATCCTGTTCAGGGTGGTAGGGGTGTAGAGATACCCAGTCTCTCGACTGTATGCATCTGAACCACCCACTTCCCACCGAAGTTGTTGGTAGTCACTGACAGGCAGGTCTTCTGGCTTAGCGTCATCCTCACCCGTCCTTCCCAATCTTGCGATCAGTGGTCCATACGGGGTCGTCAGCATCACAGCAGCGGGGGCTGCGGGGGATTCTCACCCCCTTCCCTACCACATATGTGGCAAACCTGTCAGTTCAAGAGCCTGGTTAACTAAGCTCTCTGTTATGAGGTAAATTCACGACCTCATGACAATAATTCAGTTTAATATCTTTCCAAATTCATTCAGCCAATTTCCTGGCCTTTTCCCACATATTCATACGTTCACTTTTTGAATGAAAGTATCAGCTAAGAATAAAGAAAGTCATTCACACAGACACTGTATCTCATCACAAAAATAAAAACTGGTGCAGTTTATCCCTCTAATACCATTATTTTGTTGCGCTATGACAATTTATTGGCAGCTGTCATTATTTTTCATTTTATAATGACGGGCATAGCACCACATATCAAAAATCGGCAATAGCAAAATATTGCTATTTAAGCGGACTCTCCGCGTGAAATGACATTAATTTGCTGGCGAAATGCCTGCGGCGTAACCTGATACGTTTGACGGAACACTTTGCAAAAATAGCTGGTTTGCGAAAAGCCTAAATTACGCGCAATGCTGGCTATGCTCCAGTCACTGTGGCAAAGCAACTCTTTGGCACTTGCCATTCTCTGTTGGTTTACCCATGCGTTAAAACCGATACCCTGATATTTTTTGAACAATTTGCTGAAATAGTACGGGCTAAGGAAAACATGAGAGGCAACATCTTCCAGACGTAGCTCGTCTGATAAATGCGCATCAATATAGCGCAGGGCTTTTTTCATTTTACTGTCATGCGGATTGGTACTGCGGTTAGCGCGTACAGGTTCTGACTGCTGCGGGTTATCTTTGATAACAACAAAATTGAGTTGTTTCTTAAGGCAATTTTCGACGATGAGCTTAAGTAAATCCGCTGAGGCAATGACTCGAGAATAGTCCATCTCAGGTACATTACGGAACTCGTTGACCAGCTCTGGATCGGCTTGCCAGCGGTCATCGACGTTGAGAATATCAACGAGGCCTACATCGTTACTTAAGCGTACTTGTCCACAAAGCACAAACCCTACCAGGTGTCCCGCGATGACCAGCGGAATTGAGAAATCGGTAAGCCCGGCATGGCAGCGATAAATGCAAGGTTGATCGGACTTAGAGGCTTCCAACCCGCCACAGCGGTCGCTCATACGACAACGCGTACTATGCTGAGGATGCTGGCGCATCAACTGGCAAAAAGGAGTGAAATTAAAAAGCTCAGAAATTTCATCACCGTGAATATTGACAACCACAACAGCCAGACTGGTGGCCTGTGCAAAATCCTGTGCGATTTTATTAATGAGTTCTGAGTTCAGGGCACTCGCAGAAATCATGATAAAACCTCTCAGTTAATTTATTGTTATAAATAAAACATATTATTCACACATTCATTTTCATCTCGCGATCCAGCGCTCTGATGAAAGTCAGCATTGAACATAACAAAAGTCTCCCATTCTTGGGAGACTTTTTAAGCCGTTCAGGAAACCGGATCACGAAAACAGTTTTTACCTTTCAATAATAAACATCTTTCATGAAGCTAGCTCTCGTTTTCCTCCAACTTACACGAATTACACGGTAAATTTTTGCCAATAAAATAACGATAAATTGCTGCGCCCGCACAGGCGCCGATGATGGGAGCCACAATCGGCACGATGAAATAAGGGATATCGCGCCCACCGGTCATCGCAACATCACCCCACCCGGCCATCCAGGCAAACAATTTAGGACCAAAATCACGTGCCGGGTTCATCGCAAAACCGGTAAGTGGACCGGTTGATGCGCCGATAACAGCAACCAGAATACCAATCAACAGTGGTGCCAGAGGGCCTTTGGGAACACCGTTACCGTCGTCCGTTAGCGCCATAATCATCCCCATCAGAATGGAGGTAATCACCACTTCGACCAGTGCGGCCTGCCAGACACTCAGTGCGGCGGCAGGATACGTGCTAAAAATACTGGCAAGTTGCAGGCTTTCCAGACTGCCGCGTACCATTTGGTGGGCTGATTCATACTCAATAAATAAACTGCCGTACAACAAATAGGCCAGCATAGCGCCACCAAAGGCACCCGCTATCTGAGCGACAGAATAAGGCAGTACTTTACGGCCAGGAAAACAGGCAAACAACCAAAGTGCGATGGTAATAGCGGGATTGAGATGGGCCCCAGAAATCCCGGCTGTCAGGTAAACTGCAAGCGAGATCCCCAAGCCCCATATGATACAGATCTCCCACAATCCCAAACTGGCACCCGCGACCTTCAGGGCGCTCAGGCACCCAATACCAAAAAACAAAAATAGCCCGGTACCCAAAAACTCAGCAATACATTGCGCTCTTAGTGAATCGTTCATTGTGACACCTTCTAAGCAGAGTTCGTGTCTTTACCAGCGGACTCCTTGCTGGCAGGAAGGTTACTTCAAGACTTACTATAAAAATCTGTATCGGCAAATTGTTGGCAATCTGCAAGCGACATACCCTTAAAAATCGTGTTGTGATAGCAAATTTTTGCTATCACCTTTATTAAAACAGGCGACAAAACGTGGATTCACCCAATTAAAAGTACATTTTCAAAATAATAAAATATTGCGAACAGCAGAATTCCATTTTCAAACGATCATCACAATTTCATTTTTCTCGCATAGCAAATGATATTTAAACTGTCACTCAGAAAAGTGTAAATATGGAATTAACATAACCAAATAGTCATATCGATGAAAATTAAAATAACAAATAAAAACATAGCATTACAATAACTCACAGCAATTTTATCTCACCGTTACCCCACTATTTTTTCACTCTTACTTTCAACTCAGCCATTCTTTTTCCTCGCTTCTTTTTATAGTCATGAAAATCGGGACAACCCAGGCGAGGTCTTTATGCAACAAGAAGCGTTAGGAATGGTAGAAACCAAAGGCTTAACTGCAGCCATAGAGGCCGCAGATGCAATGGTGAAGTCAGCCAATGTAATGCTGGTCGGCTACGAAAAAATTGGTTCGGGGCTGGTAACAGTTATTGTCCGCGGCGATGTCGGCGCAGTCAAAGCAGCAACAGATGCCGGTGCCGCCGCAGCCCGTAATGTGGGAGAAGTGAAAGCCGTACACGTTATCCCACGCCCGCATACCGATGTAGAAAAAATCTTACCGAAGGGAATTAGCTAATGAGCAGCAATGAACTGGTTGAACAGATCATGGCGCAGGTGATTGCTCGTGTGGCAACGCCAGAACAGCAGGCTATCCCAGAAAATAATCACCCAACACGAGAAACGGCTATGGCAGAGAAAAGCTGCAGTTTAACGGAGTTTGTCGGTACCGCGATTGGCGACACCGTCGGTCTGGTAATCGCCAACGTAGACAGTGCCCTACTGGACGCAATGAAACTTGAAAAACGCTATCGCTCCATTGGCATCCTTGGCGCCCGTACTGGCGCAGGCCCGCACATCATGGCCGCCGATGAAGCGGTGAAAGCCACCAATACTGAAGTCGTCAGTATTGAGTTACCACGTGATACCAAAGGCGGCGCAGGTCATGGCTCGCTGATTATTCTTGGCGGCAACGATGTTTCTGACGTGAAACGCGGCATTGAAGTCGCACTGAAAGAACTGGATCGCACCTTTGGCGACGTTTATGCCAACGAAGCCGGTCACATCGAAATGCAGTACACCGCACGCGCCAGCTACGCGCTGGAAAAAGCCTTTGGCGCACCGATTGGTCGTGCCTGTGGCGTCATCGTCGGCGCACCAGCATCCGTTGGTGTCCTGATGGCTGATACTGCCCTGAAATCCGCCAACGTGGAAGTTGTGGCTTACAGCTCCCCTGCTCATGGCACCAGCTTCAGTAACGAAGCCATTCTGGTTATTTCGGGTGACTCTGGCGCTGTTCGTCAGGCTGTTATCTCCGCCCGTGAAATCGGTAAAACCGTACTCGGGACCCTCGGCTCAGAGCCGAAAAACGATCGTCCGTCCTACATCTGATATCAGTGAGGCTGATTCATGAGATCGAAAAGATTTGAAGCACTGGCGAAGCGCCCTGTGAATCAGGATGGCTTCGTTAAGGAGTGGATCGAAGAAGGCTTCATTGCGATGGAAAGCCCGAACGACCCCAAACCGTCGATTAAAATCGTCAACGGTACAGTCACTGAACTGGACGGTAAATCCGCCAGTGAATTTGACTTAATCGACCATTTCATTGCCCGCTACGGCATTAACTTGGCACGCGCTGAAGAAGTCATGGCGATGGATTCAGTCAAACTGGCCAATATGCTTTGCGATCCCAACGTGAAGCGCAAAGACATTGTGCCGCTGACCACCGCAATGACGCCGGCAAAAATTGTCGAAGTCGTGTCCCATATGAACGTCGTTGAGATGATGATGGCCATGCAGAAAATGCGTGCTCGTCGTACACCATCTCAACAAGCGCACGTCACTAATGTCAAAGATAACCCCGTGCAAATTGCCGCTGATGCCGCTGAAGGCGCATGGCGCGGGTTTGACGAACAGGAAACGACCGTTGCCGTTGCGCGTTATGCGCCATTTAACGCCATTGCGCTGTTAGTCGGCTCACAGGTTGGACGCCCGGGCGTGTTAACTCAGTGTTCTCTGGAAGAAGCAACCGAACTCAAACTCGGGATGCTAGGCCACACTTGCTACGCTGAAACTATCTCCGTCTATGGTACTGAACCCGTCTTTACCGACGGCGATGACACGCCATGGTCTAAAGGCTTCCTCGCCTCGTCCTACGCATCCCGTGGTCTGAAAATGCGCTTTACCTCCGGCTCTGGTTCAGAAGTTCAGATGGGTTACGCCGAAGGCAAATCGATGCTTTATCTGGAAGCCCGCTGTATTTACATCACCAAAGCTGCTGGCGTACAGGGTCTGCAAAACGGTTCCGTAAGCTGCATCGGAGTCCCTTCCGCCGTGCCGTCAGGAATTCGTGCAGTGCTGGCTGAAAACCTGATCTGCTCCTCTCTGGATCTGGAATGCGCCTCCAGCAACGACCAAACCTTTACCCACTCGGATATGCGTCGTACTGCGCGTCTGCTGATGCAGTTCCTGCCGGGTACTGACTTCATTTCTTCTGGTTATTCCGCAGTGCCGAACTACGACAACATGTTTGCGGGTTCGAACGAGGATGCTGAAGATTTTGACGACTACAACGTTCTCCAGCGTGACCTGAAAGTAGACGGTGGTCTGCGCCCGGTTCGTGAAGAAGACGTTATCGCCATTCGTAACAAAGCGGCGCGTGCGCTGCAGGCCGTCTTTGCCGGGATGGGATTACCGCCAATCACTGATGAAGAAGTGGAAGCGGCGACCTACGCCCACGGTTCGAAAGATATGCCGGAACGTAACATCGTTGAAGATATCAAGTTTGCACAAGAGATCATCAACAAAAACCGTAACGGTCTGGAAGTGGTGAAAGCCCTTGCTCAGGGCGGATTTACCGATGTCGCTCAGGACATGCTCAACATCCAGAAAGCCAAGTTAACCGGGGATTACCTGCATACCTCCGCCATTATCGTTGGCGACGGACAGGTGCTATCCGCTGTCAATGATGTTAACGACTATGCCGGTCCGGCAACAGGTTATCGCCTGCAAGGCGAACGCTGGGAAGAGATCAAAAACATCCCTGGCGCACTTGATCCCAACGAGCTTGGCTAAGGGGTGAAAAATGGAAATTAATGAAAAACTGCTGCGTCAGATAATTGAAGATGTGTTGTCTGAAATGCAGACCAGCGACAAACCCGTCTCTTTCCGTACATCTACAGCGGCAAGCGCACCTCAGGCTGCTACGGCACAGGGCGACAGCTTTCTGACCGAGATTGGTGAAGCCAAACAAGGCCAGCAACAGGACGAAGTGATTATTGCCGTAGGGCCGGCGTTTGGCCTGTCACAAACCGTCAATATTGTTGGGATCCCGCATAAGAATATCTTGCGCGAAGTGATTGCCGGTATTGAAGAAGAAGGCATTAAAGCGCGCGTTATCCGCTGCTTTAAATCCTCCGATGTGGCTTTTGTTGCCGTTGAGGGTAACCGTCTGAGCGGTTCCGGGATCTCTATCGGTATCCAGTCAAAAGGCACGACGGTTATCCACCAGCAGGGGTTACCGCCGCTTTCAAACCTGGAGCTGTTCCCTCAGGCACCGCTTCTGACGCTGGAAACCTATCGTCAGATCGGTAAAAACGCCGCGCGTTATGCCAAGCGTGAATCCCCGCAACCGGTCCCTACGCTGAATGACCAGATGGCTCGTCCTAAGTACCAGGCGAAATCAGCCATTCTGCACATTAAAGAGACCAAATACGTTGTGACAGGCAAAAACCCGCAGGAACTGCGCGTGGCGCTTTGATAAAGGATACCTCCATGAATACCGACGCAATTGAATCGATGGTTCGGGATGTGTTGAGCCGGATGAACAGCCTGCAAGGCGAGTCCGCGACTCCGCCCGCGGCGAGTTCATCAGCACATACCGCGAAAGTCACGGATTACCCTCTCGCGAATAAACATCCTGAGTGGGTAAAAACTGCGACCAACAAAACGCTGGACGACTTCACGCTTGAAAATGTTCTGAGCAACAAAGTGACCGCGCAGGACATGCGCATCACTCCTGAAACACTGCGCCTCCAGGCGGAAATCGCCAAAGATGCCGGACGTGACAGGCTGGCGATGAACTTTGAGCGCGCTGCCGAGCTAACCGCTGTTCCTGACGATCGCATTCTTGAGATCTACAACGCGCTGCGCCCGTACCGCTCAACAAAAGATGAGCTGATGGCTATCGCCGACGATCTCGAAAATCGTTATCAGGCAAAAATCTGTGCAGCTTTCGTTCGTGAAGCGGCAGCGCTGTACGTTGAGCGTAAAAAACTCAAAGGCGACGACTAACTCAGGGACAGGATCATGCGATATATAGCTGGCATTGACATAGGCAACTCATCAACGGAAGTTGCTCTGGCTACTCTGGATGAGTCTGGCGTGCTGAGCATCACCGGCAGCGCGCTGGCAGAAACCACCGGAATTAAGGGCACATTACGTAATGTGTTTGGCATTCAGGAGGCCCTTACGCTGGCGGCAAAAAACGCCGGTATCAATGTCAGCGATATTTCGCTCATCCGTATTAACGAAGCCACCCCGGTCATTGGCGACGTGGCGATGGAAACAATAACCGAAACCATCATCACTGAATCCACCATGATCGGCCATAACCCTAAAACACCGGGCGGTGTCGGGTTAGGCGTGGGCGTCACTATTACGCCGGAAGACCTTCTCAGTCGCCCGGCGGATACGCCCTATATTCTGGTGGTGTCATCGGCATTTGATTTCGCCGATGTTGCTACGATGATTAATGCCTCCGTCCGTGCCGGATACCAGTTGACTGGTGTTATTTTGCAGCAGGACGATGGTGTGTTGGTCAGTAATCGTCTGACTCATCCCCTGCCCATCGTCGATGAAGTCCTTCATATTGACCGTATCCCGTTGGGGATGCTGGCTGCCATTGAGGTCGCCGTACCAGGAAAGGTTATTGAAACGCTTTCTAACCCCTACGGTATTGCAACTGTCTTTGGCCTCAATGCCGATGAGACTAAAAACATTGTTCCGATGGCACGGGCGCTGATCGGCAACCGTTCAGCCGTGGTGGTGAAAACGCCGTCAGGTGATGTGAAAGCGCGAGCGATTCCTGCCGGAAATCTGGAGCTACAGTCTCAGGGTCGTACAGTACGGGTCGACGTTGCAGCGGGCGCCGAAGCGATTATGAAAGCGGTTGGTGAATGCCCGAAACTGGATAACGTTACTGGAGAAGCTGGCACCAATATTGGCGGCATGCTGGAGCATGTGCGCCAGACGATGGCTGAATTAACCAATAAACCCAGTCATGAAATTTTTATTCAGGATCTGCTGGCGGTCGATACCTCGGTTCCTGTCAGCGTGACGGGTGGACTTGCCGGTGAGTTCTCGCTGGAACAAGCTGTCGGCATAGCCTCCATGGTGAAATCAGACCGCCTGCAAATGGCGATGATTGCCCAGGAGATCACGCAAAAGCTCAACATTGACGTCCAGGTTGGCGGGGCCGAAGCCGAAGCTGCCATTCTGGGGGCCTTAACTACTCCGGGCACCACGCGACCACTGGCTATTCTGGACCTCGGCGCGGGTTCAACCGACGCTTCTATCATCAATCCTAAGGGCGAAATTATTGCCACGCACCTGGCGGGTGCAGGCGATATGGTCACGATGATCATTGCCCGTGAACTGGGTCTGGATGACCGTTACCTCGCGGAAGAGATTAAAAAGTATCCGTTGGCGAAAGTTGAGAGCTTGTTCCATCTTCGCCACGAAGACGGCAGCGTTCAGTTCTTCCCTACGCCTCTCCCGCCAACGGTTTTTGCGCGCGTGTGCGTAGTGAAGCCCGATGAACTGGTGCCACTGCCGGGTGAACTGGCGCTGGAGAAAGTACGAGCCATTCGTCGAAGTGCTAAGGAACGCGTTTTCGTTACTAACGCACTCAGAGCGCTACGTCAGGTGAGTCCGACCGGGAACATTCGGGATATTCCCTTTGTGGTACTGGTTGGCGGCTCATCCCTGGATTTTGAAGTTCCGCAGCTGGTCACCGATGCTCTGGCGCATTATCGACTGGTTGCCGGGCGCGGCAATATTCGTGGTACCGAAGGTCCGCGCAATGCGGTTGCGACAGGGCTGATTCTCTCCTGGCATAAGGCATTCGCTCATGGAAAGTAATCTCACCACGCCAGCCATCGTTATCTTCACCAGTGCTGACTGCGCTGACGTCTGGAATGACGTACTGCTGGGTATTGAAGAAGAAGGGATCCCCTTTGTGATTCAGGAGAATGACTCAACTGACGTTATCCACAACGCATGGTTGGCCGCCTGCCAATCACCATTGCTGGTTGGTATTGGCTGTAGCCGTGAAAAACTGGTCGTGCACTACAAAAACTTACCCTCATCAGCACCGCTTTTTACGCTGACGTATCAACAAAATAGCCACGATCGCCGCAGCATTGGTAACAACGCTGCGCGGCTGGTTAAAGGCATTCCGTTCCGGGAATGCCACTCATAACCCACAGGAGAAAAGCAGTATGAATAACGCACTGGGACTGGTTGAAACAAAAGGGCTTGTCGGCGCTATTGAAGCCGCTGATGCCATGGTGAAATCCGCAAACGTGCAGTTGGTTGGTTACGAAAAAATCGGCTCTGGCCTCATCACCGTTATGGTTCGCGGTGATGTCGGCGCGGTGAAAGCAGCCGTAGATGCTGGAAGCGCAGCCGCAAGCGCCGTTGGCGAGGTGAAATCCTGCCACGTTATCCCGCGTCCGCACAGCGACGTTGAAGCCATTTTACCTAAATCCGCATAAGTCGTTGCAACCAAGGAGCACAGCGTGAAGCAATCACTGGGATTACTTGAAGTTAGTGGTCTGGCATTAGCCATCAGTTGCGCGGACGTCATGGCGAAAGCCGCCTCCATCACGCTGGTGGGCCTCGAAAAAACCAACGGTTCGGGCTGGACGGTGATCAAGATAATCGGGGATGTGGCCTCCGTCCAGGCGGCCATTTCCACTGGTGTCAGTTTCGCTGACCAGCGAGATGGACTGGTGGCTCACAAAGTCATTTCCAGACCCGGGGACGGGATCCTGTCGCATAGTGTTGTCCTGGAGCCTGAACCAACGCCCGAACCCATACCAGCCATACCGCATGAAGAGATATTTGTAGACCATGCGGCACCCGAAGCACCGCAAGATGCAGAATTGATTAGCTGCAATTTGTGTCTTGATCCTGCCTGCCCTCGCCAAAAAGGTGAGCCGCGCACACTTTGTCTTCATTCCGGCAAACGAGGTGAAGCGTGATGGATAAACAGCAACTGGAAACCACTGTCGCTAAGGTTCTGGATGAAATGCGCGAGCGCCCGATTCCGCTGGGGATCTCTAATCGGCATATTCATCTGTGCGCTGAAGATTACGGTCGCTTGTTTCCCAATCACCCAATTAGTGAGAAAAAAGAGCTGCTGCAGCCAGGACAATATGCAGCAGAGCAGACTGTCACGCTGGTGGGGCCAAAAGGTCAGTTAAAAAATGTGCGTTTACTCGGTCCGCTGCGCAATACCAGCCAGGTCGAAATTTCCCGTACCGACGCCCGCACGTTGGGAATTGCTGCTCCGCTGCGGATGTCGGGCAATATTCAGGGCACACCCGGTGTTCGTCTTGTCAGCCCATTTGCTGAACTGGACTTAGCATCCGGGGTGATCGTTGCCCAACGGCATATCCATATGTCGCCGCTCGATGCTCTGATTCTGCGAGTTTCCCATGGTGATAAAGTCTCGGTCGCCATTAATGGCGATGAACGTCGACTGATTTTCGATAACGTCGCCGTACGCGTTTCGCCGGATATGCGCCTCGAAATGCATATCGATACAGACGAAGCCAATGCTGCAGGCGCTGATAATCCCCAGGCATTCGCCACACTGGTGACCTCACGATGAACAACGAACTGCTGCAACGCATTATCGAGGAGGTTGTTTCCCGATTAAAAAAACGCGCGGAAAGCACGCTCACTCTTAGCGTCGCGCAGTTACGGGAAATCGATTCACGGACAGTATGCTGCCAGTACTCGTCGCTCCATCTCCAGCAAGTGGACCTGCCATTACTGGAGCAAATTGCCGAAGGCTGCCCAGTCAACATGTCGGTGGTAACGATTCACGACGTGCTGGCATGCGGAGTCCGCGTGAAGATTTCACTACAACACCGATTGTTACCCGCAATCCCCGTGAAAAAACTAGCGCGTCTGCCGCTGGAATTCAGTGACGAACTGGGGCGAATCATCTTTTTGCATCCTGAGAAGCTTCTCAGCTATGCCGACGTCGCCCAATTGAGGGATGGCGTACTGGTGCTACGCCGTCGATGTGTCGTGACGGCTCTGGCTCAGGAAGCTGTCAGTCTGCGAAATGTCCAACTAATTAAGCAGGAGTGAGCTATGCATCTGGCACGGGTTACAGGCGTTGTGGTTTCCACGCAAAAATCTCCATCACTGGTGGGAAAAAAACTGTTGCTGGTACGTCGGGTAAGTGCTGACGGAGAGCTTCCTGCGTCTCCAGTGAGTGGAGATGAAGTCGCTGTTGATTCTGTCGGCGCGGGGACCGGCGAACTGGTATTACTCAGCAGCGGGTCCAGCGCCAGACACGTTTTCTCCGGCCCTAATGAGGCCATTGATCTGGCTATCGTCGGCATTGTCGACACGCTTTCTCGTTAGGAGGAACTATGGCGATTTATACCCGCACAGGTGATGCCGGAACAACAGCCCTATTTACCGGACAGCGCGTGAGCAAAACGCATCCGCGCGTGGAAGCCTACGGTACGCTGGACGAACTGAATGCGGCGCTTAGCCTGTGCGTTTGCGCGGCGGAAAACCCTCAGCACCGGCAGTTACTTGAAAATATCCAGCTGCAGCTTTTTTGGTTCAGCGCCGAACTGGCAAGCGAAAGCGAAGAACCGACGCCAGAGCAGCGCTACATCAGCTCAGAAGAAATTGCGGCACTGGAAGCTGCCATCGATATCGCAATGGGAAGAGTACCGCCCCTGCGCAGCTTTATTTTACCAGGCCGCAGCGAAGCCGCCAGCCGACTGCACTTTGCCCGAACTCTGGCACGCCGCGCAGAGAGACGACTGGTCGAGCTGTCCACCGAGATCTCCGTCAGACACGTGCTGATGCGTTATATCAACCGCCTGTCCGACTGCTTATATGCGCTTGCACGAGCAGAAGATCATGACGCCCATCAAAACGAAATCATTGAGAAAGTGGCTGAGCGCTATCTCGCTGCCGTTCAACCACCAGCCACAAAGGAGCCGACTATGTCTCTGTCTTTTCAGGAGCTCCACCAACTCACTCGCGCTGCGGTGACGAGAGCAGAAGAACTTCAGGTTCCGGTCGTCATTAGCATTGTTGATGCGAACGGGACCCAAACGGTGGCCTGGCGCATGCCTGACGCATTACTGGTGAGTAGCGAACTGGCACCGAAAAAAGCCTGGACTGCCGTGGCGATGAAAACCGCCACTCATGAGCTGACATCAGTAGTACAACCAGGCGCCGCGCTTTACGGTCTGGAAAGCCATATGCAGGGAAAAGTCGTCACCTTCGGTGGCGGGTACGCATTATGGCGTGAGGGTTTACTCCTCGGGGGTCTTGGCATCAGCGGAGGAAGCGTTGAACAGGATATGGACATTGCAGAAACGGCCATTGCGGCGATTAACGTGAGAACACATCAATGAATACTTCAGAACTTGAAACCCTTATTCGTAACATTTTGAGTGAGCAACTCGCCCCGGCAAAAGTAGAAGTTAAGGGTAACGGTATTTTTCCGTCCGTTGGCGAAGCGATCGATGCCGCTCATCAGGCTTTTCTGCGTTACCAGCAATGTCCATTGAAAACCCGCAACGCCATCATAAACGCCCTACGCGAAGAACTGACGCCTCATCTTGCTTCACTGGCCGCTGAGAGCGCTGCCGAAACGGGTATGGGCAACAAAGAGGATAAGTTCCTTAAAAATAAAGCCGCGCTGGACAACACTCCGGGTATCGAAGATCTCACCACCACGGCACTAACCGGCGATGGCGGCATGGTGTTATTCGAGTATTCACCGTTTGGCGTAATTGGTTCTGTCGCCCCCAGTACTAATCCGACAGAGACCATTATTAACAACAGCATCAGCATGCTGGCGGCAGGGAATAGCGTTTACTTCAGTCCGCATCCGGGTGCTAAAAAGATTTCACTCAAGCTGATTGCCATGATTGAAGATATTGCTTTCCGTTGCTGCGGAATTCGTAATCTTGTCGTCACGGTCACAGAACCCACTTTTGAGGCTACCCAGCAGATGATGGCGCACCCTAAAATCGCAGTTCTGGCGATTACCGGTGGCCCAGGCATTGTTGCTATGGGCATGAAAAGCGGGAAAAAAGTCATCGGCGCAGGCGCAGGAAATCCACCCTGCATTGTTGATGAAACGGCCGACCTGGTTAAGGCGGCGGAAGATATCATCAATGGCGCATCCTTTGATTACAACCTCCCCTGCATTGCTGAGAAGAGCCTGATTGTTGTTGATGCCGTTGCCGAACGACTGGTTCAGCAGATGCAGTCTTTTGGTGCGATGCTTCTCAATAGAGAAGAGGTAGACAAACTGCGAGCCGTCTGTCTACCAGAAGGCATAGCAAATAAAAAACTGGTGGGTAAAAGCCCGGCAACCTTACTGGAAGCAGCAGGAATACCGGTTCCGGCAAAAGCACCTCGATTACTGATAGGCATCGTCCATGCGGACGACCCGTGGGTTACCAGCGAGCAACTGATGCCAATGCTCCCCGTCGTAACGGTGAGCGATTTTGATAGTGCATTAACGTTGGCCCTGAAGGTTGAAGAGGGATTGCATCACACGGCCATTATGCATTCGCAAAATGTGTCACGTTTGAACCTTGCCGCGCGCACGCTTCAGACCTCCATCTTTGTGAAAAATGGCCCCTCTTACGCCGGGATCGGCGTTGGTGGTGAAGGCTTTACAACCTTCACTATTGCGACGCCAACCGGTGAAGGAACAACATCTGCGCGCACTTTCGCACGCTCTCGTCGTTGCGTGCTGACAAACGGTTTTTCTATTCGTTAATGGGGCCGTTATGAATAGCTTTTCACTGCAAACTCGATTGTACAGCGGCCAGGGAAGTCTGGATGTGCTCAAGCGCTTCACGAATAAGCATATCTGGATTATTTGCGATGGTTTTCTCGCGCGTTCTCCCCTGATTGAAAAGCTGCGCAACGCTCTGCCAGCGGATAACCGCATCAGCATTTTCAGCGATATCACCCCCGATCCCACCATCGGCACTGTAGTTCAAGGGATTGCACAAATGCAGTCCCTGCGGCCGGACGTCGTGATGGGTTTTGGTGGCGGCTCAGCACTGGACGCCGCAAAAGCCATCGTCTGGTTCAGCCGACAGTTCGGTATTGAAATTGAAACCTGTGTCGCAATTCCCACTACCAGCGGTACGGGCTCCGAGGTAACCAGCGCCTGCGTGATTAGCGATCCGGATAAAGGCATTAAATATCCATTGTTTAATAATGCGCTTTATCCAGACATGGCCATCCTTGATCCAACGCTGGTCGTCAGCGTACCGCCAGCCATAACCGCGAATACCGGCATGGACGTGTTAACGCATGCGCTGGAGGCATACGTGTCCACGAAGGCCAGCGACTTCACCGATGCACTGGCTGAAA
Source organism: Citrobacter sp. MGH104 (assembly GCF_001034485.1). Taxonomy (NCBI): domain Bacteria; kingdom Pseudomonadati; phylum Pseudomonadota; class Gammaproteobacteria; order Enterobacterales; family Enterobacteriaceae; genus Citrobacter; species Citrobacter sp. MGH104. Next base: position 569,614 of record NZ_KQ089818.1, read on the forward strand.
AAGCGGCTCAAATCGTCTTCCAGTACCTGCCTGTCGCCGTCAGCAAAGGCGAATGCCTGGCAACAAGAGGGAAAATGCACAATGCGTCAACGCTCGCGGGAATGGCATTTAGTCAGGCTGGACTGGGGATCAATCATGCGATTGCCCATCAGTTGGGCGGTCAGTTTCATCTGCCACACGGACTTGCCAATGCGCTGCTGCTGACCCATGTCATTCATTTTAATGCTCGCGATCCGCGGGCTGCGAAGCGCTATGCCCGTTTCGCTAAAGCCTGCCATTTATGCCCGGATAACGCGAACGATACAGCGGCATTGAATGCGCTCATTCATCATATCGAGCTACTCAAAAAACAGTGTGCGTTGCCTTCTTTAGTTGACGCGCTTAAAGACGGAAAGCAAGCCTGGTCGCAACGTATCCCGTCGATGGTTCAGGCCGCGCTGGCTGATGTCACGCTGCAAACCAATCCTCGTGTTGCCGACGCCAGTGCCATGCAGGAACTGCTTGAGGAATTATTATGAAGACAGCCATGACGGCAGAGTCCACGCTCTATGATGCGCAGACAATTCGCGAACGCGTTCGCGCAGCGGGCGTTGTCGGAGCCGGAGGCGCAGGCTTTCCTGCTCACGTAAAATTACAGGCGCAGGTCGATACTTTTCTGGTCAATGCGGCTGAATGTGAGCCAATGTTGAAAGTTGACCAGCAGTTGATGGCCGTCCAGGCTGAGCGACTTATCCACGGCGTTCAATATGCCATGACGGCTACCGGAGCCAGTTCCGGAATTATTGCGCTCAAAGAGAAATACCAACAGGCTATCAATGCATTAACGCCCCTTCTGCCTGCCGGGATCCGCTTACATATTTTGCCCGATGTCTACCCGGCAGGTGACGAGGTTCTGACCATCTGGATGGCAACAGGCCGGAGAGTTCCGCCTGCCGCGCTGCCGGTCAGCGTCGGCGTAGTGGTCAATAACGTCCAGACCGTGCTCAACATCGCGAGAGCAGTTGAGCAGCAGTATCCCGTTACGCGTCGTACCTTGACCGTTAACGGCGCAGTCGCCAGTCCCATCACACTCACAGTCCCTGTCGGCATGTCTTTACGTGACGTTCTGGCGCTGGCCGGGGGTGCAACCGTTGACGATCCCGGCTTTATTAACGGTGGTCCGATGATGGGCGGCCTGATTACTTCACTGGATACCCCAGTCAGCAAGACCACCGGGGGCCTGCTGGTTTTGCCTAAGTCTCATGCGTTGATTCAGCGGCGGATGCAGGATGAACGCACTGTGCTTTCTGTTGCAAAAACCGTTTGCGAGCAGTGCCGTTTGTGTACGGATTTGTGCCCAAGGCATTTGATCGGTCATGAATTATCCCCGCATCTGCTGGTTCGTGCGGTTAATTATCAGCAGGCGGCCACGCCGCAGCTACTGCTCACGGCCCTGACCTGCTCAGAATGCAATGTGTGTGAAAGCGTTGCCTGTCCGGTTGGGATTTCGCCGATGCGAATCAACCGCATGCTTAAACGCGAGCTGCGGGCGCTCAACCATCGTTATGAAGGGCCGCTAAATCCTGAGGATGAAATGGCGAAGTACCGGCTGATCCCAGTTAAGCGCCTTATTACCAAACTGGGCCTTAGCGACTGGTATCACGATGCGCCACTGGCTGAGACTGACTACTCCACAGATAAAACGACGCTGTTGTTACGCCAGCATATAGGTGCCAGCGCTATCCCATGTGTAGAACAAGGCGAATGCGTTGTTCGCGGTCAATGCGTTGCCGATGTGCCGTCCGGTGCATTAGGCGCGCCTGTTCACGCCAGTATTGACGGTATTGTCAGCGAAATCACTGAGCAATCCATCACGGTAATAAGAGGTTAATCATGTCTCAGGCTATAGGGATTTTAGAACTCACCAGCATTGCCAAAGGAATGGAAGCTGGCGATGCCATGTTAAAAAGCGCGAATGTGAATTTACTGGTCAGCAAGACCATCTGCCCGGGAAAATTTCTACTCATGCTCGGTGGTGACGTAGGTGCCGTACAACAGGCGATTGCCACTGGAACATCTCTTGCTGGCGATATGCTCGTTGATAGTCTGGTACTCCCCAACATTCATGCCAGCGTACTCCCCGCAATCAGCGGACTAAACAGCGTAGATAAGCGTCAGGCAGTTGGTATTGTCGAAACATGGAGCGTTGCTGCCTGCATCTGCGCCGCCGACAGGGCGGTTAAAGCCTCCAACGTCACGCTGGTCCGCGTCCATATGGCATTTGGTATTGGCGGCAAGTGCTACATGGTCGTTGCCGGCGATGTATCCGATGTGAATAACGCGGTGACGGTTGCCAGTGAAAGTGCGGGTGAAAAAGGCCTGCTGGTTTACCGCTCGGTCATTCCTCGCCCGCATGAAAGCATGTGGCGACAGATGGTGGAGGGATAATGGAAAGGCAACCCACCACGGATCGAATGATTCAGGAATATGTACCTGGCAAACAGGTCACATTAGCGCATCTTATCGCTAATCCGGGTAAGGATTTGTTCAAGAAACTGGGATTACCAGATTCGGTTTCTGCGATCGGTATTCTGACCATTACCCCTAGCGAAGCCTCAATCATCGCCTGTGATATCGCCACGAAATCAGGGGCGGTAGAGATTGGTTTTCTCGACCGGTTTACCGGCGCGGTGGTACTGACGGGCGATGTTTCAGCCGTTGAGTACGCGCTGAAACAGGTAACCCGAACGCTGGGCGAAATGATGCGTTTTACCGCGTGTCCCATCACCCGGACGTAATCTCATGAAACGTATCATGCTAATTGGCCCCAGCCAGTGCGGTAAAACGTCGCTCACGCAGTGCATGCGCGGAGAGGTGCTTCACTATCAGAAGACCCAGGCCATAGTCTGGTCTCCTACGACAATAGACACACCGGGTGAATATCTTGAGAACCGCTGCCTGTACAGTGCGCTACTGGCCAGCGCCTGTGAAGCGGACATTATTGCGCTGGTACTCAATGCTGACGCGCCGTGGTCACCATTTTCTCCCGGTTTTACCGGACCAATGAACCGACCCGTTATTGGCCTCGTTACCAAAGCCGATTTAGCCAACCCGCAGCGTATTTCTCTTGTGGAGAGTTGGTTAGTTCAGGCTGGTGCGCAAAAAGTATTTGTCACCAGCGCGCTGGAGAATACCGGGGTCGATGAGATGTTCATTTTTCTGAATGCAAAGGAACCTTCATGTCTCACAAAATAATGGCCATTAATGCAGGTAGTTCCTCGCTTAAGTTTCAACTACTGGCGATGCCGCAGGGTGAAATGATCTGCCAGGGGTTGATAGAACGTATCGGTTTGTCTGATGCACAGGTCACCCTAAAAACGCCAGCGCAGAAATGGCAGGAGACTTTGCCCGTAGCCGATCACCGTGAAGCCGTAACGTTGCTTCTGGAAAAACTGCTCAACCACCACATTATCAGCAGTCTGGAAGAGATCGACGGCGTTGGCCACCGCGTCGCACACGGCGGGGAATCCTTTAAAGACTCCGCGCTGGTAACTGATGAAACGCTGGCAGAAATCGAGCGCCTCGCGGAACTGGCCCCTCTGCATAACCCGGTAAATGCGTTGGGGATCGCGGTATTCCGCCAGCTATTGCCCAAAACGCCAGCCGTTGCGGTGTTCGACACCGCGTTTCATCAAACGCTTGATGAGCCTTCTTTCATCTATCCCCTGCCCTGGCGTTACTATGTCGAGTTGGGTATTCGTCGTTACGGTTTTCATGGTACCAGCCACAAATACGTTAGCTCACAGCTTGCTGAAAAACTGGGTGTGCCACTCAGCGCCCTGCGCGTTGTTTGTTGTCATCTGGGCAACGGCAGCAGCATCTGCGCCATCAAAGGCGGACAATCGGTGAATACGTCAATGGGCTTTACACCACAGTCTGGCGTGATGATGGGCACGCGAAGTGGCGATATTGATCCATCCATTTTGCCCTGGATAGCCCTGCGAGAAGGCAAAACACCGCAGCAGCTCAATCAATTGCTCAACAATGAGTCCGGATTGCTCGGTGTTTCTGGCATCTCACCTGACTACCGCGACGTTGAACATGCCGCAGATACAGGCAATCACCAGGCTGCGCTGGCGTTGACGCTTTTTGCTGAGCGCATTCGTGCCACCATTGGTAGCTATATTATGCAGATGGGCGGTCTGGATGCCCTGGTGTTTACCGGTGGTATTGGCGAAAACTCCGCACGGGCGCGCGCTGCGATTTGCCGTAACCTGAATTTCCTGGGTCTGGCCGTTGATGAGGAAAAAAATCAGCGTAATGCCACCTTCATTCAAACGGAAAATGCGATGGTCAAAGTAGCAGTGATTAATACCAATGAAGAGCTAATGATTGCGCAAGACGTTATGCGTTTAGCGATATCTGAAACTGTGACATTGGGCATTCCTGCATAATACTGCAGCACCTCAAATTGCGGCAAATCATGGTAATAGCGCGATCGCCATGACACTATGCGCCGAGGATTGCTGATCACATAGGTGAAGACGTGGCTGTTGCGCAATGTCCCGCATCGTGCGGAGAACTTATCCAGGGCTGGATTCTGGGCAGTGAGAAATTGGTCTCCTGCCCGGTTGAATGGTATAGCACCGTTGAGGTCACTTCAGGTTCACCGCTGACAGATGAACGTCCACTTTCGCGAGCAATGGTTGAGAGGTTATTGCTGCACTGGCAATACCCGGCACACATGAGTCAGGATATCCGAATAGATGTCCAGTCAACCATTCCTGTCGCTAAAGGGATGGCCAGCAGCACAGCGGATATCGCCGCCACGGCAATCGCCACGGCACAGTATCTGGGGCATCAGCTAGACGAATCCACTCTGGCGCAGCTTTGCGTTTCGCTGGAACCTACCGACAGCACCGTTTTCCGCCAGCTTACGCTGTTCGATCATAACGACGCCTCCACGCAAATTGCCTGTGAATCCCAGCCTCAACTCGATCTGCTGGTTCTCGAAAGTCCGGAAATCTTGCTTACTGCTGATTATCACCGTACTCCACGTCAGTCAGGGCTACTGGCGGGCGCCCCAGCACTGAAACGCGCATGGGAAAAGGTACAGGAAGCCTGTATCAGTCAAAACCCTTATCGGATGGGCGAAGCCGCCACGCTGAGCGCGATCGCCAGCCAGTTACTGTTACCTAAACCAGATTTTGATTCACTATTAGCACTGGTAGAAGAATGTGATTTATACGGTGTCAACGTCGCGCACAGCGGCAGCGTCGTCGGTCTGATGCTCGACAGAAGGCGTCATGATGTGGACTACATTAAATGGATGCTGACGCAGAAAAAATTGACAGTGCACTGGCCGGAACAACATTTGTTGCGGATGGTAACTGGCGGGGTCGAACTGCAATAAGGGCCGCCGCTAAGCAGCGACCCAAACGAGCATAAAATCGTTACTCAGCTTTCGCATCGGCGTTTTTCACTTCGCCCATCGCTTTCAGCTTTTTAGAGATGTCGCGGCGCTCTTTAGAGATCTCAGCGTTTTTGATGATGTAATCATCAACACGATCTTCATAATCGCTTTTCATGCTGGCGATAATGCCCTGAATCGCTTCCACGCTCATTCCAGGCTTGATGTAGTCGCTCAGGTTGTCCAACAGCAGAACGCGTTTCTGGTTGTCACGGATCTTTTTCTCAACGTCCTGAATTTCACGTTGCAGTTTGTTTTTACGACGGAACAGACGAACAAATTCCAGCACGTCCTGGAAAGAAGGCTTGGTAGTTTCCATTTTTACACCCCTGATAATGTGAGATTCGGATTCGTTAAAACAACGGCTAAAGTGGGTCAACATTACTTTCATGCCCGCCATACTTCAAGTTGCATCTGCATCGACAATGCATGGTTGAAACCTGAATTATCGAGGGTAAAGCCATTGCAGTTACCAATGGTTTTAGCCTTTTTCAGTATCATACCTCTAATCTTTGCTGAATCGAAGCAGCAGTAGAACCTATCGCCTCATCTGCTCTTTATTTGCGCAGCGCGCGACAGATTAAATGTGAGAGCAACTCCAGCTGTCGCGCCATTTCCATGTTCAACCAAACGTAGCCGTGAATGGGCGTTTCTGCGACATTATCGCCTTTATGCTCAGCAATGAGCTGACGCAACTCCGCCACGGTGTCATTGAGCTTTTCCGTATTGGCAAGCACCGGCTGCGGATTCCCTTCGTACAAGGCGTGGGTTATGGTCAGTAGCGCCTGCTGCGTCCTGAGCTGAGTTTCACGTAAAGTTTGCGCATTCAGCATGACAAAGTGGCTGGTGCGGCTGGCCCAAAGCGCATTAATTTGCAGTTCAAGCATGCAGACCAGATTGCGGTTAACCGTTTGAATAGCCTCAAAAATTGATTTTTGAATACGGGTTTCTTTACTGGCGGGAACGATGAGTCCGCGCATTTTGACAACGTCGCTTAAGAGCTGCTGTAAATGCTTCTCAAGCCGCGGTTGCTCAAGCAAATTAGGGGATAGCGCGGCCTGATACACCCGATTGTATCCCGTCACACAATGTGCCAATTGGATACGCCAGTGTATAAATGCCCGCTGCGGCCAGATGCCGGTAAACAGCATCGCCAGTAACGAACCCAAAATAACGTCGCCACCGCGCCATAACGCGGTATTCATATCTCCGGCAGGCGCCCCCACGACCACGGCAAGCGTAATGCCAATCAGCAGCGCCTGATACGGCCTTTTACCCAACGCCAACCAGCCACAGAGAAACATCGCCACCGCGCACCAGATCAGCATTAGCGGAAGCGAAAAGAGTTCCAGACGCAGGGCAATCAATCCAAGCACCGAGCCCAGGATTGTTCCGCCTATACGCTCAAACGCTCTGGGAACAACGTTACCCCAAAAAGAAATTGGCCCCATAATCACCACCAGCGTGATCAGAGGCCATGTACCTTCGGGAATGTTTAACAGGCGTACCAACAGAAAAGTAAGAAGAAACGCCAGCGCAATGCGAATGCCATGCACCACACGATAATGACGATACAAACGAATTTCAAAAGGACTCAGCGACTTATCTGCACGCACTCATGCACTCCGTCAGGGAATAGCAAAGAAGCGAATTGTACCTGTTTTTACGGTGAAAACATCATCCTGATGACCAGGACATTCATCCTGATTTACACCAAAAACAGTTACTTCAACTGTACCGGCACGTACATTTCAATGTCCCAGTAACCGTCCTCCATGCCGTTGTTCAGATAAACTTCAAAACAGGGTTTAGCGGCTATCGCATACGTCGAATCCTGCATCAGGCGCTCAAAAAACTGATACCACGGCGTCGCGAAGTCATGATTTTCAACGCGCGCAACGGCTATAGCATAGTCGCCACCTGCCAGCTCGGTCTGGATCACCCCTTCACTGTTTTCCGGGATCTCAAAACCTTCAGGCACAGACACCACGGTATCACAACGCAGTTTTTCCGCCGGAACAACGTCAGGATTGTCGTAATAAACGGCTATCCATTCCAGCGGTACGATCTGCTTACCGTCGACCCACATCATTAACTGTTCGAAACCTTGCTTTACCGTTTGTTCCCACGGTCCAACCATATGGAAACCGGCAATTATGCGTTTCTCGACCTGCTTTATCTCGTACTCCATATAACCTCCGTTATTACACTGTATTTATATACAGTGTAATTTTTAGGTATGACGGCCACAAGGAATCAGTGATTATTATGTGAGCAGATTCGCACTCTTGCCAGTCAGGCACATCAGGAAAAACTACGCCTTATGGCGGAAGTAATCGCTCAGACGCGAGAAGACGCCACCTTCGTTGACAGACTCCAGCGTAACCAGAGGCCAGTGCGCCACCAGTTTATCCCGATCGTAGAGTTCAATTTCCCCCACACGTTGATGGGCAGCGATGGGGGCGACCAGTTCTTTCTTATCAAGAACATATTTTGCCTTGATATTCGCGACTTCGGCTTTAGGCAGGGCCATCCAGAAATCCTGCTCTGTGCCAAGGCTAATTTTTTCTTTATCGCCATACCAGATCCGTTCAATACCGACCTGCTTACCGCTACGTAAAACCTGCACGGTATCGAAGTTCTTTTGTCCCCATTGCAGCAATTTTCTCGCCTGGTCTTCACGTCCTTTCGCACTCTCCGCCCCCATCACAACCGCAATCAGGCGGCGCTGCCCATCAACAGCAGAAGCAATCAGGTTGAATCCAGCGCCGGAGGTATGCCCAGTCTTCAGACCGTCGACGTTCATGGTTTTATCCCACAACAAACCGTTACGGTTTTGCTGCGTGATTCCGTTCCAGGTAAGGCTTTTTTCACTGTACATATGGTAGAAATCCGGCTCTCCATGGATGATAGCTCGCGACAGCACGGCCAGATCGTAAGCTGAGCTATGCTGACCTGGCGCATCCAGACCATGTACCGTTTCAAAATGCGTGTCACGCAGGTTCAGCTTTTGCACATAGTTGTTCATCATCGCGACAAACTGTGGCTGCCCTCCGGCGATGTAATCCGCCAGCGCCACACAGGCATCATTACCGGAATCAACAATTAACCCGCGACTCAGGTCGCGTACAGAAACGCGATCCCCTTCTTTCAGGAACATTAAGGATGAACCGACGAATACCGGATTATCTTTCGCCCAGGCGTCGCGCCCAACGGTGACAATATCTGTCGGACTAATACGCTTGCTGTCGATTGCGCGATCGACAACATAACCAGTCATCAGCTTGGTCAGGCTGGCAGGGTTGCGCTGCTGGTGTTCATTTCCGGCTGTCAGGATTTGGCCCGTGGTGTAATCCATTAATACCCACGCTCCGGCATTAATCGCAGGTGGCTGTGGGGAAAAGCTTACGACCTCGGTCGCGTACGCGGGCGAAAAACTCATCGCAAAGAGTGAAGCGGCAATAAACAAACGGCGTTTCAACAGCATGTCCTCAGGAAATGGAAAAATAGCCGTTCTTTTTACGGAAGTTCTGGCGAACAAACATGGATAAATTGCAAGAAAATGTGACATAAGGCACATTTTCTTGCTGTAAGGAAAGGTTTTCAGATATCAACCGCGGCGGGCATTAGCCTTTGCGCGGTGCTGTCTCTGCGTGATGGCTGCGATGACGATGATAGCCATCTATCATGCTGCGGAAAATTTGCCCCGGTGTGTCACCCAGCGTGCACAGGTAAATATGTGCACAGATGAACAGTAAGCCGACAATCGCCAACACCATATGCAGCACCAGCATCACAGGCCCTGCCCCTATTACCTGCGGGTAGAGACATAACAACCCGGTAATGATCAACAGCGGAACCAGCGCATACATGATGGCCAGATAAGCCAACTGTTGTAGCGGGTTGAATTTACTCTCTGCCGTTGCTGCAAACGGGTGCGGCTCACCTTTCATGATGCCATACAGATAAAAGCGCGTTTGCAACAAGCAGCGTGATATCAACCCGTTAAACTTCACCCGATAATGACAACCGTTGCCGCTGGTTGCGTTGATTAGCACAAAACCAACCCAGAAGGCCAACAGGGCGAAACCGCACCAGGTATGTACCTGCACCATCAATGCCACCGGTCCGACAGAGAAGTGCCCAAACAGGCCACTCAGCAGAAGCAGGATAAAAAGCAGCGCATTACCCCAGTGCCAGCGGCGAACTGCCAGCGAATAGAGGTAATCCCGATGTTCTTCTCCAGTAGCTGTTTTGGGTGACAACATCCGACGTAACAGCGCGTGTATAACCAGGCCCGCAATCATCAGCACAATAACAACGCCTGCATAAATGAGCCACAGCGGCCAGTAGTCCGGCGCATAGTTAAGCTCTGCTCCCCAGATAGAATTCATGCTTTACCCTCCTGATGGATCTCTTTACGCCGATAAACACTCACCGGGCCGCTACGCGTATCCTGCTGGCGATAAACCTCTTTTTGATTTATCCAGTGCTGAATTTCCGGGTCGTCACGACGACCAAATTTCAGCGCATCCGTCGGGCAAACGGAAACGCAGGCGGGCGATTGTCCAGTCTCCAGTCGGGTATCTGCACAGAAGTTACATTTGTCGGCAATTCCCGTTTGCGGATTGAGATAACGAACGTGGAACGGACAAGCGGCAACGCAATAGTCACAGCCAATACAGCGAGACTTATCCACTTGCACAATGCCATTTTCGTCGCGAAATGACGCACCGGTCGGACAAACGCTGACACACGGCGCATCTTCACAATGCTGACAGGAAACGCGAACAAACTGGAAGTGGGATAGCACCTCGGGTTCATGTTCAGGTGAACGGATCTGCACCTGTAGACGGCTAAATCCCTCTGGCACGTCATTCAAAACTTTGCAGGCAACCGTACATGCCTGACAGCCGATACAGCGTTTCTCGTCATGCAGCATGACATAAGGGTTTGTTGCTTGATTCATGATGTTCTCCTTTCTCATGCCCGACGAAGCGTAACGCCAGCGGTGTGCACCACTGTACCGGAAACCGGACTGGTGACATGCGGAAGCAAATTACCGCAATGGATACCGTGCGTTGTCGCCGCGGTTTTGGCTCCCGCCTTGGCGCCAAACCCCATATAAACAAACAGCGTATCGGGCCGAATTCCGGCGGTGACCAGCGCTTTGCCTTTTTCCTTGCCGGTCGCATTTTCCAGCCAGATGTCATCGCCGCTTTTGATGCCTTTTTCACGGGCCGTTTGCGGGTGGATCCACACCGCGTTGTCCCACATCAACTCGCTAAGCAGTGGCACGTATTGCGTCGCACCGTTGGTATGAACCGCCACTTTTCCCTGGATAAAATAGAGCTCACTATCGCCTTTGAGCGCAAAATTGCGCGCGCGCGGAATACCGTAGCCAGGCAGGAGCGTCTCCAGCTCTTCAGAATAAAGCTCTATTTTTCCTGAAGGGGATTTAAAGCGCAGTTGCTCGCCATAGGTACCGTCGCTGTCAACCGACACCGCGCCCGGATAGCGTTCCACAAACTGACGCACCGCTTCAGGTTCACGCAGCAGTAACGGAACACCCCACTCCCGATACCCTTTCTCACGCAGTTCAGCAGACAGCGCATGATCGCCATTAAGCTGGTATAACTGACGCGTTTGCATATCCTGCCATGGGTAGAATTGCCCAAGGCCTAACTGCACGGCCAGCTCTTTCCAGATTTGCCAGCTTGGACGCGCATCACCAATAGGTTCTACTACCTGCTGGCGCAGGGCATAGGCTGGATTCAGACCCGACATGTCTGAAACTTCTTCATCGCGCTCAAGGTAAGTACATTCAGGCAAAAGGTAGTCGGCATACGCCGCGCTTTCGCTTAGATAAACATCACAACTGACCACAAGGTCGAGCTGTTCAACGGTTTTGACCAGATCCGGTCGGCAGGTAACGGTTTGGAAAGGGTTGTGTCGGGACATAATCCATCCCTTCACCGGATAAGGCGTCTGGTTTAACACAGCATCAATGATGCTTTGCACCACACCACCGCCCGCCGCGATGTACTTAAACTGCGGGGCTACCAGATCGATACGCTGCGCCGTTGGCTTGGGTAATTTGACATCGGGTTTTGCCAGCACCGGAGCGACCTTCTCTCCGGCCAGCTTATTATAAGTTGCCGCCGCTTTTTTCTGGTATAAACCGCCTTCACGCTCAATATTGCCAAGCAGCACATTGAGGGTAAAAATCATGCGCCGCATATCAATTTCTTCTTGCGAGAACGTCGCACGATGGCCCGGGCTGACGATAGCATGAGGCGCGCAGGCGGCCATTTCTCGGGTGACCCGAACAATGACATCAGCAGGCACATCAGCTTGCTTTTGCGCCCATTCCGGCGTGGTCTCTTGTACTGCTTCTGCCAGTTGGTCAAACCCTGTGGTGTAGCGCGCAACGAAGTCCGCGTCATACAATTTTTCATTGATCATGACGTGACACATGGCCATCAACACCGGCAAGTCGCCGCCCGGTTTGAGCGCATGCCATTCATCCGCCTTGCTGGAGAAGACGGACAGACGAGGGTCGAAGCTGACCATTTTTGCGCCCTTTTCCTGCGCCATCATCAGTTCATGCGTTTCGGCAACCTCAATTCCTTCATAAAGGTTGTGACCAAAAGAGACCATATAACGGGTATTGGCGATATCCATGGCCAAATCGCCGCCCATCATCACTTTGGCGGCAATCGATTTTCCGGCCGGGCATGTCGACGCGTGCGTAAAGGTGTTTGGCGATCCGAAAGCCGTCGCCAGTTGAAATAAATGCCCTGAAAGCGAACCGGATTTAGAAGAAAACACGACGCCCTGAGGACCATGCTGCGTTTTGATTGCCGTCATTTTTTCGGCAATTTCTTTATACGCTTGTTCCCAGCTAATAACCTGCCATTCTCCGCTCCCGCGAGGTCCTGTGCGTTTCATGGGTTTAACAATACGGTGCGGGTCGTTGACCAGGCTAACGCCGCTGCCGCCACGAGCGCAGACACGTGTCCCTTGCTGGGGCGCATTAGGGTTCCCTTGAATAAAAACCGTTTTATTATTAATTACCTGTGCCTGTATCGGGCAACGATAAGAACACATTTCACACAAACTTGGCGTCAGGGATGTTTTCCCCTTAATGCTCTCTGGAGAAATACGCGCCAGTGCGCCTGGCGGAAAACTTCCTATCGCGCAGGCAGAGCAACCTATACCTACTCCTCGCAAAAAATTACGCCGACTAATGCTCATATAACCTCCTGTTATTAGATATATCCAATGATTATATGGCGTTTAGAATATTTATTTTTTACATCAATCACATTTCATTACAATGCATGACAGCGAATTGACACAAATAAAAACTCTTTGTTTATAAAAGACTTTTAAAGTTTCCAGAACACAATAAAAGAAGAAGAAAATAACAATAATGGTTATCAATTAGATTGTTTACAAATCCGCAACTCCAAGATATTTTATTTCCGTAATTTATTTTAACAGTGCGGAATTTATTAATTAATTCTATAAAAGTCCTGTTTATCTCAACTTTATTGCGTACACAATCCAGCTTCGATAATACCATAGCTGATTATCTCACTATTTTTTGGTATTCTTGGACGAGCGCTAAATTGATCCCGGACATAACTGAACAATGAATGACGGCAAGCAGCAACCTGGTTTTCTCTTCCACGATTACGAGACCTTTGGCACCCATCCGGCGCTGGACAGACCCGCGCAATTTGCGGCTATCCGCACAGATAATGATTTCAACATCATCGGTGAACCAGAAGTCTTTTATTGCAAACCCGCGGACGATTATCTGCCGCAGCCTGAGGCGGTGTTGATTACGGGTATCACACCGCAGGAAGCACGTGAAAAGGGAGAGAATGAAGCCGCTTTTGCCGCGCGCATCCACGCCCTGTTCACCGTGCCGAAAACCTGTATCCTGGGCTATAACAACGTGCGCTTCGATGATGAGGTGACGCGCAACATCCTGTATCGTAATTTCTACGATCCCTATGCCTGGAGTTGGCAGAACGATAATTCGCGCTGGGATCTGCTGGATGTGATGCGCGCCTGCTATGCCCTGCGCCCTGAAGGCATTAACTGGCCGGAAAACGACGACGGCTTACCCAGCTTCCGCCTGGAGCATTTGACTAAAGCCAACGGTATTGAGCATGCCAATGCTCACGATGCGATGGCGGACGTATACGCCACGATCGCAATGGCGCAATTAGTGAAGTCGCGCCAGCCGCGTCTGTTTGATTATCTCTACAGCCATCGTAATAAGCACAAGCTGGCCGCACTGGTTGATGTCCCGCAAATGAAACCGCTGGTCCATGTCTCTGGTATGTTCGGCGCATGGCGCGGTAACACCAGTTGGGTGGCGCCATTGGCGTGGCATCCGGAGAATCGTAACGCGGTTATTATGGTCGACTTAGCTGGTGATATTTCGCCGCTGCTCGAACTCGACAGCGACGCCCTGCGCGAGCGGCTCTACACGTCTAAAGCAGATCTGGGTGATAACCCGGCCGTACCGGTTAAATTGGTGCACATCAACAAATGCCCGGTACTGGCACAGGCGAATACCCTGCGTCCGGAAGACGCCGACCGCCTTGGCATTAACCGCCAGCATTGTCTGGATAATCTTAAAGTTCTGCGCGAAAACCCGCAGATACGCGACAAAGTGGTCGCGATCTTTGCCGATGCGGAACCCTTTACTCCATCAGATAACGTGGATGCCCAACTGTACAACGGCTTTTTCAGCGATGCTGACCGTGCGGCGATGAAAATCGTTCTGGAAACCGAACCACGCAATTTACCGGCGCTGGATATCTCCTTTGTCGATAAGCGCATTGAAAAACTGTTGTTTAATTACCGTGCACGTAACTTCCCGGGAACGCTGGACGAAGCTGAACAGCAGCGCTGGCTGGACCATCGTCGCCAGGTATTCACACCGGAGTTTTTGCAAAATTATGCCAATGAATTGCAGCTATTGAGCCAGCAATATGCGGATAACAAAGAAAAGTTGATGCTGCTGAAATCACTCTGGCAGTATGCCGAAGAGATTGTATAAATCCCACGTATAAAAAAACGGAGAACATGTCTCCGTTTTTTTTCAGCTAAATGCAGTTATTACGCGATATCTTCGTCGTACTGTGGGACCGGGTTGCGGAAGCTTTTGGTCACGCAAGCAAGGTAGATCAGACCGATACCCGCCCAGATCAGGCCCAGGACCATTGAGCTTTCTTCCAGGTTCACCCACAGCGCGCCAACGGTCAGCGCACCGCACATTGGCAGGAACAGGTACTGGAAGTGATCTTTCAGCGTCTTGTTACGCTTCTCACGGATCCAGAACTGGGAGATTACCGACAGGTTAACGAAGGTAAATGCCACCAGCGCACCAAAGTTAATCAGCGCCGTCGCCATCACCAGGTCGAAGTTGATTGCCAACAGAGCAATCGCCCCAACCAGAATGATGTTCATGGACGGAGTACGCCATTTCGGGTGTACATAACCGAAGAAGCTTTTCGGGAATACGCCGTCACGACCCATCACGTACATCAGACGCGCAACGCCTGCATGCGCCGCCATACCGGACGCCAGTACGGTAATGGTAGAGAAAATCAGCGCGCCGACCTGGAAGAACTTACCGGCAACATACAGCATGATTTCCGGCTGCGAAGCATCTGGATCCTTAAAGCGCGAAATATCCGGGAAGTACAACTGCAGCAGATAGGTGGAGACGATAAAGATCAGGCCACCAATCAGCGCAGTCAGGAAAATCGCACGCGGGATCACGCGCTCAGCGTCTTTGGTTTCTTCTGACAGGTTGCTGATACCGTCAAAACCGGTGAACGAGAAGCACAG
This sequence comes from Citrobacter sp. MGH104, assembly GCF_001034485.1. NCBI lineage: Bacteria > Pseudomonadati > Pseudomonadota > Gammaproteobacteria > Enterobacterales > Enterobacteriaceae > Citrobacter > Citrobacter sp. MGH104. The sequence continues at coordinate 584,939 of NZ_KQ089818.1, forward strand.
GATGGTCGCACCGGTGATCATCGGGATCACGTGCGCATCACCGGACCAGAATGGGCGACTGCTCGCCAGCGTACCGGCACCTTCCCCTTCGAACACGCCATAAACGACCATGCCGAGGATCACCGCAATCAGCACCACCTGCAACAACACGATCACGGTGTTGAAATTCGCAACGGATTTGAGGCTGCGCAGGTTGAAGGCGGTCATAAAGGCCACCAGCGCCACCACGAACATCCACGATGGAATCGAGGGCACCAGCGCTTCAAAATAAATTTTCGCCAACAGAATGTTGATCATCGGGGCGAACAGGTAGTCCAGCAGTGATGACCAACCCACCATAAAGCCAACGGTCGGGCTAATGGATTTCTGGGCGTAAGTGTAGGCAGAGCCTGCAGACGGATAGCGGCGTACCAGTTTACCGTAGCTCAGTGCGGTAAAAAGGATGGCGATCAGTGCAAAGGCGTAAGCTGTCGGGACGTGACCATCGGTCATTCCTGATACGATACCGAATGTATCGAACAGCGTCATCGGCTGCATATAGGCAAGGCCCATCATGACAACCGGAACCAGCGTAAGCGTTTTACGTAATTCCACGCGAGAGGTGTTTGGAGTAGCGTTATGCGACATGGTTATCCCCCATTACGGCGAAAACCGTCGCGTAAGCAAAAAATTGCCCCATTTTTTGTTAATCCTCAGCGACAACAACTGTCGATTTTTAAGTAAGTATCTATCCGGTACGAAGCCCGGCCTCTTTTATGAATGATTGGTTTGATGCAAAAAAATAACCGACGCGTATTAAAACGTCGGTTAATGTCATTTTTTGCAAGCGGCGTATTTTGCACTAAATTGGGGAGAAATAACAAGAGATTGAAGTGGCCACAAAAGAATATTTTTTCTTAACTGATTGATTTGTCAGCAGCCGTTTTAACATACACCCCCGCAATAGCACTATTTGCTAAAATTTCATCTCGCCACCAGGCACTGGCCAACCCGGCGGTCTGTTCATTCCAGCCTATCCACACGGGTTCAAGGACAATTTGCGCGACCACTTTTTTCTCAATCAGTGCGCCGCTCTCCAGAAATCGCTGCGCCAGATAGCGCGGAATATAGCCACATCCCAGGCCGCTGATTTGTAGTTCCAGCTTGGTTTTGAAGTCAAAAACGGTAATGGCTTCCTGATCGTCAAGCACCTGAGAACCTGAGACATTGGCATGCTGCGCATTGTCGCCCACTACAATGGCGCGAAAACGGCGAATAGTGCGACGATTTAACGGTTCCTGTTCCTGCGCCAGCGGGTGATGCGGCGCAACCACAAACACCTGTTCCAGAACCCCCAGCCGTGCAAAGCCAAATTCGCTCGCTGCAGGGGGTTCATGCATGGCACCGACAATAATATCCGCCCGGCCCTGAATTAGGGCATCCCATGAGCCGCCCAGCACGCCATTGATAAATTTCAGACGCGTCACGCTGTGGTGTTGATAGAAAGACTCGATGAGTGGGGCCAGCAATGAAAAGGGAAAGGTATCATCTACGCCAATAACCAGTTCATTCTCCCAGCCTTCGTGTAGTTTAATGGCCTGCTTTTCGAGTTCACGGACGGTATGCAGCACCTCCCGCCCCTTTTCCAGCAGCATCTGTCCGGTGCGGGTGAACTTAGCCCGGTGCCCGCTGCGATCGAGTATCTGAATATTAAGATCGCTTTCCAGCTTATGGACGGTGTAGCTAAGCGCAGACGGCGTCTTAAATAATTTTGCCGACGCCGCCGCGAAACTGCCCTCTTTTTCTAAGGCATCGAGGATGATAAGAACGTCCAGCAGTGGTTTCATACTCGCCCCCTGGCGGTATACAGCGGCACTCTGCTGGCTTGTCACTCCATCGGCATCACCAGCGGATCAGGATACTGGTACTCAAACCCAAGCTCATTACAAATACGGTTGCCATCAATGACTTTACCTTTACCGTTATCCGTACCGTCGCGAAATTCCGGCGGCTCCATCCCCAACTGGCGGGCCATCTGCGGATAGAACACGTTACGCGCCGGATGCATAGGCGCACATATATTATAGATGTGTCCCCCTTTAGGCGCTTGCAGCAGTAACGTGATGGCAGAAACCACATCGTCCAGATGCACCAGATTGACGCCATGATGTCCGTCTGGCGCCGTCTTGCCGGCAAAGAAGCGACCAGGATGTCTTCCCGGACCAACTAACCCGGCCAGACGCAAAATATCCACCGACGTGCCAGGTAAATTGTGCAACCAGTCTTCAAGTTCTTTCAGAACACGGCCACTTGCCGTGACCGGATTACGCGGCGTCCCCTCTTTCACTATTCCTTGAACGTCACCATAGACTGACGTCGAACTGGTAAAAATAATTCGCGGGATCCGATACGCCAGCGCGCTGTCGACCAGTTCCTGCATTGCCTGCAGGTAAAATGCTTCCCCAGGACCGCTACGGCGTGCAGGCAGCGTAATAACCAACGCATCGGCGTCCATCAGTGCGTCGAGATCGTCAGCCTCACAGACCAGTTCAGGTTCCAGGCGCAGCGAGTAACTCTCGATACCGCTCATGCGGGCCGCTTCCACCCCATCCAATGTGGTTTTGCTGCCGGTAACCTGCCAGCCTCTCGCCGCCAGCGACATGGCTAACGGCATGCCTAACCAACCTAATCCGACAATTGCGACCTTTTTCATGCCTTCTCTCCTGACTTTTGGCCTATAACGCAAGGCTACGCCAGCCCACGGTGGCTGACAATTCATAGTATCAATATGAAATGAATTAATGATCAAAAAAAGCCCTTGCTTTCCGTAGCTAAAGTGGTTTAGGTTAAAAGACATCAAATGAATAAACATTCATCGAGAAAATTTATGACACGCGCTCAATTCAAACACCATCATCACCATCATCCTGACTAGTCTTTCAGGCGATGTGTGCTGGGAGACATTTAAATCTTCCAGCGGTGCATGAGCGTATGAGAAAGCCCCCGGAAGATTTCTTCCGGGGGCTTTTTTTTGTGCGTGACCCAAACTGATTCAGACAGGATAACGAGGAATAAAGAATGTTAGACAACACCCGTTTACGCATAGCTATGCAGAAATCTGGCCGTTTAAGCGATGATTCACGCGAATTGCTGGCCCGTTGCGGTATTAAAATTAATCTTCACACCCAGCGCCTGATTGCAATGGCAGAGAATATGCCTATCGATATTCTGCGCGTACGTGATGACGATATACCGGGTCTGGTGATGGATGGCGTTGTTGACCTCGGCATCATCGGGGAAAACGTTCTCGAAGAGGAACTGCTCAACCGCCGCGCACAGGGTGAAGACCCTCGCTATTTTACCCTGCGTCGTCTGGACTTCGGCGGCTGCCGTCTCTCGCTGGCAACCCCGGTTGATGAAGCCTGGGATGGCCCGGCAGCGCTGAACGGTAAGCGTATCGCTACCTCTTACCCACACCTGCTCAAACGTTATCTCGATCAAAAAGGGGTGTCGTTTAAATCCTGTCTGTTAAACGGCTCTGTAGAAGTCGCTCCCCGTGCGGGTCTGGCCGACGCGATTTGTGATCTGGTGTCCACCGGCGCAACGCTTGAAGCCAACGGTCTGCGTGAAGTGGAAGTCATTTACCGCTCTAAAGCCTGCCTGATTCAGCGCGACGGCGAAATGGCCGACGCCAAGCAACAACTGATCGACAAATTGCTGACCCGTATTCAGGGCGTTATTCAGGCTCGTGAATCCAAATACATTATGATGCACGCGCCGAGCGAGCGTCTGGACGAAGTTATCGCCCTGCTGCCTGGCGCTGAGCGTCCGACCATTCTGCCGCTGGCCGGCGACCAGCAGCGTGTTGCCATGCACATGGTCAGCAGCGAAACCCTGTTCTGGGAAACGATGGAAAAACTGAAAGCGCTCGGTGCCAGCTCAATTCTGGTGCTGCCAATTGAGAAGATGATGGAGTGATAGCCATGAGCTTCAATACCCTGATTGACTGGAATAGCTGTAGCCCCGAGCAGCAACGCGAACTGCTGATGCGCCCGGCTATTTCCGCCTCGGAAAGCATCAGCCGTACGGTGGCCGAGATCCTTGAGAACGTCAAAAATAACGGCGACCGGGCGCTGCGTGAATACAGCGCGAAGTTTGATAAAACCGAGGTCGGCGCGCTGCGCGTCACCGAGGAAGAAATTCAGCAAGCCAGTAGTCGCCTGAGCGACGAACTGAAACAAGCTATGCAGGCAGCGGTGCGTAATATTGATACTTTCCACACCGCTCAGATCCTGCCGCCGGTGGATATCGAAACTCAGCCGGGTGTGCGCTGCCAGCAGGTTACCCGCCCTATCGCTTCCGTGGGCCTGTATATTCCTGGAGGTTCAGCGCCGCTGTTCTCTACCGTATTAATGCTGGCGACCCCGGCGCGCATCGCCGGCTGCAAAAAAGTGGTGCTGTGCTCACCGCCGCCGATTGCCGATGAAATTCTCTACGCCGCGCAACTGTGTGGTGTAAAAGAGGTGTTTAATGTGGGCGGCGCGCAGGCTATTGCCGCGCTGGCGTTGGGCACCGAATCCATTCCTAAGGTCGATAAAATCTTCGGGCCGGGCAATGCGTATGTGACCGAAGCCAAACGTCAGGTCAGCCAGCGTCTTGACGGCGCGGCCATCGACATGCCTGCTGGCCCGTCCGAAGTGCTGGTTATCGCCGACAGCGGCGCGACGCCGGACTTTGTTGCCTCCGACCTGCTTTCTCAGGCAGAACACGGCCCCGACTCGCAGGTTATCCTACTGACGCCAGACGCTACGCTTGCCGAAGGCGTTGCCAAAGCCGTAGAGCGCCAGCTCGCTGAGCTTTCCCGCGCTGAGACCGCCCGCCAGGCGCTCAGTGCCAGTCGGCTGATTATCGCCAAAGATCTGGCGCAGTGCGTGGCCATTTCTAACGCCTACGGCCCGGAACATCTGATTATTCAGACCCGCAACGCACGTGAACTGGTTGATGAGATCACCAGCGCCGGTTCGGTGTTCCTCGGCGACTGGTCGCCGGAATCCGCAGGCGACTACGCTTCCGGTACCAACCACGTGCTGCCAACCTACGGTTATACCGCAACCTGTTCCAGTCTGGGGCTCGCTGATTTCCAGAAACGCATGACCGTACAGGAATTAACACCACAAGGTTTCTCTGCGCTGGCCGCCACCATTGAAACCCTGGCCGCGGCTGAGCTACTGACCGCCCACAAAAATGCCGTTACCCTGCGCGTTAACGCCCTGAAGGAGCAAGCATGAGCACTGACAACTTTCTCAGCGTCACTGATTTAGCCCGTAAGAATGTTCGCGAATTAACGCCCTATCAGTCTGCCCGTCGTCTCGGCGGTAACGGCGATGTCTGGCTCAACGCGAATGAATATCCCACCGCCGTGGAGTTCCATCTCAGTCAACAAACGCTGAACCGCTACCCGGAGTGTCAGCCGAAAGCGGTGATTGAGAATTACGCGCAGTATGCTGGCGTCAAACCGGATCAGGTGCTGGTCAGCCGCGGCGCAGATGAAGGGATCGAGCTGCTGGTGCGCGCGTTTTGCGAACCCGGTAAAGATGCCATTCTCTACTGCCCGCCGACTTACGGCATGTACAGCGTCAGCGCCGAAACGATTGGCGTCGAATGCCGCACCGTTCCGACCCTTGATAACTGGCAGCTGGATTTGCAAGGCATCGCGGACAAGATTGATGGCGTGAAGGTGGTCTACGTTTGCAGCCCTAATAACCCAACCGGCCAGTTGATTAACCCGCAGGATCTGCGTTCACTGCTCGAAATGACGCAGGGTAAAGCTATTGTGGTCGCTGATGAGGCCTATATTGAGTTTTGCCCGCAGGCCACGCTCGCAGGCTGGCTGTCTGAGTATCCGCATCTGGTGATATTACGCACGTTGTCAAAAGCGTTTGCTCTCGCCGGTTTACGCTGCGGGTTTACGCTGGCGAATGCAGAGGTTATCAATCTGCTGTTAAAGGTGATTGCCCCTTACCCACTCTCTACGCCGGTAGCAGATATCGCCGCCCAGGCCCTGACGCCGCAAGGGATTTCCGCCATGCGTAAACGCGTAGAGCAGATCCTGGAAGAGCGTCAGTATCTGGTAGATAACCTGAAAACGATTCGCTGTGTAGAACAGGTTTTCGACTCTGAAACCAACTATGTTCTGGCGCGCTTCACCGCATCAAGTAGCGTATTTAAATCTTTGTGGGATCAGGGCATTATCTTACGAGATCAGAATAAACAACCTTCGTTAAGCGGCTGCCTGCGAATTACTGTCGGAACCCGTGAAGAGAGCCAGCGCGTCATTGACGCCTTACGTGCGGAGCAAGTATGAGCCAGAAGTATCTTTTTATTGACCGTGATGGAACCCTGATTTCCGAACCGCCAAGTGACTTTCAGGTCGATCGCTTTGACAAACTCGCCTTCGAGCCGGAAGTTGTTCCCGTTTTGCTGAAACTGCAAAAAGCAGGTTTTAAGCTGGTTATGATCACTAACCAGGATGGACTCGGAACGCAGAGTTTCCCACAGGCTGATTTTGACGGTCCGCATAACCTGATGATGCAAATTTTCACCTCTCAGGGTGTGACATTTGATGAGGTACTGATTTGCCCGCACCTGCCAGCGGACGAGTGCGATTGCCGTAAGCCAAAAGTGAAGCTGGTTGAACCGTTTCTGGTTGAACAGGCCATGGATATGGCGAACAGCTACGTCATTGGCGACCGGGCGACCGATATTCAGCTCGCTGAAAACATGGGCATTAGCGGATTGCGTTACCATCGCGACACCCTGAACTGGGCGATGATCGGCGAGCAGCTGACCAAACGTGACCGCTACGCACACGTTGAGCGTAATACTAAAGAAACGCAGATTGACGTCAAAGTCTGGCTGGACCGTGAAGGCCAAAGCAAAATCAACACAGGCGTGGGATTCTTTGACCATATGCTGGATCAAATCGCCACCCATGGCGGTTTTCGCATGGAGATTGCCGTCAAGGGCGATCTGTATATAGACGATCACCACACCGTTGAAGATACCGGTCTGGCGCTGGGTGAAGCTTTAAAGCTGGCATTAGGCGATAAACGCGGCATCAATCGTTTTGGTTTTGTGCTGCCGATGGACGAGTGCCTGGCGCGTTGCGCACTGGATATCTCCGGCCGCCCGCACCTGGAATACCGCGCGGAGTTTACCTACCAGCGCGTTGGCGATCTGAGCACAGAGATGATCGAACACTTCTTCCGCTCACTCTCTTACACCATGGGCGTCACCCTGCACCTGAAAACCAAAGGCAAAAATGACCACCACCGTGTGGAGAGCCTGTTTAAAGCCTTTGGCCGTACTCTGCGTCAGGCAATTCGTGTAGAAGGCGACACGCTGCCCTCCTCAAAAGGAGTGCTGTAATGAATGTGGTGATTCTGGACACCGGTTGCGCCAACCTGCATTCGGTAAAATCCGCCGTCGCACGCCACGGATACGACCCGGTTGTCAGCCGTGACCCGGACGTGGTGCTGCGCGCCGATAAACTGTTTCTGCCGGGCGTCGGTACCGCCCAGGCGGCGATGGACCAGTTGCACGAGCGTGAACTGATTGAGCTGATCAAAGCCTGTACGCAACCAGTGCTGGGGATCTGCTTAGGCATGCAACTGCTGGGCCGTCGCAGCGAAGAGAGTAACGGCGTATCCCTGCTGGGCATTATTGAGCAGGATGTCCCGAAGATGACCGATTTCGGTCTGCCGCTGCCGCACATGGGCTGGAATCGCGTCTATCCGCAGGCGGGAAATCGTCTGTTCCAGGGCATTGAAGATGGCGCGTATTTCTACTTTGTTCACAGCTATGCTATGCCGGTAAACCCGTGGACCATCGCCCAGTGTCATTACGGTGAACCGTTTACCGCGGCAGTACAAAAGGACAATTTCTTTGGCGTGCAGTTCCACCCTGAACGTTCGGGCGCGGCTGGGGCGCAGTTGCTGAAAAACTTTCTGGAGATGTAATGATTATTCCGGCATTAGATTTAATCGACGGCACGGTAGTGCGTCTTCATCAGGGCGATTACGCAACGCAACGTGATTACGGCAACGATCCGCTCCCCCGTTTGCAAGATTACGCCGCTCAGGGGGCCGAAGTACTGCACCTGGTTGATTTAACCGGCGCGAAAGACCCGGCGCAGCGCCAGATCCCGCTGATTAAAACGCTGGTCGCTGGCGTCAACGTTCCAGTGCAGGTTGGCGGCGGCGTGCGTACCGAAGCGGATGTTGAAGCGCTGCTTAACGCTGGTGTTGCGCGTGTAGTGGTGGGTTCGACGGCGGTAAAATCTCCCGAAGTCGTCAAAAGCTGGTTTGCTCGTTTTGGTGCCGACGCGCTGGTGCTGGCACTGGACGTTCGTATTGACGAGCGCGGGAACAAACAGGTGGCGGTTAGCGGCTGGCAGGAAGATTCCGGGGTTTCACTGGAAGAACTGGTTGAGACCTATTTACCCGTCGGCCTGAAACACGTGCTGTGCACCGATATTTCCCGCGACGGTACGCTGGCAGGTTCAAACGTCGCGCTTTATGAAGAAGTGTGCGCCAAATATCCGCAGGTGGCGTTTCAGTCATCTGGTGGTATTGGTGGAATCGAGGACGTAGCGGCCCTGCGCGGGACCGGTGTTCGTGGTGTTATCGTCGGACGAGCCTTGCTGGAAGGAAAGTTCACCGTTGAGGAGGCCATACAATGCTGGCAAAACGCATAATTCCTTGTCTGGACGTCCGCGATGGGCAGGTAGTAAAAGGCGTTCAGTTCCGCAATCACGAGATTATTGGCGACATTGTCCCACTGGCAAAACGCTATGCCGATGAAGGCGCAGATGAACTGGTGTTCTACGATATCACCGCTTCCAGCGATGGCCGCGTAGTGGATAAAAGCTGGGTATCACGCGTGGCGGAAGTGATCGATATTCCGTTCTGTGTTGCCGGTGGCATTAAATCCATCGACGATGCGGCACGTATCCTCTCTTTCGGGGCGGACAAAATCTCCATCAACTCCCCGGCGCTGGCCGAACCGGAACTTATCACCCGTCTGGCGGATCGCTTTGGCGTGCAGTGCATCGTGGTGGGCATTGATACCTGGTATGACGCCGAAACCGGCAAATATCACGTTAATCAGTATACCGGGGATGAAAGCCGTACCCGCGTCACGCAGTGGGAAACACTGGACTGGGTGCAGGAAGTCCAAAAACGCGGCGCGGGCGAAATCGTCCTGAACATGATGAATCAGGACGGCGTACGTAACGGTTATGACCTGGAACAGTTGAAAAAAGTACGTGACGTTTGCCACGTCCCGCTGATTGCCTCCGGCGGCGCGGGCACCATGGAACACTTTCTCGAAGCCTTCCGGGATGCCGACGTTGACGGCGCGCTTGCCGCCTCCGTCTTCCACAAACAAATTATCAATATTGGCGAATTAAAAGCGTACCTGGCAACACAGGGCGTGGAGATCAGGATATGTTAACGAAGCAACAATGCCGCGAGCTGGACTGGGAAAAAACCGACGGGCTGATGCCAGTCGTCGTGCAGCATGCGGTTTCCGGTGAGGTGCTGATGCTGGGTTATATGAACCCGGAAGCGCTGGATAAAACGCTCGAAAGCGGCAAAGTGACCTTTTTCTCGCGGACTAAGCAGCGCCTGTGGACCAAAGGAGAAACATCCGGTCACTTCCTGAATGTGGTGAGCATTGCGCCTGACTGCGACAACGACACTCTGCTAGTGCTGGTTAACCCGATTGGCCCGACCTGCCATAAAGGGACTTCAAGCTGCTTTGGCGACGCCAGCCACCAGTGGCTGTTCTTGTATCAGCTTGAGCAACTGCTGGCCGAACGTAAAACCGCTGACCCAGCCAGTTCCTACACCGCGAAACTGTATGCCAGCGGCACCAAACGCATCGCACAGAAAGTGGGTGAAGAAGGCGTAGAAACCGCGCTGGCTGCGACGGTGAACGACCGCTTTGAGCTGACAAACGAAGCCTCTGATCTGATGTATCACCTGCTGGTGCTGCTGCAGGATCAGGACCTTGACCTGACGACGGTGATTGAGAATTTACGTAAGCGTCATCAGTAAGTTGCAGAGCAGATATGAAAAAACCGGGCACTGCCCGGTTTTTTGTTGTCAGGTTCAGGTTTACTCTGCTTTTGCGTTGTAACCACGCAGAGCATTTCGCCCCAGCACCACGCCAGCCCCAATCATCCCGCCGAGCAGAACCGCCAGCACCAGGGTAATCGCTTTTTTCGGACTGTCACGACGAACCGGTAACGTTGGTTTCATCACGTAGCGGTAGGCGTGTAACTCAGCCCCATCAAGCTTAAGGCTTTCAATATCCAACAGTTTTTGTTTTGTCTGGAAATAATTGTCAGATAATATCAACGGACGCGTAGATTCGTGCTCAATCATGGACTTCAGGGCATCGCTACCCAACAGGAACATGCTGTCCTGCGTAACATCCTGAGTTTGCTGAATCTGCGGCTTGGTCACACCCGCCTGCACTGCATACCGCAGCGCTTCCTGGATTTGCTTGATTCGCAGATCTTTTTGCTCCTGAGCGACCACTTCCTGAGTTTTCAGAGAGTCTTGCAACGTAGTTGTTTGCAATTTGATGTTATCAACCAGGTCAAGTTCCAGCTCTTTGGCAACCTTTTCATCTGTTTGTTGAATGTATATGGCGAGTTGACGCTGAGCGTCTTCTGGTGAGCCACCCACATAAGAAACCGCCAACGGTAATGGTTGCCCTTTTACAGACTGCTCAATCGATAGTTTTTCAGGCTTTTCCTGATTATCCAGCGTTTCCGCCAATGCAGAAAATGACGTGCTAAAACGGCCAATCACGTTTGCCTGTAACTCAGTAACCTTAGGGGCGCTGACACCATACAACACGTTGAGGGCGTTGTTATATGTGGCTATCTGACCAACATCCGGTTGAGTGATAATTGCTGTAGAGGTCCATTTCTCCTTAGCAACTGCCAGATAGCCCACAGCAAGCACTATGGCAATAACAATCGCAATAACGATTGTTACTTTCCCGCGCCACAACTGTACTAGTAAATCAATCAGATCAATCTGTTCCGGATCATGACTGCTCCCGGACATGTTGTTATCACTTACAGACATAGAAACCCTAGATAAGGAAAGACTTAAACTGGGATTAGTTTAGCTATAAATTGAGGCAATGCCATAGGATTAATGATAAAAAAATCAAATTGTTTGAGGGATTTTGATTGGTATTTCAATCACTACTGAAAATCAATACGATTAAACAAAAGTGTAAATACTCAAAGAACACTTTCATGAGCAAAAAAACAGCAATAATCAAATTTCATGCCCGCCAATCGTTGCACTTTACAATTCATTTTAATGAATTCATGTCGTGAATACTTACCGTCTAACCAGTAAAGATGGTAAGCGTAAAAAATATAACAATTAGCTTTTTTACCATCTAACGGTATCATTCCACTTTTTAGTAGCGCCTGTTGGTGCCTGGCTATTATTTAGCCAAAAAGAGGAATAAACATGAAATACCTGGTTACGGGTGCCGCTGGTTTCATCGGCTTCCACGTTAGCAAACGCCTCCTTGAGGCTGGCCATCAAGTAGTCGGTATTGATAATCTGAACGATTACTACGACGTCAGTCTTAAACAAGCTCGTCTGGAATTACTTGCGCAGCCTGGTTTCCAGTTTAATAAAATTGATTTAGCCGACCGCGAAGGCATGACTGAACTCTTCGCATCCGGGCATTTTGAACGCGTAATTCATCTCGCCGCCCAGGCTGGCGTACGTTATTCACTCGAAAACCCGCATGCCTATGCAGACTCAAATCTCACAGGCTTTCTGAACATACTGGAAGGGTGTCGCCATAATAAAATTCAGCATTTACTCTATGCCTCATCCAGTTCAGTTTACGGCCTGAATCGCAAAATGCCTTTCTCTACGGATGATTCCGTCGATCATCCCGTGTCGCTGTATGCAGCAACCAAAAAAGCCAACGAGCTGATGGCTCATACTTATTCCCACCTGTACGGATTGCCCACCACCGGGTTGCGTTTTTTCACCGTGTACGGCCCATGGGGTCGACCGGATATGGCGCTGTTCAAGTTCACCAAAGCGATGCTGGAAGGGAAAAGTATTGACGTCTATAACTACGGCAAAATGAAGCGTGACTTTACCTATATCGATGATATCGCAGAAGCGATCATTCGCCTGCAGGATGTCATTCCACACGCAGACACACAATGGACCGTTGAAACAGGCACGCCAGCAGCCAGCATTGCGCCCTGGCGCGTCTACAATATCGGCAATAGTTCACCGGTTGAGCTAATGGACTATATCCAGGCTTTGGAAGATGCTCTGGGTATTGAAGCGAAGAAAAACATGCTACCACTACAGCCAGGTGATGTACTGGAAACCAGCGCAGACACTAAAGCACTGTATGAGGTAATTGGTTTTAAACCTGAAACCACGGTAAAAGATGGGGTGAAGAACTTTGTTGACTGGTATCGTAATTTCTACAAAGTTTAATTACTGACCTGATTAAAATAAAAAGGCCTTTTATAAGGCCTTTTTTATGGAGACGAGATTAATCACTACCAAACAAATCGCGGGTATAAACTTTATCGGCAACATCAGCTAATTCTGACGTCATGCGGTTAGAAATAATAATATCCGCTTCATTTTTGAACGAATTAAGATCACGCACTACCCGAGAGTGGAAAAATTCATCTTCCTCCATCACGGGTTCATAAATAATAACGGGCACACCCTTGGCTTTAATGCGCTTCATGATGCCCTGAATAGATGATGCCCGAAAATTATCGGAACCACTTTTCATGATCAAACGGTACACGCCGACCACCTTAGGCTTACGCGCAAGAATAGAATCTGCAATGAAGTCCTTACGCGTACGGTTAGCATCAACGATCGCGCCAATAATGTTATTCGGTACAGACGCGTAGTTAGCCAGCAACTGCTTAGTATCTTTCGGCAGACAGTAGCCGCCATAGCCGAATGATGGATTGTTGTAGTGATTACCGATACGCGGATCCAGGCACACACCTTCAATAATCTGCCGTGAGTTCAAGCCAAGACTTTCTGCATAGCTATCCAGCTCGTTAAAGTAGGCCACACGTAACGCCAGATAGGTGTTAGCGAACAACTTGATGGCTTCGGCTTCAGTAGAGTCGGTAAACAGCGTCGGAATGTCTTTTTTAACCGCACCTTCCTGCAGCAACGCGGCAAAACGCTCGGCTCGTTCGGAACGTTCACCAATAACGATACGGGACGGATGCAAGTTGTCGTGTAGCGCACGACCTTCACGCAGGAATTCTGGCGAAAAGAAAATATTGTCGATACCCAACTGTTCTTTAATAGAGTTCGTAAAGCCAACCGGAATCGTTGATTTAATTACCATCACCGCATTTGGGTTGATTTCGACCACATCGCGGATCACTGACTCGACGCTCGAAGTGTTAAAGTAGTTAGTTGTCGGATCGTAATCAGTCGGTGTCGCGATGATAACGTAGTCCGCGTCGCGGTAAGCATCATACTTATCGGTCGTTGCACGGAAATTCAGCTGTTTTGTCGCCAGATATTCTTCGATCTCCTTATCAACGATCGGCGATTTTTTCTGATTCAGCATCTCGACCTTCGTCGGAACGATATCCAGAGCGACCACTTCGTGGTGCTGGGCAATCAGAATACCGTTCGACAAACCTACATAACCTGTTCCTGAGATAGTTATCTTCATTCGCTGTGTAACTTCTTCCGGTTGAACATTTGAGGGTGAACACGCTGCCAATAACGTGGCGCATCGCTCTGCATCGCACCAGTATATCGTGATTTGCTACAACACCGGATATCAGACCTGACTGAATCCCATTTTTTGGCAATAAAAAAGCCCGGAGGAGCGCTCCGGGCCTGGATTCACAGTTTGACTAAATCAGATTAATCCAGCCATTCGGTATGGAACACGCCTTCTTTATCGGTGCGTTTATACGTATGTGCACCAAAGTAGTCGCGCTGGGCCTGGATCAGGTTAGCCGGCAGTACCGCAGAGCGGTAGCTGTCGTAGTAGGCTATCGCTGCAGAGAAGGTCGGTACCGGAATACCGTTCTGCACAGCATAAGCCACTACATCACGTAGCGCTTGCTGATATTCGTCAGCGATATTTTTGAAATACGGAGCCAGCAGCAGGTTCGCGATACCTTTGTTTTCAGCATAGGCGTCGGTGATTTTCTGCAGGAATTGCGCACGAATGATGCAGCCCGCGCGGAAGATCTTCGCAATTTCGCCGTAGTTCAGATCCCAGTTGTATTCGTCAGATGCGGCACGCAGTTGAGAGAAGCCCTGAGCATAAGAGACGATTTTGCCCAAATACAGCGCGCGACGGACCTTCTCAACAAACTCTGCTTTATCACCAGCCAGTTTAGCCTGCGGGCCAGACAGCACTTTAGATGCCGCAACGCGCTGGTCTTTCAGAGAAGAGATGTAGCGAGCGAATACGGATTCGGTGATCAGCGACAGCGGTTCGCCCAGATCCAGAGAGCTCTGGCTGGTCCATTTACCGGTGCCTTTGTTCGCCGCTTCGTCCAGGATCACATCAACAAGGTATTTACCCTCTTCGTCTTTCTTGGTGAAGATATCTTTGGTGATGTCGATCAGATAACTGCTCAACTCACCTTCATTCCACTCGGTGAAAGTAGTTGCCAGCTCTTCGTTAGACAGGTTCAGACCGCCTTTCAGCAGAGAATAGGCTTCCGCAATCAGCTGCATATCGCCGTATTCAATCCCGTTGTGCACCATCTTCACGTAATGACCCGCGCCATCGGCACCGATATAGGTCACGCACGGCTCGCCATCTTCAGCAACCGCGGCAATCTTGGTCAGGATAGGAGCAACCAGTTCGTACGCTTCTTTCTGACCACCTGGCATGATGGATGGGCCTTTCAGTGCGCCCTCTTCACCGCCGGAAACACCGGTACCGATGAAGTTGAAGCCTTCGGCTGACAGTTCGCGGTTACGACGAATAGTGTCCTGGAAGAAGGTGTTACCACCATCAATGATGATGTCGCCTTTATCCAGATACGGCTTCAGGGAATCAATGGCAGCATCGGTGCCAGCACCCGCTTTTACCATTAACAGGATACGACGTGGGGTTTCAAGAGACTCGACGAACTCTTTCACCGTGTAATAAGGAACCAGTTTCTTACTCGGGTTCTCGGCAACAACTTCTTCAGTTTTCTCGCGGGAGCGGTTGAAGATGGAGACGGTATAACCACGGCTTTCGATGTTGAGCGCCAGGTTGCGCCCCATCACTGCCATACCGACGACGCCGATCTGTTGCTTGGACATTACATACTCCTGTCAGGTGTGGTCACCGCGCGACGTATGCGCGGCTTGAATGTGTTCTAGATGTTAACTCAGGTTAATGTCACTGAATAGAGATAGGTTCACTTATGGTTCTTTTTGACTTAAAAATAATTATTGTTTGGCAGGTTGAATATCGCATATTTTCTACGACAAAAACTCAATTCCTGAACGGCAATCTAATTTTGAGCTTATAAGCTAATTTTCTAAATACGTTACTAAATCTGTATTTGACTATTTTCCCGTCGAAAACAATATATTCATCTTTTACTGATAGGGTATGAATTCCATTATTGTAAGGCGACAATGGAAGAATCTCCATATGCTCTTTTTCTTTATAATCACTTGGGTTAATATACAGTATTTTACTTACAACAAGACTACCGCCATATGTTTTAGAACAGTTTTGAGATACTCTGTATAGCTTATCATCAAAGCAAAGCATACCCCCTCCATTTCGCCCAACCCTACTGTTTTTTACAATAGGGGACATTTTATGCTCGACAAAATCATTTAGAAGTGAATCAGAGTAGAACAATCTTTGTTTGAAAGGCTCGTTTATAGTCGAAGTAAATAAATAATAGACGCCATTTACATTATGAATAAAGGAGTCAACATACATATCATCACACAATATCTTTCTAACAAATTCAAAACATTTTAATTCACTATTAAATTTATATAGATAAATGCCATTACGGTCTCCTTCTTCCGGGATACAATATAAACCGTCTTCGGCCTCAAATATATATGGAAAAGACTTATGGCCTAAGTTCTTATTTATCTCATCAAAAAAAGGATACTCATTCCCATTTAGATCTATACACTTTAGCTTCGCATTACCTGATATGTAGTTAAAATCTTCGTACGCAACATAATATACTTCAGAAATTTTAAATATGAATGGATCTGCTTCATAATCGCTTTTAACATTAATATCAAGCCATTTAACTTTCTGTTTTGATAGTTCTCCATCTAAAACAAGCGACAAGTCGCAAGATGCGATACCTATACGCCAAATATCTTGTCCGAATAACTTATAGAAAATTTTATTTAACAAACTCATAATCAATTATCACAAGCAGCAAATGAAATGTGACGACCGTCAGCACAAGGAGATTCAGAACTGAAATCTGTCATAAAGTAATTTATATTGGAGCCAATTCGTCTGTCATAAAAATACTGCTTATAATTGTCATCCTCTTCTAGCCCACTGAAAGAAAAAATTCTTGGACAAATTTTTGAATTGAAAACTTTACCTTCAGAGCCAGGATTTACGATATAATGGATAACCCTATCGATAATACCTTTAAATTTTACAGAAACGATCACACCAACAAGTTTAAATTTATCGTAAATAAATTCAACATTATACTTTTTAACCGGATGATTTATATAGCGCCATGTTAAAAAATCCATGTCACTAGCAACTATTAAATTGCTACTGCTACAAAGTATATTAATTATATCTTGTTTTTCAGACGTTCTGACTTGTGCAACGTCTGTAATGACTTTTCTTTTATTGCATAGCGATGGTTTAGATAAAAAAGAATTTATAATAGGCTGAAAATTCATTTTCGTCCTTTTCCATCCCGGTAGCGCATTACTATTTGGATGACCAATAAGACAAGCACTTTGCTCTTTCAAATACTCAATGCTTCGACGGATCAATTTCACAAAAAGGTTTTTATCACGATGGTGTGGATGAGTCAAAACATCAGTAGCATAGTAAGCATATTTTTCATTGCCATCCTGAATTAGCCTCACAGGAATCAAGAACATATTTGCAACAAGCTCATTGTCAATTTTGATATTTACGCTAATACCTTCTCCATGCGGATTGTTATGCAAGAGCCATGGCAAATACATCTCATTAAAAATCTTATTATCTGCAGTATAATAACATTTATAAAAAACTTTAAGTTCAGTAATTAGTTTTAAGTCAACTTTTTCTAAAGCAATTATCATACCCCTCCTCCAATACATGAATTAAAAAATAAATAATGATAGAAACAGCCAAGCGATTATATTATTTACTCACATATATTTAAAAAATCAGCTTATGCCTTTAGTATTAATGTAGATAGACTCCCATTGCACCACTATATTATCAATGGAAAAATTCCGCTGTACTCTATCCCTATTCAGCGTACCAATGTGCAACAATTCTTCATTATTTAAATTTAAAATTGATTTTATTTTATGCATTAGTAAGTCAGATCGGGATGGCGGAACTAAGAAATTAGCATCACCAACTACCTCTTCCACCCCACCAACGTTTGTAGCAATAACAATCCTTTCACATGCCATTGCTTCAGCGAGTACAATTCCAAAACCTTCCCATACAGAACTCAAAACAAACAAATCGCATGCTGATAACCACTCTTCAATATTATTTTGTTTACCTAACCAAAAAATATTACTGTCAACTTTCAGGTTTATCGCTAATTCCTTCAAGCTAGAATTTAGTTCGCCATCACCTATTATTGCAAGATAAGTGGAACTTTTGCATTCAAGCGATGCAAAAGCATTGATTAAATTCGGGTAGTCTTTTGCCTCTGTCAGTCTCCCAACTGTCATAATCAAGCGAGCATCATCAGGAATATTCAGTAATTCCCTCATTACTCTACGGTTTTTACTACTATAACAAAACTTATGAGTATCCACTCCATTATAGATCGGTATCATTCGTCCAAGCTTAGAAGCTTTCTTAGCAATAAATTCATTGACTGCTTTTTCACTAACATTAGTAGATATCTCAGCCAATGAATCAGTAAGTCTGTATGCCAACATCCTTAAGGAGCCACCTTCATTATTGCTATGAGCGGTAGATATCAACTTTTTAAATGGTAACGTCAGACGAATTAATCGAGCAAAGATATTCGCATGAAACATGTGACTATGCACAACATCAGGGTTGAATTCCTTTATTATTTTACGAACACCCCAGTATGTTTTTATAATTGAAACTATTCCCTTGGTCATATTCATTTCAATGACGTTTACTTCTGAGGGAGTTTTCATTAACTTATCCCCAGTCAAGGAGATAATTAAAACTTCATGTTGATTATTTACTAGTTTTTCTGAAAGATCACTAACGATTTTTTCAGCGCCGCCAATACCCAGTCCAGTGATAATCTGAATAATTTTCATTTCAGCATCCCATAATATTTGCACTGAATATATCGCACGAGCATTTTTCCTTTTTTCAGCAAATTACTTTCACGATAAAATTGGTTTCGGTAATACTCAGAAAAACCTCTATAATTATTTTTAAGGTGTTTTTTAAAATTCATGGTAAGACCATCATCAAGATAACCATAAAGATAGATAACCTTATTGATATAAAATCTCACACAGGCAAAATCTGTGATTTGCGTCCAAATTAAGCCTTCCGGTACAAATTTTTCACCAGCATGCAATGGAAATGGGATCTTCAGCATTAAATCTCTTTTGAAACAAAATGCCATTTCACCTTTTAGCA
This sequence comes from Citrobacter sp. MGH104, assembly GCF_001034485.1. Taxonomy (NCBI): domain Bacteria; kingdom Pseudomonadati; phylum Pseudomonadota; class Gammaproteobacteria; order Enterobacterales; family Enterobacteriaceae; genus Citrobacter; species Citrobacter sp. MGH104. The sequence goes on from NZ_KQ089818.1 coordinate 603,812, forward strand.
AATTTGAAGCATCAGTCGCATTAAGATACAAGGCATGATCAAGAGAATGATTATCGAATGCTATCCCTGATAAAGTTCCATTAAATTCGCTTTTTCGGAAGCCAACGCCAGAATACTCAATTCCTTCAGCCTCAGCTTCTTTAATACCTTTAAGTACCCATTCAATTGCATCATTAGTTAAGCAATCATCACTATCAACAATTAAAATATAATCACATCTTGAAAGTCTGCATCCATGATTAATAGCACTGGGTTTTCCTTGATTGACCTGAAAAGCAGTTACTATATCGAAATCGGAGTTTTTCTTGTATTCTTCAATTTTATCTGAAGTCGCATCACTACTACCATCATCAATAATTATCCACTCAAAATTCTTATTGGTTTGCTGTTGTAGTGAATAATACAAATTATCAAGTGTGTTTGCTCTGTTGTATGCGGGTGTTAATACCGTAACCATTAATGATACCTATAAAAATTTCAAATTATTATCTATCTAAACCATATAGGTACTATAGATAAACCCACCGTCGAAATGAGTTAAGAAGACATTCAATCTAACAGCACAGTAGATAAATAATGCAACGAACAAAAGCACTTTATTTGCTATCTTTTCTTGTCTTGATATATAACTGACGGTCATTAGTATATAAAAGAATTTAATATATTCGCTTAACCTTGCCATAACAGGCAGCAAGTATGAAACAAGTAAAATACCAACTCCAAGAACCATTATTACCTGATAGATTTTCTTTTCTTTTTCATGTATTAACGTTCTTTGATTTGTTGAAAGGAAATATATAAAACAAGCAAACAAAAAATCGATTAGTAAAGAACCGCTAATAAAAGGTGGCTCACTCAAATATGCTTCAATATTACCATTATGAAGAATGGTTTGATTCAGATAAACGACAATTATCTTTATCCACCATAATGAAACTACACTAACTAGTAGAATTTTAATATAATGCCTTGAGTTTGTTTTATATAAAATAACACCAGCGATTGCTATTACAACTGTAACCTCGTGAAACATAGTGGCAAAAGTTAAAAATATAAGAGCCAGCAGATTTTTCCTTCTAAAGAAAAAATCTGCTGCAATCAATAGCAAACCTGCAGCTATCGACTGTCTAATCAAAACCATATCGAGCCAGATAAAACTAACTGCATAAAACATCATCAAGCATAAAGTTGGTTTATTCGAGTTTTTATAAAAATACCAACCTTGCATGAGTACTGCAGACATACCAGAAACAGCAATTAAAAGATTAAAGTCATCACAGAACAATTTAACAACATAGTTTAATCCAAAATAGCCAAGTCCATAAGAGTATATAGCATCAGGTATCGATTCAAAATACAACTTATACACATCGTAATCAGTTCCGCCAACGCTTCTAATACCAACAAAGATGACCATAGCGACTAGTGGAATTAAAAATATAAAGAAGTTTTTTCTACTACAGAATAGTTCCAGAAGTGAAAAAAAAACGACCAGTATAAATATAGCATTAACAATCATTTAATCAACCATTATTCCTTTTTATGACCTTTACTTGATCTTCTCATCAAAACAAGATAATAAATAGAAGTCAATAAAACCATAACTAAATAGTTTAAATTATAAATGAGATAGACACTTTTCTGGCCCATAAGACCAAGCCAAATATAATACGAGGTACATGATAAAATCATCATAAAAGTCCATTTGAAGAGTATAAATCCGTTTTCTCTAAACCTATACATGATTTGCATCAGTACTAAATCAATGCCATAGAAAGTAATAGCTGGTAGTAACATCAACGCCATCTGTCCTGACATTTGAAACTTCATACCAAAGATCAGCAATATTAGTTTACTCAAGATTAATAAACAGCCTAATTGAATTACTGTTGAAACAGCAACAACTGTCCATATACACTTTTTCACATTAAGCTGTAATGTCATACGATCGACTGTCGCAAATAAATATCTCGGAGCTACAGACTGGACAATTATGCTTAAAAGTAAAAAAGCCTGCTCCAAAAACTGCACAGATACGCCATATATTGCAAGATAATCATAAGTTAAATAATGTTCGATAAAAAAACGATCAACCCTAAGATAAATCATCATAGTTACCAAAGGCACCCATAGCTTAATGCCTCTGAAGAATACTATTTTTAACACTGTTGCATTGAGGGTTATTTTTAGCTTTGAAAATAAAAAAAGGCCACCTAAAAATACAGCGAGGGCCAATGTTTCGGCACTTCGAGAGAAATATATATAGTAATTATTCGCTGTGTGAAATGCGAGCATCACACAGAACACACGGATAGCCAAAGCTACACAACGACAAATTACTGCTCTTTTTATTTTTATAATCGATTGTAAATAATTGGTAACGACACCAAATGGTTCATTTAACAGGAGAACAAATGACAAACAATATAATATTCGTTTTATTTCTTCGTCTGTAACGAAAAACACAGCATATGTCCATATAAAGATGAAAGCCAATAAGGCTCCTATCATCCTTATGAGAAAAGCAGCACTAATAAGCTCATTGACTATCTTTTTATGACGGCTCAATGCTGGAATTAGAACTTCACTACCAGCAACAAGAGCTACGGATGATACAACCACAACCCAATTTACTGAGTAAACCCATTTACCATAATCTGTAACACCAAGACTTCGGCTTATCATTGCCTCACTAAGAAAAACAAGAATAACGAAGTACATTTTCTCAATAATAAGCCATATGATATTTTTAAAAATATCTGAAGAAAAGAAAATACGCTTAAGCATAAACTAGCAACCTATTATTTGGATATAATAATCATTCTAATAATAGTATTGTTTTCATAAAAGCAGCTAAAGGATGTGGTTCTAAATAAAACCACAACAGAATTAAACTGTCAAAAGCACTCAACAATATATTACATGAAAATCATTAATACAGTAGACAGTAGATTGAATACATTAATTTAATATCAGCTTCTTATAATCATCAGCATATGAGTCAAAGACAAACTTCCCTTTTACCTCTCGTGACTTAAGTAAATAATCATCATAATTATCAAATATACTAATGATACTACGTTCAACATCTTGTTCGGTATTGTTAACAAGGAGACCATTGCCTTCTATTAACTCAGTACATCCACCAACGTTACTTAAGACAAGTGGGATTCCTGCAGTATGCGCTTCTAAACCTGACATCGGTAATCCTTCACTATCAGATACCAAAACAAACAAGTCATAATTAGAATAATTATTAAATCCTTTAACTTCCCCCACAAAATTGATATTAGAAATATCTTTGTTAGTTTCTTTTAGGGTCTTTAGGTATTCACCCCCACCTACTATATCCAACTTCATATCTGGATGCTTCGCTACTACATTAATAAGCAAATCAGGTCTTTTGGGGTAAGTAAGACGCCCCACAAAGATAATTCTCTTCTGACAATCATTACCTTCTTTTTCTTTCATCTGCACTACTGAATTTGTTAATGTCTTGATCTTACATTTGTTAATACCAATAATTCTTATAGCTTTATCTTCATCGCTTCTGGATACACACCAAATAACATCCGTTATGTATGATAGATACTTTTCTATTTTTATAAAGACAGATTTCAGCATCCCTCCATTGTATATACATGACCATCCATGTGATACATAGATACATTTAAACTTGGAAATTAACCTTGCCATTCTGGAATAAATACCAGCATTTGCTGAACTGGCGATCATAACGTCAATATTTTCCTTTCTTATAAATTTAAGTAAGGAAATATATCCAGAGAAACTGAAATGTTTTTTAAGCTGAGGTAAAATCAAGACCTTCTCAAAGTTATTTTGTTCAGTTAACCAACCATCCTCTGAGGTTATCAAATAAACAGAACCTTCATTTTTTACTAATTTCATCATCTCATTTGTCCAAGTCTGAGCTCCACCGATTTCAGACTTGGTAACAATAAAAGCTATTTTTTTCATGTGTTATTTTAAATATCAAGGTTAGTTGATTATATAGTATCTGTATGTGGCTGAAATCTATTGCAGACTTTAATTATTTAACTTATTGCACGCTACCGCCCCTGGCTCACAAGCTACCAGAGTACTTCACACATTGCTCTTCGATGTTCGGCCCTCACACAGAACCTTTTAATAATTTTCTTACCAAATACAGCGCTACAGAGAAAGAATACTACATTCCGAAGAATATTTCCTAAGCTTACTCTTTTAAGTAAATTGTACAAAACAAAAACGGCAGCGCCTCCCCATATGCAACCAGACTAATATTCAGGGTGTTCACTACCGTTTGTTTAACAATTTATTATCAAGCAGATATTTGATGACCTATTCGCTTAACAATTTCTCAATACTCTTACGAAACTTCGGACCTTCTTTCAGGTTACGCAGACCATACTTAACGAACGCCTGCATGTAGCCCATTTTTTTACCGCAGTCGTAGCTGTCACCCGTCATCAACATGGCATCAACAGACTGTTTTTTAGCCAGCTCCGCGATGGCATCCGTCAACTGAATACGCCCCCATGCACCAGGTTGGGTATGCTCTAAATCGGCCCAAATATCAGCAGACAACACATAACGCCCTACTGCCATCAAATCGGAATCCAGCGTCTGCGGCTGATCAGGTTTTTCAATAAATTCAACGATACGGCTGACTTTGCCTTCGTTGTCTAAAGGCTCTTTAGTCTGAATAACCGAGTACTCGGAAAGATCGCCTTCCATGCGTTTTGCCAGCACCTGACTACGCCCGGTTTCATTAAAACGAGCAACCATCGCAGCCAAATTGTAGCGCAGTGGATCTGCGCTCGCAGTATCCAGCACGACGTCCGGTAATACGACGACAAACGGGTTATCCCCGATAATCGGGCGCGCACAAAGAATTGAATGACCCAGACCCAGTAACTGAGCCTGGCGAACGTTCATAATAGTCACGCCAGGAGGACAGATAGACTGCACCTCAGCCAATAGCTGGCGCTTAACACGCTGCTCAAGTAATGATTCGAGTTCGTAAGATGTGTCGAAATGGTTCTCAACCGCATTCTTAGACGCATGAGTTACCAGAACGATTTCTTTGATACCTGCAGCTACAATTTCGTCGACAATGTATTGAATCATCGGCTTGTCTACGATCGGCAGCATCTCTTTAGGGATTGCCTTTGTGGCTGGCAACATGTGCATCCCCAGGCCCGCTACCGGGATAACTGCTTTCAAATTAGTCATTCTCTCTCCTACCTCTTAACGGCTGATAAAGTATAGACTTTAGCCGTACGTTAGCCAGTATTGCTGGCTCCATCCTTAACACGAAATAACCAGGTTAAGGTAAACCGAGTGCAAACACTACACTTCACCAGCATCGAGGTGAACTCAGATTCCTCGGAAACGTACAGATAGAGTCGTTTTTATATCATTTCCGAAGAATCATAGTTAACTGAGCCTTGATACTCTATAAACAAAATTCACTCAGAGACAAACGTGATGTCATCTTTCTTATCATGTAAAAATTCGTATTTTAAAGTGCGATCCAGTCCCTGAGACAGCGTGTAGGGTGCAACAAAACCAGATGAATGAACTTTGGTTGCATCAAACTGTGTCGTGGCACAGAACTTCTTCACGCGCACAGAGCTAACAGCATATTTTTTACCCATCACTTTGCCCAAAATATCAAAGCAATAACCGCCTAACATGCCTAAAGCGTAAGGTAAGTGTGCTGAGGGGATTTTTTTACTTAAGCTCTGTTCAACTTCGGTAACCAGTTGATTCATACTCAGATCAGGTTTATCAACGTAATTATAAACCTCATAACCAGTAGTCACATTCTTCAGTTTATACTTGATAAACTCAACAATATTACCCACATAAGCCATTGATTTATAATTCGTACCCGCCCCAACCATCATAAACTTACCGCCAGCGATTTGCTTCAGCAGATTATAAACGTTGCCGCGGTTGCGTTCGCCAAAGATAACCGTCGGGCGGATAATGGTCAGCGAGCGTTCATTTGGAGCTTTGGCATGCCATTCACGCAGGACTTCTTCAGCTTGCCACTTACTTTTACCGTAGTGGTTAAAGGGATCGTGAGGATGATTTTCATCGGGGTTGGTTTTGTTCAGACCATAAACGGCGACAGAGCTGGTGAAAATGATGTTCTTAACATCATTTTTCTCCATAGCGGCCAATACATTGCGCGTCCCCTGAACATTCACATCATAGTAGAGTGAAGTAGGACTGACATCATCACGGTGTTCAGCCGCTAACAACACGACTGTGTCATAGCCTGACAGCGCCTGATCCAGAACTTGTTGGTCGCGAACATCACCGATTTGCGTGATTTGCGGATAGAAATGACTTTGCTGTTTATCCAGATTCTTAATATCAAAATCCGCTACAGCCGTTTCCAGGAGTCTGGTCCCCACGAATCCGGAGGCACCGATGAGCAAAACTTTATCGTTCATAAATCACTTTGTCTGTTCGTAACACAAGAAACATATGATAAAGATGAGCGTCTTCCCTGAGTAGTCAATGCTGCCCAGCCCCAGCTTTAACAGTAATTGAGTGATTATAATCTTTTAGCCAATGATATCCAGTAAGATTATAGCAGGCTTACCTCCCCTGCCCCGGTAGTCGAAAATTCACCGCTTCTACATTCACTACCTGATGGTTTATACGGTCAATGTCAACTGAACTTTGCCCGACTTCATTTACTGCATGAACACTGGCCAGCGAGAGTAGCGTGTCCTGTTTAGCCATAAACTTACCGCGTACGTCCTGGCGCAGATCGAAGTGCATCTTAAGTGCGGGCCCCGTGCCCGATTGCTGCATCACCCTGACGTTACGTAAAAAAAGGTGTTGCGGTTGGTTATGCAACTCAAGCGTGGCACACTTCATCTCCACGTTGGTGATGGCCACGAATGACGTTGCATTACCAGAGGAGATCTGAATTCCGCGTAATTTGTATTCACGTTTGGTGTTATCGAGATGGATATTATTTAGCTTAAAGTTTTGTGGAATGGATAAATATCGACCTTTGATGACGCCATAACCAATGAGCATACCTGCGCTGTTCTCCATATTGATATTATCAATTACGAAGTTATCACATCCATAAATAGCAACCGTCGCATTATCAATGCCTGCTTTCTTACTAAAATCCGGGGTGATATTTCGCGCGGTAATATTACGAATGATAAAGTGTTTGCCGTTCTCAACATGAACTAACTGCCGACAGTCGGTACCGGTGATGTTCGCCACCACGAAGTTTTTTACCGCCAGTTCATCGGGATAGCTATTGTCATAGGTACTGCCCGCCAGCCCGATACCGATGCCCCAGTTCACATTGCCATTGGTACAGTTAATACGTTCAATGACATGGTCAGAAATGAGGATGTTGCTGTCGTTGATAGCCACATTCCACTCAATGGCATCTCCCTGTAGATCGCTAAAACGGCAGTTTGTAATCTTTACGCCATCCATTCGGTTATGAAAACCCTGACGCAAAATCCCATAGTTAGCGCGTGTGACAGTAATATCATCAATAATCAGATTACGCATCAGCCTTGAAGTTTTACCGCCGATATAGATTTGCGTCACCGGACCGAAACCGCTCATGGCAATCCCTTTTATTACACAGTCCGAACCACGTACATCCAGGGTAACATTCTTCAGGCTCCCGCCCTGCTCGCCCACCACTTTGCATCCATCCTGCAGAATAAAGCGCCCACGGCCATTGCCACTTATTCGCCCTTGTATGAAGAGCGTTTTGCCAGGAGGAATAACGATAGCGGTATTGAGATCCTCACATTCCAGTCCATATGGTACGACTACCGTTTGTCCTTCTTTGAACGCCTGCCTGAAAGAGGCCACCCAATCCTGTGGGTTGTAATCCTGAATATTGACGCTCCCCGATGATTCAAGCGCGCGAACAACGGGAGTATGCAGTACGACAAGCGCAGAGCCCGCCGTCAGAAAAGTACGGCGTGAGAGTTTGTTCTCTGACATACAACCTCGATTTACATCGTTTGCAGCAGACTGGCTAACTGTTTATTGATAGCTAACTGATTAAATTCATTTTCAATTTTTTCGCGCGCACACTGCACAATCGACTGTACCTGCTTACTTTCGAGCAGGCTAAATGCCGCTAAACGTTCTGCCAGTGCCCGCGCGTCGTTTTCCGGTGCCAGCCAGCCTGATTTACCCGACTCGACCAGCTCCGGGATCCCGCTGTGAACGGTGGAAATCACCGGAATACCCACCGCCATCGCCTCCATCAATGCCACCGGGATCCCTTCCATATCGCCGTCTCTTCCGGTGATCGAAGGCAGCAAAAATACATCCGCCTGTTCAAGCATCTCCTTTACCTGATGACTGGGTTTAAAGCCGGGCATCTCAATCACATCATCAAGCTGATATTGCTCGGTCAGCGTCCGCAATCGACGCTCCCACGGGCCAATCCCCAGAATGCGATAGCGAAATGAGATGCCTTGCTCTTTTAACTGACGACAAGCTTCGATGGCGAGGTGCAGTCCTTTTTTCTCGGTTAACCGGGCGACAGAGATTATTTCCAGCGGTGCGGCTGGTGCTTTTAGTTGGCGAGGGGTAAAACGCGTCATATCAATGCCCATACGCGAGACGGCAATTTTTTGCGGCGGACATCCCATGTTTTTTAAACGTCCGGCCCAGAGATTGCTGATGGGTAACATCAAATCTCCACGTTGAAACAGTTGCTGATACTCAGGGGTATAGCGGGCCAAAACGCCCCGGTGCGAAACATCAACCCCATGAAATACCGTGGCGATTTTTCCGCGGATCATCCCAAGCTCACGCAGCTTGGCGGCCGTTACGCCTGCGGGCCCAAAATGAGCAATAAAAACATCCGCCTCAAACGCTCGCGGATTCCCGCCGCAAATAGCTGCCAAAATCAGATTGCGCGCCTCCTCACCATAGCGTGCAACATTAAGCGCTTTCCAGGTCGCTGCGCGGGTAATACCGTGCAGAGCCGCCGCTGCCCTATATTTCAGTTTCGCCAGTTTGCTTTCCGGTTCATTCAGCAACCAGCGCGTTTTTTCACCCAGACGGTAGGTATTAAAGGAGGCATGAGTATTTTCAAGATCGCCCTTCTGCAAAGCGACAATCTCCACGTCGTAGCCCATATCGATAAATGCGGTTATCTGATTGAGTACAAATGTCTCGGAGGAGAGCGGAAATTTAAGCAGGAAAAAACCAATCTTCATTTTTCCCCCTCAATACGCGTTAAAACCGACTGCACCATGCGTACCCCACGTTCGCGTTCGCGCATAACCGCGTCGCCGAGACGTATGCGCAGCTCAGGTAACTGTCCGAGAGTATCGGCAACCTTCCCTTCGAGACTGCCATCGAGAAGATGACGAATATCAACAGCCATCTCCGGTAACCCCAGTTGTTGCATGATCCCGGCCGATTTGTGCTCGTAGTTAATGGCGATGGCAGGCGTCATAAAATTCATCGAGATGATGGCAGAATGCAAGCGAGTCCCCACCGTCAGATCGCATGCGCCCAGAATCTTCCCCATCTCCAGATCGTTAAGTTCATCCATCACCACGTGATATCGGGCCGGATCGTTAACATACTGGCGCAGGTTTAACGCCACCATGCGGTCATCTTTGTTGTAACTATCAATACCGGTGCAAGTTGACAGCACTATCACCTGGTAACCTTCGTCGAGGATGCGGTTCACCACCCCGGAAAAGGCTTGCTCATAGGCCTGCTGCGTTGTCCCCAGACGCTTATCAAAAGGAGCCAGCTCACGCAATGTAATGGCAACGGTCTTCTGTTTAGCCGCCATGTCTAACCAGTGCTGTACCGCATAACCTGGCTCAAAATCCTCATGATGGTTGTCAACCAGCCAGGCCGTATCCACGCCAGTTTCGACTTTATCCGTGGTAATTGCGCTGCGCTTCATCAGATCCAGACTGACGGATTCACGTAAAATCAACGCATTACAGTGACCAAACACGTAGTTCGCCAGTTGATTAAACTGCCCATCCTGGAATGGCCCCACGCTGTGACCAATCATGTACAGCGGTTTTTTCGCCATAAACGAACACAGGGCATGTTCAAACTGCGGCACGCCATACAGATCGACAAAGAACGATCCGCCGACCTGGATGATGGCGTCATAGCGCGACAGCAGACGGACAAAATCGGTAAAGCCCTGGGCGATAGCGATATTGCGCAGATTACCGGAATCGGTAACACGCGAGAGCAGTACCTGATGCTGATAGCGACGACGCAGCACTTTCTTCACGCGCCCCATAACACCCGCTGCGTTGTTGTGTTGCTTCATCTGCAAATACAGCGGGTCGCCCATCACCGGGCGGTTTAGCAACCACGAAGAGCTCACCGGGTAACGGCTCATCACATCCACTTCGGTCTCGGGACGCAACGCGTTAATGGCATCCAGCAAACCGCGCAGGATCGCGCTATCCCCTCGGTTCCCGCAGGTATGGTTGCCTAAAATTAGTAATTTCATTATGACCTCTTAAAACGTTGTTCTTATCCCGCACGGAGCAAGGTTTTCATTTTTTCACTGCGACAGAGTTGGCGTTTTATTTCCACCACCAGCGGATGGCGCGACAGCACAATCATTAGCGCAAACACCAGTGCTCCTGCCGCTATCTGGATCCCCAGCAGCGCGCTTAATGGCACCTGGTTACGCAGGGTTAAGCCCAACGCATAGCTCACCACAAGGGTTGGTAAGGAGAGATACAACGGCAGCCACAGGCTGAGCATGTACTGACGGTAGCTGGAGCCAAGAACAGGTTTGATCATCACGAAGTAGCTGAGGATCGTATTAATCACCTGAACCAGCAAAAAGCCCAGCGTCACGCCAATCGCCCCCGCCAGATGACCGCCAATGAAAATGGCAGGAATAAACAAAAAGGTTTTGAAAACATTGAATTTGAAGCTGATATCGACCCGGGCTTTCGCCATCAAGAGCGATCCTATTGGATTCCCCACGGATCGCAGCAAACCCACAATGCACAACAATTGCAGGACTGGAATAATGCCGTTCCACTTATCGCCGAATACCAGCGGCACCACGTTATTCGACACCACCATCAGTCCCAGTAGCGCTGGGAAGTTGATAATCCCAACCACTGACAGCAGCTTGTAAAAATTCACCCGTAGTTTTTCGCTGTCGTCCTGGATTTTGGCAAACGCCGGAAACAGCACGCGGGTGATAATCGGGTTCAGTTTGATCGGCGGGACAACCGCCACGTTCCAGGCGAGATTGAATCCGCCCGCCACGCCAGCTCCCAACGTGCGAGCTAAAACCAGCGTGGAAAGGTTGGTATTGATGTAATTGATGATGCTGTCTGCCGTCAGCCATGCGCCAAAACGCAGGTTCGACGAAACGGATGCCAGCGAAAAATGTAGCCCCGGACGGTAAATCCGGCGGCCAAAATAGCCGAACAGCAGCGTACGTAGCGTACTATTCACCAGATACCCAAGAATGGCCGTCAGCGCGAGCGGCCAGAAATGGGCGCTGACCACGGTAAAGGTAAATCCAGCCAGCACCGAACTGGTTTCAATCATGCCAATTTTGTTGAAGGCCAGCTCTTTTTGCATCAGCGCGCGAAACTGCTGCCCGTGCGGTATCACCACAAACGCCAGTGATAAGGTTTTGATGAGCGGCGCCAGTTCGGGATTATTGAGCACGCTGGCAATCGTCTCGCTAAGCAGAAACATCGCCACACAGACCACGATCCCCAGCCCAACGTTGAGCCAGTACAGCGTTGTCAGCTCCAGATAACCAATCTCTTTGCGTTGAATAATTGAGTTGGCGATACCGAAATCCGACAGCGTATCGGCCAGCGCTATGATCACCAGCGACACGGTTAACAACCCGAACTGGTGGTTATCAATAATTCGCGCCAGGACAGTCATCTGAATAAGTCCGAGGCCAATAATGATCACCGTGGCAATCGCCGACCACTTTGCACCATTAAGCGTTTTTTCTCGTAAGCTCATGTTAATACGCCGCTTTGTTAACAAAGCCTTTGAATATCGTCAGAAAAACAATTTTGATATCGAACCACACGCTCCACTCGCGAATGTATTCGAGGTCAAACTCCACACGTTTCTCCATTTTTTCCAGCGTATCGGTTTCACCGCGCCAGCCGTTGATTTGCGCCCAGCCGGTAATACCCGGTTTCACCTTATGGCGTAACATGTATCCCTCAATCAGTTGGCGGTACTGTTCGTTATGCGCCACCGCATGCGGACGTGGTCCGACGATAGACATCCCCCCGGTGAGCACGTTAATAAACTGCGGCAGTTCATCAAGCGACGTCCGACGCAGGAAATTCCCCACAGGAGTAACGCGCGGATCGTTTTGCGTGGCCTGCGTCACCACCGCATCGTTTTCCATCACTTTCATTGAGCGAAACTTCCAGACTTTGATCGGCTTCCCATCCATGCCATAGCGAGTCTGGCGGAAAATCACCGGTCCTTTGGAGGTCAGTTTTACCAGTAGTGCTATGCCACACAGCACCGGGGAAATAAGTAGCAGGATCAGTGAAGCCAGCACGATATCTTCCGCGCGCTTCAACAGACGATTAATTCCCGAGAGTGGCGTGTCATACAGCGGCACCACCGGAATGCCGTTCATCTCTTCAATCCGTGAATGCAGAATGTTGAAGGTAAAGACATCAGGAATAAGGATCACTGAACAGGTGGTATCGGCCAGCTCGCGCACTAATTTTTTGACGCTGGCACCATCGCTCATCGACATGGCGATATAAACGTTATGAATGCGTGAGGCTTTGGCGTCATCCACCAGTTGTTGCAGATTACCGGCCCAGTCGCGGGAGTTTTTTCCAGGGATAGGGTCGTGATAGATACCTGCTACTTCAAGCCCCAGCCACGGTTCATGGCGAAAACTGTCCAGTAGCATTTGTCCAGCTGGCAGGTCCCCTGCCACTGCCACCCGGCGAGTGTTGTAACCGCGATTACGCAGCCATCCCGCGCCGTAGCGAATAAACGAACGACTCAACACCAGGCCAACGCTGGATAGCAGATACCACGCCAGCCAGACGGCGAGACGGTTATCAAAATCATTATTAAAGGCGATCAGACCTGCGCAAAAAATCAGGCTTAGCGTCCAGTTTTGCAGCAACAGCACCAGCTCAGTGGTAATTTTGACACCACGCCAGGAGCGATAAAAATCCGTTATGCCACCGAGCATCTGAAAAACGACCAGAGTGATCAGCGCCACCAGCAGGTGCATGTACAGGAAAGGCAAACCGCTTAATTCGCAGATTACCCACAACCCGCCAAACATGATGGTGATATCTGAAAAGCGTTGCACCATCGAAATTAACGACGCATTGGTTTTGGCGCGCTCGCGCTTCTTTAGATGTGTCATCGTGGTTCCTGTTAGTCACCCTTTGCCCAGAATCGGGCAAAGGAAGCACCAGCATTACTGATTCAGTAACGCCAGAAGAGTGCGCGTTCGCGCTTCCATCAACGGAATATCTCCGCGCGATTCCACGTTCAGGCGCACCACCGGTTCGGTATTGGAAGAGCGTAAATTGAAGCGCCAGTCGACAAACGACATGCTGATACCGTCCGTTCTGTCCACCGTCAGCGCCTCACGGGAAAAATGCTGCTCCACGCGCGCAATCGCTGCAGCCGGCTCTGCCAGCGTGCTGTTTATTTCACCACTCGCCGGGTAGGCCACCATCCGGTCGCGGACCAGTTCGCCCAGCGACTGCCCTTTCAGACACAGCAGCTCCGCCACCAGCAGCCACGGGATCATGCCGCTGTCACAATAGGCAAAGTCACGGAAATAGTGATGCGCACTCATCTCACCGCCGTAGACGGCATCTTCGTGGCGCATCCGCTCTTTGATAAACGCGTGTCCGGTTTTTGACATCACCGGTTTACCGCCTGCCGCCGTCACCACGTCCACTGTGTTCCAGGACAGACGCGGGTCGTGGATAATCTTCGCCCCCGGATTCTTCTCCAGAAACGCCTCCGCCAGCAGGCCGACAATGTAGTAGCCCTCAATGAACTGACCTTTTTCATCGAACAGGAAGCAGCGGTCAAAATCACCGTCGAAGGCAATCCCCATATCGGCGCCGTGTTCAATCACCGCGTTGCGCGTGTCAGCCCGGCATTCCGGCAGCAGAGGATTGGGAATACCGTTGGGGAAGTTGCCATCCGGCGTATTGTGGATTTTGATGAACTCGACCGGCACGCCCAATGTTTTAAAACGGGCTTCAATGGCGTCAACCACCGGACCTGCCGCGCCGTTGCCGGAATTGAGCACCAGCTTCATCGGTTTCAGTTTGGCGGGATTGATGTAACCCAGCAGGTGGTCAATGTAGGCATCACGGGTAGTAATACGCTGGTAGCGGCCACGTTTTGTCTCATCAACCGCCGGGAAGTCGTTGGCTTCCGCCAGGCGCTGTACGTCGCGCAGACCGGTATCACCGCTGATGGGCCGTGCCCCTTCCCGCACCAGCTTCATGCCGTTGTAATCCATCGGATTATGGCTGGCGGTCACTTCAATACCGCCGTCAATACCCAGGTGGAAGGTGGCAAAATAAATCTCTTCGGTACCCGACATGCCAATATCCAGCACATCCACCCCCGCATCCTGAAGTCCTTTCGCCAGCGCCAGCTTTAGCGTCTTGCTGGTCAGGCGCACATCACCGCCGAGGACAATCGTTTTTGGCTTCAGGAACTCGCCGTAAGCGCGGCCAATACGCCACGCGATATCTTCATTCAGCTCTTCGCCCAGCCTGCCGCGAATATCGTAGGCTTTGAAACAGGTTAATTTCGTCATGATTTACCCTTCTTCAGGCAACAGGAGGCCCTGACTCTTAATGAGCCTTTTAATGAGTGTTAAATGCATTTCCTGGCGCGCTTCGCTTACCGGGCCTACGGTGTTGTAGGCCGGATAAGCGCGGCGCATCCTGCATCAGGCGCGCCCGTATCTGTCCGCAAACCGCACCACATCATCCTCATCGAGGTAAGATCCGGAGCGCACTTCAATCAGATCGAGCGGGATTTTCCCGGGATTCTCCAGACAATGGGTCGCCCCAAGCGGAATATAGACAGACTCGTTTTCAGCGAGCAGTTTGATGTCATCATTGATCGTCACTTTCGCGGTACCGGCCACCACCACCCAGTGTTCAGCCCGGTGATGATGCATCTGCACGGACAATCCTTCACCGGGTTTAACGGTAATTCGCTTCACCTGGTAACGGTCTCCGGCATCAATGGAGTCGTACTTGCCCCACGGACGGTAAACTTCACGGTGAATATGGTGTTCATGTCGTCCGTCAGCTTTAATTTGCTCCACCACTTTTTTGACGTCCTGCACCGCGTTGCGATCGGCTATCAGCACCGCATCTTTGGTCTGCACCACCACCAGATCCTTCACCCCGACGGTCGTCACCAGGCCAGATTCGGCATACACGTAGCTGTTCTCCGTTTTGTGGCTAATGACGTCGCCATGATGCACATTGCCTTCAGCAGTATGGGCGCTGATTTCCCACAGCGATGACCAGGAGCCAACATCGCTCCAGCCTGCGTTCATGGGCATTACCACCGCATCGGCCGTACGTTCCATTACCGCATAGTCCACAGACTCTTCCGGACAGGCGAGAAACGCCTGTTCATCAACGCGGATAAAATCGAGATCGGGGTCGACCGTACTCATGGCATTCACACAAGCCTCAAGAATGTCGGGGCGGTACTTTTCCAGTTCTTCCAGGTAACGTCCGGCGCGGAACAAGAACATGCCGCTGTTCCAGTAGTAATCGCCGTTCGCCACATAAGCCTGCGCGGTTTCCAGATTGGGTTTTTCAACAAACTGCGCCACTTCGAACGCCACGGCGTCGGTATTCGTTGGCGAAACCACGCCACGGCGGATATAGCCATAGCCCGTTTCCGGCTGGTCCGGCACGATACCAAACGTCACCAGCTTACCCGCACTGGCATAGGGCATAGCATTGCGAACCGCCTCGCGAAATGCCTCTTCGTCGGCAATCATGTGATCGGCCGCCAATACCAGCAGCAGCGGATCTTCCTCCGGGCTTTGACGTTTTGCCGCCAGTGCGGCCAGCGCTATCGCCGGTGCCGTGTTACGTCCGGCGGGTTCGAGAATAATGTTCTCAGTCAGCTTGTGCAGTTGCCGTAGCTGTTCCGCGACGATGAAACGGTGTTGTTCATTACAGATAACCACCGGGCTTTCACACTCCACGCCATTCAGACGACAGATCGTTGTCTGCAGCATGGTGAGATCACCTTTCAGGCACAGGAACTGCTTTGGATACAATACGCGGGACAGAGGCCATAAACGGCTACCCGAGCCACCGGCCATCACTACCGGAAAGAGTTTGCTTTGACTCATCATTAACCCCGAATATCAGCAATAAATTGGCTAAGCACGTTATCTTTATCCAGCGTGCGTTCGGCATAGTCACGTGCCACCGTATTGACTTTTGGCATCCTCAACGCTTGTTGGATACCGCAAACCAGCGCATTTACCGATTCCGGCTCCACGCATACAGCGATGCCTGGAACAATGTTACAGAGCTGCCCCAGCTCGGTTTCCGGCTCGGCGGTAATCACAGCGTTACCACCAACGGCGAGGATATTGGTCAGTTTGGAGGGCAGTACGGCATCCGCCGCACCGCGCTTTTGTACCACCAGATGACAGTCCGCCATTTTGAGCAGTGCAGGCAGCGCGTCATAAGATTGCAGCGGAAAGAACATCACATTGTTCAGGCCGCGTTCGCTGGTCATGTTCTCCAGCCGCGCTTTACCCCCGCCCTGCCCGACAATCACAAACAGCCAGGGCCGCTCGCTCAACAGGGCCGCTGCGTCGATTACACTCTCCAGTCCTTGCTTTTCACCAATATTGCCAGAGTAGAGAATGATTTTTTTTCCATCAGGCAAGCCCAGCTGCTGGCGCAACGCCAGAGCATCGGCGGCGTCCACATCGCGAAAACGCGCTACTTCTGACCAGTTCGGAAAGAAAATAACCTTCTGTGCATCAACGCCCTTTTCCTGTGCTTTATTCATCATTGAGCGAGAAATGGTCGAAATATGATCCATATTCAACAGCCCACTGCGCTCAAAAGCGCTGGCCAGTTTTGCCACCATACCGCGCTTGCCTTTGCCCGCCATGCCAAGTCCCAACATGGCATCAACTTCGTAATCCTGAATATGCAGCAGCGTGCGCGCCCCGGACAGCTTCGCCAGCAGGCGCATTCCCGGCGTACAAAACAGCGTCGGTACTACCCCAATGATGCGATCCGGCTTCCAGCGGCGCTGCGCCAGCAGCGGGAAGAAACTGCTCAGGGCGAAACTGCCTAAATGCAGTAGACGCTTGAGCGTGGAGGGCTGCTCAGGCACATACAGCGGGCAACGCCAGACGATGGCATCGCCCTCTTCACGACGGTAGCGCCAGGATGAATAGCGACCGTTGACTTTCCACTGCGGATAATAAGGCGGCGCAGTGATCACCCGTACGTCATGCCCCTGTTGCGCCATCCACGCCACCATTTCACCGGTGTATTTACCGATACCGGTCAACTCCGGCGAATAGTTGATGCCATACACAAGGATCTTCATAGCCCGGGTGCTCCGGCCTGACTCTTCTCACAGAAGTAAGCCCGGCTGTTGTCGTGCACGCGGTCAGTGGCCAGAATCTCTTCAATTGCCAGCCAGCGGTACGCGTCATGTTGAAGGTCAGGCAGTTGCAGGTCGTTTTCCGACACCCGCAGACGAAATCCCAGCACGATGTAATGCGTTGAGAAATCTTCCCCGGAAAAGTTGTCGTCATAGAAGTGCTGCCAGACACCGTAAAACTGCGCAGCGGACAGCAGTAAACGTAACCCCAGCTCAGCTTCAGTAAGCCGCTCAAAGGCCGCGTGCAACGGTTCATCTTTTTGCACCCGACCGCCGGGCACAAACCAGTACCCCTGCGCAGGACGATTGAGGCGCTTGCCAAGCAGAAATTCACCGTGGGCGTTTTCCACGATCAAATCGATGGAAATCAGCGGAGTTGAACGTACAACGGTGGAAAAATCCTCATGACGTAAAAACATGCTTACCCCCGGTAACGCTGCTGGTTTTCAAGAAACCACTGATATGTACTGGCAAGTCCCGCTTGCAGAGATATCTCGTGATACCAGCCCAACTGATGCAGACGCGTAACGTCAAGCAATTTGCGCGGCGTGCCGTCCGGTTTGCTGGCGTCAAACACCACGCGCCCCTTGTAACCCACGACCTCCGCAATAGTCTGCGCCAGTTCACGGATGGTGCAGTCCACGCCGGTACCCACGTTGATATGCGACAGCATAGGCTGGGTATATTCCTGCAACACTTCCTGAGCCAACTCCATCACGTGGATACTGGCCGCCGCCATATCGTCGACATGCAGAAATTCACGCATTGGCGTCCCGCTGCCCCATACCACCACATCCGGCGCATTTTGCCCGCGAGCTTCATGAAAGCGGCGCAGCAGCGCCGGGATCACATGCGAATTACTCGGATGAAAGTTGTCATGCGGCCCATACAGATTGGTCGGCATCACCGAGCGATAATCACGGCCATACTGTCGGTTATACGATTCACACAGCTTGATACCGGCAATTTTGGCAATCGCATACGGCTCATTGGTCGGTTCAAGTGTCCCCTGCAACAGTTCACTCTCGGCGATTGGCTGGGTAGCTTGCTTGGGATAAATACAGGATGACCCGAGAAACAACAGTTTATTCACGTTATGCAGATGTGCAGCATGAATAATGTTGCTCTCAATCATCATGTTTTCATAAATAAAATCAGCAGGATAAGTATTGTTTGCCACAATCCCTCCTACTTTTGCCGCCGCCAGATAAACCTGGTCAATACGTTCAGCGGCAAAAAACGCCTGCACCGCACTGGCGTCCAGCAGATTAAGCTGGTCGCGGGTACGCAGCACCAGCTCCACATTATTTCGCTGCGACAATTGTCTGACGATGGCGGACCCCACCATCCCGCGATGGCCCGCCACAAAAATACGTTGTGTCTTCATCCTCAGTACTCCAGCGCGATGGCAACCTCGTAACCGTGCGACTTGAGCAGGGAATGTTTCTTCGCCGCATCAAGATCGTTAGCAACCATTTCCGAGATCATCTGGCGCAGCGTGATTTCCGGTTTCCAGCCCAGTTTTTCATGTGCTTTGGCCGGATCGCCCAGCAGCGTTTCCACCTCAGCCGGACGGAAGTAGCGCGGGTCAACGGCAATCATGACATCGCCTGGCTTCACGCCCGGCGCATCATGTCCGGTCACGGAAACCACGATGCCTTTTTCATTCACGCCCTCACCTTCAAAGCGCAATTTAATCCCCAGTTGAGCTGCCGCCATTTCTACAAACTGGCGCACGGAATACTGCACGCCGGTGGCAATCACGAAATCTTCTGGCTTATCCTGCTGCAGCATCATCCACTGCATCCTGACGTAATCTTTGGCATGCCCCCAGTCGCGCAGTGAATCCATGTTGCCCAGGTACAGGCAAGACTCCAGCCCCTGAGCGATGTTGGCGATCGCCCGGGTAATTTTGCGAGTGACAAAGGTTTCGCCGCGGCGCGGAGACTCGTGGTTAAACAGAATGCCGTTACAGGCATACATCCCGTAAGACTCACGGTAGTTGACGGTTATCCAGTAGGCATACAGCTTAGCAACGGCATACGGTGAACGCGGATAGAACGGCGTGCTCTCTTTCTGCGGGATTTCCTGAACCAGACCGTACAGCTCAGAGGTGGACGCCTGATAAAAACGGGTCTTTTTTTCCAGACCAAGGAAGCGGATCGCCTCCAGCAAGCGCAAGGTGCCGATCGCATCAACGTCTGCGGTGTATTCCGGTGAATCAAACGACACCGCAACGTGGCTCATGGCACCCAGGTTATAGACTTCATCCGGTTGGACTTCCTGTAAAATACGGGTCAGATTGGAGGAGTCCGTCAAATCGCCATAGTGCAGATGAAATTTGGGATTGCCTGAATGCGGATCCTGGTAGATGTGGTCCACACGTTCGGTGTTGAATGATGAAGCGCGACGCTTAATACCGTGTACTTCGTACCCTTTTTCCAGCAGGAGTTCTGCCAGGTAAGAACCATCCTGCCCGGTTACGCCAGTAATGAGAGCGACTTTTGACATGTTATAACCTCTTCAGTGATCCCCTCAGGGAGTAACTTTCTCGACGCGTTCGCGCGTGACTACTGCGGGATTTCCCCGACAAATGACATTTGCTGGCAGCGATTTAAATACGCTGCTTCGTGCCCCGACGACGGTGCCATCGCCAATCGTCACGCCAGGCGCGACAAAGACATCTGTCGCCAGCCAGCATTTATCGCCAACCACTATCGGTGTGGCGTTAATATCAAAATGTTGGCTGGCATAATCATGACTCCCGGTGCATAAATAACTTTTTTGCGAAATAACTGCGTGTGCCCCAATCGTAATATCACCTAACGTATATAAAACCGCGTCATCACCCACCCAGGCATAATCTCCCAGAGTTAGTTTCCACGGATAAGTAATTTTTACTGAAGGCCGAATGACTACGTTTTTTCCTATTTTTGCGCCAAACATCCGTAATAAAAAAGCACGCCAGCGATACATGACCTGTGGAGACCAGCGAAATAATGTTGCTTGCACCGCCCACCATAATTGCACTTTAATAGCGCCGCCGCCGCGAAAACCTCCAGGCACTTTAAATCCGCTTAAGTCTTGCATACTGTGCCCTTACGTTTTTCCATATAAGGTTTTTGTTTTATCGGTTGTGCGCAGACGTAAACATTCTGACAAACCGGTCCAAAAACCTGGCATGTGTAATATCTGGCGCTGTACTTTTTTGGCATCCCGGCACAATTCCAGATTATTCGTCGTTGACACTCCGCCCATAGAAAATTCCGACACCAACCCGCGCAGCTTTTTAAAAGCGTAACCGGACTTGTATAATTTGGCTGCCAACGCGTAATCTGACGATATTTTATATTGCAAATCATAATGCCAGACATTCAGTCCCGAGAGCGGAAAAAATATTGCCTGATGGCTGGCGGGCAGGCTGTGATAAATATACCAACCCGGTTTTGCCCGACGCTTAATTTTGTTGCCATTGCCGAAATCCAGCAACGCATCGCCAATGACCATAGTTTGGTCACTCTGCATTTTTAGCTGGCGGATAAAACAAGCCGCATTCGCGTGCAGAATATCCCCGGAGTTGAGGAACAGTGCAAACCGCCCGCGCGCCATGGCGATGCCTTTGTTCATCGCATCATAGATGCCGTTATCCGGCTCGCTGACAAACCGTAACCGGTGCTCCCCACTGAGTCCTTCAAGAAACGCCGACGTACCATCCGAGGAGCCGCCATCAACAACAATCCACTCAAAACTGATATCACCCGCTTGCGCCAGATGTGCCAGCGACGCGTGAGTTTTGACGATCCCTTCCAGATTGCGAAAGGCGACGGTAATGATACTGAGCAGCATGTGAGTTACCTCGCGATATTCAGCGCCTTGCGCAAAATAAACGGACACACAATTAAAAATGCGTATTCCGGACTAAATACTGAACCTGTAAAAAACAGTGACAATGGTGTAAAAAGATAAAGCTGAACCCGATAATTCTGATTATCGCCAAACGCATTGATCATCATTTTCATGACCTTCCCCATGTACCATAGGGCTAATATCACCGCGAACCATGAAAAATAAATAATCAGCAGATACAAGCCATTGTCTATTGTTTTACCGACATCTGCACCGTTAAAAATTCCGAATGACGCGACGTATTCATAAAGTGAGCCAAATCTCACTACGCCATCAACGTTCAGTAATGAATAACCGACCATCACTAATGGTCCTACGATACGATAATACGATGACGAACCTTCAGTTCCTAAATCACCAAGCCGCGTTGCGATGTACGGAAAAGCAAATATCACACCAACTAAAAACACGCTCAATGAGATTATCGCCAGAGGTAGCTTCTTTTTTATCGCATCCTTATTTAGGTACTGAAACGCCCATTCCAGGAGGTAAAACAAAATAAACGTCATTACTCCTGAAAACGATCCCGATAATATTATCCCTACCAGAATCATAGCATCGGACTTAGGTGTTTTGATACCAAACTGTTTGATACTGAGCCAAATTGAGATTAACGCCAGAGCGAAGAATGCCGGTTCGAAATAGAGCGCGGTGGTTCGTTTCCCACCAAACTTAATAAAGTTCAGAACATAGCTGTTACTGTAAATAAGATATTTCGAAATAACTTCCATTAAACTGCTGCCGCCGCTGAGAATTATCTGTGCCATTTCAGCTGCAGCTAACCCCACCACCAGTCCCACGACCAGCCAGAAAAAGCGCAAGATTTTAATGTAGTTATGCGGCGAAATGGTTTTGAAGCGAATACTCCATACCATGCCAATGATCACCACGGTGTAGATAAACAGCATAGCGGACGTTACATACTTGCTGGCATCCAGTGACTGACCAAACAAATAGTTAAATACCGTCAGCCCCCCCCCCAAACCCAGCGCTATCATTAGCTTTTTGATATTGATGCGTTCAACAAACAGCAACAGCAGAACAGGTAAGAATGTGACGAGGGTTATCGGGAAGCTCTCGCCAAGCTGAGCAAGTTTGACGTTAACCAGCAGATAAAGCAGCGGTAGCACCAGATAGCTACAGATTCTGATAGAACGAGACATATTCCTCCAGCATCTGTTGTCCACTGTATGCCAACCGGCTGCGCTGGCTAAATGCGGCAAGCGACGTGTCAAAAACCGCCTGCGCAATGTCTGATTTTTTCAGTTGCACCAGTTGCAACACTTCAGCTTCGCTGAACGTTTTTCCGCCTGATTTAGCCAGCACTTCCTGCGCGGCATCGCTGTGCGTGGCTATTACCGGTACGCCGATGGACAGCGCTTCGCACAGAATCAGCGGGTAGTTATCGACACGGGAGCTGAACACCAGTCCATCCATCTGATTAAGCGCACTCATCAACGTGCGCTTATCGCTCTCAAAACCGTGATTGATGACGTTATCTCCCGCAAATGGCGAAAATTTGCCGAAGGTATGCAACTCAATTTTGTCTCCGAGCGCGGTAATCGCTCGCACCAGTTGCTGACTGGTTTTGCCGTCATAGCGCAGGTCATGAGCCACCACGGCAATTTTCGGCCGACCGCTCTCCTCAGGCATCGCGGGTAGTTCGGCAAGAATGGTTTCAGTTGCCACATCAATGCCATTATTGATAATGCGGCAGCGTCCCGCGCCATACAGGCTGTTGAATGCGTCGGCCACATGCTGACTGGGCGAGATAAACTGGCAACCCAGCGCCAGCATCGCACGAAACATCTGCCGCTTACCGGGTAACTGCTGATGTGCTTTATCGATTTTTACCGGCGGATAGTTGCTAAGCGTTGGGCATTGCAGACAGCCAGTTTTCCAGCCTTCGCAGCCATCGGTAAAGGCACAGCGCCCGGTCACACTCCAGTGATCGTGCAGCGTCCAGACGAAGGTGATATCCGGTTTATGCGCTTTCACTTTTTGGCAAAAGGAGACTACCTCTTCCAGGTTCAACCAGTAGCTGTGCAACACATGAAAATGCAGTACCAGCGGGCCGTTAGTGCGGGTAACCGTACGATATAGCTTGTCGAGATTGCCGAACATGTCGCGGTTCGCGAAACGAAACAGCGCAATGTTCGCCGCCGACGTCAGGCGCGGCGTATATTTGATAACCTGCGGGTATTTCGCATGGCTGGCGCTTTTTTTACCGCCTTTGCCATAGCCATAGACAAAACGCGACGACAGTCCTTTTTCCAGCGACCTCAGATGCAAATCTAACGCCACGCCTGCCGCCCCACCTTCTGCGAGTCGCACATTAAATTGTAATATCTTCATTTTATTACCTTCACCCGTGCCTTCTCGCCCACAACCTGCGCATTGTCCGGAACGCTATCCACCACGACGCTCCCGGCACCAATCGTCACGTTATCGCCAATAGCAACGTCGCCAAGCAGAGTGACGTTGGCCCCCAGCTCAACGCTGTTACCGATTACCGGGCAGGACAAATCGTTGGTGCCAAGATTGCCGATGGTGACGCCGTGACGTAGGGTAAAATCATCCCCCACAACCACGTGTTTATTGATAACCACCCCATAGCCATGATGGATGGTGAAACGACGACCGATTGATGCAGCTGCCTGAATTTCATAGCCAAACAGGCATTCGGTGATAAGGCGGTACATCACCAGTACCGGTGCGGCCCACAGGTTGTTTAAGATGTTTTTTTTACGCCAGACGGAGCAAAAATGGGCAATCCGATAGGCCACCACCATGCAGCAGGGGCGCAGACTCCAGCCGTTCACGCGTAAATCTTCCAGCATAATTAGCGTCCTCGCAGTCCGTCGGCCAGACGCTTACTGTTGCGAACAGAAAGCAGCGTCAGCAGCGTGCGCCAGTTCATCCGTTTGTTGCGGATCTGATAGAGGGTAAACAGCTGATACTTCTTGCTGGCCCGGTCAAATTTGCCTTTGTGCTTGCGGTAAAACTGAAAGTAGCCGGAGAATTTATTCGGCGATGAGGTAATGCGCATCTCACCGTGATTTACATGCAGGATCTGCGTTGCCTCTTTGACCTTCCACGGTTTGCCATACGCCACCACCATGCGCAGGAAGATGTCGTAATCCTGCGCCGCTTTCAGCGTGGTATCGAACAGACAAGCTTTAAACCGCCATGCCCAGGTAAATACCTGATTACCAATGATGTTGCGCTTATAAAACCTGCGGCGTGAATAAACGGACTTCGGATAGAGCGGCAGACTGGTCGGCTGCGAATACACTTCGCCCTCACAGACATAGTCATTGGCATACAGAAACGCCCGCGTGACCAAATGATGGCGATAGTTGAGAAATACACTCAGTCGGTTCGGCGTCCATTCATCATCATCATCAATCCCCGTAATGTATTGCCCGTTGGCCTGCATAATGGCCTGATTACGTACCGCGCAGGCCCCGGTGTTGGTGGAATTATGCGTATACGACACTCGCGGATCGTTGAGTTCCTCAACAAACTGCTGCAACTGCTCATAGGAGGAAGAGCAATCATCCACAATGATCATCTCCCAGTGAGGATAGTCCTGGCGCAACACCGATTTAATCGCCCGAATGGCCAGCTGCTGGCGGTTCCAGGTTGGCATGTAAATTGAAATTAGCGGGTTTTCTGTGGTCATTTTCGTTTCCAAAAAAAGTTGCCTGATGGCACTACGCTTATCAGGCCTACATTCGATATGCGTTGCTGTTAGTTATTTCGAATCCGACGTGTATTCGTATTCGTAGTAGCCGTAATCCTGATACCCGCTGGCGCGGCGGAAGATCGAGTTGAGGATCACCCCTTTCACCTGAATGCCATTTTGCTCGAAGCGGCCCAGGCTGGTTTCCACCTCTTTCAGCGTGTTGACCGCATAACGCGCTACCATCAGCGTGGTTCCGACGTGGCGCCCTACGATAGCCGCATCGGTCACCGCCAGAATTGGTGGGGTGTCAATCAACACCAGGTCATAGTGCGAACTGGCCCAGGCAATCAGTTCGCCGAAGCGCTCGCTCATCAACAGTTCGGAAGGATTGGGAGGAATTTGACCGCGAGGGATCAGATCAAAATGCGGAATCGATGTCGGTTTAGCGCTGGATGAAATATCCCCTTTGCCAATGAGGATCTCAGACAGGCCGTTAACATTATTGGTCCCCAGCAGTTCGTGGGTATAGCCTTTGCGCATGTCGCAGTCGATCAATAGCACGCGTTTGTTAGTCTGGCTAATAACTGCCGCCAGGTTAGCGCAGACAAATGTTTTCCCAATCGACGGACTGACGCCGGTCAGCATCAATACGTTGTTACGCGCCTGCATCATGGCAAAGTGCAGGCTGGTACGCAGGCTACGGACCGCTTCTATGGCGAGATCCGTTGGATTCCCAACGGCCAGCAGTTGGCTTTGCTTGTAGCGTTTCACACCTTTAATGGTCTGAACGTTATCACGCGCTTTTTGCCATTCAGACAGCGGAATACTGGCATACACGCTGATACCATGCTCTTCCAGCGCCTGGGGGCTTTCAATACCGCGATTAAACAGAGAACGCAGCAGTACGCCCACCACGGAAAGCATTAAACCGAGAATGATACTGCCGAGAATAATCAGCGCCGTTTTCGGCTTCAGCACGCCAGGCTGAGCAATCGCGGGATCGACAATGCGCACATCACCGACCGTACTGGCCTCGGTAATCTTCAGTTCCTGTTGCTTGTTCAGCAACTGCATATAGACCTGCTGACCGGACTCCACATCACGCGTCAGGCGAACAATTTCCTGCTGTGTTTTCGGCATCGCCGTTACACGCCCGTTCAGCTTACTTTTCTCATCTTCCAGCGCCTGGCGTTTTTCCAGCAGCGTGCGGTACGCCGGGTGCGCTTTGGTGAACAGCTTGGAAATCTCCGCTTCTTTAAAGGTCAGTTCATTCAACTGCGCGTCGATATTCACCATCGAATCCAGCACCGCTTTGGCTTCCAGCGGCAAATCCACGGAGTCTTTATCCTGACGGAAGGCGTTCAGCTTGTTTTCAGCAACATCCAGGTGGTTACGCACTTCGGGCAACTGTCTAGCCAGAAACGCCAGACTTTTGGCGGCCTCTTCGGATTTACGTTCCACGTTTTGTTGCAGATAGTTACGGGTAATACTGTCGAGGATCTGGCGGATTTGCTCGCGGTCTTCACCGGTAAAAGTCAGGCTCAATACACCGGTATCTTTGCCTGTTTCCGTCACCATCAGGTTATTTTGCAGGGTGTTTATCATGCCCAGCGTGGAGAATTTACGGACGGTAAATTGGCTCTCCGGGCTGGCATGAATCGCCTCAACCAGCATCGTCACGCCATCGTGTTCCAACACCTTGCCGACTTGCCCCCGAACGCTAAAACCCCCGTCACTCACCAGTTGATAACTTTTGTCATTCAGCACATTGAGCGTGAAGGTCTGTTCATTCATTGCCTTTGGCAGCGTGAAGGTAGTCACATTAACCGTTTCGTTCTGACGGCCCATCAGCCGGTCCCAGCCCGCGCCAAAAATAGGGAACGTATCTTTGGTAACGCCGATATCGAGGTTGAGATCGTCTACCGTTTTCCCTAATACCAGTCGTGACTGAATGAGCTGAATTTCCGCTTCCGAGGCCGGGGGTTTGTTCGACAACGCCGAGCCAATATCCTGCACCAATGAATTTCCAGTATTTTGCTCAATTTGCACCAGCGCGTCCGCACTATAGATGGGGGTGGCGAACAGTGTGTAGACCGCGGCACACAATGCAAAAGCCGCGGTAATGCCAAGTACCCACCAGCGGGCTTCCACCACCGTTGCGACCAGACGACCAATATCGATTTCATCATTGCCCGTTACCGGCGCAGCAGACTGTTTTACTTTTTCTGTCATCGTTTTCCCTGCTCTGCGTTCAGTGCCTGAGCCCATTGGCGGGCAGACCGTTCAAGTAATGTGTACACCGCGTCAAACGCATCACGGCTTTTACGATATGGATCGGGAATTTCGCGCTCGCTGTCCCAGTGACCAAAAAGCATCACTTTGCCGCGCATCTCCGGCACCATTTCACACAGGGCAGAGATATGGCGCTTTTCCATGGCCAGGATCAGGTCATACTCCCGGCACATTCGTCCCGAGATCTGCCGGGCACAATGATTATCCAGTGACAGGTTGTGCGCCTGCGCCACGCTAATGGCGCACGGATCCGCGCCTTTCCCCACCAGCGCCCCAAGACCGGCAGAAGAGACCGTCAACGCCGGGTGAAATTGCCTTAACAAGCGCTCTGCCGTCGGAGAACGGCAAATGTTCCCCACACAGACAACTAAGATTTTGTTAAACATGACGATTACCAGTTGTGAAGGTCGCTGGCCGTGTCCGTCATATAGCGAACACCGCTAATAGTCGGCAGCAACTGATTGATCAAACGGTTCCAGCGAGCAACCGGCGCAGTAGTGACGTACACCACATCGTATGGCTGGAGTCGGAATGATGTTGCCATCACCAGCGACGTCGCATCGGACATATCAAGCTGATAGATATTGGCGATCTTGCCGTTGTTCCCGCCCTCGCCTTTCAATGGTCGAATAACGAAAATACCGCTGGCATTGGAGGTGGTCAGGTCAATACCTTCGGCATTGCCCAGCGCTTCGGTAAGCGTCATGCCACTGAAGTCCATTTTGAGGGTGCTCTGTTTTTTCACTTCCCCCATTACAAAGACTTTCAGATCGTCATTACGCGGGACAAACAGAATGTCGCCAGGATAGAGCAGTCGGTTCTGGCTCAGGTCGCCATTTTGCATCAGTGCTTGCAGTGAAATGCGTTGCTCCTGCCCTTTATGAGTCAGCACAACGTTGCGCCAGTCTGCCGCTTCGGTGAGACCGCCTGCGGCGTTAATGGCATCGAGAACGGTAAGTGGCACGTTGGTGATGGCCTGCTGACCAGATTTGTTCACCTGTCCGGAGACATAGGCCTTCTGCGAGCGGAAAGCGGCGATATTAACGTCCACCTGCGGGTCAGCAATGTACTTCGCTAAGCGCCCGGTAATATCACTACGAATCTCTGCCAACGTTTTCCCTACCACGCTGACTTTGCCGATGTAGGGGTAAAACATCGTGCCATCAGGTTGTACCCAGTTGCCGGTATCGCTTGAGCTACGGTACTGCCCGGCTGGCGTGGTGAGTTCAGGATGGTCCCAGACGGTCACATTCAGGACATCCCCCGGACCGACTCGGTACTGATACCCGGCAATCTCCTGGTCCAGCGACATATTAGGTTGTGCAACATTTGGTCGAGGACGTAATTGTTCTACCAGTCGTGGGGTGAGTGGATAAACATTCACCATGCGATCGATATCAAAATCAGCGTCCTGCTGTTTAATCACATCTTTGCCCATCGTAGACATATTGCTGCCCGGAAGCACGGTACAACCGTTTATCAAGATTACCGATACCAATACTGGTATCAATTTAAGTTTGGATTTCATCATTGATTATTTATCACTTTGGCAGAGTAATTATCACATGCAATCTAAATAGCGACTTCGCCTGTACGTATTTACCTTGCCGTTAATTGAAATGGAATTTAACTGGCATCAGTCCTAAAAAAAATGAATTCATCTGCGGTCTCTTGACAGAATAATTTAGGCTTGTTTCAGGCGACCAGACACGCTACCGCCCCTGGCTTCACTAGCTACCAATGCACTGATTAATTTAAATTTTTATCTTCTCCTTTATTTTCATCACATTTACAGCGGCAACGCATCGGGAATACGTGCCACTGGTTAATGAGGAAATATTTATCTTTTGATTATTACCGCAAGAATTGTTGCAGCTAAGCGAATATCAGGCAAGATAACAAACCACCAATACCAAGCTTTTAAGATTAATATTAAGCGTTGGATTTGTATATTTTTAGGATTTTATTGATGTTGACAATATTGATATAAAAACATCCCACCTGCGATATTTCCTAAATATATTTAGATTAGTAAAATAATTTCCTGTAGTGACATTAAGGCTATTATCCTGCATCTGTTCTGATATAACCGACAGAGAAATCCCCTCTCGCCATTGCATTTTTCGCCAGTTTTACCCATGATCGAATTGTGACAATTGTCATACAACTATGGGTATAGCATTTACTATGGAATGGATTGCCGATCCGTCAATCTGGGCCGGACTGGTCACGTTAATCGTGATCGAACTTGTTCTTGGCATTGATAATCTTGTTTTTATTGCCATCCTCGCGGAGAAACTACCTCCAGCCCAGCGGGATAAGGCGCGTATTACCGGGCTACTGCTGGCGATGGTTATGCGCCTGCTGCTGCTGGCATCAATATCCTGGCTGGTAACACTGACCACGCCGCTGTTCAGCATTCGCGATCTCAGCTTCAGCGCCCGCGATCTGATCATGCTGTTCGGCGGTTTCTTCCTGCTGTTTAAAGCCACTATGGAGCTCAACGAACGGCTGGAAGGAAAAGACAGCGACAATCCCACCCAGCGTAAAGGCGCTAAGTTCTGGGGTGTGGTCGCGCAGATCGTGGTGCTGGACGCCATATTCTCTCTCGATTCCGTCATTACCGCTGTTGGGATGGTCGATCACCTGGCCGTGATGATGGCTGCGGTGATTATTGCCATCAGCCTGATGGTGCTGGCGAGCAAGTCGCTGACGCGCTTTGTCAACAGTCATCCAACTATCGTTATTCTGTGCCTGAGCTTCTTGCTGATGATTGGTTTTAGCCTGGTGGCCGAAGGGTTTGGTTTCCATATCCCGAAAGGTTACCTGTACGCGGCCATCGGCTTCTCGGTGATGATCGAAGCATTGAACCAGTTGGCTATTTTTAACCGTCGTCGCTTCCTCTCAGCCAACCATACTCTGCGCCAGCGCACCGCCGAAGCGGTAATGCGGCTGCTGAGCGGGCAAAAAGAAGATGCCGAACTGGATGCCGAAACCGCGGCAATGCTGGCGGACCATCATGAAGGTCAGATTTTCGCGCCTCAGGAGCGGAGGATGATTGAACGTGTGCTGAACCTTAATCAGCGTACCGTCAGCAGTATCATGACCTCGCGTCACGATATTGAACACATCGACCTCAATGCTCCCGAAGCAGAAATCCGCGCCTTACTGGAAAAAAACCAGCATACGCGTCTGGTGGTCACTGGCGAAGACGGGCAGGAAGAACTGCTTGGCGTGGTGCATGTCATCGATTTGCTGCAACAGTCTCTGCGCGGCGAGCCGCTCGACCTGCGCGTCCTGATTCGCCAGCCGCTGGTGTTCCCGGAAACTCTGCCGCTACTTCCGGCGCTTGAGCAGTTCCGAAACGCCCGGACGCACTTCGCGTTTGTAGCCGATGAATTTGGTTCCGTCGAAGGGATTGTGACGCTGAGTGATGTGATGGAAACCATCGCCGGCAATCTGCCAAACGAGGTAGAGGAAATCGACGCCCGCCATGATATTCAGAAAAACGCCGATGGTTCATGGACCGCTAACGGGCATATGCCGCTGGAAGACCTTGTGCAGTACGTCCCTATCCCATTAGATGAAAAACGTGAGTATCACACCATTGCCGGGCTTTTAATGGAATATTTGCAGCGCATCCCAAAAACCGGGGAGGAAGTCCAGGTTGGCGACTATCGGCTAAAAACCCTGCAGGTGGAAAATCATCGCGTGCAAAAAGTCCAGCTGATACCGCTACACAGTGAAGAAGAGATGGATTACGAGGTGTAAGTCACGAGCCGGATGGGGCATTAGCCACCATCCGGCAATATAAATCAGAGCTTATCCAGCAACTTTTTAACATCTTTGCCGTTGCGGGAATCTTTATTGCGATCGGCCCAGTCATTCAGGCGACGTTTTGCTTCATCCTGCAGATGTTTACGCAAAAGCTGATCAACTTGCAGACTGTAGTTCAGTGATTGCCATTGACCATAGACTCTGAGAGGAACCGGGGTGGCCTTCAGGAAATTAATCAACTTACTTTCGCCATCCCAACCGCCCAGCACGCGAATGTTAAACAGCGTGTCGCAATTCTGCTTCACCAGATCTAACGTTCCTTTGCCGGTCAGTGCCAACATAGCGGACTCCCCTACCATGTTATCCAGCGTCACCTCACCGTTATCCAGCGTCATATCGGTTACAAAACGATCCAGACGGGTCACGTTCTCCATATTTTGCTGGGCTTTAGCATCTCCACCGCTACGCTCGACGGCCTGCTGTATCATCTGCTGGAAGTTCATCCCTTCCATTCGCGTATCGTTCATTTCGACATGGGCCTGCCCTTGCCAGCTGTGACGAAACGCCTGGGCGTCAATATCCGAGCCGGAAAAATCTCCCGCCAACGACAGCTTGCCGGTGAGTGCGATGGGGTAATCAAAGGCCTTCAGAATAGTGCCAATTTCAACACCTTCCAGGCGCGGATGAAATACCGCTCGCGGTTCTCCCTTTCTGGCATCCAGCGTACCGGGCAATGAGATCAGCCCGCCATCACTTTTTCCCTGCAACTGTGCAATGTTCAGTAAGCCGAACCGGTTGTCTATTTTTGCCGAGACATTCTCAAACGCCATTTTCCGCCACAGCACCTTGTCAGCCTGCAAAGCGATGTCTGCCGAAAAACCCTTGAGTCCCTGATACGAAACAGCATCAACCTGGGAAGCAATAACGGGGCGCGCCAGCGTTGACTGACTCTGACCTTGCTGAACTTCACCTTTTGCTGTCACAGCTGCGTCATGTTGTACGAGCAGGTTATCCAGATTGAGCTGACCAAATTTTAGGTCAACGGCCCATTCCGGTTTTTCCAACAAGGCCACATGCGCTTGCCCGGAGAAAGAAGAGTCATTAGCGGTCAAATTTATCTGGCTAAATGAAAGCTGTTTTTTCTCTTCCAGCCATTGCGCCTGAAGATGTCCCTGACCGTTGATCCCCTGCGGCGGCAGATCGGCCCCCTGCAGTTGCCAGCTTAACTGTTCAATATTCGCAGATAAGTTGTGCGGGTAATCGGAGGCATCGACCGTACCGTTAAAGGATAACGCGAGATCGCGCTGATCGCGGTTCACACGCCCGGAGAAATCAAACGTGCCGCGGTGCTGGCTATCTTGTTCCATCTCCAGACGAATATCGCGAACGGTAACCTGTTCATCGTCTTCATGTTGGAACACCAGAACACTGTCGGCAACACGCAGACGGGCGATATCAAACGACCATCCTTTGTCTTCCGCCAGATCGGGCAACATATTGTCTTTTGGGGCAACGGGTGCATCTTTGCCGCGTACCGCCTCAGTTTGCGGGGTCAATTGAATCACTGCGCCTTTGAGCATCACCTGCTTCACGCTGAGCTGGTGGCTCAACAGCGGCCACAATGCAACGTCGAGACGCATATTATCAGCACGAACCAGGGGTTCGCTGGCGCCTTCAGCCGTTAACATCACTCGCCCTGAGAGGATACTCAGTTGCGGCCATACGTGCCAACGCAGGGGGCCATCCAACTGCAGCTGATACCCGCTGCGTACGGCAACCTGCTTGACCATATACGCGCGGAAATCATTCGGATTCACCAACAGTACTAACGCAGAAAAACCGGCCACCAGCACGACCAGAAGAATCATCAGCGTCGTCAGAAATCGTCTCATGCTATCCCCAATAGACTGATAAACACTCAGTCTTTATCGATCCGGCTGGCAACGGCGCCCTGCTGGTCGCGATATTTCGCATCCTGACGACGGTTGTAGGGTCGCGCTGCCGGACCGGAAAGCGGTTCGAAACTTAACGCGCCAATCGGCATCCCCGGACGCAGAGCCAGCGGTAATTTTCCGGAGTTGTAAAACTCCAGTACGATACAGCCAGACCAGCCCGGATCGATACGGTGAGCGGTGACGTGTACCATCAGTCCCAGACGAGCCAGCGAAGAACGGCCATCTAACCAACCGACGAGATCGGAAGGCAGTGTCACGGATTCGAATGTTACCGCCAGTGCAAGTTCCCCC
Source organism: Citrobacter sp. MGH104 (assembly GCF_001034485.1). Taxonomy (NCBI): domain Bacteria; kingdom Pseudomonadati; phylum Pseudomonadota; class Gammaproteobacteria; order Enterobacterales; family Enterobacteriaceae; genus Citrobacter; species Citrobacter sp. MGH104. Next base: position 637,418 of record NZ_KQ089818.1, read on the forward strand.
GGATGCAGGAAAAAGGCTTCGCCGTCCTTAAGGACGATTTCATCACTCATCACGCGATCCAGCGCGGCGCTGACTTCATCTTTCGGTCCGCTTAAATCGATATACGCCGCCGTATGACCGCGGAACGTACGGAATTTGTTGCCAAGGCGCACATCTACCGTGGCGCCATTGATTCGCTCGACAGGAGGGCGTGGATTGATCGACAGGCGACCTTCATCCAACCAGGCTTCAATATCTCGGTCACATAAACGCATGGCACTTTCTCCTTTCGTGCTTCAAACCCTTAATGCCAGGTGCGTTAAGGGTGAACCAGGTTATCACTGAACGGTACACAATTCGCTGAACTTATTCAAAGAACTGACTGATTTTAGCCTTCAGAATATCGATGGCGATGCGGTTTTTACCCCCGCGCGGCACAATGATGTCGGCGTATTGTTTTGAAGGCTCAATAAATTGCAGGAACATTGGGCGGACGGTTTTCTGGTATTGCGCCATCACCGAATCCATTGAACGACCACGTTCGTTCACATCCCGCTTGATACGGCGCATCAGGCAAATATCCAACGGTGTATCAACAAAAATAGAGAAGTTCATCTCGTCACGCAAACGCGCATCCGTCAGCAGCAAAATGCCTTCCAGGATGATGACTTTCTTGGGTTCGATATGAATAGTGTCTTGCGTACGCGTGTGCTCAACATAGCTATATACCGGCAGCTCAATGGCGGAGCCGCGTTTCAGCGCTTGCAGATGTTGAAACAGCAGGCTGTGGTCCATCGCGTTCGGATGGTCGTAGTTGGTTTTTACACGTTCTTCCATCGACAGATGGCTTTGATCTTTGTAATAGCTGTCTTCGGGAATAACGCCAATATGTTCGTCACCGACTTGTTCACGCAATTCGCGATAAAGAGTACTGGCAATAAGGCTCTTGCCGGAAGCCGATGCGCCGGCAATGCCGATAATGACGCACTGATGGGACTGATCAGTCATAAATTTAGCGACCTGATTAACCTGGATGTAAGGAAGGGCGGCGCCGAAACGCCAAACGCGGCAATTATAGGGATTTCAGCGGCGCGATGCCACCCCAGGCTGCACCAATGCTGTCCCTGTCGCAAATTAAAATGGTCAGATTTAGAACAGCCGCTATATTTATTCACCTGCCTTAGGAATTAATAGCTTGGGAGTGTTAATTTATGAGCAGCTGGCGTATAAATTGTAAATTGTTTGTACTAGCATAATCCCAGATTAAATGTGATGCGTCCGGCATCTCTGCTGGGCGACAACGGCTATTTGGGTAGAGTGGTAATGAGTAAACAATCCCAACATGTTTTAGTTACCTTACCCCATCCTCTACTGCGCCTGGCCAGTTTAGGTCTGGTGGCTTTCATCTTTACGTTGTTTTCGCTGGAACTGTCACGTTACGGCGCACAGCTTGCACCGCTGTGGTTTCCAACCTCTATCATGATGGTGGCTTTTTACCGTCACGCTGGAAAGATGTGGCCTGGGATCGCGCTGGCTTGCTCATTCGGTAGCATCGGCGCCTCTTTACTCTTCTTCCCCGGACAGTCGCTTAATTTCTCCTATACGGTCATTAACATTATTGAGGCTGTTGTTGGCGCAATGTTATTGCGTAAACTGCTGCCCTGGTACAATCCCTTACAAAATCTTAACGACTGGGCGCGTCTGGCATTTGGCAGCGCGGTTGTTCCGCCACTGCTGGGCGGCGTATTGATGTGGATGTTGCTGCCGAAGGAAACTACGTTAAATACCTTTCTCATTTGGGTACTGTCAGAATCCATTGGCGCACTGGCGTTGGTGCCGTTAGGTTTGCTGTTTAAACCACATTACCTGCTGCGCCATCGCGACCCGCGATTATTGCTTGAGACCCTGATTACGCTTCTGGTGACCTTAACGTTCAGTTGGCTATCCATGATGTACATTCCATGGCCATTTACCTGCGTTATTGTCCTGCTGATGTGGAGCGCTGTCCGTCTGCCGCGTATGGAGGCGTTTTTAATATTCCTCAGCACCGTGATGATGGTTTCGCTGATGCTGGCCGCCGACCCTTCACTGCTTTACACCCCGAAACAGAACATGATGACGGACATCCCCTGGTTGCCGTTTTTGATGATCCTGTTGCCCGCCAATATGATGACCATGGTGATGTACGCGTTTCGAGCCGAACGCAAGAACATTTCAGAAAGCGAGTCGCGCTTTCGCAACGCCATGGAATATTCCGCGATTGGCATGGCACTGGTTGGCACCGAGGGGCAATGGCTACAGGCCAATAAAGCCTTGTGCCAGTTTCTGGGCTATAGCCAGGAGGAGCTACGTTCGCTGACCTTCCAGCAGTTAACCTGGCCGGAAGATCTGAACAACGACCTTGAACAACTCAGCATGCTGGCACGCGGAGAGATTAATAGCTATTCCATGGAAAAACGCTATTACACCCGCGCGGGCGACGTCGTCTGGGCGTTGCTGGCCGTTTCGCTGGTGCGTCATAGCGACAACACTCCACTCTACTTTATCGCGCAGGTTGAGGACATTAACGACCTGAAGCATACCGAGTGGATTAACAAACGGTTGATGGAACGCATTACCCTCGCCAATGAAGCCGGGGGTATTGGGATTTGGGAATGGGAACTGCAGCCTGACGTGATCAGTTGGGATAAACGGATGTTCGATCTGTATGAAGTTCCTGCGCATATAAAGCCCAGCTGGCAAGTCTGGTATGAGTGCGTTGTACCCGAAGATCGCGAGTACGCCGAAAATGTGATTCGTGATTCGCTGGCCGCGCGGGTTCCGTTTAAGCTTGAGTTTCGTATCGCAGTAAAAGATGGCATACGCCATATCCGCTCGTTGGCCAACCGGGTGCTGAATAAAGACGGTGAAGTTGAACGCTTACTTGGTATCAATATGGATATGACCGAAGTGAAGCAGCTTAACGAAGCGCTGTATCAGGAAAAAGAGCGCCTGCACATTACGCTGGACTCAATCGGCGAAGCGGTAATTTGTATTGATGTCTATATGAACGTGACCTTTATGAATCCGGTCGCTGAGAAAATGAGCGGCTGGCAGCAGGACAGTGCCATCGGCATTCCGCTATTGACGGTACTACATATTACTTTTGGCGAGAACGGTCCGCTGATGGAAAATATCTACAGTGCTGACATGTCGCGTACGGCAATCGAGCAGGAAGTGGTCCTGCATTGTCGTAACGGCAACAGTTATGACATCCAGTACAGCATCACGCCCCTCAGCACCCTTGACGGCGGCAGCATTGGTTCGGTGTTAGTCATTCAGGACGTCACAGAGTCACGGAAGATGCTCCGCCAGCTTAGCTACAGTGCCTCACATGATGACCTGACGCAGTTGGCAAACCGGGTCAGCTTCGAAAACCATCTAAAACAATTGCTGCATTCAGTACACGACACGCGCCAGTGCCATGTACTGGTTTTTATCGATTTGGATCGTTTTAAAGCGGTGAACGACAGCGCGGGTCATGCCGCCGGCGATGCCCTGCTGCGTGAACTCTCTGCGCTTATGCTCAGCATGTTGCGATCCAGCGATATGCTGGCGCGCCTTGGCGGCGACGAGTTTGGTCTGTTGCTGCCGGATTGTAATATCGAAAGCGCCCGCTTTATCTCAGGACGCATCATCAGTGCTATTAACAATTACCAATTTATGTGGGAAGGCCGTTTGCACCGTATTGGCGCCAGTGCGGGAATTACGCTGATTGATGAGAAAAACCATGTCGCGACTGACGTTATGTCTCAGGCCGATATCGCCTGCTACGCGGCGAAAAACAGCGGCCGTGGGCGAGTCTGTGTCTATGAACCTCAGCAAAGCCAGGCCCATGCCGCGCGTAGCCAACTGTCATTGGATGAACAAAGACACACTATTACACACAACCCTATGCTGATGATCGCCAGAGGTGTTGCTTCTCCGCGTATACCGGAGACTTTTAGCTTCTGGATTATCTCACTTCGCTTAGGCACCGCTGAGGGCGAAGTCATTGAAGATCAAGCCTTCCATGCCGGGTTGGTCGATCCCACGTTGAGTCAAGCGCTCGATCGTCGGGTGTTCGGCGAGTTCTTCCAGAGTGCTGCCCCGGCTGTCGCCAACAAGGGCCTCAGTATTGCCCTGCCCCTTTCCGCCGCCGGCCTGCTCAACACAGAGCTGGTAGATGAGCTGCTGGAGCACTTGCAACGCAGCCCGCTACCGCCACGATTGCTGCATCTGACCGTTCCATCAAGCGTCATCAAAACAAACCCAACGCAGGCGGTATCCGCACTGCATCGACTGCGCCAGTACGGTTGTCGAATTGTGTTAAGTCAGGTTGGTCGCGACTTAGAGCTTTTTGACAACCTGAAATATCACATTGTCGATTACCTGTTGCTCGACAGCGAGCTAAGTGCCAGCGCTCCCGGCAACCTGATCGACGAAATGTGGGTGTCCATTATCCAGGGTCATGCTCAGCGCCTGGACATAAAAACCATCGCCGGTCCGGTGCAACTGCCACTCATCATGGATACGCTTTCTGGCATCGGTATTGATATGATTTATGGCGATATTATTGCCGACGCCCAACCGCTGGATCTGCTACTGAATACCAGCAATTTCGCCATCAACTGACGGTTGCCAACCATCCGTATACCAGATATGCAACAGCGCATAGGAGCGCCAGGGTTTCCAGCGCTCTGCATACCGCCGGATCTGGGCTGGTGTCATGCCGGGAAAACGCTGCTTAATCAGATAATCATCCGGCAGAAAAACGTCCTTCGCCTGCCAGCCGCGCAGCGCAAAGTAGTTGGCGGTCCAGCGCCCTATCCCGGGAAATGTTTGTAGCTGCTTAACGCCTTGTTCGATATCGGCAGGGGCTGTTGTCGCGAGCGTTCCTTCAAGGGTTGCATGAGCAAGGTGAATCAACGCTTCAGCGCGTTTGAGCGGCATTCCTAACGTTTTCAGGTGCAGCGGATCGGCGTTGGCAAGCTCTTCTGGAGAGGGAAAACACACATACTCGGGCGCATCCTCCAGCGTATTGCCATAAGCGTGCGCTACTTTCGCTGTCAGTTTTGCGGCCATCGCCACGCTGACTAACTGTCCTAAAATCGCCCGTACCCCTTGCTCAAAAGCATCGACACATCCCGGCAGGCGCAATCCCGGACGCGCCGCGCCGAGGTTACCCAGCGCGCCGACAATTTGCTGCGGGCAACAGGAAAGATCGAACAAGCGCGTTATTTTTGCCAGGCACTCAGAGGCTACAGGCTGTAACCCTGAGCTCAACGTCACGTGTAGCACGTTGGCGTGCAGATCCGGGACAACGCTCACCAGACCACGATGCTCCCCTACGGACAGACTTCGGACATAACTCAGTTCTTCTACGGTTTCGACACCTTCAACCGCACGGGCGGCAAGAAATCCCAGCATCCAGGGCCAGTCATAAGGCGGTTGCCAGCTCAGCGTGAACATTCGGTTTTCCTTTTAAAGCAAACTTACAGCATAAACGGTATTCAATCAGTACGCCTTGCTTTCATATTCCAGTTGTCGGGGCGTCAACTATTCGTTAAAGTCACGCCCCTTCTTCACTGGCATGGGGATTTTTACGGTGTTTATTGGTTTTGACTACGGTACGGCAAACTGTTCAGTGGCCGTTATGCGTGATGGGCAGCCCCACCTGCTCAAAATGGAAAATAACAGCACGCTGCTACCCTCAATGCTGTGCGCACCAACGCGCGAAGCGGTTAGCGAGTGGCTGTATCGCCATCACGACGTTCCAACCACGGACGATGAAACACAGGCGCTGCTTCGCCGTGCGATGCGCTACAATCGCGAAGAGGACATCGACGTTAACGCCAACAGCGTGCAGTTCGGTCTGACATCGCTGGGTCAGTATATTGAAGACCCGGAAGAGGTGTACTTCGTTAAATCGCCAAAATCATTTTTGGGTGCCAGCGGTCTGAAGCCGCAGCAAGTTGCGCTTTTTGAAGATCTGGTCTGTGCAATGATGCTGCACATTCGCAACCAGGCGCAAAGCCAATTGCCGGAAGCTATCACTCAGGCCGTAATTGGTCGCCCCATCAACTTCCAGGGATTAGGTGGCGATGACGCCAACATCCAGGCGCAGGGGATTCTTGAACGTGCGGCCAAACGTGCCGGTTTTCAGGATGTCGTCTTCCAGTACGAGCCGGTAGCAGCGGGGCTGGATTACGAAGCCACACTGCAGGATGAGAAACGCGTGCTGGTGGTAGATATTGGCGGGGGTACGACCGACTGTTCACTGCTGCTGATGGGGCCGCAATGGCATCAGCGCGCCGATCGCGAAAACAGCCTGCTGGGACACAGTGGCTGCCGTGTAGGCGGGAACGATCTGGATATCGCGCTGGCGTTTAAACACCTGATGCCGCTGCTAGGTATGGGCGGTGAGACTGAAAAAGGGATCGCCTTACCGATTCTCCCCTGGTGGAACGCGGTCGCGATCAACGATGTTCCCGCGCAAAGTGATTTCTACAGCAGCGCCAACGGTCGTTTACTGAACGATCTTGTCCGCGACGCGAAAGAAGCCGATAAAGTAGCCTTGCTGCTTAAAGTCTGGCGCGAGCGTCTGAGCTATCGCCTGGTGCGCAGCGCAGAAGAGAGCAAGATCGCGCTTTCCGACCAGACCATTGTAACGGCGGCGATACCGTTTATCAGCGACACTCTGGCAACCGATATTAGTCAACATGGATTGGAGGCCGCGCTCAATCAGCCCCTGGCGCGCATTCTGGAGCAGGTCAAACTGGCGCTGGACAACGCGCAGGAAAAACCGGACGTGATTTATCTGACCGGCGGCAGCGCGCGTTCACCGCTGATTAAAAAAGCCCTCGCCCAGCAGCTTCCTGGGATCCCTATCGCGGGTGGCGATGACTTCGGTTCTGTCACCGCCGGTCTGGCCCGCTGGGCTGACGTTGTTTTCCGCTAAGCCGCTCGCAAGCTGAAAGGTGTGCGTATTGACATCACCGTTGCTGTGGCTTATTTTCAGGAGTGAGGGTTAGGGAAGGTTTCCCCTCCCCCTGGTGTCTTAGTAAGCCGGTAAGCTAATGACTAAGAGTATCACCAGTATGATGACGTACTTCATCATAACCCTTTCCTTATTTTGGCCCCTTCCTCGGGAGGGGCTTTCCCGTTCCAGCGTCCCGCTGAAATCTCTGGCTTACCTCCTTTTGCCTTGACCGCACTCTAACGCACAATGACGCATTCGCTATTTTCGCCGCAAATTGTTGCGTAACGCCTCGCAAAGCCGCGTCAGCATTCAGACGAATCCCGACAGTGTTTCATAATTCCTCCATTTTTCTCCCTTGTTCGCTGGCTAAACTAGTATCATTCCGCGAATCGTTTCAGGATGAGAAACTCATAACAATGAAAGGCAGTAATAAATCCCGCTGGGTGATAGCAATCGTGATCGTCGTGGCCGCCATCTGGTTCTGGCAAAGCCGCAGCGCTTCCCAGGAAACCGCACCGGGCGCTACCAAACCAGCGCAGCACACGCCTGGGTCGGCACGCCGTGGAATGCGCTCCGGACCGTTGGCTCCCGTGCAGGCTGCCACCGCCACCGAGGAAGCCGTTCCACGTTATCTGACAGGGCTGGGTACCATTACTGCCGCCAATACCGCCACGGTACGTAGCCGGGTGGACGGTCAGCTCATTGCCTTACACTTTGAGGAAGGACAACAGGTAAAAGCCGGCGACCTGCTGGCAGAGATAGATCCCAGCCAGTTCAAAGTCGCTCTGGCTCAGGCGCAGGGACAACTGGCAAAAGATAAAGCCACGCTGGCGAATGCCCGTCGCGATCTTGCCCGCTATCAACAGTTGGTTAAAACCAATCTGGTCTCCCGCCAGGAGCTGGATGCCCAGCAGGCGCTGGTCAATGAGACGTTAGGCACAATCAAAGCGGATGAAGCCAGTGTCGCCAGCGCTCAGTTGCAGCTCGACTGGAGTCGGATAACCGCACCTGTCGATGGTCGTGTCGGCCTGAAGCAGGTCGATGTCGGTAACCAAATTTCCAGCGGCGATACCACCGGGATCGTCGTCATTACGCAAACTCATCCCATCGACCTGATATTTACTTTGCCTGAAAACGACATTGCTACCGTGTTGCAGGCACAAAAATCGGGGAGCCAGCTGAAGGTCGAAGCCTGGGACCGAACCAATTCACAAAAACTGAGTGAAGGCGTCCTGCTCAGTCTCGACAATCAGATTGATGCCACTACAGGAACCATCAAAGTTAAAGCCCGTTTTAACAATCAGGATGATGCGTTATTCCCTAACCAGTTCGTCAACGCCCGCATGCTGGTCGACACACAGCAAAATGCCGTTGTGATCCCAACAGCAGCCCTGCAGATGGGCAACGAAGGGCACTTTGTCTGGGTACTGAATAGCGACAACAAAGTGAGTAAGCATCTGGTTAAACCGGGTATTCAGGACAGCCAAAAAGTGGTGATCGCCGCTGGGTTGTCCGCAGGCGATCGGGTCGTGACTGACGGTATTGACCGTCTGACGGAAGGCGCAAAAGTCGAAGTCGTTGAGGCGCACGACGCCTCTGTTTCCGATGAGAAAACAGCGCCACGCGGATACGGCAAAAAAGGAGCCAACTCCTGATGCAGGTGTTACCTCCGGACAACACAGGCGGACCATCGCGCCTGTTCATTCTGCGCCCCGTCGCCACTACGCTGCTGATGGTCGCGATTTTGCTTGCCGGTATTATCGGTTATCGCTTTCTGCCAATCGCCGCCTTACCTGAAGTGGATTACCCCACGATTCAGGTCGTGACGCTCTACCCTGGCGCCAGCCCGGACGTTATGACCTCGGCGGTAACCGCGCCGCTTGAACGTCAGTTTGGCCAGATGTCTGGCTTAAAACAGATGTCATCACAAAGCTCCGGTGGCGCATCGGTCGTTACGTTACAGTTTCAACTGACGCTCCCGCTGGATGTTGCCGAGCAGGAAGTTCAGGCCGCGATTAACGCCGCCACCAATTTATTACCCAGCGATCTACCTAACCCTCCGGTCTACAGCAAGGTAAATCCGGCAGATCCGCCGATCATGACGCTGGCGGTCACTTCCAGCGCCATGCCGATGACGCAGGTGGAAGATATGGTCGAAACCCGCGTCGCGCAGAAAATCTCTCAGGTATCCGGCGTGGGTCTGGTAACACTTTCCGGTGGGCAACGTCCGGCGGTCCGCGTGAAACTTAACGCTCAGGCCATTGCCGCACTCGGTCTGACCAGCGAAACCATCCGTACGGCCATTACCGGTGCCAACGTCAATTCAGCAAAAGGGAGTCTTGATGGCCCAACGCGCGCCGTTACCCTTTCAGCTAACGACCAGATGCAGTCCGCAGATGAATATCGTCAGCTCATTATTGCCTATAAAAACGGTGCGCCGGTTCGTCTGGGCGATGTTGCTACCGTCGAACAAGGAGCAGAAAACAGCTGGCTGGGTGCATGGGCAAATAAGCAACAAGCTATAGTGATGAATGTGCAGCGCCAGCCTGGGGCGAACATCATCGCCACGGCAGACAGTATCCGCCAGATGCTGCCACAGCTCACCGAAAGCCTGCCCAAATCGGTTAAGGTCAGCGTACTTTCCGATCGCACCACCAATATTCGTGCCTCTGTTGCAGACACCCAGTTCGAGTTGATGCTGGCGATAGCGCTGGTGGTGATGATTATCTACCTGTTTCTGCGCAATGTTCCGGCGACGATTATTCCTGCAGTCGCCGTACCGTTGTCGTTAATCGGCACCTTCGCGGTGATGGTATTTCTTGATTTCTCCATCAACAACCTGACCTTAATGGCGCTAACCATCGCGACAGGCTTTGTTGTGGATGACGCTATCGTGGTTATCGAGAATATTTCACGCTATATCGAAAAAGGCGAAAAACCGCTGACTGCTGCCCTGAAGGGCGCAGGCGAGATTGGTTTTACCATCATCTCTCTGACGTTTTCATTGATTGCGGTATTGATCCCACTGCTATTCATGGGCGATATCGTCGGGCGCTTGTTCCGTGAATTCGCCGTTACGCTGGCGGTGGCGATTCTGATTTCCGCCGTTGTCTCGCTCACTCTTACGCCGATGATGTGCGCGCGTATGCTGAATCAGGCCTCATTGCGTAAGCAGAATCGCTTCTCCCGCGCCTCAGAGCGAGTGTTTGATCGCGTCATCGCCGGGTACGGTCATTGGCTGGCAAAAGTACTTAACCACCCGTGGCTGACGCTGAGCGTAGCGCTCGGCACGTTGGCATTGAGCGTCATGCTATGGGTTTTTATCCCCAAAGGTTTCTTCCCAATCCAGGACAACGGCATTATCCAGGGTACGCTACAGGCACCGCAGTCCAGCTCATTCGCCAGCATGGCCGAGCGCCAGCGTCAGGTTTCAGATGTCATCCTTAAAGATCCGGCGGTAGAGAGCCTGACCGCTTTTGTCGGCGTGGATGGTACTAATCCGGCATTGAACAGCGCACGTTTGCAAATCAACCTTAAACCGCTGGATGAACGTGACGATCGGGTGCAGAAAGTGATTGCGCGCTTACAGGACGCGGTTGACAGGGTTCCCGGAGTTGACCTTTATCTTCAGCCTACTCAGGATCTGACGATTGATACTCAGGTGAGCCGGACGCAATATCAGTTCACGCTGCAAGCGACATCCCTTGATGCCCTCAGCACCTGGGTTCCACAGCTGATAGAAAAACTAAATCAGCTACCGCAACTGTCCGACGTCAGCAGCGACTGGCAGGACAAAGGGCTGGTAGCGTATGTGAACGTCAATCGCGACAGCGCAAGCCGTTTGGGCATCAGCATGTCAGATGTCGACAACGCCCTGTACAACGCCTTCGGCCAGCGTTTGATTTCGACTATTTACACCCAGGCAAATCAATATCGCGTGGTGTTAGAACATAACACCAACAATGCGCCGGGGCTTGCGGCACTGGATACAATACGTCTGACCAGTAGCGACGGTGGCATAGTACCGCTCAGCGCGATCGCCAGTATTGAACAGCGTTTTGCCCCGCTGTCGATTAACCACCTCGATCAGTTCCCGGTCACCACCATCTCGTTCAACGTGCCAGACGAACATTCGCTGGGTGATGCGGTACAGGCGATTCTGGATGCCGAAAAAACTCTTAACCTGCCCGCAAATATTACGACCCAGTTCCAGGGTAGCACGCTCGCCTTCCAGGCCGCGCTGGGAAATACCATCTGGTTGATTGTGGCTGCGGTTGTGGCGATGTATATCGTCCTCGGCGTGCTGTATGAGAGCTTTATTCACCCAATTACTATTCTCTCCACGCTGCCGACGGCGGGCGTCGGGGCACTGCTGGCGTTAATGATAGCCGGCAGCGAACTGGACGTCATCGCGATTATTGGCATTATTTTGCTCATCGGTATCGTCAAGAAAAACGCCATCATGATGATCGACTTTGCCCTTGCCGCGGAGCGCGAACAAGGCATGGCACCGCGCGATGCTATTTTCCAGGCCTGTCTGCTGCGTTTCCGCCCAATTCTGATGACTACGCTGGCGGCACTGCTCGGCGCGTTGCCGCTGATGTTAAGTACCGGTGTGGGCGCAGAGTTACGCCGTCCGTTAGGCATTGGCATGGTCGGTGGACTGCTTGTGAGTCAGGTATTAACCCTGTTTACCACTCCGGTAATTTATCTGCTGTTTGACCGTCTGTCGCTGTATGTGAAAAGCCGTTTCCCGCGTCAGGAAGAGGAAGCGTAAATGAAATTTTTCGCGCTTTTCATTCATCGGCCGGTGGCGACCATTCTCATTTCGGTGGCTATCACCCTGTGCGGTATTCTGGGCTTTCGTCTGCTGCCGGTCGCTCCGCTGCCGCAGGTGGATTTTCCGGTGATTATGGTCAGCGCATCATTACCCGGTGCCTCCCCTGAAACGATGGCGTCTTCGGTCGCAACTCCGCTGGAGCGCTCGCTGGGCCGCATCGCGGGCGTAAACGAAATGACTTCGAGTAGTTCGCTTGGCAGTACGCGTATTATTCTCGAATTCAAATTCGACCGTGACATCAATGGCGCGGCGCGGGACGTTCAGGCCGCGATTAACGCCGCGCAAAGCCTGCTGCCCAGCGGGATGCCGAGCCGACCAACGTATCGCAAAGCTAACCCTTCCGATGCGCCAATCATGATCCTGACGCTGACGTCGGACACTTACTCGCAGGGTGAACTGTACGATTTCGCATCAACACAACTGGCGCAGACCATCGCGCAAATCGACGGTGTGGGCGACGTGGACGTTGGAGGCAGTTCTCTGCCTGCCGTGCGGGTAGGACTCAACCCGCAGGCGCTGTTTAACCAGGGCGTGTCGCTGGACGACGTGCGTAGCGCGATCGACAATGCCAACGTGCGTAAGCCGCAGGGTGCTATCGAGAATGATACCCATCGCTGGCAGGTACAAAATAACGATGAGCTGAAAACCGCCGCCGAATATCAACCTATTATCATCCACTATAACAACGGCGCAGCGGTACGACTGGGTGATGTTGCGTCTATAACCGACTCTGTACAGGACGTTCGTAACGCGGGGATGACCAACGCCAAACCGGCCATTCTGCTGATGATCCGCAAGCTACCGGAAGCCAATATTATTCAGACGGTAGATAGCATTCGCGCCAAATTACCGGAGTTACAAACGCTGGTCCCGGCCGCCATCGATCTGCAAATCGCCCAGGACCGTTCACCGACCATTCGCGCTTCACTAGAGGAAGTCGAACAGACGCTGATTATCTCCGTGGCGCTGGTTATCCTGGTGGTCTTTGTTTTCCTGCGATCCGGGCGTGCGACTCTGATCCCCGCGGTAGCGGTTCCGGTCTCGCTGATCGGTACCTTTGCCGCCATGTATCTGTGCGGATTCAGCCTGAACAACCTGTCGTTGATGGCGTTAACCATTGCCACGGGATTTGTCGTAGATGACGCCATCGTGGTGCTGGAAAATATTGCCCGCCACCTGGAAGCGGGAATGAAGCCACTCCAGGCGGCGTTACAGGGTACGCGCGAAGTGGGATTCACCGTGCTTTCCATGAGCCTGTCGCTGGTGGCGGTATTCCTGCCGCTGCTGTTAATGGGCGGATTGCCTGGACGCCTGCTGCGCGAATTTGCCGTCACGCTGTCGGTTGCCATCGGTATCTCGCTGCTGGTGTCGCTGACATTAACGCCAATGATGTGCGGCTGGATGCTTAAATCCAGCGCCCCGCGTGAACAGTCGCGTAAACGGGGATTTGGTCGCATGCTGGTAGCGCTGCAGCAAAGCTACGGCACTTCACTTAAATGGGTACTGCGCCACACGCGACTGGTGGGCGTGGTATTACTCGGCACCATTGCGCTGAATATCTGGCTTTATATTTCCATCCCCAAAACCTTCTTCCCGGAGCAGGATACGGGCGTATTGATGGGAGGGATCCAGGCTGACCAGAGCATCTCTTTCCAGGCGATGCGCGGTAAACTGCAGGATTTTATGAAGATCATCCGCGACGATCCCGCGGTGAACAATGTCACCGGCTTTACCGGTGGGTCACGGGTTAACAGCGGGATGATGTTTATTACCCTCAAGCCACGCGATGAGCGCCGTGAAACCGCTCAGCAGGTGATCGACCGCCTACGCGTTGCGCTTTCAAAAGAACCAGGTGCGAATCTGTTTCTGATGGCGGTGCAGGACATCCGCGTTGGCGGACGGCAGGCCAACGCCAGCTATCAATACACATTGCTGTCCGACGATCTGGCGGCGCTGCGTGAGTGGGAACCGAAGATCCGTAAGGCGCTTGCCGCCCTGCCCCAACTGGCGGACGTCAACTCCGATCAGCAGGACAATGGCGCGGAGATGAATCTGATTTACGATCGCGACACCATGTCTCGTCTTGGGATCGACGTGGCAGCCGCCAACAGCCTGCTGAATAACGCCTTTGGTCAGCGACAAATTTCAACCATCTATCAGCCGATGAACCAGTACAAAGTGGTGATGGAGGTCGATCGACGTTACACCCAGGACATCAGCGCACTGGACAAAATGTTCGTCATCAACAATGACGGTAAAGCGATCCCGTTATCGTACTTTGCCAAATGGCAGCCAGCGAATGCCCCACTGTCTGTGAACCATCAGGGCTTGTCCGCCGCCTCAACCGTTTCTTTTAACCTGCCGACAGGTTCTTCACTGTCAGAAGCGACAGAGGCCATCAACAGAACCATGACCCAGCTCGGCGTCCCCTCCACGGTTCGTGGCAGCTTTGCCGGTACCGCCCAGGTATTTCAGGACACGATGAACTCGCAGGTGATCCTAATAATCGCCGCCATCGCCACAGTCTACATTGTGCTGGGTATGCTGTATGAAAGCTATGTACATCCGCTGACCATTCTCTCCACGCTACCTTCGGCAGGGGTCGGGGCTTTGCTGGCGCTGGAGCTGTTCAATGCCCCGTTCAGCCTAATCGCCCTGATAGGGATCATGCTATTAATTGGAATTGTGAAGAAAAACGCCATCATGATGGTCGATTTTGCGCTGGAAGCGCAGAGAAACGGTAAGCTGCAGCCGGAAGAAGCTATTTTCCAGGCCTGCCTGTTGCGCTTTCGCCCAATAATGATGACCACGCTGGCGGCGTTGTTTGGCGCACTGCCGTTGGTGTTATCCGCAGGGGATGGCTCCGAGCTGCGCCAGCCGTTGGGGATAACCATTGTCGGTGGACTGGTCGTGAGCCAGCTCCTGACGCTGTACACCACGCCTGTGGTCTATCTCTTTTTCGACCGTCTGCGTCTGCGTTTTTCGCGTAAAAACAGCAAACCGGTAGCAGAGTTATGACAGAACTTCCCGACAGCACCCGCTGGCAACTTTGGATTGTGGCATTTGGTTTTTTTATGCAGTCGCTGGATACCACCATCGTTAATACCGCGCTTCCCTCGATGGCGGCAAGCCTCGGGGAAAGCCCGTTACACATGCATATGGTCATAGTGTCATATGTTTTAACCGTTGCCGTGATGCTGCCCGCCAGCGGATGGCTGGCGGACAAAGTTGGCGTGCGTAATATCTTCTTCACCGCCATCATCCTGTTTACGCTTGGTTCGCTGTTTTGCGCCGGGTCCAGCACGCTCAACGAGCTGGTGATGGCGCGCGTCTTACAAGGCGTTGGCGGTGCGATGATGGTGCCAGTCGGCAGGCTGACGGTGATGAAAATCGTCCCGCGTGAGCAATATATGGCGGCGATGACGTTTGTCACTTTACCCGGTCAAATCGGCCCGCTGCTGGGCCCAGCGTTAGGCGGAATTCTGGTTGAATACGCCTCCTGGCACTGGATATTTTTGATTAACATTCCGGTAGGCATTGTCGGCGCGATAGCGACGTTAATGCTGATGCCCAACTACACCATGCAAACCCGACGCTTCGACCTCTCCGGATTCGCGATGCTGGCGGTCGGTATGGCGGTTCTGACGCTGGCGCTCGATGGCAGCAAAGGAACCGGTCTTTCCAGTATCACGCTGGCGGCGTTGGTTATCTGCGGGGTGTTGGCTATTGCGCTGTATCTGAAACACGCCCATCGAAATCCCCGTGCGTTGTTTAGCCTGAATCTGTTTCGCACATCGACCTTCTCGCTAGGTCTGTTCGGCAGTTTTGCCGGACGCATCGGCAGCGGTATGCTGCCGTTTATGACGCCGGTGTTTTTACAGATTGGCCTCGGTTTTTCACCGTTTCATGCCGGACTGATGATGATCCCGATGGTGCTGGGCAGTATGGGCATGAAGCGCATTGTGGTGCAGGTCGTTAACCGCTTTGGTTACCGTCGCGTACTGATTACCACCACGCTTGGCCTGTCGCTGGTCAGTCTGTTGCTAATGACCACGGCACTGCTGGGCTGGTATTACGCCCTGCCCTTCGTGCTGTTTTTACAGGGAATGGTCAACTCAACGCGCTTTTCATCCATGAATACCCTGACGTTAAAAGATCTGCCTGACGATCTCGCCAGCAGCGGCAACAGCTTGCTGTCGATGATCATGCAGCTGTCGATGAGTATCGGGGTGACCATCGCGGGCCTGCTGTTAGGCATGTTTGGCCAGCAGCATATCGCCATCGACAGCGGTAGTACGCATAGCGTCTTTATGTATACCTGGTTGTGCATTGCATTCATTATTGCGCTGCCCGCCATTATTTTTGCCCGCGTGCCGAACGACACGCAAACCAATGCGGTGATTTCACGACGCAAAAGGAGCACCTGATGAAGTTCTGGCGGCCCGGTATCACCGGCAAACTGTTTCTGGCGATTTTCGCCACCTGCATTGTGTTGCTGATCAGCATGCACTGGGCCGTACGCATAAGCTTCGAACGCGGTTTTATCGACTATATTAAGCACGGTAACGAACAGCGGCTGCAAATGCTCAGCGACGCGTTAAGCGAGCAGTACGCGCAGCACGGCAACTGGCGATTCTTACGCAATAACGATCGTTTCGTTTTCCAGATCCTGCGCTCTTTTGAACACGACAATGACGATGATAAACCGGGTCCAGGCATGCCGCCACACGGCTGGCGTACACAGTTTTGGGTTGTCGATCAAAATGCCCACGTACTGGTCGGTCCGCGGGCTCCTGTCCCCCGCGACGGTATGCGCCATCCCATCCGCGTCAACGGTAGCGAAGTGGGTGCTGTGATTGCCTCTCCGGTGGAGCGTTTAACGCGTAATACCGATATCAATTTCGACATGCAGCAAAGACGTTCCAGCTGGCTTATCGTCGCACTCTCCACGATCCTGGCTGCGCTGGCAACGTTTACGCTGGCGCGCAGCCTGCTGGCCCCGGTTAAACGGTTGGTGGAAGGCACGCACAAACTGGCGGCGGGCGATTTCACCACTCGCGTTACGCCAACCAGTACGGATGAGCTAGGCAAGCTGGCGCAGGACTTCAACCAGCTCGCCAGTACGTTGGAAAAAAACCAGCAGATGCGTCGTGACTTTATGGCCGACATTTCTCACGAACTGCGCACGCCGTTGGCGGTGTTGCGCGGTGAACTGGAGGCCATTCAGGATGGTGTCCGCCAGTTCACGCCCGACTCCGTTGCCTCTTTGCAGGCTGAAGTGGGTACGCTCACCAAACTGGTTGACGACCTTCATCAGCTCTCCATGTCAGATGAAGGCGCGCTGGCCTATCAGAAATCATCGCTGGATCTTATCCCGCTGCTTGAGGTGGCAAGCGGCGCATTTCGTGAACGCTTTGCCAGTCGTGGACTAACGCTTCAGCTCTCGCTCCCGGACAGCATGACGGTATTTGGCGACAGGGATCGTCTGATGCAGTTGTTCAACAATCTGCTGGAAAACAGTCTGCGTTATACCGACAGCGGTGGCGGGCTGCACATCAGCGCCGAACAACGCGAACGTATGGTGTTATTAACCTTCGCAGATTCCGCTCCCGGCGTAAGTGACGAGCAGTTACAGAAGCTGTTTGAACGATTTTATCGCACCGAAGGCTCGCGTAACCGCGCCAGCGGAGGTTCCGGACTGGGGCTGGCGATTTGCGTCAATATCGTACAAGCGCATAATGGTCTGATCCGCGCCGCCCATTCGCCTTTTGGTGGGGTTAGCATTACAGTAGAGTTACCGCTGGAACGCGATTTACAGAGAGATGTATGACTGAGTTACCCATTGATGAAAACACGCCGCGTATTCTGATCGTGGAAGACGAACCCAAGCTGGGGCAACTGCTCATCGACTACCTGCGGGCAGCGAGCTACGCTCCTACGCTCATCAGCCACGGCGACCTGGTTCTGCCTTACGTGCGCCAAACACCGCCCGATCTGATCTTGTTGGATCTGATGCTGCCCGGTACCGATGGTCTGACCCTGTGTCGGGAAATCCGCCGCTTCTCAGAAGTCCCCATCATGATGGTAACCGCTAAAATCGAAGAGATTGATCGCCTGCTGGGGCTGGAGATCGGTGCAGATGATTATATTTGTAAACCGTACAGCCCGCGCGAAGTCGTCGCGCGTGTTAAAACGATCCTGCGCCGATGCAAACCGCAGCGCGAACTACAACAAATGGATGCAGAAAGCCCGCTTATCGTTGATGAAGGCCGTTTTCAGGCCTCCTGGCGTGGGAAGATGCTCGATTTAACGCCCGCCGAATTCCGCTTACTTAAAACGTTGTCACATGAGCCGGGAAAAGTATTCTCCCGAGAACAATTACTTAACCATCTCTATGACGATTATCGCGTCGTTACCGACCGCACCATCGACAGCCACATTAAGAACCTGCGACGCAAGCTGGAGTCGCTGGATGCTGAGCAGTCGTTTATCCGCGCGGTCTATGGCGTGGGGTATCGCTGGGAAGCCGACGCCTGCCGAATTGCTTAAACACTCCTGCCCTTCAGGGCCCGCTGCTCCATGGGGCCCTGGTGACTAGCAACTCTCCAAATATCGCTCATACTCTTTCTGACAACACTGTCGTCAATAACTGTTTGATCTAAAACTTTTAATCAAGGAGTTCATATGGCTGGTTGGTTTGAATTAAGTAAAAGTAGCGATGATCAGTACCGCTTTGTTCTTAAAGCTGGGAACGGGGAAATAATCCTTACCAGCGAGCTTTACACTACCAAAGGCGCTGCGGAAAAAGGGATCGCATCTGTCCAGGCTAACAGCCCTCTGGATGAGCGTTATGAGAAAAAAACAGCGGCTAATGGAAAATTACATTTCAACCTGAAAGCTGCAAACCACCAGATTATTGGTAGCAGTCAACTGTATGCGAATGAACAGTCACGCGAGACCGGTATTACTTCGGTTAAGACCAATGGTGTCAGTCAGACGATAAAAGATAAGACCTGATAATTACTCGCTCAGCCGGGTAACGCAACGCTGTCGCCCGGCGTTTTTCTTTACCTGCCTTCCCTG
This sequence comes from Citrobacter sp. MGH104, assembly GCF_001034485.1. Classification (NCBI taxonomy): domain Bacteria; kingdom Pseudomonadati; phylum Pseudomonadota; class Gammaproteobacteria; order Enterobacterales; family Enterobacteriaceae; genus Citrobacter; species Citrobacter sp. MGH104. The sequence continues at coordinate 656,320 of NZ_KQ089818.1, forward strand.
CAGCGCTACAATGCCCGCCCTTAATATGGGGGCACTCCCCTAACCGCCTCATTGAGTGGGGCGAGTCTGACCTGTCATCAGAATGAGAAAATTATGTTTAAACCGGAACTCCTTTCCCCGGCGGGAACGCTGAAAAACATGCGTTACGCTTTCGCCTATGGCGCAGACGCTGTGTATGCGGGCCAACCGCGTTACTCACTGCGCGTACGCAACAACGAATTCAACCACGAAAACCTGCAGCTCGGTATTAATGAAGCCCATGAACTGGGTAAAAAATTCTATGTGGTGGTTAACATTGCCCCACATAATGCCAAGCTGAAGACCTTCATTCGTGATCTGAAACCGGTGGTGGAAATGGGGCCGGATGCACTGATCATGTCAGACCCTGGTCTGATTATGCTGGTGCGCGAAAACTTCCCTGACATGGACATTCACCTTTCGGTACAGGCTAACGCCGTAAACTGGGCGACGGTGAAGTTCTGGAAGCAGATGGGGCTGACCCGCGTGATCCTCTCCCGTGAGCTGTCGCTGGAAGAGATTGAAGAGATCCGCACCCAGGTGCCGGATATGGAGCTTGAGATCTTCGTTCACGGCGCGCTGTGCATGGCCTACTCCGGCCGTTGCCTGCTCTCTGGCTACATCAACAAGCGTGACCCAAACCAGGGTACCTGTACCAATGCCTGCCGCTGGGAATACAACGTGCAGGAGGGGAAAGAAGATGTAGTGGGCAATATCGTGCATAAGTACGAGCCTATCCCGGTACAAAACGTCGAACCCACGCTGGGTATTGGCGCACCAACAGACAAAGTCTTTATGATTGAGGAAGCCCAGCGCCCGGGTGAGTACATGACCGCATTCGAAGACGAACACGGCACTTACATCATGAACTCGAAGGATTTACGTGCCATTGCCCACGTTGAGCGCCTGACGCAGATGGGCGTGCATTCCCTGAAGATCGAAGGCCGCACCAAGTCGTACTATTACTGTGCACGTACCGCGCAGGTCTATCGTAAAGCCATTGATGATGCTGCAGCCGGTAAACCGTTCGACCCACAACTGCTGGAAACGCTGGAAGGCCTGGCGCATCGTGGTTACACCGAAGGGTTCCTGCGCCGCCATACACATGACGACTATCAGAACTACGAATACGGCTTCTCTGTTTCCGAGCGTCAGCAGTTTGTCGGCGAATTCACCGGCGAACGTAAAGGTGAACTGGCGGCCGTGCTGGTAAAAAACAAATTCACCGTCGGCGACAGCCTGGAGCTGATGACCCCACAGGGCAACATCAACTTTACTCTCGAGCAGATGGAAAACGCGAAAGGCGAAGCCATGCCAGTTGCGCCGGGCGATGGTTACACCGTGTGGATGCCTGTACCAGAGGATATCGATCTGAATTATGCATTGTTGATGCGTAATTTTGCCAGCGAGTCCACACGTAACCCGCATGCTAAGTAGTTAATTACGGTTATTTTTCAGCGTTCGGAAGATTCTTAGAAATCGATCACATACCGTTTCGTTCATTAAGGGTATTATCCACTCCGCTGAAAAACATAACCCATAAATGCTAGCTGTACCAGGAACCACCTCCTTAGCCTGCGTAATCTCCCTTACGCAGGCTTATTTTTTGCCTGCCGTTTAAACTCTCCGAATCTCCCCAATTCAAATCTTTACTTTCAGGCGAAAAAAAACCGGGCATTACGCCCGGCTCATTAGGTGATTAAAGATTAATGTGCCGCTTCTGGCTTGTGCTTTTGTGCACTCTGGAAACCATAGGTCAGCTCATTTTTCTCTTTATCCAGCGCAACAGTCACCTGACCGCCATCTACAAGCGAACCGAACAGCAGTTCGTTAGCCAATGGTTTTTTCAGGTTATCCTGGACAACACGCGTCATTGGACGTGCGCCCATTGCGCGGTCATAGCCTTTCTCTGCCAGCCAGTCACGTGCTTCCTGACTCACTTCAAGAGAGACACCTTTCTGATCCAGCTGAACCTGAAGCTCGACGATAAACTTATCAACAACCTGATGAATCACCTCGGTAGAGAGATGATCGAACCAGATAATGTTGTCGAGACGGTTACGGAATTCCGGCGTAAACACTTTTTTGATTTCGCCCATCGCATCAGTACTGTTGTCCTGATGAATCAACCCAATCGATTTACGCTCAGTTTCACGTACACCAGCGTTGGTGGTCATGACCAGCACCACGTTGCGGAAATCCGCTTTACGCCCGTTATTGTCGGTCAGCGTGCCGTTATCCATCACCTGCAGCAACAGGTTAAAGACATCCGGGTGCGCTTTTTCGATTTCATCCAGCAGCAGTACCGCATGCGGATGCTTAATAACAGCATCAGTCAGCAAACCGCCCTGGTCAAAACCGACATATCCTGGAGGCGCACCAATCAGACGGCTGACCGTGTGGCGTTCCATATACTCGGACATATCAAAACGCAGCAGTTCAATGCCGAGGGCTTTGGAGAGCTGCACCGTGACTTCGGTCTTACCGACGCCAGTTGGTCCGGCAAACAGGAACGAACCGACCGGCTTATGCTCGTGTCCCAGCCCGGCACGGCTCATTTTGATCGCTTCAGTCAGCGCCTCAATGGCTTTATCCTGTCCGAATACCAGCATTTTCAGACGGTTGCCCAAGTTTTTCAGCGTGTCGCGATCGCTCTGCGATACGCTCTTCTCCGGGATCCTCGCAATGCGGGCCACCACGGACTCAATATCCGCCACGTTGACGGTTTTCTTGCGCTTACTGACCGGCATCAGACGCGCACGCGCGCCCGCCTCATCAATCACGTCAATCGCTTTATCCGGCAGATGACGATCGTTAATGTATTTCACCGCCAGTTCGACCGCTGCACGCACCGCTTTGGCGGTATAGCGGACGTCATGGTGCGCTTCGTATTTCGGCTTCAGACCATTGATTATCTGCACGGTCTCTTCTACCGATGGTTCAGTGACATCGATTTTCTGGAAACGGCGCGCTAACGCACGGTCCTTTTCAAAGATATTGCTGAATTCCTGATAGGTTGTGGAGCCTATAACACGGATCTTACCGCTGGAGAGCAGCGGCTTGATCAGGTTAGCCGCATCCACCTGGCCGCCCGATGCCGCACCCGCACCGATAATGGTGTGGATCTCATCGATAAACAGAATGCTGTTAGTATCCTGTTCCAGCTGTTTCAGCAGCGCCTTAAAGCGTTTCTCAAAATCACCGCGATATTTAGTGCCTGCCAGCAGCGAGCCGATATCCAGGGAGTAAAGGGTGCAATCAGCCATGATTTCAGGCACATCACCCTGGACGATACGCCAGGCGAGGCCTTCGGCAATGGCGGTTTTACCGACACCAGACTCTCCCACCAGCAGCGGGTTGTTTTTTCTGCGACGGCACAGTACCTGAATGGCGCGCTCCAGCTCTTTGTCCCGGCCAATGAGCGGATCAATTCCGCCCACTCGGGCAAGCTGGTTAAGGTTAGTCGTGAAGTTCTCCATACGGTCCTCCCCGCCAGCTTGCTCTTCGTTATTTGGCTGATTCCCAGAGTCAGAAGACTGGCTGGGTTCATCTTTACGCGTGCCATGAGAGATAAAATTCACCACATCAAGACGACTTACTTCATGCTTACGCAGCAGATAAGCCGCCTGAGATTCCTGCTCGCTGAAGATAGCAACCAGCACATTTGCGCCGGTAACTTCATTGCGTCCGGAGGACTGAACATGAAAGACCGCACGTTGCAGTACACGCTGAAAACTCAACGTCGGCTGCGTGTCGCGCTCTTCCTCACTGGCAGGCAATACAGGTGTGGTCTGTTCAATGAAGGCTTCGAGTTCCTGACGGAGCGCCACCAGATCCACAGAACACGCTTCCAGCGCTTCGCGGGCCGACGGGTTACTGAGCAACGCCAGTAACAAGTGCTCGACGGTCATAAACTCATGTCGGTGCTCGCGCGCTCTGGCGAAAGCCATGTTTAAACTGAGTTCCAGTTCTTGATTGAGCATAGGCACCTCCCCCAATGTTTATGCCTGCATTCAGGCTTTTTCCAGCGTACACAGCAACGGATGCTCGTTCTCCCTTGCATATTTGTTCACCATCGCTACTTTGGTTTCAGCCACTTCGGCAGTAAACACGCCGCAAATCGCTTTGCCTTGATAGTGAACTGCAAGCATCAGTTGCGTTGCACGTTCTACATCATAAGAAAAGAATTTTTGTAACACGTCAATAACAAACTCCATCGGAGTGTAATCATCATTGACTAATATCACTTTATACATAGATGGCGGTTTTAGCGCGTCGCGCAATTTGTCTTCCGCCAGCAGATCGAAATCCAGCCAGTCGTTCGTCTTACCCATTGTCAGTCGTCATCTTCAGTTACGGTTTCCGGCAGAAAATCTTGCCGCTGACAAGCAGCCTATGCGCACAATCAATCTACCTCAAGTATTAGATAACTATCATCTATTAGTGCCATCCGCGACATCTGTCACATAACCGACAATAGCGTTAACTGCTTCAAATTTTGATGCATTTTTACCCTATTCTGTCTGCCTGGCGCTTGACGCCCCGCCTGATTTCTCTAAATTGTAGTTTCGAGAGTTGGCGAGGTTTTGAACAGCCCCCACTCCGCCACCGGTTCATTCCATCTTACTTATATAAGATTTACGAAGGATGTCGAAGTATGGAAACGGGTACTGTTAAGTGGTTCAACAACGCCAAAGGGTTTGGTTTCATTTGCCCCGAAGGCGGCGGCGAAGATATTTTCGCCCATTATTCCACCATTCAGATGGATGGTTACAGAACGCTAAAAGCCGGACAGTCTGTCCAGTTTGATGTCCACCAGGGGCCAAAAGGCAATCATGCCAGTGTCATCGTGCCTGTCATTGAAGCAGAAGCTGTCGCATAGCTCTTCTGTCTCATTGTGTACATCCTGCAGTCAAAATGCCAGCCTTTGCGGCTGGCATTTTTATCTCTGTGGCATTATTCCCGCGCCAGAGCATCTACTGGATCCAGACGTGCCGCATTCCGCGCCGGTAGCCAGCCAAACAACACCCCGGTTGCAGTCGAACACAGGAACGCCGTCAACAGCGCGACGGGTGAGAATCCAATTTCCCAGCCCGGCAGGAATAGCTGAAGTGTAAAGGCGATCAGCATCGACAGGCTAATGCCCAACGCGCCGCCAACCAGACACACTAACACCGCTTCAATTAAGAACTGTTGCAGCACATCACTGGCGCGCGCGCCAACCGCCATACGAATGCCAATCTCACGCGTTCGTTCGGTTACCGAAACCAGCATAATATTCATCACGCCAATCCCACCAACCACCAGCGAAATCACCGCCACCAGCGTCAGGAAGAGTTGTAATGTACGTGTGGTCTTTTCAGCGGTTTTCAAGACACCGTCCATATTCCAGGTGAAGAAATCCTTCTTACCGTGTCGCAACGTCAACAGTCGGGTCAGTTGCTGTTCGGCCTGGGCACTGTCAAAACCATCCTTTACTCGCACGGTGATCGAGTTCAGCCACGACTGCCCCATAATTCGTCCGGACATGGTGCTGTAGGGCAGCCAGACCCGCAGGATCTTGCTACTGCCGAACATCGACTGTTTCTCTTCTGCAACGCCAATTACCGTGGCCGGCATATTTCCCACCAGCACGACTTCGCCGACAACTTTCGCTTTATTGGGGAACAACTGGCGCCGGGTATTACTGTCGAGCACCACCACCTGAGCGCGCCCCGCCAGTTGCTCGGCGTTAAAGGTGGTCCCTTCGCTAAATGTCATGCCGTAGACGTTGAAATAGTCGCCGCTAACGCCGTTAGCACTGGCAGCAACGTCGATATTGCCATAGCGTAACCGCAGGTTCTTCGACACTGCAGGTGTTACCGAACTGACCCAGGGCTGCTTCTGTAGCGCCGTCAAATCGTCATACTTCAATGCCTGTTGATATTGCGGATCGTCGTCGCCGAAATCTTTGCCAGGATAGATATCAATGGTGTTAGTACCAATAGCGCGAATATCTGCCAGTACCAGTTGTTTAGCCGCATCGCCTACCACCACGATCGACACCACAGAAGCAATACCGATGATGATCCCAAGCATGGTGAGTAGCGTTCGCATCTTATTCGCAGCCATTGCCAGCCAGGCCATGGTAAGCGCTTCACGAAATCCGCTGACAAACTGGCTCCAGCCGGATGCCGTTTTCACCGTTGGCTCCGCGATATCGCGTCCACCAGAGGGTTTCTGTGGCGGCGGATTGCGCACAATCTCGCCGTCACGAATTTCAATGACCCGCTCGGCCTGTGCGGCAACCTGCGGGTCGTGCGTGACGATAATTACCGTGTGTCCGCGATCGCGCAGCTGATGCAAAATCGCCATCACCTCTTCGCCGGAATGGCTATCCAGTGCACCGGTGGGTTCGTCGGCAAGAATAACCTGTCCCCCGTTCATCAGTGCACGTGCGATACTGACCCGCTGCTGCTGACCACCGGAAAGTTGAGAAGGTTGATAATCAACCCTGTCGCCCAGACCCAGCCGCTGGAGTAATTCCTGCGCACGCGCCAGGCGCTGCTTACGCTCGGTGCCAGCGTAGACCGCAGGCACCTCGACATTTTGCGCCGCGGTTAAATGTGACAGCAAATGATAGCGCTGGAAGATAAAGCCGAAATGCTCACGGCGCAGCTGTGCCAGCGCATCGCTATCCAGCGTGGAGACATCCCGTCCGGCAACCCGATACGTACCGCTGGTAGGTTTGTCCAGACAGCCGAGAATGTTCATCAGCGTCGATTTACCCGAACCCGACGCCCCGACAATCGCCACCATTTCCCCGGCCTGAATGCTCAAGGATACGTCCTTCAACACCTCAACCTGGCCTTCACCTGAGGGATAGCTGCGGCGGATATGGCTCAGTTCAAGCAATGCTGTCATTTTGCAGCTCCAGCGTTGCCCTCGCCGGTAATGACTTCATCACCCTCTTCCAGCCCTTTCACGATCTCCACATCGGTGTCATTCCGAGCGCCGATAACCACTTCACGTTCGCGGGTTTCGCCGTTACGCAGTAGCCTGACGTTATAGCGGTTGTTACCAATAGGATCGCCCAGTGCCGACAGCGGGATCGTCAGAACATTTTTGACATCAGTGAGCTGGATATGGACCTGCGCGGTCATATCCAGACGCAGGATCCCTTTCGGATTGGGAACTTCGAAGCGGGCATAGTAGAAAATCGCATCATTCACTTTCTCTGGCGTCGGAAGAACATCTTTCAGCGTGCCTTCGTAGCGTGTCTGCGGATCGCCCAGTACGGTAAACCAGGCTTTTTGCCCAGGTTGCAGGTGAATTACATCAGCCTCAGAAACCTGCGCTTTTACCAGCATGGTGCTCATATCCGCCAGCGTCAGAATATTAGGTGCCTGCTGAGCGGCAATAACGGTTTGCCCTTGTAGGGTAGTAATTTGCGTTACTTCGCCTGCCATTGGCGCGACAATGCGGGTGTAATCAAGGTTGGTTTTTGCCGTATCGAGAGAAGCCTGATTACGTTTAATTTGCGCGTCAATTGCGCCAATTTGCGCCTGTTTGACCGCCATTTCGGTGGCCGCCGTGTCGAGATCCTGCTGTGAAACGGCCTGGGTTTTTGCCAGCTGTTGCTGACGGGAAAGCGTCACCCGCGCCAGTTTCCACTCAGCTTCTGCCTGTAAACGCTGGGCGCGCAATTCCATTAGCGTCGCTTCAACCTCTTTGATTTGGTTTTGCGCCTGTTCAGGATCGATTACGCCGAGCAACTGATCTTTTTTGACTTTATCGCCAATCGCGACCGACAGCGTTTTTAACTGCCCGCTGACCTGCGCCCCGACGTCAACTTTACGCAGCGCATCCAGTTTACCTGTAGCCAGCACGCTTTGCTGCAGATCGCCCGGACGAACAATTAATGTTTGATACTGAGGTAAAGGCGCATTAAGCGTTCGCCAAAGTGCAATTACCGCCACAATAAGGATGATGGCGAACAGAAAATAGCGTTTTTTGATTTTTCCCTTGAGCTTCATAAATGTCCCAATTCCCCCAATACGTCCACCAGAGTGGAGTGCTAAACATCAACGTTAAATAAATCGCCGTTGAAAAGCGCAAGAATAACAGAGTTATTGATGAATGGTTAAGATCCGCTGTGCTGAAATTAGTACCAGGGTATCAATCGGATTTATATTATGAGTCAACTAACTGAAAGCACTTTTCTTTCCACCAAACCCGTCACCAGCTTTGGTCTTTTTTACAGCCTGAGCAGCGGTCATTTACGTCCCGCACATTGCTGGGATAAGCGGAGCTTTCGTCGTAAGTTTATCTGGCGCTCACTCTTGATACCTCGCCTCACCCAGGAATGGATGACAGAACTGTCCCAATGGCCGGATCTTGAAAACCTGCTATCCCACCAACCCCGATTGCCGGTGCGTTTGCATCGTCCTTACCTTGCCGCAAACTTCACCCGTAAAATGCGTTTAGACGCGGTGCGTTTTCATTATAATGTTATCCGCCATGCATTTTTACCCGCAGAATTTAACGCCTTATTAAGCAATGACGGCTTACAACTGGCGCAAATTGAAGGCAAAGATGGCGATATATTTACCGTAACCATGATGATGTTCCCGGTGCTGGATAAAGAGGGAGAGAGCACTATTCAGGTGCAAAATGGCGACGGCGACGTACTGACTAAAATGACGTTTACGTTCTGCGAATATAATGGCAAAAGTACATTATTTATTGGCGGTGTGCAGGGCAATGCGCAACTTCCTCACGAAGCAATCCAAAAAGCGACCAAGTCCTGTCACGGGATATTCCCAAAACGTATTGTAATGGAAGCCATTTGCCGGTTAGCAGAGCGATTGAATATCGATAATGTTATGGCAGTCAGCAATGAACAGCATATCTTTCGCAGCCAACGCTACCACGATAAAAATAAGGTAATTCATTCCGACTACAACGCATTTTGGGAATCGGTTGGCGGCGAGTGCGACAGACACGGGTACTATCATATTCCGCGCACGCTGGCGCGAAAAAGCGAGGCGGATATTGCCAGCAAAAAACGCGCAGAATACCGCCGCCGCTATCAGCTACTGGACAGCATCCATTCGCAGCTGTCGTCGATGTTTCACCACTAATCCGCTCTGCCGCGTGCCAGCCACAGCACGCGGGAAAACATTTTTCGCAGCAGCGTTGGCACTGCGTCAACGCCGCGCCGCCCGGCTTCCATCGCTACCTCAATGGCTAAATCCGGTTTTGACGAACGATGTATCGCCTTGGAGATAATTTTGCGCATATTCATGGGCACGTTCTCCGGGATTTGCGCCACCCGGTGAAAGACGTCAGCAAACCCCTGGCGATACATAAAGTGTTCCATATCCAGCGCGGGGAGCATGGTCAAATGCTCACGCTCTTCCTCTCTGTCGTCATTCAATAAGCTACGTACCGTGGCCGCATACTTTTTCCCGGCTTCATCACCATCGACCAGCACATGCCACTCGATACCCATCCGGCGGGCGAATTTAACCAGCGGCTTAAGGCCGGACTGGGCGAATTCAATAACTTTAATCCCTTCTGCATCAAAGTGATGTCCGCACTGACGGGCCAGTTCGTTAATAACCCAGGTTTCCGTTTCGCCTTCTACCAGCAACCAGCAGCGGGCAAACAACGATGACGCACGATTAAAACGAATATGAAATGCGATTCGCCGACCATCTTCTGCACTGATCCCACCCGGCCCCAGCCGCCAGGCGGCGACGCGGGATGATTCACGAACCAGACGAACAACATGTTCCACGGGCGTAAGGGACAACAGCTCACCGGAATTGGTTGTCGCCACTCGCTGCAGAGGCAGTAAATTCAACAAGTGCCAGGCCACCGACAGCATGATGGGATGTAAACGCGTTTCCGGATCTTCCACCAGCAATAAAGGTCGGGCGTCTTTATCCAGCCTCAGCGTGCCTTTGGCCTGCAACAGGGTCGAAAACAGGCCCAACAGAATAACCCGGTGCGTACGTCCGCCGGGTTTATCAATCATGCGGTTAATAATGTCCAGATAGCGCCAGCTCCGTTGTTCGTTATTGGAGCGACGGCGCATCAGACGGTAGCGGGACTGGCCAGCCCCTTGCTCGGAAAAATAGTGCTCCAACAACTGCACCATGGCCGATAACCCCTGGCGGATCTGTCCGTCGGTCAGGTTTTGCGGTCGGGTAGCCAGCTCACGCGCCAGAAAATCCAGTTGGCGGGCGGTGACTTCGACGTCCGCCGAATCCGGCACGGTACCGTTGCGGATCCGGCGCATAAATCGCGCGTCGCGCAGACGCAGTACCGGCATCAGGCGCACAAGATGCCGCGCCTGATCGTTAATGTCATCGAGAGGTAATGGATGGCCGTCGCCGTCAAGAAAACTGCGCAAGGTCAGAACGCTACCGTCATCCGCACACTCGCCTTCCAGACGATAAAAAATGCGGTGATAGCCATCCTGGCACGGCGTCCAGCTGGCTTCCAGAGGGCGATAGCGACGTACCCGGTGACGCCCCGGCTGGGATTCACGAAACGTCAGGATAATGTGCAGGTGGTGTTCCCGGCCCTGTATGTCGCCCGGCGGGAACCAGAAATCCTCGCGGACAAAATGATACAAGTCTGGCTCCGGCGACAGCAGCAGGGTTAAGGCATCCAGCAGACTGGATTTACCCCACGCGTTCTCCCCAATCAGCACGTTGCTCTGCTCCAGCATCAACGACAGACGGTTAATACCACGAAATCCAACAATCTCAACGCGTTCGAGAATCATATAGCCTCCGGAAATGCTAACTTTTTCCTTCAAGTTATCAGGAGTATAACGGCAAGCGGGTTCTCAGGACACCCGATATCAATCTGGCGTGAATCGCAAAAGCAAAAAAAATAAGAATATTCTTCTTATGTTTTCTCCTGAATATAATTTCAGAACTTAATCATCGTCCTTTCGCTAATTGGACTATGCTTCATTCACCCAAGATTCAAAAAGGAATCGCAACATATTGCCTTAAATCAAATTTTTTCATCAATTTAACTGGCGAAGGGATGATATTTTTTTCTAAAATACCCGCTCTTTCATCATCGTCCCTTTTAGCGATGAATTACCGGGCAAGGAATACGAACCCGGAACTTTTAATTGAGGTGGTTATGTTCAGGAAATTAGCAGCTGAATTCTTCGGTACGTTTTGGCTCGTTTTTGGTGGGTGCGGTAGTGCAGTGCTGGCAGCCGCATTCCCGGAATTGGGAATTGGATTTGCCGGTGTCGCGCTGGCATTCGGCCTGACCGTATTAACCATGGCATTCGCCGTGGGTCATATTTCAGGTGGGCATTTTAACCCGGCGGTAACCTTCGGTTTATGGGCTGGCGGTCGTTTCCCGGCAAAAGATGTTATTGGTTACGTTATTGCTCAGGTTGTAGGCGGTATTGTTGCAGCAGCGGCACTGTATCTTATTGCCAGCGGTAAAGCGGGTTTTGATGCAACGGCCAGTGGTTTTGCATCAAACGGCTTTGGTGAACATTCACCAGGCGGTTATTCCATGCTTTCTGCCGTCGTCATTGAAATTATTCTGACCGCAGGCTTCTTATTAGTGATCCACGGCGCGACCGATAAACATGCTCCGGCAGGTTTTGCACCTATCGCAATTGGTCTGGCGTTAACTCTGATCCACTTGATTAGTATTCCAGTCACCAACACCTCCGTAAACCCGGCACGTAGTACCGCAGTAGCCATTTTCCAGGGCGGCTGGGCATTGCAACAATTGTGGTTCTTCTGGGTTATGCCGATTATCGGTGGGGTACTCGGCGGCCTTATTTACCGCACTCTGCTGGAAAAACGCGATTAATCGCTAACAAAAAAGGCCTGGCGCAAGTCAGGTCTTTTTTATCCTCTCTATATTTCCTTTTATTTGCAACTTTACTCCCCTCTTTGCTTTGAGTAGTGTGTGCTAGCGCATTTCGTCTTACTTCTCAGCAAGGATCTGGTTTTCATGTTTTCAGGGCTGTTAATCATTCTGGTTCCCCTTATTGTGGGCTACCTTATTCCGCTCCGGCACAGGACTGCATTACAACTTATCAATCGCCTGTTGAGCTGGATCGTCTACCTTATTCTCTTTTTTATGGGTATTAGCCTGGCGTTTCTGGATAATCTCGCCAGCAACCTGTTAGCTATTCTTCATTATTCTGCGGTCAGCGTGACGGTCATTATACTGTGTAATATTGCGGCGCTGTTCTGGCTGGAGCGTTCGCTGCCCTGGAGACACAACCACAAGCAAGAAAAACTCCCCTCGCGAATTGCAATGGCGCTTGAGTCGCTCCAGCTTTGCGGCGTCGTCGTCATCGGTTTCCTGCTCGGCCTCACTGGGCTTCCCATTCTGCAGCATGCCACCGAAGCCAGCGAATATACGTTAATCTTTTTACTGTTCCTGGTGGGGATCCAACTGCGCAACAGCGGTATGACCTTAAAGCAAATTGTACTGAACCGTCGGGGGATGATCGTAGCCGTCGTCGTCGTCGCCAGTTCGATGCTGGCGGGGGTTATCAATGCATTTATCCTCGGTCTGCCGCTGAAAACCGCGCTGGCGATGGCATCAGGTTTTGGCTGGTATTCCCTGTCCGGTATTCTGTTGACCGAATCGTTCGGACCCGTAATTGGTAGCGCCGCCTTCTTTAACGACCTGGCCCGTGAACTGATCGCCATTATGTTGATTCCAGGAATGGTGGGCCGCAGCCGCTCTACCGCGCTGGGATTATGCGGCGCGACATCAATGGATTTCACCCTGCCCGTTTTACAACGCAGCGGCGGCTTGGAAATGGTCCCGGCAGCCATCGTCCACGGCTTTATTTTGAGTCTGTTAGTGCCTCTGCTGATGGCGTTTTTCTCCGCCTGACGCTCGGGCAAATACCTCTCTGGCGGTAGTCAGCTACCGCCAAAATTGCGCTAAATCAATCTCCCTGCAAGTAGTAGCAGAAATCCCTTTTATCCCTACGCGCACAGGCATAATCTTAAACATGTATATTAAATATAACTTTAAAAGGTGTGACCATGTTTTGTGTGCAATGTGAACAAACCATCCGTACTCCGGCAGGAAACGGCTGCTCTTACGCGCAGGGTATGTGCGGTAAAACGGCTGAAACCTCCGATTTGCAGGATCTGCTGATTGCTTCCCTACAAGGTCTGTCTGCATGGGCTGTTAAAGCACGTGAATACGGCATCATCGACCATGAGGTTGATAACTTTGCGCCGCGTGCGTTCTTCTCCACGCTGACTAACGTAAACTTCGATTCCCCGCGTATTGTTGGCTATGCCCGTGAAGCTATCGCCATGCGCGACGCCCTGAAAGCACAATGCCTAGCTAAAGACGCTAACGCCACCGTCGATAACCCGATGGCCGATCTGCAACTGGTCAGCGACGATCTGGGCGACCTGCAACGTCAGGCCGCTGAATTCACCCCGAATAAAGACAAAGCGACCATCGGCGATAATATCCTCGGCCTGCGTCTGCTGTGTCTGTACGGCCTGAAAGGTGCGGCAGCTTACATGGAGCACGCCCACGTTCTTGGTCAGTACGACAACGATATCTATGCTCAGTACCACAAAATCATGGCGTGGCTGGGTACCTGGCCTTCCGATATGAACGCTCTGCTGGAGTGTTCAATGGAAATCGGCCAGATGAACTTCAAAGTGATGAGCATTCTGGACGCCGGTGAAACCACTAAATACGGTCACCCGACCCCGACTCAGGTCAACGTAAAAGCAACCGAAGGTAAGTGCATCCTGATCTCCGGTCACGACCTGAAAGATCTCTACAACCTGCTTGAGCAGACTGAAGGCACCGGTGTTAACGTTTATACCCACGGCGAAATGCTGCCAGCACACGGCTATCCGGAACTGCGTAAGTTCAAACACCTAATCGGTAACTACGGCAGCGGCTGGCAGAACCAGCAGGTTGAATTCGCCCGCTTCCCTGGCCCAATCGTGATGACCTCTAACTGCATCATCGACCCAACCGTTGGCGCCTACGACGACCGTATCTGGACCCGTAGCATCGTCGGCTGGCCGGGCGTGAGCCACCTTGAAGGTGACGATTTCGGTCCGGTTATCGCACAGGCGCAGCAGATGGCTGGCTTCCCGTACAGTGAAATTCCGCACCTGATCACCGTAGGTTTCGGTCGTCAGACCCTGCTGGGCGCTGCTGATACCCTGATCGACCTGGTGAGCCGTGAAAAACTGCGTCACATCTTCCTGGTTGGCGGTTGTGACGGCGCACGTGGTGAACGTAACTACTTCACCGACTTCGCCACCAGCGTGCCGGATGACTGCCTGATCTTGACCCTTGCTTGCGGTAAATACCGTTTCAACAAACTGGAATTCGGCGATATCGAAGGTCTGCCGCGTCTGGTCGATGCCGGTCAGTGTAACGATGCCTACTCTGCCATTATCCTGGCGGTAACCCTGGCTGAGAAACTGGGCTGTGGCGTGAACGATCTGCCGCTGTCTCTGGTACTCTCCTGGTTCGAACAGAAAGCGATTGTTATTCTGCTGACCCTGCTGTCTCTGGGCGTGAAAAACATCGTAACTGGCCCGACTGCGCCTGGTTTCTTCACACCGGATCTGCTGGCAGTTCTCAACGAGAAATTTGGTCTGCGTTCCGTGACCACCGTTGAAGAAGACATGAAGCAACTGCTGAGCGCGTAAGGAGTAAAGAATGACAATGCCAACTCATCAGTGCCCATGGCGGATGCAGGTTCACCACATCCATCAGGAAACGCCGGATGTATGGACAATTTCGTTGCTGTGCCACGATTATTATCCTTACCGCGCCGGGCAGTATGCACTGGTCAGCGTACGTAATTCAGCGGATACGCTGCGTGCTTACACCATTTCCTCAACGCCGGGCGTTAGCGAGTACATTACGTTGACCATCCGCCGGATTGACGATGGTGCAGGTTCACAGTGGCTAACCCGCGACGTGAAGCGCGGCGACTATATCTGGCTGTCCGATGCCATGGGTGAGTTCACCTGTGAAGATAAAGCGGAAGACAAGTTCCTGATGCTGGCCGCAGGCTGTGGTGTTACGCCAATCATGTCAATGCGTCGCTGGTTGGCAAAGTACCGCCCGCAAGCGGATGTACAGGTAATCTTTAACGTTCGCTCGCCGCAAGATGTCATTTTTGCCGACGAGTGGCGTGAATATCCGGTGACATTAGTTGCTGAAAACAATGCCACCGAAGGTTTTGTTTCCGGCCGACTGACTACCGAACTGCTGAAAAGCGTACCGGATCTGACCTCGCGTACCGTGATGACCTGTGGCCCGGCACCGTATATGGATCTGGTCGAGAAAGAAGTCAAAGCACTGGGTGTGACGCGCTTCTTTAAAGAGCAGTTCTTCACACCTGTTGCCGAAGCCGCCACCAGTGGTCTGAAGTTTACTAAGCTACAGCCGGCGAAAGAGTTCTATGCGCCGGTGGGCAGTACGCTGCTGGAAGCGCTGGAAAGCAACAAGGTTCCGGTTGTCGCCGCATGCCGTGCAGGCGTTTGCGGCTGCTGCAAAACCAAAGTGGTTGACGGTAACTACACGGTCAGCAGCACCATGACGCTGACCGACGCAGAAATCGCTGAAGGTTATGTGCTGGCCTGTTCCTGCCATCCGCAGGGTGATTTAGTGCTGGCGTAATTGGCCGGTATCTGATGTGCAAAAGGCTGCCTGGCTGTACCGGGTGGCCTTTTTTTATGCTCTCAGGCGCTGCAAAATTCTGATATTTTCACTCTCCCCGGCAAAATACCTCCTTCCCCCGTAAATTATCGACCACACTTACACTTCGCAGATTAAGCATAATCCAGGACTACCACGTCGAACTTTCTACAAGGATCCCCATGAAAAAAGTGGCCATTGTCGGCGTCGGTCCCACCGGCATTTATACGTTTCATGCCCTGGTTGAGCGCGGTGAACCGCTGGAAATAGAGCTTTATGAGCAAGCTGAACAGGCGGGCGTTGGCATGCCTTATAACAGCGACAACAACGCAGACTTCATGCTGGCAAATATAGCCAGCATAGAGATCCCACCGATTTATATCAGTTATCTGACGTGGCTACAGAATCAAAGTGATGACTATCTGGCGCAGTTTCGGATTGAACGTAATTCTTTGCATGAACGGCAATTTTTGCCCCGCGTGATCCTCGGTGACTATTATCGCGATCGTTTATTCGCTATCGTCGAGAAAGCGCGAGGCTCAGGCTTCGCGATTAGCATAAACGAATCAAGCGAAGTCACCGACCTGCGCGCAAACCCGAATGGGGTCTCTCTGTGGATCAATCATGCTTCACAGCCTGTCGAGGTGGACTTCGCCGCTATCGCCACCGGCCATCTGTGGCCTGAAACGGATGTACAGACACGGAAGTTTTTTCCCAGCCCGTGGACAGGTCTAATGGACGTCCAGATTAGCGCTTGCCGGGTAGGAATTCTCGGCACCTCACTCAGCGCGATTGACGCAGCGATGGCCGTGGCCTGCCAACACGGTGCCTTCACCACCGGGGCTGATAACGCACTCCAGTTTATCTGTAAATCCGACAGCCAAAGCCTGAAGCTGACCCTAATGTCGCGCAGCGGTGTGCTGCCTGAAGCGGATTTTTACTGCCCTCTGCCCTGTGAATCGTTGAACATCGCAACGCCTGAAGCAATTGAAGACGTCATTGTCCATGGGCAAAAAGGATTACTGGACCGCATTTTCCGGATTATTGTACAACAACTGCAAGATGCAGCCCCGCAATGGAGCCAAGAGATAGCACTTGAGACGCTCAACGCCGATACATTCCCCGAGGCCTACTTTGCCGACAGGCTTGAGCACGATCCTTTTGAATGGGCGAAGCGCAACCTGATTGAAGTTGAACGCAACAAACAGGAACAGCGTACCGTCGCGTGGCGCTATACACTGCTGCGGCTACACGAGGTAATCGAAGAGATCGTCCCACATCTTGATCCGTCTGATGAAAAGCGCTTTAAGCGAGGACTGGCGCGCGTGTTTATCGACAATTATGCGGCAATCCCGTCTGAATCAGTCCGCCGACTGCTGGCGCTGCACGACGCCGGGCTGATTGAGATCCTCACACTTGGTGCGGATTATGAGCGTACGAATGAGCAGGAAATGACGGTAATTTACCACCACGGTCGACGCAGCGAATTCGATGTGTTTATTGACGCCCGAGGGCAACGGGCATTGCAGAGCAAAGATATCCCTTTCCCAACGCTACGCGATCAACTGCTGGCCTGTGGCGATGAGATCCCGGATATCGGCGAAGATTACACGCTGCAAGCGCCGGAAAACGCCCGCAATCGCATCGCTTTTGGCGGGCTGCCGTGGTTGATGCACGATCGTCCGTTTATTCAGGGACTGGTTGTCAGCGCTGAAATAGGCGCCGCGATGGCAAGGGCATTGACGCAGCGAGCGCTGAGACGTCGGCACAAACTATGGAACAGTGATGACATATAGATTAGCGACAGATTGAACGACGAGGCGGGCAAACCGTCAGCGCACCCCCGCCTCGGTATTGACTCTCAAATGGTAACTATCGCCAGGCAGAATTTCCTGCAACGGAGTAACGCCCCGCCCCCAAAAACGCCACGGCCAGCGCGCCGATGAAGAAATACACCAGACTTTCAATCGCCCATGCACCGGTTTTATCCAGTGTCCAGGTTTCGCCCATCCCGACCATCAGCCATGCCACAACCATCGTAAACGCCAGCCCCAACGCCGCAGGACGCGTCAGGATGCCTAGAATAATCAGACACGGCGCTACAACCTCTCCCAGCAGAACGCCGTACGCAATAAAGCCCGGGAAACCTTTCGCTATCAACATGCCGCTGATGCCATCAATACCAGCAAACAGTTTATGCAGCCCATGAAACAGCATCAGCCCACCGACGGCAAGGCGTAACAAAAACTTGCCAAAATCTTCGTGAGTCAGTACCCGGTTAACTGAATTTAATAGTTTTATAACCATTTGAATTTATTCCTTGTTTCACCATGTCCAATAACAAACTACGCTTAATACAGGTTAAATGAAACCTGCCGGAAATAAGGGGGAAATGAGAAGCATAACGATTATCTTCATCTAAACTTGTAACCGGTATCACATTAGAGGAGAAGGAAAACCATGAAACAAACGGTTGCCGCTTTTATTGCTAAAACACTCGAACAGGCTGGCGTAAAACGCATTTGGGGTGTAACGGGTGACTCGCTAAATGGTCTGAGTGATAGTCTGAATCGTATGGGAACAATTGACTGGATGCCAACCCGTCATGAAGAGGTTGCGGCCTTCGCCGCGGGCGCTGAAGCGCAGTTGACGGGCGAGCTGGCCGTCTGCGCAGGCTCGTGTGGGCCTGGCAACCTGCACCTGATTAACGGCCTGTTTGATTGCCACCGCAACCACGTTCCGGTGCTGGCAATCGCCGCGCATATTCCATCCAGTGAAATAGGCAGCGGTTATTTTCAGGAGACCCACCCGCAAGAGTTGTTCCGTGAATGTAGCCACTATTGCGAGCTGGTCTCCAGCCCTGAGCAGATCCCCCAGGTGCTGGCTATAGCTATGCGTAAAGCGGTGCTCAACCGTGGCGTCTCCGTGGTGGTATTACCCGGCGACGTGGCGCTGAAGCCCGCCCCTGAAAGCGCCACCACGCACTGGTATCATGCGCCGCTCCCGGTAGTCACCCCGGAAGAGGAAGAGCTGAGAAAACTGGCGCAACTGCTGCGCTACTCCAGCAACATCGCCCTGATGTGCGGCAGCGGCTGCGCCGGTGCGCATAAAGAGCTGGTTGAGTTTGCGGCTAAAATCAAAGCCCCGATCGTGCACGCTCTGCGCGGGAAAGAGCATGTTGAGTACGATAACCCCTATGACGTGGGTATGACCGGGCTGATTGGCTTTTCATCCGGCTTCCATACCATGATGAATGCCGACACGCTGATCCTGCTCGGCACCCAGTTCCCCTATCGCCCGTTCTACCCCACCGACGCCAAAATTATTCAGATTGATATCAATCCGGCGAGTATTGGCGCGCACAGTAAAGTTGATATGGCGCTGGTAGGCGATATTAAATCCACGTTACGTGCCCTACTACCTCTGGTGGAAGAGAAAACCGAGCGGCAGTTCCTGGACAAAGCACTGGAGCACTACCGCGAGGCGCGCAAAGGGCTGGATGATTTAGCCAAACCCAGCGATAAAGCCATTCACCCGCAATATCTGGCGCAACAGATCAGCCACTTTGCCGCTGACGATGCCATCTTTACCTGCGACGTTGGCACGCCAACGGTGTGGGCAGCACGCTATCTGAAAATGAACGGCAAACGTCGCCTGCTCGGATCGTTTAACCACGGGTCGATGGCTAATGCCATGCCGCAGGCACTCGGCGCACAAGCGACCGAACCAGGACGTCAGGTTGTGGCAATGTGCGGTGACGGCGGCTTTAGCATGCTGATGGGCGATTTTCTGTCGGTGGTACAAATGAAGTTACCGGTGAAGATTATTGTCTTCAACAACAGCGTGCTGGGATTTGTGGCGATGGAGATGAAAGCTGGTGGTTATCTGACTGACGGCACCGAACTGCACGACACGAATTTCGCGCGGATTGCCGAGGCCTGTGGCATCACGGGCATTCGCGTGGAGAAATCTTCAGAGGTTGATGAGGCGCTGCAAAGGGCGATGTCAATTGACGGTCCGGTGCTGGTCGATGTGGTGGTGGCGAAAGAAGAGCTGGCGATCCCGCCGCAGATCAAGCTCGAACAAGCCAAAGGTTTTAGCCTGTATATGCTGCGCGCAATCATCAGCGGACGCGGTGATGAAGTGATCGAACTGGCGAAAACTAACTGGCTCAGGTAAAACAGAGGGCATTACCTCACTTAAAAAGGAATGCCCGTGATTGATTTACGCAGTGATACTGTCACCCGACCCAGTCGCGCCATGCTCGAAGAGATGATGGCCGCCCCGGTCGGGGACGACGTCTACGGTGATGATCCTACCGTTAATGCCCTCCAGCAATACGCGGCCGAGCTTTCTGGCAAAGAAGCCGCCATTTTCTTACCTACCGGCACTCAGGCGAACCTGGTTGCACTGCTCAGCCATTGTCAGCGCGGCGAAGAGTATATCGCCGGTCAGGGCGCGCATAACTATCTCTACGAAGCGGGTGGCGCAGCGGTGCTCGGCAGCATTCAACCGCAACCCATCGATGCCGCGCCGGATGGCTCCCTGCCGCTGGACAAAGTGGCAGCAAAAATCAAAGCAGACGATATCCATTTTGCCCGCACCCGTCTGCTCAGTCTGGAAAACACGCATAACGGAAAAGTGCTGCCGCGCGAGTATCTGAAAGAGGCCTGGGAATTCACCCGGGAGCGCAATCTTGCCCTGCACGTCGACGGCGCGCGTATTTTTAACGCCGTCGTCGCCTATGGCTGTGAGCTTAAAGATGTCACGCAATACTGCGACTCGTTCACCATTTGTCTTTCCAAAGGTCTGGGAACGCCGGTAGGCTCGCTGCTGGTCGGCAGCCACGAGTACATCAAGCGTGCCATTCGCTGGCGCAAAATGACCGGCGGCGGAATGCGCCAGGCGGGTATTTTGGCGGCGGCCGGACTGTATGCGCTGAAAAATAACGTGGCGCGTTTGCAGGAAGACCATGACAACGCCGCCTGGATGGCGGAGCAACTGCGCGAAGCAGGGGCGGACGTCATGCGCCACGACACCAACATGCTGTTTGTGCGCGTTGGCGAAGAGCACGCGGCCGCGCTGGGTGAATATATGAAAGCGCAGGGTGTGCTGATTAACGCCTCCCCGATTGTGCGCCTGGTGATGCATCTTGACGTATCACGTGAACAACTTGCTGAAGTCGTCGCCCACTGGCGCACTTTTTTAACCCAATAAGGAGATGGGCGTGCCGCAACGGATTTTGGTTCTTGGCGCCAGTGGCTACATTGGTCAGCATTTGGTACAGGCGCTCAGTCAGCAAGGGCATCAGGTGTTGGCTGCGGCACGTCGCATTGAACGACTGGAAAAGCAGCAACTGGCCAACGTCAGTTGCCATAAGGTCGATTTGAATTGGCCAGATAACCTCACCCCGCTACTGGTGGGTGTTGATACGGTTTATTACCTGGTCCATGGCATGGGTGAAGGCGGTGATTTTATCGCCCACGAACGTCAGGTGGCGATGAACGTCCGCGATGCACTGCGTAATACAGCGGTCAAACAGCTTATTTTCCTGAGCTCATTACAGGCTCCCCGGCATGAACAATCCGATCATCTGCGTGCGCGACAGATAACCGCAGATACTCTGCGTGAATCAGGCGTGCCAATGACGGAATTGCGCGCGGGCATTATCGTGGGGGCAGGTTCCGCTGCCTTTGAAGTGATGCGCGACATGGTCTACAACCTGCCGGTACTCACCCCTCCGCGCTGGGTGCGCTCACGTACCACACCCATCGCGCTGGAGAATTTGATGTACTACCTGGTGGCGTTGTTGGATCATCCCACGCAACATCACCGCGTACTCGAAGCAGCCGGCCCGCAGGTGTTGAGCTATCAGGAACAGTTCGAGCATTTTATGGCGGTCAGCGGTAAACATCGCCTGCTCATCCCCATCCCCTTCCCTACCCGCTGGATTTCGGTCTGGTTTTTAAACGTCATTACGTCAGTGCCGCCAACCACGGCCAAGGCGCTGATCCAGGGCTTAAAACACGACCTGCTGGCCGATGACACCAAACTACGTGCGCTGATCCCGCAAAAGCTGATTGCCTTTGATGATGCGGTGCGCAGTACGTTGAAGGAAGAAGAAAAGCTGGTCAACTCCAGCGACTGGGGTTACGACGCACAGGCGTTTGCCCGCTGGCGTCCAGAATATGGCTATTTCGCCAAACAAGCTGGCTTTAGCGTTGAAACCGCCGCCAGCAAAAAAGCACTGTGGCAGGTAGTGAATCGACTCGGCGGCAAAGAAGGCTATTTCTTTGGCAATATTCTATGGAAGACGCGCGCGGCCTTGGACCTGCTGGTCGGCCATAAGCTGGCAAAAGGTCGTCCCGAACACCCACTATTGCAAGTTGGCGACACCGTTGATAGCTGGAAAGTCATCATCGTTGAGCCGGAGAAACAGCTGACGCTGCTGTTTGGGATGAAAGCACCGGGATTGGGTCGCCTGAGCTTCACACTGGAAGATAAAGGCGATCATCGACGCATTGATGTACGCGCCTGGTGGCATCCACACGGTATGCCTGGCCTCTTCTACTGGCTGTTGATGATCCCCGCCCACCTGTTCATTTTCAGGGGGATGGCGAAGCGTATAGCCAAACTTGCAGAACAAATCACAGACTAATGATAAAAAGAGCCTGTATTCTTTCATGTTTCCCATTGCATACAGGCGTATTTCACGGAAGAATGCGCACGACGTTTTTTAAACACAGTGGATTGATATGAAGGTACTGGTTACCGGAGCCACCAGCGGCTTGGGCCGAAACGCGGTTGAATTTTTATGCAGCAAAGGCGTCAGCGTCAGAGCCACCGGTCGCAACGAAGCGATGGGCAAGCTGCTGGAGAAAATGGGCGCAGAGTTTGTGCATGCGGATTTGACCGAGCTGGTTTCTTCGCAAGCAAAAGTGATGCTTGCCGGCATCGACACGCTGTGGCACTGCTCCAGTTTTACCTCACCGTGGGGAACTCAGGAAGCCTTCGATCTGGCCAACGTTCGCGCAACTCGTCGTCTGGGCGAGTGGGCCGTGGCCTGGGGTGTTCGCAACTTCATTCATATCTCCTCGCCGTCGCTCTATTTTGATTATCACCACCATCGCGATATCAAAGAGGACTTTCGCCCGCACCGCTTCGCCAATGAATTTGCCCGCAGCAAAGCAGCTGGCGAAGACGTGATTGCGTTGCTGGCGCAGGCCAACCCGCAGACGCGTTTTACGGTATTGCGTCCGCAAAGCCTGTTCGGACCACACGATAAGGTCTTTATCCCGCGCCTGGCCCATATGATGTACCACTATGGCAGCATCCTGTTGCCGCACGGCGGAAGTGCGCTGGTAGATATGACCTACTACGAAAATGCAGTGCACGCGATGTGGCTGGCAAGTCAGCAAGCCTGCGATAAGCTGCCGTCAGGTCGCGCGTACAACATTACCAACGGCGAGCATCGCACTCTGCGCAGCATTGTGCAGAAGCTCATCGACGAGCTGAATATTGATTGTCGGATCCGCTCCGTTCCTTACCCGATGCTGGACATGATTGCCCGCAGCATGGAGCGTTTAGGCAATAAATCGGCAAAAGAGCCAAAGCTGACGCATTACGGCGTCTCGAAGCTAAATTTTGATTTTACGCTGGATACTACCCGCGCTCAGGAAGAGTTGGGTTATCAGCCCATTGTGACGCTGGATGCAGGGATTGAACGTACCGCGGCCTGGCTGCGCGACCACGGTAAGCTGCCGCGTTAACCATTGCCGGATGGCGGCGCAAGCGCCTTATCCGGCCTACAAAATCCAGCCTAAATTAGCCGTAGGCCTGATAAGCGAAGCACCATCAGGCATTGGTATTCTGCGTTAACCCTGCCCGTATTTTTCCAGTAACGCTTCGGCAATCGCCTGAGTTTCTGCATCCGCCACGCCGTTCCACAGCGTCGGGCGGAAGTGCATCTGGAAGGCCATAATCACCCGCTGCTGTTCGCGCGGCGTCATATCAGATTTTATCTCATAGCCGTAACGCGACAGCAGATCGAGTAAAGATTCGGTTGCTACCGGCGTATGAGGCGCTCGCCCGGCAAGATAAAACGCTACGCGCTGAGTGTCCGGCCACGCGCCAATTCCCTGTTCGGCCAGCACTTTCCATGGGAAAAGCGGTCCAGGATCGTCCTTACGTTGCGGCGCGATGTCCGCATGGGCTACCACGTTCTGCGGTTTTATGTCGTAGCGGGCGATAATATCTTTCGCCAATGGGATCAGCGCCTGAATCTGCGCGGGCTCAAACGGCGCAAAATATTTTATCCCTGCCGATTTTTGCCAGCCGCGGTTTTCCAGCTCAATGCCAATTGAGGTATCGTTAATACGCGTAGCGCCACGCCAGAAGCTAATCCCCGCATGCCAGGCCAGATCTTTTTCCGGCACCAGTTGCCAGATACGCGGTTTGCCGTGGTAGAGCGGCGGCACAGCCGGGATCAAATAGTGCGAGCTGACGTTTTTATCGGTCAGCGTAGCCAGAGAAGAGTCAAAATCATCGGCCGTGTAATGGATAACCAGCACTTTAATGCGTGGATAAGCAGCCTGTGCCTGACGGCGGGTATCTAACTGATACCCGTCTTTGTCGACAATCCCTTTTTCGCCAGCACATCCCACCAGCAACAGCGTAAATGCCAGCAGACACAACAGACGCTTCATCGGCGAGTTTTCACCGCGGTACCGCTGACGCTCACCATCAGCATACTGCCGTCTTTGCCCACGGTTTCGTAATCAATATCAATACCGACCACCGCATCAGCACCCAGCGCTTTGGCCTGTTCGCCCAGCTCCTGGAAAGCAATTTCACGCGCTTTACGCAGCTCTTTTTCATACGCGCCGGAGCGACCGCCGACAATATCGCGAATGCCAGCGAAAAAATCGCGGAAAATATTCGCACCTAAAATGGCTTCGCCAGTCACAACACCGCAGTATTCCACGATGCTCTGCCCTTCCAGCGTAGGGGTAGTCGAAAACTGCATGGTTAATCTCCTTTTTGCGCTAAGAGCACGATCTCAAAAGCATTATCGAACCGATCCACTATCATTGAAAGGATATATTCTATCAACGTAGAACACTAATAGTAGAAAGCTAATAAGGAAATCATTATGCGCTACTCGAAACTCTCTCTGCTGGTTCCATTTGCACTACTTCTCAGCGCCTGTACGACCGTGACGCCGGTCTATAAAGATAACGGCACGCGTAGCGGTTCATGCGTAGAAGGCGGGCCAGACAGCGTGGCTCAACAATTCTATGATTACCGTATTCAGCATCGAAACAATGATCTTACCCCACTTCGTCCATACCTTAGCGACAACCTGGCTAAACTGCTGACCGACGCCAGCCGCGATAATGCACACCGCGACCTGTTTAACAGCGATCCGTTCTCCAGTCGGGCTACGTTACCGGACAGTGCCAGCGTCGCCAGCGCATCGACTATTCCGAATAGTGATGCACGCAACATTCCGCTACGCGTAGAGCTGAAACAGGGTGACCAGAGCTGGCGTGATGAAGTGCTGATGATCCGCGAAGGCCAGTGCTGGGTCGTTGATGATGTACGCTATCTGGGCGGCAGCGTACACGCGCCAGCCGGGACGTTGCGCCAGTCTGTCGAAAACCGTTAATCGCGCCATTTACTCGCCCAAATCATAACCCCCATTAATTGTCTGGCATTCTGCATAGAATGCCGACAATTATTCTTGCCCACTGGTGGCCCCGCTATTTTGTGCTATGTTTAGAGAAGAATGCGGTTTGCATTTAACTTTTAACGCATAAATATTGCATAACTATTCTGTCAAAGGTAGTATCTGCGGCTTCAATAGCTATCAGACTGCCAGTATCGAGTGTCAATGAGTATTCAATTAAACGGCATTAACTGCTTCTACGGCGCACATCAGGCGCTGTTCGATATCACGCTGGATTGCCCTCAGGGTGAAACACTGGTGTTACTTGGCCCAAGTGGAGCCGGGAAAAGCTCGCTACTGCGCGTACTCAACCTGCTTGAGATGCCGCGCTCGGGCACGCTCTCTATTGCGGGTAACCGTTTCGACTTCACGAAAACCCCGTCAGATAAAGCCATTCGGGATCTGCGTCAAAACGTGGGCATGGTCTTCCAGCAATATAATCTTTGGCCGCATCTCACGGTGGTGCAGAACCTGATTGAAGCGCCCTGCCGCGTACTAGGTCTGACAAAAGAGCAAGCGATGGCGCGTGCCGAGAAACTGCTGGAACGACTGCGTCTGAAGCCGTACAGCGATCGCTATCCACTGCATCTGTCCGGCGGCCAGCAGCAGCGTGTGGCCATTGCCCGCGCGTTGATGATGGAACCACAGGTGCTGCTGTTTGATGAGCCTACCGCAGCGCTTGACCCGGAAATCACCGCCCAAATCGTCAGCATCATTCGTGAGCTGGCGGAAACCAATATTACTCAGGTGATCGTCACCCACGAAGTGGAAGTTGCTCGTAAAACGGCCAGTCGCGTGGTGTACATGGAAAACGGTCATATCGTCGAGTTTGGGGATGCGAGCTGCTTTGCCAACCCGCAAACCGAAGCGTTTAAAAACTATCTTTCTCACTAAGATTCGGGACAATACAATGAAAAAAGTTCTGATTGCCGCGCTAATCGCAGGTTTTAGCCTTTCCGCTACCGCAGCCCAAACCATTCGTTTCGCCACCGAAGCGTCTTATCCTCCGTTTGAATCGATCGATGCTAACAACAAGATCGTAGGGTTTGACGTTGATCTGGCGAATGCGCTGTGTAAAGAGATTGACGCTACCTGTACCTTCACCAATCAGGCCTTCGACAGCCTGATCCCGAGCCTGAAATTCCGTCGTTTTGACGCGGTGATGGCCGGTATGGACATCACGCCTGAGCGTGAAAAACAGGTTCTGTTCACCACCCCTTACTACGACAACTCTGCGCTGTTTGTTGGCCAACAGGGTAAATACACCAGCATTGATCAGCTGAAAGGCAAAAAAGTCGGCGTTCAAAACGGGACGACGCACCAGAAATTCATCATGGATAAACATCCGGAAGTGACTACCGTGCCGTATGACAGCTATCAGAATGCCAAACTCGATCTGCAAAACGGTCGTATTGACGGCGTCTTTGGTGATACCGCAGTAGTAACAGAGTGGCTGAAAGACAATCCAAAACTGGCCGCGGTTGGCGACAAAGTCACGGATAAAGATTACTTCGGTACTGGTCTGGGCATCGCTGTGCGCCAGGGCAATACCGAGCTGCAGCAGAAATTTAACGCTGCGCTGGAAAAAGTGAAGAAAGATGGGACTTACGAGACCATCTACAACAAATGGTTCCAGAAGTAATATTTGATGAATGAATTTTTTCCTTTAGCAAGCGCCGCCGGGATGACCGTCGGCCTTGCCGTTTGTGCGCTGATCATTGGCCTTGCGCTCGCCATGTTTTTTGCCGTCTGGGAGTCAGTAAAATGGCGCCCGGTGGCATGGGCGGGCTCGGCCCTGGTCACCATCCTGCGCGGTCTGCCAGAAATTCTGGTGGTTCTGTTTATCTATTTCGGCTCCTCACAACTGCTGCTGACGCTGGCCGATGGCTTTACGATCAATCTCGGGTTTGTACAAATCCCGGTTCAGATGCAGATCGAAAACTTCGACGTCAGCCCGTTCCTGTGCGGTGTCATTGCACTGTCATTGCTGTATGCCGCTTACGCGTCGCAAACGCTGCGTGGCGCGCTGAAGGCCGTGCCACTCGGGCAATGGGAGTCAGGTCAGGCGTTAGGTTTGTCTAAAGCCGCGATCTTCTTTCGTCTGGTGATGCCGCAGATGTGGCGTCATGCCTTACCGGGACTGGGTAACCAGTGGCTGGTATTGCTGAAAGATACCGCGCTGGTCAGCCTTATCAGCGTGAACGATCTGATGTTGCAAACCAAGAGCATCGCTACCCGTACCCAGGAGCCGTTTACCTGGTACATTGTGGCGGCCGCTATTTACCTGGTGATTACGCTGGTGAGTCAGTACATTCTCAAACGCATTGACCTGCGCGCGACACGTTTTGAGCGGAGACCAGGATGATGCTTGAGTATTTACCTGAATTGTTGAAAGGGCTGCATACCAGCCTGACGCTGACGGTCGCCTCCATCGTGGTTGCTCTGGTACTGGCGCTGATCTTCACCGTCATCCTGACGCTGAAAACGCCGGTACTGGTGTGGCTGGTTCGCGCTTATATCACGCTGTTCACCGGTACACCGCTGCTGGTGCAAATCTTCCTGATCTACTACGGACCAGGACAGTTTCCGGCATTGCAAGAATATCCGGTACTGTGGCATCTGCTCTCTGAACCCTGGTTATGCGCCTTAATTGCGCTGTCGTTAAACAGTGCGGCCTACACCACGCAACTGTTCTACGGCGCTATCCGTGCAATCCCGGAAGGCCAGTGGCAGTCCTGCGGTGCATTGGGGATGAGCAAAAAGGATACGCTGGCTATTCTGTTGCCGTACGCCTTTAAACGCGCCCTCTCCTCATATTCCAACGAAGTGGTGCTGGTATTTAAAAGTACCTCACTGGCTTACACCATCACCCTGATGGAAGTCATGGGTTATAGCCAGCTGCTGTACGGCCGTACTTATGACGTTATGGTATTCGGTGCTGCGGGTGTGATTTACCTGATCGTCAACGGCTTGCTGACGCTGATGATGCGCTTAATAGAGCGTAAAGCGCTGGCGTTTGAACATCGGAATTAAGCATATGCCTGATGGCGCTACGCTTATCAGGCCTACGGTTCATGCACCTTTTGTAGGCCGGATAAGGTGCTAGCACCACCATCCGGCAAATATGCATAAATTAAAATAATAAAGACGGACAACAACCTAAATTGTCCGTCTTTTTTTATGTCATTAAAAATATCTAATCATTTTTATTGCATATAAATTCATTAAATGGCATTGTTAATCCACGCCGCAGACACGGTAAATAATCATAAGATTGACAGACGGGAGTTCCACCATGAAAAAGTTAGTACTGGCCGCATTACTTGCTACTTTCGCCGCTGGCGCCTCAGCTGCTGATAAAATTAGTTTCGGTGTATCAGCCACGTATCCGCCATTTGAATCACTGGACGCCAGCAATAAGATTGTCGGTTTTGACATCGACCTGGCAACGGCGCTGTGCAAACAAATGCAGGCAGAATGTACTTTCACCAATCACGCTTTCGATAGCCTGATCCCCGCGCTGAAATTCAAGAAATATGATGCGGTTATTTCCGGAATGGATATCACACCTGAGCGTAGCAAGCAGGTTGCATTTACTCAGCCTTACTATGCCAACTCCGCGCTGGTGATTGCGAAAAAAGACACCTATAAAACCTTTGCCGACCTGAAAGGTAAGCGCATCGGTATGGAAAACGGCACCACCCATCAGAAATACCTGCAGGATAAACATCCTGAGGTGAAAACCGTGGCCTACGATAGCTATCAGAATGCGATTATCGACCTGAAAAATGGCCGTATTGATGGCGTATTTGGCGATACTGCTGTGGTTAACGAGTGGCTGAAAACCAACCCGCAGTTAGGCGTAGCCACTGACAAAGTAACCGACCCGCAATACTTCGGTACTGGCCTTGGCATCGCGGTTCGCCCGGATAACAAAGCCCTGCTGGAAAAACTGAACAGCGCGCTGGCGGCAATCAAAGCTGACGGCACGTACCAGAAAATCAGCGATCAGTGGTTCCCGCAGTAACGTCTGCCCAATCTGAAAAGCCGCGCTCTGCGGCTTTTTTTATCTCTTCGCCTGCGCTTTCAGTCAGTTCTTACGCCATAAACACTTTCCTGGCATACACTTGTTAAAACGAAAAAAAGTGAGGCAAACGGATGATAGCGTTCCCTGCCAGTTTACTGATCCTCAATGGAAAAAGTGCTGATAATCTCCCCCTGCGTGATGCCATTGCGAAGCTTCGCGATGAAGGCGTGGAAATCCATGTTCGCGTGACCTGGGAAAAAGGCGATGCCCAACGCTACGTTGATGAAGCTCGTCAGCTAGGCGTTGAAACGGTGATTGCCGGCGGCGGCGACGGCACCATCAACGAAGTTTCGACGGCGCTGATCCAGTCGCAGGGCGACAATATTCCGGCGCTGGGTATTTTACCGTTGGGAACGGCAAATGATTTTGCCACCAGCGTGGGGATACCCGACGACCTTGATAAGGCGTTAAAGCTGGCTATCGCCGCAAATGCGACAGCGATCGATATGGTGCAGGTCAATGATAAAACCTGTTTTATCAACATGGCGACCGGCGGCTTCGGCACACGTATCACTACCGAAACGCCGGAAAAACTCAAAGCTGCGTTGGGTGGCGTATCATACTTTATCCACGGATTAATGCGCATGGATACGCTCAAACCCGACGTCTGCGATATTCGTGGGGAAGATTTTCACTGGCAGGGTAAGGCGCTGGTGATTGGTATCGGTAATGGTCGTCAGGCTGGTGGCGGGCAACAGCTTTGCCCAACGGCGCTGATCAACGATGGTCTGTTGCAACTGCGCATTTTTACCGGCGAAGAACTGTTGCCAGGGCTGCTTTCGGCGTTAACGCAATCCGAAGACAACCCTAACATCATCGAGGGCGCATCATCGTGGTTTGATATCCGCGCCCCACACGAAATTACCTTTAATCTTGACGGCGAACCGCTCAGCGGACAGGAGTTTCATATTGAAATCCTGCCTGAGGCGTTACGTTGCAGACTGCCGCCGGGTTGTCCACTGTTGCGCTAACACAACGACACCCCGGCTGTAATCAGGCGATGGTAACTTTGCTGTCCAGATAAACATCCTGCACGGCGTTAATCAGCTTAACGCCGTCGGCCATGGTTTTCTTGAATGCTTTGCGTCCAAGAATCAGCCCCATGCCGCCTGCTCGTTTGTTAATCACCGCCGTACGTACCGCATCACTGAGATCGGTTTCGCCGCCAGCCGCGCCGCCGGAGTTAATTAACCCGGCGCGCCCCATATAACAGTTCGCCAGTTGATAACGTACCAGGTCAATTGGATTCTCGCTGGTCAACTTGGTGTAGACGCGATCGTCGGTGTAGCCAAAATTAACCGCTTTATACCCACCGTTATTTTCCGCCATTTTCTGCTTAACGATATCCGCTCCGATAGTGGCAGCCAGATGGTTAGCCTGTCCGGTAAGATCGGCAGAAACATGGTAATCCACGCCATCTTTTTTAAACGCGGAGTTACGCAGATACGCCCACAACACGGTAACCATACCCAGCTCATGGGCGCGCTCAAACGCGGCCGAAATCTCCTCAATCTGGCGGCGAGACTCCTCAGAACCGAAATAGATGGTTGCCCCTACCGCAACCGCGCCCATATTGAACGCCTGCTCTACGCTGGCATACAGCGTCTGGTCGAACGTATTCGGATAACTCAGCGTTTCGTTGTGGTTAATTTTAACGAGGAACGGAATGCGGTGCGCGTAGCGACGGGAGACAGAAGCCAGCACGCCATAGGTCGATGCCACGCAGTTACACCCTGCTTCGATAGCCAGCTCCACAATATTCTTCGGATCAAAGTACAGCGGGTTAGCCGCAAACGATGCGCCAGCGGAGTGCTCTACCCCCTGGTCCACCGGTAGAATCGACAGATACCCTGTCCCGGCCAGTCGACCCGTGTTATACAGCGTCTGCATGTTACGCAGCACGGCAGGCGGCCGATTGTTATCCACCATCACACGGTCGACGTAATCATGTCCAGGCAGGTAAAGTTGATCAGAAGGAATGGTCATACAACGATGCTGTAAAAGGTTGTCGGCGTCTTTGCCAAGCAACTGCGCAATATCAGTCATAGCTATGCTCCCGTAATTTCCGATTTGAAACCGGAATGTGGATTGTCCTGACCCGCCTTTTTGCGGGCAGCATTAAGCCTGGTACCGACTGCGTATTTTTTCCATCTTTAGCGCACTTTTCAGCAACTTCTGCTGGCTCGATTCAGGAAGAAATAATGTTAAGGCGGTCAAATTTAGACCGCAAAGGTATTTTAAAGGTATTATCAGATGGTACTATCAATGCGTACCTTACCTGTCATGAAGGATTTAAAGATGAAAACTACAGTTAAGCTGTCGTTCATGATGTTTGTAGAGTGGTTTATCTGGGGCGCCTGGTTTGTACCGCTGTGGCTGTGGCTGAGTAAAAGCGGCTTTAGCGCCGGGGAGATCGGCTGGTCCTACGCTTGTACCGCGATCGCCGCGATCCTGTCGCCCATTCTGGTCGGTTCAATCACTGACCGCTTTTTCTCCGCGCAAAAAGTGCTGGCGGTGTTGATGTTCGTCGGCGCTATTCTGATGTACTTCGCCGCCCAGCAAACCACCTTCAGCGGATTCTTCCCGCTGTTACTGGCCTATTCGTTGACCTATATGCCGACGATTGCGCTGACTAACAGTATTGCTTTTGCCAACGTACCGGACGTTGAGCGTGATTTCCCGCGCATCCGAGTGATGGGAACCATCGGCTGGATTGCCTCTGGTTTGGCCTGTGGTTTCTTACCGCAAATGCTTGGCTATAGCGACATTTCACCCACCAATATTCCCCTGCTGATCACTGCCGGAAGCTCTGCACTGTTGGGCGTCTTTGCGTTCTTCTTACCGGATACGCCACCAAAAAGTACCGGCAAAATGGATTTCAAAGTCATGCTGGGTCTGGATGCGCTGATCCTGCTGCGCGATAAAAATTTCCTCGTCTTTTTCTTTTGTTCTTTCCTGTTTGCGATGCCACTGGCGTTCTATTACATCTTCGCCAACGGCTACCTGACAGAAGTCGGAATGAAAAACGCCACCGGTTGGATGACGCTGGGCCAGTTCTCTGAAATCTTCTTTATGCTGGCACTACCGTTTTTCACCAAACGATTTGGCATTAAAAAGGTATTATTGCTTGGTCTTATTACTGCGGCGATCCGCTACGGATTTTTCGTTTACGGTGGTGCGGAAGAATATTTCACTTACGCCCTGCTGTTTCTCGGCATTCTGCTGCACGGTGTCAGTTACGACTTCTATTACGTCACGGCCTACATCTATGTCGATAAAAAAGCTCCGGTTCACATGCGCACTGCAGCGCAAGGGCTTATCACCCTCTGCTGTCAGGGATTCGGCAGCCTGCTCGGTTACCGTCTGGGCGGCGTGATGATGGAAAAAATGTTTGCTTACCAGGAACCGGTTAATGGTCTCACCTTTAACTGGGCTGGCATGTGGGGATTTGGCGCGGTCATGATTGCCGTCATTGCCGTGATGTTTATGATTTTCTTTCGCGAATCTGACAAAGAAATCACCGCCATTAAGGTGGACGATCGCGATGTAGCGTTGAAACAAGGGGAAGTAAAATGAAAGCAGAACGTATTCTCGGTGCTCTTTATGGGCAGGCGTTAGGGGATGCGATGGGCATGCCGTCGGAACTGTGGCCAAGAACCCGGGTTAAAGCCCATTTCGGTTGGATCGACAGTTTTTTGCCAGGTCCGGCGGAAAATAATGCCGCCTGCTACTTTAACCAGGCAGAGTTTACTGATGACACGTCTATGGCGCTGTGTCTGGCAGATGCCCTGCTTGAGTGCGACGGAGAGATTGTACCCGACGTTATTGGTCGCAATATTCTGGCCTGGGCAGAGCGTTTTGATGCCTTTAATAAAAACGTGCTCGGCCCGACCTCAAAAATTGCGCTCAAAGCCATTCGCGACGGCAAACCTGTCGCCGAACTGGAGAATAATGGCGTGACCAACGGTGCGGCAATGCGCGTTTCGCCACTGGGATGCCTGCTAACCGCCCGCAATCTTGATGCCTTTATCGATGATGTGGCAATGGCCTCCAGCCCGACGCATAAATCGGATCTGGCTATCGCGGGAGCCGTTGTGGTCGCGTGGGCGGTATCGCGGGCCATCGACGGAGGAACATGGTCGGAGATTGTCGACGCACTACCTGCCATTGCCCTGCACACGCAGCACAAACGAATCACCACCTTTAGCGCATCGCTTTGTGCACGCCTTGAACTGGCGCTGAAAATCGTCCGTAACGCCGACGGCATTGAGTCCGCCAGCGAGCAGTTGTATCAGGTTGTGGGGGCAGGAACCAGCACCATTGAGTCCGTGCCTTGCGCCATCGCGATGGTCGAACTGGCGCAGACCGATCCCAACCGCTGCGCCATTCTGTGCGCGAACCTCGGCGGCGATACCGATACCATCGGAGCGATGGCAACCGCCATTTGTGGCGCGCTGCACGGCGTCGACGCGATTGATCCAGCATTGAAGCAGGAGTTGGATGCGGTTAATCAGCTGGACTTTACCCGCTACGCCAACGGGTTAATACGACTGCGTGAGCAGCGGGAGGCGCGATGAGCACCACGCGCCTGCAACAACTTCTCTCGCAGTTACGTACACAGCGGCCTGTAACGGTGGTGGGTGCAGCGGTGATTGATGTCATTGCCGATGCGTATGCCCTTCCCTGGCGAGGCTGTGATATCGAACTCAAACAGCAAGGCGTGAACGTTGGCGGCTGCGCGCTGAATATTGCCGTAGCGCTCAAGCGTTTAGGTATCGACGCCAGTAATGCGTTACCGCTGGGTCAGGGGGTGTGGGCCGACATTATCCGCAATCGGATGGCAAAAGAGGGGCTGCACAGCCTGATCGACAACGCCGAAGGCGATAACGGCTGGTGTCTGGCGCTGGTGGAACCGGATGGCGAACGTACCTTTATGTCCTTTAGCGGCGTTGAGAATCAGTGGAATGCCGCCTGGCTGGCACAGCTGGATATCCCGCGTCATAGCCTGGTGTATCTCTCGGGTTATCAGCTAGCGTCCCCGTGCGGTGAATTGCTGGTGCAGTGGCTGGAAGGACTGGAAGAGGTGACACCGTTTATCGATTTTGGCCCGCGCATCGGCGACATTCCCGAGCCCTTACTGGTACGAATTATGGCCTGCCGTCCGCTGGTGTCACTTAATCGTCAGGAGGCGGAAATTGCTGCCGAGCGATTTGCATTGAGTCAGGATGTGGAAGGTTTTGGCGCAGAATGGGTGCAGCGTTTCACCGCACCGGTGGTAGTGCGTCAGGATAAAGACGGCGCATGGTATTTCAGCGCACAGACATCCGGCTGCGTACCGGCATTTGCAACGGCGGTCATTGATACTATCGGCGCAGGAGACAGCCATGCCGGCGGCATGCTGGCCGGACTAGCGTCTGGCTGGACGCTGGCCGACTCAGTGCTGTTAGGTAACGCGGTGGCGTCCTGGGTAGTTGGGCATCGTGGCGGCGATTGCGCCCCATCACGCGAGGCGCTACTCCTCGCACACAAAAACGTATAGATCGCTACGACAGTAACTGATGCTGTATTCAATAGGCCGTTGCTGCTGGTCAAGCGCTACCTGCTTGATCACCAGTACCGGCACTTTACTATCCATTTGAATGTGCGCCTGGAACTCTGCATCCGGCATTCTGGCGCTAACGCGTGAGCGCGTACGCTGTGGGAAAATATGCTGGCTACGAAAATAGTCATACAGAGAAACACCAATGGCATCCACATCATGAATTAGATGTGCGGGTACCCAAGACTCTTCAATAGATACTGCGTCTTCGTCAACGTAACGAATGCGTTTGAGCAGAAAGACATCACTTCCTGTGACAACTGCCAACTGCTGTGCCACCTCTTCCGGGCAAGGTACAATTCTTTTGTTAACCCACAACGTATCCGGTTTTTTACCGCGCAACACCACCTGCTGAGAAAAACCGCGCGCTTCTTTGAGCGAATACTCGAAGATATTGTTGATTTGCGTTCCGTAACCGCGGGCACGTGTTACTACACCCTCTTCTTCCAGGGCCTGCATCGCCTTGCGTACCGTAATCCGAGAAACGCCGGTCAACTGGCTGAGGTCGCGCTCGCCGGGCAGGATATTGCCGTGTTCCAGGATCCCACTGCGCACAGCATTCTTCACCGTCTGCGCAAATTTCATATACAGCGGCGTGTTATCCGCCGCTGAAATACGTTCATTCAGTTGTGCGATAAGCTGGGTATGCGCTTGTTCCATTTATCTTTTCCCTGGCCGCCGTTTCTGCAGCCAGTATACCCATTACCACCACGCGTGAAAATGATGCACCGGACCAATTCCCTCGCCAACTTCCAGCGTGTCTGCCTGTGCCAGCGCCGCTGAAAGCCACAGTTTGGCTTCCTGTACGGTATCGGCCCAGTTGTTATGGCGCGGACGCAGGGCTGCCAACGCCGCCGATAGCGTACAGCCGGTGCCATGGGTATTTTTGGTCATCACCCTCGGCGCGGTAAAACGCTGCTCGCCTTCGCGAGTAAAGAGCCAGTCGGGGCTTTGCGCGTCATCCAGATGACCGCCCTTCATCAACACCGCCTCGCAACCCAGCGCCCGTAGCGCTCTTCCCTGCTCTAACATCTCCTGCTCAGTCTGCGCATGCGATGCCCCGAGCAGTGCAGCAGCTTCGGGTAAATTAGGGGTGATAATCGAAACCTGTGGCAGCAAACGGTTACGCAGCGTTTCTACCGCCGAGGGTGACAGCAACGGATCGCCGCTTTTTGCCAACATCACCGTGTCCAGCACCACATTTTGTACCCGATGGCGACGCAAACGTTCGGCGACCGCTTCAACAATATCCGTCTCCGCCAACATACCAATTTTTGTGGTGTCGATACGCACATCACTCAACACAGAGTCCAGCTGCGCAGCGACAAAGTCAGGTTCAATACGATACACCGACTGCACCCCGCGCGTATTTTGCGCCACCAACGCCGTAATAACGGAACAGCCGTATGCGCCCAGCGCCGAGAAGGTTTTTAAATCGGCCTGAATACCCGCGCCACCGCTTGGATCGGTTCCGGCGATCGTTAATGCGTTAATCCGTTTCATGCTTACTCCTGGGCGTTCAGGTTATAGAGGGCGTCGAGAAATGCCGGGACAAAGCTGCCCGGTCCGTTTGATTGCTCGGTGGCGATTTGCCCGGCCTGTTTCATCCAGCTACAAGCGGAGGCGACGTTATCAAGTCGGTCACCACACAAGGCACAACTGGCTGCAACAACCGCTGATAGCGCGCATCCGGTGCCCACCACGCGAGTCATTAACGGGTCGCCGCCGTCCACGCCAACGGTACGCTGACCATCGGTGACGTAATCCACTTCGCCGGTAACCACGACAATGGTCCCAATCTGACGAGCCAGCGCCTGCGCTGCCGGAAGCGCAGCGACAGCTGTATCGGTTGTATCCACGCCGCGTCCCCCACCGTTCATGCCGGCGAGAGCAAGTATTTCCGAAGCGTTGCCACGAATAGCAGCAGGCTGTAGCGACAGTAAATCCAGACAAAAGCGGCGGCGAAACTCAAGCGCGCCTACGGCAACGGGATCGAGCGTCCACGGGGTTTTAGCATGATAAGCCCGCTCAACGGCGGCGCGCATCGCCGTGGCCCGCTCCTGAGTTAAGGTGCCGACATTAACCAGCAATGCACTGGCAATAGCGGCGAATTGGCTGGCTTCTTCAGGTTCGATCACCATCGCTGGCGATGCGCCCAGTGCCAGTAATGTATTGGCAGTAAAGCTTTGCACGACCTCATTGGTCATACAGTGTGTGAGCGGGGATAGGGTTCTAAATTGGTGCAAA
The DNA here is from genome assembly GCF_001034485.1 of Citrobacter sp. MGH104. Classification (NCBI taxonomy): domain Bacteria; kingdom Pseudomonadati; phylum Pseudomonadota; class Gammaproteobacteria; order Enterobacterales; family Enterobacteriaceae; genus Citrobacter; species Citrobacter sp. MGH104. Next base: position 693,691 of record NZ_KQ089818.1, read on the forward strand.
GTGTGAGCCGCGAGCGCGCGGCTGTGCAGGTCAGGCTGCATGGTTCAGCTCCTGCCCGCGCGAAGAAGGGACACGGGCAGTGTCAGACTTCCCTACGCTGGCATTATCCAGATCAGGTGGTACGGGTATTTCTCAGCCTTCACCAGGAAGGGCACCCCGAGTCGTTGAAACACAAACGTAATATGCTGGTTTCAGTAACAGGATACTGCCTGTGCTTAGCGATGTAAATTGGCGTACTATCCGCCCCCAAAGTGAAACTACTGGTCAAGATTGCTGCAATTCTGTACTTTCATTTACACTTTTTACGAAATGACTGGAGTGATCACAAAATAGTGCTTGTCAGACATCCGGTATGCCAGGAATGATACATGACTGATTTTGATGACCCGAAGAGGTAGAGAGGATGGGTATGAAGAATAAAATGTTGCTGGGTGCACTTCTGCTTGCAAGCAGCGTCGTCTGGGCCGCGCCAACCGCAACAGCTGCCCCCACCGGTATCGATAAGTATGAACTGAGCAGCTTTATTGCTGACTTCACCCATTTCAAACCCGGTGACAAGGTTCCACCACTGTATCTCACCGAAGAATACACCATTAAACAGTGGAATCTACGCAATCTGCCCGCGCCGACGGCAGGCACCCACTGGACCTACATGGGCGGCGCGTATGTGCTGGTCAATGATGCCGATGCTAAGATCATTAAAGCCTACGATGGCGAGATTTTTTATCACCGCTAATCGAATAAAAACACGTACTTTCAGCAAGAAAGTACGTGAGATAACCACCAATCAATTAGTCGTAAGATACCGCAAAGGTCACTTTACTTTGTACGTCACCAGGCTGTAGTGATTCTCCTGTTACGCGAACATATTTCGCAGTGATGGGAAAAGTGTAACTACTTTTGATTTCAGTCAATTTAGCTATTTTGTTCATCAGCGTATCCCCCAATTTCAACGGCGATGTCGCACTGCCGTTAAAAATCTGGAAACCCACTCCCTTTGCGCCATTCATTACGGTATTTTTCAGTATCGTTCCACTGCTATCCCAGTCGCCGCGTACCACTTTAAAACTCACTGGATTGGTAGTGACGTTATTGATGCTTTCGCATTTCAGTTCCAGTTCTGTGGAACCAGATTTAGTATTGTTTGCGCTTAACATTTCTTTTAGCGTCGTATTCGGCATCTTAATTTCGTATGTCGACTGGGAGAAACGACAGGTTGTTGGTTTGTGCTTGACGGTAAATGTAATATTTTGTGCGTAAGTATTTTTACCACTCAGTTTACCTGTCAACCAACACCATAGCCACGCCCCAAGACTCTTCCGACATGAATTATCAGCTAAAATATTGATTGCCGGACGCCCCAAATTTATCGTATTACCACTAGATATCGTTAAATCAGCACTGCCAGGTGTTATATATGAAACTTCAAGAATAAATGGTTTTGAGTTAAACGCCTCTTGTGTTGTATATGATTTTGAGGCAATTACCCCTCCCCCATTACCCGTCGCAACAGGAAATTCAGTGTTTTCGAGCATGTTAAACTTTAGAAAAATAGATTTATTCGCACCGGGCTCCTTCAATTCTACGACATAGTTTTGAAATGGCGTCGTATAATCCATAAAATCTGTATTTTCATTACATGAAAAAGTATCGTTTAGGTTTGTGTTTATTACAAGACGAACAGGAGAACCAACCGTTACTGTCGTCATGTCCAGCTCTATCGTTTGTTGTGCTGATGTATTCGAACCTAAGGTACATTTAGCCTGCCCCAAGAAAGGAAGCAACCATAAAATTAAAACCCAATATTTTTTCATAAACGAATCCCTTATCGGCAAATATAGACTTTATTCTCATCAATCACCTTATCGAAGATAATCGTGCAGAATTGTCCCTGCTTTTTATTAACCACGACGCGTACCGATGCGGGAATGTCGTTGGTGCGAATAAATAACCGACTGCCCTGGCCGATAAGACCGACGTTATTACCTGCGCTATCTTCAACCTCATAGCCGAACGATAACGGAGAGCCGTCTGGTCGTTGGGCGAGGAAATACCATAGTTTACGCCGATCGGTTTCAAACTCCGTCATCACGACCGCGCCGCGATAAGGGACAGTAGCTTTACGATTACCCAGCAGCGCCACGTCGCTTTTACTGTCGGACAAATCCAGCATCAGCATATTTTCACGATACGGCGTCAGGCTGTCATACACAGCGTAACCTTTGCTGTCCGTTGTTAAGTAACGATGTCCCTGCACCGCCGCCCCCTGTAAACCCGGCGCTTTAACAATGGCGAAAGTATCGGAAAGCCGGGACGTCAGCGCCACGCCGTCAGACCACACCACAACACCGCCCTGAATATTACCGCTGGCCTGTTGATACTTATTCGACTGGCTGTAGCTGCCGCCTATGGTCGCTATCTGCGCGCGCCAAGCCATATTACCGCCCGCAGTTGTTTCATTCCCCTGCCGCTGATGGCTGAGGTTGGCGCCGTAGCTAAACTGATCGCGATTACCCGCCACCCCGCTTAAGCTGGTGTTATTCGACTGATAACCGTCATCATCGAATGTCGTTGAGTTAGAGACAAACAGATCGCGGCGAGGGGTAGATATCCCGTCCCCCCACGAGAATGGGATGGAGATATACAGGTTAAAACGCTTATCCTCGTGATTATCCTCATCGTACGTTTGGCTAACGGCAAAGGTATAGCTGATACGTTGCCAGGAGTTCGAATAACTTATTTGATAATCTTTACCCGTTCCGCTGCGTTGCCAGTAATCACGCCACAAACCGCTTACGGCCAGAAATCCCAAGTCGCCAGGCAATGCCTGATTGATGTTCAGGGAAAAACTGTTCTTACGGCCAAAGTCATTCTGATAATAATCAGCAATGTCATAAACATCATTTTCATCGCGGTTGTAGCTATTTTTGTTATTCGCCCAAACGTGATCGTTAAAGGTACGATAATCCCGCGAAGAGTAGCGAAAGGCCGCCAGCGCAAACTGAGTTCCGGTCTGTGCAACATATTTATTCCATGCTACCTGATAACTCTGTCCGTCAAAAACGCCGTTATCCTGCTCACTGTGCGATCGTGTGGCGTCTACCGAAACCGCACCAATTGGCGTATTCCATCCTGTGCCAAGCACAAATGAATAATAGTTATCCGATAACATTGAGCCGCCATAAACTGTAAGCAGATTGTTCAAGCCATAAAAATAACTACCCTGCATAAAATCAGACTGATTACTCGCACCTGCAATATCGCTACGTCCGGCAGCTAAATCATATTTCGCCACACCCGTCTGCAACATATTCGGTACCGATGAATAAGGTACCAGGTAATGTCTTATCGAACCATCTGCCTCTTTAACACTCACATCCAGATCTGCACCACCGCCGGCAAGCTGCAAATCATCAATAGCAAATGGGCCTGGAGAGACCTCTTTTTGATAAATCACAAAACCGTTTTGTTCGATGGTTACCAGCGCGTTGCTCTGGGCAATACCACGTACTACAGGGGTAAAATTCTGTTTTGAGTTCGGTAACATTTGCATATCACGCCAGATACGCACCCCGCGAAAGCGTACCGCGTCAAAAATATCTGCCCCGGTATACATGTCCCCGGCGCGCAATGTACCGAGAATTGACGGAATACCACGTTCCACATATAACGTATTACTTTTCCACTCACCGCTACCTTCGTTGCCTTTGGTATAGTTGGCATTCGAATGCAACTGCCAGCCAAGCAAATTCAATCCGCTGTTCAGATTAACATAGCTACTTTTATCATTACCGCCGTGTTTATAATCACTGTAATACTGGCTGACATAATAAGCCGTATAAAACGCATTTATTCCACGATCCCAAGTTTCTGGAGGCATATAACCCGGTTCATATTCGTTCACAAATGCCTGAGGTACGCTCAGATTTAATGCAAACTGCCCAATATCATACCCTATGCTGCCGCCCTGGACTGCTGAACGTAGCGAAACACAATCCACGCTTTTATCCGCTTTAATACCGTCGGTACGAATGCCTATCTGCTGTAATTGTGCCCAGGATAAACATGTTTCATCGGGATCGGTTTTAATATTAATATCATACTGACCACGCCACTGATTATTCAGATAAACGTCCATCTCGTACATGCCTGGCATGGGCTTATCACCATCAATTAGATAGCGTGATATTTTTTCACCATTTAAACCACCAATCATAAAGTGGGTGTCAAACGTTTCTTCTTCAGCCCATACAGATGATGAAGTCGCCAGCACCGACAAAATGGCCAGTGTAATCGAATTAATCTTTGACATAGCCAGTCCTTGAGCTATTTTTCAGTTTTGATTTTTTCACTCAAATAATTGCCGTGATCATCAATAAGCGTAACATTGTAATGACTCACAATAGCAGCAGTGCTCAGCATTTTTTCTGACCACGGTGCCAACAGCATAGTTTCTTTATTAAGTTTCGCTTTACCGCTAAGCTCAGGGATAGTTATCCAGTTAGCCGAATTATTCTTGATTGTAATACCGCTACCACTATTCCTGATGTTCAGTTGGGTAAAGCTATTTTTATCAACGCCGGCAATTCCCTGTGGGCGATAAATAAATTTAATACGGTTTTGCATCGCAAATTTAATGATGTTCTTACCTTCGGAATCCGCAGAGTTCGGTGGGATATCCAGCACGTTAAGGAAGAATAAACTTTCGCGATCTTTCGGCAACGTATTTGGCAACAGCTTAATTTTCAGCTGTTGGCCAGAACCACCGCTCACCTTTGCCACCGGCGGTGTCATCACAAACGGTACCTGAATTTTCTCCGGCGGCAGGTCGGTGTCACCATCATCAATCCACGACTGGACGAGTGCACTGCGATTGCCTTCATTCATTAACTGCACGGTAATCTCTTTTTTCTGCGCCGGATAAATGATACGCGTACCGTAAATATAAATCCCACCCCACGCAGGCAATACTGTGCCAGCCAAAAATAATGCTAATATCTTTTTCATTATAATTATCCTTACTACAGAAATAATCGGCGGCCGCAGCCGCCGACAAACAGGATAGTAATCTTAATCAGTAACTACGGTCATCGTAAGCGAAGAGGCAACATCACCACTCTCGACAATACCAGTTCCAACTTTCGCATAACGCGCACTAAAGTCCAGAACATATTTATTGTCGGCTGTTTTGGTTAACTGAATACCAGACTCAGGATTAACCTGTTCATTACCATAATAGACTGCAAAACCAGCACCGTTATTCGAGGCAGTATTTCGTGTAATGTATTTATTCGTGCTGTCGAATTGAGAACTGGAGAAAGTAATTTTCGGTGCTTCAGTCCCCGTACACTCTACTGTCAGTGGTACAGTAGTTTTATTTGTGTAACCATCATAAACACCACCAGCACTCAAAGCATTTAATCTGTCAGCACCAATTTGGTTCATACCAATAGTCGCGGTGGAATCACCAGTAAATTTACAGGTAGTTCCAACCACCTTACCCGTAATAATTAATTCACCCTGATCGGTATCAGCAGCAAAAGCCCCAGCGCTCATAAATACAACAGACAGAACAGCAGCAGAAATAATTGAACGTTTCATAATATCTTCCCTAATGAATTAATTTCGATTTGTTAAGAGCAGTTATCTCTTGAAAAGAAATTCTCACAGCTGAAACGTTGCCGCAATGTAAACACGTTGTTTTATTGATTTAAAACAAGTTACAAATCGCAATATACATGCAACAAATAAATCAGGATTTGTATTATTTTCAGAATTAATAAATCTATGCAATTAACTGCCAGGAAGGATTTATTCTATGCATAAAAAAACCACATATCATTCATTAAAATGATATGTGGTTAATAAAGGCGTTCTTTTTAATCGTAGCGATTGAGTACGATCTGTCGCGTGGTATCGCCAGGGACTGTAACCACTTCCGTCACCACCCCGCGCGCAGGTGAAGAAGCAACATCGTTAACAGTTGAAAAATGAAGTGTCTTGCCACACCGCTGTTGCACGTCATTATTCACAACATCGGTACTACAGGTTGGTTTGGTTACTCGTCCACTGATTGTTAAGGTCGCGGTATCGGAAGCAAACGCAGATGCACTTATTCCATAAGTCAGAATGATAGTTCCCATCAGCGAGCTAATTTTCATTTTTATCGTCACCTCTGTGGTTAACATCAAATAACATGCAGATGGCCTGTCAGCGTAATACGGGCAAAACGCGCTGTTCAATCCAATTGAAATTGTAGATTAATGAGATAGATTTGATCAATTACAATGATGCATTGAGATGATTTATTCGGAAAAAGGTATGAATTATAAACGCAGAATGAACAATATCGTAATATTTTTAAATTTAATATATTCACCGCATCAATAATACATTAATGCGGTGAATATCTGTAACGCTATAAATTACACCGCGCGGAAAGCAATCTCGCCCGGAATAACTTCTCCCTGCCAATACAGCTGTGCCGCCACACGCCCTGCAAGGTCGCGGTAAATGGCGGTAAATTCGCTGTCTGGACGGCTGATAACCGTCGGCGTACCGCGATCGAGGTCTTCACGCAGAGAAATATGCAGCGGCATTTGTCCCAGCAGTTGGGTGTGGTACTGCTCGGCCAGTTTCTGCGCGCCACCGGTGCCAAAGATTGGCTCATGATGGCCACAATTGCTGCAAATATGCATACTCATATTCTCAACAATACCCAATACCGGCACTTCGACTTTTTCGAACATCACAATGCCTTTTTTCGCATCGATCAGCGCGATGTCCTGCGGCGTAGTGACAACAACCGCGCCCGTTACCGGAATGTTCTGCGCCAGCGTCAGCTGGATGTCACCAGTGCCCGGCGGCATATCCAGTACCAGATAATCAAGATCCGGCCATAAGGTTTCCTGCAACATCTGCAACAGCGCTTTACTGGCCATCGGGCCGCGCCACACCATCGCGTTATCGTCAGTGACCAGATAACCAATGGAGTTCGTTGCCAGACCATGAGACATGATCGGCGCCATGTGGGTACCATCTGGCGAGGTTGGACGCTGGTTTTCCGCGCCAAGCATTGTCGGGATAGACGGACCATAAATATCGGCGTCCAGAATCCCCACCTTCGCCCCTTCTGCAGCCAGTGCCAGCGCCAGGTTCACGGCGGTAGAGGATTTACCCACGCCACCTTTACCTGAACTGACGGCGATGATGTTTTTCACACCATTAATACCTGGCTGATTTTTCACGCGTTTCAGCGTCGCGATGTTATGCGACAGTTTCCAGTCGATCGCTTTCGCGCCGGTAATACGCAGCAGATCGGCGCTACATTGCTCTTTTAAGTCCTCAAACGCGCTATGCCAGACGAACGGCATGACCAGCTCAACGTGCAACGTGTCATCCATCCAGGCGACGTGGTGCAACGCTTTAAGCGTCGTCAGATTATGCTTCAGGGTTGAATGCTGAAAATTCGCCAGCGTCCCGGCAACCATGGCGCGCAGGGTCTCTGGTGATTTGGCCTGGGATTGTGCGTTCATCCCGACTCCTTTTTGTTGTTCTGAATATACAATAGTCACCAGGTAGTTTACTCCAACCGCAACAATTATTCATTTACGGATAAATGCCCTTATCGCTTGGCGCAGTAATTACCATTTTGGTACTATCAAAGCCCTTTTCACTACAAAAGAAGTAATTGCCCACTATGACTCAAGTCGCGAAGAAAATTCTGGTAACGTGCGCGCTGCCGTACGCCAACGGCTCAATCCACCTCGGCCATATGCTGGAGCACATCCAGGCTGATGTCTGGGTCCGTTACCAGCGAATGCGCGGCCACCAGGTTAACTTCATCTGCGCGGACGACGCACACGGTACGCCAATCATGCTGAAAGCACAGCAGCTTGGGATCACGCCAGAGCAGATGATCGGTGAAATGAGTCAGGAGCATCAGACTGATTTTGCAGGTTTTGACATCAGCTATGACAACTACCACTCGACGCACAGCGAAGAGAACCGTGAGCTGTCTGAGCTGATTTACACGCGCCTGAAGGAAAACGGTTTTATTAAGAACCGTACAATCTCCCAGCTTTACGATCCGGAAAAAGGCATGTTCCTGCCGGATCGTTTTGTTAAAGGCACCTGCCCGAAATGTAAGTCTCCGGATCAGTACGGCGATAACTGTGAAGTCTGCGGCGCAACCTACAGCCCGACCGAACTTATCGAGCCGAAATCCGTTGTGTCTGGCGCGACGCCGGTGATGCGTGACTCCGAACACTTCTTCTTTGATCTGCCGTCATTCAGCGAAATGCTGCAGGCGTGGACGCGCAGCGGCGCGTTACAGGAGCAGGTCGCCAACAAAATGCAGGAATGGTTCGAATCCGGCCTGCAACAGTGGGATATTTCCCGCGATTCCCCGTACTTCGGTTTTGAAATCCCGAATGCGCCTGGCAAATACTTCTACGTCTGGCTGGACGCGCCAATTGGCTATATGGGTTCATTCAAAAACCTGTGCGATAAGCGCGGTGACACCACCAGCTTTGATGAATACTGGAAGAAAGATTCCGACGCCGAGCTGTATCACTTCATCGGTAAGGATATCGTTTACTTCCACAGCCTGTTCTGGCCTGCCATGCTGGAAGGCAGTAACTTCCGTAAGCCAACCAACCTGTTCGTCCACGGTTATGTGACGGTGAACGGCGCGAAGATGTCTAAATCTCGTGGCACCTTCATTAAGGCAAGCACCTGGCTGAAGCACTTCGATGCCGACAGTCTGCGCTATTACTACACGGCGAAACTATCTTCACGTATTGATGACATCGACCTGAACCTGGAGGACTTTGTCCAGCGCGTTAATGCCGATATCGTCAACAAAGTAGTCAACCTGGCATCCCGTAATGCAGGCTTTATTGCTAAGCGTTTTGACGGCATTCTGGCGACTGAGCTGGCCGACCCGGCGCTGTATAAAACCTTCACCGACGCAGCAGCAGTGATCGGCGAAGCATGGGAAAGCCGTGAATTTGGTAAAGCTATTCGTGAAATCATGGCGTTGGCCGACGTGGCAAACCGCTACGTTGACGAACAAGCACCGTGGGTTGTGGCTAAACAGGAGGGCCGCGATGCCGACCTGCAGGCAATTTGCTCCATGGGTATTAACCTGTTCCGTGTGCTGATGACCTACCTGAAGCCGGTTCTGCCAACGCTTGCTGAACGTGTGGAAGCGTTCCTGAACTGCGAACTGAGCTGGGATGCCATTGAGCAGCCACTGCTCGGTCACAAGGTCAACACCTTTAAAGCGCTTTACAATCGCATCGACATGAAACAAGTTGAAGCGCTGGTGGAAGCGTCGAAAGAAGAAGTGAAAGCCGCTGCCGCACCAGTAACCGGTCCGCTGGCGGATGACCCGATTCAGGAAACCATCACCTTTGACGATTTCGCCAAAGTTGACCTGCGCGTAGCGTTGATTGAAAACGCCGAATTCGTGGAAGGTTCCGACAAACTACTGCGTCTGACGCTGGATCTCGGTGGTGAGAAACGAAACGTCTTCTCTGGTATTCGTTCTGCGTATCCGGATCCACAAACCCTGATTGGCCGCCAGACCATTATGGTTGCTAACCTGGCTCCTCGTAAGATGCGCTTCGGCATTTCTGAAGGGATGGTAATGGCCGCAGGTCCTGGCGGGAAAGATATCTTCCTGTTAAGCCCGGATGAAGGTGCAAAACCAGGCCAACAGGTGAAGTAAGTCAAGTATCTCAAGCGCTGCAACCGCAGCGCTTTTTTTTTCTACGTGAGTGCTTCCTCTAATCTTAACCCTTGCTCCATTTTCGGACTGCTCAGTTGTTAATATTAGATTTATTCTATACTGCTCTGGGATCAAGGTAGTCCGGGCTTACCAGATTCGTGGAGGTTATTGTTTAACATCCGATATTCATGAAATGGAGTTTTACATGAAAGCGTTACAAAAATTTTTCTCTCTCGCCGTGGTATCGGTTGTGGTTTTTTCCCTGGCAGGATGCGGTGATAAAGTAGAGACAAAAACATTTAATGCCAACCTCAACGGTTCGGATATCACTGTCTCTTACACCTATAAAGGTGATAAGGTCCTGAAGCAAATCTCTGAAAGTAAAATCAGCTATGCGTCAGTCGGTGCCAGCAATAAAGAAGAAGCAGCAAAAGTATTCGACGCATTAAGCGCCAAATATCAAAACATTACTGGTATAGAAGAAAAACTCACCTATTCAGATACCTACGCGCAAGAAAATGTCACTATCGATATGGAAAAAGTCGATATAAAAGCGTTGCAGGCCATTTCAGGGATGAAACTATCTGAAAACGCCGATAAAAACATCAGCATGAAGCAAATGCAAAGGGTAATGGAATCGGCGGGTTTTAAAGAAGTGAAGTAAAGCTTCGGCGACCCGATTTTGATCGTGGTCGCCAGCGCTGCTTTACGCTTTCTTTTTATGCTCTCGCGACGTTAAACCACGCAGGAAATAACGCAGGAACTGATCGCCGCATTCGCGATAATTCTTATGGTCCGGCGCGCGCATCATGGCGGTAATTTCCGGCATCGACACACGGAATTTCTGCTCGGTCATAATTGCCAGAATATCATCGGTTTTCAGTGAAAAAGCGATACGCAGTTTTTTCAGCACCGTATTATTGTTAACACGACGCTCAAGCGCCAGTTCCGGTGCAGAATCATCTTTACCACGCAGATGATAAATCAGACCGTTTAAAAAACCGGAGAGAATGATATCCGGGCAGCGAACAAACCCGTCTTCATCTTCTTTTGTCGTCCAGGTATCGAAATTTGCGGAGATGGATTCCATGTCAGCAAGCGCAAGAATACGCACCATGTCGTTATTGTTCGCTTTCAGGGTGTAGCGCAGGCTACGAAGAATATCGTTACTTAGCATAGAGCCTTCAACTGTCGGTGATGCAATGGCGCGCAGTGTATCAGTTTTACAGTCCAATCGCCTCTTTTAGACTTTTAAGATAACGACGACTCACCGGAACGGTCAGCCCGTTACGCAAAATCAGTTCCGCCTGGCCGTTGTCTTCCAGACGGATCTCCTGCAATTGCGCCATATTTACCAGATATTGTCTATGACAACGCAGCAGAGGAGTACGGCTCTCCAGCGTCCTGAGCGTCAACTCAGTGAAGCCTTCTTTACCATCACTGCTGGTCACATATACGCCACTCATACGGCTGCTGATAAACGCCACGTCATCCATTTGCAACAAATAAATTCGGCTGTGACCGCTGCACGGAATAAACTTCAGCGCCTGCTGATTTTCTGGCAGCAGTGATACATCCTGCTTCGTGCGCTCCTGACGCAAACGGATCAGCGTTTTTTCCAGCCGAGCTTCTTCGATCGGCTTGAGCAGATAATCAAACGCATGTTCTTCAAAGGCTTTCACCGCATACTCATCAAAGGCGGTCAGAAAAACAATGTACGGACGATGCTCGGGATCAAGCATGCCAACCATTTCCAGGCCGCTGATTCGCGGCATCTGAATATCAAGGAACAGAACATCCGGACGCAATTTATGTACCGCGCCAATGGCTTCCACCGCATTCGAACATTCGCCGACAATCTCGATGTCGCTTTGCTCCTGCAACAGGATCCGCAGATTCTCCCGGGCTAACGGTTCGTCATCGACAATTAGCACTTTGATCATGCCAGTTCCTCCAGGGGAAGTCGTAAAGTGATTCGGGTAAAGCGGTCAGGTTCACACGCTACGCTAATGCCAAAATCATCGCCAAACCGCTCGCGCAGTCGTTTATCGACCAGATTCATACCCAGTCCACTGGCTTCTGATGTTGGCTGATACAGCCCGGCATTGTCTTCGATATCCAGCATCAGATATTGCCCTTCTCGACGGGCGGTAATCGATACTTCACCGGTATCTAATAACTGAGAAGTACCGTGTTTGATAGCATTCTCCACGATGGGTTGCAGAGTAAAAGCGGGTAATTGCTGATGCGAAAGTTCTTCTGGCACCGTCAAGGTCACCTGAAGACGCGATTGGAACCGTGCCTTTTCAATTTGCAGATAAGCATTAACGTGTTCAATTTCATCGGCCAGCGTCACAATTTCCGACGGGCGTTTTAAATTTTTACGAAAGAACGTCGACAGATACTGCACCAGTTGGCTGGCCTGCTCGCTATCACGTCGGATCACCGCTTTGATGGTGTTGAGCGCATTAAACAGAAAATGGGGATTGACCTGGGCGTGCAGGAGTTTTATTTCCGACTGCGTGAGCATCGCTTTTTGCCGCTCATACTGTCCGGCCAAAATCTGAGCCGAAAGCAGTTGGGCGATCCCTTCCCCCAGCGTGCGGTTGATTGAGCTAAAGAGACGGTTTTTGGCTTCATACAGTTTGATGGTCCCCATCACCCGCTGGTTTTCACCCCGCAGAGGGATCACCAGCGTCGAACCTAATTTACATTGCGGATGCAAAGAGCAGCGATAAGGGACTTCATTACCGTCGGCATAAACCACCTCTCCGGTTTCAATCGCCCGCTGAGTGTACGAGGAAGAGATAGGTTTGCCCGGCAGATGATGGTCGTCACCAATACCGGTAAATGCCAGCAGTTTCTCACGATCGGTAATCGCCACCGCACCGATATCCAGCTCTTCATACAGCACCTGAGCAACCTTCATGCTGTTAACCTCGTTGAACCCCTGGCGCAAAATCCCTTCCGTTGAAGCGGCAACTTTGAGCGCGGTGGCGGAAAAAGCGGAGGTATATTTTTCAAACATCGCCCGTTTATCGAGCAAAATACGCATAAATAAGGCGGCGCCGACGGTATTGGTCACCATCATAGGCGCGGCAATATTGCTGACCAGTCGATAGGCATCATCAAACGGCCTGGCGATCAATAAGATGATCAACATCTGCACCAGTTCAGCAACAAAGGTAATGGCGCCCGCCGTCAGCGGGCTGAATACTTTATCGGTACGACCACGACGGGTGAGCACGCTGTGCACCAGTCCGCCGAGCAACCCTTCCACAATGGTCGAGATCATGCAGCTAAGCGCCGTCATTCCGCCCATTGAATAACGATGTAAACCACCGGTCAGACCGACTAAGCCGCCAACCACAGGGCCGCCAAGCAGCCCGCCCATTACCGCACCAATAGCGCGAGTATTCGCAATGGAGTCATCAATGTGCAGCCCGAAATAGGTGCCCAAAATGCAGAAAATGGAAAAGGTAACGTAGCAAAGCAGTTTGTGCGGCAGCCGGATAGTCACCTGCATCAGCGGAATAAACAAACGCGTTTTGCTCATGAGCCACGCGATAACGAGAAACACGCACATCTGCTGAAGCAGCAGCAACACCAGATTAAACTCGTACATACCCGCCAACCACACATCTCTTAAAAGCGCGTAACATACATGGGCTGCGCGTAACTTTCTTTGAAGTGTTGCAAAAAAAAAGGAATTTGTGAGAACGATCACTCGAAAGCGCGATCATGACTACAAACTCACCCATTTATTGATCAAAAAACAGGCAAAACTACCTGGTTCGCAAAAGAGCGTCTAAAGTAAAACTGGGACCTCGCAAGCATAAGTGAGACGACGATGGCGCTTTACACAATAGGTGAAGTGGCTTTGCTTTGTGATATCAACCCTGTCACTTTACGCGCGTGGCAGAGGCGTTACGGATTACTGAAACCGCAACGGACAGACGGCGGACATCGCCTGTTTAACGACGCGGATATCGACAGGATCCGTGAGATAAAACGCTGGATCAACAACGGTGTCCAGGTCAGCAAGGTTAAAATGTTGCTCAGCAATGAGAGCATTGATGTGCATAACGGTTGGCGTGAACAACAAGAGACGCTGTTGAACTATTTGCAAAGTAATAATCTGCATAGCCTCAGACTGTGGATCAAAGAGCGTGGTCAGGATTATCCCGCACAAACGCTCAACACCCATTTATTCATTCCGTTACGCCGACGTCTGCAATGTCAGCAACCGATCCTCCAGGCGTTACTGGGGATCCTCGACGGCGTACTGATCAACTACATCGCGATTTGTCTTGCCTCAGCACGCAAGAAACAGGGCAAAGATGCTCTGGTGGTTGGCTGGAACATTCAGGATACGACCCGCTTATGGCTGGAAGGTTGGGTCGCCAGCCAGCAGGGGTGGCGCATTGACGTCCTTGCTCATTCGCTGAACCAACTGCGACCGGAGCTGTTTGAAGGTCGCACCTTGCTTGTCTGGTGCGGCGAGAACCAAACGCCCGCTCAGCAACAACAGCTGAATGAATGGCGCGCGTTGGGTCACGATATTTATCCACTCGGTATTTAATATTCTATTAACAAACGTGTACAATCCTTGGATTCACATAAGGAGTGCATAATGAGCGCAGCTAAAATCGGTGTCATTACCCTCTTCCTGCTGATGGCCATCGGCGGTATCGGCGGTGTCATGCTGGCAGGTTATACCTTTATTTTACGTGCCGGGTAAGATGTCTCGCTAATTTCTCAAAACCGCGGTCAACAATTACCGCTGCCAGCGCGACCAACAGCGCTCCCTGAATCACATAGGCGGTATTGAACCCACTCAGCCCGATAATAATCGGCGTACCCAGTGTGTTCGCTCCAACGGTTGAGGCGATGGTTGCAGTGCCTATATTAATAATCACCGACGTGCGAATCCCGGCCAGAATAACCGGGGCCGCCAGCGGTAACTCTACTTTACGCAGCCGCTGCCCCTGACTCATGCCCATTCCACTGGCGATATCCATCACGCTGGAAGAAATTCCGCCAAGTCCCGCCAGGGTTGCCTGCAAGATCGGTAATACCCCATACAGGATCAGCGCAATAATTGCCGGTTCAGGACCAAATCCCATCACCGGTACAGCGATCGCCAACACCGCAACTGGCGGAAAGGTCTGCCCCACGGCGGCAATCGTTTCCACTATCGGCCTGAATTCCGCGCCCCAGGGTCGGGTTACCGCAATTCCCGCCCCAACGCCAATAATGATGGCGATCAGGCTTGAAATCCCCACCAGAGAAAAATGGGCCAGCGCCAACGCCGTAAAACTTTCCTGCTGATACACGGGACGTGGCAGCTCAGGAAACAGCGAACTAAACAGGGTCTGACTGTGAGGCAATCCAACCAACAGGATCAGAAACAACGTAACAAGCCACAGCAGTGGATCAGCAAGACGTTTCACGGGTCGGCATCTCCGAAAGCAAATCGCGAAAATGGAGCGTTCCGCAGGGTACCCCCTGCAGCGTCACGACAGGTAAAACGTCGCAACCGCGCGCCACGAACACCGATAACGCATCACGAAGCGTCATCTCATCCACCAGCGGCTCGCCGTCTGAGTGTTCTCCGCGACGAATAAAATCGCCTACCGTACGCAGCGACAACAGCCGTACGCCCAGTTCACTGCGGCCAAAAAAGGTTTGTACGAAATCATTCGCTGGCGCGGTGAGCATCGACAGCGGCGTGCCTTGCTGCACGACCTTTCCTGCATCCATCAGCACCAGATGCTCCGCCAGTCTTAGCGCCTCGTCGATATCATGCGTCACCAGCACAATGGTACGCCCGAGCAGACGGTGAATACGCGTCATCTCCTGCTGCAGCGCACCGCGGGTGACCGGGTCCAGCGCGCCAAAAGGCTCATCCATCAATAGCACCTGCGGATCCGCCGCCAACGCACGCGCAACCCCGACCCGCTGCTGCTGTCCGCCGGAAAGCTGATGCGGATAACGGTGGCGCAAACTTTCCTCAAGACCCAGCAGCGCCATCAGTTCATCTGTTCGGTCATCAATACGTGAGCGCGACCACTTTTGCAGTTGCGGTACGGTGGCGATGTTCTGCGCGACGGTCCAGTGGGGAAACAAGCCAATAGACTGAATCGCGTACCCCATGCGCCGTCGTAGCTCCAGCACCGGCAGGCTACGAATTTCTTCTCCGGCAAAGCGGATCTGCCCGCTGTCGTGTTCAACCAGCCGATTGATCATCTTTAGCGTGGTGGACTTCCCCGAACCCGA
This sequence comes from Citrobacter sp. MGH104, assembly GCF_001034485.1. NCBI lineage: Bacteria > Pseudomonadati > Pseudomonadota > Gammaproteobacteria > Enterobacterales > Enterobacteriaceae > Citrobacter > Citrobacter sp. MGH104. The sequence goes on from NZ_KQ089818.1 coordinate 709,703, forward strand.
CGTGCCGATTAACACCGAAAAGCTGCCCTCCCCTAAATGCAGGTTAAGGTCATCAACGGCTTTTTGCTGACCATAGGTTTTACTGACGTGGCGAAATTCAATCATTATTCGATACCTTTAGCAGCGCGAGACCTAAATCAAACAGCGCATCAATCAACACTGCCAGCACAACGACCGGGATCACGCCCAACAGCACTAAATCGACGGCGCTACTGAGCAATCCCTGAAAGACCAGCGCGCCAAATCCCCCTGCGCCAATCAGAGCGGCTATCACGGCCATCCCCACCGTCTGGACCATCACTACCCGTAAACTGCGTAAGAAGACCGGCAGCGCCAGGGGGAACTGCACCGAGACAAATCGCTGGAAAGTGTTCATTCCCATCGCTCGTGCGCTTTCCAGTACATCCCGCGGTACCTGATTCAACCCAGCCACAACGCCACGTACCAGCGGTAACAACGCATACAGCACCAACGCAATAAGCGCAGGCGTCATACCAGTTCCCGCGACGCCGAACTTGCCCAATAAAGGAAAGTGCTTCACCAACCCGGCAAGTGGCGCAATTAACAGGCCAAACAGCGCGACGGAGGGAATGGTCTGGATGATGTTCAGTAGTGCAAATACCGGCCCCTGACGGGCGACAGAGAAAGCACACCAGATGCCCAGTGGCACACCAATGAGCAGCGCGGGCACCACGGTAGCGAACAGAATTGTCAGATGCTGCGCCAGGGCGTCGTTGAAGACATCCTGGCGGTTGGCATATTCTTTAAGCAGGGATAGATCGTTAAACGTGCCGGAGAACAAAAGCACCAGCGGCACAATGAATATTTGAACATGCAGCGCCCAACGCCACAGTGCCTGAGCGGTGATGCGACGAATAGCGTCACTGGCGGCCAGCAGCATCAGCCCCACGCCCAACCAGAATCCACTGCCCAGACTGGTTCTGGCCAGCGGACTCCCTGTCTTCGCCAGATACGTTGCCGTTGTACCTGCGGTTACCAGCGCGGCGATCACCAACAGTTGGCAAACGATAAGCGCCAATATATTGCCGGGCTTTCCCGGTACAACGCTCAGAAGACATACCAGCAAACAGGCCACCGCCAATCCCCATGCCGTGTCGGAGCTGATATCCCAGAGTTGACGACCTTCGCCGGACACCAGGCGATTAGGTGCATAGCTAATGAAAGGCAGCGCTGCCGCCGCGAAAGTAAGAAGCACCAGCAGCAACAGCACCCGATTAACTGAAATATTCGACAAAACACCCACCCGCTGCAAACGCCGTTACTTCACCCATCCTTTTTGCTTCAGGTAATCTGCTGCGACTTTTTTCGCATCCAGTCCCTCCACGGCAATGCTGGCATTCAGTTGTTGCAACGTTTTTTCATCCAGGCTGGCAAAAACCGGCTGTAGCCACTCTCCCATTTGCGGATAGTCTTTCAGCACAGATTCACGTACGACGGGTGCTGGCGCATAAATGGGCTGGACACCTTTTGGGTCGCTTAAAGTTTGCAGACCGAGCGCCGCAACCGGGCCATCGGTGCCATAAGCCATCGCCGCATTGACTCCAGAAGTCTGCTGCGCCGCCGCTTTAATCGTTACCGCGGTATCCCCCCCAGCCAGCGACAACAGCTGATTTTGATTCAGTTTGAAATCATAGGCTTTTTCAAACGCTGGCAGCGCGTCAGCCCGTTCGATGAATTCCGCAGAGGCGGCAAGTTTGAACGTTCCTCCGTCCTTCAGGTAACGGCCTAAATCAGCAAGGGACTCAAGTTTGTTCTTTTGCGCGACATCCTGGCGTACTGCAATAGTCCAGGTGTTGTTGGCGGGTGCAGGGGTTAGCCATACCAGCTTATTTTGCTCCGCATCCAGCTTTTTCACTTTGTCGAATCCAGCCTGCGCATTTTTCCACGCGGGATCATTTTCATCTTTAAAAAAGAATGCGCCATTACCGGTATATTCCGGATAAATATCCAGCTCACCGGAGGTGATTGCCCCACGCACCACTGGGGTGGTACCAAGCTGTATTTTATTGACGGTTTTCACGCCATGGCTTTCGAGCACCTGCAAAATAATGTTGCCGAGCAGCGCCCCTTCGGTATCTATTTTTGAACCGACCGTGACGGGTGACGCGGCCTGTAAGGGTAGGCTTATCGCAGCTAACAGCGCCAGCGAACCCACCGATACTTTTGAGATTATCATGCTGTACTCCTCATCCTTTTGCGGCCCTTTTCAGAGACTTGAGGAAAAAGCATAGTCGAAAAATCAGGGCTTAACCTGGCAATTGGGGAGTAAGTGAGGGATTCGTTAGCAATAACGTGATGAGAAATAAGAAGCTGACGCGGCGCGTACGTCTAAAGATAAAGGCCGGAAACCCGGCCTTTACTCGCTAATCAATCACAGCAGCTCAAATTCGCCCTGCTTCACTCTGGCGGAATCCACGCCGATGAAAACGTTAAACTTGCCCGGTTCTGCATCGTATTGCATACGCTGATTCCAGAACTTCAGCGCCTCAATGTCAATCGGGAAGCTGACGGTCTGGGTTTCACCCGGCTTAAGATTCACTTTCTCAAAACCTTTCAGCTGTTTTACCGGACGACTCATGGAAGCGGTCACGTCCTGCAAATACATCTGAATCACCGTCGCACCTTCGCGCTTGCCGGTGTTGGTCACCTGCACGCTGGCCGTCACGGTCCCGTCACGCTTCATCGTTGGAGAAGAGAGCTTCACATCAGAAACCGTGAACGTGGTGTAGCTCAGGCCATAACCAAAGGGATACAACGGACCATTCGCTTCATCAAAGTAGCGCGACGTGTACTTGTTCGGCTTATCTGCGTTATACGGACGACCGGTATTGAGATGGCTGTAATAGACCGGAATCTGTCCGACAGAGCGCGGGAAAGACATCGGCAGCTTGCCTGACGGGTTGTAATCACCAAACAGCACATCGGCGATGGCGTTACCGCCTTCCGTCCCGGCAAACCAGGTTTCGAGGATCGCATCGGCCTGTTGATCTTCTTTAACCAACGCCAGCGGACGTCCGTTCATCAGTACCAGAACCAGAGGTTTACCGGTGGCTTTCAGCGCGGCAATCAGGTCACGCTGACTCTGTGGAATAGTGATATCGGTGCGGCTGGAAGCTTCATGCGCCATACCTTGCGCTTCGCCGACTACCGCAACCACCACGTCAGACTGCTTCGCTGCGTTCACGGCTTCATCGATCATCGCCTGCGGCGAGCGCGGGTCAACCTTCACCGCCTCTTCATACAGATTGAGGAAATCGACAATGCCTTTGTCGTTGGTGATATTCGCCCCTTTGGCGTACAGCACTTTGCCCTGATCGCCGACGGCATTTTTAATCCCCGTCAGTACCGTTACCGACTGATCGGCAACACCGGCAGCGGACCAACTGCCCATCACATCACGCTTGCTGTCGGCCAACGGACCGACGACTGCCACGGTGGCGGATTTTTTCAGCGGCAACGTTTCCAGACGGTTTTTCAGCAGCACCAGGCTTTCTCGCGCTACTTCACGCGCCTCTTTACGGTGCAAACGGCTTTCCGCGTTGGTGTCCTGTGGGTCAGATTCTTTGGCCCCCAGATGACTGTACGGGTCGTTAAACAGCCCCATATCATATTTCACGTTCAGCACGTGGCGCGCGGCGTCATCCAGCTCCGCCATCGTCACTTTGCCGGATTTAATCAAGCCCGGAAGATATTTGCTGTAATACTCATCGCTCATACTCATATTGATGCCGGACTTGATCGCCACACGCACCGCATCTTCAGGATCGGAGGCAGTACCGTGCTTAATCAGTTCCTTAATCGCGCCGTGATCGGAAACAGTAATACCCTTAAAGCCCCATTCATCACGCAGCACGTCTTTGAGCAGCCATGCATCTGAGGTTGCAGGCGTACCGTTTAGCGAATTAAGTCCTACCATTACCGCACCGCTACCAGCGTCCAGCCCGGCTTTATACGGCGGCATATAGTCGTTGAACAGACGCTGTGGGCTCATATCGACGGTGTTATATTCCTTGCCACCTTCAACCGCGCCATAAGCGGCGAAGTGCTTGACGCTGGTCATCACCGAATAGCGATCCGCCGGGCTTTTACCCTGCATCGCTTCTACCATGGTTTTACCCATCGTAGCCGTTAAATACGTGTCTTCACCAAAACCTTCTGAAGCACGGCCCCAACGCGGATCGCGAGAGACATCGACCATTGGCGCCCAGGTCATATTCAGACCATCATCGGCGGCTTCATACGCGGAAATACGGCCAACGGTTCTGACCGCATCGAGATTAAAAGAGGACGCCAGGCCGAGACTTATCGGGAACACGGTACGTTGGCCGTGCAATACGTCGTAGGCAAAAAAGAGAGGAATTTTCAGGCGGCTGAGTTCCATCACCTGATCCTGCATTTTGCGGATATCCTGGCGCGTGACGGTGTTAAAAATTGCCCCAACCTGCCCGTCTTTGATCATCTCGCGGATGGCTTCTTTCGGGTTATCAGGCCCGACGCTTATCAAGCGTAGTTGCCCAATTTTCTCATCCACGGTCATCTGTTTAAGTAAATCGGTAACGAATGCATCCCGCGCTTCTGGCGTCAGAGGATGGTTACCAAACAGCGTGTCCGCCTGCGCTGGTTGCAACGCCAGACTCACCGCGACACCTACAGAACATAGCCATTTCATGTTGATTCTCTCTTTTTTTTTTCCCGACGAGGCAGCGAAAATATAACAAAAACCGCAGTTTGCCGTAAGACTAAACGGGAGCGATAAAGAAAGCTAAGGTTATTCTCCTAATTTTCAAAACCAGCGCAAATCATTAGAAGACGAACCAGAGACAATATGAATGAGAAAGCGTATTGTCATACAAAGCGCTATGCTTGTTCCTGATATTGAGTCCCACCACAAGGAGTGGAGAATGTCTTCCATTACAACAGATAATAAAGCTTTCCTGAATGAACTGACCCGTCTGGTTGGTCATTCTCACCTGCTCACTGAACCTGCTAAAACGGCCCGCTATCGCAAGGGATTCCGCTCCGGCCAGGGCGAAGCGCTCGCCGTTGTGTTCCCCGGCTCGCTTTTAGAGCTGTGGCGCGTTCTCAATGCTTGCGTCGCCGCAGATAAAATTATCCTGATGCAGGCCGCCAATACCGGCCTGACCGAAGGCTCTACGCCGAGCGGAAATGATTACGACCGCGAAATTGTCATTATCAGCACCCTGCGCCTGGATAAACTGCACGTCATCGGTAAAGGCGAACAAGTGCTGGCTTATCCCGGTACAACGTTGTATTCGCTGGAAAAGGCGCTCAAACCGTTTGGCCGTGAGCCACATTCTGTGATCGGGTCATCCTGTATTGGCGCTTCAGTAATTGGCGGCATTTGCAACAACTCCGGCGGATCGCTGGTACAGCGCGGCCCGGCATATACCGAGATGTCGCTGTTTGCGCGTATTGACGAACAAGGTAAATTGCAGCTGGTCAACCATCTGGGTATCGAGCTGGGCCAGACCCCGGAACAGATCCTGAGCAAACTTGATGACGAGCAGATTAAAGATGACGATGTCCGCCACGACGGGCGACACGCGCACGATCACGACTATGTCACCCGCGTCAGAGATATTGAGGCGGACACGCCCGCCCGCTATAACGCCGATCCGGATCGCTTGTTTGAATCATCCGGTTGTGCAGGTAAGCTCGCGGTTTTCGCCGTGCGTCTGGACACCTTCGAAGCCGAAAAAAATCAGCAGGTCTTTTACATCGGTACCAATCAGCCTGAAGTGCTGACGGAAATCCGCCGTCATATTCTGGCAAAATTTGAGCACCTGCCGGTCGCCGGTGAATATATGCACCGCGATATTTACGACATCGCCGAGCAATATGGCAAAGATACGTTTCTGATGATCGACAAGCTCGGCACCGACAAAATGCCGTTCTTTTTCACCCTGAAAGGTCGCACCGATGCGATGCTGGAAAAAGTGAAAATTTTCCGTCCGCATTTCACCGACCGGGCAATGCAGAAATTTGGTCATTTGTTCCCCAGCCACTTACCGGCACGCATGAAAAGCTGGCGCGATAAGTACGAGCATCACCTGCTGTTAAAAATGGCTGGCGGCGGCGTGGCTGAAGCGCAAAACTGGCTCAGCGAATATTTCAAAACCGCTGAAGGCGACTTCTTTGCCTGTACCCCAGAAGAAGGCAGTAAGGCGTTTTTGCATCGCTTTGCGGCTGCTGGCGCGGCGATTCGTTATCAGGCCGTACATGCCGATGAAGTAGAAGATATTCTGGCGCTGGATATCGCGCTGCGTCGTAACGACACCGAATGGTATGAGCATCTGCCGCCAGAAATCGACAGTCAACTGGTGCATAAGCTCTATTACGGTCACTTTATGTGCTATGTATTCCATCAGGATTACATCGTGAAAAAAGGCGTGGATGCACATGCGCTGAAAGAGCAGATGCTGGAGCTTCTGCACGAACGCGGAGCACAGTATCCGGCAGAGCATAACGTCGGACATCTGTATAAAGCACCGGAAACATTAACCCGTTTTTACCGCGAGAATGACCCCACCAACAGTATGAATCCGGGTATTGGTAAAACGAGTAAGCAAAAGTTCTGGAAAGAATCGTAGGCCCGATAAGCGTAAGCGCCATCGGGCACGTTGCCGGGGGCGCTTCGCTTGGCCAACCTACGGTTTAATCGTTCTGCGCGGTTTGCTCACCCGTAGCTGAACCTGCCGCCGCCATCTGCGCCGCTTTTTGCTTTTTGTAGCTCAGCGCTGCTGCCGGAACCGGCATCACCTTGCCGGTTTCAATCCAGGTGCGTAAACGGCTGGCATCGGCAAAGTGGGTATATTTACCGAACGCATCCATCACCACCAGCGCCACCGGTTTGTTATTGATCACGGTGCGCATCACCAGACAGTGGCCCGCCGCATTGGTAAATCCGGTTTTGGTTAACTGAATATTCCAGTTATCGCGGTATACCAGATGGTTGGTGTTACGGAATGGCAGCGTATAAGCCGGGTTGGCAAAGGTCGCCATATCTTCACGCGTAGTGCTTAACTGGCCAATCAGCGGATACTGCTTGCTGGCGATCAGCAGCTTGGTTAAATCACGAGCTGTCGAGACGTTATGAATCGATAAGCCGGTTGGTTCCACAAAGCGTGTCTGAGTCATGCCGAGCGCTTTCGCTTTGGCATTCATGGCTTTAATAAACGCGTTATAACCGCCAGGGTAATGGTGCGCCAGACTGGCTGCCGCACGGTTTTCTGACGACATCAGCGCCAGCAGCAGCATGTCTTTACGGCTAATTTCACTGTTCAGTCGCACACGAGAGTAGATGCCTTTCATTTCCGGTGTCTGACTGATATCAACTTTCAGTTTCTCATCCAACGGCAGTCGTGCATCAAGCACCACCATCGCGGTCATTAACTTGGTAATCGACGCAATCGGACGCACAAGGTCCGGGTGGTTCGAATAGATAACTTTGTTGGTATTCAGATCAACAATCATCGCGCTACCGGACGCTATCTCAGGTTGAGAAGCCGCTGCGGTAGTTGCCGTTTTCGCCACGGCTTGGGGTGCAAAAGGAACGGCCAGCACCAGGGCAAGGCTTAATAATGAAACTCGGAATTTCAGCATGATGAGATTTCTGATAATGGTTCACGCACGTCACAACGCACACCGCCAGAGACTAAGTATTATCTCAAGCTAGCTCAGGCATCATAGCGATCCGGCAGGTTTGCCGCCACAGGAGAATCGTCTCGAAATGCTGCGTTGCTGACTTTTACGTCAACAACGCAGCGCAGACAGGTTTATCCGTCAGAATAATCGGTAGCCGTAACCCCACAGAATTACCGTAATAGCCAGCAGAACTTCCAGTACCAGCACACCGATCGCCAGCGTCGAACTGGAAAAACTTAACCCTTCCTCGCGTGTGATATTCAGGAACGTAGGTATACCGAGATAAAGTAAATAGCCGGTGTAAAACAACGCGATGGTCCCCACCAATGCGCACAGCCAGACCAGCGGATAAAGTGCGACCAGTCCGCTTAAAAACAGCGGCGTCGCGACATATCCTGCAAAAACCATACAATGCGCCAGCGACGGGCGCTGCGGGTAATTACGCGCCATCCACCAGATAACCCGCCCCATAACTGCGACGCCCGCCAGCATCACCCCGTAAAACAGAATTGCCATCGCAAATCCGGTCAACAGAGATAGCTTCAGAATATTGCCATCGCCAAAATTCCAGCCGATTTGCGTGGTGCCGATAAATGCGCAAACCACCGGGATTGCCGCCATCAGCAGTACATGGTGGGTATAGTGATGCGAAACGCTTTCGTTTTCGCTGTTGATCACGTGCATTTCACGATCGGGATGGGAAAACAGCCCCCAGACATGGTTCATACCGCCCCCTTGTTGTCAGCTCCGGACCTCAACACTTCAAGTATAATTCAGCTTTTGATTATTTTATGTACACAGAAAAAATACCGAAGCGCCGGGTAAAAAGTTTGTTCAGGCGTAGGCATGATAAGCGAAGCGCCATCAGGCATTGGAGAGCTGAGCGACCTTAAGCGCTACTACGCGGCTTTTCCGGCATCAAATAATCATAGGGTGTATGCTATTAGCAGTGGAGGTCATACAATCGTATGGATATAAATCATTATGTTGCGCAATACGGCTATGCTGCGTTAATCATCGGCAGTCTGGCGGAAGGCGAAACCATTACCCTGTTAGGCGGCGTTGCGGCGCATCAGGGCGTCCTGAAATTTCCCCTGGTGGTACTCTCGGTCGCGCTGGGCGGGATGATTGGCGATCAGTTGCTTTATTTACTCGGACGTCGTTTTGGCGGCAAAATTTTGCAGCGTTTCTCGCGCCACCAGGCGAAAATTGATTACGCACAGAAGATGATCCAGCGACGTCCTTACCTGTTTGTGGTCGGTACGCGCTTTATGTACGGCTTTCGCGTTATTGGTCCCTTACTGATTGGCGCCAGTCACCTGCCGCCGAAGATCTTTTTACCGCTAAATATTCTTGGTGCGCTTGTCTGGGCATCGTTATTTACGACTCTGGGCTACATCGGTGGTGAAGTGATAGCGCCGTGGCTGCACAGCCTTGACCAGCATATCAAGCATGGCATCTGGCTAGTGCTGGTTATCGGGATTGTCGCGGGCGTCCGCTGGTGGATGAAACGGCGAAGCACGCGTAAAGCGCAATGAAGATGGCCCGACAGCAGAACACCGTCGGGCCGATTAATCAGGACGCGTGATAACCGCCGCCCAGCGCACTGGTCAACTGAATTGAGGCATCCAACCATTGCCCTTGCAAAAGCAGACCGTTGCACTGCTCACGTAATGCCGGGATCTTTGCCTCGCTGACCCTGGAGCCCGCAATAATACCCGCATTAAAGCGTGCCTGAGCCAGCCCCACTACGCGCTGAGCGTCATGTTCAATCTGCTGCTGATGCTGATTTTTCTGCGCTAATGTTTCTACCTGCGATGCGGCACGTGCCACGTCATTCACCGCATCCACCACCGCTTTGTTGTAATTCGCCACCGTCAGGTTGCTTTGCGCTTTCGTAATATCGAGATTTGCGTTCAGCCTGCCGCTGTCAAAGATAGGCAGAGTCAGCCCGGCGGTTACGCCCATTTGCTGCGCGGAATGGCGGAACAGGTCACTCAGATGTAACGCATCCTGTTGTAAAAATGCCATCAGATTCACATCGGGATAAAAAGCCGCTTTCGCCGCATCAATGCTGCTCAGCGATGATTCAATGTACCAGTGCGCCGCCTGTAAATCCGGGCGGCGGGCCAGTAGCGAGTAACCCAATTGTGACGGGAGCTGGCTTTCGACCGCGGGCAGTGGGGTCGAATGGAGCTTCAGGGCAGTGGACTGGGCATTGGTCAGCGCGCTCAGCCGTGCTTCAATCACCTTCATTTTACCGCTGACATCATTCAACTGCTGCTCTGTTTTGCTGGAATCAATATCAGTTTCAACGCCTTCCACTGAAGAAGTTAGACCGTTTTGATACAGCTGACGATCGACGGTTATCACATTTTGCTGCTCGCTTTCGATTTGCGTCAGTACGGTTTTCAGCGCCGCCTGCGTCTGCCATTCCCAGTAAAGGCGGGAGACACCGCTCGCCAGCAACTGCCGGGTTTGCTCGCGCTCAGCCTCACGTGCCTTAACGGCCCCAATGCGCGCCGTCACTTCAGCCCGATTTTTACCCCACAGATCTAGATTCCAGCCAGCAGTTAAACCAAAGGTTCCGTTGGTGTACCACGGTCCTGTTGTTCCGGCGGCCGGATCGGTAATGGCAAACGGTCCCATCAGCCCCTCAGCTGACATTCTCTGACGCTCAACGTCTGCGGAGAAGTCGATCTCCGGGCCATCCTGTGCTTCCACGGCCTTAGCCTGCGCCTCCGCCAGTTGAATGCGCTGTTCCGCTACCTGCATATCAGGAGAATTTCGCAACGTGCTGTCAATCAACGCATTAAGTTGTGGGTCGTGATATGCCCTCCACCACTGGCTGTCCGGCCAGCCATTTTTTAACGCGGCAGGCAATGTGGTATCGACATTCGCAGCAGGGGTCTGCTGTGACAGAGACTGGCGGTCATCATGCATAGGCGCACAGCCTGCCATCAGAACAAAAAGCGGCAACAATGCCGTGGTGATAAACACAGAATTATGATTCATGGAGATATACAGGTAAGAAAAGATGTGCAGAGATTACGACTTGTCGCTTTTGCTTTTTTAGTTACGCGTGGCAATACATCTTTGGCAATAAAAGTATAAAATCAGAAAAATATACACCTCGCGAATAATATAGGTTAAATAGTTTTAATAATTAATAGATGGAGATTTTATGTCACAGAATATCTATGACGATCCTGAGTTCTTTGCCGGATATGCCACGCTGGATCGTTCAGTAAAGGGGCTCGACGGCGCGCCAGAATGGCCGACAATACAAGCGATGCTCCCCTCTCTTCAAGGCAAAAACATTCTTGATTTGGGCTGTGGATATGGCTGGTTTTGCCGCTACGCACGCGATAATCAGGCTGCCAGTGTAGTTGGACTGGATATTTCACAAAAAATGTTAACTCAGGCGCACAATATGACGCAGGGTAATGGCATCGTTTATCAGCGTGAAGATCTCGAAACGCTTACCTTGCCCCCAAATTCCTTTGATCTGGTTTATAGCTCGCTTGCCCTGCACTATTTGCACGATATAGAACGATTATTCGTAACCATTTACCAGTCATTAACACCGGGAGGTATGTTGGTTTTCTCTGCTGAGCATCCAATTTATACCGCACCGCTTAACCAGGGCTGGATCAAAGATAAAACCGGGCAACTCTCCTGGCCGATTAATCATTATCAGCAGGAAGGTGAGCGCATCAGTAACTGGTTTGCTGAGGGCGTCAAAAAACAGCATCGTAAGCTGGCGACCTGGATTAATGCGCTGATTGGGGCCGGATTCGACATCGTTTGTGTCGATGAATGGGGACCTTCCGCGCAACAGATTGCTGAAAACCCAGCGTTAGATGAAGAAAAAGAGCGGCCGATGGTGTTTCTGCTCAGCGCACGTAAACCAGCATAACAGCGCCTCCAGGCAGAATGATTAATACTTTCCTATACTCAATCTGAACTTACCAAAAAAAGGAAAGTTAATGAAAATTCTGCTGTGGGTTATTCTGATTATTTTTCTGATTGGACTGTTGGTGGTAACAGGCGTGTTTAAGATGATTTTTTGATATTGCTGCCTATCAGCCAGTCCGGATAAGGCATTAGCATTTAATCCGGTCTGGCGCATCAGCTGTGTTCAAAGGGTAATAGCCTGAATCGCACGCGCGATATCCGGCGAACTGTTTAACGCACGAATTTCCTGAAACAGCGCGGTTGCCTCTGAATATTCTTTTCGCAGATACCCTAACCACTGCTTAATCCGCGCTACATGATACAGCCCGGTGTCCCCCTGCTTTTCAAGACGGGTATATTTTTGCAACAGCGTCACGACATCAGGCCACGGCATACGCGGCTCGTTGTATTTCACCACGCGGCTCAGGTTTGGAATATTTAATGCGCCACGTCCGATCATCACCGCATCGCATCCGCTGATGGCCATACAATCCTGGGCGCTCTGCCAGTCCCAGATTTCGCCATTCGCGATAACCGGAATAGTCAGTCGCTGGCGAATCTCGCCAATCGCCTGCCAGTTAATATGTTCTGCCTTATAGCCCTGTTCCTTGGTTCGACCATGCACCGCCAGTTCGCTGGCGCCAGCCTGCTGCACGGCATCGGCAATTTCAAACTGCCGATCGCTGTTATCCCAGCCCAGACGCACTTTCACCGTCACCGGGAGATGAGCCGGGACCGCCTCGCGCATAGCTTTTGCGCCCCGGTAGATAAGCTCAGGATCTTTCAGTAACGTTGCGCCACCGCCGCTGCCGTTCACCAGCTTCGACGGACAACCACAGTTCAGATCGACACCGTACGATCCCAGTTCTACCGCGCGCGCGGCATTCTCCGCCAGCCACTGTGGATACTGTCCTAACAGCTGAATGCGAACCAACGTGCCGGATGGCGTCCGGCTGTTGTTATGCAGTTCCGGGCAGAGTCGATGAAATACTTTTGCCGGCAGGAGCTGATCCACCACGCGCACAAACTCGGTGATGCACAGATCGTAATCATTCACTTCAGTCAGCAGCTCGCGCACCAGTGAATCGAGCACGCCTTCCATCGGCGCCAGTAAAACACGCATATCGTCACCCGCAAAAAAAGAGGCGCTATGGTAGCGCCTCCGTTCGGGAGATTAAAGAGGCTCAGCGTGGCAGCAGGCAGTTATCTTCTTTCCAGCCGTATAACCATTCCATACCGCGATAAAATTCCGCCTGCGATTTGTCTTTCCACAACAGATTACGCACCTGACGCTCGACACCTGCGGCATGGTAGACGCGTCCCATTTCTCGCGTTGACCAGACGATGCGTGCGGTACGCGGAATACGCACCGACTCATACAGCGCAAAGGCATCAGCCGCATCGCCGTCACACTGCTGTAACGCTTTACCTAGCGTGACAGCATCTTCCAGCGCCATACAGGCTCCTTGCGCCATATATTGCGCCACCGGGTGCGCGGCATCTCCCACCAGCGTGATGCGGTCGGTTCCCCATTTCTCTACCGGCTCACGATCGGCGGTTGACCAGCGCCGCCATGACGTCGGTTTATCCAGCATCTGACGGGGGCGTGGATGAATACCCGCAAAATAGGAGAGCACTTCCTCTTTGCTACCATCCTTCACCCCCCACTCCTCCTGCTGACGACTGTGGAAGGTCACCACCAGGTTGTACTGTTTGCCGCCGCGCAGTGGATAGTGCACCAGATGACAGTGCGGTCCGGCCCACAATACCGGCGCGTTAATGCGCAAATCTTCCGGCATATCATCGCAATCAATCACGGCGCGATAGACCACGTGCCCGGTAACCCGTGGAGCATCGCCAATCAGAGACTGACGAACAACCGATTTTACACCGTCACAGCCCACCAGAATATCCGCCGTCCAGCTGTTGCCGTGCTCGTCAAATACCGTCACGTCATTCTCTGTCTGGCGAATATCAACCACATTAGTTGAAGTGCGATACTCAACGTTAGGATTCACCAGCGCCGCTTCCCAAACGCTGGCGTGAATATCAACTCGATGGATAACCGCATAAGGACCGCCAAAGTGATCGCGGAACGCCTGCCCGGTTTCAATCCGTACTACCTCTTTCGCATTTACCGCATCCATCATCGTGATGTGGTCGGTAAAAACGGCGCGTTGACGGGCAACTTCCCCCACACCAAGGCTGTCCAGAGCAGAGAATGCATTCGGCCCGAGCTGAATACCTGCGCCAATTTCACCAATCTCGTGCGCTTTCTCCAGCAACATCACTTTAATGCCCTGACGGGCCAGCGATAGCGCGGTCGCCGCGCCGCCAATCCCGCCACCCACGATAATTGCGCGTGTCACTTTAGCCATTGTCGTTCTCCTTATCAGGCTGGAATTTTGTCTTGTTGATTCTCGGGCGCGGCGGCGATAAACGCCGGAAGTTGGGTACAGGCATCATATACCGCCTGACAGCGCGGATATCCGCTCAGATCGCAACCCATCCGCAACGCATTTGCCCACTGCGGGATCAGACAGCAATCCGCCAGCGTCGGTGCGTCCCCCACGCAAAACGTCTCCGAGTGGCTCTGGCGCAGCATTTGTTCCACCGCGCTTAACCCTTGCTGGATCCAGTGCGCATACCAGCGTTTTTTATCTTCTTCACTGACCTTTAACTCTTCGCTCAGGTAGCGCAGCACCCGCATGTTATTCACGGGGTGGATATCACAGGCGATGGCATAAACAATTTCCAGCACCTTACTGCGCGTCGGGAAGTCAGCAGGCAGCAGCGGCGACTGCGGAAAGTGGCCATCCAGCCAGTCGGTTATCGCCAGAGACTGTCCGAGCGATTCGCCATCATCGGTGACCAGCGTTGGCACCAGCCCCAACGGGTTCATCCGCCGGTATGCCAGTTCGTTCTGCTGACCAATGCGAATATTGACGCCCACCGTCTGGTAATCGAGCCCCTTCAGCGCCAGCGCAATGCGTACACGATATGACGCGGAGCTATTAAAGAAACTGTACAGCTTCATTATCCACCTCAGACAATCTTCACGGCGATGGGGGTTAAACCGTCTACGTTTCCGGTAATCACATCCCCTTTCACTACCGCCCCTACGCCTTCGGGTGTACCGGTGTAGATCAGATCGCCTGGCTGCAGTTCGAAAAAGCCTGACAGATAGCTGATGGTTTCATTCACAGACCAGATGAGGTGGCGAATATCGCTACGCTGGTGATCGTCGCCGTTGACCTGCAACCAGATTGGCGCATGGTTAACATCCACACTTTCGCTGGCTTTATGCAACGGCGCGATGGGCGCGGAGAGATCAAACGCTTTGCCGATTTCCCACGGACGCCCCATCTGACGCATCTCCATCTGCCGGTCACGGCGGGTCATATCCAGACCGGTGGCATAGCCCCAGATATATTCGTGCGCTTTTTCCAGCGGAATATCACTGCCCTTTTTACCTATCGCCACCACCAGCTCTATCTCATAGTGATAGTTATCGGTCTGCGATGGGTACGGCAGTTCAAGGATCTGACCAGCTGCCACCGGGACTACCGCATCAGCAGGTTTACAGAAGAAGAACGGGGGTTCGCGATCCGGATCAAAGCCCATTTCACGCGCATGAGCGGCATAGTTACGGCCCACACAATAAACGCGGCGTACGGGAAATTGTTCATCGCTGCCAACCACCGGAACGGTAACAGGCGCTTGTGGTTCGAATACATATTGCATCATTTTTTCTCTCCCAAATTAATAGCGTGCTTCACGGAACAGCCCCAGTGCTTCCTGAACCGGTCTGTCCGAAAAACTGAATAAGACGGTATCTTCGTGGGTCTGGAACGACACGCCGTGCCAGGTCGGCACCACAAAAATATCTTTTGGCGAAAAGTTGAAGATCTCGTTACCGATGGTGACCTGCCCACTTCCTTCCACCACGTGATAGATAGTGCTGTCAGTGGTACGCGCCATTCGTGAGGAAAAGCCCTGCGGCAACAGTTGCAGGAAGGTTCCCATCGAAGGCATGGGATAACCGCCGGTTACCGGGTTTACGTAACGCATCTTGTAACCGTCCCACTCATCGGCGTCGCCCATACGGGTCAGGTCATGTAGCGCTTCACGGCTGCGATCGTAGCGATAGTTAAAAATCGGCGATGAGTTACCCTTCTGATGGCGCAGCGGCAGCATATTGGCCGCGTAGCGCGGTAAGTAATCCCCTTCCTGGCGCGTGACCGGCTGCTGATCTTCCGGGTAGTCTTCCGCAAAGCCGCAGCCCAGCAGGTTCACCAGCGGCAGATCCAGACCGTCCAGCCACACCACCGGTTCACTGCCCGGGTTGCCGTGATCGTGCCAGCGCCACTGCGGCGTCAGAATAAAATCGCCTTCATGCATCTGGGTGCGCTCGCCATCCACAGCGGTAAATGCCCCTTTCCCTTCGACAATAAAGCGCAGCGCAGACTGGTTGTGGCGGTGACTCGGCGCAACCTCGCCCGGCATAATTAACTGCAATCCTGCGTACAGCGTTGGGGTGATTGAAGACTGTCCGCGCAACATTGGGTTTTCCAGCACCAGCACGCGGCGAATCGCCTCTTTCGCGCCAATCAGATCGCCACTTTCTAACAGCAGAGGGCGGATCTCCTGATAGTTCCAGTACGCAGGCGCGCAATGTGCGTTCGGTGTTGGCGGCACCAGGCGGTGCAGCGACTCCCACAGAGGGGTCAGATTCTGCCCGGAAATATGCTGGTAAAACTGCTGACGGCTGTTCTTAACATCCTGATTCAGTTCAGACATAGGGATTCTCCTTATTCATTCACAACACCTGCGCGAGGCAGAGTATTTGAGGCAGAGGCCGACTGGCGGATAACAACCGTCAGCAGCGTAAGCATCACCGCGCTGATGGCCGCCGGGACGGCAATAATGAAAAACAGGTTATCGAATGAGAAATTCATCGCCATCATCACGCCGCCAGAAAGCGAGCCGACAATCGCGCCGCAGCGCCCCACCGCATTAGACCAGCTGACGCCCGTCGCCCGGCTTTGTGTCGGATATAGCGTGGCGGTTAACGCATTTAGACCAACCTGAGAACCGCTGATACCAATGCCGGTGCCAAAAATAGCCAGAGCCATCAACCACAGACCGTTCTCGCTCAGGCCAATCATGACGATGCACACTGCGCCCAGTGCATAACTCACGGCCAGCACGCGGAAAGGATTGTATTTATCCATCAGCATGCCCAGCGCCAGCGCCCCCAGCGTTCCTCCAATCTGGAAGGCGGCAGTTACCCATGAGGCATGCTGCAGATCAATTCCACGATGGTTTAACAGCGTTGGCATCCAACTGGAGAGCAGATAAATAATCAGCAAGCTCATAAAAAACACTACCCATAGCATCAGGGTAATAGGCAGCTGTCGCCCGACGAACAGCTGGCGAATGCTTCCTTTAGCAATCGCGGTGCCCTCGTTGAGATAAAAATGGGTAGTGTCATAACGTTCCCGGGTGATGGCGCTAACGGTTCTGGCAATCACGTTTTGCGGCAGTTGGCGACGAACCTGCCAGCGCGGGGATTCTGGAAGCGCAAACAGCAGAGCCACAAACAGCATGAGTGGTAGAACGCCTCCCAGCACCAGAATGCCGTGCCAGCCAATGACCGGCACCAGTTGCGCGCTCACAATTCCACCCATCGCCGACCCCAGGGTAAATCCACAAAACATCATGGTCACCAGCGCGCCACGCCGCCGCGCTGGCAGGTACTCTGACGTCATGGTGATGGTATTTGGCATCGCGCCGCCCAGACCTAACCCGGTAAGAAAGCGCAAAATAACCAACGTTTGTAGATCGGGAGAAAAAGCCGAAATCAGGCTCAGGGCGCCGAACAGCGCCACGCAGAGTTCAATCACCCGTTTGCGGCCAAAACGGTCAGACAATGGGCCGCAGAGCAATGCGCCAGCGGTTAGCCCCAACAGGCCTGCGCCAAACAACGGCGCCAGATCGCCGGCAGTCAGCTGCCAGTGAGTACGAATGTCGGGAGCGATAAAGCCAATAGCTGCGGTATCAAATCCGTCGAGCATGACGACCAGAAAACAGCAAATGATAACGCGCCACTGGGTCTTACCGACGGGAGCGGAATCGATCAGTGCTTGTAGATCACGTTGATGAGTCATAGTGAATGCCTCAGTGCAGGTAGAGTAGATGTCTGTTTTGTTTTAGGTATGTTGCGACTTTGTATGTTTGGAGATGAAATGTACAATGGCTTTTCATGCAGAGGCATAACCTGGAGGTTATAGCAAATGGCAAACTGGGCGCAGAAACTTAAGTTGCAACACCTGCAAACGCTTATCGCGCTGGGCGAACAGGGAAATCTGACTCACGTCGCACGGATGATGAATATCACCCAGCCAGCGTTGTCAAAATGGTTATCACAGCTCGAAGATGAGATTGGCATCACCCTCTTTGAACGTCATAGCAAAGGCTTGCGTCCTTCCGAAGGCGGCAAACTGCTACTGCAGCATGCCCAACGCCTGCTCAATGATATGGAACGTTCGCAATATGAAATCGCCCGTTTTAAGCAAGGCGGCCTGGTGGGAAGTCTGAAGATTGGCTGCTCACCCGTGGCGACCGACTGCGTTTCACTGGCAATACTGGGTTTGCTCAAAGAGTTGCCAACCCTGAACCTTAATATCGAAGAGAAAGTGATGACCCCGCTGCTGCACGATCTGCTCGCGGGTTCGGTGGATGTCGTCGTCGGTCGCGTCGGTGGCCGGGCGCTTCAGTTGCCGCTCAATTACCAGGTGCTGTATACCGAGCCGGTCTGTTTCGTCGCCCGTCCCGATCATCCCTTGGCAAAATATCCCTTGCTCACCTGGCACGATCTGGCGAACTGGCGTTGGATTGTCTGGCCAACAGGAACCCCTATCCGGATAAGCATTGATAACGCGCTGGTTGATAACGGCGTCATGTTGCCGGAAAACATCATTGAATCGGCGTCGATCAACGTCAGTACCAACCTGCTGCAAAGTAGCGATATGATCTCTATTCTTTCTTTGCGTCTGGCACAACGGTATGCCGCCCAGGGGCAGCTGGCTATTCTGAATCTGCCGAAGATTGAACAAAAAGGCAGCGTCGGCGTATTCTGGCGCAACAACGAAACACCTACTACAGCCCTGAATCGTTTTTTGTATTATCTGGCACAGGCTTAGCGCGGAGAGTTAGGGCCATCGCCCGATGTTCCAGATATCTATTTCCTCTATGCTTAGAATTCATGATGTGATCGGTAGCACGTTTTTAAGTTTAATTGTATGATGAATCAGTCTCGTCAAGGGTTTCAACTATGAGCAAAGCACTGAACGTTATCTGGCAATATTTGCGCGCATTCGTCCTGATTTATGCCTGCCTCTACGCAGGTATTTTTCTTGCGTCGCTACTTCCTATCACCATTCCGGGCAGCATTATCGGCATGCTGATTCTGTTTGTCTTACTGGCTTTGCAGGTGTTACCGGCAAAATGGGTTAACCCTGGCTGCTACGTGCTGATTCGTTATATGGCCCTGCTGTTTGTCCCGATTGGTGTGGGGATCATGCAGTACTTTGACCTGCTCCGCGCACAATTTGGTCCGGTAGTGGTGTCCTGTACCATCAGTACGCTGGTCGTTTTCCTGGTGGTGAGTTGGAGCTCGCACATTGTGCACGGTGAACGCAAAATCGTTGGGCAAAAAGGGTCAAAAGAATGATGTCGTATATCTGGTGGTCGTTACCTCTTACGCTGGCGGTATTTTTTGGCGCACGTAAGCTGGCTGCACGATTTAAAATGCCGCTATTGAACCCGCTGCTGGTTGCCATGGTGGTGATTATTCCCATTCTGCTGCTGACCGGCATTCCCTACGATCACTATTTCAAAGGCAGCGAAGTACTGAACGATTTACTGCAACCTGCGGTGGTCGCGCTGGCCTATCCGTTATACGAACAGTTGCACCAAATTCGCGCCCGCTGGAAATCAATCATTGCTATCTGTTTTGCCGGGAGCGTTGTGGCGATGGTAACAGGTACGACAATCGCTTTGTTGATGGGCGCATCACCGCAAATTGCCGCGTCTATCATGCCAAAATCGGTCACCACGCCTATCGCTATGGCCGTGGGAGGCAGTATTGGCGGTATTCCGGCTATCAGCGCCGTATGCGTTATTTTTGTCGGTATCCTCGGGGCAGTATTTGGTCATACGTTGCTTAATGCGATGCGTATTCGCACCAAGGCCGCTCGGGGGCTGGCAATGGGCACCGCGTCGCACGCCCTGGGTACCGCACGCTGTGCAGAACTGGACTACCAGGAAGGCGCGTTTAGCTCTCTGGCACTGGTTATTTGCGGCATTATCACCTCGTTGGTTGCCCCATTCCTGTTCCCGATTATTCTGGCGGTGGTGGGTTAACCTTCATTTTTTAGTTATTTATTTGCGATGCGTTGCACATTTTTCATTTAAGTTTCATAAGTTGCATACACAATGGGATTTGGATCACATATAAAGCCATAACAGGCCCGTAAACTACGATTCCATTACATTGTTATGAGGCATCGCCATGCATCCACGTTTTCAAACTGCTTTTGCCCAACTCGCGGATAACTTGCAATCAGCCCTGGCCCCTGTTCTGGCGGATGCGCATTTCCCCGCCATGCTGACTGCTGAGCAGGTCTCTTTGCTGAAACGCGAATCGGGACTGGACGAAGACGCGCTGGCATTCGCTCTGCTGCCGCTGGCTGCGGCCTGCGCGCGTACTCCACTGTCCAATTTCAACGTTGGGGCTATTTCTCGCGGCATCAGCGGCAACTGGTACTTCGGTGGGAACATGGAGTTCCTGGGCGCGACCATGCAGCAAACTGTTCATGCCGAGCAAAGCGCTATCAGCCACGCCTGGCTGCGCGGTGAAAAAGGGCTCGCCGCCATCACCGTCAACTACACGCCGTGCGGCCACTGTCGCCAGTTTATGAACGAACTAAACAGCGGACTGGATTTACGTATTCATCTGCCGGGACGTGCGCCACACGTGCTGCGCGATTATCTGCCAGATGCCTTCGGCCCGAAAGATCTGGAGATTAAAACGCTGCTGATGGACGATCAGGATCACGGCTTCGCACTGCAGGGCGATGCGTTGACCCAGGCAGCAATCACCGCTGCCAACAGATGTCATATGCCGTACAGCAAATCCCCAAGCGGCGTGGCGCTGGAGTGTAAAGATGGTCGTATTTTTAGCGGCAGCTATGCTGAAAATGCTGCTTTTAACCCAACCCTGCCACCACTGCAAGGCGCGTTGAACCTGTTGAATCTGAACGGTTATGATTATCCAGATATCCAACGCGCCGTGCTGGCTGAAAAAGCCGATGCGCCGTTAATTCAGTGGGATGCGACATCTGCCACGCTGAAAGCACTGGGTTGCGACAATATAGAGCGCGTGCTACTCGACTAAGTCGTGTTGCCCGATGGCGTAACGCCATCGGGCAACAGTGACTAAAATCCCCTCAATCAGATTGCTGTTTCTTGCGCTACGTCTTCGGGTAAAGTAGCCTGATTGAAATTCCATCCAAATAACGAGTTTTCTGCATGTTAAAGCGCGTGTTTTACAGCCTGTTAGTCCTGCTAGGCTTGCTGCTTTTGACTGTGCTTGGACTCGATCGGTGGATGAGCTGGAAGACTGCTCCCTACATTTACGACGAACTGCAGGATTTACCCTACCGCCAGGTAGGTGTGGTTCTGGGCACGGCGAAGTATTACCGCACCGGCGTCATCAATCAGTATTACCGCTACCGCATTCAGGGCGCATTGAACGCCTATAACAGCGGGAAGGTAAACTATCTGCTGTTAAGCGGCGACAACGCGCAGCAAAGCTACAACGAACCCATGACGATGCGTAAAGATCTGATTGCCGCAGGCGTCGATCCCGCTGACATCGTGCTTGATTACGCCGGGTTCCGAACGCTCGACTCCATCGTGCGCACCCGTAAGGTGTTCGATACCAACGATTTCATCATTATTACCCAGCGATTCCACTGTGAACGTGCCTTGTTTATTGCGCTCCATATGGGTATCCAGGCCCAGTGCTACGCCGTACCTTCGCCAAAAGATATGCTCACCGTGCGGGTACGTGAATTTGGCGCCCGTTTTGGCGCACTTGCCGATCTCTACATTTTTAAACGTGAACCCCGCTTTTTAGGCCCACTGGTCCCTATCCCTACCATGCATCAGGTACCGGACGATGCACAGGGATATCCGGCAGTCACGCCTGAACAACTGCTCGAATTACAAAAGAAACAAGGAAAATAAGCATGGATGTACAAACCCTTTTCGTCGTGTTGGCCTTTCTGCTCATTCCCGTGTTTTGTTTTCGTGAAGCCTGGAAAGGCTGGCGCTCGGGAGCCGTAGATAAAATTAAAAAGAATGCGCGTGAACCGGTTTTCGCTTATCGCAATCAAGAGCCACTGCAATTTTGGTCTTACGTACTGGTTTATGCTGGATGCGGGTGCTTATCCTTCGGTATGGTTATTTACTTAGTTTTTTATCGATAACGCATTTGCCTTTATATTAGCGTTTGAGAATAGCTAATATTTTGATAATAGTTACCATTTCAAGATAAGGGATTAATGCTGCCCGTCAGCATTTCCCTCAAACTCTCTTCTATTTGTGAATCCTTTCACAGAATACTCTTCCTGCAGTGCTTAGCCTTAAGAATAGCCTTTCACTTTTTATATTTTGTTATTAACGGTTTGCCTTAATTTACTCAAGCATTAAGGAAGAAAATATGCCACAACAAAATTATCTGGATGAGCTCACACCTGCTTTTACCCCATTATTAGCAATAAAAGAGGCTTCCCGCTGTTTATTATGTCACGATGCCCCCTGTAGTCAGGATTGCCCGGCGCAAACCGACCCGGGGAAATTTATTCGCTCCATTTATTTCCGTAATTTTAAAGGCGCAGCCGAAACTATCCGCGAAAATAATGCGCTCGGTGCGGTGTGCGCTCGAGTTTGCCCAACCGAAAAATTATGCCAGCGCGGGTGTACGCGTTCAGGAATTGATAAACCTATCGATATTGCGCGTCTGCAGCGCTTTATTACCGATTTTGAACAGCAGACCGCGATGAAAATCTATCAACCGACAACAAAAACGCTGGGCAAGGTCGCCATTATCGGTGCAGGTCCTGCAGGATTACAGGCCAGCGTAACGCTGAGCAATCTTGGTTATGACGTAACCATCTTCGAAAAACAGGCTCAGCCAGGCGGCTGGTTGCGCTATGGCATCCCAGAGTTTCGTTTGCCGCATTCGGTTTTGGATCATGAAATTGCCCGTATCGTTGAAATGGGCGTGACCATCAAGTGCAATTGTGAAGTCGGCAATGCCCTTTCCGTTGAGCAACTCAAAGCAGAATATCGCGCCGTACTGGTTACCCCAGGTATGTCTTACGGCTCAACATTGCCTCTTTTTGAGAAAGCGAATCACGTTGAAATTGCCGTCGATTTTCTGCAAAGAGCCCGGCAATCAATCGGAGATATTACCGTCGCCAAAAGTGCATTGATCATCGGCGGTGGCGACGTGGCGATGGATGTCGCCAGTACGTTGAAACTGCTGGGCTGCCCGTCAGTCACCTGTGTCGCGCGTGAAGAACTGGCTGATTTTCCGGCCAGCGATAAAGAATTCAGCAGCACCCAGGCATTAGGCGTGTCGATTATTGACGGTTTCACGCCCGTGGCGGTAAGCGGAAATCAAGTTACCTTTAAGCACGTACGCCTGCCAGGCGAACTCATGCTAGAAGCCGAGCACATTATTCTTGCCGTTGGTCAACACGCTCAGCTTGATAATTTCGCCACGTTAAAGCCACAGCGCAATCTAATCAATACGCAAAACTACCAAACTGCCGATCCGGTTCTGTTTGCTGCAGGCGATATTGTTGAAGGCGATAAAACGGTCGTTTACGCCGTGAAAACCGGAAAAGAAGCCGCTCAGGCCATTCATCACTATTTAGAGGGAGCTTGCTCATGTTAACGAAAGATCTTTCTATTACCTTTTGCGGCGTCAAATTTCCCAACCCGTTCTGCCTCTCTTCCTCTCCGGTGGGCAACTGCTATGAAATGTGCGCCAAAGCCTATGATAGCGGTTGGGGCGGCATTGTTTTTAAAACGATCGGTTTCTTTATTGCGAATGAAGTCTCCCCACGTTTTGACCATCTCAGCAAAGAAGATACCGGCTTTATTGGCTTCAAAAACATGGAGCAAATTGCCGAGCATCCGCTGGAGGAGAATCTGGCTGCTATTCGGCGACTGAAACAAGACTACCCGGATAAGGTCCTGATTGCGTCGATCATGGGGGAAAATGAGCAGCAATGGCAGGAACTGGCCCGCCTGGTTGAAGAAGCGGGTGCAGATATGATCGAGTGTAACTTCTCCTGCCCGCAAATGACCTCGCATGCTATGGGCAGCGATGTAGGACAAAGCCCTGAGTTGGTTGAAAAATACTGTCGGGCGGTTAAACGCGGTTCGCCCCTGCCAATGCTGGCTAAAATGACACCAAATATTGGTGATATGTGTGAGGTGGCGCTGGCGGCAAAACGCGGAGGAGCCGACGGCATCGCGACCATCAATACGGTTAAATCCATCACTAATATCGACCTGAACAGGAAAATCGGGATGCCGGTCGTCAACGGTAAATCCAGTATTTCCGGCTACTCCGGCAAGGCCGTTAAACCTATTGCTTTGAGATTTATCCAACAACTACGCATGCACCCTGAACTGCGGGATTTTCCGATTAGCGGCATTGGAGGAATTGAGACCTGGGAAGATGCCGCCGAGTTTTTACTGTTAGGCGCTGCCACGCTGCAGGTGACCACCGGGATCATGCAGTATGGATATCGGATTGTGGAGGACATGATCAGCGGGCTGTCACATTACCTCGCCGATCAAGGGCTTGACTCACTGGAGGAGATGGTGGGTCTGGCCAATGCCAATATCATCCCCGCCGAGGAGCTTGACCGTAGCTACATTGTCTATCCGAACATCCATCTTGATAAATGCGTCGGCTGTGGTCGTTGCTACATCTCCTGCTATGACGGCGGGCATCAGGCGATGGAATGGAATGAGGAAACACGTACACCGCACTGCAATACGGAAAAATGTGTGGGATGTTTATTGTGCGGTCACGTTTGCCCGGTAGCCTGTATTGATCTGGGCGAGGTGAAATTTAAACCCGGAGAGAAAGAACATGCGTTAACGTTGTAACGCAGATAAAAAAGCCCGGTGCAGGTTGCGCTGCACCGGGCTTTTTACGTTGTACGATTACTTCTTACGCGCGTACTTCAGTGAGTCCAGCGCGACCGCGAAGATGATAATGCCGCCCTTGATAATATACTGCCAGTAAGGGTTTACGCCGATATAGGTCAGACCGTAGTTGATGACGGTGAAGATAATCACACCGGTCACCACGCCAAACACGGTACCTACCCCGCCGCTGAACGACACGCCACCAACCACGCACGCCGCAATCGCATCCAGCTCATACATAAAGCCGAGGTTGTTGGTCGCCGAGCCGATACGCCCGGCTTCCAGCAAACCACCGAAGGCATAGAACACGCCAGACAACGCATAGATAATCAACAGGTTCAGCGCAACGTTTACCCCAGACACTTTCGCTGCTTCCGGGTTTCCGCCGATGGCGAAAATGTTTTTACCGAAGCGGGTCTTGTTCCACAGCACCCACACAAAGGCCACGGCAATCAGCGCGTAGAAGGTGATGTAGGAGAGTCGGAAACTGCCCAGTGCAATAAAGCCCTGTGCAAAGGTTGAAAATCCGCTGTCAAAGCCAGAGATTGGCGATGCGCCGACGAAGTCGTAGTACAGGGAGTTGATCCCGTAAACGATAATCATCGTACCCAGGGTGGTAATAAACGGCGTCACGTTCAGGTAAGCAATGATAATACCGTTCACCAGACCGATAATGGCACCAATCACGCAGACAATCAGCACCACTACAATTATCGGCATCGTCGCCATTTCCGGGAACACCTTGTTGGCATTCTCCATCGACTGCAACAAAGTCGCTGCCACCACTGCCGCCAGGCCAACCTGACGCCCCGCCGACAGGTCGGTCCCTTGGGTAACAATCAGTCCAGCCACACCCAATGCGATAATAATACGCACCGAGGATTGCGTGAGAATATTACTCAGGTTCAGTAAGCTTAAGAAAGTGGGATCCTGGAAAATAATAATCGCCAGCAAAACCAAAAGAACAACGTAAATTCCGCCTTCTTTCAGGTAAGTAAGAAAACTTTTCTTATTTAACGCACTCATGAGGAGCCCCTAATCTTAAAGGTGCAAAGACGCAAGACGGAGGATTTCGTTTTGCGTTGTTGTTTTAGTGTCAACAATTCCGGCAACGAGACCATTGCTCATCACCAGAATACGATCGGTAATACCCAGCAGCTCCGGCATTTCAGAGGAAATAATAATAATCCCCTTATCCTTTTTCGCGAGTTCGGCAATTAACTGGTAAATTTCAAATTTCGCGCCAACATCGATTCCACGCGTCGGTTCATCCAGCATCAGAATTTCTGGCTGCGTTAATAACCAACGACCAATAACCACCTTTTGCTGATTACCGCCAGAAAGTGAACCAATTTGCGTACGATGGCCCGGTGTTTTCACCCTCATGGAGTCAATTACCCACTGGGTGTCACTCTTCATGCGGGAATTATCCAACAGCCCGACTTTGTTTTTGTAATTTTGGATATTAGAAATTAACGAGTTAAAACCAATGTCCAGATACGCATAAATACCGGTTGAGCGGCGCTCTTCCGTGACCAGCGCAAAACCATGGTTGATGGCTTCATTTGCACTGTGGTTATTAATCTTTTTGCCATGTAGCGTAATCGTACCCGATGATTTCTCACGAATACCAAAAAGCGTTTCAACAATATCCGTGCGTTTTGCGCCGACCAGACCGGCAATCCCGAGAATTTCCCCTTTGTGTAAATCAAACGAGATATCACGAATCGACGGCTGACGCAGCGAGGTCAGGTTACGCACTTGCAGAATGACTTCACCAGGTTTGTTTTCTTTATCCGGAAAACGTTGGTTCAGTGAACGCCCTACCATCATGGCGATGATCTTATCCATATCCAGCCCTTCCAGCGGCTGGGTCGCAATCCACTGGCCGTCGCGTAGAACGGTAATTTCATCACACAGCTGGAAAATTTCTTCCATTTTGTGAGAAATATAAACAATACCGCATCCACGCTCTTTCAGCTTACGGATGATAGTGAACAGATGATTAACTTCTTTCTCGGTTAACGATGAAGTTGGTTCATCCATGATGACGATTTTGGCGTCATAGGAGAACGCCTTCGCAATTTCAATCATCTGCATTTGTGAAACGGATAATGTGCCGACGCGCGCACGCGGATCGATATCAATATCCAGTTCATCAAATATCGCTTTGGTATCGCGGTACATTTTTTCCTGATCGACAAACATGCCTTTGGTGGGATAGCGTCCCAGCCACATGTTGTCCATCACAGAGCGTTGTAATACCAGGTTTAATTCCTGGTGTACCATCGAAATACCATTCTCAAGCGCTTCCTTAGCAGAATGAAAATCGATTTCTTTACCCTGAAATAAAATACTGCCGGAATCTTTTTGATAGATGCCGAAAAGACATTTCAATAATGTTGATTTCCCCGCGCCATTCTCCCCCATTAAGGCGTGAATAGAATGCGGGCGGACTTTTAAATTGACATTATCAAGCGCCTTAACGCCGGGGAAGGACTTGTTGATGCCGGTCATTTCCAACAAGTATTCGCCTGACGACTGAGTATGTGTGCTGACCATAATTATACCTTGTTGGCCTTGCAGAGTGCGTTATTAAGGGCGCAATGAAATTGCGCCCACAGACGGAGTATTTACTTATTGGTGAACTCGGCCAGATTATCTTTATCGACACCTACGTACGGAACGCGAACAATCTTGTTCTCAATTTTCCAGTTAGTGCCATCTGCCGCAGCTTTGCCATCAGCCAGGTTTTTCGCCAGATCAAAGGTGGCTTTCGCCTGGTTATTAGCATCGTTCAGCACGGTACCGGCCATAGCGCCAGATTTCACCAGCGCCAGTGCTTCAGGCAGGGCATCCACGCCAAATACCGGTACGCTGGTTTTATTGTGTGCCTTCAGCGCTTCAACTGCGCCCATTGCCATAGCATCGTTGTTGGCGATAACGACTTCGATTTTGTTCGCGTTCGGACCGGACATCCACGCATCCATCTTATCTTTCGCCTGAGCGGTATCCCACATTGCAGTATCTAACTGCAGTTGCTCAGTTTTAATGCCTTTGTCGTTCAGCTCTTTAATCACGTAAGTAGTACGTGCTTCAGCATCCGGGTGTCCCGGTTCGCCTTTCAGCAGAACAAACTGAATTTTGCCGTCTTTGTTCAGGTCCCAGTTCGGGTTAGCTGCCCAGTGTTTAGCAATCAAATCACCCTGAATAATACCGGATTCTTTAGAGTCAGTACCGACGTAATACGCTTTGTCATAGCTGTCCAGCGCCTTGCGAGAAGGTTCTTTGTTGAAGAACACGATCGGTACGTTCTGTCCGCGTGCTTTTTCAATGACCGTGCCTGCAGCTGCCGGGTCAACCAGGTTAATCGCCAGTGCTTTAACGCCTTTTGCCAGCAGCACGTCGATCTGATCGTTTTGTTTGGACTGGTCGTTCTGCGAGTCGTTCATCAGCAGTTGTACATCTGGCGCCGCTTTGGCATCTTTTTCAATAGCCTTACGTACCACTGACATAAAGTTATCGTCATACTTATAGATAGTCACACCAATACGGGTATCAGCAGCGTGCGCAGCCGCGCCGAATAACATGCTTGCCATTACAGCAGACAGGGTCAACACCTTCTTATTCATGGTATCTCCGGTTTTATTATGCAGGGTAGTACTTGAGATAAATGCTCGGCAGGCAGAACGTTACTGAAGTGTTACTGAACGCCGAAGCTCACTTTTAAAAATATTTCTTCCGTGTCTGGCAACGCTCCCAAAACAGGCTTTAATTATCGTTTAAGGCAGCTATACCTCGATGAAAGTGATTATTCACCGTTACATAGTAGTTACAGCGCAACAAACAGTGTCATCATAGCTATCGCATTGTTAATATACTGTGAATTTACTCACATATTGAAAGCGGTTACATCGCGCTGCGTTATAAGTTAGTGATCGGTGCCGCATTCTGCCGCAGCGCCACTGAATGGCGACGTACCAGCGTCGGCATAAAGCAATGCGTCGCCTGCGGATCCAGCGTGCCAGCCGCCCCCTGTAGTGCAAGCTCCGTCGCCATTTTTGCCATAGAGGCAATGGGATAGCGCACGGTGGTTAGCTGCGGATCGGTGTAACGCGCGATGGGAATATCATCGAAGCCAATGATTGAAAGGTGTAATGGAATAGCGATACCGTTATCTTTTAGCGCTGTCAGCGCGCCAGCGGCCATATTGTCGTTATAAGCGAAGACTGCCGTCAGTTGTAAATTGCGCCCCAGCAGTTCCACCATCGCAGACTCGCCGCCCTGCATATCGGGCGAACCGGTGCCGACCCAACTTTCTGCCGCAACAATCCCCTGCTCTTTCAGAGCAGTTAACCACCCTTCTTTGCGCATGGTGTCATCTTCAATGCGATGGCTTGATGCCAGATAACCGATGCGTTGATGACCATTATTCAGCAACATACGGGTCGCCATTTTAGCGCCGCTGATGTTATCCAGGCAGACGCAACGGTGGGCGTAACCCGGTACCAGGCGATTGATCAGCACCATGCCGGGGATTTGATCCATAAACTCGGCCAGTTCCCGATCGCTCAGTGCTTTAGAGTGTACAATCAATGCGTTACAGCGTTGGCGAATCAACACCTCAATGGCATGACGTTCTTTTTCCGCCTCATGGTAGCTGTTGCCAATCAGGACATACTTCTGATGCTGCTGGGCAACCATATCCACGGCTTTTACCAGCGCGCCAAAAAACGCATCTGATACATCCATGACGACAACACCAATCGTATCGCTTACCTGCGTCGCCAGCGCTTGTGCGTTGGCATTAGGTCGATAGCCAAGCTGAGTGACTGCTTTCATTACCGCTTCACGCGTATCGGGACTAACCAGCGCACTGTTGTTCAGTACGCGGGAAACGGTCGCTACAGAAACGCCAGACTGCCGTGCCACATCACGAATGGTTACCATATTCACTGCCCTGTTTTAGATTGCGGCTGCCCGCAGACACCCCAGGCTGGGTATTTTGTCAGCACAATGAAACGGACTGCGTGAGTGATGTCACAGGAATGAAAGCGCTTACATCCATTTTGTTAATGAATGTGATCCAGATCGTTATCTGGATGTTCGCGGTAATGATGTCCCTGCAGCACGCAGGGTTAATTGACGCCACAGCCATTCCACCGGGCCCTGGCGGTAATAACGTAGCCATATCACGGAGAAAAGTAAGTTAATGACCCAGACCGGGATGACGAAATACAGCAGCTCCAGCCGGTCGAATTTCATAAATAAGCCGAATTGATAGAACAGCGTGGTACAGATTAAGGTTTGTAACAGATAGTTGGTTAATGCCATGCGCCCCACACAGGCGACGGCAATGACCCATTTTAAACGGCTAAGCTGCGGCCAGAAACCGTACATCAGCGCGGTGTAACCAATGGTCTGCATCGGCGCTCCCAGCTCTCGCGGGGCTTGTAACAGGAAAGCACACCAGCGGTAGGCCCAGTCCAGATTCCACTGAGCGATGATAGCAGGCAGGTTTATCGCCATCCCAATAATGACCAGCAGCACGCCGGTACGTCGATAGTGCTGCAAACTGTACTGCCCTTTTAGCCAACCGCTGCGCATTAATGCCGCGCCGAGCAGCATCATCCCCGCCAGTTGCCAGCCGTACTGAGCACCCAACGCCAGCAAGCTATTGGACATCATATCCACGCGATTGCTGATTGCTTCCATTCCGCCGTTCACTTTCCAGTATTTTTCATACAGCAACGCTGAAGCATCCGGCGTCCAGGCGCGGCTGGTTTCGCTCCCGGAGATCACACCCAACAGCAGCAGTACGCCAACGCCCACCAGATACAGCAGCACACCAGTGTTAAATAAGCTTTTTACCGACGGCGCATCCCGGATCAGCCGCCAGCAAATCAGGCCGATCAAGCCATATGCCAGCAGGATATCGCCATCCCAGAAGAGTAAACCGTGAATAAAACCCAATAACACCAGCAGCGTAAGCCGTGACTGGATCCAGCGTTTACCGCGTGGGAGCAGCATTTGCAGACCGGCACCGAACAGCAGCGCAAACAGCGTGAGGAATTTTACCTGCGCAAAGAGATCGAGCAGCGCCCAGGTCCAGGCATCGGATAAGGTGATGTCGCCATACCAGGCAGGATTGAGGTATGCCGCCTTTGGCAAGCCAAAGGCGCTAATATTGAGAAGCAGGATACCAAGAATGGCGACGCCACGAATAAAATCCAGCGTGACATTACGCTCCATGGTTCCTGCCCTAATCAGTTGTGATGACGTACTGCGCGCAGGAATTCCTGACGCGTGTTCTGGCTGGACTTAAACAATCCACCAAGAGAAGTGGTGGTGGTCGCACTGGTCGCATCACGAATGCCGCGCGCTTTCACACAGTAATGCACCGCATCAATCGACACCGCCACATTATTCGTCCCGAGCAGCGTTTGCAGCGCGGTGAGAATTTGCTGGGTCAGGCGTTCCTGTACCTGTGGGCGCTGGGCGAAGAACTGCACAATGCGGTTAATCTTCGACAGACCAATAACCGAATCTTTCGGAATATACGCCACCGTCGCTTTGCCATCGATAGTGACAAAGTGGTGTTCGCAGGTGCTGGTCAGCGTAATATCGCGGACCGTGACCATCTCGTCCACCTTCATTTTATTTTCAATGACGGTGATTTTCGGGAAGTTGGCGTAATCGAGGCCGGAGAAAATCTCATCGACATACATTTTCGCAATGCGATGCGGAGTTTCCATCAGACTGTCATCGCTCAAATCGAGATTGAGCAATTGCATAATCTCGGTCATATGGCCAGAGATAAGACGTTTGCGTGTTTCGTTATCCATCTCTTGCACGGGCGGGCGCAGCGGGGTTTCGAGACCACGCGCAACCAGCGCTTCATGAACCAGTGCCGCTTCTTTACTGAGTGATGACATTTCTTCTTCTCCTGCAGGTGGGGCGCCTCTGCCCTGCATGGGGCAAAGTTTTTAGGCTGTATCACAGCCAGAACATTGTGCGTGAGGCGGCGCACATAATCCAGTATTCACCGCGATAATTATTGAAATTGGCACAGCCTTTCAGCTGTAGCAACTTCACTTTCTGTTCAGCCCGGTGACGTTGAGTGTTAATGTAAAGTTATATAGATGATGAAGTATGTTTGCTCAATGCGGAAGTGAAAGTTACTCACAGTGCAATGAATAATCTGTATTATG
This sequence comes from Citrobacter sp. MGH104, assembly GCF_001034485.1. Lineage (NCBI taxonomy): Bacteria > Pseudomonadati > Pseudomonadota > Gammaproteobacteria > Enterobacterales > Enterobacteriaceae > Citrobacter > Citrobacter sp. MGH104. The sequence continues at coordinate 741,859 of NZ_KQ089818.1, forward strand.
GTGAGTTCGCAAACACATACAGGTTCAACACAACAAGGAGCCACGCATGGAAATGCTTGAAGAGCACCGCTGTTTTGAAGGCTGGCAGCAACGCTGGCGTCACGACTCCACCACGTTAAATTGCGCCATGACCTTCAGTATTTTTCTTCCACCACCCCGCGATAACGCCCCGCCTCCGGTGCTGTACTGGCTGTCGGGCCTGACCTGCAATGATGAAAACTTCACCACCAAAGCCGGCGCACAGCGCATCGCGGCTGAGCTCGGTATTGTTCTGGTGATGCCAGACACCAGCCCGCGCGGCGAGCAGGTTGCCAACGATGATGGTTACGATTTAGGCCAGGGCGCGGGATTTTACCTCAATGCCACTCAGCAGCCATGGGCAACGCATTTTTGTATGTATGACTATCTGCGTGATGAGCTTCCGGCACTGATTCAGTCTCAGTTTAACGTCAGCGATCGCTGCGCGATCAGCGGGCACTCTATGGGGGGTCACGGCGCATTGATTATGGCGCTGAAAAATCCCGGGAGATACACCAGCGTTTCAGCCTTTGCGCCGATCGTAAACCCTTGTCGCGTTCCGTGGGGCGAAAAGGCTTTTAGCGCTTATCTGGGTGAAGATAAAACACAATGGGCTGAGTGGGACAGCTGCGAATTAATGCTGGCCAGCAAGCCCGCAGACGCGATTCCGACGCTAATTGATCAAGGAGACAGCGATCAGTTTCTTGCCGATCAGTTGCAGCCCGCAGTGCTGGCCGAAATAGCCCGTCAAACCGCATGGCCAATGACACTGCGTATCCAGCCAGGTTACGACCACAGCTATTACTTTATTGCGTCGTTTATTGAGGATCACCTGCGCTTTCATGCCCAGTATTTGCTGAAGTGATCACCAGTAAAGGGTATTTTCTATTGCCGCGCTGTAGCTCATCTCTTCTGACTGCGGCGCGGACGCTTTACGATTTAGATCGGCCGCCTGTTGGCGTACCTGTAATCGCCCCACGCTCTCACCGCCTTCATAACCTTCGTTAAAATTACGCACTTCAGACTCGAATAAGATTGCATCCAGGTGATGCAACTTATTCAGTGCACGCAACAGGGAGATAAGCGTGTCCAGATTGAGGCCGCCGCCTTTCTCAATGCGTTTAATGGTCGCAATGCCGACCTGTGCGCGGTCAGCAAGTTGCTGCTGCGTTAGCGCCAGAGAAATCCGCGTTTCTCTGATACGAGCGCATAATGACAAGATGATTTCATCATTATTCATGGTGTTATATTTCATGCCGCCCTCCCCGATTTTTGGGCTGAATTTTCCCAAGGCAGCCGTGATACGTCTCACGGTACTTCGCGCTCATGTCTTTACCCGTTTCATACATGGCGGCAATCACCTCATCGAGCGAAACGCATGGCTCGCTGACACGGCTCATCGCCATCGTTGCGGCGTTAATCGCTTTTACGGACGAAATCGCGTTTCGTTCGACGCAGGGAATTTGTACCTGCCCGCCAACCGGATCGCAGGTCAGTCCGAGATGGTGCTCCATGGTGATTTCTGCGGCATTCAGCACCTGAGCAACTGACGCCCCCATCAGTTCCGCTAATCCGGCTGCGGCCATCGAACTGGCCACGCCGATCTCTCCCTGACACCCAACCTCAGAACCTAAAATAGACGCGTTTTGTTTGAACAGTAGCGCGATGGCGCCAGCGGTGAGGAAAAAGCGGATAACCGATGCGCTATCCAACTTACAGACAAACTTATCGTACCAACTGAGGACCGCAGGGATGATACCGCTCGCACCATTGGTCGGCGCGGTCACCACTCGCCCTCCAGCGGCGTTTTCCTCGCTGACGGCAATCGCAAACGCATTCACCCAGTTGAGGTTGGTGAGAAAGTCGTTAGCAGAGGGTTTCATTGCCAGTAATTTATAGAGCGAGCAGGCCCTGCGCGGCACCTGATACGAGCCTGGCAGTAGGCCTTCAGTATGCAGACCACGATGGACGGCCTGCTGCATTATCGCCCAAACGTACGCGAAATAGTCATGCAACGCCGCCTGGGAATGCACCTGTAATTCATTTTTCATCATTAATGCCGCAACGGATAGTCCATTACGCTGACACAGTTCCTGCAGCTGCGCGGCATTTTGAAACGCAAAAGGAAATGCGTTTTTTTGCGCGGCTCTCTCGGGCGCCGGCTCGCCGGGTTTGCGAACCTGGCCGGCGCCGGTTGAAAACCATGTTTCTTCATACAACGTAAAATAATCATCCCTGGCGCGAAACGTCATCGCATAGGGATGGCCAGAATGCGGTTGTTGATTCGGCTTAATCGCGACCGTCACGGTAACTGAAGGAGAAAGCGTCAGGGTGCCGTCCTGTTCAGCACGTTTAATGAGATCCATCTGCTGGCGTAAATCAACATCATCCGGCTGATTGCCCAACAGCCCCAGATAAAGAGCGATATCAACGTTATGACACTTGCGGCTTAATGAGAGCGCGCCGTATAGCTCAACCTCGATTTCTCGCGTTAGCGGTAAGATCTCCTGTAGCTTTAATTGTGAAATGAAGTTAAACGCGGCACGCATTGGCCCTACTGTTCTTGAACTGGAAGGCCCAATGACGACTTTAAAAATATCAATACAACTTTCCATTTTAGACCCATCCCTGTTAGTCAAAATAGAATATACCGCCAGTAGCAACAGACCGTGACGTGTATATCAAAAATGATACCTTTCAGACTTTGTTTATTTATTGGTATAAAAAACAATACTATTTTATCTTTTTTTTAACATTCACATCTGTGATAAAGCAGGATTCAATCGTCACCCTCTACTATTACAATAACCTTAATTTACAGGAGTGACATAATGGCAATTATTTATTTTATTAGTGCAAAAGATCCTGAAAAACTTCAGGCATGGCTGCACAATACATTTCTAAATACCGAGACCAAACAATATCCGTGCGCACTGGAACAATTATCTATAGCCGCATTCAATAAACCGTATTTAAAATTATCAATACCCGATGAAATATTCACCGATGACATATACAAGAAACTAAGGGCTACATCGTTCACTCAGCAATTTGATTTTTTCCTAAAACCGCAAATCATCCCGATGAACGGGATCATCGCCTTTGACATGGACTCGACGTTTATCGAGGAAGAAGGTGTGGATGAGATTGCCCGCGCGCTAGGCATCACCGATCAGATAACGAAACTGACGCAGCAAGCGATGGAAGGAAAACTGGATTTCAATAACAGTTTCACCCGGCGCATCGGAATGTTAAAAGGGACACACATCCATGTCATTAATGCCGTATGCGATCGGATGACGGCCTCTCCCGGCATCACCACCATTTTGCCATTCCTCAAGCAAAAAGGATTTAAAACAGCGATCATTTCCGGCGGACTGGATATTTTCACCCACCGCTTACAACAGAAATATCAGCTGGACTATATATTTTCAAATACCGTTGAAGTCAGGAATGGTATGCTGACAGATAATATTTCCGCGCCAATCATGAATGCAGAAAATAAGCAAAAAACATTGGCCATGCTTGCCGACTCTCTGCAGATGCCTCAGCATAATATTATCGCCTGCGGTGATGGCGCCAACGATATTCCCATGCTCACGTATGCTGGCACTGGTATTGCCTGGCGAGCAAAACCCGCGGTCAGAAATTTAATTAACAATCAGATTAATTTTCACGGATTCGAGTCGCTTTTGTTCTTTATCGAAAATGGATTATAACCCCACAAGCACTGTCTGAAGGGAAGATCATATGAGCTTGAAATCATTTATATTCAGCCAGGCTGATAAGCCGGTTGTAAAAGAAAAAAAAGAGATTGACCATACTTACAAAAAATTCAGGATAGAGATTATTACCTCGGTTTTTATCTCTTACGCGGTCTTTTATTTAACACGTAAAAACTTCTCAGCCGCCATGCCGGCCATGCTGTCAGATACCACTCTGACCGCAGAAGATTTTGCCATCATGTCTTCACTGTTTTACATCCTGTATGGCTCAATGAAGTTTGTTGGCGGCATGCTGGTTGATAAAATCAATCCGAAAGCCATGACCGGCCCGGTGCTCATTGGCGTGGGGATCGTTAATATTCTGTTTGGTTTTTCCGACAGCGTTGCCGCGTTTTATGTGTTGTACAGCCTCAATGCTATCCTCCAGGGCACCAGTTTTCCACCAATGGCAAAGATCATGGCATCCTGGTTTTCCAAGAATGAACGCGGACGTTGGTGGGCGGTCGTTGAAGCGGCGCATAATATTGGCGGGAGTCTCGCCCCACTGCTGACAAGTTTCGCGATTGTCTGGAGCGGTAGCTGGAAAATGGGTTTTTATGTACCGGGCGCAATCTCCTTGCTGATGGGGATCGTAGCGCTCTTTACGATTAAAGACCGTCCCGGGACCTTAGGTTTGCCTAACGTTGGCGAATGGCGTAAGGATCCAACAGAGCTTGCCCAAGTGAAAGCCAGTCCGGTAAATCTCTCCTTTTGGCAGATTTTCGTCAAATATATCCTGATTAACCCATTAGTGTGGATTATTATCATTGGCGATATGTCCGTTTATATTGCCCGCACCATCCTCAATGACTGGCCGCAAATTTACTATTCTCAGATACATGGCTGGAGCCTGATTAAAGCCAACTCCATTATCTCGTGGTTTGAAGCCGGTGGACTTGCCGGAGGGTTACTGGCGGGTTACTTATCTGACTTTATGTTTAAAAGTAACCGCTGGATGACAGGCTTAATATTCGCATTAATGCTGTGCGTATGTATTACCTTAATCCCACTGGTTCAGGATACCTCATATACCATTACGGCCATTCTCTTCACCATTATGGGTTTCGCCCTGTACGGGCCGCATATGCTTTTTGCCGTAGGTTGTCTGGACGTCACTCACAAAGATGCGGCGGGATCGATAACTGGCTTCCGCGGATTGTTTAGCTATGTCGGCGCGGCGTTAGCGGGCGTACCGGTGATATTAGTGAAGAACAACTGGGAGTGGTCTGGAGTCTATCTCTATGCCGTGATCGCAATCCTGTTAACCACCTTGTCACTGGCCTTACTCGCCAAATTCCATCGACTATAAGCCAGCCATAACAGGACAGTGGCGCCATCGCCGCTGTCTTTCGGTTGGGTTCTTTCAGCGTCAAAAAGGTGTCCATCTTCTTCATCCCTCCATCATTCCTTCACTTTTTCTCCTTTTTTCTTCCTTCACTATCTTATTGATTAAAAAAGTATTTCACCCCAAATTAAATCAAACACAAATGATTTCTATTATCATTTGTGTTTACAAATATTCATACTTTTGTACAATCCTCCCGCTTCTTTACTGAAAAGAGTCCTTAAAAGACAAATACATACAATTGTCATGGCCTTTCACATGACGCGCAGTTTGATTCATTTAAATGGAATGATACAAATGACTATACCTCACGTTAAGGCTGTAGCTGCCGCAGTATGCGTCGCCAGTCTCCCATCACTCGGCTATGCCGCTGAACAAGATACCGTGGTAGTTACCGCTACCGGCTTTGAGCAGAAAATTCAGGATGCCCCGGCTTCGATATCTGTTATTACCAAGCAGCAGATTGAGGACAAAGCCTATCGCGATGTCACCGATGCGCTAAAAGATGTCCCTGGCGTCGTCGTCACCGGCGGGGGGAGCAGCAGCGATATCAGTATTCGCGGTATGGCTTCGCAATACACGCTCTTCCTGGTCAACGGTAAACGCATCAGCACCCGCGGCACACGTCCTAATAGCGACAACTCAGGTATTGAACAAGGTTGGCTGCCGCCGCTTGAATCCATCGAGCGTATCGAAGTCATCCGTGGCCCGATGTCATCCCTGTACGGCTCCGACGCGATGGGCGGTGTCATTAACGTCATCACCAAGAAAGTGTCGAATACCAAAGCCTGGACCGGTTCTCTGCACGGCGATGCCACTTTCCAGGAAGACAGAGACTCCGGCGATATTTACCAGACCAACGCCTATGCGTCTGGGCCACTGATTGACGGATTACTTGGCGCGAAGGTGACCGGGTTATTCTCCCATCGGGCGGAAGATAAAATCCTCAATGGCTACAATGAACAGCGTATGCGTAACGGGGGCTTAACCCTGAACTTTACGCCAGACGATAAAAACGATATCGATTTCGATTACGCACGTGAATTGCAGGATCGCGACAGTACCCCAGGCAAATCTATGGCTGAGGAAAACTGTCGTAACGGAAGCTGTAAGCCGAACAGCAAAAGCGAAAGCAAGTATGTGCACACGACGTATTCTTTAACCCATAGCGGTTATTACGATGACTTCAACTCCACCAGCTATGTCCAGCAGGAAGAGAGCGAAAACCCGGGTCGCCAGATGAAGTCCTACAACACGATTTTCAATAACCAGAACCAGGTATTCCTTGGAGCGCATACCCTGACGCTAGGCGGGCAATACCGTTATGAGAAACTGCGTGATAACGGCAACCAGCTGCAAGCGGCTGATGGGCTGAACAAATTGACCCGCTGGAGCTGGGCGTTGTTTGCTGAAGATGAATGGGCCGTTACCGATACCTTCTCGCTGACCGGCGGTCTGCGTATGGATAAAGATGAGAACTACGGTGACAACTGGACGCCACGCGGCTATGGCGTATGGCATCTGAGCGATCAATGGACCTTAAAAGGCGGCGTTTCGGCGGGCTACCGTGCGCCAGACCTGCGCCAGTCATCAGCAAACTGGGGACAGGTCACCGGCGGCGGTCGTCTGAACGGAATCATTGTCGGCAACCCGGACCTGAAGCCGGAGAAAAGCCTCAGCGAAGAAATCGGCTTACTGTGGGATAACGGCGATAACCTCAACGCAGGCGTCACCCTGTTCAATACCGACTTCAAGAACAAAATCACTGAAGTGCGCCGTTGTAACAGCAGTTCCGATCCGGCCTGCACCATCGGCAATACCCATTATGACTTCGTCAGCGATCGCGTTAACGTCGATAAAGCCAATATGCGTGGCGTAGAACCCACCTTCGGCTGGAAAATAACCTCTGACGTCAACTGGACTGCGAACTACACCTACACGGAATCTGAGCAGAAAAGCGGTCAGTTCTCCGGCCAGCCGTTGAACAAAATGCCGAAGCATATGTTTAACACGACGCTGGACTGGCAGGCCACGCAGGATCTCGGTTTCTGGAGCCGCCTGAATCTGCGTGGAAAAACGTCTGAATACCTGAGCCGTACTTCCATGGCGCAGGGTACGCCGTCCTATACGCAGGTCGATGTGGGTTTACGTTACTATGCCACCAAGGATCTGTTGATGACCGCTGGCGTGTATAACGTGCTGGATAAGCAAATCGATTACGATACCTACGACACCGTTCTCGATGGTCGTCGTTACACGGTTGGCATGACTTACAGCTTCTAAGTCTGACACAATAAAAAACCCCGGCACTCATCATGCCGGGGTTTTTGTTATGCTTTTTATACTGTTATTTCTTCACGCGACCCGGGAATTTCATTTCGCTGTAGCGAACAAAATGGGTTCCTTTGGTCAGCTTATAGCCAAACCAGATAATCAGGAACAGCGGGATACCAATATAGGTAGCCATCACGCCGCCCCAGTCAATGCTGTCTTTCAGGAACGCTTCGTAGTTCTGGCCGAGAGTGATAATCAGGCACAGCACAAAGGCGAAGATCGGACCCAGCGGGAAGAAGCCAGAACGGTACGGCAGATCCTTCACATCGTGGCCCTGCAGCACATAACCGCGACGGAAGCGATAGTGGCTAATGGCGATCCCCAGCCAGGCGATAAAGCCCGTCATCCCGGAAGTATTCAGCAGCCACAGGTATACGGTCTGATTGCCAAACATCGAGGTCAGGAAGCACAGCCCCGCCACCACGGTGGTCGCATACAGCGCGTTACGCGGTACGCCGCCACGAGACAGTTTACCGAAAATACGTGGCGCTTTACCGTCACATGCCAGGGTGTAAAGCATACGCGTGGAAGCGTACATCCCGGAGTTACCTGCAGACAGCACCGCCGTCAGGATAACTGCGTTCATTACCGCTGCCGCGGACAGCAGACCCGCATGCTGGAATACCAGCGTGAACGGGCTAACACTGATGTCTTTCACATCGTTGCGCAGCAGGCTTGGATCGGTGTACGGAATTATCAGGCTGATAATCAAAATCGCGAACACATAGAACAGCAGGATTCGCCAGAATACCTGACGTACCGCACGTGGAATGTTCTTTTCAGGATCTTCAGATTCACCTGCCGCGATACCGATCAGTTCCGTCCCCTGGAAGGAGAAGCCGACGATCATCGCCACGCCAATCATCGCAGCAAAACCACCGGCAAACGGTGCATCACCGGTCGTCCAGTTGCTCCAGCCCACCGGCTGAGCGCCTTTGAAGATACCGAAAATCATCATTACGCCAACTACGATGAAGATAATGACGGTGGTAACTTTGATCAGTGAGAACCAATATTCCGCTTCACCAAATCCGCGAACGGAAATGTAGTTCAGCAGGAAGATCACGCCGAGGAACAACGCACTCCAGATCCAACCCGGCGTGTCCGGGAACCACCAGCTCATCACCAGCTGTGCGGCCACCAGGTCAACGGCAATCGTTACTGCCCAGTTGTACCAGTAGTTCCAGCCCAGCGCGAAGCCAAAGCCTTCTTCTACGTAGTTCTGACCGTAGGTGGAAAACGAGCCAGAAACCGGCATATAGGCCGCCAGTTCACCGAGGCTGGTCATCAGGAAATACACCATCAGACCGATCAGAATATAAGAGAACAACGCGCCGCCAGGACCCGCTGCAGAAATAGTTGCACCAGATGCAACGAAAAGACCTGTACCGATGGAGCCTCCAATGGCAATCATCGTCAGGTGACGCGCCTTCAGTTCACGACGTAGCGTGGGCGCTTCTGTGGTTTTAGTTTCGGAAACCATGTGAAAATGCTATCCATCCAAAAAATGAGGCGCGATTGTAGCAGACGAAACGGCATTCTTCCGGCACAAATGCGCTGTTATAAGAGACCTTCATGACTGGCCGCGGATTATAAGTAAAGCAGAAAATAGAGGGTGCAAGGCGGTTAAAACGTAACCGCCATTATGCAAAAAGGAGTCGCTACGACAGTGAACGTCCTATTCCCCCTGCTCTACCTGGTCGCTGTAGTGCAAAAAGCGCGTAATGGCATTGGAGATATGTTTTTGTCGATGATGAACACGCCACAGCGTGCGGACCAAACGTGGAAGCGGCACAGGAACTTCGCTCAGCGTTCCCGCCTGTAACTGCTCGGCAATGACCCGCCGTGACAAACAGCTGATCCCAAGGCCATGGCGCACTGCATGCTTAATGGCCTCGGAGTTACCCAACTCCATTGCCATCTGAAATCTCGGCAAATGAGACAACAGCAGGTAATCCACCAGTTCACGCGTACCCGATCCTCGTTCACGCAGGATCCACGGCGAAGCAGCCAGTTGTTCCAGCGTAACGGGTCCCTTTGTAAGCGGTGACGACGGTGCGGCGAACACCACCAGCTCGTCTTCCAGCCACGGTTCAGAGATAATTTCCGTACTGTGACACGGCCCTTCAATCAGCCCGATGTCTACCCGGAAATCCAGCACCGCATTGATCACGTCCTGGCTGTTGCCCACGCTAAGCTCCAGCGGCAAATCGGGGAAATCATGCCGATAGCGGGCGATCATGGCAGGGAGAATATAGTTGCCAATGGTGCTACTGGCATAAACCCGGATAGCGCCATTATCTTCGCGGAAAAGCTGTTCGATTTCGGTCGTTTGCTCAAGTAGCGCCAGCGCCCGTGGGTAGAGCAAGCGCCCGTGTTCGTTGACCACCAGTCGTTTACCAACACGGTCAAACAGTTGCACGCCGAGTTGCCCTTCCAGATCGGTAAGTGCCGCACTCACCGCCGACTGCGACAATGCCAGCATGACAGACGCCTGGGTCGTTGAGCCGCTTTTTAATACCTCAGCAAACACTTCAAGTTGTCGCAGGGTGATATGCATAGTCGTTTTCCACCGGATAACCGTTACTTATACCCTAAATAATTCGAGTTGCAGCCAGCGCACATGCAACCTGAAGTATGACGGGTATACCACTTATATAGATTAATTATAAATATATAATCAATTTTATTTTTAAACCACTTCGCCGTACTCTTTTACCCAGATAAAGGAGAAGGATATGACAGAACTCACCTTGCAGACTCATCGTCGTACAGCGTGGCATTTTATTCCGGGGCTCGCCCTGAGTGCAGTTATCACTGGGGTCGCCTTATGGGGTGGATCCATTCCCGCCGTTGCAGGTGCCGGGTTCAGCGCCCTCACCTTAGCAATCTTACTGGGGATGGTTCTCGGCAACACCGTCTATCCGCACATCTGGAAAAGCTGTGACGGCGGTGTGCTGTTTGCTAAACAACATTTATTACGTCTGGGGATCATCCTCTACGGCTTCCGCCTCACCTTCGCGCAAATTGCTGACGTCGGCGTCAGCGGTATCGTGATTGATGTGTTAACGCTAAGCAGTACCTTTATGATTGCCTGTTTCCTGGGGCAAAAAGTGTTTGGTCTGGACCGCCACACCAGTTGGCTGATTGGCGCGGGGAGCAGCATTTGTGGTGCCGCCGCCGTGTTGGCAACCGAGCCGGTAGTGAAAGCGGAAGCCAGTAAGGTAACCGTCGCTGTCGCCACCGTAGTGATCTTCGGTACCATCGCTATCTTCCTGTATCCGGCAATGTATCCGCTGCTGGCACACTGGTTTAGCCCGGAAACCTACGGCATTTACATTGGTTCCACCATGCATGAAGTGGCACAGGTAGTGGCTGCCGGGCACGCCATTAACCCGGATGCGGAAAATGCCGCAGTTATTGCCAAAATGCTGCGCGTCATGATGCTGGCACCGTTTCTTATCCTGTTGGCCGCCCGCGTTAAACAGCTGTCTCCGGCCTCCGGTGGTGAGAAGAGCAAAATCACCATTCCGTGGTTTGCCATCCTGTTCATTGTGGTCGCGATTTTTAACTCGTTCCACTTTCTGCCGCAGTCGGTAGTGAACATGCTGGTAACACTGGATACCATTTTGCTGGCAATGGCGATGGCCGCACTGGGGCTGACCACTCACGTTAGCGCCCTGAAAAAAGCCGGTGCTAAACCGTTACTGATGGCCCTGCTGCTGTTTGTCTGGCTGATTGTAGGCGGTGGCGCGATTAACCTCGCTATCCATGCGCTGATGGCATAAACGAGCACGACTCACCTCCATTAACCCGCTATACTTCCTCCTTTTGCATTTGAGTATGGCGGGTTTAATTTATGAAATACATCGGAGCGCACGTAAGCGCCGCTGGCGGTCTGGCTAACGCCGCTATTCGAGCCGCAGAAATCGAAGCGACCGCATTCGCCCTGTTCACCAAGAATCAGCGTCAGTGGCGTGCTGCGCCGCTGACCTCCGAAATCATTGATGATTTCAAATCTGCCTGCGAGAAGTATCACTATACTTCCGCGCAAATCCTGCCTCACGACAGCTACCTGATTAACCTCGGTCACCCGGTCAGCGATGCGCTGGAAAAATCGCGTGATGCGTTTCTTGATGAAATGCAACGCTGCGAACAGCTTGGCTTATCCCTGCTTAACTTTCACCCGGGCAGCCATTTGATGCAGATTCCGGAAGATGAATGTCTGGCGCGCATTGCGGAATCGATCAACATTGCCCTCGCCCAGACCCAGGGCGTTACGGCGGTCATTGAAAATACCGCCGGACAGGGCAGTAACCTTGGCTTTAAGTTTGAGCACCTGGCCGCCATTATCGACGGCGTAGAAGATAAATCCCGTGTCGGCGTCTGTATTGATACCTGCCACGCCTTCGCGGCCGGTTACGATTTGCGTTCCGTTGAGGAATGTGAAAAGACGTTTGCGGAATTTGAACGAATTGTCGGCTTCAAGTATCTGCGCGGTATGCACCTGAACGACGCCAAGAGCACGTTTGGCAGCCGCGTTGACCGTCACCACAGCTTAGGTGAAGGCAATATTGGCCACGATGCCTTCCGTTGGATCATGCAGGACAATCGTTTTGACGGCATTCCGCTGGTGTTGGAAACCATTAATCCGGACATTTGGGCAGAAGAGATTGCCTGGCTGAAAGCCCAGCAAACTGAAAAAGCGGTGGCCTAATCATGAACGACAGGGAAAAGCAGATCCTTAAGATCCTGCGCCGCAATCCGTTGATTCAGCAGAATGAAATCGCCGATATTTTGCAGATCAGCCGTTCACGCGTCGCTGCGCATATTATGGATTTAATGCGTAAAGGCATGATCAAAGGTAAAGGTTATATCCTTACCGAACAGGATTATTGCGTGGTTGTCGGTGCTATCAACATGGATATCCGGGGTGTTGCAGACATCCATTATCCGCAGGCAGCCTCTAACCCTGGCAGCATTCATTGCTCAGCAGGCGGTGTAGGACGTAACATCGCCCACAACCTGGCGCTGTTGGGCCGCGACGTACATTTAATTTCCGCTGTTGGCAGTGACTTCTATGGCGAAACATTGCTGGAACAAACGCGTCAGGCTGGGGTTAACGTTTCCAGCTGCATTCGTCTGCATGGACACAACACCTCAACCTACCTGTCGATCGCTAATCAACAGGAAGAGACCGTACTGGCCATTAACGATACCCATATCCTGCAACAATTGACACCGCAGTTGCTTAACGGTTCGCGAGATTTGATTCGCCATTCCGGTGTCGTACTGGCCGATTGCAATCTGACCGCCGAAGCCATTGAGTGGGTCTTTACTATTGCCGATGATATTCCGGTATTCATTGACACCGTTTCAGAGTTCAAAGCGGAAAAAATGAAAACCTGGTTTACACGTATTCATACGCTAAAACCCACGCAGAAAGAGCTTGCGATTTTATGGGGCCAACCTATTCATACTGATGCGGATCGCGTACTGGCCGTCAATAGCCTGCATCAGCAAGGGGTAAAACGCATTTTTGTCTGCCTGGAAGATGAATCCGTTTTTTGCAGCGAAAAGGACGGCGAACAGTTTTTATTGACGCCGCCTGAGCATACGGTGGTAGACAGTTTTGGTGCCGATGACGCTTTTATGGCGGGATTACTGTACAGCTTTCTGGAAGGCAGTGAGTTTCGTGAAAGCGCGCGCTTTGCCATGGCCTGCGCAGCATTATCGCGGGCCAGCGTCAGTATCAACAACCCAACGCTCTCTGCGGATAACGCTCTGTATTTGCTGCAAACAGCTTGAATGTCTGCCGGATAGCGCGCCGCTTATCCGGCCTACAAACTTTATTTTATGCCAGTCCGATAAAGAAACCGGCTATTGTGGCGCTCATCAGGTTTGACAGCGTTGCTGCTGCCAGCGCACGCATTCCAAGTTGCGCGATTTCCGGCGCACGCTGTGGCGCAATCGCCGAAAATGCCCCGACCACGACGCCAATCGAACCGAAGTTCGCGAAACCACACAACGCAAACGAGATAATCGCGATGGTCTTCACGTCCAGCGTTCCGCCCGTTTGCAGATACGGCGAGAAGTTGAGATAAGCGACAAATTCGTTGATCGCCAGCTTCTGTCCAATCAGACTACCTGCCAGCGTCGCATCGCTCCAGTCCACGCCCATAATCCACGCCAGCGGGGCTAACACATAGCCAAAGATCCCTTCCAGAGTGGCGTGTCCAAAACCAAACCAACCGCCAATTCCGCCGATAATGCCGTTAATCAGCGCGATAATGGCGACAAATGCCATTACCACCGTCGCAACGCCTGCGGCAATCTTCAGCCCGGTCATAGCCCCACTGGCCGCCGCTTCGATGATGCTTTTCGGTGGTGTTTCAGTAAATGACAGGTTTTCAAAGGTGACGCGAGATTCTTCCGTTGCCGGACTCAGCATACGGGCGAACAAAATGCCGCCAGGGATTGCCATCAATGATGCCGCCAGCAAATAGTCAATCGGGACGCCCATTCCGGCGTAACCAATCATCATTGAGCCAGCAATCGAGGCCATCCCGCTACAAATAGCGGTAAACAGTTCATTACGATTAAGGCGGTCAATAAACGGTTTCACGATTGCCGGGATCTCGTTTTGCCCGAGGAAAATCGTGGTTACTGCGACAAATGACTCGATCTTACTGATGTTCAACGCCTTCTGGAAAATACCGCCGAGGATGCGGATCAATAGCCCCATCACGCCAATGTAATAGAGCAGACTGATGAGTGCGGTCACAAAAATGATGGCCGGGAGCACCCGGAAGGCGAAGATAAACCCTGCCCCGTCAAACAGCACATCCATTTTTGGCCCAACCAGGGAGCCGAAGATAAATGCGCTACCCGCGTCACTATATGACATCACCTTGTGGACGCCGAGCGCGGCCTGTTCAACCAGCCATTTTCCCGGCGGGAAATAGAGCATAATACCGCCGATGGCAATTTGCAGTACCAGCGCAGCCCCAACGGTGCGCAGACTAATACATTTTTTATTTACTGACAGCAGAAACGCGATGGCCAGTAATACCACCATACCCACAACACTTCTCATTATATCCATAATGAAATTCCCTTCATGCCAGGAAACCCGGCGTTATCGCCAGGTTTTGGTAGGTTTGATATTCGCGGGCGACCGCATTCTGCCCGGGAAATTCTGTCAGGCGAGGCGTTGATACTCCTTCGCAATTTCACAGGCCAGCACTGCGTTGTTGAACACCAGTTGAATATTTGATTTCAGGCTGTCGCCACCGGTCAGCTCCGCAACTCGCGCCAGCAGGAACGGCGTACTTTCTTTACCCACGACGCCCTGCTCTTCCGCTTCTTTTACCGCCCGATCTATTGCCGCATTAATTTTCTCTTCTGCCATGGCAAACTGCTCCGGGATTGGATTAGCGACAACCAGGCCTCCATTAAGACCCGTTTGCCATTTCACCGCCATCGCGCGGGCAATCTCTTTAGCGCTGTCCAGACGGATACTGACTTCAAACGGACTGGTACGACAGAAAAATGCCGGTAACGCTTGGGTTCGATATCCAATTAACGGCACGCCAAAGGTTTCTAAATATTCAGTCGTTAAGCCAAGATCCAGAATAGATTTAGCACCAGCACAAATTACCGTGACATTGGTATGTGCCAGTTCCTGCAGATCCGCGGAAATATCAAACGTATGTTCAGCACCACGATGAACGCCACCAATTCCCCCGGTCGCAAATACTTTAATTCCAGCCAGCGCGGCAATAATCATCGTAGAGGCAACGGTGGTGGCACCATTTTTCCCTGCCGCGACCACAAATGGCAAATCACGACGACTTACTTTCGTAACGCTATGTCCTTCTCGTCCAAGCAATTCAATTTCATCTTTACTTAAACCTACTTTCATTATTCCGCCGATAATGGCAATGGTCGCAGGAACAGCGCCGTGCTTACGAATAGTTTCTTCTACTTCAATCGCTGTCTGAGCATTCTGCGGAAATGGCATTCCATGAGAAATAATGGTTGACTCAAGCGCAACAATCGGTTTTTTACTGTTTAATGCTTCCTGGACTTCTGGTGATATTTGTAATAATTCAGAGGAAAGAGTTAATTCAGACATTCTGTGTTCTCCACTATTGAGCTAACATTCGCAACAGACAAATCAGGGTTATTGGTATATTCACAGGCTAATGCCATTGATGAACACCCCTGCGCAAATCGAACCGAATCAATAAAGGGCATGCCGTCTACCCAGCAGGCGGCCAGTCCAGCCATCATCGCATCACCAGCCCCTGTGACATTAATGACGCGAGTTTTAATGGGGGGCGACCAACCACAACTCCCCGCAATATCACTGTAATAAACGCCGTCGCCGCCCATGCTGAGCACCAGCCGGTTTAAGCCGCGATCATGAAACCACGCGGCGACTTTGCTAACGTCATCACGCCCAGAAAGCGCAATACCGCTGAGCGTTTCGGCTTCAAGGCGGTTTGGTTTGAGGGTGTGAATTTTTGCAAGGCGGCCGCGAATTTTTACGCACTTCCAGGCCGACACCGGGTCAACAAACACCGGAACATCTCCGGCGTTTTCCAGTACCCATGCCAGAGCGTCTTCGCTGATATTGCAATCGGCGATAATGACTTTTGCCTGCCTAATAAAATCAAAATGCTGTGATAAAAATTCTGCTGAAATATGCTCGGTGATACTCATATCATTAATAGCCACCAGCATTTCACCGGTATTATCAAGCAGCGATAAATAACTGGATGTATTCTCCCCGGAAACGATAAGACACTTGTCGACATGTACTCCTGATTGATTGGTTTGTGCCAATAATGATTGACCATAAAAATCGTCACCAACCGCTGTTAGCAACCAAGAATTTTTACCCAGCAGCGCGAGATTATGTGCGATATTGCGTCCAACGCCACCGGGAGTGAATTTTATCTTACCTGGATTCGAATCCGCATAATTTAGAGAAGCATGCGAATACCCAGCAACATCCATATTGGCCGAGCCAATCGTTACGATGTATTCCTTTTCACGCATAGCACGTCCCCTGGCAATTAATTTGCCACAAATGAGTTCGTTAAAAATAACCAACGCCACACATCAGGTTATTAGAGCACATGTTCACTATCAAACACGTGTTCATAGTAGGCGTGTTTTTGACAAAGTAAATCCATCCACAAGCTATAAAGTCGATAGATATGAACAGAATCACAATTTTTTATAGATACAGTTTGTCAGGGAGAGAGAAAATGAGAGGTAGTACACAAATTGATCAGGTTAAAAAGCATCTTTGGTCATAACCGAAGGTTTTTCAGACGCGCCAGGCGAACTGGCGCGTATCAACTAAGCGAAACCAGATCCTCTGGCATATGGTTGTACAAAATCCGCCAGAAGTGCTCAGCCGTTTTATTCAGGCGGGTATCCATTCTATAAATATAGGCCTGAATAGGCACCATCAACTCCGGCGTGTCCAGACAAACCAGGCGTTTATCCCGTAGTTCGCTCACGATCGTCCACGCTGGCAGCCAGGCAATACCATGCCCATCCAATGCCATATTCTTCAATAGCTCACTCATCGAAGACATAAACAGCGTACGCGCCGAAATACTACCCACCTCCGCCAGGTGACGGTTAACCAATCTTCCCATGTAGGATGTGCTGGTATAGTTCAGTATCGGCACCTGCGGCTGATAGATATCAAACAACGCCTTACCCTGTGAATCCGCAGCACAGACGGGATACAGCTCAGACTCAAACACCTTCAAGCCGCAGAAAGGTGACTGCATTAAGTCTTCATCGCGAAAGGAGATAATGAAATCACTTTTCCCCTCGCGCAGCGTATTCACTGCCTGGACTACGTCAATCGCTTCGACGTGGTATACAAACTCCTCGCCCCATGCTGACATTGAATGTACTAATCTGGGCAACATCGTCAGCGACAGAGAATGCGCTGCCGCTATTTTGATATTGGGAACGCCAAGCAGGTTGTGACCACTAAGCTCATCTAAGTTACATTCCAGCTGTTGCAGCAGGCTACGGGTCTGCGAATGGAATAACTTACCCTCCTCCGTCAACTGCAGTGGACTCGTCGTACGGTCAAACAGCAACACCCCAACGGCGGATTCGAGCGCCTTGATCCGCCGGCTAAATGCCGGTTGGGATAGGTTGCGCTCCTCCGCGGCCTGGGAAAAATGACGACACGCTTCCAGCGTCAAAAAGTCATATAACCATTTTGTCTCGATATTTTTCATGCCTGTCACGCGGATGTTTAAATATGTCAATTAGTCTTCAGCATCATGCCTGAATATGCCCGGAGATGATATTCAACATCAGCATCTGGTGATTCGTTTTTTGCATAACACCTTCGTTTTTGACATTAACCTGTTTCTTTACCCATCGACCACGACCGCTTATCGCCGCGGAATTTCAGACACCTGCCTGATTACTGGCCTGCTGAGGTGGCAAAAGAAACTGCACCCATGCAGTTTTTGCATTGAACCATACATTATTGCATTTCTCCTCACGACACACTGCTGTTAAACATAGACACCAGACACACACCAGCCCTGATATTAAATATCGGTAATAGAGGTATATATCGTGAAAGGTTTAATTGGCGTACTTGGTGGTATGGGACCTGCTGCAACCGTCGATCTTTTTAATAAATTCGTCACCTTTACCGCAGCGCAACGCGATCAGGAACATATCCCATTAATTATTTCATCCATCCCTGATATTCCAGATCGAACTGATGCGTTAATGCATCATGGTCATTCCCCACTTCCGGCAATGCGTGATTATATGCATAAACTGGAAGATGCTGGTGCGGAGTGTATTGTGATCCCCTGTAATACTGCCCACTTTTGGTTTAATGAATTAAAAGAGTGCTGTCATACAGAGTTACTCAGTATCGTTGAAACCACCATGGATGAAGTCAAAAACTGCGGAAAATCACGTATCGGTTTACTTGCTACCAACGCCACCCTTTACATGGGACTCTACCAAAAAGGCATAGAATCTCTTGGCTTAACCTGTGTCAGCCCTGATTCATCCGGTCAGGAAAAAGTCATGGATAGTATTTATTGCTTAAAAGCCGGCGATCTTAAGCGGGCACAAACGCTGATGAATGAACAGGCTGAAATGCTCTTTTCACGCGGTGCAGAAGTCATTGTACTGGGATGTACTGAAGTCCCCGTCATTCTTGCCAACGCAGTCAAAAACTCACCAGATAAATATATTGACTCAACCGGTTCATTAGTACGCGCCGGTATTAAATGGTACGAAAAGCGGGTTGGCAAACATCATCTTCTGGCGCAATAACAGCCGTCACCAGTTTAATAAAGCATTAAACAAACACTTATTTTAATAACAAATTATTCTCTGGCGGAGGCCATTATGGTTTGGTTAGAAATTATCGTCGTGTTGGGTGCAATATTTTTTGGTATCCGCCTCGGCGGAATAGGTATCGGTTTATGCGGCGGGCTGGGGCTGGCTATTTTAACGTTGGGATTTGATCTACAAATTGGTTCGCCCCCCGTTGACGTTATTCTCATTATTATGACAGTTGTCGTGGCAGCATCGGCGCTACAGGCCGCCGGAGGTATGGATTATCTGGTTCGCGTAGCCGGTAATTTCATGCGGCGTAATCCTAAATATATCAATATTATTGCACCGATTATCACCTGGTCGATGACCATTATGGCCGGAACAGGGTTCATTGTATTTTCTACCCTACCGGTGATTGCCGAAGTCGCCAAAGAGTCCGGTATCCGCCCTTCTCGTACGCTCGCCGGCTCCGTGGTCGCCTCTCAGGTGGCGATATCCGGTTCACCGATCAGTGCCGCAATGGCGGCGATGCTGACCATTATGGAAGGCAACGGAGTTACCTTTATCCAGGTTATGGCGGTATGTCTGCCAGCTTCGTTTGTTGCTGCGATGGCCGCCGCTTTTATCGCCTCACGTCAGGGATGCGAGCTACAAGATGATGAAGTCTATCTTGAACGCCTGCAAAAAGGGTTGGTGCGTAAATATGAAGGGCAAAACAGCACTGTACCGGGTGCCAAACTCTCAGTCGCCCTGTTCATGTTGGCAACGGTCGTCATCGTTATTCTTGCCGCCTGCCCGCAGCTACGCCCCGGATTTGATGCCGGCAACCCAATGAATACCCGGGATATCATCATTATTTGTATGTTATCTGCCGCTTGCCTGATGGTGGTGTTATGCAAAACATCAACCGATGCTATTGTCCTGACCTCCACATTTCGAGCAGGGATGAGTTCACTGGCCGTCATTCTCGGGATTGTTACATTGGGAACGACCTTCATTGATGCCCACTTAGCGGAGATTAAGGATATCGCAGGCGATATTCTAAGGGCTTATCCGATGCTGTTGGCGCTGGTGCTGTTTGGTACCTGCGCACTTCTCTACTCGCAAGGCGCCACAACGCCGCTGATTATCCCTCTGGCCGTTGCACTTGGCGTACCTACATGGGCGATTCTGGCCTCCTATGTGGCGGTAACCGGGGTGTTTGTTCTACCAACATACCCGACTTCGCTGGCAGCAATGGAGTTCGACACCACAGGGACAACACGCGTGGGCAAGTATGTCTTAAACCATCCGTTTATGCTGCCAGGACTGGGTGGGATCATTGCTGGCGTGGCCTTTGGTTTTATCATCGCGCCAATGATTGCCTGAACCGTTTTACATATCTATCTTCAGGCAGCAGTTAATCGATAAAAAAAGGGGCAGAGAAATCTCTGCCCCTGATGTCAGCATTAAATCATGCCGCTTTTGCCACAACCTCATCTTCCGGGCGCTTCAGCACCGCGTAGGAGAGACTGGCTACCAGCGTACCGGCAATAATGGCCAGCAGGTAGCCCAGTACCGGCGTAATTGCGCCTGGAATTAACAGGACGAAAAGCCCGCCGTGTGGCGCCATCAGTTTCGCACCCACTGCCATCGAGATAGCACCGGTAATCGCACCACCAACGATACAGCAAGGCAGAACGCGCATCGGGTCACGTGCAGCGAATGGAATAGCCCCTTCGGTGATAAAACACAGGCCCAGTACCAGCGCTGCTTTGCCGCCTTCCTGCTGCGCTTTGTCGAACTTACGGCGCGCAACCAGCGTTGCCAAACCCAGAGCCAGCGGGGGAACCATACCTGCCGCCATGATGGCCGCCATCGGCGCATAAGTTTGCGTACTCAGCAGACCCACACCGAAAGCATACGCCGCCTTGTTAACCGGACCACCCATATCGGTACACATCATGCCGCCAAGAATCGCTCCAAGCAGCACCGCATTCGCCGTACCCATGGTTTGCAGCCAGTGGGTCAGACCTTCCAGAATGCCAGCCACCGGTTTGCCGATCAGGTAAATCATGGCCAGACCAACCACCAGGCTTGAGAACAGCGGAATGATCAGGATCGGTTTCAGCGCTTCCATACTCTGCGGGAGTTTCAACTTCGTGCTGATAAGCTTCGCCACATAACCGGCAAGGAAACCAGCAATAATCCCGCCAATAAAGCCGGAACCGGTGCTCACCGCCAGCATACCGCCGATAAGACCCGGCGTCAGACCAGGACGGTCAGCGATGGAAAACGCGATATAACCTGCCAAAACCGGCACCATCAGCGCAAAAGCTGAACCACCGCCAATCTGCATCAGCGCCGCCGCCAGCGTACCCTGCTCTTTAAACGCTTCGATACCAAAAGCGAACGAGAGTGCAATACACAGACCGCCAGCAACCACCATCGGCAGCATGTAAGAGACGCCCGTCAGCAGGTGACGATATGCCCCCGCGCTCTCTTTCTTACTTTCGGTTGCTGAAGTCTGCGCTTTACCGGTTGGCTGGTACGGGGTTGCTTCTTCCAGCGCTTTGTCCAGCTCCTGCTTGGTTTTCTTCAACGCAAGACCCGTAGAGGTGCGGTACATCGGTTTGCCGGCAAACTTCGCCAGATCAACTTCAATGTCAGCTGCCACAATCACCAGATCAGCCTGAGCCACTTCTTCCGGCGTAATGGCATTGCCTGCGCCAACAGAACCTCGAGTTTCGACCTTCACCCACCAGCCACGTTTTTTCGCTTCTGTTTCAATCGCTTCAGCAGCCATAAACGTATGAGCAACGCCGGTCGGACACGCCGTCACTGCCACCACGCGTTTTGGACCACTGCTGGCCACAGGTGCTGTTGCAACCGGGGCACTGTAAGGTTTTGCATGGCCCTTCGCTTCGCTGAGGAACAGTTCAGGGTGCGCAACCGCACGACCAATGTCACCCAGCCAGACTTTTTTGCCGTTCAGCGAACTGTCGGCAGGAAGCGTATCGCCCAGAACAATTGCCAGTTCGGCATCATTCGGATTATCAATAATTTCCAGATGTGCTTTCTGTGCCGCCGCTCCAAGCAGGGTTTTCGCCATGTAAGCGCGAGCCTGGCCGAGATTAGCGTCAATAATCAGCAGCGTTTTCATTATGCCTCTCCTGCTGTCAGTTAAACGGTTTTAAGTCGACACGCGCCATCATTGCGGCCAACTGAGGACGATCGGTAATGCCTACATTACTTTGGCTTACTGCCAGGGCGGCAACAGCCGTCGCCAGACGCAGGGTATGTTCACTGGACTCACGCATCAGCAGGCCGTAAATCAGACCGCCAACCATTGAATCACCCGCGCCGACGGTGCTGACCACCTCAACTGACGGCGGTTTAGCAATCCATTCACCTGAAGCGTTAACCCACAGCGCACCTTCCGCGCCTAGTGAAATCACCACATGAGCAATACCCTGCTCGCGCAGCGCATGCGCCGCATCAATCACATCTTTCATTTCCGGCAGTTTGCGGCCTGCCCAGATTTCCAGCTCACGACGGTTTGGTTTCACCAGCCACGGTGCCGCTTTCAGACCCGCCACCAACGCTTCACGACTACTATCAAAGATAATGCAAGGACACTGACTGCGCAGGCGCGTCATCCAGTCGGTGAAGGCTTCCGGGCTCACGCCGGTCGGCAAACTGCCGCTGACGCACACCATGTCGAACTGGCCCAGCCAGCTCAGCGAGTCATTCACAAAGCGTTCCCAGTCAGCCGGGGTGACTTCAAAGCCGGAGAAATTAAAGTCAGATACTTCACCGTCTTTTTCGGTCAGTTTGACGTTGATACGGGTACGCCCTTGTACAACCTGAAAACGGTTGGCAATACCCAGTTCGCTGAACAACTGCTGAAAACCATCCTGGTTGTCTTTACCCAGGAAGCCGCCCACAGTGACATCGATACCTAAGTCCTTCAAAACCTTAGCGACGTTAATTCCTTTCCCTGCCGCGTGCAGACCGGTGGTTTTAACCAGGTTCACTTCACCACGTTCAATTTCCGGGCAAAAACCCACCAGGTCGTAAGCCGGGTTAAGGGTGATAGTCGCAACACGTCTGCTCATTACGCGCCCTCCCCCAGACCTGCCGCGATGGCTTCTCCAATCGCCTTCAGCGCCTGTTCAGCATCTTCGCCCTGTGCGGTAAAGCGCAGGTGATGTCCTTTTTTCACACCTAATGCCACAACTTTCATCAGACTGCGTCCATTCGCCGGTTTGCCGGTTCCATCAAGATTTGTCACGGTAATTTCACTGTTAAATTGTTTAATCGTATTCACCAGCATGGTGCCCGGGCGGGCATGTAAACCATGCTCATTGCGCACAATAAATTCGGCGCTCAGTACATCATCAGTTAAGGCGTCATCGCTGGTCAGCAGCGCCAGCACCGTTGCCGCATCGGCTTTCAACAAACGGTCAGCTTTATTATCCAGCAGCAGATCGCCAAGGCGCTTCAGCACGGCAACCGGTTGATCGTCATTCATGGCGACGGTCACCAGCAGGGCTCCCGCTTCACCTTCTACATCGAACGTTGTTGCTGCACGGCTGACCGCAACAGCGCTACGCACGTTGCCTTCAGCACAATCATTCAGCCAGATCCCCTGACCGAGATTCATCGGCTGCTCATTGATTGCTCTGGCCACAAAGGTGGCGTCAACCGCACCGACTTCTTTCAGTCGTGCCGCGTTGAGTGCCTGCAGCGTCACCAGCGAGTTGGCCACGACATCCAGCGACAGCGTTTCGTTATCAAGCTTCAGCTGTTCGCTTTGCTTTTCGCCCATCAGCAGCGCACGCAGTTCTTCCGCCGTGGTCGCAGATTTCAGCTGTTCAGCGACGGAGTCATCGCTCAGCACGTGTGTCAGCTGACGCAGTAAACCGAGATGTTCATCAGAGCTTGCGGCTATGCCGATTGCCACATAAGCAACCTGCCCTTCGCCCCAGGTCACGCCCTGCGGAAACTGAAAAACCTGCACACCGGTTTTCAGCACCTGATCGCGCGTGTCCGTCGTACCGTGCGGAATCGCAATACCGTTGCCGAGGAACGTGGACGTCTGTTGTTCGCGCGCCAGCATGCCATCGACGTAGCCTTCCGCGACGTTACCCGCCTGCACTAAGGCAGCGGCAACCTGGCGAATAGCCTCTTCTTTATTCCCGGCCTGTTCGCCCGGGTGAATATCCTGAACAGATAACTGGAACATGGTTCTCCTCTCCCGCTGATTTGAAACGATTCAGCTAACATGAGAAAAAAGGCGTCACCTGACTCCATCAGTTATGGCGAGATGACGCTGAAACGTTTCAAGAAGTCTTGCTCTTTTTTCTTCAGCACACAAGTAAAGTTGACAAATTACTTGCTGAATTTAGAGATAACGCACATTTTCTCTGCGAAGGAGAAAAAACTGCTGACGGAAAAACGGCGTCAGCTTGTCAGATTCAGCAACGTCAGCAAACAGCATTCTTTGACTGAAATGCTATTTTGATTTTTGATGCCGATTTTGATTTGGCTCCCTGTTTATTTTCTGACAAGCGGCGTAAACTCCGCGTCTCTTCACATCATTGATATCAAAACAT
Source organism: Citrobacter sp. MGH104 (assembly GCF_001034485.1). Lineage (NCBI taxonomy): Bacteria > Pseudomonadati > Pseudomonadota > Gammaproteobacteria > Enterobacterales > Enterobacteriaceae > Citrobacter > Citrobacter sp. MGH104. Next base: position 766,272 of record NZ_KQ089818.1, read on the forward strand.
GCATAACACCCCCGTAGCCGCCACACCCAAGGCGTTTGATTTAACGTCTTCGGCGTTCCTGCTTGTCGCATTTCTGACGGGTATCGCCGGTGCGTTGCAGACGCCAACGCTTAGCCTATTTCTGACGGATGAAGTCCATGCCCGTCCCGGCATGGTCGGGTTCTTTTTTACCGGCAGCGCCGTGATCGGCATTTTGGTGAGTCAGTTTCTGGCCGGGCGCTCGGATAAAAAAGGCGATCGCAAAAACCTGATTGTGTTTTGCTGCGTGCTGGGGATGCTGGCCTGCGTGCTGTTCGCCTGGAACCGTAACTATTTTATTCTGCTGTTTATCGGGGTATTCCTCAGCAGCTTTGGATCGACTGCCAACCCGCAAATGTTCGCTCTCGCCCGTGAACACGCCGACCGCACAGGTCGGGAAGCCGTCATGTTCAGCTCAATATTACGTGCGCAGGTTTCGCTGGCCTGGGTAATTGGCCCACCGCTGGCCTACGCGCTGGCCATGGGGTTCAGCTTTACGGTGATGTATCTCAGCGCAGCGGTGGCGTTTGTTGTCTGCGGCGTAATGGTCTGGTTATTTTTACCTTCGATGAGTAAAAACGTGCCGCTCGCAACAGGCGCAGTTGAGGCCCCACGCCGCAATCGACGCGACACGCTGCTGCTGTTTGTTATCTGCACATTAATGTGGGGCACTAATAGTCTCTATATCATTAATATGCCGCTGTTTATCATCAACGAACTGCATCTGCCGGAAAAACTGGCTGGCATCATGATGGGTACCGCAGCCGGACTGGAAATCCCGACCATGTTGATTGCTGGCTATTTTGCAAAGCGTCTGGGCAAACGTCTGTTGATGAGAATTGCTGTCGTCGCCGGGTTCTTCTTTTATGCCGGTATGCTGCTGGCTCACTCTCCGGCGATATTACTTGGCTTACAGCTGCTGAACGCGATTTACATCGGCATCCTCGGCGGAATTGGCATGCTCTATTTCCAGGATCTGATGCCAGGACAGGCAGGCTCAGCAACGACCCTGTATACGAATACCATTCGCGTGGGCTGGATTATTGCCGGATCGCTGGCGGGGATTGCCGCTGAAATCTGGAACTATCACGCGGTGTTCTGGTTTGCGCTGGTGATGATCGTCGCCACCGTCGTGTGCCTTGCGCGCATCAAGGACGTTTAAGGCGCGGTCAGCGCTTCAAGCTCGATGAGATAAACCATGGCATGGTGCGTCGTCTGTCCGCACATTTCCGCACTGGGCTGTAAACCGCCACACACTTTTGGTCGTAGCGGCGAAGCAAAAATTTTGCAACGCAGGGATTCATCCAGCTGAACGCATGGCGTATTAGCAGGTTTGCCATCAGGCATGCCAGGGATGGGACTGGAGATTGAAGGCGCGGTGCAGCATGCACCACAATCCGGACGGCATTCCATACAGTACTCTCTTTAGCGTAAACCATCGGATTGTGCGGGAAGCGCACAGTACCACCTTTTTGGCACCAGCAAAAGCATGAATTCCGCTTGCCTGAATGCCCCGGCGCGAGTAGTTTTACGCGATATTTTAGACACTCCTCACTACAGGATTTTTTCGATGCCAAGAGCGAACGAAATTAAAAAAGGTATGGTACTAAACTACAACGGCAAGCTGCTGATTGTAAAAGATATCGATATTCAATCACCATCCGCACGTGGTGCAGCTACTCTGTACAAAATGCGTTTTTCTGATGTGCGTACCGGTCTGAAAGTTGAAGAACGCTTCAAAGGCGACGATATCGTGGATACCGTCACCCTGAGCCGCCGCGGGGTTGATTTCTCCTACGTCGATGGCAACGAATACATCTTTATGGATAAAGAAGACTATACCCCGTATACCTTCACCAAAGACCAGATTGAAGAAGAGCTGCTGTTCATGCCGGAAGGCGGTATGCCGGATATGCAGGTACTGACCTGGGACGGCCAACTGCTGGCGCTTGAACTGCCGCAGACCGTAGACCTGGAAATCGTTGAAACCTCACCGGGTATTAAAGGTGCTTCAGCGAGTGCGCGCAACAAGCCAGCAACCCTGAGCACCGGTCTGGTGATCCAGGTTCCTGAGTATCTTAGTGCGGGTGAAAAAATCCGTATTCATATCGAAGAACGTCGCTATATGGGCCGCGCAGATTAATTTTCTACCGCTCGCTGACGACAAGGGACAGCGCAGGCTGTCCCTTTGTCATTTTCAGCGCTGACTGCTGAAATAAAAATCATCCATCAGCAGCGACTCCAGATACTGTTCATCCTCTTGCATAAAACGCACTATCAGATTAACCGCCTGAGGATAAAACCCCTCGTTATCCCGCACCAGACAAGCGTCGCGAAATAACGGTGCCCAGCACAGAATATGATGATGCAAAAAGTAATACTGCGCGGAGAATTTCTCCTCTTTAGCAACCATCCTCGCCATTAATGCCAACTGTACGGCAATATGATCGGAGGGTTCATTCTCCCGAGCCGCCAGCCCTTGCTCAACCAGCAGCACATTCATTTGCAGACGTTCTTCTGCCGCCGTCGTGTGTGGATAGTGCCCCGCATAGGGAGAAACACTAGCCGGCGGGGCCAGCAGAAACAACGAGGCAAAATCTGCGGCCAACTCAAGCTGTCGGGAGTCGCGCCGCAGAACCCGGCCCAGGCTACGCTCAAAACGTTTAACATTGGCAGATAATCCGGGGATCGCCTCGAGTGAGGCAATCCATGCCTGGCTATTGCCATTTTCCAGACTGGCGAGCTGTTTTTCATCCAGCTCACGAAATAACAGTTGCGAAAACCACTGGTACACAGCCGCCCGCTGCTGATGAATTTGATTATGCTGCACTGGTCCCCTCCTCTTTCACAATCTGCGGACCACCGAAAGCCGTCACCTGCGGGGCTTTCTGCTGATAACGCTCGACCTCCACCAGCACGGTATGTGCTGAAGGCCCCTGGGCCAGCTGTGAAGTACCGATATCCGCACTCAGCACGTTCGGGTCGCCATAGGTGCATAATGTCCCGGCTTTCCCCCCTTCCTGCGGGGAGTACCACGCGCCTTCATGAATACGGACCACGCCAGGGGTAAAATCCGGACTGATTACCACGCCAGCCAGTACCTGACCACGAGCGTTAAAAACGCGGGCGATATCACCGGCTTTTAAGCCACGAGTGGTGGCATCCTGTTCGCTGATATAAAGCGGCTCTCTTCCGGCAACTGCATAGGTGTTGCGAAACGCCTCGCTTGAGCACAACTGGGAATGTAGACGTTTATCCGGATGGCAGGATTGCAAATGCAGCGGGTATTTATCTTTTTTGCCGCTATGGGTACGCTCAAAGGGTTCCATCCACACCGGATGCCCCGGACAATCCTCATAGGCAAAACCCGCGATGGTTTTGCTGTAGATTTCAATAAGACCTGACGGCGTACCCAGCGGATTCAGGTCTGGCTGCTCACGAAACTCGCCGTGACGTACCCACGGCTGACCCGGCGGATATTCAATATATCCGTCACCCTGCCAGAACGTTGTGAAGTCCGGTAAGGTAACACCGAGCGACGCCCCCATCTTCACACCTTCGTCATAAAGCGCCTGTATCCACTGCATTTCATTCCGGTTTTCACGGTACACCGCTTCCTTATCAAATCGCTTACACAGCCCGGCAAAGATGTCAAAATCATGCCGCGCTTCGTATTGCGGTTTAACAATCTGATGCAGCGCCATCAGCCCTTTATTCGAATGCGTGCCGAACTGCTCAATATCGTTACGTTCAAAACGGGTGGTCACAGGCAGAACGATATCGGCAAAACGGCACGACGCGGTCCATTGGTGATCTAACACCACCACGGTTTCCAGCTTTTTCCACGCGTCGATCATGCGGTTCCTGTCCTGCTGGGCGTGGAATGGATTGGCCGCACTGTAGATCGCCACTTTGATGTCAGGATACGTTAACGTCTCACCGTTGAAGGCAATCTTGTTGCCTGGCGCAAGCAGGCAGTCAACGATACGCGAAGTGGGGATATGCTCCGATGCGCCACGAAAATCCGCTTTGTACTTCGCCTGCGGGGGATTAGTAATACTCCCCAGCCCGGAGAGCACTGGCCCGGTCGATGTTACCGTCCCACCCCCGTTATAGTGCCAGCCAAATCCGACCCCGCCGCCGGGCAAACCAATTTGACCGACCATACTGGCCAGTACCACCAGCATCCACGGATACTGCTCACCGTGGTGCATGCGTTGTACGCACCAACCGCCCATAAACTGTGTCCTGCCTTTCACCAACAGGCGGGCGAAGTCTCGGATCTGCTCTGCTGTCAGCCCGCAGATTTCAGCCGCCCATTCGGCATTTTTCGGCTGCTTATCACTCTCGCCCAGCAGGTACGGTAAAAACTGTTCAAAGCCGACGGTGTAATCGGTAATAAACGCCGTGTCGTACAGTTTTTCTTCGTACAGGGTATGCGCCAGTGCCAGCATTAACGCGACATCGGTTTGTGGCCGCAATGCCAATTGCTCGCAGCCAAGATAGTTTTGAGATTTGCTACGCACTGGATCAACGCTGATAACGCGCATCTTATTCTGCGCTACCGCCTCTTTAATCTGCTGCCAGTAGCCAAATGCATCGTGATCGGGAACCAAAAACTCGATCTGCAAGTTCTTGATCGGATCGCAACCCCACAACACGATGGTATTGCTGTTTTGAATCACCAGTGGGAGTGACGTCTGCTGCTCATAAACTTCCAGTGAACCAATCACATGCGGTAAAATGACCTGGGCCGCTGCCGCAGAATAGTCGCCGACAGTTGTCACATAGGTACCATGCAGGCCAAGTCCCCGGTCCATCGCCCCGCCCGCTTTATGGTATTTGCCTACCATTTGCCAGTCAGCAAGCCCGGTAAATACGCCTGATGAACCATAGGTTTTTTGCACCCGCTCCAGCTCTTCGTAAAACAAATCCAGCGCCTGATCCCAACTGACCCGTACAAAACGGTTATCTCCGCGCTGGCTGTGATCCGACTTCTCACGTTTAAGCAGCCAGTCCAGACGCACCATCGGGTAGCGCACCCGCGACGGGTTGTAGACCACTTCACGCACCGCGTTCAGCATATCGCAGGGATATTTGTCATGTTTGAACGGACGGGTTTCGGTCCACTCACCGTTGACCACTTTGGCTTCAAAAGCGCCATAGTGCGAACCTGATTGAATCCACTGTTCGGGATTTTCCCCCGCTGCCCACACTTTTGATATCAGCGGATTAGGCGCCAGTGCGCTGGCAGCACCCACCGCCAACATACCGCTGAGAAAACGGCGGCGGGACGGATTAAAGTCATGAATATCCATACATTATCCTTACTTTTTGTTGGTGTCAGACACATCGCTGGCGTGGGTCTGGAGGTATTTCAACAACGTACGTTCCTCCACCGGATTAAGTCGGTAATAGGTCGACATGGCTTTCAATCCAGCGATCCAGCCATTAGCGGTATATCGGGTCGTAGGAGGAGTGCTATGACAGGCGCTACAGGTGGATTGCAGCATTTGATCTGAGTACTCCCAGATTGGCGCAAGTGTGCTGATAAAGTCCTGATCGGTGGTCCAGGCGGTGACGCTCACCTGCTGCCATTCCTGATGTGAATCAGGATCGACCTGGGTTTGTAGCACTTTTACGTTCGCCATCAGGGGCTCATCGAGCACGGCGGAGAAAACGCGTTTCCCCATATACTGGGTGATCACCCGTCCACGCCCTTTGCTTTCACGCCAGCCCGTAATTTCGAGCTGGACGTTACTGCCTTCTTTTTTCAGCACCTTGGCCTCGGTGGCGGGAAATAACAGCGCCTTCCCTGCCGGACTTTCTGCCGTTGCCGCCAATGATTTTTCGCTTAATGAGAACAGTGTGGACGCATCCGTTGGCGTATCTCCCTGACGCTGTAGCTGCTTAAAGCGATCGCGAAAACCGCTGCTCATATCGGGTTTGTGATGGGCTATTCCTTTGTGGCAATCGATACAGTTACTGTCTTTTGCTGCCGCCGCGCTCATTTGCGCCGCCGCATTTGCCGATTGCTTGCCATGATCCATTGCCTCATAGCTATGGCAGGATTTACACGCCGCTGAATTATTCGCGCTCATGCGCGCCCACTCCCGTTGGGCCAGCTCCGAGCGTTTGGCAGCAAACTTTTCCGGAGTGTCGATAGAAGGAGAAATAAAGGTGTGATAGAGATCGTTTAAGGCTTCAGTTTTACGAATAAGCGTTGGAACAACGCCCGGTGGAATATGACAATCCTTACACTCAGCCCGCACGCCAGACGCGTTGCGAAAATGCACGCTGGTTTTATATTCCTCTCCAGCCGTGCGCATCGAGTGACACGATAAACAAAATTCGGTGGTACTGGTGTAATGAACGCCTTGCCACGTTCCCCAAATAGCCAAGGCCATTACTAACGCCCCGACGAATGCGCACCACAATGCGCTCTTTCTTATCCACGACATGCTTACCTCCATTTTTTAATAGCGACACGCTAAGGGATAATAAAAATCAAAAATAGAGACAGCGAACGCAGATTATAGGAACAGCATCCACTCTATGAGGTGAGTCAAATAGCAAAGATCAGAAATTCGTAATATAGTGACCATCTGTAAATAAGGAATTTCTTATGCTAACACTGACGCTCAATAGAGAAAGCCGTACTCCGCTGCAACTGCAGATATTTCAATTTTATTTCCAGGCAATTCAGCAGGGTGATTTGCTTTGTGGAGACAAACTCCCCTCTATTCGTGAGCAGGCTCAGGTATTGCACGTTGCTAAAATAACGGTAGTGATGGCCTATGATAAGCTGATGGCGGCTGGGTTAATCAAGAGCCGACACGGCATTGGCTATGAAGTGATATTCACCACGCCTGTACGTATAACCCCAACTCATGTGCCCGTAACCCAAGGCTCCCCACCGGTAAAACCTAAAGCTGCCGGGGTCTCTACCGATGTTTACGCCGAGCCTGGACGAGAGTGCTACTGCCGGATGGGCGTCCCCGACCCCAACGCTTTTCCCTGGTCAAGCTGGCGGAAATGGAATAATGCTCCAAGCATACTTAAAGAACAATTATTTACCCGGTACCATTCACCAAATGGATTATTTTCACTACGTGAGCAACTGGTCAGATACCTTAATTTATCCCGCGGAATTAATACCCGAGCAGAGAACATCATCATTACCAACGGGATTCAGGAAGGATTATCACTGCTCAGCCAAATATTTATTATTCATCATGCTGTCAGTCAGCAAAAAAAGTGCCATATTGTGACCGAATCCCCTTGTTATTCTGGCGCATGGCATCTTTTTAATTATTACGGTGCAGACATTACGTCAATTGCCGTAGATAACCACGGGCTGCAAACAGATAATTTACCCGAGTATGAAACCCAGCTTTGTTATGTTACTCCAGCGCATCAGTATCCGATGGGAAGTGTGCTTTCGCTGGAGCGCCGTCAGTCATTATTAACGTGGGCGCAACGCGTCGGCGCTTACATCATTGAAGACGATTACGATGCCGTTTTTACCTATGGGGACAATCCCCTTCCCGCGCTGAAAGCCATGGATTATCACAACCGGGTTATCTATATGGGGACATTTTCTAAAACGCTGGGGCCAGGCGCACGGCTTGGCTATCTTATTTGCCCTGATGAACTGCTTCCGGCGGTACAGAATATGAAAGCGCTCAATAACAACGGCAGTCAGTGGTTGTTGCAGCAATTTTTAGCCGAACTGATGCAAAATCAGGTTTTTTATACGCATATCAGCAAGCTGGCCTGCAGCTATGCGACGCGCCTCACTCTGTTACGCGATGGCCTGTCCACTCTGTTTCCCGAAGGGAAAATCGCTGGTGCAACGGCAGGTCTGCACCTCTCGTTACGCATTGCCAGACATACCGAATTCATCGTCAGGTTGCAACAAAGTTGTATGTTGGCTGGGATCCGTTTCGACACTCTGCCGGATATAGAAAATGGATCAGAAGCAGCATGGCGCAAAGAAAACAGCGATGCTGTTATGTTTTTTGGATTTGGTGGATTGCAGATACAGCAGATCAATAAAGTGCTGACAGTGCTGGAGCAGGCGCTCGCGCAGCCTTGATGAACAACAGGGATTGCACCTGTAGCGCAATCCCTGTTGTTAGACTTACAGCAGGTCGCGGAACTGCGTTTGTTTCAGCGCCAGCTCAACGCCGCGGACTTCTGCCAGTCCTTTCAGGCGACCAATCGCCGAGTAGCCCGGATTGGTTTTCTTGTGTAGATCGTCAAGCATCTGGTGTCCATGATCCGGACGCATCGGGATAGGACGCAGATCGCCCGCCTTTTTACGCCGCTGCTCTTCGCTCAAAATGGCAGCCACCACCGATACCATATCCACATCACCCTGCAGGTGCGCACCTTCATGGAACGTTTTCGGGTTATCTTCACGACAGGTCGAGCGCAGGTGCGTGAAGTGGATACGATCGCCAAAGGTTTCGATCATTTTCACCAGATCGTTATCAGCGCGCACGCCGTAAGAACCGGTACACATGGTGAAACCATTATTAATACTGTCGACGGTTTCTTTCAGCCACTGCATATCTTCGATAGTCGAAACGATACGCGGCAGACCGAGGATCGGGCGCGGCGGATCGTCAGGATGCACGGCCAGACGCACGCCGACTTCTTCTGCCACTGGCACAATCGCCCGCAGGAATACCGCCATATTTTCGCGCAGATCGTCTTTACTGATGCCGTCATATTCAGCAAGGCGCGCACGAAACTGATCCAGCGTATAGCCCTCTTCTGCACCAGGCAGGCCAGCAATGATATTGCGTGTCAGCTTTTCAATTTCTGCATCGCTCATAGCATTGAAGTAGCCCAGCGCCTGGCGTTGTTCTTCGTCGGTATAATCCGCTTCAGCTCCCGGGCGTTGCAGAATGTGCAGCTCGAAAGCTGCAAAGGCAATCTGGTCAAAACGCAGCGCTTTGGAACCATCCGGCAGCTGATATTCGAGGTCGGTACGCGTCCAGTCGAGGATCGGCATGAAGTTATAGCACACGGTATCGATGCCGCAGGTCGCAAGATTACGGATACTCTGCTGATAGTTGGCAATCCACGTTTGATATTGACCTGAACGCGTTTTGATATCTTCGTGGACAGGGATACTTTCCACCACCGACCAGGTCAGCCCTTTTTCAGCCAGAATGGCCTGACGCTGTTGAATTTCTTCTACCGGCCACACTTCACCGTTAGGAATATGGTGCAAGGCGGTTACAACACCCGTTGCGCCAGCCTGACGCACATCATCAAGCGATACCGGATCGTTAGGTCCGTACCAACGCCAGGTTTGTTCCATTGTTTTACCCCACAAGTTGTTATACCAAATTAAATCACCTTAATGACGACTACCATACAGGCATCCGTTAGATGATCAACACATTGCCGGTGATTGGTTGATCAAGCTCACATTCCCCGGATAAATGAGGCACACCAATTCAATTTGCTATCATATAACTTTATACTGCCATTGTTAATTAATGGTTAATCAGGTGTATTTAATGAAAACTATTGCCTCAGCGCCACTGGCGGAAAATGTCATGATGCCGCAGTACGACCGCCAGCAATTAAAAACGCGGATTGTACATTTTGGTTTCGGTGCTTTTCACCGCGCCCATCAGGCGTTACTCACCGACAGGGTGCTGAATGCGCAGGGTGGAGACTGGGGTATTTGTGAGATCAGTCTGTTCAGCGGCGATCGACTGATGAGCCAACTGCGCGAACAGGATCATTTATTTACCGTGCTGGAGAAAGGGGCCAACGGCAACCAACCGATTGTTATCGGCTCCGTCAACGAATGTCTCAACGCCAGGCTGGATTCACTGGCGGCTATTATTGAAAAATTCTGCGAGCCTCAGGTGGCTATTGTCTCGTTAACCATTACGGAAAAAGGCTACTGCATCGATCCGGCTACAGGCTCGTTAGACCTCAGTAATCCACGTATTGCTCACGATCTGCAAACACCGACTGAACCGCACTCTGTCCCAGGAATTATTGTTGAAGCGCTACACCGCCGACGTGAACGCGGGCTACAGCCGTTTACCGTCCTCTCTTGCGATAATATCCCGGACAATGGTCATGTGGTAAAAAACGCCGTACTGGGAATGGCGGAAAAACGTTCACCAGAACTGGCAACCTGGATTCAGGAGCATGTCAGCTTTCCGGGTACCATGGTGGATCGCATTGTTCCTGCCGCTACCGAAGAGTCACTGGCTGAAATCGCACGCGAGCTGGGCGTTGCCGATCCTTGCGCAATCAGCTGCGAACCGTTTATCCAGTGGGTGATTGAAGATAATTTTGTGTGTGGCCGCCCAGAATGGGAAACGGCGGGCGTCCAGATGGTCGAAAACGTCTTGCCGTGGGAACAAATGAAACTGCGGATGCTGAACGGCAGTCATTCGTTTCTGGCTTATCTCGGTTATCTGGCCGGGTTCCAGCACATCAGCGACTGCATGCAGGACAGCGCATTTCGTGAAGCCGCCTACCGTCTGATGCTCAACGAACAGGCGCCTACGCTGCAAATTATCGACGTTGATTTAGACCAGTATGCCCTTAGCCTGTTGGAGCGTTTTGCCAACCCAGCGTTGAAACATAAAACCTGGCAAATTGCGATGGACGGTAGCCAGAAATTACCCCAGCGCATGTTGGAAGGGATCCGCGTACATTTAGCCCGCCAAAGCGAATGGCCGCTGCTGGCGCTCGGTGTCGCAGGCTGGATGCGTTATGTGAGCGGCGTGGATGACTCAGGCGCAGCAATTGATATTCGTGACCCACTAAGTGAGAAAATTGCCGCTCTGGTTAAACAGAGTACTGAATCAGAACGTGTCAGCGCCCTGCTTTCGCTGCGCGAAATTTTCGCTACCGATCTCGTCCAGAATCCGCAGTTTGTCGCGGCCATTCAGCAGGCCTGGCAACGCATTGCCCAATACGGTGCGCATCAGGCTGTCATTGATACGTTAAAAAGTTAACGATTTCTGCCATTAAACAGGACGAAGCGCGTCTTCGTCCTCTCACCCCTTCTCTTTTTCACCGTTTTTCGCCAGGATTGTTAAATGCCATTACGGTAATTTATGAATCTGGAGTAAATGTGACTAAAACCAATCTCATCACCGGTTTTCTCGGCAGTGGCAAAACCACCTCTATTCTTCATTTATTGGCAAACAAAGATCCTGCTGAGAAGTGGGCCGTGCTGGTTAATGAGTTTGGCGAAGTTGGCATTGATGGCGCGCTACTGGCTAACAGCGGTGCGCTGTTAAAAGAGATCCCCGGCGGCTGTATGTGCTGCGTTAACGGTCTGCCGATGCAGGTTGGTCTCAATACGCTGCTACGTCAGGGAAAACCTGACCGTCTGCTCATTGAACCCACCGGCCTCGGCCACCCTAAACAGATTCTGGATTTACTCACCGCACCGGTTTACGAACCGTGGATCGATCTGCGTGCGACCCTCTGTATTCTTGACCCGCGGCTGTTACTGGATGAAAAAAGCGTCGCCAATGACAATTTCCGCGACCAGCTGGCCGCCGCAGATATCATTGTTGCCAACAAAACCGACCGTGCCACGACGGAAAGCGAAAACGCCCTGCAAAGCTGGTGGCAACACTATGGAGGTAATCGCCAGTTAGTTCATGCCGACCATGGACAAATTGACGGACAGCTACTGGATTTGCCCCGGCTAAACCTGGCAGAGCTTCCTGTAAGCGCGGAGCACACCCATAGTCATGCCGACAAAAAGGGGCTGGCAGCGTTGAGCCTACCCGCACAGCAGCGCTGGCGTCGTAGCCTGAACAGCGGACAGGGCCATCAGGCCTGCGGTTGGATTTTTGACGCCGATACGGTGTTCGATACTATCGGTCTGCTGGAATGGTCTCGTCTTGCTCCTGTTGGACGTGTGAAGGGGGTAATGCGTATTAAAGAAGGACTGGTACGCATTAACCGCCAGGGAGACGACTGGCATATAGAGACGCAAAACGTCGCGCCACCAGATAGTCGTATTGAACTCATCGCCGATACCGAGACCGACTGGAATGCGCTGCAGAGCGCATTGTTGAGACTTCGTTTAGGCGCTAGCGCGTAAGGTTGCCTTCGTTTTTTAGCAATGGTAAACGACGATGAAAACCCGATACCCTCTAATCCTCCTGCTTAATATTGTGGGCCTGGCACTGTTTCTGTCCTGGTATATTCCAGCCGGGCATGGGTTCTGGTCTTCACTGGATACGGGCGTTTTCCGCTTCTTTAACCATAAACTGGTGGAAAGCCCGCTGTTCTTATGGGTTGTTGCTATAACCAATAACCGGGCATTTGATGGCTGCTCATTGCTGGCAATGGGCGCATTGATGCTGCACTTTTGGCTCAAAGAGACATCGGAAGGTCGCCGACGCATTGTGGCTATCGGTTTGGTTATGCTGCTTACCGCAGTGATATTAAATCAGCTGGGCCAGGCGCTTATTCCCGTTAAACGTGCCAGCCCAACTCTGATGCTGGATAATATTTATCGCGTCAGTGAACTGCTGCATATTCCGACCAAAGATGCGTCGAAAGACAGTTTTCCTGGCGATCACGGCATGATGTTGCTTATTTTTTCCGCATTCATGCTGCGTTATTTCGGAAAAGTCGCAGGAATAATCGGCCTTATTATCGCTGTGGTTTTTGCCTTCCCACGCGTAATGATTGGCGCCCACTGGCTCACCGATATCGTGGTTGGTTCCATGACGGTGGTCTTGATTGGCCTTCCCTGGTGGCTAATGACGCCATTAAGCGACCGATTAGTCACTCTGTTCGTGAATTATCTACCCGGCAAAAACAAACAATTTTTAAACAAATAACGCAGAGTAATTAACATCATCAGGGATACTTCTGATTCCCTGATGATGCCTGGCAATATTTCATCATTCTGATTGTCATTCTCCTGTCATCTTATTCATGTTTAAAATGAGTAAGTTGCGTATTTTTTACCCTGATTGTTCTTAATTTAGACAATGCCGTTTATTCACTTTCTGTATCAATTTTTCTTATAAGAAATCACGTAAAATCACTCGCATTGACCGGAACGATCGGGTAATCTCGAACACGTTTTGCCTCGCGGGATAATTATTCCCTTTCAGAATAAATTTGTGCGTTCTGCCACAGATTTGACCTTAAGGAATTGTCTCATCGTGCGATGGTAATTAGTCTCGTCACGTTTGGCATTTTTTATAACGATATTTATCGTTAAGGACTTCAAGGGAAAACAAACAAAATGGTCAAATCTCAACCGATTTTGAGATATATCTTGCGGGGCATACCCGCGATAGCAGTTGCGGTTCTGCTTTCTGCATGTAGCACAACGAACACCGCCAGGAATATGCATTCTGAGACGCATGCTGTGGGCAATGGAGATAACTCTTCACTGCAAGCCTCTCAGGATGAATTTGAAAATATGGTACGTAATATCGATGTTAAATCACGTATTATGGACCAATATGCTGACTGGAAAGGCGTGCGTTACCGCCTTGGCGGCAGCACCAAAAAAGGTATTGATTGTTCAAGCTTCGTACAGCGTACGTTTCGTGAGCAATTTGGTTTAGAGCTTCCTCGCTCAACCTATGAACAACAGGAAACGGGTAAATCCGTTTCGCGCACTAATCTGCGTACAGGCGATCTGGTTCTGTTCCGTGCTGGCTCTACTGGCCGACACGTCGGTATTTATATCGGCAACAACCAGTTCGTACATGCCTCGACCAGCAGTGGCGTTATCATTTCCAGCATGAACGAGCCTTACTGGAAAAAACGTTACAACGAAGCTCGCCGGGTTCTGAGCCGCAGTTAATTTCGTTTGGCAGCTATCCCTTGGCTATCCTGATGAGACATATAAAAAAGCACTGCTACGGCGGTGCTTTTTTTTGCTTTGCCCTTGTAACTAAGAAAAATCTCACAACATGAGTCATTTCAGGTTATATTCATACAGGATAAGTGGTTACTTCAGGTAAACATAAGGAACTATGTTAAGGCGCTCCTCTTCTTCCGATCGGAAACTCCTGCTCACCTGCGTTATAACGGGGATAGTCGTCGCGTTACTCGTCAGCTCACTGCAGTTTTTTATGTCATGGCATCAACGAAACGCAAAGTACGACACGCTAACGTCTAACATACAAAACTATATTGAAAGTTTCTTCGCTGACCTTGAAACCACCACCAACACACTGCAACCTCTGGTAAAAGACACCTGCTCGCAAGCTTCAGCTCAACTCACTTCCAGCGCCGCGTTTAGCCTGAATGTGCGGGCCTTTTTGCTGGTAAAAGACGGTATCGCTTTCTGCTCTTCAGCAACCGGTTCAATGAATACGCCTCTTCAGCAATTGGTTCCCGTGCTGGACATGACGAAAGATATCGATATGGATCTCCAGCCCGGTACGCCAATGATGCCGAATAAACCGGCAATACTCATTTGGTATCGCAATCATTCATTACAGAACAGCGGCGTTTTTGCCACCCTGAATGTTAACCTGGCACCCTATCTTCTCTATAACGCCCGGCAAGATGATTTCAACGGTGTGGCACTCATCGTCGGGAAGACGGCTATCACCACGTTTTCCAAACAATTAATCCCCGTGTCTGAACTCCCTGCTCTCCCATCATATAATGCAGCCTTGTCTACATTCCCGTTGGAGGTGCGTTTTTACGCGGATCGGTGGACGTATAAAGATGTTGGATACGCCATCATGCTCGGATGCATGGCCGGGATCATGACCGCTCTCCTTCTCTGGTACTACATCTATGCCGTCCGTTTACGCCCGGGGAAAGATATCCTTAACGCCATCAAACACAATCAGTTTTATGTGGTGTACCAGCCCGTGGTAGAGGTGCAAACGCTGGAGGTGAAAGGTGTTGAGGTACTATTACGCTGGCATCACCCGACCACCGGTGAGATCCCCCCGGATGCCTTTATTCATTACGCAGAATCACAGAAAATGATTGTGCCGCTAACCCAGCACCTCTTTAAGCTGATAGCCCAGGACGCGCCGATGCTGCAAAAAGTGTTACCCGCTGGCGCAAAATTGGGGATCAATATCGCGCCAACGCACTTACACGGCGAGACGTTTAAAGATGATATTCAACGCCTGTACGCCTGCCTTCCCGCGAACTATTTTCAACTGGTGCTGGAAATCACCGAGCGGGATATGCTGCATCAAAACAAGGCAATCGAGCTATTTGAATGGCTGCATTCAGCAGGTTTTGAGATTGCCATTGATGATTTTGGCACCGGTCATAGCGCACTTATTTATCTGGAACGCTTTACCGTTGACTACCTGAAAATCGATCGCGGCTTTATTAACGCCATTGGGACGGAAACCCTGACCTCTCCGGTTCTGGACGCTGTGTTGACACTCTCTAAACGTCTTAATATGCTGACGGTTGCTGAAGGGGTAGAAACACCTGAGCAAGCCCGTTGGCTGCGCGAACGTGGAGTACATTTTTTCCAGGGATACTGGATTAGCCGCCCATTAAAGCTTGCTGATTTCGTGCGTTGGATGGCGCAGCCCAATAAGCCGACGTGGTGATCGCAGTATGCGATTCATATATTCTCACTCGCCGCTACATCTCTTATCTTTCAGGCATGATGCCCGTCGGGTTGTGGCAGGAAAAGGAAATCGCTTTTAATGATCCCTCGCGTATTGCTTCTGTTTATCACCCTCATCGGGTTTAGCGCCCAGGCGCAATCCATCAAAGAAAGCTATGCTTTTGCCGTGCTGGGTGAACCGAAGTACGCGTTTAACTTTAATCACTTCGATTATGTTAATCCCGCAGCCCCTAAAGGTGGTCAAATCACCCTCTCCGCCATTGGCACATTTGACAACTTTAACCGCTATGCAATGCGCGGTAATCCCGGCGCACGTACCGAAACGCTTTACGATACGCTGTTTACAACCTCTGACGATGAGCCTGGTAGCTATTACCCGCTCATTGCCGACAGCGCACGCTATGCTGACGACTATTCCTGGGTAGAAATTGCCATTAATCCACGAGCGCGTTTTCACGATGGATCACCCATTACCGCCCGCGACGTCGCATTCACCTTCCACAAATTTATGACTGAAGGCGTGCCACAGTTTCGTCTGGTCTACAAGGGAACAACGGTAAAAGCCATCGCGCCATTAACCGTACGCATTGAATTAGCCAAACCGAGTAAAGAGGACATGCTCAGCCTGTTTTCATTACCCGTGATGCCAGAGAAGTACTGGAAAGACCATAAGCTCAGCGATCCCTTATCATCGCCACCGCTCGCCAGCGGCCCTTATCGCATTACCAAATGGAAGATGGGCCAGTATATTGTCTATTCGCGCGTCAAAGATTATTGGGCCGCTAATCTACCCGTCAATCGTGGACGCTGGAACTTCGATACCATCCGCTACGACTATTATCTGGATGATAACGTCGCCTTTGAAGCGTTTAAGGCCGGTGCGTTTGATCTGCGTCTTGAAAATGATGCCAAAAACTGGGCGACGCGTTATACCGGGAAAAATTTTGCGAATCATTACATCATCAAAGATGAACAAAAAAATGAATCCGCCCAGGATACGCGCTGGCTGGCTTTTAATATTCAGCGTCCGGTGTTCAGTGACCGACGGGTGCGGGAAGCCATCACGCTGGCCTTTGATTTTGAATGGATGAATAAAGCCCTGTTCTATAACGCCTGGAGCCGGACCAACAGCTATTTTCAGAATACCGAATATGCTGCGACAAATTACCCCGATGCAGATGAGCTGGTGATACTCGCGCCCTTGAAAAAAGATCTCCCTCCTGAGGTCTTCAGCCAAATCTATCAGCCGCCAAAATCAAAAGGCGATGGCTACGATCGTGAGAACTTGCTGAAAGCCGATACCTTACTGGAACAAGCCGGATGGGTACTCAAGGGGCAGCAGCGCGTAAACAGCGTCAGCGGTAAACCTCTGAGCTTTGAACTATTGCTCCCGGCGGGCAGCAACAGTCAGTGGGTGTTGCCGTTCCAGCACAACCTGCAACGCTTAGGCATTACCATGAACATTCGCCAGGTTGATAACTCACAAATCACCAACCGCTTACGCAGTCGCGACTATGACATGATGCCAAGGTTGTATCGCGCAATGCCGTGGCCGAGTTCAGACCTGCAAATTCTGTGGGCTTCTCAATATATTGACTCCAGCTATAACGCCCCCGGTGTGCAAAGCCCGGTTATCGATAAGCTGATCGGTCAAATCATTGCCGCGCAAGGTGATAAAGCCAAACTGATCCCACTCGGCCGGGCACTGGACAGAGTTTTAACCTGGAATTACTACATGTTGCCGATGTGGTTTATGGCCGAGGATCGTATCGCCTGGTGGGACAAATTTTCGCATCCGGCTATTCGCCCAATTTATACCATTGGCCTCGACAACTGGTGGTATGACGTCAACAAAGCGGCGAAACTGCCCGCAGCCAGACGGCAGGGAGAATAGATGGGCGCTTATCTGATTCGACGTCTGCTGCTGGTGATCCCAACGCTTTGGGCCATCATCACCATCAACTTTTTTATCGTGCAAATTGCCCCCGGCGGTCCGGTTGAACAGGCCGTCGCCGCCATTGAGTTCGGGCAAAGCGGGGCATTACCTGGCGCGGGTAGCGAAGGCGTTCGCGCCAGCCATGCGCAAACCGGCGTTGGTAACATCAGCGACAGTAATTATCGCGGCGGCCGGGGTCTGGACCCGGAAGTCATCGCGGAAATCACTCGGCGCTACGGGTTCGATAAGCCCATTCATGAGCGTTATTTCAAAATGCTTTGGGACTATATTCGTTTCGATTTCGGCGACAGCCTGTTTCGTAGCGCCTCTGTGCTGACGCTTATCAAAGACAGCCTGCCGGTTTCCGTTACGCTGGGCCTATGGAGTACGCTCATCATCTATCTGGTGTCGATACCGCTTGGGATCCGCAAAGCGGTTCACAACGGCAGCCGGTTTGATGTCTGGAGTAGCGCATTTATTATTATTGGCTATGCCATTCCGGCCTTTCTGTTTGCCATTTTGCTGATCGTCTTTTTTGCCGGGGGCAGCTACTACGACCTGTTCCCGCTGCGCGGGCTAGTTTCCGCCAATTTTGACTCCCTGCCCTGGTATCAGAAAGTGACCGACTACCTTTGGCATATTACCCTGCCGGTGCTGGCGACGGTAGTTGGTGGGTTTGCCGCGCTGACTATGCTGACCAAGAACTCATTTCTGGATGAGGTGCGCAAACAGTATGTCGTCACCGCACGCGCTAAAGGGGTCAGCGAGAAAAATATTCTGTGGAAACATGTGTTTCGCAATGCCATGTTGCTGGTGATCGCCGGCTTCCCGGCGACGTTTATCAGCATGTTTTTTACCGGTTCGCTGCTGATTGAGGTGATGTTCTCGCTTAACGGTCTGGGACTACTGGGGTATGAATCCACCGTATCGCGCGACTATCCGGTAATGTTTGGCACACTCTATATCTTCACCCTGATCGGTCTGCTGCTGAATATCCTCAGCGACATCAGCTATACGCTGGTCGATCCCCGTATTGATTTTGAGGGACGCTAATGTCGCGATTAAGCCCCGTCAATCAGGCCCGCTGGGCGCGCTTTCGCCACAACCGTCGCGGCTACTGGTCGCTGTGGATTTTTCTGGTGCTGTTCGGTCTTAGTCTGTGTTCAGAACTGATTGCCAATGATAAGCCGTTACTGGTGCGCTACGACAATAGCTGGTATTTCCCCCTGTTCAAAAACTACAGTGAAAGCGACTTCGGCGGACCGCTGGCGACCCGGGCTGATTATCAGGATCCGTGGCTACAGCAGCGCCTAGAAAACCAGGGCTGGATCCTGTGGGCACCAATACGCTTCGGGGCGACCAGCATTAACTTTGCCACCGATAAGCCCTTCCCTTCCCCGCCTTCTGCACAAAACTGGCTGGGAACAGACGCCAACGGCGGTGATGTACTGGCACGGATCCTCTACGGCACACGTATTTCTGTCTTATTTGGCTTAATGCTCACCCTGTGTTCGAGCGTGATGGGCATTATGGCTGGCGCAATACAGGGCTATTATGGCGGCAAGGTGGACCTGTGGGGGCAACGATTCATTGAAGTTTGGTCCGGTATGCCAACGCTGTTTCTCATCATTCTACTGTCGAGCGTTGTCCAGCCTAACTTCTGGTGGCTGCTGGGTATTACCGTGCTGTTTGGCTGGATGAGCCTGGTTGGCGTGGTGCGCGCGGAGTTTTTACGTACCCGAAACTTTGATTATATTCGTGCCGCTCAGGCGCTCGGCGTGGGCGATAGCAGTATTATTCTGCGCCATATGCTACCCAATGCGATGGTTGCCGCTCTGACCTTTTTACCGTTTATTTTGTGCGCCTCGATAACCACTCTAACCTCGCTGGATTTTCTTGGGTTTGGCTTACCGCTTGGCTCGCCATCGCTCGGAGAACTTCTGTTACAGGGTAAAAACAACCTGCAGGCGCCGTGGCTTGGCATCACCGCGTTCATCTCCGTTGCCCTGCTCTTATCGCTTCTGATCTTTATTGGTGAAGCGGTACGCGACGCGTTCGATCCCAACAAGGCGATTTAAGATGACACAACCTCTGTTAGCTATTGACAATTTATCGGTAGGTTTTCGTCAACAAGAGACCGTGCGCACCGTGGTCAACAGTCTGTCACTGCGCGTTGATGCCGGACAAACGCTGGCGCTGGTGGGTGAGTCCGGCTCAGGTAAAAGCGTGACCGCGCTATCTATTTTACGGTTATTGCCCTCCCCTCCGGTCGTCTACCTTTCCGGCGACATCCGTTTTCATGGTGAATCATTACTTCACGCCGATGAGCAAACGCTTCGCGGCGTGCGGGGGAATAAAATCGCCATGATTTTCCAGGAACCAATGGTGTCACTGAACCCGCTTCACAATCTGGAAAAACAGCTTTATGAAGTGCTGTCGCTGCATAGGGGAATGCGTCGGGAGGCCGCGCGAGCAGAAATCCTGACCTGTCTGGATCGCGTTGGCATCCGTCAGGCGGCCAAACGTCTCGCAGACTACCCGCACCAACTGTCCGGCGGGGAACGCCAGCGCGTGATGATCGCCATGGCATTGCTAACACGACCGGAGCTGCTGATTGCCGATGAACCGACTACCGCGCTGGACGTTTCCGTTCAGGCACAGATCCTGCAACTGCTGAGGGAACTACAGCGCGAGCTGAACATGGGATTACTGTTCATCACCCACAACCTCAGTATTGTGAAAAAGCTGGCCGATACCGTGGCGGTCATGCAAAACGGTCAGTGCGTTGAGCAAAATAAAGCAGCACAGTTGCTCACTGCGCCCACGCATCCCTACACACAGAAGTTGCTAAACAGTGAACCTTCCGGCGACCCGGTACCTTTACCGGCCGGACAAGCCCCGCTGCTGGAAGTGGAAAAACTGCACGTCGCCTTCCCCATCCGCAAAGGTATCCTGAAGCGTGTGGTGGACCACAACGTCGTGGTTAACAATATCAGTTTCTCTCTGCGGCCCGGTGAAACGCTGGGGTTGGTAGGTGAGTCTGGGTCGGGGAAAAGCACTACCGGACTGGCGCTCCTGAGGTTAATCTCCTCACAGGGAAGTATTGTGTTCGATGGTCAGGCGCTGCATACCTTAAATCGTCGCCAGCTGTTGCCGGTCCGTCACCGTATTCAGGTGGTATTTCAGGATCCCAACTCCTCGCTTAACCCACGCCTGAGCGTGCTACAGATTATCGAGGAGGGGTTACGCGTTCATCAGCCAACCCTGTCAGCCGAACAACGCGAGGCGCAGGTGAAAGCGGTGATGACGGAAGTGGGACTGGATAGCGAAACGCGGCATCGTTATCCGGCTGAGTTTTCCGGCGGTCAGCGTCAACGTATTGCCATCGCCAGAGCATTGATTCTCAAACCTTCCTTGATTATCCTGGATGAGCCAACATCATCGCTAGACAGAACCGTACAGGCGCAAATCCTGACGTTGTTAAAGTCCTTACAGGAAAAGCATCGGCTGGCTTATATTTTTATCAGCCATGATTTGCACGTAGTACGCGCGTTATGCCATCAGGTTATTGTGCTACGTCAGGGAGAGGTTGTGGAGCAAGGGCAATGCGAGCACGTATTTAACGCGCCACAGCAAGCCTATACGCGTCAGCTGCTTGCGCTAAGCTGACGCTCAAAACGGATTGTTATTTGAAAACGGCTCTGCGATGGCCACGCCGAAGTTTTTCAGTCTGCAGGTCGCGGCAAATTCATCCTGGCGATTCACAAACAGGCACGGCTCCCCTTCGCATTCCAGTACAGAACAAGGAACCTCAATGTCGCTGAGGGCCTGGCTGAGCTTATGCATGACTGACCATGCGCTGTCACCATCAGGGCTGAGCAATTTGAGCGCCACCAGGCTGTTCTCATTGCTCTGACCGTTTTGCGGAATCGGTTCAACCTTTGAACCTGCGAAACCCACCGACCAACGATAGCTCTGCGGCAGACGATGAACGATTGAGAGTTGTAATGTCATCACTTTCTTTCCCTGGAAGCACAATCACTTCACAATTATTTTACATCAATATTAACACATCATTGACAATACGTCTTCAGACAGTTGGTAAACGTTTACACCCTGTCTTTATGCCGCTTTCCGAACCAGGTAATTAAAATTATTCAATAGTTCCGGCATATTTCCGGGCTATATGTACTCGTTTCTGCGATCTAACTCAACCTTTTTAACTACAATGATGTGACTTTTTACATAAATTGATTTTACATAAAATAAACATAACCAGGGGAACTGATAGATTTGCGGTTGATGTATATCAACTCTGGAGGCCTTATGGCCCCCAGGATGTGTAATAGATCACCGTTTTTGGGCGCGACTGGCGTAAAGACAGAAGAGAATTGAACAGGTAGCGCAAAATGCGATCGACCATATCATTGGCCAGGCCGAGTTAAAGGTCGCCAGAGACAACAGCGCCCCAACGATGGCACCAATGCCGAAGCGGAATGTCCCTGCCAGCGATGACGCCGTTCCCGCCATATGTGGAAATTCATCCAGAATAACCGCCATAGCGTTAGATGACACCATCGACACACAGCCAACAAATGCCGCAACGCCCACGACCAGGGCCCAGAACCCCAACCCAAACAGTGTGCTAAAGACCATCCAGCCTGCCATCACGAACTGGATCCACAGACCAGTACGGAACATATTCAATGCCCCAACCCGACGCACAAAGCGGCTGTTGATGATAGTCATCACGAACAGGAATACGATGTTCAGTGCGAAGTAATAACCGAAATGTTGCGGTGAAACGTGGTTGATCTCAATGTAGACAAAGGGGCCGGCGCTCAAAAACGAGAACATCCCGGCAAAACTGAATCCGCTGGCCAGCATATAGCTCAGCACACGTTTATGACGAAACAGCGAGGCAAAGTTGCCAATAGTAGTACGCAGGCGAAATGGCTGGCGACGCTCTACCGGCAGAGTCTCTTTGATCAGTGTAAGGATCATCACCGACGCCAGAATAGCCGCCATGGCGAGGATCCAAAAGATATAGTGCCAGCTCAGCCATACCAGCACCCAGCCACCGATAATCGGTGCCATTAATGGCGCAATTGTCGTGACCAGCATGACGAATGACATCATGCGCGAAAACTCTTCTTTCGGATAGATATCACGCATCAGGGCGTTGATAACCACGCTCGCTGCAGCAGCAGCCAGGCCGTGGAAGAAACGCATCACAATCAGTTGATCGATGGTTTGCGCCAGTGCGCAGGCCACAGCCGCCGCCGCAAACACCAGCGTCCCGCCCAGGATCACTGGCTTGCGTCCAAGGCTGTCTGCCATTGGCCCATAGAACAGTTGCCCCACTGCGAACCCCAGAATATAGGTACTGAGGGTCATCTGCGCGCTACCTGCTGGCACACCAAACTGTTCAGAGATAACAGGCAGCGCCGGAAGATACATATCAATCGACAACGGCATCAACATGGCTAACAAGCCAAGGATAAAGACAATGGCAATTGACGAGTTCTGCCGGGTGGTCACATTTAGCTCCTGAAATTAACGCGGGGTTAAGTTAACGCTGGCGATTTCTTCTTCAGTCAAAGGACGGTATTCACCTGGCGCCAGATCCTCATCAAGCCAGATGTCACCAATCCGTTCACGGTGCAGTTCCACAACGTGGTTACCCACCGCGGCAAACATACGTTTAACCTGATGATAGCGCCCTTCGCTGATGGTCAAGCGCACCTGAGTTGGCGTAATCACTTCCAGCACGGCCGGTTTGGTCAGGTCTTTCTCATTGTGCAACTGTACGCCATGGGCAAACTGTTCGGCGGTATCATCTGCCACTGGCGACTCCAGCGTCACCAGATAGGTTTTCTCACAATGGTGACGAGGAGAGGTGATGCGATGCGACCACTGTCCGTCATCGGTCATCATCACCAGTCCAGTGGTGTCGATATCCAGACGCCCTGCCGCATGCAGTTTGTAGGCAACCGGTTCATCAAGGAAATAGAGCACCGTCGGGTGATCGGGATCATCCGTTGAGCAAACATAACCCTGAGGCTTATTCAGCATAAAATAGCGCGGGCCATTTTGTTGAACCAGGGAATTACCGTCATATTCTACGTCGTGTTCTGGCAGCAGCTTAAAAGCGCTATTTCTGACGATTTCACCGTCGACGGTAACGCGGTTAGCACGGATCTCACGCCCGGCAATAGCGCGGCTGACGCCGAGTTGCTGAGCGATAAATTTATCAAGTCGCATGTGTGTGATTTTGCCTGTAAAAATACGAGAATCGGGTTTACGCCCGAAAAGTGGGACCGTTATCCGCCCAGTATAGCGGCGTTACACCATCCCTCAAGAGAAATGATTCATGGCATACTACTCCTTGTTATTGTTTATTATAGTGAGCCCATGATTTTTACTCTTCGCCCGTACCAAAAAGAAGCCGTGGACGCCACGCTCAACCATTTTCGCCACCACCGCACCCCGGCGGTTATCGTCCTGCCAACCGGCGCGGGCAAAAGTCTGGTGATTGCCGAGCTGGCCCGCGTGGCGCGTGGTCGCGTACTGGTACTGGCGCACGTCAAAGAACTGGTCGCACAAAACCATGCGAAATATTGTGCGCTGGGGCTGGAAGCCGATATTTTTGCCGCAGGCCTGAAGCGTAAAGAGAGCCACGGGAAAGTGGTATTTGGCAGCGTACAGTCGGTAGCGCGTAATCTGGACGCCTTTCAGGGAGAATTCTCCCTGCTTATCGTCGATGAATGCCATCGCATTGGCGATGATGAAGAGAGTCAGTATCAGCAAATCCTCACTCACCTGACCAAAGTAAATCCTCACTTACGCCTGCTCGGACTTACCGCCACACCTTTTCGTTTGGGCAAAGGCTGGATTTATCATTTTCATTATCACGGAATGGTGCGCGGCGATGAAAAAGCACTGTTTCGCGACTGCATTTATGAATTACCGCTGCGCTACATGATTAAACACGGCTACCTGACACCGCCAGAACGCCTCGACATGCCGGTAGTGCAATATGACTTCAGCCGCCTGCAGGCGCAAAGTAACGGCCTGTTTAGCGAAGCGGACCTGAATCAGGAACTGAAAAAGCAGCAGCGAATAACGCCGCATATCATCAGCCAGATTGTCGAGTTTGCCCAGACGCGTAAAGGGGTGATGATTTTCGCCGCCACAGTTGAACACGCCAAAGAAATTCTGGGTCTGCTACCTGCTGACGACGCCGCACTTATCACCGGAGACACGCCTGGCGCCGAACGCGACGTGCTGATTGAAGAGTTCAAAGCCCAACGTTTTCGCTATCTGGTGAATGTGTCGGTCCTGACCACTGGCTTCGATGCCCCGCACGTCGACCTTATCGCCATTCTTCGCCCGACCGAGTCAGTTAGCCTTTACCAACAAATTGTCGGTCGTGGGCTGCGCCTGGCGCCGGATAAAACCGACTGTCTGATCCTCGATTACGCTGGTAACCCGCACGACCTGTACGCGCCGGAAGTTGGTGCGCCGAAAGGGAAAAGCGACAACGTTCCGGTACAGGTGTTCTGTCCTGCCTGCGGCTTTGCCAACACCTTCTGGGGCAAAACAACGGCCGACGGCACGCTGATTGAGCACTTTGGCCGCCGCTGTCAGGGATGGTTTGAAGATGATGACGGCCATCGCGAACAGTGCGATTTTCGTTTCCGTTTTAAAAACTGCCCGCAGTGCAACGCGGAAAATGACATCGCCGCCCGCCGTTGTAGGGAGTGCGACGCGGTACTGGTTGACCCGGATGACATGCTGAAAGCCGCGCTCAGGCTTAAAGATGCGCTGGTTCTGCGCTGCAGCGGGATGGCGCTACAAAATGGGCAGGATGAAAAAGGCGAATGGCTGAAAATTACCTATTACGATGAAGATGGCGCTGACGTCAGCGAACGCTTTCGCCTGCATACTCCCGCGCAGCGTACAGCCTTCGAGCAACTGTTTATTCGCCCGCATACCCGAACGCCTGGCATTCCCTTACGCTGGATAACCGCCGCCGATATCCTCGCCCAGCAGGCGCTGTTACGTCATCCTGATTTCGTGGTCGCGCGCATGAAAGGTCAGTACTGGCAGGTCCGTGAAAAGGTCTTCGATTATGAAGGACGCTTTCGTCGGGCACATGAATTACGCGGTTAATCGTACTTTTGATTGATGTACCAGCTGTTTGAGTATAGAATCTCGCCCGCTTTTGCATACGCAAAGCAGATCACTTACCTGTTGCTGGGTCGCCTGTAGCAGGAATTATTAAAGAGAGATTTAAATGTTTACTATCAACGCTGAAGTACGTAAAGAGCAGGGTAAGGGTGCGAGCCGCCGCCTGCGTGCCGCTAACAAGTTCCCGGCAATCATCTACGGTGGCGCAGAAGCCCCGATTGCTATCGAACTGGATCACGATGCAGTTATGAACATGCAAGCTAAAGCTGAATTCTACAGCGAAGTTCTGACCATCGTTGTTGACGGTAAAGAAGTTAAAGTTAAAGCTCAGGCTGTACAGCGTCACCCGTTCAAGCCGAAGCTGTCTCACATCGACTTCGTTCGCGCGTAATCGCAAACAAGTTGAAGAAAAACCCCGCCAAGGCGGGGTTTTTTTATGGGATTTTGTAATCGATACTGATGGTTCTCGTCGACCGGATAAGGCGTTTACGCTCTCACCCGGCAAACGGTTTTATTTCCCGCCCGACGTGCGACGCTGCAGCTGGTCGCGCAGGTTCGGCGGCGTACCTTTGATGGTCAAAGTATCTGTAGCCGGATCCCAGAAAATACGTTCACCCAGTAGCATGGCGTCGAAGTTGATGGTTAACCCACCGCCGCTTCCGGCAAATTTGGTTAACTGACGCAGCGTACTGCGATCTGCCGGGAAGCTCTCTTCCAGCTCGTAGCCTTTATCAGCGGTAAATTCGCTGAAGCTAACTTCACTGACGCCGGAAAGCTCTTTGGACAGCGACTCCAGCTCGATCTCTTCACCGGCTTGTAGCTGTTCGTTGCAGTAGCTGTACACCTGCTGACGCACGTTCTGGCGTTCAGCTTTATCGAGCTGCGCCTCGGCAGTAAAGTCATCGACCGCCTGCAGCAGGCCACGGTTTTGCGCTTTGGCGTTCAGACCTTCGCTGGCACCGAGGAAATCCATAAAGAAATCGGCGACTTTGCGCCCTACCCGCCCTTTCAGGAACGTCAGATAGCGCGTGGACTCCGGATTGGTTTCCCACTCGGTTAAATCAATACGCGCCACGATATCCGCATGATTAATGTCCAGATAGTGCGTCGGATTGATATCCAGATTTTCATTGACGCGCATGCTGCTTAAATTGTTCAGCACGGCGACCAACAGATACTCTACCGCCAGATAGCGGTAATGGCAGAACAGGACAATGCCGCCGTCGGCAAAAGGATATTTCGCCAGCTCGTCCCGCAAGCGTCCGGTCGCGGCACGACTAAATGCCAGAAAATCCTCTTCGCCCTGACGCTGTAAACGCAGCGTTTGTGCCAGTTCACTCTCTTCGCTAAACAGGCCATAAGCTTTATTCTTGGCGCTATATACCCGATGCAGCTCAGCCATCATATCGACAACCGTCGCTGTCGGTTCCAGTAATGAATCGCGCAAGACCAGCTCAAGGTTCTGCTCGTCACGTTTGATAAGCTGGTGCAGGGCAATCTGGTTGATATCCAGACTCATGATAAACTCTCCTTTTAGACCGGGCGGTATTCAACCACCTGCCGGGCAGTGACGCAATAGAAGATAAAAAAGCAGAAAAAAAACTGTCTGTACGGTAATATGTTGCCCTTTCATGAACAGACTGATTTCGATTTATGCCACAAATTTCCCGCTATAGTGACGAACACGTTGAACAACTGCTGAATGAGATGCTCAACGTACTGGAAAAACATAAGGCGCCGACCGACCTTTCCCTGATGGTACTGGGAAATATGGTGACTAACCTTATCAATACAAGCATCGCACCGGCCCAGCGCCAGGCGATTGCCAACTCTTTTGCCCGCGCATTACAGTCTTCGGTAAACGACGACCAAGCGCATTAAGAGCCTGCTCCGGGGAAACGAACAACAGTTTATGGTAACTCATCGTCAGCGCTACCGTGAGAAAGTCTCCCAGATGGTTAGCTGGGGGCACTGGTTTGCCTTGTTCAACATTCTGTTGGCCGTGGTACTCGGTAGCCGTTACCTGTTTGTCGCCGACTGGCCGACAACGCTTGCAGGTCGTATTTATTCCTATGTAAGCCTGGTCGGACATTTTAGTTTTCTGGTGTTTGCCACCTATCTACTAATCCTGTTTCCCCTGACGTTTATCGTCATGTCCCAGAGGCTGATGCGATTCTTATCAGCTATTCTGGCGACGGTGGGCATGACGCTGTTGCTAATCGACAGCGAAGTTTTCACCCGCTTTCATTTGCACCTCAACCCGATCGTCTGGGAACTGGTCATCAATCCTGACCAGAATGAAGCGGCGCGTGACTGGCAACTGATGTTTATCAGCGTGCCAGTGATTCTGTTAATTGAAATGCTGTTTGCGACCTGGAGCTGGCAAAAGCTGCGTAGCCTGACGCGTCGTCGCCACTTCGCCAAACCGTTAGCCGCATTCTTCTTCATTTGCTTTATCGCCTCGCACGTGGTGTATATCTGGGCGGATGCCAATTTCTATCGCCCGATTACCATGCAGCGCGCGAATCTGCCGCTCTCCTACCCGATGACGGCGCGTAAGTTCCTGGAAAAACATGGTCTGCTGGATGCGCAAGAGTATCAGCGTCGCCTGATCGAGCAGGGGAATCCGGAAGCAGTTTCCGTGCAGTACCCGCTGAGCGAACTGCGCTATCGCGATATGGGCACCGGCCAGAACGTCCTGCTGATCACCGTCGACGGCCTGAACTATTCACGCTTTGAAAAGCAGATGCCTGCGCTGGCTGAATTCGCCGGGCAGAATATCTCCTTTACGCGTCACATGAGCACTGGCAACACCACGGATAACGGGATTTTTGGCCTGTTTTACGGCGTCTCACCAAGCTACATGGATGGGATTTTATCGACCCGAACGCCTGCGGCGTTGATTTCCGCGCTGAACCAGCAGGGCTATCAGTTAGGGCTATTCTCCTCGGATGGCTTTACCAGCCCGCTTTATCGCCAGGCGCTGCTGTCAGATTTCTCCATGCCAAGCGTGCAGACGCAATCTGACGACCAAACCGCAAGCCAGTGGATTAACTGGCTGGGACGCTACGCGCAGGAAGATAACCGCTGGTTCTCGTGGGTCTCCTTTAACGGGACCAACCTTGATGAGAGTAACCAGAAGAATTTTGCCAAACGCTATGCCAGCGCCGCTCAGGATGTGGATGCCAACATTAACCGCATTCTGAGCGCCCTGCGCGACTCCGGCAAACTGAACAATACGGTGGTGATTATTACCGCTGGTCGGGGCGTGCCGCTGACGCAGGAAGAGAACAGCTTTGCCTGGTCGCGAGGCCATCTGCAGGTTCCTCTGGTTATTCACTGGCCGGGAACGCCTGCTCAGCGCATCAATAGCCTGACCGATCATACGGACCTGATGACAACGCTGATGCAGCGCCTGCTGCACGTCAGTACACCTGCTAACGAATACTCGCAGGGGCAGGATCTGTTCAATGCAACCCGCCGCCATTACTGGGTTACTGCCGCTGACGGCAGCACGATGGCCGTTACCACACCCGAGATGACGCTGGTGCTGAACAACAACGGTAATTATCAGACCTATAATTTGCGCGGCGAGAAAATAAAAGATCAGAAACCGCAGCTAAGTCTGCTGTTACAGGTTCTGACGGATGAGAAGCGATTTATTGCTAACTGATTAATTATAAATCAGTTAGCAAGACATGCTCTTGCATTCGTAGCGGAAAGCAGTAGTATTAGCAGCCATAGCGTCGGCACGTAGCGCAGCCTGGTAGCGCACCGTCATGGGGTGTCGGGGGTCGGAGGTTCAAATCCTCTCGTGCCGACCAAAAATCCCAAAAAAAACCAACCTTAGGGTTGGTTTTTTTATGTCTGAGATTCATCATTCCTGAGTATTACTACGGCTTTCAGTACAGGTTTTACTACTTACCCATGCACAAATTGGGGTAAAATTTATCCTCTCATCAGCGTGATGAATCTGGACGATTGATGCGCTGAAAACAATAATGATACTAATAAAAACTCAGGAGAATAGTATGCCTGAAGCAACGCCTTTTCGGGTGCTGATTGTTGACGACCACCCACTGATGCGGCGAGGAATTAGTCAATTATTGCAACTTGATCCCGCCTTTAACGTAGTCGCGGAAGCGGGTGATGGTGCCAGCGCTATCGACCTGGCAAACCGCCTGGACCTTGATGTGATCCTACTGGATCTCAATATGAAAGGGATGAGCGGACTGGATACCCTGAATGCGCTGCGTCGGGATGGCGTCACCGCGCAAATTATTATTCTTACCGTATCGGATGCCGCCAACGATGTGTACGCTCTAATTGATGCCGGCGCGGATGGTTATTTGCTTAAAGACAGCGATCCTGAAGTCCTGCTGGAGGCTATTCGCAGTGGTGCCAAAGGTGGTAAAGCCTTTAGTACCCGCGTCAGCGAATATTTGCGCGAGCGCGACCTGTTTGGCGCCCAGGAAGACCCATTCAGCGTTCTCACCGAACGCGAACTGGATGTGTTACATGAACTTGCTCAGGGGCTATCGAACAAACAGATTGCATCAGTGCTGAATATTTCTGAACAGACGGTGAAGGTGCATATTCGCAATCTGCTGCGCAAACTCAACGTGCGTTCTCGTGTAGCTGCCACCATTCTATTTTTACAAACACGCGGCATGCAGTAATCAGATATTGCCCGATGGCGCTACGCTTATCGGGCCTACAAGCCACGTGCATCAGTAGGCCGGATAAGACGCTTTGCGTCGCCATCCGGCATCTTCCACTCTTACTTCTCCTGCGGCGTTAGCTGCTCCATCGCCTGCTTAATGCTGCGTTCTATCACCGCCCGACGGGTATCATTGGCCGGTAATAATTTCAGCATCATCTCCCACGCCGCAACCGCCTCGCCAAAGCGCTGCTGTTCAAAAGCGTTAAACGCATACATGCTGAGAACCCGCACGTTGGCATGTTCGCCGCGTACCAACTGGCGTAGCAGCTCCCCTCCCCGACGGTTATCATCAGGATCGGAAGAACGGGTCAGCGCTTCCGCATAGCCCAGCGCAGCATCACTGTTTTTCGGATCCAGTCGATAAGCATTGGCATAGGCTTCAGTGGCCGTACTGGCGTTACCAAGTACCATGCCAATGCGCCCAAGCATGATCCAACCTTCAACGTTGGTAGGATCGGCTTGTAAGCGAGTGCGCAGACCCAACGCCAGACGCGTCATATCTTCTTCATTGAGCGGATCAGCTTTTGGATCCAACGCCCGCTCCAGCAGCATAGGTGCCTGAGCGGTGGCCTGTTGCCAGACCTGAACCTGCTTATAGTTGCCGGTTTCATAATAGCTCACTGCGCCAACCCCCAGCGCCACCACGATGCCGGGCACAAACAACCCGAACCCACCGCGTTTGCCATCCGGGATAACGTCATCAGGAAACTCTTCCTGTTTTACCCGGACACGTCGGCGAGTACGGGCGAAAATAATCCAGCCACCCAGACCAATCGCAACCACCGGCATCACCCACAAAAGTACAGTAAGCGGCGTCAACGGCGGATCGTAAGTGACGAAGTTGCCGTAGCGGGCCACCATGTAGTCGACAATCTCTTTCTGACTTTTTCCTTCCTGCATCAGTTCGTACACTTTCTGACGCAGGTCGGTGGCAATCATCGAGTTAGAATCGGCAATACTGTTGTTCTGACATTTAGGACAGCGCAACTGTTCGGTAAGCTGACGGAACTGCTGCTCCTGCGCTTCATCCTTAAACTGCATCACATCGATGGTCGCAAGGGCGGATCCCGAGATAACCAGCATCAGCAAGCCCAGTAAAAATCTCATTGCGCAGCCTCCTTACTGTACTTATCCCACAACGGTTTGATCTCGCTCTCCCACACCCTGGCATTCAAATCGCCGGCATGGCGATAGCGAATAATACCTTTCCCGTCGATCAGGAACGTCTCCGGCGCGCCGTACACACCAAGATCCAGACCAAGCATACCGTCGCCGTCAAACAGGCTTAATGAGTAAGGATTGCCCAGCTCTTTCAGCCAGACAATGGCTTTCTGACGATCGTCTTTATAGTTCAGACCCACCACCCGCACGCCCTGCGCAGACAGTTGATTCAAGTACTGATGCTCGGCGCGACAGGTCGGACACCAGGTCGCCCAGACGTTAAGCAGTACCGGTTTGCCCTGGGTCAGCACATCGGCCTGATAATGTTGACCCGGATTTTCCAGCGATTCGAGGCGGAATGTCGGAACGGGTTTGCCGATCAGCGCCGACTCCAGATTAGTGGGATCGTCCCCCTGAGCGTTACGCGCCAACTGCCACAGCAGCGCCGCCGCAATGATCAGAAAAATAATAAACGGAATTAACAGTGCGTTGCGCTTCATACAGCCTCCGACGCATTTTTTTGCACCGTGGCACGAGGACGCGTGCGCTGACGATAGCGTGGATCAAACAGGCAGAACAATCCGCCCAGCGCCATCAGCAATCCTCCGGCCCAAATCCAGCGAATAAACGGTTTGTAGTACAGACGCACAGCCCATGCGCCGTTATCCAGTTCTTCACCCAGCGCAGCGTACAGGTCACGCGTGAATCCGCCGTCAATTGCCGCTTCAGTCATCATCGAACTGGTGCTGTTATAGAAACGTTTTTCCGCATGCAGCGTGGCTTCCGGTTTACCATCACGAGTGACGCCAATAATGGCAACGCCCCCCCGGTAGTTTGGCCCGGTAATATCTCTCACTTCGCGGAAAGTGAACTGATAGTTATGGATACTGACGCTATCGCCCGCCTTCATACGCACATCACGTTCAACGCTGTAATTCTGGCTAAAGGCAATACCGACAATGGTGATCGCCAACCCTACGTGACCCAACACCATGCCCCAGTAACTTGGCGTCAGCTTCGTCCCACGAGAAATACGCAGGAACGCTTCGGACACCGCCAGCACGAATATCCAGCATGCCATCGCCAGACCCACCACCGTCATAGCGGCAATGCGATCCTCAAACAGCCACGGCAGCAGCAGCGACATAACAAGCGTGGTGACAAACGCGATAATCAGTAACGTTTTCAGTTTACGCGGTCGGTCACGGCCCCAGCGCACTAATGGCCCTATTCCCAGCAACAGCGCGAACGGTGCCATCAGCCAGGTGAACATCGTGTTGAAGAACGGCTCGCCAATCGAAATACTGCCCAACCCGAGCTGTTTGTGCACCAGCGGCAGCAACGTGCCCAGTAGCACCACCAGCATGGCGGCAATCAGCAGAACGTTGTTGCCCAACAGCAGAGATTCACGCGACCACAGCGCGTTATTTACCCGTGAGCGGACCTTGTGACCGCGAACCGCAAACAGCAGCAGGGAGCCGCCAATCACTAATACCATAAAGGCCAGAATAAACATCCCGCGCGACGGATCGGAGGCAAAAGCATGCACCGACACCAGCACGCCGGAGCGCACCAGGAAAGTCCCCAACAGGCAAAGCGAGAATGCGCAGATTGACAGCAGCAGCGTCCAGGCTTTAAAGCTGGCACGCTGTTCGGTGACCGACAACGAGTGCATCAGCGCCGTTCCCACCAGCCATGGCATAAACGAGGCATTTTCAACTGGATCCCAGAACCACCAGCCGCCCCAGCCCAGCTCGTAATAGGCCCAGGCGGAACCGAGCACAATACCCAGCGTCAGGAACACCCACGCCGCCAGCGTCCACGGACGCGAAAAACGGGCGAAGGTACTGTCCAGTCGGCCACTCATCAACGCGGCAATCGCAAACGCAAAGGCCACGGAGAAACCGACATACCCCATGTACAGCAACGGCGGATGGAAAATCAGCCCCGGATCCTGCAACAGCGGGTTCAGGTCGCGCCCTTCAATAGGGAAGTTGGGCAACGTACGGGCAAATGGATTGGAGGTAAACAGAATAAACAGCAGAAAGCCAACGCTGACCATCCCCATCACCGCCAACACGCGGGCGACGATGTCCAGCGGCATACGCTGGCTGAATGCCGCAACGGCGAACGTCCAGCCGCTCATCAGCAGCACCCACAGCAGAAGAGAGCCTTCATGCGCGCCCCAGGTTGCTGCCACCCGATACCAGACCGGAAGCTGGGTATTGGAATTGCTGGCGACGTAGGTGACGGTAAAGTCATTAACCACGAAGGCGTTGACCAGAATCAGGAACGCGCCCATCACACAGATAAATAACACCCAGGCAAAGGGCCGCGCGGAAGCCATCATCCGCACATCGCCGCGCGCTACGCCCCACAGCGGATAGACCGACAGCAGTAACGCCACGCCAAGCGCAAGGCACAACAGCGCATTGCCAATTTCAGGCATCATGACGTTTTATCCTTATACACGCTTTCCGGACGACGATGGTTTTCCTGCATCGCTTTTTCAACTTCCGGCGGGGTGTAATTTTCATCATGTTTGGCCAGAACCTCTTTGGCCTGTACATGATTTCCCCCGTCCAGTTCGCCCTGAACAACAACACCCTGCCCTTCGCGGAACAGATCCGGCAGAATACCTTCATAGGTTACATCCACCACACCTTCGGCGTCATAGATGCTGAAATTCACTTTCAATGACTGCGGATCGCGCTTTACGCTACCGGGCATCACCATACCGCCCACGCGCAGGCGCTGACCGACTTCAGGCATCTGCTGCGTTTCGCGCTTACCGTAGAGTATCTCTCCCGGCGTATAGAACAGGTCAATATTGGAACGCAGCGCATAAAGCACCAGCGTAATGGTCAAAGCCAGACCCGCCAGTACCGCACAGGCTATCCATAACCGATTTTTACGTCGAATATTCACGCCGCCTCCCGTTGCACTTGCGCCGCACGCATACGTGCTTCTCTCGCCCGCTGCTGCGCTACACCGCGTAAAATTGCGCGATGCTGTAACGTGGAATGCACTACCAGCACCACCAGCGGGATAACACTCATCGCTACGGCAAGCCAGACATACAAGGCGTAGCCGCCCATCGCGAAAAAATCACTCCATGATGCAAATGCAGGGGTCATTGGCGGCCTCTTTTTAAGATCAGTTCGCTCACCCACGGGCGGCGTTTTTCCATCATCAAAATCAGGTTACGCATGCGCATCAGCGCCAGCGTGACAAACAGTAACAGGTAGCCGACGATCGCCAGACGCAGCGGCGTACGCATTGCCGGATCGATGCTTTGCTGCATGCGGGTAGAACCCTGATGCAGCGTATTCCACCACTCAACCGAGTAGTGGATAATCGGTAAGTTGACCACGCCAATCAGCACCAGAATACCGGCGGCACGACCTGCCAGACGGCGGTCGTCAAAGGCATGCCATAGCGCAATGGCGCCAACGTAGAGAAACAGCAGCACCAGTTCAGAGGTGAGTCGGGCATCCCAGACCCACCAGGTTCCCCACATCGGTTTGCCCCATGCGGAACCTGTCACCAGCGCAATAAAGGTAAACACTGCACCAATCGGCGCCATCGCAGCCAGCGCCAGATTGGCCATTTTCATCTGCCAGACCAGGCCGATAAACGCGGCAACGGCCATCGAGGCGTAAATGCCCATCGACCAGATTGCCGCCGGAACGTGCAGATAAATAATGCGATAGCTCTGCCCCTGCTGATAGTCTGCAGGCGCAAAACCAAAGCCCCAGACCCATCCCGTTATCAGTACCACCGCGCTGGCAATCGCCAGCCACGGGATAAACCAGCCACAGATCTGATAGAGCCGAGGGGGCATCGCCAATTGATGAAGTGTTTTCCACATAGTTCAGTCACCAGACTCCATAAATTAAAATCCGTTGTGCCGGAGCGCCTTGCCCGGCCTGCACATCTAATTCTCGTTACTGCACGCTTATCCGTAACGCCGCGGCTGTGGCAAACGGGCTTAACGTGGCGCTGCCGACCAGCAACGCACCCAGAATCGCCATGTACCCTTCAACCGGTAAGTGCATAGAAGCCGCATCCATCGCTGCGGTCGCAAAAATCAGTAAGGGTATGGTGAGCGGGAGTACCAGCACGCTTAACAGCACGCCGCCGCGCTTTAAGCCCACCGTCAACCCCACGCCCGGCGCGCCGAGAAAACCCAGCGTCGGCGTTCCGAGTAACAAGGTCAGCGCCATAATTTTCCAGCCGTACATATCCATGCCCAGCAACAGCGCCACCAGCGGCGAGAGGATCAGCAGCGGCAGACCTGTCACGACCCAGTGCGCCATCACTTTCGCCAGCACCACGGCCGGTAGCGGTAACGGCAGCAGCATCAGTTGCTCAAGGCTGCCATCCTGTAAGTCATCACGAAATAGCCGTTCCAGCGCCAGCAATGACGCCAGTAGCGCCGCAACCCAGATGATGCCCGGCGCTATGCGCGCCAGCAGCTGTGGCTCCGGCCCAATACTCAGGGGGAACAGCGTAATAACAATCAGGAAGAACCATAAAGGATTAGCAATTTCCGCACTATGACGAAACGCAACTCGCAGTTCTAAACGAAAGATTCGCCACATCATTGCGTTGCCCTCTCACTGGTCAGCGCAATACGTCGCACTTTATCGGTTTCAACATTGAGCGGTTGGTGGGTGGTGAGAATAACAATACCGCCCTGCTCCGTATGCTGCGCCATACGCTGAGTCAGTCGCTCAACGCCGTTCACATCAATGGCGGTAAAGGGTTCATCGAGGATCCACAGTCGGGCGCGGGTCAACCACAAACGGGCCAGCGCCACGCGCCGCTGTTGTCCGGCGGAAAGTTGGTTCACTGGGATATCTTCATATCCGGCAAGTCCCGCCTGCGCCAGCGCAGCCAGACACTGCGCGATGTCGCCGTCATGATGGAAGAAACGCAGGTTCTCCAACGCCGAAAGCCGGGTTTTTATCCCCGGCTGATGTCCAATCCACAGTAGTTGCTGATGGTAGCTGTCCCGCACGTGATGCAGCGGTTGCTCTTGCCAGCAAACCTCCCCTGCGTCGGGACGCGCCAGCCCGGTAAGCAACCGCAGCAGAGTGGTTTTCCCTGCGCCGTTGCTGCCGGTAATTTGTACCCATTCCCCTGCGTTGACGCGAAATGACAACTCGCTGAACAGTATTCTGTCATCCCGCTCGCAAAGTAATTCTCTGGCTTCAAGCATACCTGGTTATCTACATCCTGTTAAAAGCCCGGTTTGACTTCGCGCATATCAGGCAGTTTGTGCGCTATCCCTTTATGGCAGTCAATACAGGTTTGCCCGTCTTTCACGGCCTGGTCGTGCATTTTGGCCGCGACGCCTTTCTGGGCGGTTAAATCCATAAACTCGAAGTTGTGACAGTTTCGACACTCTTGCGAATTGTTATCTTTCATACGCCGCCACTCATTTTGCGCCATCGTTAAACGATGATCTTCAAATTTCTGCGGTGTATCTATTAACCCCAGTGCTTTCGCGTACAGCTCTTTACTGGCCTTGATCTTACGGATCATTTTCGGGCCCCACTCGTGTGGGACGTGGCAATCAGGGCAAGTCGCTCGCACACCACTGCGGTTGTTGTAGTGTACGGTTTCCATGTATTCCTGGTACACCGTATTGCGCATTTCGTGACAGCTAATGCAGAACTCTTCTGTATTGGCCTTTTCCATACCGGTATTAAAGCCGCCCCAGAAAATAATGCCGCCCACAAAGCCGATTAACAACAGCGTGCCGAGCGCCAGACGGCTGGGGCGACGCCACCATTGCCAGACGCGCTTAATCCAGCCTGGTTTACGGTTAGAATTTTCCATAATGACCTCTTATTTCCCGTAACCTTTCGAGGGGGTGAAGGTATTTTCAACAATCGGCGCGGCGTCAGCCTGCGGAACGTGACATTGCAGACAGAAATAACGACGCGGCGCGACTTCAGCCAATACCTTGCCGTCGCTATCCATAAAGTGCGTCGGACTGATGCGCGGCGCACCGGTGGTACGATAGCTTTCCACACCGTGGCATTGCAGGCAGCGGTTGGTGTTAGTCGTCACCTGATATCCTTCAACGCTGTGCGGAACCATCGGCGGCTGATTCACATAGTTCAGCGGCATACGCACTTGCTCTTTCGGCATGCGAATCGCCCCTTCCTGTGTTCCTGAGACTTCAGGTGACTGGCTCAGATCCACTCCGTTTGCAGCCCAAACTGCCCCACTGACTAGCAAGGCCAGCGCGGCCATCCATTGACTCAGCGCTTTAATCAGGTCATGGCTTTTCATGATTTCGCTCCCGAACTCCATCGTGTTGTTATTGTAAAAACATCCTCAGAACAGACATCCACACAGCGACCGCAGGCCATGCAATCGCGACTGGTTACCTGCACCGGACTTTGCTCATCCAGCACCGGCGCACGTAGCACATGCGGTTCCGGGCAAACATGAAAACAATCCATACAGCGGTTACATCTGTTACGTTCTTTTGCCGAAACGGTTAATGCACCTTTACTTCCCACCACGCTATACAGCGCACCCAGTGGGCAGAGATGCCCGCACCAGCCATGCTCAACGACCAGTAAATCAAATAAAAACAGCGCGAGGATCAGCAACGCTCCGCTACCGAATCCCATTACCAAGCTACGTCCCAGCAAAGAAACCGGGTTTATCCACTCCCACAGCAGCGTACCAGTCAGCGCTGAACCGACCAGAATGACCACCAGCAGGACGTACCGTATATGGCGCGGCAGGGTCGCAGACTGATTCAGGTCAAACCTTCTGCGCAACCAGCTGGCTAAATCAGTGACCGGGTTCATAGGACAAACCCAACTGCAAAACAGTCGCTTACCGGCCAGCGCATACAGCACCGTAATGATGGCTGCCCCCGTTAACGCCACCGTCGCTGGCAGATGCCCGCTGGCCAGGCTTTGCAGAGTAATCAGCGGATCGGTGAACGGGATAGCGTCCAGCAACAGGCTGCTACTGTAGTTGCCATGCAGAATCCAAACACCAAGCCACGGGCCGCTAAGGAACATCGCCAGTATCAGAAACTGACTCAGACGACGCAGCAGCAGCCAACGATGACTCTTCCACCATCCTTTTTTTGCCTGCGCTTCACGCCCGGCATCACGTTTACGATTTGCCATTGTTCCCCTCCAGCCAACCGAAGCGGTAATGGTGTCCTAACTCCCCTTTCGCCAGCGACAACGGCAGCACTTTTATTGCTGGCTGCTCCAGTACGCAGACTTTTTCGCATTTCCCACAGCCGGTACAGGCATCGCTGTGCACGGTAGGAATAAACCGCGCATGCTTGCCGGTACGCATGTTACGGTCCAGCTCCAGGGTGATCGCCTCATCGATTTTCGGGCACTCGCGATAGCAAACGTCACAGCGTAATCCCTGATAGTTGAGGCAGTTTTCGTGATCCAGCAGTACCGCCAGCCCCATACGCGAATCGTCAATGGATTCAATTTCTCTGTCCAACGCGCCGCTGGGGCAGACTTTGGCGCACGGAATCTCCTCACACATTTCGCAGGGAATATCACGGGCGATGAAATATGGCGTACCAGCCGCCAGCCCGGAGGCCAGCGTGGCCAGCTTCAGCGTGTCATACGGACATGCCTGAACGCACTGACCGCAACGTACGCAAGCGCTGGCAAATGCCTCCTCGCTCAGAGCACCTGGCGGGCGCAACCGCACGCCGGTTGCGCGTGCGGTTTGTTGTTGCAACCCCAGCGCCACGCCAACGACGGCCAGCCCGCCCGCTGCGCGAACCATATCGCGCAGAAAGCGGCGGCGGCCATTTTGGGGTTTTGCTGACCGGGACATAACGCGTTACACCTTCGCCAGTTTCACGGCGCACTTCTTGAAATCCGTCTCTTTGGAGAGCGGATCCGTCGCATCCAGCGTCAGGTTGTTCACCAGCTGTGCGGCGTCGAAGAACGGCATGTACACCAACCCCTGCGGCGGACGGTTACGACCGCGTGTTTCAACAATCGAAATCACTTCGCCACGACGGGAAATCACTTTGACCTTATCGCCACGACGCAGATCGCGTGCTTTTGCATCCAGCGGGTGGATAAACAGCACGGCTTCCGGGAAAGCGCGGTGCAGTTCAGGCACACGACGCGTCATACTGCCGGTATGCCAGTGTTCCAGAACACGTCCGGTGGATAGCCACAGGTCATATTCTTTATCCGGCGCTTCAGCAGCAGGCTCAAACGGCAGCGCGAAGATAACCGCTTTACCGTCCGGTTTACCGTAGAACTTGTAGCTTTCACCTGCTTTCACGTAAGGGTCGTTGCCTTCGCTGTAGCGCCACTGGGTCTCTTTGCCTTCAACGACCGGCCAGCGTAAACCGCGGGCTTTGTGGTAATCGTCAAATGGCGCAAGGTCATGCCCGTGGCCGCGACCAAACCAGGCGTACTCTTCGAACAACCCTTTTTGCAGATAGAAGCCCAGCTCGCGGGATTCATCATTCAGTTGATCTTCAGCCAGTTCAGTCACCGGGAATTTTGTCACTGCTGGCGTGGCAAACAGCACGTCATACAGCGTTTTGCCACGCAGCTCCGGTTTTTGTGCCAACAGCTCTTCGGGCCACACTTCTTCTGTTTTGAAGCGACGAGAGAACTGCACCAGTTGCCACAGATCCGACTTCGATTCGCCCGGTGCTTTAATCTGCTGACGCCAGAACTGTGTACGGCGTTCAGCGTTACCGTAGGCACCTTCTTTCTCTACCCACATCGCAGTCGGCAGGATCAGGTCAGCAGACAAGGCGCTGACCGTCGGGTACGGATCGGAGACGATGATGAAGTTGCGCGGATCGCGCCAGCCCGGCATACGCTCCTCATTGATGTTCGGACCAGCCTGCATGTTGTTTGTACACATCGCCCAGTAGACATTGAGCTTGCCATCTTTCAGCGCGCGGTCTTGTGCCACGGCGTGCAGACCGATTTTTGCCGGAATGGTCCCTGACGGAATATTCCAGTGCTTCTCGCAGATATCGCGGTGTTTTTCGTTTGTCACCACCATGTCCGCAGGCAGACGATGGGAGAATGTACCGACTTCACGCGCGGTGCCGCATGCGGAAGGCTGGCCGGTCAGAGAGAACGGGCCGCAGCCTGGCTGGGAGATTTTGCCAGTCAGCAAGTGCAGGTTATAGACCAGGTTGTTAGCCCATACGCCGCGGGTGTGCTGGTTAAAGCCCATCGTCCAGTAGGAGATGACTTTTTTCTTCGGATCGGCATACAGCTGTGCCAGCTGTTCCAACTGATCTTTTGGTACGCCGGTCATTTCGGCGGTTTTATCCAGCGTGTACTCAGCAACGAAGGCTTTGTAATCCTCAAAGCTCATCGGTTCAGAGGCATCGGATCCCGGGTTTTTCGCCGCTTTTTCCAGCGGATGGGTCGGACGCAGACCGTAGCCGATGTCCGTCACGCCTTTACGCAGGTTGACGTGCTTGCTAAAGAAATCCTGGTTAATCGCATTGTTTTGAATGATGTAGTTCGCGATGTAGTTGAGGATCACCAGATCGGTTTGCGGCGTGAAGACCATACCGTTATCCGCCAGCTCAAAGCTGCGGTGCTGGAAAGTGGAGAGAACCGCGACGTTGACGTTAGGATCGGACAGACGACGGTTGGTGATGCGCGACCACAGGATCGGGTGCATCTCTGCCATATTCGCGCCCCACAGGACGAAGGCGTCTGCATGTTCGATATCGTCATAGCAGCCCATCGGTTCATCCATACCGAAGGTACGCATGAAGCCGACTACCGCTGAGGCCATGCAGTGACGTGCGTTCGGGTCGATGTTATTGGAACGGAAACCCGCTTTAAACAATTTGGCAGCAGCATAACCTTCCCAAATCGTCCACTGGCCAGAGCCGAACATGCCGATAGATTCCGGGCCTTTCTCTTTCATCGACGTTTTGAATTTCTCTTCCATCACGTCAAAAGCCTGGTCCCAGCTAATCGGGGTGAACTCGCCTTCTTTGTGATATTTACCGTCTTTCATGCGCAGCATCGGCTGCGTTAAACGGTCTTTTCCGTACATGATTTTCGGCAGGAAGTAACCTTTGATGCAGTTAAGCCCACGGTTAACCGGCGCATCCGGATCGCCCTGGCATGCAACAACACGCCCTTGCTGCGTTCCGACCAATACGCCGCAGCCCGTCCCGCAAAAACGGCACGGGGCTTTGTCCCATTTGATGGCTTCTTGCTGACCGACTACCGCGCGGGCAACGCCCGGCACGCTTAACCCGGCAGCCGCCGCAGCGGCCGCAACGGCGTTAGCTTTCATAAAGCTACGACGACTGAGTTTCATGGTGTTTCCTCACCTTGCTCATCCTGCTGGTGATAAACCAGCGACACCGCCAGCACGCCCGCAACGTTGCGCACTGACTCAATTGTTTTCATTAGCGTTTCACTTTGATCAGCTTCCACCACCACAATCAACTGACCACTTTCCACATCGCTGAGTGCAACTTCGCAACCGGGAAAGGAACGCAACTGCGTGGCGATATCGTTGATATGCTGGCTTTTGGCCTGAACGACCAGGCTGCAGACCTGCCAGTTATTGTCCATGGTTGTACTCCGCGTTAATGGCTGATACCGGGCAGATAGCGACACAGGCGCCACATCCGTTACAGTCCTGATTGTCGAGCTGCGGCTGATAAATACCGGACAGCGTGGGGCGAAAGGTTATTGCCATGGGCTCACAGCTATCCTGACAGCGGTGACATTCAACGGACTGATGTGCGAGACAGTTTTCCCCAATCGTAAAGTTCAGATCCCATGCCCTGGTGTGGCGCGGAAGAAAAAGTGATTCGGGACAGGCTTCTGCGCAGGCATAGCAAAAGCTGCACTCGCCGTGTTTGAAATTTACGCTCGGGTAACCACCCTGGCCTCGCTGCAGGATGTCGGTTTCGCACGCCTGGATGCAGGCGTCACAACGGAGGCAAAGGGCCAGAAAGTGAGAGTCTTCCTTGCTCCACGGCGGACGGATCCCTGAGCTGGCGTTTCGCCAACTGCCTGTCAACATGCCTCGACGGGATAAATCAACCATGACATTGTCCTTCCATAATGACGCCCTCCCTCGGCGGGTTGAACGACATAAAAAACTGCACTATTTATGAGTAGTTATTTTTAGCCGTAAGATATTTCAGGATGTGTTAGAGGTGCATACCCCAATTGGGGTAAATGCTGTTGCCGGATCAAAGGAGTGTTGAGTTGGCGGGAAAAAATGCGCTTTTGCTCACATTTCAATGAGTTATATAGCCACGTATATAGCGATTCAATATTAAGATAATAATCTCATGTTTAAGATAATTCTTAGAATATATCGCTACATTGAACGTAAACCATTGCTGGATACACTTAAAATATAAGTAAATACAGATTAATTGATGATGCGAATATGTTAACCTGCCCCAGACTCGTTCAAAAGACAGAAGAAAGGAAACACTGTGAACAATAAGATGAAGACAATTGTCCCTGCCGTACTTTTCGCCGCCTTTGCCAGCACCTCTGCATGGGCTGCCAGTAACGAAGCCGGCGCTCAACCGCTGGAAAAAGTCGCCCCTTATCCTAAGGCGGAAAAGGGTATGAAGCGCCAGGTTATCCAGCTTACCCCTGAGAAAGATGAATCTACTCTGAAAGTAGAACTGCTGATCGGACAAACGCTGGAAGTTGACTGCAACCAACACCGCCTGGGTGGCGAACTGGACAGCAAAACGCTGGAAGGTTGGGGATATGACTACTACGTCTTCGACAAAGTCACATCTCCGGTTTCAACCATGATGGCCTGCCCGGACGGTAAGAAAGAGAAGAAATTCATTACTGCGTATCTGGGTGATGACGGCATGCTCCGTTACAACAGCAAGCTGCCGATTGTGGTCTACACCCCGGAAAACGTGGACGTTAAATACCGTATCTGGAAAGCAGAAGATAAAATTCAGGACGCAGTCGCGCGCTAAGTCAGGATGTGCCGGATGGCGGCGTACCGCCTTATCCGGCCTACAGACGCATAAAACAGGCCGGATAAGCGCAGCGCCATCCGGCATTGTATTTACAGTGCGATATCCGCGACGGCTTTCTGTTCAGGCTGCGGTTGTGCCTGAGGTTTCAGCTGTGGTTTCGGTGCTTCATCAGCAACCTGCGGCTTGTCATATTTCAGACCCAGAACCTCACTGGTGTACTGCAACTCTTGTTCCGTAGCCTCAACGTTACCGTTCAGCTTAGTACCATAAGACGGAATGATGGTTTTCAGCTTCGCCTGCCACTCGGGGCTGGCCACTTTATCTTTAAACACTTTTTCCATCAGATGCAGCATGATCGGTGCCGCGGTTGATGCGCCCGGAGAAGCTCCCAGCAGCGCAGCAATCGTGCCTTCTTTATCGCTGACGACTTCAGTCCCCAGGCGCAACACGCCGCCCTTCTCCGCATCGCTTTTGATGATCTGCACACGCTGGCCCGCCTGCCATAAACGCCAGTCTTCTTTTTTCGCCTGCGGATAGTACTCTTGCAGCGCAGCAAAACGGTCGTCGTCGCTGAGCATCACCTGGCTCACCAGATATTTAACCAGATCGAAGTTATCCAGACCCACGTTGACCATCGGCATAAAGTTCGACGTGGTGGTCGAGCTC
The DNA here is from genome assembly GCF_001034485.1 of Citrobacter sp. MGH104. Classification (NCBI taxonomy): domain Bacteria; kingdom Pseudomonadati; phylum Pseudomonadota; class Gammaproteobacteria; order Enterobacterales; family Enterobacteriaceae; genus Citrobacter; species Citrobacter sp. MGH104. Next base: position 810,556 of record NZ_KQ089818.1, read on the forward strand.
AGCAGATCCCACAATGAACCGTTTTTCAGGAACTTGGTGGAGAATGTCGCGAATGGCCCAAACAGCACAACGCGCTTGCCATCAAGGATACGCGTGTCGATGTGCGGTACGGACATCGGCGGCGCACCAACGGAGGCCTGACCGTACACTTTCGCCAGGTGGCGGTTGACTACGTCCGGATTGTCCGCAACCAGGAACTGCCCGCCCACCGGGAATCCGGCATAGCCTTTCGCTTCCGGAATGTCGGTTTCCTGCAACAGCTTCAGCGCAGCGCCACCGGCACCGATAAAGACAAACTTCGCCTTGATATCATGTTCCGCTTCGTTATTTTTCAGATCGGCGACCGTGACCGTCCAGCTATTGTCGGCATTACGCTTAAAACCACGCACTTCGGTGCTCAACTGCAGCGCAAAGTTCGGCTTTTTCTGCAATGAAGTAATCAACTGGCGCGTGATTTCGCCGTAGTTCACGTCAGTACCAATCTCGGTACGCGTTGCTGCGACTTTCTGTTTTGGATCACGACCTTCCATGACCAGCGGCGCCCACTCTTTAATCTGCGCGTGATCTTCAGAATAACGCATACCGCGGAATAACGTGCTCTGTTGCAATGCGGCGTAACGGGCACGCAGGAAGTTGACGTTCTCGTCACCCCAGACAAAACTCATGTGCGGAACGGTAGTGATAAACGAGCGTGGTTCATGCATCACGCCATTATTAACCTGATATGCCCAAAACTGGCGGGAAATCTGGAAGGCTTCGTTAATTTCGACTGCCTTTTCAATGCTGATGCTACCGTCGGCCTTTTTAGGCGTGTAGTTCAGCTCCATCAGTGCGGAGTGTCCCGTTCCGGCGTTATTCCAGCCATTTGAGCTTTCCTGCGCTACACCATCCAGTCGCTCAACCATGGTCATTGACCATTGCGGCTCCAGCTCCTGTAAATAGGTTCCCAGCGTGGCGCTCATGATGCCGCCGCCAATCAACAGTACATCCGTTTCCTGCTCTTCCGCCGCTTTCGCTTTTGCCGCCATCGAGACAACATTCAGCCCTACAGCCATGGTGAAGAGCATGGCAGTCACTTTTTTCATAATGTTAATGCCTTACTTTTAGTATCGCTTTTTTGCTTTTAATGCAGGTGAAAATCGAGCGGTATCAACGGTAACACTTAAGTAAAAATAATTAAATATTGTTTATAAATTATATTTAATTTTTAAAAATGTTATTAATACGTTGATATTTTATAGGGTTATTGGCAATCATTTCTGGAAACCGGCCCGGCAGACGGGTACTATGCTGCGCTTTGCTATTCACCGCACGGATGCCTGTCGGTCTGCTGTATCAGGCCATTTTTGACCTGAGTGTAACTATGTCTGCAACTCAACATTCCGCTGTCGCAGTCGCGGAAAACGCGGCCCGAGCCGTGCTGCGCCAACCCCGTCTGCTGGTTCGCGAAACACTGGCCGGTGTGGTAACCGCCCTGGCGCTGATCCCGGAAGTGATCTCATTTTCCGTTATCGCAGGCGTTGATCCTAAAGTCAGTCTGATCGCCTCCGTCGTACTGTGCCTGGCGATGTCCTTTTTAGGTGGTCGTCCCGCAATGGTTACCGCCGCTGCAGGATCGGTTGCGCTGGTGATTGGTCCAATGGTGCAACAACACGGCGTGCAATACATCCTGCCTGCAGTGGTACTGGCCGGGATGATTCAGATCCTGTTTGGTGTATTGGGAATGGCACGTCTGATGCGATTCATCCCTACGGCCGTGATGACCGGATTTGTCAACGCACTAGGTATTTTGATTTTCTTTGCCCAGGTCCCTCATTTCTGGGGGAAAAGCCCGCTCATCTGGGGGCTGTTTGTCCTGACGCTGCTGATTGTGCTGTGGGTTCCGCGGTTTATTAAAGCTATCCCCGCACCGCTTATCGCCATCGTGCTGCTGACCGTGTTCACTGTCACCAGCGGGCAACTGTTACCGACCGTCGGTGACGAAGGTTCGATGAGCGGCGGCCTGCCGGGTTTCACCCAGTTGTTGGTTCCGCTCAACCTGCAAACGCTGGCGATTATCTGGCCCTGCGCGCTGAGTATCGCTTTTGTCGGTTTGATGGAGTCGCTGTTGACCGCCCGTCTGGTGGATGACCTGACGGTGACGCCGTCGAATAAGAATCGCGAGAGTGCCGGGCTGGGGATAGCCAATATTCTGGCCGGATTTTATGGCGGCATCGCCGGGTGCGCGATGATTGGTCAAACCATCGTTAACGTCGAGATGGGCAAAGGACGCAGCCGCGTCTCGACGGTTGCCGCCGGACTGGTATTACTACTGTTAGTCACTGGGTTAAGCGAAGTGATGGCAGAAATACCCATGTCGGTGCTGGCGGGAATTATGGTGATTGTGGCGGTAAAAACCTTCAGTTGGCACAGCATCCAGCCCGCCACGCTGAGGAAACTCCCCGTCACTGAAACGCTGGTGATGCTGGTGACCGTCGCTGCCACGGTATCCACCGGCAACCTGGCGATTGGCGTGGTTACCGGGGTGATGGCAATGCTCATTCTGCCACGTATCGTCAGAAGCAAACGCGCGGCTACATCAGAAACAGCGTTGCCAGACCGAGAAAAATAAAGAAACCGCCGGTATCGGTAATAGCCGTAATCATGACGCTCGAGCCAACCGCCGGGTCGCGCCCGAGCTTCACCATCGTCATCGGAATGATGACCCCCATTAATGCTGCCATCAACAAATTAAGCATCATCGCCAGGGTCATTACTCCGCCGAGCGCCATGTCATCGTACAGCCACCAGGTAATACCGCCCATAATTCCGCCCCATACGAGGCCATTAATCACTGCAACGCCCATTTCGCGCAGGATCAAAAACGTCAGGTTCCCCGGCTGAATATTTTGTAGCGCCAGCGCGCGGACGATCATGGTGATGGTTTGATTCCCGGTATTGCCGCCAATTCCCGCCACAATTGGCATCAGCGAGGCCAGCGCCACCAGTTGCGAAATCGTATGTTCAAAACCGTCGATCACCCGCGAGGCGATAAAGGCGGTACAGAGGTTAACGGCCAGCCACGCCCAACGGGTTTTTACCGCTTTGGTAACGGGCGCAAACACATCCTCTCCGGCGCTTAAGCCCCCCATTCGACGCAAATCGGTATCAGTTTCTTCATAGACCACATCGACGATCTCATCGATAGTTAAGCGGCCCATCAGCTTGCCTGAAGGGTCAACGACTGCAGCACTGACCAGGTCGTCACGTTCGAAGGTACGTGCAGCGTTTTCAGCGATATCGTCCGGAGAAAAGGTGAGCGGGTCATCTTCCATCACCTCGCTGACTTTGCGTTGCACATCATTGAGCAGAATGCAGGTTAGCGTCAGTTCGCCAACCAGCACTTTATTGCGATCGGTCACGAAGAGTTTATCGGTGTTCTCCGGCATTTTGCCCAACCGTCGCAGGTAGCGTTGCACCACTTCCAGCGTCACGTCCGGACGCACGGTGATGACTTCGAACTCCATAATCGCGCCGACGCGATTCTTCTCGTAATGCATTACCTGGCGGACACGCGCCCGCTCTTCGGCTGGTAACGTCGCCAGCAACCGTCCAGTGAGGTTACGCGGGAGATGCTGCACCAGATAAATCTGTTCATCGATATCGAGATATTGCAGCGCATCCAGTATTTCGCGGTCACTCATCTCATCGATCAGGTCGTCCCAGACGTTTTCAGACGCCTCAAGCAGGACGTTACCACGCTTTTCACTTTCGACCAGTCGCCACAGGGCGTGACGCTCTTCTGAAGGTAATGCTTCGAGGGTATCGGCTAAATCGGGAGGCGGCAGGTGGGCGACCAGCGCCCCTACCTCAGCAATATCGTCGGCTAACGTACCGACGTCATATTGCTCAGCCAGGGTAAGCTTGCCCAACAGTGTTGAAATAATGGCTTTATCAGTGGTCAGCAGCCAGATAAGGCGCGCACGCTCTTCATCACGCAGCCTGGCGCTGTTTTTGTTTATTACGGACATTAATCATAAATCCATGATATGAAATATCATTAATCATGATGCTGATTTATGTAAATAACAATAAACAGTGCCGCCGGGTGGCTAAAAAACCGGCGGCACGTGGGATCAGGCTGTGCGAGCCACCGCGTCACGCGAGGCGGCTTCACGTTCATCGCCCAGCAGTTCACTCAACTGTCCGTTACGCATTTCCAGCAGACGATCGGCGTGAATAAAATAGTGATCGTCGTGGCTAATGGCGAAAATGGTTTTGCCCATTTCCTGCATCAAAGGCAATAGCACCTGATAGAACTCCCGGCGGAAATGGGGATCCTGATCGGCAGCCCATTCGTCCAACAGAATGATGTCGCGCTCCTCCGCCAGAGCCAGCAGCAGCGCCACGCGTTTCTTCTGCCCTTTCGACAGTTTCAGATTGAGGATACGGCCATCGCTCAGCTCCAGCTTGTGCCCCATCTTCAGATGTTCCAGCCACTTCGCGACCAGCTGCGGATTAGCCTCTTTACCTTCCGGCCCCAGCAGTTTGTCGAACAGCCAGACGTCGGTAAACACGGCGGAGAATAGCTTGCGGTAGTCTTCCGGTTTTTCAACGGCAACGGCCTTACCATCAAGCAATATTTCGCCTGACTGCGGCTGGTATAGACCAGTCAGTAACATCGCCAGCGTAGATTTCCCGCTACCGTTACCGCCAATCAGAAAGATCAGTTCACCGCGATGAATCGTCAGATTCACGGGTCCAACGGAGAAGGCGTTATCCTGATAGTGGAAAACCACGTTACGTAACTCCAACGTCTGCCAGTTCGGAAACGCATTTGGACGTGGGAATTCGGCCTTAAAGGGCGCAAGGGCAAACCTGTTCAGCTTGTTGAACGCTACCTGCGCGGTGAGCAGCGTCGGTAGCGCGCCAACGGCAGAGAGCAGCGGCGTGCGCAGAAATAGCAGCGTCAGCGAATAGGTCGCCGCCACGGCGGTATCCGCCCAGCCCAGGCTGTTGGCCATCCAGAACACCAAACCAATGGCGCCCAGCATCATAATGTTCGACCAGTTGACTGCGCTCAGGTGGAAAGTATCGGCGCGAATAATATGGTGACGGTACTCTTTGGCATCCGGGACGTACATCTGATTAAAGATATGCTCGGCACGCTCACGGTTGAGCGTCAGCTCTTTGCGCCCTTCCAGCACCGTTTGATAATCGTTGTACAACTTATCTTCAGTTTCGCGCAAGGTGGCCATGTGTTTATACACCCGCGCCACCAGCACAAATCCGCCCCAGATGGTGATTGCCATCCAGATTGCTGTCACCAGCAGCATTTTAGTCGACAGCATCGCCAGATACGCCGCCGATCCGACTGTCAGGATAATCCCCTGTACCAGCTCAGGCAGACGAACAAAGGCGATGGTGATGTTGCGGATATCACTGGTTAAACCCGCCAGCAACGAGGCGCTGCCAAGCTGTTCGATGCGCTCGACGTGGGTGTCCAGAATCCGTTTGATAAATTCGCTACGCAGTCGGTAGACAAAGTGGTGTCCCAGCGTGGTGAGCGCCAGTTGTGAACCGAGGGTGACGGCCATCAATAACAGCAGCAGGCCAAGAAACTCCGGTAGCACCATCAGCGTGGTGTCGACCGTTTCAATCAGATGCTGGTTGATAAACGCAATCAGCCCAATCCCCAACGCGGCGCTGGCGAGGCTGAGCGCCATCACGCTGATAAATGGCCAGCGATACTGCCGCCAGACAAGAAGTAAAAGTTCCATGCACACAACCCGGACAAGTAATAACAGCCCGCAGTTTAAACATCTCTTCGCTGACAGCAATAATAATTCTTATTTTTATTCTTTTTTACCTGCCTGACGAAACGTCAGATTGTAACGACAGTCTCCGGTCAACGGATGATACCCCGTTTTAAGCGGCTGGATCCCATGATAAAACAGCCGCGAATTACCGCCCCACACCACGACATCGCCATGTTCCAGCAGCAAACGCTTTAAAGGGTCATTACGGCGCAATCCGCCAAATTGAAAAATGGCCGGTAGCCCCAGCGATACAGAGACAATCGGCGCCCGCAGGTCGGGCTCGTCTTTATCCTGATGTAAGGACAGTTTTGCCCCTGGCGTGTAGCGGTTAATCAGGCAGGCATCGGGTTGAAAATCAGGATAGCCCGCCGCCGTCGCCGCCTGTTGACACAGGTCAGCAAATGCATCCGGCAGCGGCGGCCAGTGCACGCCGGTGAGTGGATCAAACGGAGAATAAAGATAGCCATGCTGATCCGTCGTCCAGCCCAGATGGCCGCAGTTGGTCATTGCCACCGACATCGTATAGCCGCCGGGCGTTACCATCTGACGAAATGGCGACTGTCTGGCGACAGCCGCTATCGCCTGCAGTAAAGTAGGTGCAGAGTCAAAAGCGAAACGTCGCAGAATAACCGCACCTGAAGCCAGCGGCTCCTGCCAGGGTTTAGCATCCGCAAAAAGATCGAGCATTATGTTTCCTCGCCAGTAGTTTCCCGTTGCAGTAACTGCGCCTTGCGCGCAATACCCCATCGGTAGCCCGAAAGTGCGCCATCACCACGGATCACCCGGTGACACGGAATAACAATCGCCAGTTTGTTGGCCCCACAGGCACTGGCCACCGCGCGTACCGCCTTCGGTTTGCCGATGGCGCTGGCCAGCTGTTGGTAGCTCATTGTTTCGCCGCACGGAATTGCGCGCAGCGCCTGCCACACCTGCTGCTGAAATGCGGTGCCCCGGATATCCAGGGGTAGCGATAGCGACGCGTCACGCGAGTTGATCGCGGCGATCACTTCGCGCACGCGCTGCTGAAAATCGGCATCTGCAGGAACATCCTGCGCGGCGGGAAACAGCTCATGCAGATCCGCAACTAACGTGGCGTCATCATCACCAAGTAAGATCGCACAGATACCCCGCTCGCTTTCTGCCACCAGACAACGACCCAGAGCGCAATCTGCGAGGGTATAGCGTACAGAAACGTTGTCGCCACCTTTACGAAATTGCTTTGCGGTCATGCCTAATGTCTGATCCGCTTTGCGGTAATAGCTGCTGCTGTCGGGGAATCCGGCGTTGAGAATCGCCTGCGTAACCGGAACACCTTTCGCCAGAGCATCGCGCAGACGGCGGGCACGCCAGGACTGCTGCCACGCTTTCGGGGTCATGCCTGTCGTAGCTTTGAACAAGCGATGTAAGTGATACGGGCTCATTGCCACCTGTTGTGCCAACTCGTCCAACGTAAGAGGTGACTCTTGCTCCAACAACTGGCAGGCGCGGGCAATTTTGTCCAGTCGATGCTGTTGCGCGCTGTCTTTATCCGGCTGGCAGCGCTTACAGGGGCGAAACCCGGCAGCCTGCGCCTGCTGAGCATCAGAGAAAAAGCAGACATTTTTGCGCAGCGCATGTTTTGCCCGACAGGACGGACGGCAGAAAATACCGGTGGTCTGGACGGCAAAAACAAAATGACCGTCGGCGTCGGCGTCACGAGCCAAAACGGACTGCCAACGGTCATCGTCAGTGATGCGTAAACGATTTTTCATTTCGGACTCCTTTGTTAAGCATAGCGCTTAGCCTCAGTGTGTCCCCATAGCCGGATACAAAAACCCGCAATCTTGCTTTTTAATTTTTTTCGCTGACCAGAAAGCTTTTGAACTGCGGCGACATCCAGGTGTTAAACCCCTCGCCCTCTTTCATAATCATATAGACCGCCAGCCCTTCACGACGCACAACTTCTTTGGCCTTTTCCGGGCCGAGCACCATCAATCCAGTATCCCAGCCGTCAGCTTCCAGCGCCGTTGGTGCAATGACCGTTACGGACACCAGGTTGTGTTCAATCGGACGACCGGTTTGCGGATCGATAACATGGGAAAGACGCTTGCCATCCAGCTCATAATAGTTACGGTAGCTGCCGGAGGTGCTAATGCCATGCCCGTTAATGTCTACAATCGCCTGCACCGCGTTTTCACGATCGGTCGGTTTCTGAATTGCGACACGCCACGGATGCCCTTCAGCATTCATACCGCGGCTGTTTAGCGCACCACCAACGGAAACCAGATAACGGGCGATCCCTTCCTGCTCCATTAATCGTGCCAGATGATCGGCGGCGTACCCTTCGCCAACGGTAGAGAGATCCACATACAGATCCGGCAAGTCTTTTTGCAGGTAATTCTGATGCGCTTCATTCACGACCTTTAGATGTGAAAGTCCGGTTTTCGCTTTTGCAGCGTCAATTTGCTCTTGGGTGGGAATATGCAACGGTTGCTGATCCGGGCCAAAGCCCCACAGATTGACTAACGGCCCCACGGTGATATCCATAGCCCCATCGGTTTTTGCGCCAATGCGTAGCGCCGAGGTCACGATATCCGCCATGGCGTCGCTAACCGGCCATGGTGACAAACTATTCGATAAGTTAAAGCGCATCAATGCAGAGTCATTTTTATAGGTGGAGAGCAGTTGATCATCGGCATCAAGCTGAGTCTGGATCTTCACCTGTAGTTCTGCGGCGCGTTTTGCATCGACGCCCACGACACTGACCCGCCAGAAAGTGCCCATGGTTTTACCTTCCAGAACGGTGGCTGCCGTTGTGGTCTGAGCAGGTTTCGGGGCTTCATCGCACCCGACAAAAAAAATCGTCACCGCCAGCAGCGCTGCGCGATAAAATTTCATTTCCATACGTAATTATCCTCATGCGAACGCGCGCAAGAGTACACCAAAAATCGTTGTTTGTACGGCGGAAAAACAGCATTAAAAAAGGCCCCGCAGGGCCTTTGATAACAATAAATGTAGATTAGAACTGGTAAACCAGACCCAGCGCTACGATATCATCGGTACCGATACCTGCGTCACGGGTGAACTGATTGTCATCCAGCAGGTTGATTTTGTAATCAACATAGGTGGACATGTTTTTGTTGAAGTAGTAAGTCGCACCAACATCAACATATTTCACGATGTCTTCGTCGCCATAGCCACGGCCCAGGTCTTTACCTTTAGACTGCAGGTAAGCCACGGACGGACGCAGACCGAAGTCGAACTGGTACTGAGCAACCGCTTCGAAGTTCTGTGCTTTGTTAGCCCAACCCAGGGAGCCTGCACGCGTTGCGTTGTAGGTCTGAGTGTATTGAGTTGCAAAGTAGAAGTTGTTCGCGTCGTATTTAATACCACCGGTATAGGTTTCAGCACGGTCGCCGGTACCGAAGTTCAAACGGTTCTGTTCGTCGGTACGTTTTGAACTGGTGACTGCAGTACCCAGAGAGAAGCCTTCGCCGATATCATAAGTGATAGATCCGCCAACGCCGTCACCATTCTGACGCAGTGCTTCACGACCGTTGTTGGTCACGCCGGTCATGCCTTCGCCTTCCGGGCTACCGTTTTTACCCTGATACTGCAGGGCAAAGTTCAGGCCATCAACCAGGCCGAAGAAGTCGGTGTTACGGTAGGTCGCGAAACCGTTACCACGCTGCTGCATGAAGTTGTCAGAACCGTAGGTGTCGCCGCCGAATTCCGGCAGAACGTCGGTCCAGGACGTTACATCGTAAACTACGCCGTAGTTACGACCGTAGTCGAAAGAACCAACATCAGCGAATTTCAGACCCGCAAACGCCACACGCGTCCAGGAGTTGTTCTGAGATTCAGGCGCGTTACCCTGAATCTGGTATTCCCACTGGCCGTAACCGGTCAGTTGGTCATTAACCTGAGTTTCGCCTTTGAAGCCGATACGCATATAGGTTTGGTCACCATCAGCGCTTTTGTCATCGGAGAAATAGTGCAGACCGTCGACTTTGCCGTACAGGTCTAATTTGTTGCCGTCTTTGTTATAAATTTCAGCCGCATTCGCTGCGCCTGCTACCAGCAGTGCTGGTACCAGGAGGGACAGTACTTTAACTTTCATGTTATTAACCCTCTGTTATATGCCTTTATTGCTTTTTTATGCCACTGCATACTGATTAAGGTCATTAACCAGTCGGCAACTTCATTCTCCGCAAAAACACAGAATAATCCAACACGAATATGATACTAAAACTTTTAAGGTGTTTCATTTATCCGCATAGATGTTTCAAAATATTAATACAAGGGAACTTTTTTAAAATCAAAAAATAGGCAAAATAAGCACAAATAATCAAGAATCATATCAATAATCTTTAAAATCAATTAATTACACGAAAAAATCTTATAGCACTGAATGACAAAAAAAAATCTTCACTCGCAACTAAAATAGACCCGCTATCATCATTAACTTTATTTATTACCGTCATTCATTTATGAATGTCTGTTTACCCCTATTTCAGCCGAATGCTCAGCGTTCGGTTTTTTTTTACCCTTCTTTACACAAAACTTACCTTTCTGTGCTACCGATGCAAAACTATAACGACTATTAACTATCTCATAGCACTGCGCTCAGATATAAGCCTGACAAATAATTGATTGTTATTTAATGCTAAATGTATACTTTCCGTACGAATATTTGTACCCGCCGTTATCCACTGTACACCTTTGCACCGTCACGGGCGCAACCAAATGAGGCGTAAAAAATGCAACCTCTGCCGCGCGGTGTAAGTGTGGTAATTCATACATTACCCTTTATACTGCCCCTTCATCTTTCGCGTCGTTTAACAGGTCATAAACACGAATGAGTCAGTCTGACACAACGGTTTCCACCCGATTCTCCCTGTTGCCAGGAAGTATTACCCGTTTCTTCTTATTACTGATCGTTGTGCTGTTGGTGATGATGGGTGTTATGGTCCAGAGCGCCGTCAACACCTGGTTAAAAGATAAGAGCTATCAGATCGTCGATATTACCCATGCCATTCATAAAAGGGTCGATACCTGGCGATACGTGACCTGGCAAATCTATGACAACATTGCCGCCTCAACCAGTTCGCCGGGTGCAGAAGGGCTGCAGGAAACGCGTCTGAAACAAGACGTCTATTATCTTGAGAAGCCGCGCAGAAAGACCGAGGCACTGATTTTCGGCTCGCATGACAGTTCTACATTGGAAATGACCCAGCGCATTTCAACATATCTGGATACGTTGTGGGGCGCAGAGAATGTCCCATGGTCAATGTATTACCTGAATGGTCAGGACAACAGTCTGATCCTAATCTCGACGTTACCGCTGAAAGATCTTACCTCCGGTTTTAAAGAATCGACGATTGGGAATATTGTCGATTCCCGGCGCGCTGAGATGCTGCAACAGGCTAATGCGCTAGATGAACGTGAAAGCTTCTCTTCACTGCGCCGTCTGGCCTGGCAGAACGGGCATTACTTCACGCTACGCACGACCTTTAATCAGCCAGGACATCTGGCAACGGTTGTCGCCTTTGACCTGCCGATTAATGACTTGATCCCGCCCGGTATGCCGCTGGACAGTTTCTATCTGGAACCAGATGCCACCTCAACGACCGAGCACCTGAATGAAAAAGAGTCGCCTGACAGCGTCAGCATTAATTTCAACAACAGTAAAATTGAGATCTCTTCGGCGCTAAACTCAACGGATATGCGGCTGGTATGGCAGGTTCCGTTTGGCTCATTGCTGCTCGATACATTGCAAAGCATTCTGCTACCGCTTTTGCTGAACATTGCGTTGCTGGCCCTGGCGCTGTTTGGCTATACCACTTTTCGCCACCTCCCAGTCCGTTCCACCCAAGTGGCGCCAAACCTTGCGGCAAATAATGAACTGCGCGTTCTTCGCGCAATCAATGAAGAGATTGTTTCCCTTCTGCCACTGGGATTACTGGTGCACGATCAGGAAGCAAATCGTACGGTTATCAGCAACAAAATTGCCGATCACCTGCTGCCGCATTTAAATCTGCAAAACATTACCAACATGGCAGAGCAGCATCAGGGAATCATTCAAGCCACCATCAATAATGAACTGTATGAAATCAGACTGTTTCGCAGCCAGATCTCCCCGAGAACGCAGATCTTTATCATTCGTGACCAGGACCGCGAAGTGCTGGTCAATAAGAAGCTGAAACAAGCGCAGCGGCTGTATGAGAAAAATCAGCAGGCCCGCGCGGCCTTTATGCAGAATATTGGCAGCGCGCTGAAAGACCCCGCGAAAACGTTGGCTGCCAATGCCGCCGCGCTCAATACACCGGACAGCCAGAAACTGGCAAATCAGGCCGACGTTCTGGTGCGAATGGTGGACGAAATCCAGCTAGCCAACCTGCTGGAGAACGATGCCTGGAAAGGTGAATCCACACTGTTTTCCGTGCAGGCATTAATTGACGACGTAGTTCCGGAGGTTCTGCCAGCCATTAAGCGTAAGGGGCTGCAGCTACTGATTAAAAATCACCTTAGCGCCCATGATGAACGCCGTGGCGATCGCGATGCCTTGCGCCGTATTTTGCTGCTGTTGATCCAATATGCGGTAACCACCACGCAGATTGGTAAAATAACGCTGGAAGTAGACCAGGATGAGTCAGAGGCTGAACGCCTGACCTTCCGCATTCTGGATACCGGGCAAGGCGTCACATTGAATGAAGTTGATAATCTCCATTTCCCGTTCATCAATGACACGCAGGGCGATCGGTATGGCAAAGCCAACCCTCTGACGTTCTGGTTGTGCGATCAGTTAGCCCGTAAGCTTGGCGGACATCTGAATATCAAAGCGCGGGAAGAACTTGGAACACGTTATATCGTCCATGTTAAAATGCCGCTGCACGATCAACATGCTGATAGTGAAGAGCGCCTGTTGGATGACGTCTGCGTAATGGTTGATGTCACCTCAAATGACGTACGTAGCATTGTATTACGTCAGCTGGAAAACTGGGGGGCAACCTGCATCACGCCCGATGAACGGTTGAATAGTCAAGAATATGATCTCTTTTTAACGGATAATCCGTCTAATCTTACTGCTTCAGGCCTACTTTTAAGCGATGATGAGTCTGGCGTGCGGAAAATTGGCCCTGGCCAACTGCGCGTTAACTTTAATATGAGCAATGCTATGCAGGAAGCTGTCCTTGAGCTGATTGAAGAGCAACTGGCGCAAGAAGGGTTCCAGGAACTCCCCCTCGGCGGAGATGAAAACGCCGAACTTCATGCCAGTGGTTACTACGCTCTCTTTGTAGACACAGTACCGGATGATGTTAAGAGGTTGTATACTGAGGCGGCTATCAGCGATTTCGCTGCGTTAGCCCAAACGGCCCATCGCCTGAAAGGCGTGTTTGCCATGCTTAATCTGGTACCCGGCAAGCAGTTATGTGAAGCGCTGGAACATCTTATTCAAGAGAAAGATGCTCCAGGTATAGAAAAATACATCAGCGACATTGACGTTTACGTCAAGAGCTTGCTGTAGCAAGGTAGCCCAATACATGAACACTATGAACGTAATTATTGCCGATGACCACCCGATTGTACTGTTCGGTATTCGTAAATCACTTGAGCAAATCGAGTGGGTAAATGTTGTCGGCGAATTTGAAGACTCCACTGCACTGATCAACAATTTGCCTAAGTTGGATGCGCATGTGTTGATTACCGACCTCTCTATGCCGGGAGATAAATACGGTGATGGGATCACGTTAATTAAATATATCAAGCGTCATTTCCCGAGCCTGTCGATTATCGTCCTGACCATGAACAACAATCCGGCTATTCTGAGCGCGGTACTGGATCTCGATATTGAAGGGATTGTACTGAAGCAAGGTGCGCCAACCGATCTGCCGAAAGCGCTTGCCGCACTACAGAAAGGTAAGAAATTCACCCCGGAAAGCGTGTCTCGTCTGCTGGAAAAAATCAGCGCCAGCGGCTATGGCGACAAACGTCTGTCACCGAAAGAGAGTGAAGTTCTGCGTCTGTTTGCCGAAGGTTTCCTGGTTACTGAAATTGCGAAAAAACTCAACCGCAGTATTAAAACCATCAGTAGCCAGAAAAAGTCGGCAATGATGAAACTCGGTGTGGAAAACGATATCGCCCTGTTGAATTACCTCTCTTCCGTAACGCTGAGTCCCTCAGACAAAGAGTAATTCTTTTAACACCAAAGTGCCTGATGGCACGCCGTTTATCAGGCCTACGAATGACACTGCTTGGTGCGTGTTCCGTAGGCCGGATAAGGCAAGCGCCGCCATCCGGCATCTGTTATTCCCGCGCCTTCCTCACCCTTTCCGCATAGACCGTCAGCGTTTGCTTCAATACATCCAACGTCACTGGCTTAGACAGACAGCTATCCATACCCGATTCCAGGCAACGCTGCTTCTCTTCGGCCAGCGCGTTGGCCGTCACGCCGACAACCGGCAGCGTTAACCCTAACTGGCGGATACGCTGGGTCAGGCGATAACCATCCATGTTTGGCATGTTGACGTCACTCAGCACAATGTCGATATGATTTTTGCTGAGCACATTGAGCGCATCCACACCGTCATTCGCGGTTTTACACTGATATCCCAACGATCCCAATTGATCGGCCAGTAAGCGCCGGTTTATAGGATGATCGTCAACAACCAGGATCATCATGTCATCGTTCGTCGCACCGGCTTTATCCGGGGTTGGCAGCGCCGTGGAGAGATCTTCACTCCCCAACTCTACACTGTAGATATGTGCCAACAGCGCAGGCAGTTCGTGCGGTGACGCCACGCTGTGTACCCATTCTCCAGGCTCTCTTTCCAGCGGAATGCCAATATGTCGGCGGCAGAAAATCACCGCTGCTCGCCCCTGCCAGGCCTGTTCCAGCACATCGTCGGCCACCAACAGGTCATCCGCATCGGGCTGTTGTCCCTCATATCGCAACACCATCATCCCATTACGCGTCAGGCTGGATTCGAGAAAGTGGTACAGTGACGCATTACGTACTGCCAGCCAGCAACGTGTACCAGCCAATCCTTCAACACCCTTTTTCAGCGGATACTGTGCGCCATAAAGCGGAATACGCAGCGTAAACTGGCTCCCCATTCCCGGCTCGGAATCGACGGAAATATCCCCATCCATCATGCTGATCAGTTTTTCACAGATAGCCAAACCAAGTCCCGTTCCCTGGAAATTACGCTGTACGCCAGTCCCCACTTGGAAGAAAGGATCGAACAACCGAACCACCTCTTTGGCAGGGATCCCTACACCAGTATCACGCACTCGAATGCTCAGGTAGTCGCCGCTGCACTGCACGTGCAACACAATACAACCGGTATCGGTAAACTTGATTGCGTTACTCAGTAGATTAGAAATCACCTGTTGTAAACGCATCGGATCGCCATTCAGCGCCACAGGCACATCCGGATCGATAAAGCAGTACAACCCCAACTGCTTGCGGACCACCAGCGGCAAATAGTTAGCCGTAATATGGTTCATGACTTCACGCGGTGAAAACTCTCGCGGTTCAATCTTCAGCTGTTCAGATTCAATCTTTGAGAAGTCGAGAATATCGCTGATAATTTTCAACAGCAGGCTGGAAGAGTTATTCATCGCCGTTACCAGACGATCCACCCCACTCGGTAACTCTTTGGTTTGCAACAAATCAAGGTTACCGATAATGCCATACAGCGGTGTACGTAGCTCATGGCTCACCGTCGCAAGGAACATCGATTTTGACTGGCTAGCCTGTTCCGCCGCCTGTGCCATCTCCTGCAACGACTCTTCCATTTTAACGCGCGCACTGACATCAACAAGGACACAAATTGCCACGTTTTCATTACGATAGCGCGAGTGTACAAAGCTGATTTGCAGATTGGTATTGTTGCTGGTCAGCACATCAACAAAATTGACCTGTTGGCCGCAAATAATTTGCGTTAACCGCTGACGGTCTTCATGCGTCAGCATGTTCAGATAGGTGTGCGCCAGTTCGTTACTCAGGATATTAATGCCATCCATCGTGCGCAGAATACAAATACCCACCGGCGCAGAAGCCACGATTTTACGGTTAAACTGCTCATGTTCTTCCAGCCGCTGAGCATCACTTTCCGCTGGAATAAAAATGCGCCGTTCATACATGCGCGTGAGCATAAACAATGCCGCCCCGACCAGCACGTTCAGCAATATAGCGTTCAGGATCATCATGCGGATCCGCTCCAGCACCAGGTCGACAGGAACGGAGTACACGATGCTCAGGGAGGACGGAGGCAGATTTTTCTTCAGTACCAGCTCGCGGAAACCTGGCGTGTAACCAAACCAGGAGCGCTCCTGCATCCAGTGGGGCTCAGCCTTAATATTCCCTTCAGGGCCGGTGAGAGAAATTAGCGCATGGCCATTTTCGT
Organism: Citrobacter sp. MGH104; assembly: GCF_001034485.1. Lineage (NCBI taxonomy): Bacteria > Pseudomonadati > Pseudomonadota > Gammaproteobacteria > Enterobacterales > Enterobacteriaceae > Citrobacter > Citrobacter sp. MGH104. The sequence goes on from NZ_KQ089818.1 coordinate 826,745, forward strand.
CGAGGATGGTCACGCCCATCGGTAAACTACCCGGCGTGAAGAAATTCTCCATGCGAATAGGTTGCTCTACGCCCAACAGCGCCTGGAGACGATTGGCGAGGTAAACCGGCGTCAGTGCATAGAAATACCCTACCCCCGGACGCGGCCCCTGGCTAATCCAGAACAAGTTGTTGCCGTTTTCTTCTTGCGTAGCATTGCGATACTTAATAATGCGCTCATGCAGAGCCTTCAGGGCCTCGTCTCGTTCGACGGGCATATCACGCAAACCGAAATTGGCCATACAGAGGTTGTCGCTGCCGATCAGGAACACTCGATTTAAATCATAAGCGGCGGAAAAGTTGTCGCGCCAGTAGCGCATAAACCATGCCAGTGATTCCAGAGAACCTCGCCAGGCGTTGCCCATTACGGAACAGTCGGAGTCGGCAAACAGCGGCTCAAAATTAGGCACGACGGTTTTATCATCTCGCGCCCGCAGCGACATCACGCCGTTTTCCGCCGTTAAGCGATTTTCGGCAATATATTTCAGCTCTTTAATCACATCAGAGGTGCGCTGAATGTAACGTTGGGCCTGATCGGAGCTGAGATTAAGCTCCTGATGGATTTCAGACTCTCGCTGGTGCAGCGCATTCACAATGTAGAACACGGAGGCAAACGCAATCAGACACCAGATAACGAGCGCCAGCGCTCTGAACAGGTAGCGTGAGACTTTTAGGGTTGAATGAACGGAAGCAAGGTATTTCAAAGGGGCGAAGCTCCGCCTCAGGGCATTAATAGAGTGTGGTTAAGGTAGCGGTAAATGTCCGGCGTCGCAATGCCCTCTCTTTACGGGAATATGATACACCGCTCTGAAACCATTGTCTTAACCCGTGATAATCATCGTTTGCCTGAAAAACACTGCACGGATGTCAGAATGCGCGACCTGAGATGGCTGGCTCGTCGGTTATACCCACGACGATTACGCAACCAAATGATCATGATGGCCATTCTGATGGTCATCATTCCGACGATATCTATAGGCTATATCGTAGAAACTGAAGGCCGTTCAGCAGTCTTATCTGAAAAAGAGAAAAAACTTTCATCGGTGATAACCCTGCTAAACGATGCGCTGGGCGACCGCTTTAGTCACTACCCAGACCTGCCGCGTGAAGCGCGTATTCGCGCGCTTAATCATGAGTTGGGCCCCGTCACCGAACGGATTACGCAGGCGTTTCCCGGCATTGGCGCAGGGTATTACCACAAAGCGCTGGATGCCATTATCACCTATGCCCCCTTTGCGCTCTACCAAAGCAACGTAGGTATTACCATCACCGAGGATCACCCCGGACGTGAAGTGATGAGTAGCAACTCGCCAGTGGTCTATTCAGGGCGACAAGTACGCGGCGATATACTCAACTCCATGATCCCAATAGAGCGCCAGGGTGAAGTTATTGGCTATATCTGGGCCAATGAGTTAACGGAAGATATCCGCCAGCAGGCCTGGAAAATGGACGTCAGGATTATTGCTGTCCTGGTTGCCGGGCTCATCTGTAGCCTGCTGCTCATCGTGCATTTTTCACGCCGTCTCAGTGCGAATATCGACATTATCACCGATGGACTCTCAACGCTGGCACAAAAAACGCCTGCCCGATTGCCTGAACTCCCCGGCGAGTTGGGACAAATCAGCCGTAGCGTCAATGCGTTGGCGCAAACGCTACGAGAAACCAAAACCCTTAACGATCTGATTATTGAAAATGCTGCCGATGGCGTGATCGCCATCGACAGACAGGGTGACGTCACCACCATGAACCCGGCGGCAGAGCAGATAACAGGCTACACGCTGCATGAGCTGGTTGGACAGTCTTACGCGACGCTCTTTGCCAACACGCAGTTTTATAGCCCGGTATTGGACACCCTTGAGCACGGTACTGAACATGTGGCCTAGGAGATTAGCTTTCCAGGACGTGAACGCACCATTGAAATCAGCGTCACCACGAGCAGGATCCATAACGCCCACGGCGAGTTGATTGGCGCATTGGTTATTTTCTCGGATTTAACCGCTCGTAAAGAGGCCCAGCGTCGCCTGGCGCAAACTGAAAGGCTTGCCACCTTAGGTGAGCTGATGGCCGGCGTCGCACATGAAGTGAGAAACCCGCTGACCGCAATCCGTGGCTACGTCCAGATCATCCGCCAGCAAACCTCTCTGCCGGAGCATCAGGAATATTTATCTGTTGTGCTTAATGAAATTGATTCCATCAATAAAGTTATTCAACAACTGTTAGATTTCTCGCGACCGCGACAAAGCCAGTGGCAACAGATCCAGCTCAATGCGCTAATTGAAGAAACGCTAATCCTGGTGCAAACCGCTGGCCTTCAGGCACGGATCGCCTTTATAACGGAATTAGATCCCAGCCTGCCGCCGATCGTCGCCGATCGCGAGCTTCTCAAACAGGTAGTCCTCAATATTTTAATCAATGCGGTACAGGCGATCGCTGCACGAGGAGAAATTCGCATTCGCACCTGGCAATACTCTGCCTCGCAACAGGCCGTGATGATTGAAGATAATGGCAACGGTATCGAACTCACCATCCGGAAGAAAATATTCGATCCCTTTTTTACGACAAAAGCATCCGGCACCGGTCTTGGACTGGCGCTGAGCCAGCGCATCATTAACGCGCATCAGGGGGATATTCACGTCACCAGCCAGCCAGGCTGCGGGGCGATATTCACCCTCATTTTACCTCTTAACCCGCAGGGAAATCCGTCAGAATGAAAACGACCTACCGTATTCTCATCGTGGATGATGAAGACAATGTTCGCCGTATGCTTGCCACTGCATTTTCCCTGCAGGGACATGAAACGCATTGCGCCAGCGACGGGAAAGCCGCGCTGAGCCTGTTTAGCGAAATGCAGCCCGACGTGGTGCTGATGGACATTCGCATGCCGGAGATGGATGGCATCGACGCGCTGAAAGTCATGCGTACACAGCAACCACGCATCCCCGTCATTTTGATGACCGCCTATGCCGAAGTAGAAACCGCAGTAGAAGCTCTGCGTAGCGGCGCATTCGACTACGTGATTAAGCCCTTTGATCTCGACGAGCTAAGTATGGTGATTCAACGCGCGTTGCAATTGCAGGAGATGAAACAGGAAATCCGCAATCTGCATAAAGCGTTGAGCACCAGCTGGCAATGGGGACATATTCTGACCAACAGCCCACGAATGATGGATATCTGTAAAGACACGGCGAAAATTGCCCTCTCACAGGCAAATGTCCTGATCAGCGGTGAAAGTGGCACAGGAAAAGAGCTGATCGCCCGCGCCATTCATTACAACAGCAAACGTGCCAATGGCCCGTTTATAAAAGTTAACTGCGCGGCTCTGCCGGAGTCGCTACTGGAAAGCGAGCTATTTGGTCACGAAAAAGGTGCGTTTACCGGGGCACAGACGTTGCGCCAGGGGTTGTTCGAACGCGCTCATCAGGGAACATTATTGCTTGATGAAATTGGTGAGATGCCGCTGGTGCTGCAGGCCAAACTGCTGCGTATTTTGCAGGAGAGAGAGTTTGAACGCATCGGCGGGCACCAGACCATTCGCGTTGATATTCGCATCGTCGCCGCCACTAACCGCTGCCTGCAAACGATGGTGAAGGAAGGAACGTTTCGCGAAGATCTGTTTTACCGGCTCAACGTTATCCATCTGACTTTGCCTCCCTTACGCGAGCGTCGGGAAGACATTGCTTTATTAGCGAACCATTTTTTACAAAAATTCAGCTCTGAAAATCAGCGAGATATTATCGAGATCGACCCGACGGCGATGTCGATTCTCACCGCCTGGCCCTGGCCGGGTAATATTCGCGAACTGTCAAACGTCATCGAACGTGCAGTCGTGATGAATACCGGCGCGGTGATCTTTGCCGACGATCTCCCCGACCCGTTCCGCAACCCGGTTAACGCAATGACAGAGACAAAACCAACTTACTCCGGGGAACGCAATCTGAAAGAAGAGATTAAGCGTGAGGAAAAACGCATTATCCTCGAAGTCCTCGATAATCAGGACGGCAATCGTACCCGCACGGCGTTGATGCTGGGGATTAGCCGTCGCGCTCTGATGTATAAATTACAAGAGTACGGCATCGACCCATCGGGTTCCTGATACGCTAATTTGCTATGCAGAATTTTGCACACTGCGCAAAACTCTGCATAGTCCCCTCATCTTCCCATCAGCAAAAGAAGAAAAATTATCATTTAATTTCAATGCATTAAATAATCTCATTTCACCTTTATCATTCTGGCACCCTGCTTGCAATTCCCTGAACGTACCCAAAATGGAGTATGCAAAAAGGGAAACATAATGAAAACAAAACTGATTACCTTACAAGACGCTGCGGGCTTCTTTCGTGACGGCATGACCATCATGGTCGGTGGTTTTATGGGGGTTGGCACACCACCTCGTCTGGTTGAAGCCCTGCTGGAATCCGGCGTCCGGGATCTGACGCTAATTGCTAACGATACCGCCTTTGTCGATACCGGTATCGGCCCCCTGATCGTCAATGGGCGGGTCAGCAAAGTGATTGCCTCACACATTGGCACCAACCCGGAAACGGGTCGCCGCATGATCGCCGGTGAAATGGACGTTCAACTGGTTCCGCAAGGTACCCTGATCGAGCAAATCCGCTGCGGCGGCGCGGGTCTTGGCGGCTTTCTGACGCCCACCGGCGTCGGCACCATCGTGGAAGATGGAAAACAGACCATGACGCTCGAGGGTAAAACCTGGCTGCTTGAACGCCCATTGCGCGCCGATTTAGCGCTAATTCGCGCCCATCGCGCTGACATGCTTGGCAACCTCACTTATCAGCTCAGCGCCCGGAACTTTAATCCTCTAATTGCTCTCGCCGCTGACATCACGCTGGTTGAACCGGATGAAATGGTGGAAACAGGTGAGCTGCAGCCTGACCAGATTGTTACCCCCGGCGCCGTTATCGACCATATCGTCATTCCACAGGAGAGCTAATCATGGATGCTAAACAACGTATTGCGCGCCGTGTGGCGCAAGAGCTTCGCGATGGCGATATCGTTAACTTAGGTATCGGCCTGCCGACGATGGTAGCCAACTATTTGCCCGCGGATATTCACATTACGCTGCAATCTGAGAACGGTTTTCTGGGACTGGGCCCTGTCACCACCGCGCATCCTGACCTGGTGAACGCGGGCGGCCAACCGTGCGGTATTTTGCCGGGCGCGGCGATGTTTGATAGCGCCATGTCGTTCGCGTTGATTCGCGGCGGTCACGTTGATGCCTGTGTGCTTGGCGGGTTGCAGGTCGATGAGCAGGCCAACCTAGCCAACTGGGTTGTTCCCGGAAAAATGGTGCCCGGCATGGGTGGCGCAATGGATCTGGTGACCGGTGCACGTAAAGTCATTATCGCCATGGAACATTGCGCGAAAGACGGCTCTGCGAAAATCCTGCGTCAATGCACCATGCCGCTTACTGCACAACATGCTGTGCACATGCTGGTCACTGAGCTCGCCGTATTTCGCTTTATTGACGGCAAAATGTGGCTGACTGAAATCGTCGAAGGTTGCGACATCGCCACGCTGCGTGAAAAAACCGACGCCCATTTTGATATTGCCGACGATCTTCGCATCCAGCGAGGTGACGCATGATTGGCCGCATCGCTCGCTTTATGACGCGGGTGGTCAGCCGCTGGCTGCCCGATCCGCTCATTTTCGCCATGTTATTAACGTTGCTGACTTTTGGCATCGCACTGTGGTTAACACCACAGACGCCTATTAGCATGGTGAAATTCTGGGGTGACGGTTTCTGGAACCTGCTGGCGTTTGGTATGCAGATGGCGCTGATCATCGTAACCGGCCATGCGTTAGCCAGTTCCGGGCCGGTGAAAAGCCTGCTGCGTACGGCGGCATCCGCCGCCAAAACCCCCGCTCAGGGGGTAATGTTGGTCACTTTTTTTGGTTCGGTGGCCTGCGTTATTAACTGGGGATTTGGTCTGGTGGTCGGGGCGATGTTCGCCCGCGAAGTCGCCCGTCGGGTACCGGGTTCCGATTATCCGTTATTGATTGCCTGCGCTTATATCGGGTTTTTGACCTGGGGTGGCGGTTTCTCTGGCTCAATGCCTTTGCTGGCGGCAACGCCTGGTAACCCGGTCGAGCACATAGCGGGCCTGATTCCTGTCGCGGATACTCTCTTCACCGGCTTCAATATCTTCATCACCGTGGCGCTGATTGTTGTGATGCCGTTCATTACACGCATGATGACGCCAAAACCTTCGGATGTGGTGAGCATCGATCCGAAACTGTTACTGGAAGAAGCAGATTTTCAGAAGAAACTGCCGCCAGATGCGCCACCATCGGAAAAACTGGAAGAGAGCCGCATTCTGGCGCTGATCATCGGTGCCTTAGGGATTGCCTATCTGGGCATCTACTTTGCCGAGAAAGGTTTCAACATCACCATCAATACCGTCAACCTGATGTTTATGATTGCCGGTCTGCTGCTGCACAAAACGCCGATGGCCTATATGCGTGCGGTCAGCGCCGCCGCACGTAGCACCGCCGGAATTCTGGTGCAATTCCCCTTCTACGCGGGCATTCAGTTGATGATGGAGCACTCCGGTCTCGGTGGGCTCATTACTGAGTTTTTCATCAACGTTGCTAACAAAGATACCTTCCCGCTGATGACCTTCTTCAGTTCAGCACTGATTAACTTTGCCGTGCCATCCGGCGGTGGCCATTGGGTTATTCAGGGACCGTTCGTCATGCCTGCCGCTCAAGCTCTGGGTGCCGATCTTGGCAAATCTGTCATGGCCATCGCCTACGGAGAGCAATGGATGAATATGGCACAGCCGTTCTGGGCACTCCCTGCTCTGGCCATCGCCGGATTGGGGGTACGCGACATCATGGGGTACTGCATCACCGCCCTGCTCTTCTCCGGCATCATTTTTGTTATTGGATTGACCTTGTTCTGACGGCAACCTCTTATTTAAAGGAACTGAAAAATGAAAAACTGTGTCATCGTCAGCGCGGCTCGTACCGCAATCGGTAGTTTTAACGGCGCACTGGCAACTACGGGGGCCGTCGAGCTTGGAGCAACCGTCATTAGAGCCGCTCTTGAACGCGCTCACCTTGACCCACAGCGCGTGGACGAGGTGATTATGGGCAACGTGTTGCAGTCAGGGCTCGGCCAAAACCCGGCGCGCCAGGCATTATTAAAAAGCGGCTTATCAGACACCGTTTGCGGCTTTACCGTCAACAAAGTGTGCGGCTCCGGCCTGAAAAGCGTGGCGCTTGCCGCCCTGGCAATCAAAGCGGGACAAGCCCAGACGATCGTCTCGGGGGGGATGGAAAACATGAGCCTGGCCCCCTACCTGTTAGACGCGAAAGCCCGTTGGGGGTATCGCCTTGGTGACGGGCAATTGTCTGACGTCATTCTGCGCGATGGACTGATCTGCGCCGAGCATGGTTACCATATGGGGATCACTGCAGAAAATGTCGCCAAAGAGTATGGCATTAGCCGCGAAATGCAGGATGAACTGGCTCTGCAGTCACAGCGTAAAGCCGTTGCCGCAATCGAATCTGGCGCATTTCAGGCTGAAATCGTGCCCGTGAGCGTATCGTCACGGAAGAAAACCATCATTTTTGATCGTGATGAATTCCCCAAAGCTGACTCGACGGCAGAAGGTCTCGCCGCGTTGCGGCCAGCCTTCGATAAAACAGGAACCGTCACCGCAGGTAACGCCTCGGGGATCAACGACGGCGCGGCGGCATTAGTGGTAATGGAAGAGTCTGCGGCACTGGCGGCTGGGCTAAAACCGCTGGCGCGGATCAAAGCCTGTGCCAGCGGCGGCGTGGCACCGGCAATGATGGGGATGGGGCCAGTTCCAGCCACGCAAAAAGCGCTACAGCTGAGTGGACTGCAGCTGTCCGACATCGATCTTATTGAAGCCAACGAGGCCTTTGCCGCGCAGTTCCTTGCCGTCGGCAAAACGCTGGGGTTCGATCCGCAAAAGGTTAACGTCAACGGCGGGGCAATTGCGCTGGGACACCCTATTGGTGCCAGCGGTGCGCGAATTCTGGTTACGCTGCTACATGCGCTACAGACACGGGATCAAACGCTTGGACTTGCCACGCTGTGCATTGGCGGCGGTCAAGGAATCGCGATGATCGTGGAGCGCATGAACTAAAAAAAGGGCCGGAGTTCTCCGGCCCTTCTTATTACGTTTTAATTACTCTTCAGCGTCATCCGCTGCATCATCATCGCTTTCCGCTTCAGGCGCGATATCCTCGTCACCTTCAGCTGCACTTCCGTCGATGGAGTCGAGCTCTTCATCATCAACCGGTTCAGCAACGCGTTGCAGACCCACAACGTTTTCGTCTTCCGCAGTACGGATAAGGATAACACCCTGGGTATTACGCCCTACCACGCTGATTTCCGACACGCGAGTACGTACCAGCGTACCTGCATCGGTGATCATCATAATCTGGTCGGTATCTTCAACCTGTACTGCGCCAACAACGGAGCCATTACGCTCGGTGACTTTGATGGAGATAACACCCTGCGTGCCACGAGACTTGGTTGGGTATTCGCTTTCCGCTGTACGCTTACCGTAACCGTTCTGCGTGACGGTCAGGATTGCCCCTTCACCGCGTGGAACGATCAGGGAAACAACGGAGTCTTCACCTGCCAGTTTGATCCCGCGAACACCGGTCGCCGTACGACCCATCGCGCGAACTGCGTTCTCTTTAAAACGCACCACTTTACCGGCAGCAGAGAACAGCATAACTTCGTCATTACCGGACGTCAGATCAACGCCAATCAGTTCGTCGCCTTCGTTCAGGTTGACGGCGATAATACCGGCAGAACGCGGACGGCTGAATTCGGTCAATGCCGTTTTCTTCACGGTACCGCTGGCGGTTGCCATGAAGACGTTGACGCCCTCTTCGTACTCGCGTACCGGCAGAATTGCGGTGATACGTTCGTTCGCTTCCAGCGGCAGCAGGTTAACGATTGGACGTCCACGCGCACCACGGCTCGCTTCCGGCAGTTGATAAACCTTCATCCAGTACAGACGACCACGGCTGGAGAAGCAGAGGATCGTGTCATGGGTGTTGGCCACCAGCAGGCGGTCGATAAAGTCTTCTTCTTTAATGCGTGCTGCAGATTTGCCTTTACCGCCACGACGCTGCGCTTCGTAATCGGTTAACGGCTGATATTTCACGTAGCCCTGATGAGACAAGGTCACAACAACATCTTCCTGGTTAATCAGATCTTCGATGTTGATGTCAGCGCTGTTCGCGGTAATTTCGGTCCGACGCGCGTCGCCGAACTGTTCACGAATCAGCTCCATCTCTTCACGGATAACTTCCATCAGACGATCTGCGCTGCCCAGAATGTGCAGCAGTTCAGCGATCTGTTCCAGCAGCTCTTTGTATTCGTCGAGCAGTTTTTCGTGCTCAAGGCCGGTCAGTTTCTGCAAACGCAGATCCAGAATAGCCTGAGCCTGCTGTTCAGTCAGGTAGTACTGACCGTCACGCACGCCAAATTCCGGCTCCAGCCACTCAGGGCGCGCGGCGTCATCACCAGCACGTTCCAGCATGGCGGAAACATTGCCCAGTTCCCACGAACGCGCAACCAGCGCGGCTTTCGCTTCTGCCGGGGTCGGCGCACGACGGATCAGTTCAATGATCGGATCGATGTTCGCCAGCGCAATCGCCAGCGCTTCAAGGATGTGCGCACGGTCGCGGGCTTTACGCAGTTCAAAGATAGTACGACGAGTTACGACTTCACGGCGGTGACGTACGAACGCGGCAATAATATCTTTCAGGTTCATGATCTTCGGCTGGCCATGGTGCAATGCAACCATGTTGATACCGAAGGAAACCTGCAATTGGGTCTGGGAGTAAAGGTTGTTCAGAACCACTTCCCCGACCGCATCGCGTTTCACTTCAATCACGATGCGCATACCGTCTTTGTCAGACTCGTCACGCAGCGCGCTGATGCCTTCTACGCGTTTGTCTTTTACCAGTTCGGCGATTTTCTCAATCAGGCGCGCTTTGTTTACCTGATACGGAATTTCGTGGACGATGATGGTTTCACGACCCGTTTTGGCATCCGCTTCGACTTCCGCGCGTGCGCGAATGTACACTTTGCCACGGCCGGTACGGTAGGCTTCTTCGATACCACGACGACCGTTGATGATCGCTGCAGTCGGGAAGTCCGGACCCGGAATATGTTCCATCAGACCTTCAATGCTGATGTCTTCATCGTCAATATATGCCAGACAGCCGTTGATCACTTCAGTCAGGTTGTGCGGCGGAATGTTGGTCGCCATACCTACCGCGATACCGGACGAACCGTTCACCAGCAGGTTAGGAATTTTGGTCGGCATGACGTCAGGAATTTGTTCGGTGCCGTCGTAGTTATCGACGAAATCAACCGTTTCTTTTTCCAGGTCAGCCATCAGCTCATGGGCGATTTTCGACATACGGATTTCCGTATAACGCATCGCCGCTGCGGAGTCGCCATCGACAGAACCAAAGTTACCCTGACCATCTACCAGCATGTAACGCAAGGAGAATGGCTGCGCCATACGAACAATGGTGTCGTAAACGGCGGTATCACCATGAGGGTGGTATTTACCGATTACGTCACCAACGACACGGGCAGATTTTTTATAGGCTTTATTCCAGTCGTTGCCCAATACGTTCATGGCGTAAAGTACGCGACGGTGAACCGGCTTCAGGCCATCTCGGACGTCTGGCAGCGCACGGCCAACAATGACCGACATCGCATAATCCAGATAGGAGCTCTTCAGCTCTTCCTCAATGTTGACCGGTGTAATTTCTCTCGCAAGGTCGCTCATCTAACCGCTATCCCTCTACTGTATCCCGGATTCAAAGGTCGCAAATTATAACACATACGTGAAGATTCAGGTAAATGGATTCCCCCTGACAGAGGCTTTATTCATCCCGTCAGGCTGATATACTCATTTGCATCGCAAATTTAGGAGTAGAAGCCCCAATGAATGCCGAAAAACCCCCGGTTACTCACAACGTTGACCATGAAGAAATTGCCAAGTTTGAAGCAGTCGCGTCACGCTGGTGGGATCTTGAGGGTGAATTTAAGCCACTGCACCGTATTAACCCGCTGCGTCTGGGCTACATTACTGAACGCTCAGGCGGCCTGTTTGGTAAAAAGGTTCTCGACGTCGGCTGCGGCGGCGGCATTCTGGCGGAAAGCATGGCGCGCGAAGGCGCAACCGTCACCGGGCTGGACATGGGCTTTGAACCGTTACAGGTCGCAAAACTGCATGCGCTGGAGAGCGGCATCCAGGTGGAGTACGTACAAGAAACTGTCGAAGAACATGCGGATAAGCATGCGCATCAGTATGACGTTGTGACCTGCATGGAAATGCTGGAGCACGTACCAGATCCGCAGTCGGTGGTCAGGGCCTGCGCCAGACTGGTTAAACCGGGCGGCGAAGTCTTTTTTTCCACGCTTAACCGCAACGGCAAATCCTGGCTGATGGCGGTGGTCGGAGCGGAATATATTCTGCGGATGGTGCCGAAAGGAACGCATGATGTGAAAAAATTCATTAAGCCCGCTGAACTGTTAGAGTGGGTTGACCAGACCGTGCTGAAAGAGCGTCATATGACCGGCCTGCACTACAACCCCATCACCAACACCTTCAAACTCGGTCCGGGCGTTGATGTGAACTATATGGTGCATACCACCGCCAAAAGCGAATAAACCAGCGCTCATGGCCTTATGACGCTGGATTGTAGGCCGGATAAAGCGCGCCAGCGCCGCCATCCGGCACGACTCCGGGCTTTAACGCCTGATGGCGCTTCGCTTATCAGGCCTACGTTATTACGCATCGCCTACCAATCCTGAGTAGTACCGGTACAGCAATTTTTGCGCCAGATCATAAGAACTTTCCTTACCTTAGATGAAGAAATCAGCACTCGATCAAAATTTCTATTTTTTTTCTCAATTATTGACATCCCCGCCAGGCCTTATAAGACGCGCACTTAGCGATTCTCACCCTTTTGCAACCTCAATTTAACCTCAAAATCAACTCTTGTGCTGAAAAGAATCCCTACTAGAATACTCACCATATAGCGTCTATTTTATCAAACAACCCCTACATATAGTATTTATCCACAGACTTAGTCACAACATGACTCTGTGGATAATATGGGGGATATTTTTTCTTTCACGGACAGGTAAAAAACCACATGAATCAGAGTCTGCTGGTGACAAAGCGTGATGGTAGTACAGAGCGCATCAATCTCGACAAAATCCACCGAGTTCTGGATTGGGCGGCAGAAGGACTGAATAACGTATCGATCTCTCAGGTCGAGCTGCGCTCCCACATTCAGTTTTATGACGGTATCAAGACCTCCGATATCCATGAAACAATCATCAAAGCTGCCGCCGACCTGATCTCCCGCGAAGCGCCGGATTATCAGTATCTGGCCGCCCGTCTGGCGATTTTCCATCTGCGCAAAAAAGCCTATGGCGAGTTTGAACCGCCAAAACTGTTTGACCATGTCGTGAAAATGGTTGAAATGGGCAAATACGACAATCATCTGCTGGAAGACTACACGGAAGAAGAGTTCAAGCAGATGGACTCGTTCATCGTACACGATCGTGATATGACCTTCTCCTACGCTGCGGTGAAGCAGTTAGAAGGCAAATATCTGGTGCAAAACCGTGTTACCGGTGAGATCTATGAAAGCGCACAGTTCCTCTACATTCTGGTAGCAGCCTGCCTGTTTTCTAACTATCCGCGTGAAACACGTCTGCAATATGTAAAACGTTTCTACGACGCCGTTTCTACGTTCAAAATCTCGCTGCCGACGCCGATTATGTCCGGCGTGCGTACCCCAACGCGTCAGTTCAGTTCCTGCGTTCTGATCGAGTGCGGCGACAGCCTTGACTCCATCAACGCAACCTCCAGCGCGATTGTGAAATACGTTTCTCAGCGTGCCGGTATCGGCATTAACGCCGGTCGCATCCGTGCGCTGGGTAGCCCGATTCGCGGCGGTGAAGCGTTCCACACCGGTTGTATTCCGTTCTACAAGCATTTCCAGACTGCGGTTAAATCCTGCTCTCAGGGTGGCGTACGCGGCGGTGCAGCCACGCTGTTCTACCCAATGTGGCACCTGGAAGTTGAAAGCCTGCTGGTCCTGAAAAACAACCGTGGCGTCGAAGGCAACCGCGTTCGTCACATGGACTACGGCGTACAGATCAACAAACTGATGTACACCCGTTTGCTGAAAGGCGGCGACATCACCCTGTTTAGCCCGTCCGACGTCCCGGGTCTGTATGACGCGTTCTTCGCCGATCAGGATGAGTTCGAACGTCTGTATACCCAATATGAAAATGACGACAGCATCCGCAAACAGCGCGTGAAAGCGGTTGAGCTGTTCTCACTGATGATGCAGGAACGTGCCTCTACCGGCCGTATTTACATTCAGAACGTGGACCACTGCAACACCCATAGCCCGTTTGATCCGGTTGTCGCGCCGGTACGCCAGTCCAACCTGTGCCTGGAAATCGCCCTGCCGACCAAACCGCTGACCGACGTTAACGATGAAAACGGCGAAATTGCGCTGTGTACGCTGTCCGCATTTAACCTGGGCGCTATCGAAAGTCTGGACGAACTGGAAGAGCTGGCCGTACTGGCGGTACGTGCGTTGGATGCGCTGCTCGATTACCAGGATTATCCGATTCCGGCCGCCAAACGTGGTGCGATGGGTCGTCGTACGTTGGGTATTGGCGTTATCAACTATGCCTACTGGCTGGCGAAAAACGGTAAACGCTACTCTGACGGCAGCGCCAATAACCTGACTCACAAAACCTTTGAAGCGATTCAGTATTACCTGCTGAAAGCGTCTAACGAGCTGGCGAAAGAGCAAGGCGCATGCCCGTGGTTTAACGAAACCACCTATGCGAAAGGCATTCTGCCGATCGATACCTATAAAAAAGACCTGGATGCTATCGTCAGCGAATCCCTGCATTACAACTGGGAAAGCCTGCGCGAATCAATTAAAACTCACGGTCTGCGTAACTCCACGCTCTCCGCTCTGATGCCGTCCGAGACCTCTTCGCAGATCTCCAACGCCACCAACGGTATTGAACCACCACGCGGTTACGTGAGCATCAAAGCATCGAAAGATGGAATTCTGCGTCAGGTCGTGCCGGACTACGAACACCTGCACGACGCATATGAACTGCTGTGGGAAATGCCGAACAACGACGGCTACTTGCAGCTGGTAGGTATCATGCAGAAATTTATCGATCAGTCGATTTCTGCCAACACCAACTACGATCCGTCGCGCTTCCCGTCCGGAAAAGTACCGATGCAGCAGTTGCTGAAAGACCTGCTCACCGCCTACAAATTTGGCGTCAAAACGCTGTATTATCAGAACACCCGTGACGGTGCGGAAGACTCTCAGGACGATCTGGTACCGTCCATTCAGGACGATGGCTGCGAAAGCGGCGCATGTAAGATTTAATCTTTTGCCGGGTGGCGTAGCGCTTACCCGGCCTACAAATTAATTCGCGGTATTGTAGGCCGGATAAGCAAAGCGCATCCGGCAGTACATTCCAGACAGGATTCTCATCAATGGCATACACCACTTTTTCACAGACGAAAAATGATCAGCTTCTGGAACCGATGTTCTTCGGCCAGCCGGTGAACGTCGCCCGCTACGATCAGCAAAAATATGACATCTTTGAAAAACTGATCGAAAAGCAGCTCTCTTTCTTCTGGCGTCCAGAAGAGGTCGATGTTTCTCGCGATCGTATCGATTTCCAGGCATTGCCGGAACATGAAAAACATATCTTCATCAGCAACCTGAAGTATCAGACGCTGCTGGACTCCATTCAGGGACGTAGTCCAAACGTCGCGCTGCTGCCGTTAATCTCGATCCCTGAACTGGAAACCTGGGTGGAAACGTGGGCGTTTTCTGAAACTATCCATTCCCGCTCCTACACTCATATTATTCGCAATATCGTTAACGATCCGGCGGTGGTGTTTGACGATATCGTCACTAATGAGCAAATCCAGAAACGCGCAGAAGGTATTTCCAGCTACTACGACGAACTGATCGAGATGACCAGCTACTGGCATTTGCTCGGTGAAGGTACGCATACCGTTAATGGCAAAACGGTTGTCGTAAACCTGCGTGAGCTGAAGAAGAAGCTGTATCTGTGCCTGATGAGCGTCAACGCGCTGGAAGCGATCCGCTTTTATGTCAGCTTCGCCTGCTCCTTCGCATTCGCCGAACGTGAACTGATGGAAGGCAACGCGAAAATTATTCGTCTGATCGCCCGCGACGAAGCCCTGCATCTGACCGGTACTCAGCATATGCTGAACCTTCTGCGCAGCGGTGTAGACGATCCGGAGATGGCGGAAATTGCCGAAGAGTGCAAACAAGAATGCTACGACCTGTTCGTACAGGCCGCGCTGCAGGAAAAAGAGTGGGCGGACTATCTGTTCCGTGATGGCTCAATGATTGGCCTGAACAAAGACATTCTGTGCCAGTACGTTGAGTACATCACCAACATCCGTATGCAGGCTGTCGGACTCGATCTGCCTTTCCAGACCCGCTCTAACCCGATCCCGTGGATCAATACCTGGCTGGTGTCTGACAACGTCCAGGTCGCACCGCAGGAAGTGGAAGTCAGCTCTTATCTGGTCGGTCAGATCGATTCGGAAGTTGATACCGACGACCTGAGTAACTTCCAGCTCTGATGGGCCGCGTGACTTTGCGCATCTCTGGCACACAACTGCTGTGCCAGGATGAACATCCTTCCCTACTTGCCGCACTCGAGTCGCACGATGTTGAAGTCGAATATCAGTGTCGTGAAGGCTACTGCGGCTCCTGTCGTACCCGCCTGGTGGCGGGACAGGTTGACTGGATTGCAGAACCTCTGGCCTTCATTCAACCGGGTGAAATATTGCCCTGCTGTTGCCGGGCAAAAGGCGATATTGAAATAGAGCTGTAACGCAAGGCGGGATAAAAATTGTTACTGGTAAAAGAGCCGCCGATGAACGGCAGCCCTTTATTTCTCCTGCAGGCATGTAGGAAAACGTTAACAGCAGACGGCCTTATCTAGCAGTTAATCACGTTTCGTCCAATAAGGCCTGTGACCGGAGGTGCATCACAGGCCTTATGCCATTACTCTTTATTCAGGAATTTCACTGCTTTGTCGGGGAAATCGGTGAACAGCCCGTCAACACCCGCTTTGTTATAAAGAATGTCATACAGCTGGTTTACGTCAGTGGTGTAATCCGGCAGTTGATCGGCGCGAACGGTATACGGATGCACCACCATCTTATTCTGATGTGCGTCCTGCACCATGCCAGTTAACGAGATATTGCCCTTCTTCGACTTCTCATCAATCAGCATGTGGTAGTCCGGCCCAATGCCGTCCGCATACTGCGCAACCTGCTTCATGGCACCCGGTTTAAACATCCAGTCGTAGTTGTAATTAACCCAACTGCCGTCTGGCTTTTTCTCCTGAGTTTCATTCCAGTCAGTGTACGCAATCAACTGTACCAGATTGAGATCCATCCCCATCTTCGGTTCCAGTTCATTCTTAATGCGCTTTAACTCTGCGACATCAAAACACTGCAGATAGACCTTGTCGTTCTTGTCGGTGTACCCGTACTTTTTCAGTACTTCCAGCGTCTTAGCCGCAATGTCCTTCCCTTCCTGATGATGGAACCACGGCGCTTTCATTTCCGGGTAAATGCCGATGTTTTTACCGGTTGAATGATTTAATCCCTGAACGAACTCAATTTCTTCTTCGAAAGTGTGCACACGGAAATCAGATTTACCCATCGGGAAACGCCCCGGGTAGGTCTGGACCTTTTTGCCATTTTCGATATCAAAGCCTTCAGTAAACTTCAGCGACTTGATCTCATCCAGCGTAAAGTCGATAGCGTAGTAACGCCCATCTTTACGCGCGCGATCCGGGAAACGTTCGGCAACATCGGTGACGCGGTCAAGATAGTGGTCATGCAGGACGACCAGATGGTCGTCCTTAGTCATCACCAAATCCTGTTCCAGGTAATCCGCTCCCTGAGCATAGGCCATCGCTTTCGCAGGTAACGTATGCTCCGGTAGATAACCGCTGGCGCCACGGTGCGCAATCACGACTTTATCTGCGGCAACCGCCGCGCTGCTCACAACCATACCTGCCAGCATCAGCGCCACGCTGAGACTTTTCAATGTGGTTTTCATCTATTAGCCCCCGTTACGCTTGAGCTGGATCTCTTCGTGATGGCGTTTTTCGCCAATCATGACGACTACCAGCAGAATAACCGCCAGCACACTACCGCCAATCATCACCATAAAGCCGCCGTCCCAACCGAAGAAGTCAACGGTGTAGCCGACAATGGCGCTCGCAGCCACAGAACCGCCGAGATAACCGAACAGACCAGTAAAGCCAGCCGCCGTACCTGCCGCTTTTTTCGGTGCCAGTTCCAGCGCATGCAGACCAATCAACATGACCGGGCCGTAGATCAGGAAGCCGATGATAATCATACAAGCCATATCTACGTTCGGGTTGCCTGCCGGGTTCATCCAGTAAACGATGGTCGCAATCGTCACCAGCGTCATAAAGAACACGCCGGTCGCGCCACGGTTTCCACGGAAGACTTTATCCGACATCCAGCCACACAGCAGCGTGCCCGGAATACCCGCATATTCATACAGGAAGTAGGCCCAGGATGATTTATCCAGTGCAAAATGCTTCACTTCTTTCAGGTAAGTCGGCGACCAGTCCAGGATGCCGTAGCGCAGCAGATAAACAAACACGTTAGCGATAGCGATGTACCACAACAGTTTGTTCGGCAGTACGTACTGCATGAAGATCTGCTTCGCAGTCAGCTCTTCTTCCGCTTTCTCGTTGTAATCGTCCGGATAATCGTTCTTGTACTCTTCGATTGGCGGCAGACCACAGGACTGCGGCGTATCACGCATCAAAGCAAAAGCAAACAGCGCGACAACGATCGCACCGAAAGCAGGCATGTACAGCGCCGCTTTCCAGTCATTGAACCAGGCCATACCCAACAGGAACAACAGAGGAGGCAGACCGCCACCCACGTTATGCGCACAGTTCCAAACGGAAACGATGCCGCCACGCTCTTTCTGCGACCACCAGTGCACCATGGTACGACCACACGGCGGCCAGCCCATCCCCTGGAACCATCCGCAGAGGAACAGCAGCACAAACATTACCGCGATGCTCGATGTCGCCCACGGCACAAAGCCCATAAACAACATCACTGCCGCAGCCAGTATCAGACCCGCTGGCAGGAAAACGCGCGGATTCGAGCGATCCGAAACGGACCCCATGATGAATTTCGAAAATCCGTAAGCAATGGAGATACCGGACAACGCAAAACCCAGATCGCCACGCGAGAACCCCTGCTCAACCAGATACGGCATCGCAAGGGCAAAGTTCTTACGTACCAGATAGTACGCGGCATAACCAAAGAAAATCCCCAGAAAAATCTGCCAACGTAATCGACGATATGTCGGGTCGATCTCCGCTGCAGGCAAACGCGCCGTGTGTGACGCTGGTTTAAAAATGCTCAACATAGTGTAGCCTCCGTGGCCGTCTTTCATTCGAAGTAAACACTGCAGTTCGTCATTACTACCCTACCGCTCCCAGTGTGGCCGCGATGTTAAGGAAAGATACATAACAAAAATGTGAAACGCAGCACATATTGTTACAGATTTATGACAAATGTTCATAAAGGCGCACGAAATCACGTTTCATTTTCGAATAATGAGCGATTATGCGCGAAATCAAACAATCCATGTTTTTTATGTGGCTAAATGATAAAAAACGAACTGTGAGGAAAAACAATGAAAACTCGCGACTCGCAAACAAGTGACGTGATTATCATTGGTGGAGGAGCAACAGGTGCAGGGATCGCACGCGATTGTGCGCTGCGCGGGTTGCGCGTCATCTTAGTGGAACGCCACGATATCGCCACAGGTGCGACCGGGCGCAACCACGGCCTGCTGCACAGCGGTGCACGCTACGCCGTCACCGATGCTGAATCTGCCCGTGAGTGCATCAGCGAAAACCAAATTCTGAAACGTATCGCCCGCCATTGCGTTGAGCCAACGGACGGTCTGTTTATTACCCTGCCGGAGGATGAGCTCTCCTTTCAGGCGACCTTTATTCGCGCCTGTGAAGAAGCAGGGATTCGCGCAGAAGCGATTGACCCTCAGCAGGCACGTATTATCGAACCTTCCGTGAATCCACAGCTGATTGGTGCGGTAAAAGTGCCGGACGGCACGGTTGATCCTTTCCGCTTAACCGCCGCCAACATGCTGGATGCGCGTGAGCATGGCGCGGTTATCTTAACGGCGCATGAAGTGACAGGACTGATTCGCGAAGGCGCGACGGTTTGCGGCGTTAACGTGCGCAATCATCTGACGGGCGAAATGCAGTCCCTGCATGCACCGGTTGTCGTTAACGCCGCCGGGATTTGGGGTCAACGCATTGCGGAATATGCCGATCTGAGCATCCGTATGTTCCCGGCCAAAGGTTCGTTGCTGATTATGGATCATCGCATTAACCAGCATGTCATCAACCGCTGCCGTAAACCGTCTGACGCCGATATTCTGGTGCCAGGCGATACCATCTCATTGATCGGTACCACCTCGCAGCACATTGATTACGATGATATCGACAGCAACCGCGTCACCGCAGAAGAAGTCGACATTCTGCTGCGTGAAGGCGAGAAACTGGCGCCTATTATGGCGAAAACGCGCATTTTACGCGCCTACTCCGGCGTGCGTCCGCTGGTAGCCAGCGACGACGATCCCACCGGGCGTAACGTCAGCCGTGGGATTGTGCTGTTCGATCACGCAGAGCGTGACGGACTGGAAGGGTTTATCACCATTACCGGCGGCAAACTGATGACCTACCGCCTGATGGCGGAGTGGGCTACCGATGCCGTTTGCCGTAAGCTGGGCAATACCCAGCCTTGCACAACCGCAGACACCGCGTTGCCTGGCTCACAGGAATCTACCGAGCATACGCTTAAACGCGTTATTTCGTTACCTGCGCCGCTACGCGGTTCGGCAGTCTATCGCCATGGGGATCGTACCCCAGCGTGGCTGAGCGAAGGCCGTCAACATCGCAGCCTGGTCTGTGAATGCGAAGCGGTCACCGCAGGCGAAGTGCAATACGCCGTCGAGAATTTAACCGTCAACAGTCTGCTCGATTTGCGTCGCCGTACCCGCGTCGGAATGGGGACCTGCCAGGGCGAATTGTGTGCCTGTCGCGCCGCAGGTTTGCTGCAACGTTTTAATGTCACTACCGCAGCGCAATCCATTACCCAGCTTTCCGACTTCCTCAACGAACGCTGGAAAGGTGTGCAGCCTATCGCCTGGGGAGATGCACTACGCGAAAGCGAATTCACTCGCTGGGTTTATCAAGGGTTGTGTGGTCTGGAAAAGGAGCACCAGGATGAAATTTGATACCGTCATTATCGGCGGCGGCCTCGCTGGACTGCTATGCGGCCTGCAACTGCAAAAAAGCGGACTGCGCTGCACGATTGTTACCCGCGGCCAAAGCGCCCTGCATTTTTCCTCCGGCTCACTGGATTTGCTCAGCAGCTTACCCGATGGTCAACCGGTGACGGATATAGAAGCGGGTTTGAATGCGCTGCGCACTCAGGCACCCGCACATCCGTATAGCACCATCGGAACGCAGAACGTTCTGGAACTGGCCCAGCAGGCGCAAAATTTACTGGAAGAATGCGGAACGCATTTGCAAGGCAACGTGCATCAGGCACATCAACGTGTTACCCCGCTGGGCACCCTGCGCTCAACCTGGTTAAGTTCCCCGGAAGTACCGGTCTGGCCGCTGTCCGCGCAGCGTATATGCGTTGTAGGGATTAGCGGGTTACTGGATTTTCAGGCGCATCTCGCCGCGGCGTCATTACGCCAACGTAATCTCAGCGTCGAGACGGCAGAAATCGAACTGCCGGAACTGGATGTCCTGCGTGATAACCCAACCGAGTTTCGCGCCGTTAATATTGCGCGCCTGCTGGATAACGAAGATAAATGGTCGCTGCTCTATGACGCATTGCTGCCAATGGCAAAAACCTGCGACATGATAATCATGCCGGCCTGCTTTGGTCTGGCAGATGAGCGGCTCTGGCAGTGGCTTAACGAGCGCCTCCCCTGCTCGCTGACACTGTTACCGACCCTACCACCTTCGGTACTGGGCATGCGTTTACACAACAAATTGCAGCGCCA
Organism: Citrobacter sp. MGH104; assembly: GCF_001034485.1. Classification (NCBI taxonomy): domain Bacteria; kingdom Pseudomonadati; phylum Pseudomonadota; class Gammaproteobacteria; order Enterobacterales; family Enterobacteriaceae; genus Citrobacter; species Citrobacter sp. MGH104. The sequence continues at coordinate 848,041 of NZ_KQ089818.1, forward strand.
GTTTGTGCGCCAGGGCGGTGTGTGGATGCCGGGTGATGAAGTGAAGAAAATCACCTGTCAGGACGGCGTGGTCAGCGAAATCTGGACCCGAAATCATGCCGATATCCCCTTGCGGCCACGTTTCGCCGTGCTCGCCAGCGGCAGTTTTTTCAGCAGCGGGCTGGTCGCCACGCGTGAGGCAATCCACGAACCAATCCTGGGACTGGATGTACAGCAAACAGCTACCCGCGCCGAGTGGTATCAGCGTGACGTTTTCGACCCACAACCGTGGCAACTGTTTGGCGTCACAACCGATGCCACATTGCGCCCATCACTGGCGGGAAAAACGATAGAGAACATGTACGCCATCGGTTCCGTCCTCGGCGGATTCGACCCTATCGCCCAGGGTTGCGGAGGCGGCGTGTGCGCAGTCAGCGCCTTACATGCCGCACATCATATTGCGAAACGTGCAGGAGGACAGCAATGAGCGACACACGTTTTGAAAGTTGTATCAAATGTACGGTGTGCACCACCGCCTGCCCGGTAAGCCGCGTCAACCCGAGCTACCCGGGCCCTAAGCAGGCCGGCCCGGACGGTGAACGTCTGCGCCTGAAAGATGGCGCACTATATGACGATGCGCTGAAATACTGCATCAACTGTAAGCGCTGCGAAGTGGCCTGTCCGTCAGACGTGAAAATCGGCGATATCATCCAGCGCGCGCGCGCCAAATACGACACGACGCGCCCATCGCTGCGTAACTTCGTCTTAAGCCATACCGATTTAATGGGTAGCGTTTCCACCCCCTTCGCCCCAATAGTGAATACCGCCACCTCACTAAAACCGGTACGTCAGTTGCTGGATTACGCGCTAAAAATCGATCATCGCCGTACGCTGCCGAAGTACTCCTTTGGTACCTTCCGCCGCTGGTATCGCAGCGTTGCCGCCGAGCAGGCGCAGTATCAGGATCAGGTCGCCTTTTTCCACGGCTGTTTTGTGAATTACAACCATCCCCAGCTTGGCAAAGACCTGATCAAGGTGTTGAATGCGATGGGAACCGGCGTGCAACTGCTGAGTAAAGAGAAATGCTGTGGCGTGCCGCTGATTGCTAACGGATTTACAGATAAAGCGCGTAAGCAGGCGGTCAGCAACGTGGCCTCACTTCGGGAAGCGATTGATGGCAAAGGCATTCCGGTGATCGCCACCTCATCAACCTGCACCTTTGCGCTACGCGATGAATATCCGGAAGTGCTGGATGTCGACAACTCAGGCCTGCGCGAACACATTGAGCTGGCAACCCGTTGGCTGTGGCGCAAACTGGATGAAGGCAAAACGCTACCGCTGAAAACGTTGCCGTTGAAAGTGGTCTACCACACGCCCTGCCACATGGAGAAAATGGGCTGGACGCTCTACACGCTGGAGCTACTGCGACAAATTCCGGGGCTGGAGCTGACGGTGCTGGATTCGCAGTGCTGTGGCATTGCCGGAACCTACGGCTTTAAAAAGGAAAACTACCCGACTTCACAGTCTATTGGCGCACCGTTATTCCGCCAGATTGAAGAAAGCGGCGCGGATATCGTCGTCACCGACTGCGAAACCTGTAAATGGCAGATTGAGATGTCTACCAGTAAGCGTTGCGAACATCCTATCACCCTGCTTGCCAAAGCGTTGGGGTAACTCAGTTGCCCGGTGGTGTTTGCTACCGGGCATTTTTGCGCTTCCAGTTCCGCTTATTTGAATACGTTGCAGTCGGGCTTATTTATCTCTGATTCACCCACGCAAAAAATCAATTTCTCATATGCAGCGCTTGTTAAAAGTAGATACCGTCACGCCATATTCTCTTTCTGGTGACGGACTACCATGGCTAAACCCACTACATCCACACCGCATGATGCGGTTTTTAAAAAGATCATTTCTTATCCTGAGATGGCCCGGGATTTTCTGGAGATTCACCTCCCCGCCACATTACGTGAGATATGCAATTTGCAAACGCTGAAGCTGGAGTCCACCAGTTTTATCGAACAGGATCTCCGCGCTTACTACTCCGACGTATTGTGGTCGCTAAAAACCCACGAAGGTGACGGCTATATCTATTGTGTCATCGAACATCAGAGTACAGCCGTGCAGCACATGGCATTCCGCCTGATGCGCTATGCCACCGCTGCGATGCAGCATCATCTTGATGCCGGGAATAAAACGCTGCCGCTGGTGATCCCAATGTTGTTTTATCACGGTCAACAAAGCCCCTATCCCTGGTCACTCAACTGGCTGGATGAATTTGACAATCCACAGCTGGCACGACAGCTTTATTCAGAAGCCTTTCCGCTGGTCGATATTACCGTGATACCTGACGATGAAATCGTGCAACATCGGCGTGTTGCGCTGCTTGAGTTGATGCAAAAACATATCCGCGATCGTGATTTGATGGGATTAGTGGACCGACTGGTCTCGTTATTAGTTACAAGCACCGCTAATGACAGCCAGCTACAAACGCTATTAAATTACCTGCTACGGTACGGCGACGTTTCTCACGTCAACGAATTTATCCATAAAGTTGCCGAACGTTCCCCTCATAACAAGGAGAGGCTGATGACAATCGCAGATAGGCTCAGACAAGAAGGTCACCACGATGGGCTGCAACAAGGGTTACAACAAGGATTAGAACAAGGATTAGAACAAGGAGTACAAAAAGGTACGCAAGAAGAAGCAACACGGATTGCTCGCATGATGCTGGAACATGGTATTGATCGTGAAATCGTACTGGGCATTACCGGTTTTTCTGCTGACGACGGGGCGGCTAGCAACCATTAGCACAGATCTCAGGCCCGATAGCCTTATACCATCGGGCCTGATATTAGTAACTGCTTTTTAACGTTTGTGCTGATTTCTCCGGCTTAAACATTGCCAACCGGCGATCCAGCGCTTCGGTATAAAGCATGGTATCGACGCCTACAGCGACAAAATTCGCGCCCCACTGCAAACATTTTTGCGCCATTGCCGGATCGACCGCGAGGAAACCGGCGGCTTTTCCGGCTGCGCGGATACGGCGAATGCTTTGCTCGATGATCTCTTGTACTTCCGGGTGTCCGGTGTTATCCGGATAGCCCAGTGATGCAGAAAGATCCGCCGGGCCGATAAAGACACCGTCAATACCTTCAACGTCCAGAATCGCATCCAGATTATCCAGTGCGGCTTTACTCTCCACCTGCACAAGCAGGCACAGTGATTCATTGGCCCGTTCCATATAATTGTCGATACGTCCCCAGCGCGCCGCCCGCGCCACGCTGGCACCAACGCCACGCTCCCCGAGTGGTGGATAACGAGTCGCAGAAACCACCTGACGCGCCTGCTCCGCACTGTCGACCATAGGAATCAGCAACGTCTGCGCACCAATATCCAACACTTGCTTGATCAACGCTTTACTGCCCTCAACGGGACGGACTACCGGCTGACTGGCATAAGGCGCAATCGCCTGGAGCTGGTGGTAGAGATCCTGCACCGTATTCGGCGCATGTTCACCATCAATCAACAGCCAGTCGTAGCCCGACGTCGCGGCAATCTCTGCCATGTAGGAGGTGGTCGAACTGAGCCACAGGCCAACCTGGACTTCCCCTTTCCGCAATCCTTCTTTGAAGGGGTTTGATAACAATGCGTTCATAACGATCCTTACAATTAATGATGCACAGTACCTGCTTGTGAAACCGAACGGTTCACACTCAGCGTAAAGATGATAAGCGAGCCAATCATCGCGACGCCCGCCAGGACCAGCAGACCTGCCGCATCGCTGGCAAACAACGTTTCAGCTTTGACGCGCAGAATGGGGGCAATAAAGCCGCCTACGGCACCAAACAGGTTGACGAAGCCGATCCCCGCCGCCAGAGCTGTCCCGGAAAGAAGCTGCGTTGGCATCGTCCAGAACACCGGCTGTACGGCGATGAAACCAACCGCAGCGACGCAAAGCGCCACGATCGCCAGTACCGGTGAAACCAGCCCGGACAAGCCAATGCCAATCCCGGCCGCCAGCAGTGTCAGCGCAGCAACGTTACGTCGATCGCCAGTGCGATCGGAATAACGCGGAATAAGCCAGGTGCCAAACAACGCCGCTACCCACGGTATCGCCGTCACGACTGAAGCCGTAAAGCCGACCTTTGTTCCCAACAATGCGGCAACCTGAGTGGGCAGGAAGAAGATCAAACCATACACCGCGACCTGAATCGTCAGATAGATGATCGCCAGTTGCCAGACGCGGCCATTACGCAACGCGTCCGACAGGCGCGAAGTGACCTTTTTCTCCTCTTCACTCGCCAGTTGGCTAATGAGTGCAGCCTTTTCCTCGGCGCTAAGGAAACGCGCTTGCTGTGGCGTGTCGTCAAGCCAGAAGAAGGTAAAAACGCCTGCACCTACAGCCAGTAAACCTTCGATAACGAACATCCAGAACCACCCCGGATGTCCCATAAAACCGTGCATCTCCAACAGTGCACCTGAAAGCGGCGATCCCAGGGTTAATGCCAGCGGCGCACCCATGTAGAATAGCCCCATGATGCTGGCGCGATTACGCTGGGGGAACCACTGCGACGTCAGGTATATCATACCGGGGAAGAACCCTGCTTCTGCCGCACCCAGCAGAGTACGGATGACCAGAAACTTTGCTTCTGTGTCCGCCCATGCCATCGCCGCGGAGAGAAATCCCCATAGTAACGTGGTGGTGCCAATCCAGGTTCTGGCGCCAAATTTACGCATCAACAGGTTGGCAGGAACGCCCAGAAAGGCGTAAACCACAAAGAAAATCCCCGCCCCCAACGCATAAGCCTCATTGCTCAGGCCGGTATCAATCTGATAGGTCTCTTTGGCAAAACCGATGTTCGAGCGGTCAAGAAACGCCAGCACATACAGCGCCAGCATAAAGGGAATCAAACGGGCGCGGTTTTTCTTCACCACACCGTCAAGTAACGTGGTACTCATCGCAAGATCCTCAAAGAAATGAGGGCGTTGCCGTGGCAATGGCAACGCACAGGTCATTAGTGGCTATAAGGGCGCTTCAGATTGCAGTCGCGGTTAAGTTCGACGCCAAATCCCGGTTTGTCGAGCACCGACTTATGAATGCGGCCATTGACGGGTACGGGTTCGTCCAGAAGGATCGGATCAAACTGTGGACGCATCGTTGAACAATCCGGGCTGGTCATCAAAAACTCACTGAATGGGGTGTTGGTGAACGTAATCACCGCATGATGCGAGTAGACCGATGAGCCATGCGGCACCACCAGCTGTCCGCGTGATTTTGCAATAGCGGCAATTTCTACTAACGTGGTTAACCCACCGCACCAGCCTACATCCGGCTGCATGATGTCGATGCCGGTTTCAGATAGGGTGCGGAAAGATTGTAGCGTTCCATGGTGTTCACCGCTGGTGACCATCATCCCTGCAGGAGCGTTGCGTTTCAGTTCGCGATAGCCTTCATACTGCTGCGGTGGCAGACACTCTTCGATCCACTTCAGATTATACGGCGCGCAGGCATGAGCCAGTTTGGTGGCATAGTTCACATCCTGACTCATCCAACAGTCGAGCATCAGCCAAAAATCAGGGCCACATTTTTCGCGCATATCAGCGACCATTGCTGCATCTTTGCGGATCCCGGCATCCCCATCGTGCGGTCCCCAGTGAGTTGGCATTTTGCCGCCAATAAAGCCCATCTCCTTTGCCAGATCCGGACGCGCGCCCGTCGCGTAGAATTGAATTTCGTCTCGTACCGCGCCACCCAACAACTTGTAGACCGGTAACCCCACCACTTTGCCGAACAGATCCCACAGCGCCAGATCTACGCACGAGATGGTGTTCATCACCAGACCGCCAGATCCGGAGTAATACATTGTTGCGCCGAGCATCTGGTCATGAATGAGTTTGATATCGCTAACGCATTTCCCTTCGATAAAACGATTGAGATGCTTTTCTACAATAAAGCAACCCATCTCCCCTGCCGTCGACACGGCAAAACCGGTCTGCCCGTTCTCAGCTTCTACCTCAACAATCAGCGTTCCTAACACGTTGATACCAAAGGACTGACGCGATTGTTCGTATTCATGATATTTACTCATTGGCGTGGCGATATGATCGTCAATCCAGTGGTTAGCGCCCTGATCGTGATAGTCACCACCGCCAGCGCCTTTTTCCGCCGTGGCACCACCGGTAAACCAGGCGCGGACGTGTTTAATTTTAGGTAGGGTCATGATGTTCTCCTTTTTATGAAGCAAGTGAGTCGAAGGGACTTTTCCATCCCAGCAGGCGTGAAATATCTTTGGCGCAGGAAATCGCTTTACCAGCCAGATAATCACGGTTCTCTTCGTTAATTTGCAGACGCGTGCCAACCACTGAAATCGCGGCGGTCAGCTCATTGCTAGCGTTAAAAACTGGCGCAGCGACGCAGCGAACATCGGGATAATCTTCGCCATTATCAAAGCTCCATCCACGCTGACGAATACGCTCAAGCTCGTCCTTCAACTGCTGTGGTTTGGTGATAGTGGTCGGCGTTGCCTGTTCCCATATCAGTTGTTCAATAATGGCTTTACGTACGGCGGCAGGTTGCCAGGCCAGCAGACATTTGCCGATACCCGAGCGATAGAGCGAAAGACTTTTCCCTTCGTGGGAGCGCACGCTGATAGTCGATGACGACTCTACTTTCAGGATGTAATACGCGCTTTCGTGGTCGATGATCCCCAGATGGCAAAGCAGTCCGGTCTCATCCATCAGTTGTGTCAACCGTGGACGGGCCAGTTCACGTAAATCCATCTTGCTCAGGGCATGTCCCGACAGTTCAACCAGCTTGGTCCACAGGCAGTAATTCTCCTGATGATCAATGCTGATGAAGCGTTGACGTTTCAGTTCGTTCAGTAATAGATACGCGGTACTTTTTGGAATACCCAGCGTTTCTATGATGATGGCGGCACTGCATGGGCCGATACGCGCAATGAGATTGAGTATTTCAATCGCCCTGGTGAGCGCGGGAACTTTACTTGATTCCAACATACTGGACTCCAGTCTGAGATACTGGAATCAGTGTGGTGAGTTAAGGTGGTTAAAATTGTGAAGTGCATCAAATCCTCCCGCTCTTCCAGTAGGCTGGAGAAAAAACGAGTGCAATTGTGAACTAACGCACAGATTTTTTTACAGGGAGTACAATAGGTTGGACTGAAAATGGGAAGGCCAGCATGCCTTCCCATTACGAGAAGTAGAGAGAGAATAAATCAGGCAGGTAGCATCAGAGATTCCACTACGTCGATCCAGCCGTGCTCACTGGCAATATCCTGTCCGTTAAGCCAACGGCGCAGCATATTTAGCGCCATCATTGCGCACACTTCCTGACGAATCGACAAGCTGTAGCGATTAGCGTTCAGCCGAACGCGCAAACCATATGTCCCATTGGGGGCGGCCAGCGCAAAGTTAATATGTTCGTTTTCGAAAGCTGATATCGCCAAAGCCAGCCCGGCATAATGTTTGCTACGTCGCTCGGTTACCCAATGCGCCGTTTGCGCCAGCGTTTCTTCCTGGGGCGGAACAACTTCGCTCGCCAACAACGGAGCATTAGCGCGAGAAAGCTGCAACGCGACCAGACCACCGGTAAATTGTTCGCTCAGCGTCAGACTGTATTGTCGTTCCTGTAACGTGCGGGCAATTTGTGCAGGCAAACCTTCCGTACCTTCAAAAATCATGTTTTGCCCGGCAACCTTTTTCACCTCAGGCCACAGCGCCAGCATCGCTTCGCGTTGGGAATCCGGCCCGGTCAGCTTCAGCTCAATAATCGGCATTGAGGAGCGATATCCCATTGTTACGCCCGGTGGCAAAGTCAGCGGATCCAGGCTCTGTGCCAGGTCGCTTTCAGAACGGCCAAAGGTGGTTAATCGCAGGCATAACGGGGGCTGAGCCAATGAGAAACGCTCACGCAAACGCGGCAGAATCTCATGCTCAACCATGACTTTGAATTCTGACGGTACACCCGGTGTAAAGAACATCAGGCAGCGGTTAAGCTTCAGGGCGAACCCGCACGCGGTACCCACCGGATTATTGATAAACTCAGCGCTGGCCGGAAGTTCAGCCTGTTTGCGGTTACTTGGCGCCATCACGCGGCCACGATCGCGGAAATATCGCTCCATCTCGGTCAGCCATGCTTCATGCAGCACCAGCCCTTCGCCTTTTGCCGTTGCCGCTGCCAGCGCGCTCAAATCATCGCTGGTTGGCCCCAAACCGCCATTAACGATCAGTACATCGGCGTGTTCGCTACGCTCACGCAAAACAGAGACTAAATCGTTAAGATTGTCACCTACCGTGTTGCGGCGTGTTAGCGGTAAACCCTGATTAAAGAAAAAATCGGCCAGCCAGGCGGCATTGGTGTCGACGATTTGTCCGTGCAACACTTCATCCCCGGTGGATAGCATCTCCACGTTTAACATCGTGTTCTCCTGCTTTTATGATGAAAACACTATAACGCATGGAGGGGGGAAGGCGCGACTGAACGCCGCGCCAGAAATGTTAGAAGCTGGCGTTAACCCCAACGTACGGGCCATCAGCAATTGCGTTATCACGGTTACCGTCTTTACCTGCCAGGTTCAGGTAACGATAACCGGCTTCGATGCTCAGCGGACGCATAATAGTCAAACGCGCACCGGCATTTGCTTCTTCATAGCTGTCGATACCGCTGGAAAGCGAATCAGGAGAGTAATAGTACTCACCAAACAGACGAATGCTGTCGCCGATCGGCCACTGTAAACCACCACCGACAGCCGCAGCATAACCTTCATCGCCATCGTTTGGATTGGTATAAACACCTTTACCACCAACGGTCGCCAACAGTGGACCCAGCGGGATATTCAAACCCAGGCCCAGCCCAGCAACATCGCCGTCGTCATCATTATGCATCCAGTTGCCGCTGACGGCCAGACCAGTGGTCTCAGTACCCATACCGAATCCAAGGTTGGTGTAGTCTTCGCCAGCCTGACCATTGATGCTAATCGCGTTTGCCGAAGCGGAAACAAACAGCATTCCGGCAAAACCCAACAGTAAACTTTTTTTCATTTTCTATCCTTTCCTGCAAGAATCAAAACATAGCCCCAAAACCGGTGAATTGTACTGTCAGATGACGAGGAATCAATGAGCTAAAAAAGCGATGCAAGACCATATTGTAACTAAATACTACTTAATGAGATTAGATAAGGTTAAATTTTTGTATGTAATCTATCGTTTGCATCCCTGAACGCCATTTTCAACAACAATCAATTTTTCCTCGCCCGTACGGACTTAATCGTCGATGAAGCGTTTTTTCTCCAGCCAGCAAAAGGTAAGATAGGTGGATGATGGAATTCTTAATACCCGCCCCTGCAAGGACTTGACCTATGCGCCAAAGAACAATTGTTTGCCCATTAATTCAAAACGATGGCTGCTATTTACTCTGCAAAATGGCTGACGACCGCGGTGTGTTTCCCGGTCAGTGGGCGCTTTCTGGCGGTGGCGTTGAGCCGGGTGAGCGCATCGAAGAAGCTTTGCGCCGGGAAGTGAGAGAGGAGCTGGGCGAGCAGCTGGTGTTATCAGAAATTACGCCATGGACTTTCAGTGACGATATTCGTACTAAAACGTACGCGGATGGCAGCCAGGAAGAGATTTATATGATTTATCTCATCTTCGATTGTGTGGCAGCTAATCGTGAAGTGAACATTAACGAAGAGTTCCAGGCGTTCGCCTGGGTTAAAGCGGAAGATCTTGGCACCTACGACTTAAATATCGCCACACGTAAAACGTTAACCTTGAAAGGGTTACTGTAAGTCCCCCGAGTTTAAACGTAATATAAACAATGATCACATTAGCGGTATTGCTCTCAGCATTCAGCAACAGAGAACAATACCGCCATAATGACTAAAAACTCTTTATATTCAAACAAATAAACCACTCCCCACTGTCTTTGTTATTATCTCCCAAACCTTAAACCCTTAAGGATAAATTAACCTTCGGCCATTAACCTTTGTAGCCTGATGAAATAATTAACGACGCCCCTGTTTAGTCCTAAAAATAAAACTTCGGTAGCGTTAAATGGCTTGAAGGAATAATGATGTCTGACTTTTTGCCTTTCTCTCGCCCAGCAATGGGTGCTGAAGAGCTTGCCGCTGTAAAAGCGGTGCTGGACTCTGGATGGATAACCACTGGCCCGAAGAACCAACAGCTGGAAGAAGCCTTCTGTCAGCTCACAGGAAATCAACACGCTGTCGCCGTCTGCTCTGCCACGGCAGGTATGCACATCACACTGATGGCGTTGGGCATAGGTGCAGGCGATGAGGTCATTACGCCGTCGATGACGTGGGTTTCCACCCTCAACATGATTGTCTTGCTGGGTGCGACGCCAGTCATGGTCGACGTCGACCGCGATACACTTATGGTCACACCTGAGCAAATTGAAGCCGCCATTACCCCACGAACCAAAGCCATTGTTCCAGTACATTACGCAGGCGCCCCCGCCGATCTTGACGCAATTTATGCCATTGGCGAGCGTTATGGCATCCCGGTAATAGAAGATGCGGCCCATGCCGTAGGGACATTGTATAAGGGCCGTCATGTCGGGGCGCGCGGTACGGCAATCTTCTCGTTTCACGCCATCAAAAATATCACCTGCGCAGAAGGTGGACTGATTGTTACCGACGACAGCCAGCTTGCCCAGCGGCTTCGCAGCCTGAAGTTTCACGGTCTGGGCGTTGATGCTTTTGATCGACAAACCTATGGCCGGGCACCGCAGGCCGAAGTGCTTGCGCCAGGATACAAATACAACCTGACGGATATCAATGCCGCTATTGCGTTGGTACAGCTGAATAAGCTGGAGCAACTGAATTCACGCCGGGCGCAAATTGCCCAGCAATATCAGCAGGCGCTGGCTGATACGCCATTTCAACCGCTGGACCTGCCCCGGTGGCCGCACGTTCATGCCTGGCACTTATTCATCATTCGTGTTGACGAAACCCGCTGCGGGCTGAGCAGAGATGCCCTGATGGAAGCGCTGAAGACTAAAGATATCGGCACCGGTCTGCATTTTCGTGCAGCCCATACGCAAAAATATTATCGCGAACGCTTCACTACCCTTTCGCTCCCAAATACTGAATGGAACAGCGCGCGCATCTGCTCGCTGCCGTTATTCCCAGACATGACCGAAGCGGATACCCAGCGGGTCATTACGGCACTTCGCGAGATTGCAGGACAATAATCATGTTTGAAGCAGCACCAATCAAAAAAGTCTCGGTGGTCATTCCCGTTTTTAATGAACAGGAAAGCCTGCCAGAGTTAATCAGACGCACCAGCGCCGCCTGCGAGAAATTGGGTAAAGACTATGAAATTCTGCTAATCGACGACGGTAGCAGTGACAATTCCGCTCAGTTGATGATGAATGCCTCCCAGGCACCAAACAGCCATATTGTTTCTATTTTGCTGAATCGCAATTACGGACAGCACTCGGCGATTATGGCCGGTTTCAGCCATGTCACTGGCGACTTGATCATCACACTGGATGCCGATTTGCAGAACCCGCCGGAGGAGATCCCTCGGTTGGTCGCCACAGCAGATGAGGGGTTTGATGTGGTGGGCACGGTGCGCCAGAACCGGCAGGACAGCGTATTTCGTAAGACCGCCTCACGAATGATCAACCATCTGATCCAACGAACCACCGGTAAAGCAATGGGCGACTACGGCTGCATGCTACGCGCCTATCGCCGTCACATCGTCGATGCCATGCTGCATTGCCAGGAGCGCAGCACCTTTATCCCTATTCTGGCCAACATTTTTGCCCGTCGCGCTACGGAGATCCCGGTACATCATGCAGAGCGCGAATTTGGTGACTCCAAATACAGCTTCATGCGTCTGATCAACCTGATGTATGACCTGGTGACTTGCCTTACCACAACACCGCTTCGCATGCTGAGTCTGTTGGGCAGCGTGATCGCCGCCACGGGCTTTACCTTATCAGTCTTGCTTGTTGTTCTGCGCCTGACGCTCGGCCCACAGTGGGCCGCGGAAGGGGTATTCATGCTGTTTGCCGTCCTGTTTACCTTTATCGGCGCACAGTTTATTGGCATGGGTTTACTCGGCGAATATATCGGTCGCATCTATAACGATGTCCGCGCCCGCCCCCGCTATTTTGTTCAACACGTTATCCGCCCACAAACCACGCAGTCAACCGAGGAAAACCGCGCATGAAAGCCGTCGTATTTGCCTATCACGATATGGGATGTCAGGGTGTCCAGGCCTTGTTGGATGCAGGTTATGAAATCGCTGCCATTTTTACGCACACCGACAATCCGGGTGAAAAAGCGTTTTTTGGATCTGTTTCCCGCCTCGCGGCCAGCGCCGGTATTCCGGTTTACGCCCCTGACGAGGTTAATCATCCCCTGTGGATTGAGCGCATTAGCCAACTGGCACCTGATGTTATCTTCTCGTTCTACTATCGCCATTTACTGAGTGATGAGATCCTCAGCATTGCCCCTAAGGGTGCATTTAATCTGCACGGCTCGCTACTGCCCAAATACCGTGGCCGCGCACCGCTGAACTGGGTACTGGTCAATGGTGAAACCGAAACCGGCGTCACGCTTCACCGGATGGTCAAACGCGCGGATGCCGGTGCCATTGTTGCCCAGCAGCGGGTTGCTATTTCGCCCGATGATGTGGCGTTAACGCTGCACCATAAGTTGTGCCAGGCTGCGCGTCAGTTACTGGAAGAGGCGCTGCCCGCGATTAAAACGGGAGATTATGCAGAACACCCCCAACAGGAAGCAGAAGCGACCTGTTTTGGTCGCCGTACGCCGGAAGATAGCTTCCTCGACTGGAACAAACCAGCCGCAGAGTTGCATAACCAGGTACGCGCCGTCAGCGATCCATGGCCGGGCGCATTTAGCTATGTTGGTACGCAAAAATTCACCGTCTGGTCGTCACGTGTTTGCAAAAATGACCGCGCAGCCCAGCCAGGAACCGTCATCTCCGTTTCGCCTTTGCTGATCGCCTGCGCTGATGGCGCACTGGAGATTATTACCGGGCAAGCTGGCGATGGTATTGCCATGCAGGGGTCACAGCTGGCGCAGGTTCTGGGCCTGGTACCAGGTTCTCGCCTGAACAGCCAGTCAGTTACTACCGCTAAACGCCGTACTCGCGTGCTGATCCTTGGCGTCAATGGCTTCATTGGTAACCATCTGACCGAACGCCTGTTGCAAGAAGACAATTACGAAGTGTATGGACTCGACATTGGCAGCGACGCCATTAGTCGTTTTCTGCAGCATCCACGATTCCATTTCGTCGAAGGCGATATCAGCATTCACTCCGAATGGATTGAATATCATGTGAAAAAATGCGACGTCGTGCTGCCGCTGGTAGCGATCGCCACGCCAATCGAATATACCCGCAACCCGCTGCGCGTGTTTGAGCTCGATTTTGAAGAGAACCTGAAAATCATTCGCTACTGCGTGAAATACCGTAAGCGCATCATTTTCCCGTCAACCTCCGAAGTCTACGGCATGTGTACCGACAAAGTTTTTGATGAAGACAGCTCGAACCTGATCGTCGGCCCGGTGAATAAACCACGCTGGATCTACTCCGTTTCCAAGCAGTTGCTGGACCGCGTAATTTGGGCATACGGCGAAAAAGAGGGATTGCGCTTCACCCTGTTCCGTCCGTTTAACTGGATGGGACCGCGTCTGGACAGCCTTAACGCCGCGCGTATCGGCAGCTCACGCGCCATTACCCAACTGATCCTCAATCTGGTGGAAGGTTCACCGATTAAGCTGATTGAAGGCGGTAAGCAAAAACGCTGCTTTACTGATATTCGCGATGGTATCGAAGCCCTGTACCGCATCATTGAAAACGAAGGCGGACGCTGCGATGGCGAAATTATCAACATCGGTAACCCGGAGAATGAGGCCAGTATTCAGGAACTGGCAGAAATGCTGCTTACCTGCTTTGAAAAACACCCATTACGCAACCACTTCCCACCGTTTGCCGGTTTCCGTGACGTCGAAAGCAGTAGCTACTATGGTAAAGGTTATCAGGACGTTGAGCATCGTAAGCCCAACATTCGTAATGCAAAACGCTGCCTGAACTGGGAGCCCACTATTGAGATGCAGGAAACGGTAGAAGAGACGCTGGACTTCTTCTTACGCAGTGTGGATATCACGGAACACACATCATGACCAAAGTAGGCTTGCGCATTGATGTCGATACTTTCCGGGGGACGCGCGAAGGTGTGCCCCGCCTGTTGGAGACATTGAACCGGCATAACGTTCGGGCAAGTTTTTTCTTTAGCGTTGGACCTGACAACATGGGGCGCCATCTCTGGCGTCTTGTGAAGCCACAATTTCTGTGGAAAATGCTGCGCTCAAACGCAGCATCGCTCTACGGATGGGATATATTGCTCGCGGGAACCGCGTGGCCGGGAAAAGAGATTGGCCAGGCCAATGCGGCGATCATTGCGCAAACCGCCCTGATTCATGAAACCGGTTTGCATGCCTGGGATCACCATGCCTGGCAAGCGCGAAGCGGAAACTGGAATGATAAACAGCTGATTGATGATATTTCACGAGGCATTACCGCCCTTGAAGCCATCATCGGACAACCGGTTACCTGTTCTGCGGTTGCCGGATGGCGTGCCGACAACCGCGTCGTCGAGGCAAAAGAAATGTTCCATTTACGCTATAACAGCGACTGTCGGGGAACGTCTTTATTTCGTCCTGTACTGGCGTCCGGGAAAACAGGTACGCCGCAAATTCCCGTCACGTTACCAACATGGGATGAAGTGGTTGGTCAGGAGGTCCAGGCGGTGGACTTCAACGCTTATATTCTCTCCCACATCCAGATGAGCAGAGGAACACCGGTGTACACCATTCATGCGGAAGTTGAAGGCATCGCCTTTCATCAGAATTTTGACGAGCTGCTTACTCGCGCCGCCGACATGGGGATGACATTTTGCCCGCTTGGCGAGCTGTTACCAGACGATATCAGCACGCTGCCAACAGGGCAGATCGTGCGGGGAAAAATACCGGGCAGAGAGGGATGGCTCGGCTGCCAACAACCGGTGAGTGCGACACAATGAAACCTGCTGCCCGCTACACTCTGGCCTGTATCGCGTTTATTGCGCTGTATTTTATTCTCCCTATCAACAGTCGCCTGCTCTGGCAGCCTGATGAAACGCGCTATGCCGAAATCAGTCGGGAAATGCTGACGTCCGGCGACTGGATCGTGCCGCACTTTTTAGGGCTTCGTTACTTTGAAAAACCCATTGCCGGATACTGGTTAAACAGCATCGGGCAATGGCTATTTGGCGCTAATAATTTTGGCGTCAGAGCGGGGGCTATATTTGCCACCTTGCTGACGGCGCTACTGGTAGCCTGGCTTGCCATGCGGTTATGGCAGGATAAGCGTACCGCCGTACTCTCTTCTGCTATCTTTTTAACGTTTTTCTCGGTTTACAGCATCGGCACCTACGCGGTACTTGATCCCATAATTGCGCTTTGGCTGATGGCGGGCATGTGCTGTTTTTGGGAAGGCATGCAGGCCACCACCAGAACGCGCAAAATCATCGCTTTTTTGCTGTTAGGGTTAACCTGCGGCATGGGCGTGATGACCAAGGGCTTCCTTGCGCTTGCCGTTCCTGTGCTCAGCGTACTGCCGTGGGTTTTCGCACAAAAACGCTGGAAAGATCTCATACTCTACGGTCTGCTGGCGGTTATCGGCTGCGTCGTGATTGTGCTACCGTGGGGAATAGCGATTGCCCAGCGTGAGCCGGATTTCTGGCATTACTTCTTCTGGGTTGAACATATTCAACGCTTCGCACAGGATGATGCCCAACACAAGGCTCCCATCTGGTACTACATTCCGATATTCGTGGCTGGCGCATTACCATGGCTCGGGCTGCTCCCCGGCGCGCTGCGTACGGGCTGGCGTGAGCGGGATGTTCCGCGCAGCGCGCTGTACCTGTTAAGCTGGATTGTCATGCCAATCCTGTTTTTCAGCATCGCCAAAGGAAAACTGCCGACCTATATTCTTTCTTGCTTCGCCCCGCTGGCGATATTAACGGCGCGTTTCGGCCTGCAGGCCGCGGAAAAAGGCTCCGCCGCACTGCGTGTGAATGGCTGGATCAACGTGCTGTTCGGCGTGACCGGCATTGTCGCCACATTTATTGTTTCCACATTGGGTCCGTTAAAGACGCCGGTCTGGTCGCATATCGAAACGTATAAGGTGTTTTGCGCGTGGGGCATTTTTATCACCTGGGCACTGTTCGGCTGGTATACGCTAAATAACCGCGAGAAGAACTGGAAATTCGCCGCGCTGTGTCCGCTGGGACTCGCGCTGTTGTTTGGTTTCTCAGTCCCTGACCGGGTGATGGAGTCTAAACAGCCGCAGTTTTTTGTCGAGATGACTAAAGAGTCGCTGGAGTCGAGCCGTTACATTCTCACCGACAACGTTGGCGTTGCCGCAGGGCTGGCCTGGAGCCTGAAGCGTGACGACATCATGATGTACGGCCAAACGGGCGAGTTAAAATATGGCCTCAACTACCCGGATGCTCAGGGGCGCTTTGTCAGTCGGGAAGACTTTGCCGACTGGTTAGCGCAACATCGTCAGCAAGGAAATATTACGCTCGTGCTCACGATTGATAAGGATGAAGATATTAATCAACTCGCTATCCCTCCCGCTGATTACATTGATAATCAGGGGCGACTGGTCCTGATTCAGTATCGGCCAAAATGATCTGGATAGCCTTAGTTCTCGCCAGCCTGCTCAGCGTCTGCGGCCAGCTATGCCAGAAGCAGGCGACCCGACCGGTGTCCGTTCGTGCGCGAAAACGCCACGTCACGCAATGGATTGGGCTTGCTCTGGCAAGCCTCGGTCTGGCCATGCTGCTATGGCTGGCGGTACTGCAGAACATTCCTGTCGGTATCGCCTACCCCATGCTGAGTCTTAACTTTGTATGGGTGACGCTGGCCGCGTGGAAAATCTGGCGCGAACCCGTCACTACACGCCACTGGCTGGGGGTTGGGCTGATCATTACCGGCATCTTTATTCTTGGGAGCGCAGTGTAATGGGCATCTTTTGGGGATTATGTAGCGTTATTATCACCTCTGCAGCCCAGTTGAGCCTCGGCTTCGCAATGGATAATCTGCCGCCAATGATGCAGCCGCTGGAGTTCATCTCCGTCGTATTATCTCTCAGTATTGGAGCGTTTGCTTTATCTGCCGGGCTGGCAGGCTATTTGCTGTCGGTTATTTGCTGGCATAAAGCCCTGCACCAGCTCGCGCTGAGCAAAGCTTATGCCCTGCTCAGCCTGAGCTATGTGCTGGTTTGGGTTGCATCAATGATTCTGCCCGGCTGGCAGGGAACATTTTCAGTAAAGGCGCTGGTTGGGGTACTGTGCATCATGGCGGGTTTAATGACGATTTTTCTGCCTGCAGACAAGCACCGGCGCTGAGCTCATTTATCTGCCGACAGTCGTAACAGGCGCTCCCATTCGTCACATATGTACTGTCTGGCATCGATTATTTTAATCACGCGGGATACATCGCGATTAACACAATACTGCGCATCTTTCAGCGGTGAAAGAAGATCGCCAGGTTTAACCCGCTCGAAAGATTGCGCCTCAGCGAGCATCTTAAGCGAACCACCACTATCGCAAAGTACGATATAGAGCCTCTCTGCTTTCTTGTGACAGCAAGACTTCTTCACATGCCATTCCATAGCGCACCTTTTGTTAAAAAATTTCACAATAGGTTACACTTCAGCAGATAAACAAAAGGACAATAGCTGCGGAATGACAAAAATGAGAAATGTAATTAATGCTTTCTTAATGTTAATGATGAAGCACTTACCCAATCCGACAACGCACGACGCGAGATTTTTATCCCTCCGGCTTTAAGCTCGGGTGGCAATGTCAACCAACATACCGGTTGCTGAAAGCGGGCCAGCTTATCTTTTACCCACTCTGCCAGATTAGTTTCTCCAGCATTAGCGTCATACTCAACGACCGCCACCGGGCGATGGCCAAATTCTTTGTCTTCTATCGGCACAATAAAGGCCTGCAGAACATGTGGATGTGCGGCAATCACGCGTTCCACCTCTTCCGGCTGTATGCCTTCCCCGCCGCTAAAGAACAGATTGTCCATACGGCCGACAATGGTTAACTTGCCGTCCTTCAACACGCCGCGATCGCGGGTTGCAAACCAGCCTTCCGCGTTCACTAAAGGCATAAGCTGTCCGTTACGCCAGTAACCTTGCGCCATGCTGGCGGCTCGTAGCCAAACTTCGTCATTAACGATCCTGACTTCCCGCCCCGGTAAAGCAGAGCCCACATCCGCCAGGCCATCTGCCTCTTTCGCACAAACCGTAGAAGCAAACTCCGTCAATCCGTAACCGCACCAGCAACGAATCCCCTGTTCACGCGCCTGTTCCGTCAACTCAACAGGAATTGCCGCACCGCCCAGCAGCACCGCTTTTAGCGTGACTGGCGTGTTATTAACAAGTAAGCGCCACAGTTGCGTGGGCACCAGTGAAGCGTGAGTGCATCCAGCCAGCATTTGATCCAGCGGCTGTTTGTCGCGCACGGTCATTCGCGCCCCGGCGAACAACCATCGCCACAAAATGCCCTGCCCGGAAACATGAAACAGCGGCAATGAGAGCAGCCAGTCATCCTCAGCACCAAACGGCATTAATGACAGTACGCCCTGCGCGCTTGCCAGATGCGCCTGACATGTATGCAGCGCCGCCTTTGGTAATCCGGTAGAACCTGAGGTTAACGTCATCGTGCTCAAACGCTCGGGCAACCATGCGGCGGCGTGATAGCCTGGCAACGACTGCATCTGTAACGGACTGAGTTCCGGGAGTGCGATAGCAGCCTCCAGATCCAGCGCAAAACGTAGCGTTAAGTCCGGGACCAGCGCATCAAGCAGCGACTGAGGCAACTGTGGGTTCACAGGTAAAACCCGCGCCCCACACTGCAGCAGCGCGAGCCAGGCCAGCAAAGCGCGCGGATGATTCCAGGCGCGAAGCAGGACGCCATCGCCTTCTTCCACGCCCTGAGCGGCAAAACCGCAGGCCAGATGGTCGATGCGCGCGCAGAGCTCGCTCCAGCTTAATACCTCGTCGTTGAGGCGTAAGGCTGGCGCCTTCGCACGAACCTGTCGCCAGTGACGCCACGGCCAGTCACTGGGTTGTATCAGGCCCGATAAGCTCACGCTATCGGGCATTTCCTGCTGGGTCATAGCAGACGTTCCAGCGCATCAACGTCGATACACGGCAACGCGCTACCCGGCCAGGTGCGTACCTGCTGGCACTGCATCAGGCTCAGGGTATCGAGACCCGGGATGGTTTGCGGCGTCAACCAGGCAGCAATTCGCGCCAGCTGGGTTAAGCCCAGACTCGACTCGATTGACGAACTGATAACGGCAGTAAGACCAAGCGCATGCGCCGCTGCCACCTGTTCACGGACTTTATCGAGACTGCCGGTCAGCGTAGGTTTGATAACCACAGCCTTGACGCCCTCTTCGGCTTCGAAGGTGAAATCCGCTTCACGCAGACTTTCATCCCAGGCGATGGCAATGCCGGTTTCACGCGCGAAGGCACGAGAATCATCACGGGTTTTGCACGGTTCTTCGAGGAAGGCAATGCGTCCGCGGTACTCCGGATTAACGTATTTCGCGAACTGCTGAGCTTTCAACGGCGTCCAGGCCCGGTTGGCGTCAAGTCGCAAATGCAGCTCCGGGATCGCCTCAAGTAACAGATTGGCTACCATGCCGTCGCGAACCGCTTCATACAGACCGACCTTAATCTTCGCCACTTTTTCGCCCGGCATGTCCGCCAGTTGCAGTACCAGATCGTCAGGATCGCCCGTACACAGCGGTGCAGCACGATAGTCTGCGTCCTGTGGCAATACGCCAGCCAGTTCGGCCAGCGCACAGCTTACGCCAAAGGCGACCGAAGGCAGTTGCGGTAAGGAGGCATCCCCTTGCAGCCAGCCTTTCACCCAGGCCAGCAACTCGGTTTGCGCTTCTTCCCAGCTTTCCTGACTGAAGCCCGGCAGCGGGGAGATTTCTCCCCACCCTTCACGCTCACCGTCACGAAGACATACGTATAACCCGTCACGCGTTTTTAACCGCCTGTCGCGCAGAATCACCCCCGCGTCCATGGGGATCTGCCAGCGGTATACCTGCGCGCTACGCATTACGGATTCCGTTTGAATTTGCTGAAATCAGGCTGACGTTTCTGGTTAAAGGCGTTACGGCCTTCCTGACCTTCTTCCGTCATGTAGAACAGCATAGTGGCGTTACCTGCCAGCTCCTGCAGACCTGCCTGACCATCACAGTCGGCGTTCAGTGCAGCTTTCAGGCAGCGCAGCGCCATTGGGCTGTTTTGCAGCATTTCGCGACACCAGCGTACTGTCTCTTTTTCCAGATCCGCCAGCGGAACCACGGTGTTGACCAGCCCCATATCCAGCGCCTGTTTCGCATCGTACTGACGGCACAGGAACCAGATTTCACGCGCTTTTTTCTGACCGACGATGCGCGCCATATAGGAAGCGCCCCAACCGCCGTCGAAGGAACCGACTTTTGGACCGGTCTGACCGAAGATGGCGTTTTCAGCCGCAATGGTCAGGTCACACATCATGTGCAGCACATGACCGCCGCCAATGGAGAAACCTGCAACCATCGCTACTACCGGTTTCGGACAGGTACGAATCTGACGCTGGAAGTCCAGTACGTTCAGGTGATGCACACCGGAGTCATCCTGGTATCCGCCGTAGTCGCCACGTACCTTCTGATCGCCGCCTGCACAGAACGCTTTATCGCCCGCACCGGTCAGAATAATTACGCCGATGTTGTCATCATAGCGAGCATCCGCCAGCGCCTGGATCATCTCTTTCACGGTGACCGGACGGAAGGCATTGCGTACCTGCGGACGATTAATGGTGATTTTTGCGATACCGTCGGTGGATTTCTCGTAAAGAATGTCGGTATAGCCTTCAGAGCAATCGTGCCATTCTACCGGTGCGTAAAGCATTGTTTCATCAGGATAGATCATAAAATGTCCTATAGTCAGCGACGCAGAATCTGAGCCAGACAGTCCACTACACCCGCGGGGTTGTCCCGATGCGCGTTGTGTCCGGCATTACGAAACACATGGTTTGGTACTGATATTTCCGCCGCCAGAGCGCGGAATTTATCGTCACGTTCACCACATAAATAATAAAACGGAAATGTGCGCGTCGTGAGTTGCGCACGTAAATCAGGTTGTACGGCAAGCGAGGTGGCCTCCAGCATTGCCGCCAGCGTTTGCCCATTATTCTGGCTACGCAGAGCGACCAGCGCCTCTCTTTGTACCGTGTTCAGCGAGGAAAAAACGGGCTGTTGATACCAGTCATTAAACACCTCACGTAGCGGCTCTGCGCGAAAACGCGCAGCCCAGCGGCCATCCGAGAGACGACGCTGAACGCGCGCCTCTTCGCCTTGCAAGCCTGGATGTCCACCTTCAACCACCAGACCACAAAGCCCAGGCATCTCCTGACAGGCCGCCATCATCGCGACTCTGCCACCAAGAGAGTATCCCACCAGCCAGTAGTTGTGTATGTTGTAACTAAGCAAAGTGTTACGCAGCAAAACGTTTACGTCATCGAATCCGCTCACGCTGATGTCAGCGGAGCCACCGTGTCCCGGCAGATCGATGTATAGCCGCGAATAATCCTGAAACGCTTCGCCGACCGTCTGCCATTCCCGACAATCGCCAGAAAAACCGTGCAGGAAAACCAGCCAGGGAAATCCCGTCTGGCCCTCTTTCGCCTGCGCATGCAGGATCATAGATGACTTACCTGCGCCAGCAGTTGCTGCAAGGTTTGCGCCCCGTCAGTTTCATTCACCACCAGCTCAATCACCGTGGCCGCAGGAGTACGCCAGGCGTTAGTCAACGCGCTCTCCAGTTGCTCCCAGTTTTCCGGGCGCTGGTATTTAAGGTTAAACATGGCGGCAGCATGCTCGAAATGTACGTTCTGCGGCATCAGATAGAACCGTTCGCGTTCGCTGGCTGGCGTCGGCAGTAGAGAAAAAATCTGTCCGCCGTTATTGTTGACCACTATCAGGACAAACGGTGCAGAAACCTGACGCAATAACGCCAGCGCATTCAGGTCATACAATGCAGATAAATCGCCAACAATCGCCAGCGTCGATTTCGCGCTGGCACGCTGTACACCTGCTGCCGTTGACAGCAGACCGTCAATACCGCTCGCGCCACGGTTGCTATAGACCGGGTAACCAGCCGGAAGCTGCGACAGCGCATCAATCAGGCGTACCACCAGACTGTTACCCACGAACAGCTGCCCCTGCTCCGGCAAGTATTCGTGAATACGGTGGGCTAATTGCGCTTCACCGAACGCCTCACGACGGGCTTCTACCGCCTGCCAGGCCAGTTGTGCCAGGCGAGGGATTTCCACGTACCAGGGCTGACGTTTCTCCGCCGGATGCAGCTCCAGCCAGTCGCCAACTTTCGCCACCAGCCTGCGGCCACGATGGTGAGCCGGATCGAGGCGGCCTTCGATATTATCGACAATCCAGTATTCCTGCGGATCGCAACTGGCCTGCCATTGCAGGAGTCGTTTTCCGGTCAGGCTGCTGCCAAGCTGCACCACAATCTGCGCCTGCTGTAACTCAGCTACCGCTTTCGCATTTCCCAGCCACAGGTCGGCGCACGGCAGCGGTTGTCCGGTTTGCGACAGAACATCACCAATCAGCGGCCAGCCTAACGTCTGCGCCCACTGCGCAACTTTCTTACCTTCTTCAGCGCTCATGCGGCCCGCAATGACTACGCCGCGTTTTTGTCGCCAGAAAAACCAGTCGCGCTGTTTGTCGCTTTCCAGCCGACGCGCTTCTCGCAGCCAGGGTTTATCGTCCTGCCACCAGTCGCCGAGGCGCTGCTGCCAGGCAATCCCCGTTTCGTCCATATCGCCATACAGCGGTTCCGCAAACGGGCAATTGATATGAACCGCCCCGCTATGCAGGGTTGCTAACGCATTATCAATAGTGGACACCAGCCAGCTTGCCGGAATGTCCTGAGTGGGACGCGGTAAAGAGAGCGTTTGCGATGGATGCGAGGCAAACATTCCGGCCTGACGAATCGCCTGGTTCGCACCACAGTCGATAAGCTCTGGCGGTCGGTCTGCCGTAAGTAAAATTAGTTTTTCACCGGTCAGGCCCGCTTCAATCAACGCGGGATATAAATTCGCCACCGCGGTACCGGACGTCACAATCACGGCGACAGGCTGACGGCTAACTTTTGCCAGACCTAAGGCCAGATGCCCAAGACCACGCTCGTCAAAATGGGTGTGGTGGATGAATGCGGGGTTTTCCGCTGCCGCCAGCGTCAACGGTGTAGAACGAGAGCCAGGGGCAATGCAGACATGCCTGACGCCGTGGCGAGTGAGTGCTTCCAGAATGACCGCCGCCCAGCGTCGGTTAAATGCGCTTACTGACATGAGATTGTCCGGTATCAATATTGCGACACAGTATAAAGAATCGAATAAATGGATTTTTGATATGAGTCGATAATGTGTGACTCATTAGGCTTCCATCTGTAATAAAGTACGTAAACCCGCCGCTTTGTTGTCTATTTCTTGCCATTCCTGCTCAGGATCTGAACCACGTACGATCCCTGCCCCGGCATACAGGCGCACCACGTTTGCGCTAATTTTCGCCGAACGTAGTGACACGCAAAACTCACTTTGGCGCCGTGAAAGATAACCCGCAGAACCGGCATACCACTCACGTTCAAAGGGTTCATTTTGTTGGATGAATTCACGTGCCAGCTCTCGCGGAATACCGGCGACAGCCGCCGTGGGCTGGAGTTGCATCAGGCAAAGCATATCGTCGGCCTGATTCAGTTCCGTCCAGATGCAACGGCGCAAGTGCTGCACTTTACGCAGTCTCAGCACCTGTGGCGGCAGCACATCAAGAGTTTGCGTACAGCCTTGCAGGCGCTGGCAAATATCTTCAACCACCAGCATATTCTCACGCTGGTTTTTATCATCTTTCATTAGCCATTCACCCAACTGCCAGGCGCGATGATCCTCAGGGTGGTTAGCAACGGTTCCGGCCAGCGCCTCGGTGCGCAGCGCCGTGTCTCGCCGCCGATACAGACGCTCAGGGGAAGAGCCAAGAAAAGCGGAGTCGGCAGAGAATGCCATAAAGAAATGGTAGCAGTTCAGGTTTAAGCGACGGCTGGAAGCCATCACGGCCGCGGCATTAACCGACTGAGAAAACTGTAAGTCGGTCGCCCGTGCCAGCACAACCTTATCGAGTTCTTCCCTATTGATCGTTTGCGTGGCGAGTTTTATCAGATTTGTCCAGCCCGCTTTATCTGGCCAGTTCTGTTCTCCCGTCAAACTGAGACGCAACGCGGGTAGCGGCTTAACGTTGGCGAGCGATGAGATAAACGCCACCGCCTGCGCGGCGTCGTCACGTAACGATACGTCGCTATAGAGATGTAAGCGTAAGCTCGCCACTCCGGCGCAACGTCGCCACTCCAGCCGCGGCAGCAGCAAATTGCCACGCTGTGGCTCAAAGGCATTCAGGCCCCAGATGCGCAGGTCGGGATGATTATCATGCTGGTGTAAAAATTGCTGGGCCGATTCCAGCGAGGAAAATGCGGCGACGGCCCCTAATACGGCGGCCTCTTCGTCGCCGTTACGCTGCTGCCAGTAAAACTGGGGCCAGACGGGTTGGCTAGCCAGCCATCCTAAAGCGTCAAACGCATCATTCAGTGGGAAAGGTATGTCGTAAATACGAATTCCAGGTGCGGCTGGTAACTCTTGCGACAAATGACGCATCAGACTTTCCAGCGCAGTAGTGATTGAATGCACGCGGACCTCTCCCTGTTAAAAACCTCACATTATACGGGGTACTGAGCAGAAAAAGCAGTACCCCCAGTTAGGGAGTACGTACAAATGCGATGACAGAACGGAATTTATCGCCGTGCTAACAATAATCCCATCACTAAACCGACTGTGGCGCCAACACCGATCCCGCGCCAGGGTTTTTCGTGCACATAGTCATCCGCCCGACAAACAGCTTTTTTCGCACGGTAATAGTAGCTATCAGAAGCATGGCTGACGCGATTTCTCACCTCTTCTAACGCCCGCTCTGCCCGCGCTTTTAACTCAAGGTATTTTTGATCTGCTGGGTCGCCAGAAGAACGCAGCACCTCTTCCAGCGTTTCACTCAATAATTCCAGATCATCATCGATACGTGATTCATAAGAATGAAAAGACATTATATTCTCCCTTTCAATTGACGTACCCGCTAACTATAGACAACCTGGACTGTTTGTGCCTGTTTACGCCTGATGTGCTTCCCGCGCCATTCCGACGTGTGGAATACCGTCTTCGTCATAGATATCCGTTACCAGAACAAAGCCAAAGCGCGCATAGAACGATTGCAGATGCGCCTGCGCGCCCAGATATAACGCCTTGTGTGGCCAGTGTTGCGCGCAGGATGCCAGCGTCTGGGCCATCAGCTGTTGCCCCAGTTTTTCACCGCGCAGCGCTTCGCTTACAATCACCCGACCAATCACCACCGGCTCCAGTTCGTCATCGCTTTTCAGAATCCTCGCATACGCCACTAGCTCATCGTTATGCCAGCCCAGAATATGGCGATTCTCTCCAACCAGGTCATCGCCATCCACATCCTGGTACGGACACTGTTGCTCAACTACAAACACCGCGCATCGCAACTGAAGTAGTGCGTACAGTTGTTGGGTACTCAGCTTTGCATGGTGGAGATCTTGCCAGTGAATCATTGTCTGCCCCTATGTTGTGATAACCTGAACACCCTGCCTTATTGATGGCGAAAAGTGTAACGCGAAGATGGAATTACTATTTTTAGGCACGTCAGCGGGAGTCCCCACTCGCTCACGCAATGTAACGGCAATTTTACTGAATCTGCAACACCCGACTCAGGCGGGGCTGTGGCTTTTTGATTGCGGTGAAGGGACGCAGCATCAGATGCTCACCACTCCTTTCAATCCAGGAAAACTCGATCGTATTTTTATCAGCCATCTGCACGGCGATCACCTGTTTGGTTTACCGGGACTACTGTGCAGTCGCTCAATGGCCGGCAATGTCCAGCCTCTGACGCTTTACGGGCCAAAAGGGTTGCGAGAGTTTACCGAAACCGCATTACGTCTGAGCGGCTCCTGGACCGATTATCCGATGGAAATTGTGGAAATCACCGCAGGTGAGATTGTCGATGACGGCCTGCGTAAAGTCACGGCGTACCCGCTGGCGCATCCGCTGGAGTGCTACGGTTTTCGCATTCAAGAGCATGACAAACCCGGTGCGCTTGACGCTAGCGCCCTGAAGGCGGCAGGTGTTAAAGCGGGCCCGTGGTTTCAGGATTTGAAAGCCGGGAAAACTATCGTGCTGGAGGATGGACGTACGATCCACGGCGCCGACTTCCTCGCCCCGGCCACCAGGGGAAAATCAGTCGCTATTTTCGGTGACACAGGACCCTGCGCGTCCGCCATTGAACTGGCTCGAGGTGTAGATGTCATGGTACACGAAACCACGCTGGATGCCTCAATGGAGGAGAAAGCGAACAGTCGCGGGCACAGCTCAACCCGACAAGCAGCACAGCTGGCGCTGGATGCCGGAGTGGGACGCCTGATCATGACCCACGTTAGCTCACGCTATGATGAAAAAGGCTGTCAGCGTTTGCTTGAAGAGTGCAAAGCGATTTTTCCAGACACGGAACTGGCACACGATTTCGCCATTTTCAGCGTTTAACGCTTTATTTTTCCGCCTCAGTGCCGATAACAGTGGAAAGGCTGGCTTTCACACTGAGGACAGGATGAACAATTTCCAGAAAGATATTGATGACAGGACAAACCTAACCCTGTCTAACCGTTTTGAACTGCTGCTATTTCGCCTCGGCAAATCTGTTGAGGAGCAGAAATCAGAGCTATTTGGCATCAACGTATTCAAGCTGCGTGAAATCGTGCCGATGCCGACCTTTACGCGTCCGGCTGGTATGAAGGCCCCGCTGCTGGGTATGGTTAATATTCGCGATCAGGTGATCCCGGTGATTGACCTGCCCGCCGTCGCGGGCTGTAAACCAGAGACCGGACTCAACATCCTGTTGATCACAGAATATGCCCGCAGCGTCCAGGCGTTTGCGGTGGAGTCAGTGGAAAACATTATGCGCCTGGACTGGCAACAGGTGCATACCGCCGAGAAAGCCGTCAATGGTCGCTATATCACCAGTATCGCTTGCCTGGACGATAACAAAGAGACCAACAACCTGGCGCTGGTGCTCGACGTTGAGCAGATCTTGTATGACATCGTACCGGCGAACCACGACCTGCGCGCAACCGATCTGAAAACCAATAAATTCAACATCACGCCGGGTGCGGTGGCGATTGTGGCAGATGATTCAAAAGTGGCCCGCGCAATGCTGGAAAAAGGGCTTAACGCCATGGAAATCCCGCATCTGATGCATGTAACGGGCCAGGATGCGTGGGAAAAAATACAGCAGCTTTCCGCAGAAGCACTGGCGGAGGGCAAGCCTATTAGCGAGAAGATCGCCCTGGTACTCACCGATCTCGAAATGCCGGAGATGGACGGTTTTACGCTTACCCGCAAAATAAAAACCGACGAACGCCTGAAGAAGATCCCGGTCGTTATCCACTCTTCGCTTTCCGGTAGTGCGAACGAAGATCATGTTCGCCGAGTAAAAGCGGATGGCTACGTGGCCAAATTCGAAGTCAATGAGCTTTCTTCAGTGATCCAGGAAGTGATGGATCGCACAGCAAAAGGCATCAGCGGTCCGCTGGTGAGCCGTCAGCTATTGAACTGACCGTATTTCACGCATAAAAAAACCCGCCGAGGCGGGTTTTTTCGTTACTGCATGTAGCCTTACATCAGCGGAGTCGCTAACTGCACAATGCTGATCAGCGGTTGCGGGTAAATACCCAGCACCAGTACCAGCAGGGCAGAAATCAGCACCACGATACCGCCCGCGCTGTACTGCCAGTTGGATGGCGCATCGCGGTTCAGCTGTTGCGGTGCGCTCAGGTACAGGCTCACGGCAACACGCAGGTAGTAGTACAAACCAATCGCCGAACCGACCACCACAGCGGCAACCAGCCACCACAGGTTAGCCTGCACACCGACTGCCAGTACGTAGAACTTACCGATAAAGCCCAGCGTCATCGGGATACCGGCCAGAGACAGCATCATTACCGTCATCACTGCCGCGAGGATCGGACGATGCCAGAACAGACCACGGTAGGAGAACAGGGAGTCCGCATCCGGGCCACGGTACGGGCTGGACATCAGGCTGACCACACCGAACGCGCCGAGGCTGCTGAACAGGTAACCGGCCAGGTAAACGCCAACCGCTTCCATCGACATCTCACCGCTCTGCAGAGCAATCAGCGCCACCAGCAGGTAGCCGAGATGAGAGATAGAAGAGTAACCGAGCAGACGTTTAATATTGGTCTGGCTCAGCGCCATCAGGTTACCGAAGATGATGGAAGCAAAGGCAATCACGCCCAGTACGATACGTACCGCTTCGCTATCCCCTACCGGTGCGTACAGGAACAGACGCATCACCACGCCGAAGATAGCGATTTTGCTCGCCGTCGCCAGGAAGGTGGAAACCGGAGCCGGAGCGCCCTGGTAAACGTCTGGCGTCCACAGGTGGAACGGAACCAGCGAAAGTTTAAAGCCGAGGCCAACAATCATCAGACCGAAGCCCGCCAGCAGCAGCGGTTCGTGCAGCATGCCGTCGCCGAGGCTCTTACCGAGCGCAACAAACGACAGATTGCCAGACTGCGCGTACACCAGCGCCATACCGAACAGCAGGAAGGAAGACGCTGCGGCAGACAGAATGGTGTATTTGATACTGGCTTCCAGCGAACGTTTCTGACGGAACGCATAGCCAACCAGACCAAACAGCGGCAGAGAGATCAGCTCAATACCAAGGAACAGCGCCGCCAGATGGTTAGCGTTAGCCAGCAGAATACCGCCGAGTGCGGCAATCAGCACCAACAGGTAGAACTCTTCCCGGTTGTCGTCGTAGCCTTCCAGCCACGGGTAAGCAAAGGTACAGGTGGCAAGACTGGCCAGCAGCACCAGTCCGGTGTAGAGCATGGCGAAACCGTCAACCCGCATCAGCGGGGTGACGTCCATGGCGCCCGCCTGGCCAACAAACCAGAGCGAAACCAGCGCGGCGTTAAGCCCAATGACCGATAACGTGGCATTGAGGAAGTGATTGCGTCGCCACGCAATGGAGAGCATCACAACCACCACCGTCAAGCCGACGATCAGCAGCGGTAGCAGCGCAATCAGGTGTTGTGGAGTTATTGTCATGGCGATTTACGGCCTTGTAGTAGTAACGGAATTAACAAACCACTGCTGGATGTTGCTCATCGCAGAATGCGAGGTATCCAGAATCGGCTGCGGATAGAAGCCAAGCAGTACCAGAAGCACGACCAGCAACAGGATGATAAACAGCTCACGCAGCGACATCCCTGGCAGTTCAACACTGGCAATCTGGCTCTTCGCTTTACCGAAGTAAGCGCGATGCAACATCGCCAGCGAGTAAACAGAGGCAAACACCAGACCAAAGGTCGAGATCACGGTAATGACCGGAACTACCTGGTAGCTGCCGAACAGAATCATAAATTCGCCAACGAAGTTACCTGTACCCGGCATACCCAGCGTACACACGGCGAAGAACATCGACAGCGCAGGCAACCATTTCATTTTGCCCCACAGGCCGCCCATCATACGCATATCACGCGTGTGCAGACGTTCGTACAGCTGACCACACAGAATGAACAGACCGGCTGCGGACAGACCGTGCGCAATCATCTGGATAACAGCACCCTGGTACGCCAGTTGGCTGCCGGTGTAGATAGCAATCAGTACGAAGCCCATGTGCGATACGGAGGTGTAAGCGATCAGGCGTTTGATATCGTACTGATTAAAGGCCATCCACGCGCCGTAGAAGATACCGATAACGCCCAGCCACATTGCGATAGGTGCAAACTCCGCCGACGCGTTCGGGAACAGCGGCAGAGAGAAGCGCAGCAGACCATAAGCCGCGGTTTTCAGCAAGATCCCCGCCAGGTCAACGGAACCTGCCGTCGGCGCCTGGGAGTGTGCATCCGGCAACCAGCCGTGCAGCGGAACCACCGGCATTTTCACCGCGAAGGCGATGAAGAAGCCCAGCATCAGCAGATATTCCACACCGTGGGACATCGGGGTATTCAGCAACTCTTCATAGTTGAAGGTCCACACACCGGTCGCTTTATAGTGCACAAACACCAGCGCCAGGATGGCAATCAACATCACCAGACCACTCGCCTGGGTATAAATGAAGAACTTGGTCGCCGCCGTGATACGCGTTTTACCGTCAGAGGCTTTATGCCCCCACAACGCGATCAGGAAGTACATCGGCACCAGCATCATTTCCCAGAAGAAGAAGAACAGGAACATGTCGATGGCAAGGAACACGCCGATCACGCCGCCTAAGATCCACATCAGGTTCAGATGGAAGAAGCCCTGGTATTTTTCGATTTCATTCCAGGAGCAAAGTACCGCCAGAACACCGAGCAGACCGGTCAGCACTACCATCAGCAGCGACAGACCGTCGATAGCCAGATGAATAGAGATGCCAAAACGTGGGATCCACGGCAGGACAAACTCAGACTGCCACTGCGGAATGCCAGCGGATTGCGTCAGTGAATAGCCGCCCTGCAACCACAGTTGCAGGCCAAGCGCCAGCGTCAATCCCATGGTAATCAGCGCGATCCAGCGCGGCACCTTCACGCCAAAGCGTTCGGTCTGCCAGCACAGGAAGCCACCGATAAAGGGAATTAATATTAGCCAGGGTAGTAACATGGCGATCTTTATTCCTTGTTAAAGTCCCATCAGGACCTGATTTTCAACGAATTCTCAAACAGAAAATTCACTTCGGATTGCGGCTTTTTTTGCCCGGTGGCGCGAACGCTTACCGGGCCTACAGATTCCCGTAGGTCGGATAAGCACCAGCGCCATCCGACATCAACCCCACAATCCTCAAACTCAACGCAGTACCATCAACAGTGCCAGCACAACGACGGCGCCGATGCTCATTGATGCCACATACCAGCGCAGATAACCGTTCTCGCTCAACAGCAGGCCTTTACCTGCAAAGCGGGAAAGGATCGCCGGAATGTTCATCATTGAGTTGAGCGGATCGCGTTTCAGCAACCAGGCAACACCCAGGAACGGCTTGACGAACACTTTGTCGTACAGCCAGTCGAAGCCCCAGGCGTTATACCACCAGGTACCCAGCAGGCGGCCCGGCGCACTGTTGGCAATCGATGTCACAAGCTGGCGTTTACCCAGCCACAGCCATGCTGCGATCAGGATGCCCGCAATCGCTACGATACCGGAGGTAATTTCCAGCGTCATAACGCGACCATGCTCAAGTTCGGTCGTCGCAGGCAGTACACCCTGCAGCGGTGGCACAATCAGCGCGCCAACGAAGGTGGACAGGATCATCAGCACAATCAGCGGCAGATGATGGGTAATCCCCTTCCCTGCATGAGCGTGAATTTGTTCTTTACCGTGGAACACGATGAAAATCATACGGAAGGTGTACAGAGAGGTCATGAACGCACCGACCAGACCTGCAACCATCAGATTAATATGACCATTCGCCATTGCACCGGCCAGAATCTCATCCTTACTGAAGAAGCCAGCGGTAATCAGCGGCAGAGCCGACAGCGCCGCGCCACCGATCAGGAAGCAGAGATACACCAGCGGAATTGACTTACGCAGTCCGCCCATCTTGAAGATGTTCTGTTCGTGGTGGCAAGCCAGGATAACCGAGCCGGATGCCAGGAACAGCAGCGCTTTAAAGAAGGCGTGCGTCATCAGGTGGAAAATCGCCGCATCCCACGCCTGTACACCGAGAGCCAGGAACATATAACCAATCTGGCTCATGGTGGAGTACGCAAGAACGCGTTTGATGTCGGTCTGTACCAGCGCAGCAAAACCCGCCAGCACCAGAGTGATGGCACCGATAATCCCCACCAGGTGCAGGATTTCTGGGGTCATCAGGAACAGGCCGTGCGTACGTGCAATCAGGTAGACACCGGCGGTAACCATCGTCGCAGCGTGGATAAGCGCAGAGACAGGCGTCGGGCCGGCCATCGCATCAGCAAGCCATGTTTGCAACGGCAACTGCGCAGATTTACCGACCGCACCGCCCAGCAGCATCAGGGTTGCCCACATCAGCATGTTGTTACCATCTGCAAAGTGCGCAGGCGCCAGTTCCACCATTTCGCGGAAGTTCAGCGTGCCCAGCTCGTTGTAGAGGATGAACAGCGCGAACGCCAGGAATACGTCACCAACACGGGTTACCACGAAGGCTTTCATTGCCGCAGCGCCATTCTTCGGATCGGTATAGTAGAAACCAATCAGCAGATAGGAGCACAGGCCCACGCCTTCCCAGCCGAGGTACATCAGCAGCAGGTTATCCGCCAGCACCAGAACCACCATGCTGGCGATAAACAGGTTGGTGTAGGCGAAGAAACGAGAATAGCCCTCTTCTCCGCGCATATACCAGGAGGCGAACATGTGGATCAGGAAACCGACGCCGGTCACCACGGAGAGCATGGTCAGCGACAGGCCGTCCAGCACCAGGTTAAAACCGATGTTGAAGTCGCCGACTGACATCCAGGTCCACAGCGGCTGGCTGTAAGCCTGCTGGCCATTGGCAAAGAAATCAACGCCAACAAACGCAGTCACCAGCGCGGCCAGACCAATCGACCCGACACCCACGGTAGCGGACAGATTTTCTGACCAACGACCACGAGAAAACGCCAGTAATACAAAGCCAATAAATGGCAGAATAATGGTTAAGGCAAGCATGTTCATCCACGCATCTCACTTACTGAATCGATGTTCAGGTTCTGGCGACGGCGATGAAGTTGCAGCAACAGCGCAAGTCCAATGCTCGCTTCCGCAGCCGCAAGGCTGATGGCGAGAATGTACATCACCTGACCATCGGTCTGGCCCCAGTAGCTTCCGGCGACCACAAAGGCCAGCGCGGAGGCGTTAATCATGATTTCCAGCCCGATCAGCATAAACAGCAGATTGCGGCGGATAACCAGACCGGTCAAACCCAGGACGAATAAAATCGCAGCGAGGATCAGTCCATGTTGTAAGGGGATCATGCGTGCTCCTCCGTTTTTCTTTTCGCGCGGTCATCAGTGCGATTGCTCAGCACTTCACCTGAACGCTCTTCGCGCCCCACGTGGAAGGCCACAACCAGGCCCGCCAGCAGCAGCATCGAAGCCAGTTCGACCGCCAGTACATACGGTCCGAACAGGGAAATGCCGACTGCTTTCGCGCTAATTGGCGTCCCGTCGATGCCCTGATCGTTTACGCCCAGAATGGCGTAAACAATGACCACCAGCATGATGGCCGACAGAATCGCCGGACCAATCCACACCTGAGGTTTCAGCCACTGGCGTTCCTGTTCAATTTCAGAACCACCGAGGTTGAGCATCATTACCACGAATACGAACAGCACCATGATAGCGCCCGCGTAGACGATAATTTCCAGCGCACCGGCGAAGTAAGCGCCTAACGAGAAGAACACCCCGGAAATCGCCAGCAGCGAAATAATCAGATACAGCAGTGCGTGTACCGGATTGGTGTGGGTGATCACCCGCAAGGTTGCGAGAATGGCTATCAGGCCACAGATATAAAAAGCGAACTCCATTGCCCCTCTCCTTACGGTAACAGGCTCTTGACGTCGATAGGCTTGGCTTCGTTCTCTGCTTCGCCCTTATCTTTGCCGTCGATTGCCATACCTGCCATCCGGTAGAAGTTATATTCCGGGTATTTGCCCGGACCGGAGATCAGCAGATCCTCTTTCTCGTAAACCAGGTCCTGGCGCTTGTACTCACCCAGCTCGAAATCTGGAGTCAGCTGAATAGCCGTTGTCGGACAGGCTTCTTCGCACAGGCCGCAGAAAATGCAGCGTGAGAAGTTAATGCGGAAAAACTCCGGATACCAGCGGCCATCTTTGGTCTCTGCTTTTTGCAAAGAGATACAGCCTACCGGACACGCTACCGCACACAGGTTACAGGCAACGCAGCGCTCTTCACCGTCTGGATCACGAGTCAGAACGATACGACCACGAAAACGGGGCGGTAGATAGACCGGCTCTTCCGGGTACATCTGCGTTTCGCGTTTCGCGAACGCATGCAGGCCGATCATCCAGATACTGCGTACCTGGGTGCCGAAACCTACGAACAATTCTTTTAAGGTCATGGTCTTTGTGTCCCTTATTGCGCCTGCCAGAGAATGACAGCCGCAGTTACCAGCAAGTTGACGAGCGTCAGCGGCAGACAGACTTTCCAGCCGAAGGACATTACCTGGTCATAACGAGGACGCGGTAACGACGCACGAATCAAAATGAACATCATCATGAAGAACGCGGTTTTCAGCGCGAACCAGACGAATGGCGGTAAGAACGGGCCATGCCAGCCACCGAAGAACAGGGTAACCATCAGTGCAGAAATGGTGACGATACCGATGTATTCACCCACGAAGAACAGACCGAATTTCATACCGGAATATTCAATGTGGTAACCGTCGGCCAGTTCCTGCTCGGCTTCTGGCTGGTCAAACGGGTGACGGTGACACACCGCCACGCCCGCGATGGCAAAGGTGACAAAACCAAAGAACTGCGGAATAACGTTCCAGATATCAGCCTGGTTGTTGACGATGTCGGTCATGTTAAATGAACCGGCCTGCGCCACCACGCCCATCAGGGAAAGTCCGAGGAACACTTCGTAGCTCAGGGTCTGCGCAGACGCACGCATCGCACCGAGCAGGGAGTATTTGTTGTTACTGGACCAGCCGGCGAACAGCACCGCGTATACCGCGAGGCCCGCCATCATCAGGAAGAACAGGATCCCGATGTTCAGGTCAGCAACCACCCAGTTCGGACTCACCGGCACGATGGCGAAAGCCAGCAGCAGCGAGGTGAAGGCGATCATCGGTGCCAGGGTAAAGATGACGCGATCCGAGAATTTCGGGATCCAGTCTTCTTTAAAGAACATCTTGATCATGTCCGCAACCAGCTGGAGCGAACCGCCCCAGCCAACACGGTTCGGTCCGTAACGGTTCTGGAACAGACCCAGCAGACGACGTTCGCCAAAGCTCATGAATGCCCCGCAGGTGACCACCACCAGCAGGATCACCACCGCTTTGAGAATGCTCAGCAGGATCTCAATCAGATCGGGTGTAATCCAACTCATTGTTGTGCCTCCTGCAGATCCTCAAGACGCGCACCTGCCAGAACCGGCGCGATGCCAGGCATGCCCATCGGCAAACCAACCTGCCCTGCCGTTAATCCTTCAGCGATTTCAACCGGCAGCGTAACCGTGTTGCCATCGTAGCTGAAAGAAACGCGCGTACCGGCATTAACACCCAACTTCGCGGCATCAGCCGGGTTGAGTTTGATGTACGGCTGCGGCATACGGGTCTGGAAGACCGGCGCACGCTGGGACATTTCGTCACTGCCAAACAGGTGATAGTAAGGCGCGATACGCCACTGACCATCCTGAGCCTGGAAGCTCGCCGGAACGGTAGTGAAGTAATCCATACCATCCGCAGAAGCTTCGATCAGGCGCACGCCCGGATCGCCATGACGCAGTTTACCGCCCACTTCATCCTGGAACTTGTTCCACGCCTGTGGGGAGTTCCAGCCCGGAGCCCAGGCAAACGGAATTTGTGAACGCGGTGCAGACGGCTGGTTGTTCCCTTCCATAGAGAAAGCGAACATAGTGTCTTTGTCCTGTGGTTGACGCGGTTCGTGTACGCTGATGTTGGCGCGCATTGCAGTACGCCCACTGTAGCGGTGCGGTTCACGCGCCAGCTTCTGTCCACGGATACGGAAGCTTGCGTCCGGCGCGGCATCTTTAATGCCCGCCAGCTGCGGCAACTTCTCAACAACCGCGTCGATAACGTGGTCGAGCTGCGTCCAGTCCACTTCACGGCTCTGCACGGTGCTGTGCAGCGAGTGCAGCCAGCGCCAGCTTTCCAGCATTACGGTGTTGCTGTCGTAGTAGGATGGGTCATAAACCTGGAAGAAACGCTGGGCGCGGCCTTCGTTGTTAATCACCGTACCATCGCTTTCGGCGAAGCTTGCAGCGGAAAGCACCAGATGGGCGTTTTCCATAATTGCCGTACGCTGATGGTCAACGACCAGTACCAGCGGCGCTTTCGCCAGCGCGGCATCAACGCGAGCGGCTGAAGCATGGCGATGCAGGTCATTTTCCAGCACCACAACAGCGTCAGCGCGGCCTGTTTCCAGCTCGGTCAGCGCATCGTCAAGGGAACCACCGCCAATCATGCCGAGGCCCATGCTGTTAACCGAGCGAGCAATCATGGTGATGCCGACTTCTGCGCCACGGCCTTTCAGCGCCTTCGCCACGTTGGCAGCCGCCTGAATCACTTCGGCGCTACCGGCGTTGGTGCCGGAAATAATCAGTGGTTT
Source organism: Citrobacter sp. MGH104 (assembly GCF_001034485.1). NCBI lineage: Bacteria > Pseudomonadati > Pseudomonadota > Gammaproteobacteria > Enterobacterales > Enterobacteriaceae > Citrobacter > Citrobacter sp. MGH104. The sequence continues at coordinate 884,613 of NZ_KQ089818.1, forward strand.
CTTCGCCCCGGCTAGTGCCTGAACGATAACGTCAATTTTGTTCTGCAGGTCACGGTCAATACCGTCAACCGCCGGCGCGTTGTTATCCAGCGCGTGGGCGATAGCGAAACCTAAACGCGCCTGATCTTCAACCGGTGCGCGATAGGTCCAAGCGGCGATATCGTCCAGACGGGTGTTATCGACGTTGGTAACGAATAGCGGATGCTTAGCACGCTGGCCGATATTAAGGATTGCTGCGATCTGCCAGTCAGCCACTTTCTGTGCCGCCGCCATTTCACGCGCTTTACCTTTCACCGCCTGACGCACCGCCAGCGCAACGCGTGCGCCGGTCTGGGTGACATCTTCGCCCAGCACCAGAACCGCATCATAAGATTCGATTTCGCGCAGAGCCGGAGTATGAATCCCGCCGTCACGCAGTACGCTCAGCGCCAGTTGCAGACGATCCAGTTCGCCCTGAGCGATACCGGTATAGAAGTTATCCGCACCGACCAGTTCACGCAGCGCGAAGTTACTTTCAACGCTGGCGCGCGGGGAGCCGATACCAATCACTTTCTTCGACTGACGCAGAATATCTGCCGCGCCCTGCATCGCCTGCTCGGCGTTCAGCGTGATCAGGTCATCGCCACGACGCTGTACCGGCTGACGCGGACGGTCTTTCAGGTTCACGTAACCATAGCCGAAACGACCACGGTCGCAGAGGAAGTAGTGGTTAACGGTACCGTTATAACGGTTTTCGATACGACGCAGTTCACCGTAGCGCTCGCCCGGGCTGGTGTTACAGCCAATGGAACACTGCTGGCAGATGCTCGGCGCAAACTGCATGTCCCATTTACGGTTATAACGCTCGGAGTGCGTTTTATCGGTGAAGACGCCGGTTGGACAAATTTCAACCAGGTTGCCAGAGAATTCGCTTTCGAGCGTACCGTCTTCCGGACGACCGAAGTAGACGTTGTCATGTGCGCCATACACACCCAGATCCGCACCATCGGCGTAATCTTTGTAGTAACGTACACAGCGATAGCAGGCGATGCAGCGGTTCATTTCGTGAGAGATGAACGGCCCCAGGTCCTGGTTACGGTGAGTACGCTTCGTGAAGCGGTAGCGACGGAAGCTGTGACCGGTCATGACGGTCATATCCTGCAGGTGGCAGTTGCCGCCCTCTTCACAGACCGGACAGTCGTGCGGGTGGTTAGTCATCAACCACTCCACGACGCTTTCGCGGAACTGCTTCGCTTCTTCGTCATCAATAGAAATAAAGGTGCCTTCGGTGGCCGGTGTCATACAAGACATCACCAGGCGACCACGCGTGTCTTCCGCGTTCTGATATTGCTTCACCGCACACTGGCGGCAAGCACCGACGCTTCCCAGCGCCGGGTGCCAGCAAAAGTACGGAATATCAAGGCCAAGAGACAGACAAGCTTCCAGCAGGTTGTCCGCTCCGTTGACCTCATATTCTTTGCCGTCTACATGAATCGTAGCCATAGTCAGCATGCTTCCAGTTGGCTCGGTCGTAACCGAGCGTTAATCGAATTTCTTATCGCGACACAGGGCTAACCCTGTGATCACCAGCGCTCTTTCAGCAGGTTCGGCTGAATACCACCAATAGCGTGGGTATTGCTGAAGGTCTGCTTGATGCCAGCTTCGAATTCTTCGCGGAAATATTTAATGGCGCTCTGCAGCGGTTCCACTGCACCCGGTGCGTGTGCACAGAAGGTTTTACCCGGGCCGAGGAAACGACACAGTTGCTCAAGTGTCTCGATATCCCCAGGCTGGCCTTCGCCACGCTCAAGCGCGCGCAGAATTTTCACACTCCACGGCAGACCATCACGGCACGGCGTACACCAGCCACAGGACTCGCGGGCAAAGAACTCTTCGAGGTTACGCACCAGAGGAACCATGCCAATCTCGTGATCGACAGCCATTGCCAGCGCGGTGCCCAAACGGCTACCTGCTTTACCAATGCTTTCGAATTCCATCGGCAGATCGAGGTGTGCTTCGGTCAGGAAGTCAGTCCCCGCGCCGCCAGGTTGCCAGGCTTTGAACTTCAGGCCATCGCGCATGCCACCCGCGTAATCTTCGAGGATCTCACGCGCGGTAGTACCGAAAGGCAGTTCCCACAGGCCAGGGTTCTTCACACGACCGGAGAAGCCCATCAGCTTGGTGCCCGCGTCTTTGCTCTTCGAAATGTTCTGGTACCACTCCACGCCGTTCGCGAGGATAGCCGGTACGTTACACAGGGTTTCGACGTTGTTTACGCAGGTCGGCTTACCCCATGCGCCAGAGCTTGCCGGGAACGGCGGCTTGGAGCGTGGGTTAGCACGGCGACCTTCGAGGGAGTTGATCAGCGCGGTTTCTTCACCGCAGATGTAACGCCCTGCCCCAGTGTGGACAAACAGTTCGAAGTCGAAACCGGTGCCCATAATGTTTTTGCCAAGCAGACCGGCTTCGGTCGCTTCGGCGATCGCGCGACGCAGATGCACGGCTGCTTCGATATATTCACCGCGCAGGAAGATGTAACCACGGTACGCTTTCAGCGCAAACGCGGAAATCAGCATGCCTTCCACCAGCAGGTGCGGCAGCTGTTCCATCAGCAGACGGTCTTTATAGGTGCCCGGCTCCATTTCATCGGCGTTACACAGCAGGTAACGGATGTTCATGGATTCGTCTTTCGGCATCAGACTCCACTTCAGACCGGTGGAAAAGCCCGCGCCGCCGCGCCCTTTCAGGCCAGCGTCTTTTACCTGATTAACGATTTCGTCCGGTGACAGCCCGGTCAGGGCCTTACGCGCACCTTCGTAGCCGTTCTTGCTACGGTATTCGTCCAGCCAGACCGGCTGTTTGTCATCACGCAGACGCCAGGTCAGCGGATGGGTTTCGGGAGTACGGATAATGTCTTTCATTTATACCGCTCCAGCAGTTCGGGAATGCCTTCTGGGGTCAGATGAGCGTGAGTATCCTCATCGATCATCATGTTTGGCCCTTTGTCGCAGTTCCCCAGGCAACAGGTCGGCAGCAGCGTAAAGCGACCATCAAAAGTCGTCTGCCCCGGCTTGATGTTGAGTTTTTTCTCAAGCGCGGCCTGGATCCCCTGGTAGCCGTTGATATGGCACACCACGCTGTCGCAATAGCGGATCACGTGGCGACCTACCGGCTGGCGGAAGATCTGGCTATAAAACGTAGCAACACCTTCTACGTCGCTTGGCGGAATACCCAGCACATCAGCGATCGCATAGATCGCCCCATCCGGCACCCAGCCACGCTGTTTCTGAACGATTTTCAGCGCTTCAATGGACGCCGCACGCGGGTCTTCGTAGTGGTGCTTCTCGTGCTCAATCGCTTCACGCTCAGCCGCACTCAGCTCAAAAGCCTCGGTTTGTGGTTGTTGATTCTCGTGCATAATTAGCGGTCCACATCTGACATAACAAAATCGATACTACCCAGATGGACGATCAGGTCGGACACCAGGCTGCCACGTACCGCTACCGGGATCTGCTGCAGGTGCGCATAGCTCGGGGTACGGATACGGGTACGGTAACTCATGGTGCTGCCATCGCTGGTCAGGTAGTAACTGTTGATACCCTTGGTCGCTTCCACCATCTGGAAGGATTCGTTTGCCGGCATAACCGGACCCCACGAAACCTGCAGGAAGTGGGTGATAAGGGTTTCGATATGTTGCAGCGTGCGCTCTTTCGGTGGCGGCGTCGTCAGCGGGTGATCCGCTTTGAACGGGCCTTCCGGCATGTTATTGAGGCACTGCTCAAGGATGCGCAGACTCTGGCGCAGCTCTTCAACTTTCAGCATCACGCGGGTATAGCAGTCGGACACGCCGCCGCCAACCGGGACCTCAAAGTCAAAGTTTTCATAGCCAGAGTACGGACGCGCTTTACGCACGTCGAAATCAATACCGGTCGCACGCAGCGCAGCACCGGTACAACCCCAGTCCAGCGCTTCTTTCTTACCGTAAGCTGCAACACCCTGCGAACGGCCTTTCAGGATGGTGTTACGCAGCGCGGCTTTCTCGTAAGAATCCAGACGTTTTGGCATCCAGTCGAGGAAATCACGCAGCAGTTTGTCCCAACCGCGCGGCAGATCGTGTGCCACACCGCCGATACGGAACCAGGCCGGGTGCATACGGAAACCGGTGATCGCTTCCACGACGTCGTAGATTTTCTGACGGTCGGTAAAGGCGAAGAATACTGGGGTCATCGCGCCGACGTCCTGAATGAACGTGGAGATGTACAGCAGGTGGCTGTTGATACGGAACAGTTCAGACAGCATGACGCGAATCACGTTGACGCGATCCGGCGTGGTGATGCCTGCCAGTTTCTCAACCGCCAGTACGTAAGGCATTTCGTTAACGCAGCCGCCGAGGTACTCGATACGGTCAGTGTACGGAATGTAGCTGTGCCAGGACTGACGTTCGCCCATCTTTTCAGCGCCACGGTGGTGGTAGCCGATGTCAGGTACGCAGTCGACGATTTCTTCGCCATCAAGCTGCAGCACAATACGGAACGCACCGTGGGAAGACGGGTGGTTAGGACCGAGGTTGAGGAACATGAAGTCCTCATTTTCGGTGCTACGCTTCATGCCCCAATCTTCAGGTTTGAAGGTCAGCGCTTCCATTTCCAGATCCTGTTTGGCTTTAGTCAGCTCAAACGGGTCGAATTCAGTCGCACGCGCCGGGTAGTCTTTACGCAGCGGATGGCCTTCCCAGGTATGCGGCATCAGCAGACGCGTCAGGTGCGGGTGACCTTCGATGTCGATGCCAAACATTTCCCAGGTTTCACGCTCATACCAGTTGGCGTTCGGGAACAGTTTGGTGAAAGTCGGTACGCGCAGATCGTTTTCAGACAAAGCCACCTTGAGCATGATATCGCGATTGCGTTCAATGGAGATCAGGTGATAGAAAACGGAAAAATCCGCGGCGGGTAACCCTTCGCGGTGCGTACGCAGACGTTCGTCCATGCCGTGTAAGTCAAACAGCATGACGTAAGGTTTCGGCAGTCTCTTTAAGAAATCGCCAACTTCCAGTAATTGTTCACGCTTGACCCAAACAACGGGTACCCCGGTGCGAGTCGCCTGAACGGTAAAGGCATCCGGCCCAAAACGGTTGCGCAGTTCGCCAATGACCGGGTCATCAAGGTGATCCCGTGTTTGCCATGCAGCGTCTTGCGCGGTTAAGTCGGTCATATTGTTCACCATTGCAAATGGTCCGTGGTGGTCGGCAGTGCTTCGCGCTATTTATGTAGTGATAAGCGAAGGAAGTGCTGCTGCCGACAGGCGCAAATTAAATCTCGTCTGGTGTACGAAGATTCGTTACAGCAATACGTTCGCCGCGTTTACGCTCGCGTTCTGATTGCATATTGGCGCGATAAACGCCCTGATCGCCAACCACCCAGGAGAGCGGACGGCGTTCTTTGCCAATGGAATCTTGCAGCAGCATCAGAGCCTGCATATACGCTTCTGGGCGCGGCGGACATCCCGGGATGTACACATCGACCGGAATAAATTTATCAACGCCCTGCACCACAGAATAGATGTCGTACATCCCGCCGGAGTTGGCGCATGCGCCCATGGAAATAACCCATTTCGGTTCCAGCATCTGATCGTAGAGGCGCTGAATAACTGGCGCCATTTTGGTAAAGCAGGTTCCGGCTACGACCATCAGGTCAGCCTGACGCGGCGATGCACGCAGTACTTCCGCACCAAAACGGGCCACATCGTGCACGGCGGTAAACGAGGTCACCATCTCAACGTAGCAGCAGGAAAGGCCAAAGTTATATGGCCAAATTGAGTTTTTACGGCCCCAGTTAACCATGTCATGCAGTTTGCCCATGAACACGTTTTTGTTAACTTCTTGTTCCAGGGGGTCGGTTACGATCTCCTGTTTTTGCAGGGGGTAACGGTCGTTCTCACCGTTAGGATCTATGCGGGTGAGCGTATAATCCATCTTAATGCCTCGCGGTTAGCGTTGACGATTAGCGATACTGTTCGTTTCCGGGTTCATACGCTCGCGGCGTGAACGCGCGGGCGTCCAGTCCAGCGCGCCAATACGCACCAGATAAACCAGACCTGCCAGTAACACAAAAATAAAAATTGCAGCTTCCACAAAGCCAATCCAACCGCTTTCACGGATAGAAGTTGACCATGCGAACAGATACAGCGCTTCAACGTCGAAGATAACGAAGAACATGGCTACCAGATAAAACTTGGCAGACAGGCGCAGGCGGGCGGTGCCGACCGAGTCGATACCTGATTCAAACGGCACGTTTTTAGATCTCGCGCGTGCGCGACCCCCTAAAAACCAGCCGCCGACGAGCATCAGGCAACACAGGCCAATGGCAACGATAAGAAAGATAGCGAATGCCCAGTGATGAGCGATGATTTCAGTGGATGTTGACATACTCATTGCTTACTCATCAAAAGTAGCGCCAAATTCTCTGCTCTTTTCGGCAGATGAACGCCACATCGATTCATGGGGAGGAATAAAAAAAACCTTACAATCACTGTGAAAAATCATTTTATACAGCTAATTGATGGGGTTTTTTACTCCTTTCTATAACCTTTTGTCAACTTTAACAAAAGTTTCCTCACATTATTTTACACTAATCCAACTTCATTAACATAAAGTGCTCTTTAGACCCATTTCGATTGCATCATCGGTCATTTTTAATGTTGTTGAATCGTGTCCGTAGTGAAGTAAAAAAGATAATACACGTCTATTTTGACAGGAATTCACCCAGATGCCTCCCCCTAAATGGGAGTATTTTCTTGATCTGTGACACGCTTTTGTTAATTCACCATAAAAAACAGCAACAATTTCTCTAGTTTTTTAACATGGAAACATTTAGCAACGCGGCTGATTATTTTTCACCCTATTGTCAGTCTGTTTTTTTACCTGCTGATTTTGTTAAGTTTTAGTATATGAATGAACAGAAAGCAGTAATATTTGCATAAAAAAAGAGCCGCTGGATGTTTTTTCATCATCAGTGGCTCTTTTTTACACTTACATTTTTAAACGTTTTTTTGTGACGCTTTACTCAAAGTCGCCTTCAACAATCAGCGAGTCATCTCCCCCTTCAGGGGTAAACTGATTGTATTGCCAAGGATTTTGATATGTCTGCATCGACTTAAAGATAGCCTGAGCTAATTCATTTTGCGTGGCCGGATCGCTGCACAACAGATACTCGGTATCAGGCAGAGGTGGCAATCCGTCCGCCGCACCCAGTACGCGTAAATCCGGGCTCATCATTTCTACAGGACGCGCAGTAACGCCAAGCCCTGCTTTTACCGCCGCGCGGACCGCAGGTAATGTTGAAGCGACATAAGCCAGACGCCACGGGATCTGTGCGGCATTCAACGTCGCCAGCACGATATCGCGAAACGGGCTGGGATCGTCCAGCAGAACTAACGGCACGGGTTCGCCTTTTTGCAGGATATATTCGGCTGCGCAATACCAGTGCGTCGGTGAAGTCCGCAAATTCAGGCATTCAAAATCGTCAGGGCGATTCGTGGTTACCACTAAATCCACTTCTTGCGACTTAAGCATCTCCACCATGTAAGCATTGCGTTTCACTCTTACATCAAGGGCAAGTTTCGGATAAACCGAACTAATGCGGTTAAGCAGAAATGGGAGTATGGTGTCGGCGGATTCATCAGAAGCACCGATAGTTAACACCCCCTGAAGATTGTTAAACATCAATGATGAGCATGCCTCATCATTAAATCGCAGTATTTTCCTGGCATAACCCAACAGCTGGATACCATGTTCGGTCAGCAGTTTGTTGCGTCCATGACGCGCGAACAACTCTTTCCCCACAAGTTGCTCAAGGCGCTGCATTTGCTGACTTACCGCAGACTGAGTTCGACATACTGCAGCTGCCGCAGCCGCGAAGGTATTTAGGTCGGCAACAGCAACAAAGGTTCTCAGCAGATCGAGGTCGAGGTTAATTATCGGACGATTTGCATTTATCATAGTTTTTCACTTACTCGCGGGTCATACCGGGTTAATGCTGTGCATTCAGAATCAAACAACTCCATTTGTAATGTGCCTCCCTTCAGTTTCGCTTAGTGTAACCAAGTGAAAATAAGGATGTATTTGGTTTAACAAACGAAACAATGCTCTTTCTGAGCTATTTTAAAACCCGTGATATTCATCGGAATATAGCAACGAGAAAGAGCCGTATTTTTAGCTGCCGTATGATTCTGACTAATGGAAAACATGTAAATTTTGTAAATTTAAAAAATAGTTAACGAACAATAATTTACACATTAAAAACTAACTTTTCAGTATGTTATGAACAACCAACAAACATTTGAATTATCGTAAAACTCGTACTACAAACCATTTCATAGGAGTTATCTTAACCTAAAACCACTATATTTATAAGTGTTATTGCGAATAATTCCGGGCGAATTGGTGTTATGTCAGTGCAACGGTTTTCGTATTATTAGCCCACTCAATTTGATGTCGTTTAAATAATAAATAATAATTAATTAAGAATCTCTCAATTCATTAATTATGCTTAACAATGGATTCACACCGTATCACGTAGGGATCAGACCGATAACAGAATTCGTTGATGAAACCTCAGTATTTTCGAATCGCGCCGTATCACACAGATATCGACTGCATTTTGTTTTATAGGGGTAACTTTTTTCGACCAGACAAATCACCATACCAAAGCCAACAAAGCAAAACATAAACCATAAAAAACACAACAATCCAGATTATTACACTGTAATAATTGCATAATTTAGTTATTAAAAGTTAATTATCGTCCTCCTGCTTTCCAAAATCTTCTACTAAAGACCCTTCAAAACTCACCGTCGTGGGAGTACATTGTGCTGGGCTGACTTCCACGGCAGGGAGTGGCATTCACAGCTAAAAAGGTCAACGTTCATGTCCCCCATTGAAAAATCCAGCAAATTAGAAAACGTTTGTTATGACATTCGCGGCCCGGTTCTGAAGGAAGCAAAGCGCCTGGAAGAAGAAGGCAACAAAGTTCTGAAACTGAATATCGGCAACCCTGCGCCTTTCGGGTTTGAAGCACCAGATGAAATTTTAGTGGATGTGATCCGCAATTTGCCAACTGCGCAAGGATATTGCGATTCCAAAGGCCTTTATTCAGCCCGCAAAGCAATCATGCAGCATTACCAGGCCCGCGGGATGCGCGATGTAACCGTAGAAGATATCTATATCGGTAACGGCGTATCCGAATTGATTGTGCAGGCCATGCAGGCATTGCTGAACAGTGGGGACGAAATGCTGGTTCCTGCACCTGATTATCCACTGTGGACGGCGGCGGTTTCGCTCTCTGGTGGTAATGCCGTGCACTACCTGTGTGATGAATCATCAGACTGGTTCCCGGACCTGGATGATATCCGCGCCAAAATTACGCCGCGTACGCGTGGGATCGTCATTATCAACCCCAACAACCCAACCGGCGCTGTTTATTCTAAAGAGCTGCTGATGGAGATTGTTGAGATTGCTCGCCAGAACAACCTCATCATCTTTGCAGATGAGATTTACGACAAAATTCTCTACGATGACGCCGAGCACCACTCGATAGCGGCAATGGCCCCGGATCTGCTGACTATTACCTTTAACGGCCTGTCAAAAACCTATCGTGTTGCCGGTTTCCGTCAGGGCTGGATGGTACTGAACGGACCGAAGAAACATGCCAAAGGGTATATCGAAGGCCTTGAGATGCTGGCTTCTATGCGCCTGTGTGCGAACGTCCCTGCACAACATGCCATTCAGACCGCGCTGGGCGGATATCAGAGCATCAGCGAATTCATCATGCCTGGCGGACGTCTGTATGAGCAACGTAACCGCGCCTGGGAACTGCTCAATGATATTCCTGGCGTCTCTTGCGTAAAACCGCGCGGTGCACTGTATATGTTCCCGAAAATTGACGCCAAGCGCTTCAATATTCATGACGACCAGAAGATGGTGCTCGACTTCCTGTTGCAGGAAAAAGTACTGCTGGTCCAGGGGACGGCATTCAACTGGCCGTGGCCGGATCATTTCCGCATCGTTACGCTGCCGCGAATTGATGATATCGAAATGTCGTTGAGTAAATTTGAGCGTTTCCTGTCAGGGTATCGCCAGCTGTAACCACGCAAAGTGCTACCGGGTTTGCATCCGGTAGCACTCTCTGCGCAAAATACCGTTACTGAAGTCACTGAGTAAGGGTCGTTATGAAGCAGAGCCACTTTTTTGCCCACCTCTCCCGTCTGAAACTCATTAACCGCTGGCCGCTGATGCGCAACGTGCGCACCGAAAACGTGTCCGAACACAGTCTGCAGGTTGCCATGGTTGCTCATGCGCTGGCCGCGATCAAAAACCGTAAATTTAGTGGTCAGGTAAATGCTGAGCGTATTGCCCTGCTGGCGATGTATCACGATGCGTCAGAGGTGTTAACCGGCGATCTCCCTACCCCAGTGAAATATTTCAACTCGCAGATTGCTCAGGAATATAAAGCGATAGAGAAAATTGCCCAGCAAAAACTGGTCGATATGGTTCCCGATGAGTTGCGCGATATTTTTGCACCGCTCATTGATGAACATGCCTTGAGTGAAGAAGAAAGATCGATTGTTAAACAGGCCGATGCCCTGTGCGCGTATCTGAAGTGCCTGGAAGAACTCTCCGCCGGTAACAACGAATTTCTGCTGGCGAAAACACGTCTGGAAAAAACGCTGGAGTCACGACGCAGCGAAGAGATGGACTACTTTATGGACGTGTTTGTCCCAAGCTTTCACCTTTCATTAGATGAAATCAGCCAGGATTCACCGCTTTAAACGATTTTGCCGGATGGCGGCTAACGCCTTATCCGGCCTACAGGTAACGTGATATCCGTAGGCCTGATAAGCGCAGCGCCATCAGGCGTTTACTGCGGCGGTCAAAACGGGAACAGCATCGGGATCATCACCACGCACACTGCCATGACAATCACCGTAAACGGTACGCCAATCTTCACGAAGTCGCTAAAGGTGTAGTTACCCGGCCCGAGCACCAGTGTGTTTACCGGGGAAGACACTGGCGTCATAAAGGCTGCGGAAGCCGCCATCGCAATCACCATCGCAAACGGATACGGCGAAACGCCCATCGACTTTGCCGCCGCCAGCGCAATCGGCGCCATCAGTACCGCCGTCGCGGTGTTAGAGATAAATAACCCAATGGTCGCGCACAGCACGAACAGGCAGCCCAGCATCATATACGGGCCGTACCCACCACCAACGTCCATTAGCCCTTTCACCACCAGATCGACGCCGCCCGTTTTCTGTAACGCCAGCGCAAAAGGCATCATCCCGACAATCAAAATAATGCTTGGCCAGTGAATGGCTTTGTAGGCGCTTTCGGCATCGATGCAGCGGAATTTTCCCATCAGCAAACAAGCGATAATCGCGGCAACCGTATTAGGGATTTCATCGGTGAGCATTAACGCGACCATCAGTACCAGACAGAAAATCGCATGCGGCGCCTGGCTGTGCGCCGGAGAAGCTTCACTGACTTCCACAGGCATATTTAGCACCACAAAATCGCGCCCTTTTTGTCCAAGCAGCGTGATCAGCTTCCAGTTGCCCACCACTAAAATGATATCGCCCATCAACAGCGGCTCATCAACCACCGCCCCGGCCAGCGCCGTACCATCGCGCTTCAGCCCAACGACATTCAGCCCGTAACGCGTACGAAAAGCGATTTCCCGTACCGTTTTGCCGATCAATTCCGACTCAGGGATCAGAGAGATTTCGGCCATGCCCACATCAAGTGCCTGCTCGGAGAAGTATTCTCCACGCAGCACCATCGGTTCCAACAGTTGCTCAGCGCAAAATTCACGCAGGTCGACATCGGCCGCAGACATATCAATCAGCAATACGTCACGAGCACGAAACTCAGAAACCCCGTTTACGTCAACGATCACGCGACGAAAGCGACGCCAGCGCTCCACGCCAATCACGTTTGCCCCGTAGCGCTCACGCAGTTTCAGGTCGTCCAGACGCTGGCCTATCATAGGAGAACCCGGGCGAATCGCCAGGCGACGCGCGCGCCCGGTCAGGCGATATTCTTTAATCAGATCGCGAAAAGTCCGGCGCTTCCAGCCGTCGCCCGGCTGCCCGGAGTCTTCACCTTTCAGCATAAAACGCATCACCAGCATATAAATTATGCCAAGTACCAACACCACCAATCCCAGTGGGGTTACGCTAAAAAAGCTAAAACCATTAAGTCCTTCACGTAACAGTTCACTGTTGACGACCAGGTTTGGCGGCGTTGCCACCAGCGTCATCATGCCGCTTATCAAGCCGGCAAAACTTAGCGGCATCATCAGGCGTGAAGGGGAAATTTCCATGCGCATGGAAACACTTAAGACAACCGGAATAAAGATGGCGACCACACCGGTCGAACTCATGAATGCACCGAGTCCAGCTACGGTTATCATCAGCAACACCAGCATTTTGACTTCACTGCTACCGGCGACCTTCACCAGCCAGGCGCCCATTACTGTCGCCACACCGGTACGCACGAGGCCGTCACCGATAATGAATAAAGCCGCTATCAAAATAACGTTAGGATCGCTGAATCCGGAAAAAGCTTCTGTGATGCTCAATGTTCCACTCAGAACAAAGGCAATAATGACCAGCAAAGCGATCGCGTCCATACGCACTCTGCCAGTTGCAAACAAGACGACGGCAATCGCCAGCAATGAGAGAACCCATATCAATTCACCGTTCACAACATATCCTTGTTAAATGAGAGGGATGGACTGATTCTGCCATAAAAAAGCCCCAACAATCTGGGGCTAAATCATGATCAGGTATTTCTTATAACGACCACATTTCCGTTGGGTTGTTTGGTCACAGAAATATGTTCCAGACTGGTCAGCGAAAAATCAACCTCGTTCAGACGCGGCGTATCCGCTGGCGCGTTGACCGCGATGACATGACACCCAGCTGCCAGTCCTGAAAGCACCCCGGCGGGGGCATCTTCCACCACGGCACATTCCTGCGGCGCCAGGCCCAGAAGCTGAGCGCCTAACAGATACGCGTCTGGCTCTGGTTTCCCTCTTTTTACCCGCTCGGCGGTGACAAACACTTCAGGAGCAGGAAGCCCAGCAACACGATGGCGCGCCCGTGCGACCGGCATAGAGCCGGAGGTCACAATTGCCCATGGAATACCCGCTTTATTGAGATGGTTGAGTAAATCAACAGCCCCAGGCAGCGCAGTGATTCCGGCGGTTTCCGTCGCTTCGATCTGCTCCAGACGGGTAAACTCCGCGGCGATCTCTGCCTCAGATTTGCCCACCATAAAGTGTCGCAGGGAGGTAATGGCCTGCTTGCCATGAATAAAGCCGAGCACCTCGGCGTGATCGAGGCCAAAACGATCGGCCCAGTTGCACCACGCACGTTCTACTGCGGGTAAGGAATCGACCAGCGTTCCATCCAGATCAAACAGAAAACCTTTGCACTGCACGCTCGCCCCCTCAGGCATTAATGATTTGGTTAATTTCATTCGCGCTCAGGTGATACTGGCGCGGGCAAGAGTGCCAGACGTTCAACATACGCTGATATTTTTCCCACATCGGGGTCTGGGCGTTGAAGCCATGCGTACCCGCATCAAAGTGGGTATAGCGACCTTCCACATTCACCATAAAGCGAACGTATCCGAGGAAACGGGCTTCCGTTGCGGCGTCAAAACCGAGGAAAGTCACGCGGCGCTCATCAATAGCCTGTGCATCCTTAAGATTAGTCCAGGACACATGTAATGCGTGATACATCTCCATAATATCGATAATCGTACGACAGGTTTCTTCCGTCAGTTCACCAAACTCACGATCCAGCTCACGCATCTGCAAGCCGTAACCGCGTTCAATAATCGTCTGCAAACGACGATAACGCTCGGCGTTAGTTGGGTCGAGCATAGTCATCATTTTGTACTGATTCGACAAAATCAGACGTTGAGCGTTGGTCATTTCCATTTGGGACTCCTGTATCACTACTACTGCGATGAAAAAAAAGAAGGCATCTTGTGCCTTCTTTTATATGCGTAATCAGGGGTCAATTACAAATCATCAAGGAAAGTTTTATCCAGTTGTTTGAAGGCGCGCTTAAGCGTGTCAGCCAGCGCCTGGTAATCCGGCTTTCCTTCTACCGGAGAGAGCGCCTGCCCGGCTTCTTGCAATTTACCCCGAACTTCGTAGAACCAGTTGAGTATTGAAGGCGGCAGCGGCGTTACGGAACGTTTACCCAGCCACCACATGCCTTGCATCGGCAGGCTGAGCGCAAACAGCGCGGTCGCCACGGCCGGTCCCAACTGTCCCCCTAGCGCAATTTGCCAGCATAAGGTGAAGACGGCGATAGGCGGCATAAAACGGATTGCGTAACGTGTCATACGGATCACGCGGTTCTCTACAAACACGGGCGCGAGGCGCTTTTCCATTGGCCACGTCTTCGCGTAGTGCTGCCCCCGGCGAAACAAGCTAAAAAAATTGACGGAACGATTATCCGGTGTCGACATGGCGGTTACCTCAACTTCACATATAAAAATTAAAAAATTTGTGCAAAACAACAACTACAAGGGACATCGTTCAAAACATTTTGTCTTTGATACCCACATTCAGGTATCCTGTGCCGGCCTGTAAGGCCTTTAGTCCAAAATCATTGAGTCGTCAAATTGACACATAGTATGCCATTGGCTGAAAAATACGCAAAATGACATAGACTCAAAGGTATTTATTCCATCGTGCCCAAAAAGACCATGGCGCATGATGTTAATCATAAACGTCGGTGTCATCATGCGCTACGCTCTATGACTCCCTGACGTTTTTTTAGCCACGTATCATAAATAGGTACTTCCATGTCGAGTAAGTTAGTACTGGTTCTGAACTGCGGTAGCTCCTCACTGAAATTTGCCATCATCGATGCAGTAAACGGTGAAGAATACCTTTCTGGTTTAGCCGAATGTTTCCATCTCCCAGAAGCACGTATCAAATGGAAAATGGATGGCGGTAAACAAGAAGCGGCTTTAGGTGCAGGCGCCGCTCACAGTGAAGCGCTGAATTTTATCGTTAATACTATTCTGGCACAAAAACCAGAACTGTCTGCTCAGCTGACTGCGATTGGTCACCGTGTTGTTCACGGCGGCGAAAAATACACCGGCTCTGTAGTTATCGACGATTCCGTTATTCAGGGTATCAAAGATGCAGCCTCTTTTGCACCGCTGCACAACCCTGCACACCTGATCGGTATCGCTGAAGCGCTGAAATCCTTCCCGAATCTGAAAGACAAAAACGTGGCCGTATTCGACACCGCGTTCCATCAGACTATGCCGGAAGAATCTTACCTCTACGCCCTGCCGTACAGCCTGTACAAAGAACATGGCGTTCGTCGTTACGGCGCGCACGGTACCAGCCACTTCTTCGTCACTCAGGAAGCGGCTAAAGTGCTGAACAAACCGGTTGATGAGCTGAACATCATCACTTGCCACCTGGGCAACGGCGGTTCTGTATCTGCTATCCGTAACGGTAAATGTGTTGATACCTCCATGGGTCTGACCCCACTGGAAGGTCTGGTGATGGGTACGCGTTCCGGTGACATCGACCCGGCGATCATCTTCCACCTGCACGACACCCTGGGCATGAGCGTTGACCAGATCAACAAAATGCTGACCAAAGAGTCCGGCCTGCTGGGTCTGACCGAAGTCACCAGCGACTGCCGCTATGTTGAAGATAACTACGCGACTAAAGAAGACGCTAAACGTGCAATGGACGTTTACTGCCACCGTCTGGCGAAATACATCGGTTCTTACACTGCGCTGATGGATGGTCGTCTGGATGCCGTTGTCTTCACCGGTGGTATCGGTGAAAACGCCGCGATGGTTCGTGAACTGTCTCTGGGCAAACTGGGCGTTCTGGGCTTTGAAGTAGACCACGAACGTAACCTGGCCGCACGTTTCGGCAAATCTGGTTTCATCAACAAAGAAGGTACCCGTCCTGCGGTGGTTATCCCAACCAACGAAGAACTGGTTATCGCGCAAGACGCGAGCCGTCTGACCGCCTGATTTCACACCGCCAGCCTAGCTGGCGGTGCTGTTTTGTAACCCGCCTGAAACGGGCGGTAACGAAAGAGGATAAACCGTGTCCCGTATTATTATGCTGATCCCTACCGGAACCAGCGTCGGTCTGACCAGCGTCAGCCTTGGCGTGATCCGCGCAATGGAACGCAAAGGCGTTCGTCTGAGCGTCTTCAAGCCGATCGCTCAACCGCGTGCCGGTGGCGATGCGCCAGACCAGACTACCAGCATCGTCCGTGCTAACTCTTCTCTGCCAGCCGCTGAGCCGCTGAAGATGAGCCACGTTGAATCTCTGCTGTCCAGCAATCAGAAAGATGTGCTGATGGAAGAGATCATCGCGAACTACCACGCGAACACTAAAGACGCTGAAGTTGTCCTGGTTGAAGGCCTGGTCCCAACCCGTAAACATCAGTTCGCGCAGTCTCTGAACTACGAAATCGCGAAAACGCTGAATGCAGAAATCGTCTTCGTTATGTCTCAGGGCACCGATACCCCGGAACAACTGAACGAGCGTATTGAACTGACTCGCAGCAGCTTCGGTGGCGCGAAAAACACCAACATCACCGGCGTAATCGTTAACAAACTGAACGCACCGGTTGATGAGCAGGGCCGTACTCGCCCGGATCTGTCCGAGATTTTCGACGACTCTTCCAAAGCGAAAGTGATCAAAGTTGATCCGGCTAAACTGCAAGAATCCAGCCCGCTGCCGGTTCTGGGCGCGGTGCCATGGAGCTTCGATCTGATCGCTACCCGTGCAATCGATATGGCGCGTCACCTGAACGCCACCATCGTAAACGAAGGCGATATCAATACCCGTCGCGTGAAGTCTGTGACTTTCTGCGCACGCAGCATTCCGCACATGCTGGAACACTTCCGCGCAGGTTCCCTGCTGGTGACCTCCGCTGACCGTCCGGACGTGCTGGTTGCTGCATGCCTGGCAGCGATGAACGGCGTAGAAATTGGCGCCCTGCTGCTGACCGGCGGCTACGAAATGGACGCGCGCATTACCAAACTGTGCGAACGTGCATTCGAAACCGGCCTGCCGGTATTCATGGTAAACACCAACACCTGGCAGACCTCTCTGAGCCTGCAGAGCTTCAACCTGGAAGTTCCGGTTGACGATCACGAGCGTATCGAAAAAGTTCAGGAATACGTTGCTAACTTCATCAACGCTGACTGGATTGAATCTCTGACCGCAACATCTGAGCGCAGCCGTCGTCTGTCTCCACCAGCGTTCCGTTATCAGTTGACCGAGCTGGCACGTAAAGCGGGCAAACGCGTTGTTCTGCCGGAAGGCGACGAACCGCGTACCGTTAAAGCGGCAGCCATCTGTGCTGAACGTGGTATCGCAACCTGCGTACTGCTGGGTAACCCGGATGAGATCACCCGCGTTGCGGCCTCTCAGGGCGTTGAACTTGGCGCTGGCGTAGAAATCGTTGATCCAGATGTGGTTCGCGAAAGCTACGTTGCTCGTCTGGTCGAACTGCGTAAGAACAAAGGCATGACCGAAACCGTTGCCCGCGAACAGCTGGAAGACAACGTCGTTCTCGGTACCCTGATGCTGGAACAGGACGACGTTGACGGACTGGTTTCCGGTGCCGTTCACACTACTGCGAACACCATTCGTCCACCGCTGCAGCTGATCAAAACTGCACCGGGTAGTTCCCTGGTGTCTTCTGTGTTCTTCATGCTGCTGCCGGATCAGGTTTACGTTTACGGCGACTGCGCGATCAACCCGGATCCAACCGCAGAACAGCTGGCAGAAATCGCTATTCAGTCCGCTGAATCCGCGATTGCCTTCGGTATCGAACCGCGCGTTGCGATGCTCTCCTACTCCACCGGTACCTCTGGTGCAGGTAGCGACGTAGAGAAAGTTCGTGAAGCGACTCGTCTGGCGCAGGAAAAACGTCCTGACCTGATGATCGACGGCCCACTGCAGTACGACGCCGCCGTTATGGCTGACGTTGCGAAATCCAAAGCGCCGAACTCTCCGGTTGCAGGTCGCGCTACCGTGTTCATCTTCCCGGATCTGAACACCGGTAACACCACCTACAAAGCGGTACAGCGTTCTGCCGACCTGATCTCCATCGGGCCGATGCTGCAGGGTATGCGCAAGCCGGTGAACGACCTGTCTCGTGGCGCGCTGGTAGACGATATCGTCTATACCATTGCACTGACCGCGATCCAGTCTTCCCAGCAGCAGCAATAATCTGCCGAGTGTGCCGGGTAATAATCCGGCACACATCCCGTATTTCAAACCGGTAATAGCGACTATTCCCGGTTTTTTTCTCCCTTCCACCTGCGAACATATTCTGACGCCATTCACAACTTCAGCGAATTGCAGGATCAGGTCATCGCACGCCTCTCCACCACAGTGGATGCCTGTGTACAGATTGAGAGCAGCCACAGGTATTAATACGCAGAAGTGATGAAATAGGGGTTCTTATTATTTAGAATAACTAATTTTAAAATTAAGATATTTTAAATACACACACATCTAATTAAATATTAATAAGATATAGTTTTGTTTATATAAAAATACTCTCAAACTTTCCCTCCAAAATATAAAAAAGCATAGAGCCTATGCTACAATCCAGAATTATTTATTTTCTTTGATGGGAATTTCAATGCGCGAATTATGGATGATTCTTTTACTATTGACGATGCCTATACAATCAGTATGGGCTGCAGGTTGTTATATAAAAATAGGTACCGGCTCAAGTTCGGACGGGATAACAACCTCCGATCTCAATATCCCAGCAACCGTTCAAGCACCTCTTGCAAATACATCCTCTGTTGTACAAACATCAGCTAATAGCACAATAACTTACTGGGTTCAAGGAAACGGCTCAGTCAATGCAGGTGATGCCGCAACGGTTCGGTTTTCCCCGGCAGGAACGACGTTCACCGTTGACAGCAGCAATAAAAAAGGGTGGCTGGTTGATTCCTCTATCCCTGGACTCTATTTTACGCTGGAGGCAAACCTGCCCAAGCCGCCACAGGGCCCTTATAGCGCATGGAATAAAACAACGATTAGCCTGTCTACCGATACCAGCATTAATCAGGCTTACGCAAGCGGATGGGGGTGCAGTGATCTTAGCGACAAGAAAATGGAAAACGGCACAGTATCCTTCACGCTCAACTTTTACACAACCTCAGCATTTGACCCAGCGAAAGCATCCGGGAAAAAATTCTTTACAAGCAGGCAGCAGGTGGGCGTTCTTCAAAACTTAACCGGTAAAGGTGGCGAGCTCGACGTCTATATTTCTGGCCCACTGACCATCGCGACCGTAGGCTGTGCCGCATTTATCGTTGATACTCAAACAGTAAACCTGGGTGACATCAATTACAGTATCCTGAAAAGAGTGCCCTATCCGCCTTATAACGATACGCCATTTAATATCAAACTGGAAAATTGCTATGCCACATCCGATCTGGTGCTCAATTTTTCCAATAATCAGACAAAAGCAATTAACAGCTATACCTCCACCCTCGTTAATACCCAGGGTACCTCCAGAGGCGTGGGTGTTGCCTTACAATATCTTACGGACCAGGGTGGCTCGGACGTAGCATTTAACATTGATGTGACACAGCCCAGTACTGTACCTGCTAAATATTTAAATTACTATAATGGCAACGGCCTGCTTAGACTTAAAGCTCAACTGTATGTGAACGATGTGGATGCCTTAGCTCCCGGGACACTTTACATCCCTACGATAATAACAATATCCCTTCCATAACTCTGTCGATGCCCGCTATCGTAACGTTCAGAGTGCTGCGATAGCGGTTCAGGTTTTATTCCGTCTCTTCTTCCTTCAGTGATTCATTTTTGGCGTTGCGGGTCATCCACAGCGACAGGGCTTTCAGCGAATCCGGAGTGAACTCGTCGCAACGCGCGGTAATTTCTTCCGGCGTCAGCCAGCAAACTTCGCTAATTTCTTCTTCCTGCAGCGCGAACGGTCCGTGGGAAACACAGCTAAACAGCCCGCCCCACACGCGACAGTTCTGGTCTTCGAAGTAAAACTGACCATGCTCGGCAAACGGCACGCCCGCAATCCCCAGTTCCTCTTCTGCTTCACGGCGCGCTGATTCCAGCATCTGCTCGTCAGCCTGAACAACACCGCCTGCGGTGGCATCCAGCATACCGGGCAAAAAATCTTTTGTCTCAGTGCGACGTTGAACCAGAATTTTGCCCATACCATCATGCACAACGATATACGTTGCACGATGGCGTAAGCGTTGCGCCCGCATTTGTTCCCGGCTGGACTGTGCAATGACTTCGTTGTCTTCATTCACAATATCCACCCATTCAGTACTTGCCAAACGACGCTGTTCCACCATCAGGAAACCTTCTTTTTTCTGGCGCTCTTACGGCGCGTTTATGTTTGTGGGGTAAATTACGGATTAATCTCGACCTGTGCAATAACACTTTGATCATTGAGTGCCATTACGCTGAGAACATTATCATCCAGGATCCCGTAACTTGCCGCAAAGCCCCCTTTAGGGATGCTTACCGAGCCGGGATTGAAATAATAGATATCCTCGCGCAGCTCAGCAACCGGCAGATGAGTATGCCCATAAACCAGAACATCGCCCGCATTGAGCGCCGGCATATTTTGCGGGCCAAAAAGATGTCCGTGCGTCAAAAAGAGTCGCAGGTTTTCTGTCAGAATTTGCTGCCACGGCGCAGTCATCGGAAAATGCAGGAGCATCTGATCCACTTCGCTGTCGCAATTACCACGCACCGCAATAATTCGCGATGCCTGTTCATTCAGCCGTTCTGCAACCTGCGCAGGTGCATAGCCTTCTGGAAGCGCATTACGCGGCCCGTGGTTTAAAACATCACCCAATATCACCAGCCATTGCGCACCGCTTGCAGCAAACCGTTCGAGTACGCGTTCCGTGGCTGGCAACGAACCATGAATGTCCGATGCGAACATCAGTTTCATCACTCACTCCTCGCTGAAAAGTACCTTGTAATGATACTGGATTACGGCCCGTTTTTCAGCAGGAACGCTTCGCTGAAAGCGCGATAAAACGCTGTACTGAAGCGCGCTGCCACTGGAAGGTGGCGTATTCCGCAAGCGCTTCCGGAACCTCATCGCCATTCAGGACCAGGCGATTAAGCATTAGCGCTAAATCACAGTCAGCGATACACCATTCACCAAATAAATTCTGCTTACCGTGGCTCAGTAAACTGCCGGCAGTAGCGAACAATTTTTCCGCACTGGCTTTTCCCGCTTCGCTTAACAGTCCTTTCTTCACGCCAGCAAAAACGACATCCGTTGAGCGTTCTTCACGGATAGGCATTAAATCGCTGCGGATCCACGCCTGAACCTGGCGCGCCCGCGCGCGTTTTTGCACATCGTGCGGATAGATACGCTCCCACTGTGGCGGCGCGAAGCTCTCTTCCAGGAATTCCGTAATCGCTGATGATTCGCTCAGTTCAAAACCATCGATCTCAAGAACCGGCACGCGGCGCGTCAAGGCGTAACCTTGCCATGAAGGTTGCAAATGTTCGCCACTGTTGAGATCAACAGTTTTCAGCGTAAAAGGCAGCCCTTTCTCTTGCAGAGCGACATAAACAGACAGCACGTAAGGGGAGAAAAAATTGGCATCTGACCACAGCGTAATTGCAGGTTTGCTCATAATGTCCTCTGAAGTGTATTAGCTTGCCTTCAAAATATAGAGTCTTTCTCTCGCTGTCACTTGATGAAAACTCAAGCACGCCAACAGGCTCTATACTTGTTATGACCCGGTTCATGACAAAACGGATGCTGAAAATGATCGATCTCTATTACACGCCATCGCCAAACGGTCACAAAATCACGTTGTTTCTTGAAGAGGCGCAGCTGCAATACCGTCTGATTCATGTCGATATCAGCAAAGGTAGCCAGTTTCACCCCGATTTTCTGCAGATCTCGCCGAACAATAAAATCCCGGCCATTATCGATCATGCCCCGGTGGACGGCGGAAGGCCCATCAGCTTGTTTGAGTCCGGAGAAATTTTACTCTATCTGGCGGAAAAGAGCGGTAAGCTGCTCAGCGGTGAATTACGCGAACGCCACACCACGCTGCAGTGGCTGTTCTGGCAGGTCAGCGGTCTGGGTCCTATGCTGGGGCAGAATCATCATTTCAGTCATTACGCTCCGCAAACGATCCCTTACGCCATTGAAAGATACCAGGTTGAAACCCAGCGCCTGTACAACGTGATGAATAAACGTCTGGAATCGTCACCCTGGCTGGGAGGCGATCACTACAGCATTGCCGACATTGCCAGCTGGCCGTGGATCCACGCCCATCAGCGTCAGCGCATCGACCTCGACAACTATCCGGCGGTCAATAACTGGCACGAACGCATCCGTACGCGTCCCGCGACTGAACGCGCCATGCAGCACGCACAAAGCGAGAAGCGATGACGCAATTCGGTTCTCGTGTATCATGCAAAGGTTCATACATGGAGGAAACCTGCAATGTCACAACCTGACGCTATTATTCGTATAAAAAACCTTCGTCTGCGCACTTTTATCGGCATCAAAGAAGAGGAGATCCTTAACCGCCAGGATATCGTCATCAACATTGCCATTCACTATCCGGCAGACAAAGCCCGTACCAGCGAAGATATCAACGACGCGCTGAATTATCGCACAATCACCAAAAGCATCATTGCCCACGTGGAGGGTAACCGCTTCTCATTATTAGAAAAATTAACTCAAGATGTGCTCGATATCGCACGCGAACATCACTGGGTCACTTATGCTGAAGTGGAGATAGATAAACTTCACGCATTGCGTTACGCCGACTCAGTTTCTATGACGCTGAGCTGGCAGCGCTAAAACGTAACCCGGGAGGCGACATGCAGATTCTGATTACCGGCGGTACTGGCCTGATTGGACGTCATCTGATCCCCTGCCTGCTGGAACTGGGGCATCAGATAATTGTAGTGACACGTACCCCTGATAAGGCTCGTCAGATTCTCGACTCTCGGGTCACGTTATGGAAAGGACTGGAAGAGCGGCAGCATCTCAATGACATTGATGCCGTGATTAACCTTGCCGGAGAACCTATTGCAGATAAGCGCTGGAGCGCACAACAAAAGGAACGCCTGTGCCAGAGCCGTTGGGCCATTACGCAGAAACTGGTCGATTTAATCAATGCCAGCGAGACGCCGCCCTCAGTGTTAATCTCCGGTTCCGCTATCGGTTACTACGGCGATTTGGGCGAAGTTGTGGTTACGGAAGAAGAGCCACCGCATAACGAATTTACCCATAAGCTCTGCGCCCGCTGGGAGCAAATTGCCAGCACCGCGCAAAGCGACAAAACCCGCGTGTGTATGCTGCGTACCGGCGTGGTACTAGCCTCTGCTGGCGGTATTCTGGCGAAAATGGTCCCGCCATTTCGTCTTGGCTTAGGCGGCCCAATCGGTAACGGACGACAGTATATGGCCTGGATCCATGTTGATGATATG
Organism: Citrobacter sp. MGH104; assembly: GCF_001034485.1. Taxonomy (NCBI): domain Bacteria; kingdom Pseudomonadati; phylum Pseudomonadota; class Gammaproteobacteria; order Enterobacterales; family Enterobacteriaceae; genus Citrobacter; species Citrobacter sp. MGH104. The sequence continues at coordinate 908,153 of NZ_KQ089818.1, forward strand.
GTCAACGGAATTATCTGGCTGCTGAATAATGATCTACGCGGTCCCTTCAATATGGTTTCGCCATACCCGGTGCACAATGAGCAGTTTGCCCACGCGCTGGGACACGCTCTAAACCGCCCTGCCATTCTGCGCATTCCCGCCACCGCTATGCGGCTGCTGATGGGGGAATCTTCAGTACTGGTCCTTGGTGGTCAACGCGCATTACCCAAACGCCTGGAAGCGTCCGGTTTTGCATTTCGCTGGTACGATTTAGAAGAAGCGCTGGCGGATGTGATCCGATAATCCAGTAGCTCTATTCACGGTCGCTGTTGTGGTGGTAAGGTTATAGGCCAGATTTCCGCAATGGCGACGTTATGGCGATAATTTCGACTCCCCGACTTACCCTCTCCTTATTTAAATTTTCTGACTGGTCATTTTTCCAGAGATTACGTGAATCCCCGGAAGTCATGCGCTATATGGGTGATATTGCCCCGGCGAAAGATACGCGGCTGTTATTCGCCAGACGTCTGGCTGCACAGCATACTTTTGTCATCCGCGAGCATAACAAATCAACACCTCTCGGTGATATTGGTCTGCAAATCAGCCATTTATACCCACACGAGGCCGACCTCGGCTACGCCATTTTGCCAGAAGCTCAGGGGAAAGGGATTGCCAGCGAAGCCGTGACGGCAGTGTGCCAGTACGCTTTCGAGCGCACGGACGTCACTGCGATAAACGCTTACGCACTCGCGGAGAATAAGGGTTCTGTTCGTATTCTGGAAAAAACGGGGTTTGTGCGTACCCAGGTACTGGAAAAGGCGTATGAGATTGATGGCATCGCCTACGACGACTGGGTGTTTCGGCTGGAGCGCGACGCGCTAAAATTGTAAGCCCGGAAAACGTAACGCCTCCGGGCAGGTGATTTACTTCAACGAACCTTTGAGGAACTGCTGCAAACGTGGACTTTGCGGATTACCGAATACCTGCTCCGGGTCGCCCTCTTCCTCAATTTTCCCCTGATGCAGGAAAATCACGTGCGTGGAAACATGACGGGCAAACCCCATTTCGTGAGTCACCACCACCATGGTTTTCCCCTCTTCGGCCAGCTGTTGCATAATGCGCAGCACTTCACCCACCAGCTCAGGATCTAGTGCCGACGTAGGTTCATCAAACAGCAACACTTCCGGCTCCATCGCCAGCGCACGGGCAATGGAAACACGCTGCTGCTGACCACCGGACAGATGCACCGGATATTTGCCCTGCGCGCGCTCATCAATGCCCACTTTAGCCAGATACTTCACCGCACGGTCGCGGGCTTCCTGTTTGCTCAGCCCCAACACCTGGATCGGCGCTTCCATGACGTTTTCCAGCACCGTCATGTGGCTCCACAGATTAAAGTGCTGAAAGACCATCGTCAGACGCGTGCGCAGCAGGCGCAGCTGATTTTTGTCCGCAACCTTGAGCTGACCGTCTTTGTCGCGCACCAGACCAATGTTCTGACCACTGACTATAATCGACCCGGCGCTTGGTTTCTCAAGAAAGTTAATGCAGCGCAGGAAGGTACTTTTACCGGAACCTGACGAGCCAATAATACTGATAACATCACCCGCGTTGGCCTGCAGCGACACCCCTTTCAGCACTTCATGTTCGCCGTAGTGCTTATGTAAATCGATAACGTTTAATTTATTTTCAGACATCGTGTTACTCGAATCATTTAGAGGATACATGCTGCAACCAGCGTTTTTCCGCTTTACGGAACAGACTGATCAGGAAATACGAAATAATCAAATACAGTACAGCGGCAATACCGAAGGCGGTAAACGGCTGATACGTTGCCGAGTTGATATCGCGGGCGATTTTCAACAGGTCAGGTACCGTTGCGGTAAACGCCAGCGCCGTGGAGTGCAGCATTAAAATGACTTCATTGCTGTAAGCCGGCAGCGCAATACGCAGCGCGGAAGGTAAAATAATGCATCGATACAGTTTGAATGACGAGAAACCGTATGCGCGAGCAGCCTCAATCTCACCGTGAGGCACGGAACGGATAGCCCCGGCGAAAATCTCAGTGGTATAGGCGCAGGTATTCAGCGTCAGCGCCAGCACGGTGCAATTCAACCCGCTGCGGAAAAAAGCGTTGAGGAAGTCCGTGCCTTTGACTATCTCCAGCGTATACATCCCGGAATAAAACACCAGTAGCTGAACGTACAGCGGCGTGCCACGAAAAATATAGGTGAACAGCCAGATAGGGAACTGGATAAATTTATTACTGGAAACGCGGCCAATAGCCAAAAAGAGCGCAAGTATTCCGCCCATCACTACTGACGAAATCAAAAGCCACAGGGTGATAGCGACGCCAGTGTAGCGATATCCGTCGGTCCACAGCAGGGACTTCCAGTATTCCTGAATAATCTCGATCACAGGTCAGCCCTCTTCACACCCACGGAATAGCGGCGCTCAAGGTACAGCAGCACACCATTAGAAACAGTGGTAAACACCAGATAGATGACCCCGCACACGACGGCAAAATAGAACGGCTCCCAGGTACTCTTCCCGGCAAGCTGGGTCGCTTTCACCACGTCTTCCAGGCCGAGCAGCGACACCAGTGCCGTAGCCTTAAGAATAACCTGCCAGTTATTACCGATTCCCGGTAAGGCATAACGCATCATCGCCGGGAACATAATGCGACGAAATATTTGTGAGCTGGTAAAGCCAAACGCCGTCGCGGCTTCAATATGGCCTTTTGGTACAGCCATAAACGCACCGCGAAAAGTTTCGGTAAAGTAGGCGCCGTAGATAAATCCAAGGGTGATAATGCCCGCAACCATCGGATCGATATCAATCTGGCCGATACCGATGGCATCGGTAATGGTATTCAGCGCGATTTGTAATCCGTAGAAGATGAGCAGCATTAAGACCAGATCGGGCACGCCGCGGATTAGGGTTGTGTACCCTTCGAAAATAAGCCCCATTGCCCGGCTTTGCGACAGCTTAGCTCCCGCGCCGACAAGACCTATCAGAACCGCCAGTACCACCGAGCTGAGTGCCAGCTCCAGCGTAACAATTGCGCCCTGTAAAATAACACCTGAAAAGCCATACAACATGCTGCCTGTCCTGTCGTGTGTGGTGGAGTAGTAAGCCTCTTTTGATTTCAGACTAACCGTTAAATGCCGGATGGCGGCTTTACCTTATCCGGCCTACAAAATCACCGTAGGCCTGATAAGCGCAGCGCCATCAGGCATAAATTCAACGCGTCAAAAATCTACGGGCTTTATCAGCACCTGCGGTAATTAACCGCCGTAAACATCAAAATCGAAGTACTTTTTCGCCAGCTTCTCGTAAGTACCGTCAGCTCGCATTTCGGCAAAGGCTTTGTTCAGCGCTTCGCGCAGCTCGTTATCGTCTTTGCGCAGCCCCATACCGGTACCCACGCCGAACAACTTCTCGTCTTTCACAGACGGACCGCCAAATTTGTAATCTTTACCGACTGGCTGTTTCAGGAAGCCTTCGCTGGCCGCGACTTCATCCTGGAACGCGGCGTCAATACGCCCGGCAGTCAGGTCAGAATAGATATTGTCCTGCCCCTGATAAGAGACAATCTCAATACCTTTTGGCGCCCAGTGTTCGTTGCCGAACGTTTCCTGGGTGGTGCCCTGCAGCACACCAACACGTTTACCTTTCAGCGACTCAATGGTCGGCTGAATAGCTGAATCTTTAGCGACAACCAGACGCGAGTCGGCTGCATAAAGCTTGTCAGTAAAAGCGATTTCCTGCTGACGTTTTTCAGTAATGGAAAGCGAGGACATGATGGCATCGATTTTCTTCGCTTTTAGCGAAGGGATCAGCGCGTCCAGCGGGTTTTCCACGAAAGTACATTGCGTATTAATACGTTTGCACAGCTCTTTAGCCAGATCGATATCAAAACCGACTAATTCACCCTGGGCATTTTTCGATTCGAACGGCGCATAAGTAGGATCAGTACCGATACGAATTTTTTGCGGAATGGCTGCAAATGCTGCGGTAGCACTGGAGAAAGCCAGAACCAGAGAAAGAGACAACACCAGTTTTTTCATAACTATCCTCAACAGACTGTCTTTTATAGGGGATCTTTACAGGACCAGGTGCAGTTATCGTGCCATTAATCAGGCCGACAAGGCAAAGTATTCTACCCTGCCGGCGGTATTTATTTGCATGAAAAGCGCTTAAGTATGCACTCATGCTTATTAAGTCAGTGATAAAAGCACCAAAACAGTGCACTGAATGTATTATGCACCGTAATGGTTACCCGCAATGGTGCAGTCAATTCCCCACGCCGCTGTATTAATCGCCGTAGACATTAAAATTAAAATATTTGCTCGCCATTTTGTCGTAGGTGCCGTCTTTGCGCAGCTCACCCAGCGCTTTATCAAAAGCGGCTTTCAGCTCGGTGTCATCTTTGCGCAAACCAATCCCGGTTCCGTCGCCAAAGTATTTTTTATCTTTCACCGAAGGACCTGCAAAGTCGTAGTCCTTACCGGCAGGTTGCTTCAGGAAGCCTTCGCTGGCCGCGACTTCATCCTGCAGCGCTGCGTCGAGACGACCCGCCGTCAGGTCAGAATAGATAAGATCCTGGTTCGCATAGGCCACCACATCCACGCCTTTGCTACGCCAGTTGTCATTGGCATAGGCTTCCTGAGTAGAGCCTTGCAGCACGCCAACGTGTTTACCTTTGAGGGAGTCCAGAGTCGGTTTAATTGGGGAACCTTTCGCGGCGATCAGCCGTGAGTCTGCTGCGTAAAGTTTGTCTGAGAATGCAATCTCTTGCTGACGCTTCTCGGTGATAGAAAGCGAGGAGATAATGGCATCAATTTTTTTCGCTTTCAGCGACGGGATCAGCGCATCAAAGTCGCTGGCAACCCAGGTACATTTGATCTGCATGCGCTTACACATCTCATTTCCCAGATCGATATCAAAGCCGACAAAGTCGCCTTTGGCATCTTTAGAGGAAAAAGGTGCGTACGTTGTATCTGTACCAATACGAACCGTCTGCGGAAGTGCTGCGTAGCTGGCCGCGGTGGCGGAGAGTCCTACCAGCAAAGACAAAGCAAGAACCGTCTTCTTCATACATAACCCTCAAGTGGCGTAATTTTATTATGTTTTACGTTGTGTTGTGTGTTTGCAGACTTTTTCATGCAGGTCTTATGCCATTTTCGCGTCGATGAGGATATTCGACGTTAAATATGTTAATAAAACGTTGCAATAATGTCCTGATTTTGAAGATAGCAGGTCTGACGGTTGAACCGCAGCGTTTCGTTGAGTTTTAACGAATTAAATGTTGAGGATATGATCGCGGTTACAAAATTGCCCTGAAACAGGGCAACGGATATTTCTTTGCACGCTGATGGAACGGCTTACGCCCCTTGCCAGCGGGTGAACAGGTCCTGCGGAAGGGTAATATCAAACTGGTCAAGCACGCGATTAACCGTTTGATTAATCACATCATCGAGCGTTTGTGGACGATGATAGAACGCCGGGACTGGTGGCATAATCACTGCGCCAATTTCTGCCGCCTGGGTCATGAGGCGCAGATGCCCCAGATGCAGCGGCGTTTCGCGTACACACAGCACCAGCGGACGACGTTCTTTCAACACCACATCTGCCGCACGGGTAAGCAACCCATCGGTGTAACTGTGGACAATGCCGGAAAGGGTTTTGATTGAACACGGCAGGATAACCATGCCGGCGGTCTGAAAAGAGCCGGAGGAGATACTGGCGGCGATATCGCGCGTATCATGATTCACATTTGCCAGCGCCTGCACGTCGCGCACAGAGAGGTCCGTTTCCAGTGCCAGCGTCTGCCGGGCAGCGGCACTCATCACCAGATGGGTTTCCACATCGGTAACGTCACGCAAAACCTGCAGCAGGCGCACGCCGTAAATTGCCCCGCTTGCGCCAGAAATACCAATGATGAGTCGTTTCATGTGTAATAGCCCTTACTTGCTCAGGGCCGACTTTGCAGGAAATTACGGTGAGTTGCAAGCAAGGGTGCAGGTTGCGCCCTTGCTTGCGAGCAAACATTAACCTTCGTTGTGCATTTCAAGGTTTTCCGCTTCGTTCTGACGCAATACCGCTTTAGCATCATCATTACGCAGGGAGTCGAGGAAATCGAGATATTGCTGGTCGACGTCTTTGGTGACGTACACACCGTTAAACACTGAACATTCAAACTGCTGAATATCCGGATTCTCAGCACGGACAGCTTCAATCAGATCGTTCAGGTCCTGGAAGATTAGACCATCTGCGCCGATTATCTGGCGAATCTCGTCCACTTCACGACCATGCGCAATCAGCTCCGTCGCGGTAGGCATATCGATGCCATAAACGTTCGGGAAGCGAATTTCCGGGGCGGCAGAGGCCAGATACACCTTCTTCGCTCCGGCTTCACGCGCCATCTCGATAATTTGTTCTGAAGTGGTGCCGCGCACGATGGAATCATCCACCAGCAGCACGTTTTTATCACGGAATTCCGCACGGTTAGCGTTCAGCTTACGGCGTACTGATTTACGGCGCAGCTGCTGGCCCGGCATGATAAAGGTGCGTCCCACATAGCGGTTTTTCACAAACCCCTGACGGTACGGCTTACCGAGAATACGGGCAATTTCCAGCGCGATATCGCAGGAGGTTTCCGGGATTGGGATGACTACGTCGATGTCCAGATCTTCCCACTCACGGGCAATTTTTTCGCCAAGCTTAGTCCCCATATTCACACGGGCGCTGTAGACGGAAATCTTGTCGATAAAGGAGTCAGGACGAGCGAAGTAAACGTATTCAAACAGACACGGATTGCTCACCGGGTTATCAGCACACTGACGGGTAAACAGCTGGCCTTTTTCGGTGATATACACCGCTTCGCCAGGGGCTACGTCGCGCAGGAATTCAAAGCCCAACGTGTCCAGCGCTACGCTCTCAGACGCCACCATGTACTCGGTACGGCCATCGCCAATATCGCGTTTGCCCATTACCAGAGGACGGATACCGTTAGGGTCGCGGAAGGCAACCATACCGTGACCGATAATCATCGCCACGCAGGCATAGGCGCCGCGAATCTGGCGGTTGGTTGCCGCAATGGCAGCAAAAATATTGTCGGCCTCCAGCGGGTAATGGCGGAAGTTATCCAACTCGCTGGCGAAAATATTCAGCAGAATTTCAGAATCTGAAGTGGTATTGATGTGGCGGCGCTTTTCTTCAAACAGCTTTTTACGCAACTCATGCGCGTTGGTCAGGTTGCCATTATGAGCAAGAGTGATGCCATACGGTGAGTTGACGTAAAAAGGTTGAGCTTCGGAGGCGCTGGAGCTGCCAGCCGTTGGGTAACGCACATGACCGATGCCCATATTGCCCTGCAAACGCTGCATATGGCGCGCTTCAAAAATATCGCTCACCATTCCGTTTGCTTTACGCAAGCGGAAGCAGTTGTTGGCATCAATGGTGATGATGCCCGCAGCATCCTGACCACGATGCTGGAGCACCGTTAACGCGTCATAAATCGACTGGTTTACCGGCATAACACCGGCGATACCGACAATACCGCACATACGTCTTTTCCTCGTTCAGCAACGACCCAAAGTTTATACTTTGGGCAAGAAACTTGACGAGCTTTGCAGATAGTCAAAGAACCATCTGATGATGAAACTGAACTGCGGAATCAGCTGCGACTTACCCCAGTCTTCACTTTTCGACAGACCGGTAAAGGTATCGAGAAAGAACAGTATGGCGGCAACGATCAACGCTCCACGCAAAGCACCGAAGCAGATCCCCAACACCCTGTCGGTACCCGACAGTCCTGTTTTCTCTACCAGTTGGCCTATCACAAAGTTAACGATAGCGCCGACGATAAGTGTCGCGATGAACAGTATCGCGATAGCAATCCCATTTCGAACCAGTTCGTCTTCAAAGCCCGTAAACCAGACAGACAGGTAAGTGTAGTAATGGCTGGCGACAAAGAAAGCACAACCCCAAGTCACCAACGATAATGCTTCACGAACAAAGCCACGGATCAGGCTAACCAGACAGGAAAAACCAATCACCGCGATAATGGCGTAATCAATCCAGACCATATGTGTCCCACGATTTTACGCCCTGTCGTCCTGTTCGGGGCGCATTCTAACAGAAAAAGAAAACGTTTGCGTAGGGATTTCCTTTCCACGCGTAAATAAAAATGGCGCTGAAAAAATCTTCAACGCCATACCGTTTTATGCCTCTTCGGGCACTACCGGATAGCGGTAAAAACACCGTATCCGGCCTGAATCAGGGCTGCGCCGTAAACAGCGCAATCCCTTAATTAGGGGTGTACCCCATCACGACGCCACTCAGACCAGAGATCTTTTGCAGCTCGCCCAGCGAGTTCTTTAGCTTATCTTTGGAGGCGTCCGGCCCGACGAGAATGCGGGTTATTTTACCCTGCACCGGCGTCGACGGGGAAGTATATACCCGGAAGCCCGCGCCACGAAGTTTACCCACGATCTCATTGACCTTATCCGCATTTTTCAGCGCACCAAGCTGTACAACGTACGCTTTGCCGGTTGGGGCTGGCGCTTCTTCAGCGGCCGGTTTCGGCGCAGGAGTCGGTGCCGGCGTCGGAGCGACGGCAACAGGCTGCGGTTTCGGTTTAGGTTTCGGTGGTTCCACAGGCGCAGGGACAGGATCTAATTCCGCGCTGTTTGCCGTCGTCAAACGCGATGGATCCAACGATGGCGCGGCAGCATCACCCGCACGCACCTCTTCTGCCGCCCCTTCCGGCGGCTGAGTCGGCAGCGCCTGCGTTGCTGCAGGCATCATGTCTGGTTCATCGCGATCACCGGGTTTAGGTACCAGTGGGATCGCTGCAAATTCATCCTGATAATGCTTTTTCTGCCCGTCAAGCAGCCCGGGAAGCACAATTACCCCGAGCGCGACTAGCACAATTGTGCCGACTAATCGATTCTGAAACTTACTCGCCACCGCTTCTCCCCACGTCTATTACTTCCATGACATGTGCGACAGTGTGAAAGGATCCACACACCAACACGGTATCTTCTGGCTTCGCCTCAGCAAGTGCTGCAGACCATGCCTGCGCCACGCTGTCATAAGCGTTGCCTTTGCCCAGGTGCTCCAGCAGTTGTTCTGCCGTTGCGCCACGCGGCCCTTCCAGGGGCGCACAGTACCAGACGTCAACCACGCTTTTTAACCAGGCTAACGTACCGGCAATATCTTTATCATGTAGCATACCGATAACCGCAAGTACACGCCCGCTTTTCACTAACTTTTTCAGACGTCCGGTCAGATACTCTGCCGCATGCGGGTTATGAGCAACATCGAAAATCACTCGCGGCGACTCGCTCACAATCTGGAAGCGCCCCGGTAAAATCGCGCGTTCGATGCCGTCACGAATCGCCTGCTCGCTAACGTTCAGCCCGCTTGCGCGCAGCGCGGCCAGTGCGGTAGCAGCATTAGGTTGTGGCACCTGCGGCAACGGCAAATGCGCCAACGTTCCATGAGCATCCGTAAACGACCAGTCGTTCTCAGTGACCGCATAGCGCCAGTCCACGCCGCAGCGTTGCAAAATCGCCCCGCACTCTTGCGCGACATCCGCGATGGTGTAAGGCATTTCAGGTTCGCCGACGATAGCCGGTTTCTCTGCACGGAAAATGCCCGCCTTCTCACGACCAATACTTTCGCGATCCGGGCCCAGCCAGTCAGTATGGTCAAGCGCAATACTGGTGACTACAGCGACATCGGCATCGACGATATTGGTGGCGTCAAGGCGGCCGCCTAATCCCACTTCCAGAATAACAACATCCAGTTGGGCCTGTTTAAACAGCCAGAGTGCCGATAACGTACCGTATTCAAAGTAAGTCAGGGAAATATCACCACGAGCGTCTTCAATCTCAGCAAACGAGGCGGTATGGGCTGATTCCGGCAGTTCCCCCCCCTGCACGCGTACGCGTTCCGTGTAACGCACCAGATGAGGCGAACTGTACACCCCAACTTTATAGCCTGCCGCAGTCAGCACAGATTCCAGCGTACGACAGGTCGTGCCTTTTCCGTTGGTTCCTGCCACCGTAAACACAAATGGCGCGGGTTTCAATACACCCAGTTTGCGCGCTACCTGGCTTACGCGCTCAAGGCCAAGATCGATGGTTTTACTGTGCAGGTTTTCCAGATAAGAAAGCCACGACGCCAGGGGCGACGCGGCTTGAGGAATACGTTTATTGTCCATGATGCCTGTAATTTTATTACGTAGATTAAAGCAAAAGGCAGCGCCAGTTGGCCCTGCCCTTTTTTACTCGTCGTCTTTCAAGCTGCAGGTGTGTTGGCTGCTCTCGCTCACCCGAATCACTTGCCCGTGCAAGCTCATCAGGGTTCACTCTCTTGCCGTCTTCCTGCAACTCGAAATCCATAGAGTAAGTTATCAGGCTTCTGATTCCTGATCGGGTACCGGAGATACCACCTCGCCTTCACGCGGCTCATCCGGATTCGGCGCAGGAAGATTCATCAGCTTCGCCAGGATGCTTGCCAGTTTCAGGCGCATTTCCGGACGGCGGACGATCATATCGATAGCGCCTTTTTCAATCAGGAACTCGCTGCGCTGGAATCCCGGCGGCAGTTTCTCACGTACGGTTTGCTCGATAACACGCGGACCCGCGAAGCCGATCAGTGCTTTCGGTTCTGCAATATTGAGATCGCCCAGCATCGCGAAGCTTGCGGAAACACCACCCATTGTTGGGTCGGTCAGTACAGAAATATACGGTAAACCGCGTTCCTGCATTTTCGCCAGCGCAGCAGAGGTTTTTGCCATCTGCATCAGAGACATCAGCGCTTCCTGCATACGCGCCCCGCCAGAAGCGGAGAAGCAGATCAGCGGACAGTTGTCTTCCAGCGCCTGCTCAACGGCACGGACAAAACGCGCACCGACCACAGAGCCCATGGAGCCGCCCATAAACGCGAACTCGAATGCCGCAGCAACGACCGGCATACCATGCAGCGTGCCTTTCATCACCACCAGCGCATCTTTCTCGCCGGTTTCTTTCTGCGCAGAAGCCAGTCTGTCTTTGTATTTTTTGGAGTCACGAAACTTCAGCACGTCTTTCGGCTCAAGCTCGCTACCCAGTTCCACAAGAGAACCTTCATCTAACAGGCTATGCAGGCGATTGCGCGCCGACATGCGCATATGATGGTCACACTTCGGACAGACCTCAAGATTACGTTCCAGCTCAGCACGGTATAAAACCTGACCGCAGCTATCACACTTGGTCCACACCCCTTCAGGAATGCTTGCCTTGCGGGTGGGAGTAATGTTGCTTTTAATTCGTTCAATCCAGCTCATTGGTGACCTTTCTGCCTGAACCCTAGTCAGCTTTGTTATAAGGGGCGCATAATGCCATTTTTGCCCCTAACAGACCATGAATGTTGCACATTAAAACATAACAGCCCGAAACTTTGGATAAAAAAGTGGTCGAACCGCTGAGTTACTTTCTATTTTGCAGCCCGTGACGCAGCACGTTTATGGCGAATTACTTCAATCACCCCCGGCAATACGGAAAGGACGATAATCGCCACAATCAGTAATTTCAGGTTCTCCTGGACAATCGGCAGATCGCCGAACAGGTAGCCTGCGTAGGTGAACAACAATACCCACAGCAATGCACCTACGACGTTATACATCGCAAAGTGACGGTAGGACATATGTCCCATACCGGCAACAAACGGCGCAAATGTGCGCACGATAGGCACGAAACGCGCCAGGATAATCGTCTTACCGCCATGACGCTCGTAGAACGCATGGGTTTTATCCAGGTAGCTGCGACGGAAAATTTTGGAGTTCGGGTTACTGAAAAGTTTTTCCCCGAACAATCGGCCAATCGTGTAGTTCACTGCATCGCCCACAATCGCCGCCACAATCATCAGCGCCACCATCAGATGAACATTGAGATCATTGGTCGGCAGCGCAGAAAGCGCACCAGCAACAAACAGCAGCGAGTCTCCCGGCAGGAACGGCGTCACCACCAGCCCGGTTTCGCAGAACAGGATCAGAAACAGAATCGCGTATACCCAGATACCGTATTCCGCGACCAGCTCCGCCAGGTGCACATCAATGTGCAGGATAAAATCAATAAGAAAGTAAATCAGGTCCATAGTTATGCCTTTATACGACTCAAATTAGTCCGCCAGAAATAGCGGGCCCATAGGCGGTTTTGGCAGGTCGAACCGATCCGGGTAATCTACTGCAACCAGATACAGTCCTTCCGCTTTCGCCGTTGCCGCTGCCAGCGTTCTGTCCTTTGCCGCTAACAGTTCTGCTATCCAGCTCTCCGGCTGGTTGTTGGCGCCAACTTCCATCAGGCTGCCGACAATATTCCTGACCATATGATGTACAAAGGCATTCGCTTTAATATCCACCACCACATATGCACCGAAACGTTCAACGTTAATGTGCATCACGTTACGCCACGGTGTGCGCGACTGGCACTGTACCGCACGAAACGAGGTAAAATCATTTTCGCCAATCAGACACTGGGCTGCACGATGCATACGCTCAGCGTCCAGCGGTTCATAATAATGGGTTACCCCTTTACCCAAAACCGCAGGGCGCAACCGATGATTGTAGATGATGTAGCGATAACGGCGAGCCGTAGCGCTAAATCTGGCATGAAAATCATCAGGTACAGCTTTCACCCAGCGCACGGCGATGTCACCAGGTAAATTCGCATTTACCCCCAGTGTCCAGGCCGCATCTTTACGCTGGGCAGTGGTTTCAAAATGCACGACCTGCCCAGTGCCATGAACGCCCGCATCCGTGCGACCTGCACAAAAAACATTAATGCGTTCGTTCGCCACCTGAGAAAGCGCTTTTTCCAGTTTTTCCTGAACGCTACGCACTTCGTTCTGGCGCTGCCAGCCATAATATTTGCTGCCGTCATACTCAATGCCCAGCGCAATTTTATGGGTTGACGGCTGTTGCTGGTCAGACATTAGTACAGGTACTCCTGCACCAGTTTTTCCGCAATTTTCACCGCCATTAACGCGCCGCCAAAGCGTACGTTGTCTGCCACAGACCAGAACTGAACTTGCTCCGGCATACCGTAATCGTTATGCACGCAGCCAATAGAAAGGTGCGGACTACCTGACGCGTCGCCAACCTGGGTAGGGAAGTCGGTCTCTTCCGACAACACCACATCTTCGCCGCGTGAAAACGCATCACGTGCTTCTTCCGCCGCCAACGGGCGCAGGGCTTCAAAATTCACCATCTGCGCATGGCCATAAAACACCGGGGACTGCACGATGCTGGCGGAGATCAGCAGGCCGTCATCCTGCATAATTTTGCGCACTTCATCAACAATACGACGCTCTTCACGCACGCTGCCTTCGCGATCGGGCAGCAGCGGCAGCATATTGAACGCCAGCTGACGACCAAAGAAATCATCTTCGTCAATCGGGATGCCGTTAAGCAATTTCGCGCTTTGTCCGGCCAGTGCGTCTACGGCTTTTTTGCCGTGAGCGGAAGCCGAAATAATATTGGTCACCGTAATCCGTGACAGCCCGCCGTCATCAATCAATGGTTTCAGCGCTGACAGCAACTGGCTTGTCAGGCTGTTTGGTACCGCAATCACATTGCGGTTACGGTAATCCGCCAGCACGAACGGGTTAACGTCCGGAACAACCAGCGGAACGTCTGGCTCAAGCGCGAACAGACCGCTGCTGTCAATCACCAGGCAACCCGCATTTGTTGCTTCTTCTACCCATGCGGCGGTGGCTTCAGTGCCCGCAACAAAAAATGCCAACTGTGCCTGCGTCCAGTCAAATTCTGCAACGTCCTGCACTATGACCGATTTACCGTTAAAACGCAGATGCTCACCGGCGCTTTCATTACGCGCCAGCGCATAAATTTCACCGACCGGGAACTGGCGTTCAGCCAGCGTATCGAGCAGGGCTTCGCCTACGGCGCCCGTTGCGCCCAGAATGGCAATATTCCAGCCTTCAGACATGGTGATTTACTCCAAGAAATACGTAAGCGTCCCTGTCGCATTATTCGACAGGGAGCATTAAGAAGACATTAATGTGCCGGATGATGAACAGCGTTAAAACCCAGCTTACATAATAAGGCAGCAGCCGTTGCATCGTCACACATCACATATAAAGACGACCATTCACGACGCTCAAGGTAATTTTTACGCAGTTTATCAAACTCACCCGGAATTCCAGCGACTTTACGCAGAGGCGCATCATCGCGGCGCACATCATACACTAAATGCACCAGCCTTTTCAGCGTTGGCTGATCTAACGGGCCATGCAGGGTGATACGACCAAATTCCGGCGCGGGTAACAGGGTACTGAGCGCAACGTGCTGCTCGTGACCAATAAACTTACTATAGGCCTCAAAGACCTGCGTGGTGCCACGCGCTTTTCCTTCGAGGGTATACCCGGCAATGTGCGCCGTGCCGATATCGGCTTTCTCCAGCAACGCCACATTGAGATCCGGCTCTCCTTCCCAGACATCCAGCACAACGCTCAGCGACTGACCGGCATTCAACCGGTTCAGCAATGCTGTATTGTCGATGACCGGCCCACGGCAGGCATTGATCAGAATAGTGCCCGGCTTCAGTCGGCTAATCAGCGCATCATCCGCCATGTGCAGCGTTTTGTAGGGTCCGTCTTTAAACAGTGGCGTATGGAAAGTCAGCACATCGGCTTGCTCTACCAGTTCGTCCAGCGAGCGGAAATCACCCTCGTCACCGCGATCGGCTCGCGGTGGATCGCACAGCAGCGTGCGGATCCCCAGCGCTTCCAGACGCGCCTGCAAACGCCCACCCACGTTGCCCACACCCACAATGCCTACGGTGCGATCGCGTAACGCAAACCCGTCACGCTCCGCCAGCATCAGCAACGCTGAAAAAACATATTCTACGACCGCTATCGCGTTACAACCGGGCGCGGCGGAAAAACCGATCCCAGCCTGCGCAAGCCAGGCGTCATCCACATGGTCTGTGCCAGCGGTTGCCGTACCGACAAATTTAACCGGTTTTCCTCCAAGCAGTGATTCATTTACTTTCGTCACCGAGCGCACCATTAAAGCATCCGCATCATCCAGTTCAGCAACGGGAATCGGACGACCGGGAACCGCTTTGACCTCCCCCAAACGACTGAACAGTTCGCGGGCATAGGGCATATTTTCATCAACGAGGATTTTCACGTCTTTCGCACCTGTTTGAGAACGAGAGTTAACCGGGCAAGTGTGCCATAATCTCGCCGCCAGGCATACTGCGAGACCTGGTCAGCACAGATTTAAGGAACAGAGATGATGCAGCCCATTTCAGGTACGCCCGCACGCCCTCCCGGCGAAGGCCAAAATGCCCCTTCCGCTGCGGGTGAACAACCGTTATCCACGCAACAACGTACTGTGTTGGAACGACTAATTACCCGTTTGATTTCACTCACCCAGCAGCAAAGTGCTGAGGTGTGGGCCGGAATGAAGCACGATCTGGGCGTCAAAAGTGATACTCCGCTGCAGTCACGTCACTTTCCAGCCGCTGAGCAAAACCTTAACCAACGGCTGGGAGTTGCTCAGCAAAATCATGTTAATCGTCAGGTGCTTTCGCAGCTCACTGAATTACTGAGCCAGGGAAATAATCGCCAGGCGGTGAGTGATTTTATCCGTCAGCAGTATGGGCAAACGGCGCTCAGCCAGCTCACGCCTGAGCAGTTGAAAAACGTGCTCACGCTGCTGCAACAAGGGCAGCTGTCGATACCACAGCCGCAGCAGCGCCCGGCAACCGATCGCCCGTTGCTCCCCGCAGAGCACAATACGCTGAACCAGTTAGTTACCAAACTGGCGGCGGCCACGGGAGAATCCGGGAAGATGATCTGGCAGTCGATGCTGGAGTTGTCTGGCGTAAAAAGCGGTGAGCTGATCCCTGCCAAACAGTTTACGCACCTGGTCACCTGGCTGCAGGCGCGCCAGACGCTCAGCCTGCAAAGCGCCCCGACGCTACAAACGCTCCAGGCTGCGCTGAAGCTGCCATTAGAGCCGAATGAGCTGACAGCAATAAAAGAGTACGCGCAGCAGACGTATCAGATCCAACCACAATCGATTCTGACCACGGTGCAGGTGCAGGACTTGCTCAATCAAATTTTCCTGCGTCGCGTGGAACGAGAACGCGAGCTCAGCGATCCGCGTCATCTGCAGCCCATTTACAGCCCGTTCGCGCCGATGATTGAAACGGTTAAATCTCTGTCGGCACGACCGGGACTGTTGTTTGTTGCATTGATGATTGCGTTAGCCATTTTCTGGCTGGTCGCTTAACCTTTACGCAGCGTAAGCAACGTTACAATAATCCCTACCACGGCGGATATCGCCCCGGCAAGGAACACTGAGGGATAACCGTACGCGGTGGCCAGCACCCCGGCGACCGGCCCGCTTATGCCGTAGGAGATATCCTGAAATGCGGCGTAACCGCCAAGCGCCGTACCGCGAACCTGCGCGGGTACTCGCTTCACCACCTCGACGCCCAAGGCCGGGAAGATAAGCGAACACCCGGCCCCGGTTAATGCCGCTCCAAGCAGTGCAACCCAGGCTGTTGGGGCCTGCCACAGCAGAATCAGTCCTGCGGTTTCCACCAGCAAAGAGACAACGGCAACCTTCACGCCGCCGAACCGGTCCGGCATCCAGCCAAACAGAATGCGCATCAGCACAAACGCCCCGCCAAACGCGGTCAGGGTGAACCCCGCCATCGTCCAGCCGTTGCTGACAAAATAGAGTGAAATAAATGTACCGATCACCGCAAAGCCAACGCCCTGCAGCGCCAGGCCCAGGCCCGGTTTCCAGATAAGCCCTACCACGCTCCATAACGAAGGGCGTTCTCCTGCATGTGCAGGCACTTTACGCACGGTGCCGTTGAATACCCATGCCAGCAGCGGTAATACCATCGTGGTTCCCGCCAGCGCCGCGAAGCCAAAGTGGCTGTGGATCAGAAGTCCCAACGGTGCACCGGCGGCCAGCGCGCCGTAAATCGCCATTCCGTTCCATGACATCACCTTACCGGAGCGTGTTGGGCCGACCAGCCCCAGCCCCCAGGTCAGCGTTCCGGTGAGCAGTTGGCTTTCGCCAAAACCGAGGATCAAACGACCGACGATTAGCAACGCAAATTTTACGGGAACAGAAACGGGCAATAGCGCGGCTAACAGCCACGCCGCACCCGCCAGCCCACAGGCAAACATCCCCTGCAGCGCCGAGCGTTTGGCACCATATTGATCGGCTAACCGCCCGGCGTAGCCGCGTGTTAATACCGTCGCCAGAAACTGTACGCCGACGGCGATGCCGACCATGGTATTGCCATAGCCCAGTTCCTGGTGCACAAACAGAGGAATGACGGGCAAAGGTAAACCGACCGTCATATAGGTCAGGAAAACCGCAAAAGCGATGCGAAACAGCGAAAAGTTCGCCGAAGGTGTTTTTTCTTGTTGGGTTACAGTTGTCATGCGTTACTCCAAAATGCAGAGTAAGGCGAGGAATGCCCACGCCCCCTCTACCTGACTATCAGGATTAAGGTGCGTTGGATAACGTTAAACGCTTACGCATTATCAAGAGGATAATGTTGAAGCTGGAGTCTGCCTGTAAACCAGAGCGGTTGTCAACGATATAAAAAAGGGAGCCATCAGGCTCCCCTCTTGCATAATCTTTCAGTCTTACGCTTTCAGCTTACGCATAACCAGCGTGGCGTTGGTGCCGCCAAAACCGAAGCTGTTAGACATAACAGTCGTCAGCGCCTGCTCGGTCGGTTTGGTCACGATGTTCAGACCTGCCGCCTGCTCGTCCAGCTCTTCAATGTTGATGCTTGGCGCGATAAAACCGTGTTCCAGCATCAGCAGAGAGTAGATAGCTTCCTGAACGCCAGCCGCACCCAGTGAGTGACCGGTCATGGCTTTGGTTGCGGAGATTGCCGGGCTGTTGTCGCCAAACACTTCACGAATCGCACCCAGCTCTTTCACGTCGCCTACCGGAGTAGAGGTACCGTGGGAGTTCAGGTAGTCGATCGGCGTGTCTACGCCGTGCATCGCCATCTGCATGCAACGTACTGCGCCTTCGCCAGACGGAGCAACCATGTCTGCGCCATCGGACGTTGCGCCGTAACCGACGATTTCCGCATAGATGTGCGCGCCACGTGCCAGCGCGTGTTCCAGCTCTTCGACCACGACCATACCGCCGCCGCCAGCAATAACGAAACCGTCACGGTGTGCGTCATAGGTACGGGAAGCTTTGGATGGATCGTCGTTATATTTGGTAGACAGCGCGCCCATGGCGTCGAATTCACACGCCATTTCCCAGCACAGCTCTTCGCCGCCGCCAGCGAAAACGATGTCTTGTTTGCCCAGCTGAATTTGTTCTACTGCGTTGCCGATACAGTGTGCAGATGTCGCACAGGCAGAGCTGATAGAGTAGTTTACGCCGTGGATTTTGAACGGCGTTGCGAGGCAGGCAGAAACGCCGGACGCCATCGCTTTGGTGACTACATACGGGCCAACCGCTTTCAGGCCACGCGGGCTACGCATTGCGTCAGCACCGAACACCTGAAAACGCGGGGAGCCGCCGCCGGAACCTGCAATCAGGCCAACGCGCGGGTTATTCTGGTAATCTTCTGCTGCAAGGCCGGCATCAGCCACTGCCTGTTCCATAGAAAGGAATGCATAGATGGATGCGTCGCTCATAAAGCGCACTACTTTGCGGTCAATGAGGCCAGTGGTATCCAGTTTTACGTTGCCCCAAACGTGGCTACGCATGCCGGAGTCCTTCAGCTCCTGAGAGAAAGTGATCCCTGAACGTCCTTCACGCAGAGATGCCAGGACTTCCTGCTGGTTATTACCGATGCTGGAAACGATGCCCAAGCCAGTAATCACTGCACGTTTCATTCAATACCTCTGTAAGTCGCACTATTTTAAAGTTTCGAGTGGCACAATAGCGTACACTTGTACGCCGAACAAGTCCGATCAGCCATTTAATGTGGAAATTTGCGCAGCCAGGCACTCATCGCTAAGATCGGGGCACAGCCTGCCAGACGAGTAACTTACGTGAAACAATACGCTATACAACCTGCCAACCTTGAATTCAACGCTGAGGGTACACCTGTTTCCCGAGATTTTGACGATGTCTATTTTTCTAATGATAACGGGCTGGAAGAGACACGTTACGTCTTTCTCGGCGGGAATCATCTCGCCCAGCGATTCCCTGCGCATTCACGTCCCCTCTTCGTGGTGGCAGAAAGCGGGTTTGGCACCGGACTTAACTTCCTGACACTCTGGCAGGCATTTGCCGAATTCCGCGATACCCACCCTGACGCTACCCTGGAAAGATTACATTTCATCAGTTTTGAAAAATTTCCGCTGACGCGTGAAGATCTGACCTTAGCCCATCAGCACTGGCCAGAACTTGCCCCGTGGGCCACGGCGCTACAAGAGCAATGGCCGCTGCCGCTGGCGGGATGCCATCGTCTGCTCCTTGATGAAGGACGCGTCACGCTGGATCTGTGGTTTGGTGATATTAATGAACTGACCAGCAAGCTGGATGACTCCCTGAATCAAAAAGTGGATGCCTGGTTTCTGGACGGTTTCGCGCCGGCAAAAAATCCGGATATGTGGACGCCAACGCTGTTTAACGCAATGGCCCGTCTGGCTCGCCCCGGCGGCACGCTGGCGACCTTCACCTCAGCAGGCTTTGTGCGTCGGGGATTGCAGGAAGCCGGGTTTACGATGCAAAAATGCAAAGGCTTTGGTCGCAAACGAGAAATGCTTTGTGGCGTCATGGATCAGACGCTGGCGCTCCCCACCTCGGCCCCCTGGTTTGCACGTACCGGAACAGATAAACGCGAAGCCGCCATTATTGGCGGGGGGATTGCCAGCGCATTGCTGTCGTTGGCGTTACTGCGCCGCGGCTGGCAGGTCACGCTCTATTGCGCCGACGATAACCCAGCCGGGGGGGCATCCGGCAATCGCCAGGGCGCACTTTATCCGCTACTGAGCAAGCATGACGCGGCCATTAATCTCTTTTTCCCCACCGCGTTTACCTTCGCCCGCCGGCTGTATGATGCCCTCCCCGTTGAGTTCGCGCATGACTGGTGCGGCGTGACGCAACTGGCGTGGGATGAGAAAAGCCAGCAAAAAATCGACCAAATGCTGTCCCTTGAATTGCCCGATGCGCTCGCCGTCGGGGTTGACGCAGAGCAGGTTTTACAAACAACCGGCGTGAAAACCGGATGCGGCGGGATTCAGTACCCCGCCGGAGGATGGCTGTGTCCGGCACAATTAACCGCCGCCGTATTCGACTATGCCGCAACGCTGGGATTACACACCCGGTATCAACATACGCTGGCCTCACTGTCTCGACAGACAAAAAACTGGAAATTGGCGTTTGCCAGTGGAGCAACCGCCACTCACGCTGCGGTAGTTCTGGCTAACGGGCATCACATTAACAGCGTTGAACAGACGCAGTCGCTACCGGTGTACTCCGTAGGCGGTCAGGTGAGTCACATTCCTACTACGCCTTCGCTTTCAGCGCTGCGTCAGGTGCTGTGCTATGACGGCTACCTCACGCCGCACAACCCGCAAAACCAGCAGCACTGCATTGGCGCCAGCTATCATCGCGGAAGTGAAGAAACGGTGTATCGTGCTGACGATCAGCAGCAAAACCGTCAGCGCTTAATAGATTGTTTCCCGAATGCCGTGTGGGCAAAAGAAGTAGACGTTAGTGGCAATGCCGCCCGTTGTGGAGTGCGCTGCGCCACGCGCGATCACATGCCAATGGTCGGCAACGTCGCGGACTATGACGCCACGCTCAGCCAGTATGCCACTCTTGCCGAAGACAGAGAGCACGCCGTAAACGCCCCGGTTTATTCCGATTTATTTATGTTGGGTGCGCTGGGCTCGCGCGGGCTGTGTACTGCCCCGCTATGTGCAGAAATTCTGGCATCGCAAATGAGCGATGAACCTATCCCTATGGATGCCAGCACGCTGGCTGCGCTGAATCCGAATCGTCTGTGGGTAAGGAAGTTATTGAAGGGTAAAGCGGTGAAATAAGATACCATCTCATCATTGCCTGATGGCGCTACGCTTATCAGGCCAACAATCCCCGTCCACGTAGGCCGGATAAGACGCCTTCGCGTCGCCATCCGGCACAATCCACTGCAATTATTATTGCGTTGCCTTTTGAAATAAAGTGTCCCACATCTCTTTCACTAACGCCTGGTCACGCGGCGAGAGTTCGCCTGCGCTGATGGCTTTTTCCAGGCTGCTGGTCACATTGGCGTACAATGCCTCAGCGGAATGGTCCTCGCCAGCATCCAGCTCAGCCACAGCCAGCGTCAGGTGCCCACGCAAATAACCACTGGCAAACAACTCATCATCGCTGGCGTGCTCTACCATATCGTCGATTAATGCCAGAATGCGTGATTCAAACTCCGCGATCATCTTCTTTCCTCATTGTAAACGTGGCAGCGGCTTCAGTTGAGCGCTTCGGGCCACGGGAATTGTTCCGCCGTAAGTTCAGGCGTGTGATAATAATTCTGTAACGCGTTAATAAAACGCGCCGGACGTTCAGGGATCCCCTTTTCCAGGTACTCCATTACCTGAGCATGAACACGGCGCTGGAATACCACGCGGTCCGGTTCAAAGTCCCCTTCGAGGTTGTCGCAACTGACGTTAAACGGGTACCCCGCCGCCATGCAAAATAACCAGTCAAACGCCTGCGGCTTCACTTCCACATCTTCAAACTGGCATTGTGTCTTCGCGTCGCGTCCGTCCGGGCAGTACCAGTAACCAAAATCGACCAGCTCACGACGGGCTTTACCGGCGATGCACCAGTGTGAAATTTCGTGTAAAGCACTGGCGTAATAACCATGCGCAAAAACGATACGGTGATACGGTAATTCCGCATCCGCAGGAAGATAGATCGGTTCGTCGTCGCCTTTAATCAGACGGGTATTAAATTCATCGGCAAAGCAGCCGTTAAAAATCTCAATTAACTGTTCGTAGTGATGCGTATTATTCATTAGTTCATCCCCAGCCAGTGGAGAATCTCCTGTCCATGATTATCATAAAGTAGCTTGGCGCTCATCACGGCAGAGACAATAACGATCATTGGCCGAATGAGTTTTTGTCCTTTGCTGAGCACCAGTCGAGAGCCCATCCGTGCGCCAATAAACTGGCCAATGAGCATCACAAAACCTGTCGCCCAAATCACTTTGCCACCGAGGGCAAACAGCAACAGCCCACCGATATTCGATGTGGCATTTAATACTTTGGCGTGGGCCGTCGATTTCGCCAGGTTGTATCCGCACAGCATGACAAAGGCCAGCGCGTAGAACGACCCTGCCGCCGGACCAAAAAAGCCATCGTAAAAACCGACGCAGCCTCCCGCCACCAGCGCGAAAGGTAAACCGTGCAATCGACGCTGTCGGTCCTCTTCCCCCACTTTCGGCATCAACAGAAAGTAAAGGCCAATACAGATAACCAGAACCGGCAGGATCTGGCGCAGAACATCTGACTGCACGTGCTGAACCAATAGCGCCCCGCTCATTGATCCGACAAACGTCATGAAGATATTGAGCTTCTGATCCGCCAGATTAACCACGCCACGACGAATAAAATAGAGGGAGGAAGAGATAGATCCCCCGCAGGCTTGCAACTTATTGGTCGCCAGCGCTTGCGCTGGTGGCATCCCGGCCGCCATCAATGCCGGGATGGTGAGTAGACCACCGCCTCCGGCCAGAGAATCAATAAAACCTGCCAGCATCGCCACAAAAAAAAGCACACCTAACAGCAGTGGCGACACCATAAACAGAGAGGCAAAATGATCCATTAGAGTACATGCTCGTCCAGTAGCGCCTGGCAGGAAGGCGGCAACGGCGGCGGTGTCTTCTTCTCAGGCTTGGTGGTTCCAGGTTTTGGAGGTTCGAACCAGCTTTGCAGCTCTGCGCCACAGCCGTCACCCGGTGGCGGTAACGGTTGATCTTCGCACTCAAGGCTGTCGGCAGGGCAACGTAACCGCACGTGCATATGCGCACGATGCTGGAACCATGGCCGCACTTTACGCAACCAGTCCCTGTCGGTCCCTGCATCCAGACAAAGTTGTTGCTTAATCGCCGGATTCACGAAAATACGCGTTACTTCATTATCTTTTGCAGCCAGCCTTACCAGGCTAAAAATCTCCGGTTTCCACAGTGATGGCACAACACGTTTGCCGTCCTGTGAGACCAGATCTAACGCCTGCGGCCGCAGCAGTTGCGACTGGGTCCAGCGCGTTTTCGGCAGTTGCAGGAAAATATCCACATCCAGTCCCGTCTGGTGGCTGGCGTGACCGCCATTGAATCGCCCACCGGCCGGCATACCCATATCGCCGATTAACACCGTGCCCAGCCCCTGACTATTAGCCTGATTACTCAGACGCTGGATAAACCTCACCAGATCCGGATGGCCAAAGTAACGACGCTGATCGGTGCGCATCACCTGATAATGTTCTGACTGTACAGGCAGCGTATCTGCGCCAACAATACAGCCATTGGAAAACGCGCCGATAGACTGCGCGCTGCCCGCAACCGGATGGGTAATTTTCTGCCAGGGCGTCGCCGCCAGACAGGCGGTACTGGCAAACAGAGCCAGCGCCGCAAGTGCCGTTTTGTTCATCTCTTACCAGCGTGGAATATCGGTTTTCACGTCCGCATTTTGCGCCCGCTGACGCAGCAGGTGATCCATCAATACGATCGCCAGCATCGCCTCGGCGATCGGTACGGCGCGGATCCCAACGCACGGATCGTGACGACCTTTAGTGATCATTTCGACTTCTTCACCAAAGCGGTTAATGGTGCGCCCTGGAACGGTAATACTGGACGTCGGTTTCAGCGCCATATGAGCAATGATTTGTTGCCCGCTGCTGATCCCACCCAGAATGCCGCCCGCATGGTTACTCTGGAAACCTTCTTTGGTGATTTCATCTCGGTTCTGGCTGCCACGCAGCGCAACAACGTCAAATCCGTCGCCAATCTCAACGCCCTTAACGGCGTTAATGCTCATCAGCGCATGGGCGATGTCGGAATCCAGGCGGTCGAATACAGGTTCGCCAAGACCCGCAGGCACACCGCTTGCAACAACGGTCACCTTCGCCCCGATGGAATCGCCCTCTTTCTTCAGCCCGCGCATCAGTTCGTCCAGCGCTTCGAGTTTATCCGGGTCCGGACAAAAGAACGGGTTAAGTTCCACCTGGGACCAGTCTTTGATCTCCAAAGGAATATCACCCATCTGCGTCAGGCAACCGCGAATCTCAACGCCGAACTTTTCCGCCAGATATTTTTTGGCAATCGCTCCGGCCGCCACGCGCATCGCTGTTTCACGTGCGGACGAACGCCCGCCACCACGGTAGTCGCGCAGGCCATATTTCTGCTCATAGGTATAGTCGGCGTGTCCTGGACGAAAAACGTCCTTAATCGCGCCATAATCCTGTGAACGCTGATCGGTATTTTCGATCAGCAGGCCAATGCTGGTGCCAGTGGTAACGCCCTCGAACACCCCGGAGAGGATTTTCACCTGATCCGGCTCACGACGCTGCGTAGTGTAGCGCGATGTGCCTGGACGCCGTCTGTCGAGATCGTGCTGCAGGTCAGCTTCTGTCAGAGAAATGCCCGGCGGAACACCATCGACAATACAACCGAGCGCCAGCCCGTGTGATTCGCCGAAAGTGGTTACGCGAAAGAGTTGCCCAATTGTGTTTCCTGCCATCACGGCTCCGTTATGAGTGTTGTGTATGTGCGCGTGTAATTAGTCTTTATAAATGCTGAAGTGCTCACGAGCAGCAACTAACTGCTCTTTGGTCAGCATGAATACGCCGTCACCGCCGTTGTCGAACTCCAGCCAGGTGAACGGTACATCCGGATATTGCTCTATCAGATGTACCATGCTGTTTCCGACTTCACAAATCAGAATACCGTTATCTGACAGGTAGTCTGGGGCGTTCCCCAGAATGCGGCGGGTAAGTTTCAGCCCATCACTGCCGGACGCCAGACCCAGCTCAGGTTCGTGACGATATTCGTTTGGCAGATCGGACATATCTTCCGCATCGACATACGGCGGGTTGGTCACAATCAGGTCATACTGGACTTTCAGCAGATCGCGGAACAGATCGGAACGGATCGGCGTGACGTGATGGATCAGGCCGTGTTCTTCAATATTGTGTTCGGTCACCGCCAGCGCGTCAGTGGAGATATCCACCGCATCAACTTCGGCTTCCGGGAAGGCATACGCGCAGGCAATGGCAATACAACCGCTGCCGGTACACATATCGAGGATATGCTGCGGCTGCTCATTAATAAGACCCGCAAAGCGGTTATTGATAAGCTCGCCAATCGGTGAACGCGGAACCAGCACGCGCTCATCAACATAAAACTCATGCCCGCAGAACCAGGCTTTGTTGGTCAGATAAGCAACCGGAATGCGCTCGTTGACGCGGCGGATCACGCGTTCAACAATACGATGACGCTCGCTGGAGGTCAGACGCGCTGTACGCATGTCTTCCGGAATATCCAACGGCAAATAAAGTGACGGCAGCACCAGTTGTACGGCCTCGTCCCATGGGTTATCCGTGCCATGGCCATACCAGATGTTCGCCGCGCTAAAACGGCTGACCGCCCAACGCAACATGTCCTGAATGGTATGCAGTTCACTCACTGCTTCATCGACGAAAATTTTATCCACGTATTCCTCCAGGGCATGCTCGTATTAATTTCGGCGGCTAGTTTGCCACGAAGACGGCGATAAATCAGCATTCACACAGGGCCTGAGCGCGAAAATTGCGTTTTAAGCGATCGGATGCCCGCCGAGTCGGGTTAAACTAATGGAAAATAAAAGTTGAGACTCTCGAATGAAAAAGAAAACATCGCTCAGCGAGGAGGATCAGACGCTGTTTCGCCAGCTGATGACCGGCACGCGTAAAATTAAACAGGACACCATTGTTCACCGACCTCCACGTAAAAAAATTGCCGAGGTTCCGGTTAAAAGGCTGCTACAGGAGCAAGCTGATGCCAGCCACTATTTCTCGGATGAGTTTCAGCCGCTGCTGAATACGGACGGCCCGGTAAGATACCTGCGTGCCGACGTCAGCCATTTCGAACTGAAGAAAATGCGCCGTGGCGATTACTCTCCGGAGCTGTTTCTCGATCTGCATGGGCTGACCCAGCAGCAGGCCAAACAAGAGTTAGGCGCGCTGATTGCCGCCTGTCGTCGTGAGCATGTATTTTGCGCCTGCGTGATGCATGGCCACGGAAAACATATTCTGAAACAGCAAACGCCGCTCTGGCTGGCCCAGCATCCGCACGTGATGGCTTTTCATCAGGCACCGAAAGAGTACGGTGGCGACGCCGCGCTGCTGGTGCTAATTGAAGTAGAAGAGTGGCTACCGCCCGAACTTCCGTGATGCAGAAAAACAGAAAGAGCCGCGTTTGCGGCTCTTTGCATTTTCGGATGACGGCTGCACCTTATCCGATACCAACCTTTTTAAATCGCTTTTGCCATTTTCAGGTTACACGGGCTCATCTGCCAGTTAAAAGTCCCCTTCCCGCTCTCATCAAGCGTTACGCTGGCAATCGCTGATGTGGTAAACATCGGCGGTGTTTCACCTGGGCAAAGCTCAGACACCAGATACCCCACTAAAGGCAAGTGAGAGATAACCAGTGCCGTGGCGATACCTTCATTGGCCAGAGCCTGTAAATAGGCACTGACTAGACCGACATCGCCGCAAGGAGTCAACTCCGGCAAAACATCCACACCGGTTGGCAGGTTCATACATTCCCCCACCACATCCAGCGTTTGTTCGGCTCGTAGGAACGGGCTCACCAGAACACGTTCGATATCCACTTTTTGACCTTTCAGCCAGTTCGCCATCAGGCGAGATTCGTCACAACCACAGGAGGTTAAGGGACGAACCGAATCACTGGCGGCATCGAGGGCCGCGTCGCCGTGACGCATGATAAAAACTTGCATATTGCACCGCTTTTGTTAACCAGAATCACCAATACCTTTATTCACAGCCCCTATTGGCTGTGATAACGATATGGTGGCCGGCATTGTGCCTTATCCATTCACCGAATGAAACGCTGTTTTTTACCTCAACGGCGTAAGTATAGTCAATCTCTGTTTACATTTTGAGCGCGAGCCATACATTCAGTGCGGATTCATCCTACCTTTGACCTCATGAATTCAGGTCAGTTTCCCCAATATTCCAGAATCTTTCACTGTGTGCCGCCATCTGCAATAACTGTTCACACGGCGCAAACCGCGAGCCGTATTGCGTGGTCAGCCGTTGCAGAGTCGCAACCACTTCTCCCGCGCCGAGTGAATCTATATACCGGAACGGGCCGCCGAGGAATGGCGGAAAACCAATACCAAATACAGCGCCGATGTCGCCATCACGTGCGCTACGGACTATCTTCTCGTCGAAACAACGAGCTGCTTCATTGAGCATTAACATGACGCACCGCTCTGCTACCTGTGCAGCGGTAAGTCGGCCCTGACCCTGAACGCCAATAAGCGTATAAATTGCAGGGTCGACCTGTTTTTTGCTTTTACGCCCTTTCACACCATAAAGATAGAAACCCCGACCATTTTTTCTACCTTTGCGATCGTCATTCAAAATTGAAGCAACAACATTTGCAGGCGCGCTAAAACGTTCTCCATATGCAGCCTCAAGCACTGGTATAATTTTAGTGCCCGTATCAATTCCGACCTCATCCAAAAGTTGGATTGGCCCAACTGGAAAACCAAACTTAACCAGCGCGGCGTCTATGGTTTCGACCCGCTCGCCCTCGGTCAACATACGAATCGCTTCGTTAATGTAAGGCGCTAAAATGCGGTTAACGTAAAAGCCGGCCTTATCTCTGACCACTATCGGCGTTTTGCCCTGTTTTTTCGCTAACTTAACGGTAGTTGCAATCGTCTGCTCCGAGGTCGTGGCATGTGGGATCACTTCAACCAACGGCATTTTTTCCACCGGACTAAAAAAGTGTAAACCAATCACTTGTTCAGGCCTGGTAGCATTCGCAGCAATATCGCCAATGGGCAAAGATGAGGTGTTAGAAGCAAAAACGGTATGAGGTGCGCAATTTTGCTCAACTTCTGCCACCATCCGTTGTTTTAGCGACAGATCTTCAAACACGGCTTCAATAATCAAATCGCGATGCGCAAAGCCACGGTAGTCGATCGCTCCCGAAATCAGCGCCAGTTGTTTATCGCGTTCGCTGGCTTTGATATGACGGCGGCGAACCTTCGTTTCAAGCTGATCCCAGCTATACTTCAGCGCATGATTGATTCCCTTAGCATTTATATCTTTGATGCGCACAGGCAAGCCGCCTTTACAGGCCGTCACATAAGCAATACCGCCCCCCATCAGACCGCCGCCCAAAATGCCAACGCTGTCCAGCGGACCGGGCTTCGCATCGCTTCCCGGATCCTTTTTCACGTCGGTGTTGGCAAAAAAGATGTGCCGTAGCGCCTGAGACTGGGATGTCATCGCCAGCTCACCAAACGCGCGGGCCTCTGCGTCGTAACCACTACTGCTGCCTTGCGCTAGCCCGGTTTCGATGACCTCAAGGATACGTTCTGTTGCAGGGTAGTTACCTTGCGTTTTTTGCGCCGTCTTTTTACTGGCCATACGGAACAACAGTGCCCGCCCCAGCGGCCCCGCCAACACTCGCTCTCTTACGGGCAGTGTTCGTTGCGCAGAACTGTCCTTTTTAGCCAGTTCAACGGCCGCTTCCAGCAAAATGGAATGCGGTACAACTTCATCCACTAAACCAACTTTCAGCGCCTGTTTTGCGCGTAATTGTTTTCCGGTGAGGATCATATCCAGTGCGGTACTGACGCCAATCAGGCGCGGCAGCCGCTGCGTACCACCGGAGCCGGGCAACAAGCCAAGTTGTACTTCCGGTAAACCCAGTACGGTTTTAGCATCATCGGTACAAATACGGTTGTGGCACGCCAGCGCCATCTCCAGGCCACCGCCGAGGCATGCACCATGAATCGCGGCGATAACCGGGATCGGTAAAGCATTAATTTCCGCCATCATCTGCTGCCCCTGACGGGCCAGCGTTTCGGCTTCCTGCGCGCTGCGACAGCTACCAATCATGTTGATATCCGCCCCGGCAATGAAGTTATCGGGTTTAGCCGAAATAAACACCACACCACGCAATGCTTTGTTATCGCGGATTTGTTTCAGAATGGCCCGCACCTGAGAAGCAAACTCTGCTTTCAGGGTGTTCATTTTCTCTCCGGGCACATCAATGGTGACAACAGCAACGTTATCCAGACGTACGTTTAGTGTAAAAGCCGATGTCATTTCCATTATTCCGCCTCCAGAACCATTGCCGCACCCAGACCACCAGCTGCACAGGCTGTCACTAAACCAAAACCGCCGCCACGACGACGCAGCTCATGGAGGGTTTGAGTGATCATGCGCGCACCGGTGGCAGCAAAGGGGTGTCCATAGGCAATCGATCCGCCCAGCACGTTAAATTTACTGTCATCAACCTCGCCAGTGGCATGCCTCCTGCCCAGCACGTCGCGGGCAAAACGTTCGCTACCCAACAGCTGAAGATTCGCCAGCGTTTGCGCGGCAAAGGCTTCATGCATATCGATCAGGGTTAAATCTGCCATCGTCAGACCGGCTCTCTCCAGGGCAAGCGGTGTTGACCACGCCGGTCCCAGCAGCATGTCCTGCCAGACATCGATGGCGGTAAAAGCAAAACTACGCAAGTACCCCAGCGGCACCAGCCCCAACTCTTTCGCACGCGACTCCGTCATCATGATCACGGCGGCTGCGCCGTCCGTTAGCGGGGTACTGTTTGCCGCGGTGACGGTGCCGTGCTTGCGGTCAAACGCCGGACGTAGTTTGGCGTAATCGGCCAGCGTAGAGTTACCGCGAATGTTGTTATCTTCTGAAAAAGGATCTTTAAATGGTGGCGCGTAGGTAGTCATTACCTCATCAGCCAGCTTTCCTTCAGCCCATGCCTGAGCGGCACGCTGATGAGAGCGGTGCGCCAGAGCATCCTGCTGCTCTCGGGTAATACCATAGGTTTTGGCCATTTGCTCAGCCGTATCCCCCATACGCAAACCGGTGGAATACTCGGCGACGGCCGGCGGCACAGGCATCAGGTCACGTAAGCGCAATCGGGAAAAGAGTTTAAGGCGTTGACCGGTTGTCCGGGCCTTATTGACATCCACCAGCACCCGCGCCAGCTTTTTACTAACGCCAATAGGCAAGACTGACGAGGAGTCCGCACCACCCGCAATTCCAGCACGAATAGACCCCGCCATCAGGCTTTCCGCGACATTCGCCACCGCCTGGAAACTGGTCGCGCAGGCCCTGCTCACGCTGTATGCATCGGTATGTACATTCATACCGGTTCCCAGCACAATTTCACGAGCAATATTTGGTGCTTCAGGCATTTGCACCACCTGGCCAAAAACCAGTTGCTCGATCACATCGGCAGGAATTTCGCTGCGCGCCAGCAGCTCACCGACGACCATCTTTCCTAAATCAACGGCGGGAATGCCATGAAACGCGGTAGCCTGACGAGCAAATGGCGTACGCAATCCACTTACAATGGCAATACGGTCGCCCTGGCGGGTAACCAGCGGTAAAGCCTGACTCATAACACTCCCCTGTAAAAAAATAAAATAAGTGGTCTGACCTGATCATAGTCTTAACCAATTTTTTACATTTAGCCAAGCGGGGAGAAAAGAAAGTGGGAGCTAAGACACAGTGAATAATCACTGACAGTTACGAAAAAGCCCTTGCTATCAGATAGCAAGGGCTTTTGCAGAGGGGATTAACGCAGGCCCAGCTGGAAAATCAGCGTTTCAGCTTCACAGGCAAAAACAAAGTCGATATCCAGACGCACACCTTCTGACACTTCAGTAAAGGTCGAAGTGATTTGGCAAGGCTCAGATTCCACGCCACGTGCCTTTTCAGTCAGAGCGGCCAGTGTTTCTTCTGCCTCTGCGCGATTCGCGAACACACGGCTGTAGGACGCGGTGCAATCGGAGTTGTCCATGATGGTGCCAACATCCATACAGCAGCAAACCGGGGTTTCATCAGCACTGCATTTACTCATTGTAGATTTCCTCTGTATTCGCACCTGAGGTGCCAGATAAACGATAGGGATATTTTACGCTCCCATTATTCGCCTCTCCAGTCGTTAATTGTACGAAATGCGATAAGTGACCGAAATCACACTTAAAAATGATCTAAAACAAAAATCGCCCAAACAGGTGAGTGCGCACCTCCGCAATTTTGCCAGCTGGATCGCGTTTCTCTGATCAAATTTGAAAATATTTATAAACATACTTGCAACATTCCAGCTGGTCCGACCTATACTCACGCCACTGGTCTGATTTCTAAGTCGTACCTCAGACCCTACACTTCGCGCTCCTGTTACGGTATGTAACATTGTTTGTATAAAAATAAATCTATGAGGTTATGGTCATGAGCCAGAAAACCCTGTTTACAAAGTCTGCTCTCGCAGTCGCAGTGGCAATTATCTCCACACAGGCCTGGTCTGCAGGCTTTCAGTTAAACGAATTTTCTTCCTCTGGCCTTGGCCGGGCATATTCGGGTGAAGGCGCAATTGCAGATGATGCAGGAAACGCCAGTCGTAACCCGGCACTGATTATGATGTTCGATCGCCCTACTTTCTCAGCAGGTGCGGTGTATATCGATCCAGACGTTAATATTTCCGGTAAATCGCCATACACCGGACGCAGCACTGATGCGGACAACATCGCGCCTACGGCGTGGGTTCCCAATGCTCACTTCGTGATGCCTATCAACGAACAGTTTGGTTGGGGTGCTTCCGTTACCTCAAACTATGGTCTGGCTACCGAATTTAACGACAGCTACATCGTTGGTGAATACGGCGGTAAGACCGACCTTAAAACGGTCAACCTTAACCTGAGCGGTGCCTACCGTCTGAATGATAGCTGGAGCTTCGGTCTCGGTTTTAACGCCGTTTATGCTGATGCAAAAATTGAACGTTATTCTGGTGAGCAAACGGCTGCATTACCGAAGGTCAGCAACAAAATTGCCAGCCTGAAAGGGGACGAATGGGGCTACGGCTGGAACGCCGGGATTTTGTACGAACTGGATAAAAATAACCGTTATGGTTTAACGTACCGTTCTGAAGTTAAAATTGATTTTGATGGCGATTATAAGAGTGGCATCCGTACCCAAGCGAACGCCATACCTGGCGCTGGCACTACATTCCCATGGGGAACGACCAATGCCACCGTCCCGGGTTCTCTGACGCTTAACCTGCCTGAAATGTGGGAATTGTCAGGTTATAACCGTATTGCACCACAGTGGGCTATCCACTACAGCATGGCCTATACCAGCTGGAGTCAGTTCCAGGAGCTGAAAGCAACAGGTTCCAATGGACAGACACTGTTCTATAAAGAAGAAGGCTTCAAAGATTCTTACCGCATTGCATTGGGTACGACTTACTATATGGATAAAAGCTGGACGTTCCGTACCGGTATTGCTTATGACGATAGCCCGGTTCCAGCAAGCAAGCGTTCCATCTCGATTCCGGATCAGGATCGCCTGTGGTTGAGTGCAGGTACAACTTATGCGTTCAATGACGATGCCTCTATCGACGTCGGTGTGTCTTACATGCACGGACAAAAAGTAACAGTGCAAGAAGGCAACTATACTTTCGACTCTGAAGGTAAAGCCTGGCTGTTTGGTACAAACTTCAACTACGCATTCTGATTTTCTTCATACGTAAAAAAGGTGAGCTTTTTAGCTCACCTTTTTATTTGCCCAATTCCCTACTCAGAATCGATCTCTTTTAAATCGTCCTGAATGTCTTTCGCGTTCGGGTTTTCTTCTGGTTTGAGTTTCCCACCGTTCGCAATAAAGTCATGACGCTGGAAGTAAGCTTCACGCACCATAATGTAAGGATCGGAAGACTGACGCAGCAGACCGTCAGAATCGAGCAATTGCGCGCGAGTTTCAATCCCTTCAACCGTCCATTTGCCTATCGACAACGGCCAGGTCAGCCAGGATAGTACCGGATACAGGGTATCGACCATATCGCCGCCGTCATCACGCAGTGTGAAACTACCGTAGAACGGAAGCTGCATATACGGCCCGTAACCCACGTCATAGTGGCCTAACGTACTGCCAAAGCGGTGTGGTTCAACGCGCTGCAACTTCGGATTAGCCATACCTGCCACATCGATAAAGCCGCCCATACCTAACAGGGTATTCAGGAAAAAACGGGTAAAGTGCACCATCCCCTGATAAGGATCGCCTTGCAGGAAATAGTTGACCATGACAGCCGGTTCTTCAAGGTTCCCCGTAAAGTTGCTTAAACCATTACGCGCCGGCTGCGGAACATAATCACGCCAGGCCACTGCTACCGGTCGAACAACATAGGGATCCAACACGTTAAAGTTGAAGTTGTACATGGTACGGTTGAACCCTTCAAATGGGTCCGAACGCCCCTGCTGTTCAGTACCGGAGCTCGCACACCCCACCAAAAGTGTGGTTCCCAGCGCAAGCGCCGACAGGCGAAGCTTCATAAGTATCTCCCTGTGTTTTATGGCTATCGCTGATTGCCATCCATGACGGAACGATGACGTATCCGCCTGTTTAGATGTGAGCGATTGTAACAGCACGTCAAATGATGTCTATATACCCTGTCTTACTGATTTGATCATAGCCTGGTAATACGCACTCCGCGGCGGTTCTATTCTAACTAACCCGATAAAAACAAACGTTACTATTTTTGCTATCTCAGACTTTCTCCCGCTGATTTTCAGAGAAAAGCCGCTACGCTTTAGCAATACGTGCTTATTCAGGATTCGGCCATGAATGACATCAAGAAAGATAAGATTGATCGACACAGCGACGAACTCGAAGTGGAAAGCGATGAAAAACTAACAGGGAAAAAGATAGAGCTTGATGAGGACAGACTCCCCTCCCGCGCCATGGCGATCCATGAACATATTCGCCAGGATGGGGAGAAAGAGATGGAGCGCGACGCAATGGCCCTGCTGTGGTCAGCCATCGCAGCAGGACTGTCGATGGGCGCCTCGCTACTGGCTAAAGGGATTTTTCACGTACAGCTGGAAGGTGTGCCAGGGGGATTTTTACTCGAGAACCTCGGTTATACCTTCGGCTTTATTATTGTCATTATGGCCCGCCAACAACTCTTTACCGAAAATACCGTCACCGCCGTACTGCCGGTGATGCAAAACCCTACCCTCGGCAATTTTGGCCTGTTGATGCGCCTGTGGAGCGTGGTACTACTGGGTAATATTATTGGCACCGGGGTTGCAGCATGGGCGTTTGAACATATGCCGATTTTTGATGAAGAGACCCGCGATGCTTTCGTCAAAATTGGCATGGATGTGATGAAAAACTCTCCTGTGGAGATGTTTTCCAACGCCATCATTTCTGGCTGGTTAATTGCCACGATGGTGTGGATGTTCCCCGCCGCCGGGGCGGCAAAAATTGTGGTCATTATTCTGATGACCTGGCTGATTGCGTTAGGCGATACCACGCATATCGTCGTTGGCTCGGTGGAAATTCTCTATCTGGTCTTTAATGGCACGCTACACTGGAGTGATTTTTTCTGGCCCTTTGCGCTACCAACGCTCGCCGGGAATATCTGTGGCGGAACGTTTATTTTCGCGCTGATGAGCCATGCGCAGATCCGCAATGATATGAGCAACAAACGCAAGGAAGAAGCCCGGTTACAAGCAAAGCGTGATGAGCAAACGCAGAAAAACCAGAAAAAACAGGCCTGAATGGTGACTGTTTGAGCAGTCGGGCGGCCTGAGACTTACCGTTGTGAGTAAAAAACGCTATACTCGTGCCGCTTCGTCCCCTTAGTTAAATGGATATAACGAGCCCCTCCTAAGGGCTAGTTGCAGGTTCGATTCCTGCAGGGGACACCATAGCTACATCTCAGCAAGTCTAATAACTTCCATAACTCACTGATTTAAATCCTAATCACTAATCTTGTTCGTCCAGTAAAGTGCCATTATTTCTAATAGAATCTATACATCTTTGCGTATAAGATTGTGTATAACTGAGTTCGATCTTTTTTCTATACACATGCTGCTATCTGACATCCAAATAAAACGAGCAAAACCAAAGGATAAGCCCTATACGTTGAACGATGGCATGGGGTTGTCACTTCTTATCGATACATCAGGCACCAAAGGCTGGCGTTATCGCTACCGCTTTGCAGGCAAGCCGAAGATGATTTCCTTTGGCGTGTACGGT
Organism: Citrobacter sp. MGH104; assembly: GCF_001034485.1. Taxonomy (NCBI): domain Bacteria; kingdom Pseudomonadati; phylum Pseudomonadota; class Gammaproteobacteria; order Enterobacterales; family Enterobacteriaceae; genus Citrobacter; species Citrobacter sp. MGH104. The sequence goes on from NZ_KQ089818.1 coordinate 943,464, forward strand.
GATGTATCGCTTGCGCAGGCGCGTGCTAAACGTGACGAAGCTCGTTCGATGTTGGCCAAAGGGGTCAACCCCAGTGAAGCCAGAAAGGCAGAAAAAATTGCGTTACAGTTTGCTCATGCAAACAGCTTTGAATCTGTAGCGAGGGAATGGCACGCATCCAAAACGGCAACTTGGTCTGAGGGCTATGCAAATGAAGTTCTTAACTGCATGGAAAAAGATATTTTCCCGTTCATCGGCCAACGTCCAATCGAACAAATCGAACCTTTGGAGCTGCTCGCCGTTCTGCAAAAGATCGAAAAAAGAGGTGCGCTTGAGCAAACCAGCAAAATACGTCGCCGCTGCGGTGAAGTTCTAAGATATGCAGTCGCTACCGGGCGAGCAAAGTATAACTTTGCCCCTGATTTGGCGATCGCACTCAACAAACCGAAAAAACAGCATTTCCCTTTCCTCAGTGAAAGTGAGCTACCTGCTTTTGTAAGCACCTTGGAAAACTATCAAGGCAGTTTAGTAACCAAATATGCAACACAGCTACTGATGCTCACAGGGGTGCGCACAATCGAACTACGAGCTGCAGAATGGGTGGAGTTTGACTTAGAAAATGCCTTATGGGAGATCCCCAAAGAGCGAATGAAGAAACGCCGTCCTCATCTGGTTCCTATATCTACTCAGGCGCTCAGCATTCTGAGGCAGCTGCAAGTAATTACTGGAAATTACAGCCTTGTTTTCCCTGGCCGCAATGATGTCAGGAAGCCGATGAGTGAAGCCAGCATCAATAAAGTAATAAAGCTCCTTGGCTATCATGGCCGCTTAACAGGCCATGGTTTCAGGCATACTATGAGCACTATTTTGCATGAGCATGGTTTCGAAAGCGCATGGATTGAAATGCAGCTTGCGCATGTTGACAAGAACTCTATCCGAGGTACTTACAATCATGCGCTTTATTTAAGCCATCGAAAAACAATGATGCAATGGTATGGCAATTTTATATATAATTTTTCAGGCTCATCAGAAGATTAACTTATATGATGTTTAATCCATAAAATCAATGGATAATACCATGCCTCCTTCTTTGATGGATCAATCGCCATTGCAGCTAGAACTATCTGAACAAGAGCAAAAAATAATACAACCCAAGATAACCTCTTATTATATTTAACGTTGTTAACTTGTATTCTATTCTCTGACAAGGAATATATTGCACCTGTAATCCCTTTTAATTTTTCCGATCTATCGGTTAGATTTTCAATCTGAAAACTAGCGTTTTCCAAGTATTCCTTTGTTAAATTGAAATCCATATCACTCTTTAATGATTTTAGCCACAGAAGTATTATTTCAAGTTGATAAGAAACTAAGAACAACCTTTCATGAAGCACCTCCAGCGAAAGGTTAGCTTTATGCAGTTTAGTATCATTTATATACTTACTAAGATAATCAATTTTCTTTCTTATAAGGAAAAGGGGAATGATTGCCAAATGTGACTCTGTATTATAGATAATATCTTTTTTAAAATTATTATATTGATTCATTTTCCCTTCCGGAAAACAATACAAATAGAACCAATCAAAACCTTTTATACTATGAAAATGTTCATTTATAAATGACTCTTGCCTATTAGTAGAAATTTTTGACTCCCAAAAAACCATCTGCTTTCTAATGTAGATATTTAGATTTTCATTATCACTTTTTGCATCACGATCAAAATATGGGGATTCCTGATTGAGGTAGAAATCACTTACACAGCATACTTCGTCCTCCTGCTTATTAATTTTTATTTCTTTTAGCACTGCATAGATAAATTTCCTCGATGAATTTTCGATACAAACCATCTTATCCATCAAAATATTCTTGGAATATTCGTGATAATTTTTTAACTTTAACCCTACATTCTTTTTAGAAAATATATTGAAGGTATCAAGCTCTAAAAAGTCATTCATCACAGGCACATTAACATGCTTAACCTCTCCCGAAACTCCCTCCTTAAGCATTATGTAAAATGTGAGAAAGGACAGCCCCGCAGAATATTTAGTAAGAGAAATACTAACACCATTAAAATATTCGTCCTTAATGTAAAATGGATTAAACCCGTCCGTGTAACCATCGTGATTTATTCTTATATAACCTATATTCATCCAACCTGAATTATTATCGAATGTTCTTGATTCAATATTCCTATTTCTTACTCCATCTACAAACATTGATTTTTTTTCAGCCCATTTCTTCAAGTTTTTTAATTCATCATCATTAATTAGCATTGAATAAGAAATGGCCTTCCAATGCAAATCCCCCTCGAACAGAGATATGGATGAATACTGGGGTTTTTCTTCCTTTTTATTTTTCATCCACTCACTAGCCGAATGATGTTCTTGCGCATAAAATTGGAGATACCCAGGGACTAATTTAGGATATTTGAATGCAAAGTCAATAATCCTCTGAGTGAACCTAGATCTGTTTATTTTTAATATTTGAGGTGTTTTCATATATTAATAACACTCCGTAGAAACAAATAACTTGTAACTGTTAGAACTTCGTACTATTTTTTTAAATTTAATTTCATTGTTTGAAAACTGGGCTTTCAACTCATCTAGCTTTGACATATCAAAACTATAACCTAGTATTACACAATCAAGAGCTTCTTCAGTATGCACCTCAACCTTGCTGACACTAGCTTCATTTTCAGCGATATCATTATGGATCAATCTCACCTCATCTTCATAAGCCCAACATGAAGATTTCCTAAAAATAATATCCCGCGATATATTTGCAAAATCGTCAACAGCAGAAATAAGATCTATTGATGTATCATCATATACTACATCCCCATATAAATGAGGCTTTATATCATGCAATAAAATTTCTTTTTTATATCGCAAACAATAACCTCTATGAGAATCAGCGTAATGAGACCATAACAGATGATTTGTTGCATTTTTTGAAAAACAACATACAAAACTTCTTTGTAAAGAGGCAAATAAAATATCAATTATTGGTGATAAAGGATGTTCATATATGCGCCCACTATTAACTAACTGTTGAGCCTGAACAATATAATTCAAAGCAGTGCGCTCAATTTGTTCTGTTGTTATTAATTTTGCATCGAGAAGTGTTTTTGCACTGGTATTTTTATGAATAAATGAAAGCATTGATGAACCAGACATAAGGTTTACTGGTACGTTCAACGTACAGTCAAATGGATCATTAAAATTCCGCCCCACAGAATACCAAATTTCGCGTTTACGTAACGATAAAAGGTTCCGTGCATTCATTTCCCTATATTTATATAAATACATATAATGATCCTATCATGTACATTAAGCCTAGTACTGCCCTGCTATGGTATTGTATTACCAATTTTTTGTTCAACAAGAAAGTTTCTACCTCACCAAAATCGCACTACACCGCACCCGCCTGCGGTTTTCATATCACTAAAATTTTTCAGTTGTGATTTTTTACAAACGATATCGCCAGGCCGCGCCCGTTCTGGGGATGCTCTGCGAGACAGGAACTGAAAAGAATGAAAAGAAATTCAGCTTTTTTCAGTTTTACTGTCCGTCGTGTCTGCGGTCTGAATACGCAACACTATGATATTAAATGGATAATTTATTTTAGGTGTGTGATTTTATGAAGACTCGTGAAACACGAAAAACATAACCATATGAAAAATAATAACTTTATATCCTTATTAACTGAAATCCTGTGTTCAGGTTTCGGGAACGGATCGGCCATTCCCGACGCATACTTTACCCATTTTTTTGCGCAGCCAGCAGCAACTTTAAAGCCTTTTCCCGTTCCTCGGGTGGAATGGCATCAATTAGCTCTTTAACCCTCCCCTGCCCGTTCAGCGCGCTTGGACTAACGGAATGGGAGAAAGCAACATTCATCACAAACGAATGACCGCACTCCACATTAGAGCAATAGCAGTACACATCGTACAGTTGTGGGTGTTTCCTGTTTGTTTTACCTATCCGCGCTACTGCCTGACATGTGGGGCAGTACATTCTCATCATCTTCATCGTTCTGTGCCCTATACTGTTGCCCGCCAGAAGAAGGGATTTGGATCCCTACCTCTTGTTCTGAACGTGTAACACTGGTAACACGTGTAACGCTATTGATTTAAAAGGATTTAATCTGTTACCAGTTAGCAAAATCAAGAGGTAACGCGTGGTAACACACCATTTTTTGTTACCTCTGTTACCAGTCAGTATTTTTGACTGGTAACACTGAAGAACCGTATCAGTAGCGGGTGTTACCTCTGTTACCAGTGTTACCTCATAAAAATAAGACTCACGCGATAATTACTCAGGTTCGGCGCTTCCCAGTACCTGTGTATTGAACTGGTACACACGTTTAAGCCCTATTTCTGGCAGGCGAATGCTGTTTTGCGTCCGGCCATCTTCACCGGGTTTCAGCCAGCCCGCGTCCACACACAACCTGGCCACCTTACGCGAATCAAATCCCTTACAGATCTCCTTCCAGCCTGACGGGAGAACGTAGAACGTCACAACCGGCTCTGTCACGTTATCTCCTTTATCGACTTTTCTGAATCCCATCATTGAAACAGGCCGGTTCCTGTCGTCATTCCAGTCAGCAAACCGACTGAACTGATTACGCGTCATGAAGTCCCGTACCTGTTCAAGCGCCGCTTTATCTTCCTGATTAGCTGTATGGCCCCGATCAGCCATCCATGCAGCCAGACAACTTTGAGCGGCACGAAAGGCCTCTCCCTCCGGCCATCCTGTGATGCCCGCTTTTGTGGCCAGCTCCCCGGCCATAGCAACCAGAGCAAAACGGGTAACAGCCCGGCCAACCTGATTCCCGGCATTTTCCGGCGTCAGCCTCCGGGTGTACTCTTTCAATAAGGCTTTCGCCTGGCTGGTCAGTTCCGGCAGATCAGCGGTCAGGCAATGCAGCCAGTCGCGGAATGGTGCACCATGATAATGCGCTACGTGCTGCTCAAGATGCTCAGCCAGGGTTTTCCCGCTACTGAAACCATGTAGTTCTTCAAACACGCCATATTTGCCTGAATCACTTGGGATTTGGATCATTCTGACCTCAACTCCGGCATACGTACGTTCCCCGGCGCTTGCCGCATGTTCCACCAGTGACAGTTCCCCGGTGGACAGAAACAACAGATTCCAGCGGTTGGTTTCCCTTACCGAACCATCTGTTCTGGCTCTGGCTTTGCCCTGCCCGTTAGCCAGCATATAAGCGATATTCCCCGCCTCCCTGCCGTCAACCTCCCGGATTTCATCCAGCATCAGTGTGGCATCATTGCGGCGGCTCGCCGTTCCTTCTAATGCATTCCCCGTCGCCCGCCACGTATGCCAGAAATCTGTTCCACCACATACCGATGCAGCCACTTTCATCGTCGTGGTTTTACCGTCTGTTGATTCCCCTTTCAGGTGATAACCTCCACCGCCGATACCAACCAGTTTCAGAAGGGGGGCAGCAAATGCCAGACTCACCGCAAAGGCAAGACGGGCATTATTTATGCAGTAACGGCCTATATTTTCACGCCAGTCCTCTGATGTGCCGCTGACACGAAAATCACGCCCCTGCACACTCGACGTTTGTAAGATGACTGACTGGGCTTCGCGCCCTATCACTTCATCCTGGAGAACGTAAACCCCGCCGTGCCAGCCCGTTTTATTTACACAGGTAACTTTTCTGTCCGGTTTACACAGCGAGATATATTCCATCAGGAATGCTCTGGCCATACCGTTAATGTTGATGTAAGAAAGCCCGTTAACCAGCAGAACGCGGCGCAGTTCTTCCCCGCTGCCACCCAGCATCTCCATCGGCATTGCCCATTTACGGCTGTTTCCGTTGGTATCTTCCCATTCCAGCAAACGCCCGTAATTACTCCCATCAGCATCACTGGTGATTGCCGTCACCCGCAACGGGCTGCAAATTTTGATATTGCGTATCTCCGTATCACCATCAGACTTATTAACCAGCTTGTCGTACCACAAATATTCTTTTGTCAGCCGGAACCCTTCTGGTAAACGGGTCTGCCCTTTGCCATGCAGCGTCATTTCTTCCCGAAAGGCATCTCTCGCCCGTTCTTTCCCCACTTCCTGCCGATAGTCATCCCAGTCAGCCTTATGGCGTACCGGAGGGAGCGTTACCCAGCCATCCACCGCTTTGGCGGCTTTCTCTGCCTGAATACGCCCGGTGTTTTCTTTTCCGTCAGCCAGATCATTATCTCCGGCCAGAATGATCCGGGTTTCCGGCCAGCGTTTTCGGATCTGCTCCGTCACCTTCAGTAAATTGGTGGCAGCGACAGCCGCCACGATCCATCCTTCAGTCAGCAGACTGACGGTAAGCGCCGTGGCAAAACCCTCAGTGATAATCACCTGTTCAGGTGTTTCAGCGGGTATATCGGTCAGGGCAATGAATGCGCCAGACAGCTGGCTACCTGGCAGCAGACTTTTATCCCCGTCAGGATTGATAAGCTGACCACCGGTAATATTCCCGGAGATATCCGTCAACGGCAGCAGTAATGAACCGGAGGAAAATGTTATTCCGGCCAGATTCAAAGGCTGTGACAGCAAGGGAAGTGAATACCCGTGTAAGCTCTTGTTTGTCAGATAGACCGGCTCACCATTGCAGGACCGCTGTCTGAGTCTGGTATATCGCTCCGCACCCGCTTCTTTTCCTGCGGCCTTTTTCCTGGCTGGCAAAGCGGGCTTCTCCTGTATTTCTGGTAATGCAAGCGCCTCAGATACCATCCCGGCGGCTTCTTTTATCTTTCTTCCTGTCACCAGACGAACCAGATCAAGACCATCGCCATGACCGCACTGATTACAAAACCACGTCCCACGCCCCGCTTTATCGTCCAGTCGAAAGCGATCTTTGCCACCACAGGCAGGGCAAGCCCCATGATGTCCTGCGGACGGTACTTTGATACCTAATGCTGACAGGATATAAGGCCAGCGCCCAATCGCAGCCCCGGAAATCGTGGATACAGACTGTGTTTTCACAGCAGCACCTCCTGACCTTCCGGCTTCACAAATTCAAAACCTTCGGGTAGTTCGCCATCAGGTGCACCGAAAATAATATCCCGGTAAACCTCACGCATCTCTGTGACACCAAAAACTGACAGGCGAATATTTTCTGACATAAAGCCTGGTTTAAGCATTTTTTCCAGTTTCTCTGCGGCCAGTATGCAACCAGCATCAGCCCCAAACTCATTCACCCACGGCATTTCAATATGGTAAATAATATTGCTCACCACTTTTTCGTGGGTGAGTTCTATTCTTTCGCCATCTTCAATATAAACAGGTTCATTATGAACACGCTCCATTAAGGAAATGAATGCATCAGCAATGTAGTACCGTAAGACCGCTGTTCGTAAAGCATGCGCCTTTAAATTTTGATTATTATTCATCGCGCATCACTCCCTTAATTGTGCTGGTTTCCTTAACAACGCCATCCAGTTGTTCGGCAATACAGGCCACTAAAGCCGCAGCGCCTTCCGCTGAAACCGTTCTAGCTCCATTCACTGTGGGAACGGACAGGACCTCTGCAAGAAACTCACTGGCCAGTGCCGCCCGTAACAGACGACTCTCACCCAGTTCGCTCAATATGCAGCCTTGCTTAAAATTCATGGATTTCATGCAACCACCTCCCCGGCACTTTTCACAGGGATACGGGCAGCAAAGCTCAGGATAAATTCAGTGGCAAGTTTAAGGCGTGCAGCATGCTCGCAGTCTGCAATTACACGCACAGGACGTGGACGGGCATCACGGTCTGTACGGCGAACAGCCAGAAAGACAAAGGTAAATTCAGGGTGAGATAAAGCAGGGACTGTAGCCATAATGGCAACCTCCGTTAGATAGCGGGTAACGCTACCACCGGAGTTCCTACGCTCATGGGTGGTAGCCCAGACGGGGGTAGGAATACCGGCTCTAACGGATACCGGCCAGCCCGAAAGCTGCCCCGCCTGGACTACCATAATACTGATGATGTGGCGTAAAAAATAAAAACATGCAGTCAGCCACCACACCATAAATTTTAGGTGAGTCAAAGCTACGACACAAAAAAACACGCCTGGCGCGTGTTGTGTCGCCGTTAGATTACACGGGTTCCTACGCCCGGCTGCCGATTTTGCGGCAACCTTTAAACTATATCCCGCGCATTCCTGGTGAGGCAAGAAATTTATAACCGAAAACTGAACATTGCCTGGATTAATTAACGCTGGCATGCTTAAGCCTCTGCTTAAAAATAGTTCTTCATTTTTCCTGATGCTGTAAACGAGACCCGCCTCTGAGCGGGTCTTTCTGTCGCGAAGTCAATCAGTAAACGTCAGGGCGCTCTCATCAACAGCCGCGTACAGTTCAGGTTCACCGAGTGCATAGCCTTCATTGCGCAGGTAGGAATGTACGTATTCACTGTTTTCATCATCAAACTCAGCACGAAACCAACGTGTTATCGCCTGAGTGTAAATATGCAGATTATCCAGCGTCGTTACTGCCAGACGCTTACCCGGCATAAACGGGGGAATAAACGCAAAGCGGCCTGCAACAGAACTTGTAGCCATCTGTGCAGCATTCACATCAGCCGGGCGGTCTGCGGCATTAAATAACTTCAGGCGTTGATGTGCTGCCAGCTCTGCCCCAACCAGTACAACCAGACGGGGATCTTCACGAAACTGCTCAGCAATAAGCTCAGTAATCAGATGGTTGGCCAGAGCATCAATATTTTTCCAGGTGCCAGTCTCTCCCAGCGTGACAGGCTCAGAGATGATTTGCTTCCCGTTCCCGTAGGCTTTCGCCAGTGCATGCCAGCCAATATTGACATCCTCGCCTTTTTTATTGATTTCCGGGTTTGTAGTATTTGCAATCGACACACCATTGAAACCGACCCGCAGCATGTCCAGCGCATATGCCTGGGCAAAAAAGCTCTCAACCGTTTTCTCAAACTCATCCGGCACGCCGGTATGGTAAATATGAGACATATCGGAATAGCTGATCCGGGCGCAGGTATCCGTCTCTGTCAGAAAAAACTCCGTACCATTGATTGCCATTTTTTTGTGGAAACGGCCACCATCCACACGTCCGGTATGCAGTTCACTGGCGCCAATATTGACGGCATTACCTGACACGGCGTTAACATCACGTAGGGTGATATTTTTAATAAGCCACCCGGATTCCAGAATTGAGGTACGCAGTATATTTTCAGTAGGTTCGCTTAATGCAAAGCGTCTGTTTGATTCTTCCTGATAGTTAGTGCCAGTGACGAATTTATTATGATAACGACGTGCTGCGTCCGGCCTTTCAGTTTTGAAGGCATACATAGTTTTTCACCTTTTTAAGTATTTAAGAAAAGATTTTATTTTTGTACTCAGTAACCCGATTGTATTTCATTACATGCTCAACATAATCCCGGTCACTTACGACTGAACGTAATACATAATTATCTGCTCGATAGTACTCCCTGTAAGCCATAGCTCTTGCCATTCCACCGTTATTTAATACATAACGATCAGTTGGAACGCTACAACGGCTAATAATTTCACTCACAGAATCAGACAAAGATTTGAGTGCATCTGTAATAAATTTAATATCACGGACAACGTCACCGTCATTAAACACAGAAATAAAATCAGCAGGGATCTGGCCGGATTGAGGAAATATGTTCAGTAAACGCTTCTCAACTCCCTTACCAATGTAGTTAACTTCATCGGCCAGTACGCCCGGTAAAAGCTTGATTGTGCTCAGTCGGCTATGTTGCTCATTCAGTCGGGAAACAGCCAGATGGTAACATCGTTCAGCATCTGCTCGTTCAGCATGCCCAGTTTTATCCGTTTTGGCTTCAGCAATGCTACTGACGCCGTTTTTTGAGAATGTGCTTTTCCATGCAACCTCCGCATTTGTCACTTCACGCTGCCGGAAAGATAACTCTTCCTCTTCCTGACGACACAACTGGGCATAACGGCTCAGGAGCAGGTTGATCTCATTCGCCACAGCTTCCGTATCAGGTACTGTTAACCCCGTAAGTGAATACAGCTTTTCACCTTTAGCGCGCAGCTTATTCAGTGAATATATTTCAATAATACGCACAATACAGGCCGTGTCGCTATGAGTCTCTTTAAACGGGCTTACTTTATAAGAATTTAACACCGACGCATGTTCATTTTTAACTGATATAATTCTTTTCTTAAAAAAAATTTCATTCATATTATCACCATTTTATTTTCAGGAATTAAAATTTCTATTTTTAATGTTTTTTTCAATCCATTCATTAACCTCATTTTCCACCCATGCAACAGAACGAGAACCAATAGATACTTGGTTTGGAAATTCATTGTTCTTTATCTTTAGATAAATTGTTGACTTAGGTAACCCAGTCAAATTAATCACATCTGTTATTCTCAGAAGTCTATAATTTTTTTTGGGTGTGTCACGTCCAGGCAATAAGCTCATAGCTATATCCTTAACAATATATATTTATTCTAAGACTTAAATAGTCTCCATTGGCTGTATATATACTTGCACAGAAGAATTAATCAGTAAAGACTGGCACTTTCATATTCATTCAAAAAATTTGAATGGTGAATAATGGTGAATATTGGTGAATGTTATTGAGTATTACTGAGTGACAACCTTTGCCAGTGCTTGTTAATCCCTGATAATGATGAAATTTGATGAACAATATATGTAACAATTTGTAAATAAAAAGCTACATTGGTTGGGCTGGGCTGGGCTGGGCTGGGCTGGGCTGGGCTGGGCTGGGCTGGGCTGGGCTGGGCTGGGCTGGGCTGGGCTGGGCTGGGCTGGGGAAAATACACCCAGTCCATAAAAAAGCACTAATTTTTTCTTATGTGTATAACTAAGTGTATAGAATTTTAATTCTAGCATTTATATATTCATAAAAATCAATCTATTAATTCACTAATCACATTCCTGCAGGGGACACTCTGAAATTAATGCATCCTGTTTAAATCCAATCAATTACCAGCCAGTTCATCACTGGGCCAGGCGGTAGAACGGCACATTCCTCACTGTTGCAGTAAGATTGTCGGACACCATTGTCTGCTTGGTAGCTATCCGCATCCCTGCTTTTCTCAGCCTCAACACATCAGCGGCAATACGCTGGCTGCCAAACCAGAAAAGCCCGTCCAGCGCAGTGACATCAAGGCCTGATTCAAGTGCCAGCTTCAGACGTTCGCGTGGTGCTTTTACTGTTTTAGCAATCTGCTGATACGGCGCTTCGCTTGAACCTGCAGGACTAATGCGCCGGATTCGATGCGACAGGCGGTACTGAAATTCATCCGGTATCCCACCGAGACTCGCTTTCAGGCTGTAAACACAACCAAAGCGTTTGCCGTTAAAGATGACGTTTTTCTGACTAAGCTGCAGCTCTTCACGCACGCTGGCAATCAGTTGCGGGGTACGGAGTAATAACAGGCGGAAAGGCAACTCAAAACTGGTCACGTAGTCCACATTCAATAAAGCAATACGCAGACGCTCTTGCGGTCCCGCCTTCAATTCGCGACATTCAGTAATAACATCAGCCCACTGGCCGGTAAGGCGGGAGCTCTCAGTCGCCTCAGTAAAGCTGTATTTTTCAGTCTCATAATCAATACGTTCAGTCACACGGAATTCCCTTCTGGCCACATCTCGGTATCGGTTGTTCACTTTACCAGCGACAAGATTGCTATGTCAGGAATCTTTGCTTAACCCACCCAATATTTGCTTCATACCATCACACTAAGATGACGACAACTGACCGATCCGGCGCGTTTACCGGATCGGTACAGCGGCGTCATGTCAGACAACAAAACGATTGACCAGCCCCTTCATGGTGACTGACAGATTGTCCAGCCGCTGGCTGTCGCTCGCGGCCTGAGAAACCAGCGCCGCATTTTGCTGCGTAACCTGCTCCATCGGCCGCAGTGCCAGGTTTATCTGGGTTACCCCTTGCGACTGTTCCGTCGCCACACGCGCGATATCCGCAATATATTGCTTCATACTGGTGGTATTGTCCGCTGCCGCTTCCAGCGCGGTAGCAGACGCCGTGACCCGCTCAACGCCCTCACTAATTTTAACCATATTCTGCGCAACCAGCTCGCGGATCTGGTTAGCTTCTTTGGCACAACGCTGCGAAAGATTCCGCACTTCACTGGCCACAACCGCAAACCCCCTGCCCATCTCTCCTGCCCGCGCAGCTTCCACTGCCGCATTCAGCGCCAGTAAGTTAGTCTGAAACGAGATATCATCAATTGAGGTCACAATATTCGATATTTTCTCACTGGAAGCGCGAATATCCCCCATACTCTGGTTCGCCGCAGAGGCAACGTTACTGGCCTGTCGGACCTCTTTTTCCAGCCTGATTGTCAGATGCTCCGCTTCGCGGGCATTATCCGCTGTTTGCGTAATCGCAGTTGATAGCTGCTCCATACTGGCCACGGCTTGTACTATTGATGCAGCCTGTTCATCTGTACGTTGAGCCAAATCCTGATTTCCCACCGTAATACTGCTGCTGGCATCGGACAAAACCACGGCGCCTTGTTTAATCTCCTGTACGATATGCTGAATACTTTCCAGCATCGTGTTATAGGCACGATTAAGTGAGGAAAGCTCATCTTTACCCGGCGTCGCCAGACGTTGAGTCAGATCGCCATTCATCCCCGCAATCTTGCGCAGCGTGTCGCTGAATTGGCGATGCATATTGATTGCGATGGCTCCAGCGAAGGTCAATGATGCCAGTAGCGCTAACAAGCTGACGACCATATATATTTGCCAGTTTTTTCGTGCATCCTGCGCGAGTTTTTCTGCATTCGCCAACAGAAGATTTGCCGTCACATTTTCTATCTGCCGCATCACTTCAATACGCTGGGTTTGTACTTTGAACCAGGTAGTAGGATCGACACCAAATCCACCGTTCTCGACATGATTAAACGCGGTTTCACGAAATGAGAGGGCTTTTGACGCTTCTGCAGATTGTAAGCGATTTTTCAACATGGCCGCCTGTTCAGGCGAGCTCAGGCGCAACGATTGTGCCAGCCAGACGTTCTGTTTACTGACGACATCACTGAGCTGATGTAACTGTCCGTCGGCGAAATGACCGGAGGAAAAGATATTTGATAACAGTGCCCGTTCAATACCCGCTTGTTCTTTCAAATTCAGCAGATTGTAGTAGGCGGCAAATGCGTTTGCCATTTCGCCAGAATCCGTCAACTGCCCCAACTTGCCGACAAAACTCAGCACATCAGCAATGGCGTTGGTGTAAAACTTAACCACATCTGCGGCCGGAAGCCCCAACTGCGTGACATTTTCCCGGATGGTGGCGAGCGAAAGAATGTTTTTCTTAAACGCAGCGACAGAGGTAGCAACATCCCCTTCCGGTAATGCAGTATCGGACAACGAGCGCACGAATACCTCGATCTCGCGATCGGTCAAAGCCCGCTGCGCGTTTAACTCATCTTTGAACGTAGTCCCTGCAGCCCCCAGAAATCCGACACTCATTCCCCGTTCTTTTTGCAGTTCATGCACCACATTTCCAGCACTGCGTGCGAGCGCTGTCAGTTGGGCAATATTCTCCATCTGCCGTTCTGTCTCAATACGCGTCAATATTCCTGAACCTGCAAACCAACACAACGCCAGTAATAGTGGTTGTAGCGCGATTATTAACTTCATTTTCATCGGCATTCGATAAACCCACCACATGCCACTTCCCTCCATTGTCCATATTTTCATTATGGTTATCGGCGTAAAGAAGCGGCTCTTTAAATTTGAGCAATGGGCAACTGTTTGTTTTTTAGATTAAATATTTACCAGGATAACTCTATTTAATTACTTCAATCAGAATAAAACGCTGTCTAATGTGAATCTGCAAACCTATGCTCCATCTTATTAACTTATTCGGCATATTATTTTTTATTAAAAAAATCAGGTAATCATCAACTGATTCAGCAAGGGAGAGAGACTCAGGACAGTGATAGCAGCCGAGATAACAGCCGTGACTACGGCCATCATTCTGGCGTCCCACCGAACGTTAAGGTTATAATCCTTACAATGATTTTTTGGATTAGAAGCGACAATGACAAAACTTACCCTACAAGAACAGATGCTTAAAGCGGGTCTGGTCAGCAGCAAAAAAATGGCGAAAGTGCAGAGAACGGCGAAAAAATCGCGCGTTCAGGCTCGTGAAGCCAGAGAAGCGGTTGAAGAGAATAAAAAAGCGCAGATCGAGCGTGATAAGCAACTCAGCGAACAACAGAAGCAGGCCACGTTGTCTAAAGAGTATAAAGCGCAGATCAAGCAACTAATTGAAATGAATAAAATCACCATTACCCGTGGCGATATTGGTTACAACTTTACTGACAATAATCTGATCAAAAAAGTCTATGTTGATAAGGTGACTCAGTCTCAGTTGATCAAGGGCCGTCTGGCTATTGCCCGTCTGACGGCTGAAAGTGGTAGCGAGAGCGAATACGCCATCATTCCGGCAGTCGTCGCCGACAAGATTGCCCAGCGCGATGCAAGCTATATCGTGCTTAATTGCGAACTGAGCCAGGAAGCTAAGGATGAAGACGATCCGTATGCTGATTTTGTCATTCCTGATGATCTGATGTGGTAAGCAAAACCCCTCAATAATCACCCGGAATTTCGTCACATATTTCGGTGAACGCTCACGCTGCCACCGAAATACTGTCAACGTCTCTTCATCCCCACATTCCGCCTGCTAAAACTTATAGTGTTCTTTGCTCAGTCCGTATTTTCTCATGCGTAAATAGAGTTTTTTACGCGGGATTTGTAGATACTCCGCGACTTCATTAATACGCCCCTGATGGATATTTAGCGCTTCAGTAATGATCTGCCGCTCGTACTCGTCGACCCGACGATCGAGCGGTGTCGGTTGAGGCAAATGCAGTTGCGGATTCGCGGTTTCAGCCAGTGGCAATAGCCCAACGGCAAAAAGCTCGGCGGCATTGGCCAGTTCCCGAACATTGCTTAACCACACGCGACGCCGCATACCTTTTAGTAATTCCCCGTCAATCTCAGGCACAGGATGGTTCAGACGCAGACAGGCTTTCTGCAGATAATGGCGAAACAGCGGTTCAACATCATCCGGGCGCTGAGACAACGGCTGGCAACCAATTTGCGTCATCGCAAAACAGTAATAGAGTTCGGCCACAATCTGGTTGGTTGCCGCCAGTTCCACCAACGAAGTGGCGCCAATGCCAATTAGGCGAAACGGACGTCGCTCCTGGCTTTGCAAATGCACCAGATGGTGCTGCTGTTCACGTGTCAGGCACTCAATATGACTCAGAACCAGCGTTCCCCCTTGCGCCTGGGCAATAAGGTCATTGAGTTGTTCAGAGTTCCCGGGCGTCAATTCACCGCGAATAAACGCGCCTTCAGCGCTGCGCCCAAGTTGATGTAAATAACGGGCCCCGGTCATACGCCCGGTTCCCGGCTCGCCATAAAACCAGACGGCAATATCCGTTTCCGCCAGTTGCCGTAAACGCTGGCGATACTGATTAACCCAGTCACTGTAGCCGACCAGTTCAACTTGTAGCTTTTGCTGGCAATAGTGACGACGTGCAATCACAGATTTTCTCTGACGCAACGCATCCTCTACCAACACCAGCAGTTTGCCAGGATCAACCGGTTTTTGCAGAAAGTCCCACGCCCCTTTCTTCACCGCGTCCACCGCCATCGGAACATCGCCATGCCCGGTGATCAACAGGATCGGAAGCTGATTGTCATCCTGATGAAACAACGTCATCAGGTCGATTCCATTACAGCCAGGCATACACACATCGCTCAGGACAATCCCTGGCCAGTCGGCCTGCAACCAATTTCGGGCATCAAAAGGGTTACTGCATGCGAATACATGATATCCCTCCTGTTCAAGCAACAGGGTGTAAGCGTCGAGAACATCGGCATCATCATCAATAAGCAGAACAGAATATTCATCACTCAACATCGTTTACATCCGTCAGATTAAATTGCAGAACGACGCAGGCATTGCGCCCCGGGGTTGACGCCAGGCGCAGTTCGCCGTTCATTTGCATCATTAACGATACACAAATCGATAAGCCAATACCGAGGCCAACATCCTTACTGGTGGTAAACGGTTTTAACAGTGATGGTAATAATGCCCCAGGCCAGCCGGGGCCGTTATCGCTGATAAATACGCACAACCGGCTGCCTTCGGCCTGCCAGTGAACATCTATTTTCGCCGCTACCGGACAGGCATCCAGCGCATTTGCCAGGACGTTTACCAGCACCTGCTGAATACGCACTTCATCACCAGCCACCCACACGCTCCGATCTGGGAGCGTCAGCGTACCCTGCTGTGGCTTATGCCGCATGGACAACAGTTCCCAGGCAGCATTGAACGTTTGTCGGAGATCGACCGGATGCAGAGGCGTACCTGGCTCGGCTCGGCGCGCAAACTGACGCAGCGAACGGATAATGGCATCAATGCGAGTAATCAGTCCCTCCGCTTTGGTTAATGTGCTTCTGGCCTGAGCGGATTGCCCCTGTTCAATTGCCCTCCCCGCCGTAAACAGGTACATCGACAGCGCATTCAGCGGTTGATTAATCTCGTGCGCCAGCGTGGTCATAGTCTGGCCGACCACCGCCAGTTTTGCGGTTTGGATCAGCTCATCCTGCGTTGCGCGAAGATCGGATTCAATCTCTTTGCGCTCGGTCACTTCCTGCTCCAGCTGATTTTTTTGCGCGCTCAACTGGCCCAGAGTATGGCGCAGCAAGCCTGCGATACGCCCCAGTTCATCACGTCCATATACCGGGATAGTGGCATCCGTTCTGCCAAGACCAATTTGCACCACGGCCTGGTTGAGCGCAGTAAAACGTTTCACCAGACGCGAACGAATGAAAAAGTGATTAAGCCCCCAGGCGAGAAGTAGCGCCAGCAGCGTCGCCAGCAGGATAAGTCCACCGCTGACACGAACAATTTGTTCCAACCGTTGGTTAAACGTCTGCATTTGCTGATGGCTACTCCCCAGTTGCGCTTCAAGCAGTGTTCGAAAGCGCCCAAGTGTGGCCTCTCTGGCATGGCTGGCATCAACGAGCGCTTTTTGCGCTGCGACATAATCGCGCATGGTATCGGGCATTTTATTTTTCATCATCCCGATTTCCAGCAGCTCATCGATAGTTTGTCGCAGGGTGATAGTGCTGGGCCAGTCATCAAGGGTACGGATATTTTCATCCGCCGTTTTCTTCAGATTTTCCAGGTAGCGGATGTGATTCTCCACCAGCATTCCGTCGTCGCTACCCGATTTCAGTTCATTAAGCCTGTCGCGTAAATCATCAACGATCTGGTTTTCAATTCTTGCCAGGGTGTAAACCTGCTGCTGCTCGTTTTGCACCTCTCGGGCACGTTTGAGATACAGCGCCGCATCACCATTTTTGGCCTCGATTTGATCCAGCAACGTCCCCTGCTGCCAGGTAAAATCCTGCACCAGTGAATTCAGCTCAGTAGTAAAATCATCATGTAGCCAATCAATGCGCGCGGAAAGTTCGCTCACTTTTTCGCGTACAAGGAACATGTTGTAGAGCACCCGGTCCAGTTCTGCCATCAGCGCCCGGCTGTCTTGCAAAATCACCGCCAGCTGCTGCTGTTCTGCTGGTTGCAACCCCCTGCTCAGCACTTCGATTTTATCCAGATGCGAGATTATCTGATTGCGCAGTTGCAGCCTTACCGTCGTATTGGGAGCCAGCAGGAATTCATTAAGCTGGTCCACAACCAGGTTGAGATTCCCTTCAATCAAAAAAGCGGAATGCACGCGCGGGAAGTAATCATCAAGCGAATAGCGTATCTGCGAGCTCTGCTCATGCCAGGAGTACAAACTGACGCAGCTTACGCTCAACGTCAGTAATGCGCCCGTCAGAAAGGCTCCTCGCAGACTGCTGCTGATGCTGAGCTGACGCAGACGGTGCAGTATCGATCCACCTTTCATTTTAATTCTTCCAGTTTTGATATCGCCTGACGCTGATTTTTAAGAAACCAGAGCTGCCACTCCATCATCTGCTGTTCGGCAACGCTTTTATTATCAAACTGCGCAAGCCAGGCTTCATCTTCACTACTTTTGGCATCTATCGGAACGCTGGTCAGTAAGGCTCTGATTTCGGGTAGCGGGCGTTTCAGGCGAGCTTCCGCACTGTATAGCGCCCGCCATGCATCCTTTAGTTGCGCAAGACGAAAACTGATGGCGGTATCAAACATCCGCTGCACCAACTGTTGCCGCTTAAGGATCAGCCGATAATTAAGCGCAGGCTGGTTCATTAAAATAGCCTGCTGAGCAGCGCGGGGATTATCAGATGCGAGCTGCGTTACCGGGTATTTCCCCGTATTCGCATCCGCAAGGATCCGCTGTCCCTCCGGGCTTAACAAATAGCGGATAAAACGACGCGCTTCATTGGGATGCTGGCTGTTATTGAGAACAGCAACATAGGTTGGCGATACCGCCGAGCGTGGAAAATAGGTAAACGCCAGGTGAGGATCGTTAAGCAACAAGTTGGCATAATTATCAATGACCGGCCCCGCAACGCCAAGGCCGCTCTTAATTTTGTCGGCTACGCCAAAACTGCGTGATGAAATCGTCACCAAATTTCCAGCACTCGCCAGTAATGTCGCCCAGCCCTCTTCCCACCCTTTTTGCTGTAGCAACGACTCAACCATCAGATGGTTGGTATCGGAACGCGACGGGCTACTCATTAACAAAGCGTTCTGATATTTAGGATGCGTTAAATCCCCCCAGTCAGCAGGAGGCGACAAATGACGCGCCGCCAGCGCAGAACGGTTAATCAACAGGCCAAAACCAGATATCGCAACAGCCACGGAGGTAGAACGAATCGAGTCCGGCACCAGCCGCTGGCTTTCCGGCAGCACATTATCGAAGGGCGCCAGCTTCTGATGCTCCTGAAGATGCTGCAACAGCATGGGCGACGAGGTCAAAATCAAATCGACGTTCTCCGCATTGGCAGTATCAAGCAGTTGTTCCAGTGAACTGCTGGTCCGGTTTAATGTGCGAATCATCACCGACCCCGGTTCCGTCTGCCAACGCTGAATAATCCAGGCCGTTGCCCCCGGTGAAAAGGTTGTTGCCATTACCAGCTCTTTACCCTGCGCCAGACAACTCACCGACAGCGACATAAAACAGAGCGAGATCGCCCAACAACGCCCCCGGTCCAAAAGTCTGTTTGTGATCCCGTTCATAAATACCAACATGTGCAAAAAATAATATTGAGACAAAACTTACCCGTTTATCACTGCCAGAGTTAAGAATAAGGTTATTCGTAGAATAACCAAACGGAAAGTGACGGCATCGGTAAAGAATACCCGAAAATGCAGCCTGAATTTGTTAATATCCGCACACGCTGATGATAAAAACGTCCGTAAAAGAATAGAATTTAAAATCCATTATTTAAAAAGAGTCAAAATCAGCCACGCAATCCACAAATTGTGTCAATAGTGACTCATTTCATCAACTTGAGTTTCTCTGCCACCTATTTCACTCTTCACTGCGAAAAATCCTGATATTCACATCAATATAAATTTAGGTGATGATATGTTATCAATATTTAAAGCAGGGCCAGCGGCAAATAAAGTCCCGGCGGAGAAAGTCCAGGAAACTTATGGCCGATACCGCATTCAGGCATTACTCAGCGTATTTCTTGGCTATCTTGCGTACTATATTGTGCGCAATAATTTCACGCTCTCAACACCGTACCTGAAGGAACATCTGGATCTCAGTGCCACACAAATTGGTCTACTCAGCAGCTGCATGCTTATTGCTTATGGGATCAGTAAAGGCATTATGAGCAGCCTGGCAGACAAGGCCAGCCCTAAGGTCTTTATGGCATGCGGCCTGATTCTGTGTGCCATTGTAAACGTCGGTTTAGGATTCAGTACCGGATTCTGGATTTTTGCCGCTCTGGTCGTTTTCAATGGTTTGTTCCAGGGTATGGGCGTTGGCCCTTCATTTATTACCATTGCCAACTGGTTTCCGCGTAAAGAACGTGGACGCGTTGGCGCATTCTGGAATATCTCTCACAATGTTGGCGGTGGTATTGTTGCCCCGATCGTGGGTGCCGCCTTTGCCATTTTGGGGAGCGAGCACTGGCAAAGTGCCAGCTATATTGTTCCGGCCGGTGTGGCCGTCCTGTTCGCTTTTATTGTGCTAATGCTGGGGAAAGGTTCACCGCGCCAGGAAGGCTTACCGGCTCTGGAACAAATGATGCCGGAAGAAAAAGTCGTATTAAATTCCCGACACGCTGTCCAGGCGCCAGAAAATATGAGTGCCTTCCAGATCTTCTGCACTTATGTGCTGCGTAATAAGAATGCCTGGTATGTTTCACTGGTAGATGTCTTCGTCTATATGGTGCGTTTTGGCATGATTAGCTGGTTGCCTATTTATCTGTTAACCGAAAAACATTTTTCGAAAGAGCAAATGAGCATCGCTTTTCTGTTTTTTGAATGGGCAGCAATCCCTTCCACATTACTGGCGGGTTGGCTTACCGATAAACTGTTTAAAGGCCGTCGCATGCCGCTGGCCATGATTTGTATGGCGCTGATTTTCGTCTGTTTGATCGGCTACTGGAAAAGTGAATCCCTGCTGATGGTCACTATTTTTGCCGCCATTGTGGGTTGCCTGATCTATGTTCCACAGTTCCTCGCTTCTGTTCAGACGATGGAAATCGTCCCCAGCTTCGCAGTGGGGTCAGCGGTAGGTTTACGCGGATTTATGAGCTACATTTTTGGCGCGTCGCTGGGAACCAGCCTGTTTGGCGTAATGGTCGACAAAATGGGATGGCATGGCGGATTCTATCTGTTGATGGGTGGGATTGTCTGCTGCATCCTGTTTTGCTACCTCTCTCATCGTGGCGCGCTGGAGCTCGAACAGCAGCGAAAAAATGCTCAGCAAGAGGAAGCCTCACTCCAGTTGGCGGATGCCCGGTAATTCATTTCGCTCTCACAAAAAAGTGCCAGCGATGCTGGCACTTCAATAACTCAGATAAATAAAAAAGCTCAACGTGATAATTTATTGCTAAACGTAACATTCCAAATTATTGCTTACCGTAACCCACCATAAAGCGAATAATTAAACCGCAAGCAGGAGCAAGAAACAGGAATAACCCGGTTACCATTTCGTTACCATTGGTCAATCGCATAGTAAAAAAGTAAATTAATGCCGTAAGGATGGCCATGCCGAGAAAAGCGCTGATTGACGCCGCAGCGCCCATAACCTGCCAGATATAGCAACTGACGCACAAAATGCTCAGAGCGAGAAAGATCCAGAAATAGAGCATAGCGATACCTCCTGTTTGCCGTAAACTTAACGTAAGTCCTTACACTCCCTTAACTTTATATTCTAAGACAATTCCTATCCTCGTGCAATTTCAGCAACATCTTAGTTACAAAAATCCTTCACCTGCATACTATTACTCTCTCGGGCAGACATTTATTTAATCTGCATAAAAACAACGGATTATATATAGGTTAATTTTTGTTCTTAATCGCCTTAAAAACATTTACGAATCTTGAGTAATTATTTCTGGCTGACATTAATTTTCGGGTGTACATTGTGCGTCCGATCATTCATGCCCCCTCGTGGTTTTGTCCTGACTCAGTTTTACACTCTTTACAGGAACCAATGTCGTTCATGGCGGCCTAACGATCAGTAAAGAGAGTAAAGCGAAAGACAAAGAATCTTCGCGATACATCTATTTCGTATCAACAACAGGTGCTTATGTTCCCCCAATGTAAATTTTCACGCGCGTTTTTGCATCCGCGCTACTGGCTCACGTGGTTTGGTGTTGGAGTGCTCTGGTTACTGGTACAGCTTCCCTATCCCGTATTGTGTTTTCTTGGTACCCGTACAGGAACGCTGGCTCGTCCATTTTTAAAACGCCGTGAATCTATTGCACGTAAAAATCTCGAACTCTGTTTCCCAAATTTGTCGCAGGAAGAAAGAGACAAACTGGTCGATGAGAATTTCCGTTCACTCGGCATGGGGCTACTTGAAACAGGTATGGCCTGGTTCTGGCCGGACCGTCGGGTGCGTAAATGGTTTGATGTAGAAGGACTGGACAACCTGAAACGCGCCCAGTTGCAAAATCGTGGTGTGATGGTTGTAGGTGTACACTTTATGTCGCTCGAGTTGGGTGGCCGCGTAATGGGACTTTGTCAGCCAATGATGGCGACCTATCGCCCGCACAACAATAAGTTGATGGAGTGGATCCAAACCCGCGGTCGTATGCGCTCCAACAAGGCGATGATCGGCAGAAATAATCTGCGTGGTATTGTCGGCGCTCTCAAAAAAGGAGAAGCCGTATGGTTTGCCCCCGATCAGGACTACGGTCGTAAAGGAAGCTCATTTGCCCCCTTCTTTGCCGTCAAAGATGTGGCAACCACCAACGGTACTTACGTGCTGTCGCGTTTGTCGGGTGCAGCGATGCTGACCGTAACCATGGTGAGAAAAGCAGATAACTCAGGTTATCGCCTGTTCATCACGCCTGAAATGGAAGGTTACCCGGCTGATGAGTGCCAGGCAGCGGCCTATATGAATAAAATTATCGAAAAAGAGATCATGCGCGCCCCCGAGCAGTATCTCTGGATCCACCGTCGCTTCAAAACGCGCCCAATGGGTGAAGCCTCGTTGTATATCTGAAAAGAAAGGCCGCAAGGCCTTTCTTTTTTTCTACGGCTGAATTACTTCACGCCCCATTTATTGTGGAGTTCAGTCATTCGTTCGCTATAGCTTCGGGCAATGCAGGCTGGCTCATCCCCCTTCTCTTTCCAGCACTCGTTGCGTCCTTTGATCCAACCTCGCTGCTCTGCTTTTAACATCGGATCATTCTTCGATTTAGCCAGTGCCTGTTTAAAAATTTCGTTCAATTTCAGATCCATTGCAGAGAGCGATGGGCTCTGGCAAATAATATCTTCCGCACTTCCCTTTTGAACAGCAGAGCAGGAGTAAGACGGACCAGCGTTGGTCAATTTTTTCGCTGGAGAGTAATCAATATTGTCCTCCGGCAGGCAAACCCCGTGCTTACGATTAGGTCCAGTCCAGGATACGTCCGGATTTCCGTCATCTTTGCGGGAGATAGAAACGGTATTTTTACCACTTGTCGCCTCCCAATAGTTTTCATTGAAAGCCTTCACCGTCGCCTTCGCGCCATCGATCCAGACATTGCCTTTACCATCACTATTCACACCACCAATACTTGCGCAGCTGAAATTGAACGCCAGCGGCGAAGCCGCCATCGACGTCAACGGCGTAAGAGCGAGTGCTAACATCATTAACCTGGTCATTTTTAACCTTTTCATTATTAAATTCCGCGAAAAATTAACCGCATTAACATCATGGCGATATGAGAACTATCCGAGTAAGCATTCCGTCGCTCAATAGCAATTTATTACCGAAAGAAATTAAACTGTCGCCGAATCACGACACTTGTAAGTTATTAAAATTAAATAAAAAAATGCCTCTTGTCTCGCCTCATTTTTAGGCGTACATTAGCGCCGTCTGGAGCATTAAAGCTCAGAATTCTGAGGTGATGCAGCCAAGTAAACGAGGGGAATTCTCCATTTCGTTTATGCGTGCATCAGCTCTCTGTCAGGTAAGCATATGTTCATTTAGACATACCCAAGGTATGCGGAGAGATGAAAAGTGAAATATTTCTTTATGGGCATTTCTTTTATGGTCATCGTTTGGGCCGGTACTTTCGCCCTGATGATCTAAATTAAAAGACGCAGCAAAAAACAGGAGCCATAAGGCTCCTGTTTGCATTTTGGGGAACATTCGGTCAGTCGGTACTTTCAGAAGTCGATTTTGCACTGGTCGGTAACAGGCCATCTGCACGGAACATTGCTTTGATACCGCGAATAGCCTGGCGGGTACGGTCACGGTTTTCAATCAACGCAAAACGCACATGCGTATCACCATAATCACCAAACCCAATCCCCGGCGAAACGCATACCTTCGCTTCATTCAGCAGTTTCTTGGCAAACTCAAGTGACCCCATCCCGGCGTATTGCTCTGGAATTTTCGCCCAAACGTACATCGAGGCTTTTGGCACCTCGACCATCCAGCCAGCTTCATGCAGCCCTTTGACCAGCACATCACGACGACGTTTATATTGCTCTGCAATATCTCGCACGCACTGCTGATCGCCTTCCAGCGCGGCGATGGCCGCAACCTGTAACGGTGTAAAGGTTCCGTAATCGTGATAGCTCTTAATTCGCGCCAGCGCGTTTACCAACGTTTTATTGCCCACCATAAAACCGATACGCCAGCCCGCCATGTTGTAGCTTTTCGACAGGGTGAAAAATTCAACTGCGACATCGCGAGCGCCCGGTACCTGCATAATCGACGGCGCTTTCCAGCCGTCGTAGACAATATCGGCATAGGCCAGATCATGAACCACCAGCACGTCATAGCGTTTAGCCAGAGCCACAACTTTTTCGAAGAACTCCAGCTCGACGCATTGCGCAGTCGGGTTCGACGGGAAACCTAAGATCATCATCTTCGGTTTCGGATAGCTTTCGCGAATCGCGCGCTCCAGCTCATTAAAGAAATCGACGCCTTCGACCAGCGGCACAGATCGTACCTGCGCGCCGGCAATCACCGCGCCATAAATATGGATGGGATAACTTGGGTTGGGTACGAGGACCGTATCACCGTGATCGAGCGTTGCCAGCATCAGGTGCGCAAGTCCCTCTTTGGAACCGATGGTCACAATGGCTTCGGATTCAGGATCGATCTCAACGTCATAGCGTTCCTGGTACCAGCGGGAAATCGCCCGACGCAGACGCGGAATACCGCGAGAGGTGGAATAACCGTGCGTATCCGGGCGCTGCGCTACGGTACACAGTTTTTCAACAATGTGAGGAGGCGTGGCCCCATCCGGGTTCCCCATGCTGAAGTCGATAATATCTTCGCCGCGCCGACGCGCAGCCATCTTCAGTTCAGCCGTGATGTTAAAAACGTACGGGGGAAGGCGATCAATACGCGTAAAGCGACGTTCAGGGCGGGAGTCAGCCATAATATCCTCAGATTAACGTTAGCGCCCGGACCGTCCGAGCGACGCTGCCACGATGGTGGCACGTTTAGAAAATAGCCTGAATAATTTCCTTCTGTCGAGAGGCAAAACAAAATATTTTTTCCTGACAAAAAAGAGGAACAACATAGTAAAATGAGGAAATATTCATTTTCACAACCCGCTTAAAATTACCATCATTTAACATTTTGTTGTTAAATACATTACCTTGAATGCAGCGCTGACAGGACAGGTATTGTAAATACAACAATCATGCAACAATCCCCTTTTAATATTATGGTTTTTCCTCATTAGGCACAGGCTGCGTGGGTGCTGGTCATCCTGGCCCAGGTTACCTATCATAGAGGTTTAACCCTTGCGCAAGAGTCACCCGTGCACGAAATATTCAATATGCTGCTGGCGGTATTTGACCGGGCAGCACTGATGCTGTTCTGTCTGTTTTTCCTGATTCGTATCCGCCTGTTCCGCGAACTGTTGCACAAATCAGCCCACTCCCCAAAAGAGCTGCTCGCCGTTACCGCGATTTTCTCAATGTTTGCCCTGTTCAGTACCTGGTCCGGCGTACCGGTTGAAGGCTCACTGGTTAACGTGCGTATTATCGCGGTCATGTCAGGGGGGATTCTGTTTGGCCCGTGGGTCGGTATCATTACGGGCCTCATCGCGGGTACCCACCGCTATCTGATCGACATCGGCGGCGTCACCGCCCTGCCCTGTTTTATCACCAGTATTCTGGCAGGCTGTATTGCCGGGTGGATCAACCGTAAGATCCCTAAAGCACAGCACTGGCGAGCTGGCATTTTAGGCGGAATGCTTTGCGAATCCCTGACGATGATCCTCGTCGTCGTCTGGGCCCCCTCTACCGCACTGGGGCTGGATATTGTCTCAAAAATCGGTATCCCAATGATCCTGGGCAGCGTCTGCATTGGCTTTATCGTCATGCTAGTGCAAAGCGTGGAGGGCGAGAAAGAGGCCAGCGCCGCGAAGCAGGCCAAGCTGGCGCTGGATATTGCCAACAAAACCTTGCCGCTTTTTCGGCAGGTTAACAGCGAGTCGCTCCGCCAGGTATGCGAAATTATTCGCCATGACATCCATGCGGACGCCGTCGCAATTACCAATACCCAGCACGTTCTGGCCTACGTTGGCGTGGGGGAACTTAACTACCGTGATAACGATGATTTCGTCAGTCCTACCACGCAGCAGGCGATCAATTACGGAAAAATCATCATTAAAAACAATGATGAAGCGCATCGCACACCGGAAATACACTCCATGCTGGTGATCCCGCTGTGGGAGAAAGGCGTTGTCACCGGTACGCTAAAAATCTACTACTGTCACGCCCACCAGATAACCTCCTCGCTGCAGGAAATGGCTATTGGTCTGTCGCAAATTATCTCGACTCAGCTTGAAGTTTCCCGAGCGGAACAGCTACGCGAAATGGCAAATAAGGCAGAGCTACGCGCACTACAAAGTAAAATAAATCCTCATTTCCTGTTTAACGCCCTGAACGCGATTTCATCCTCGGTACGACTTAACCCGGACACCGCACGCCAGCTCATTTTTAATTTGTCGCGTTATCTTCGCTACAATATCGAATTAAAAGACGATGAGCAGATCGATATCAAAAAAGAGCTGTATCAAATCAAGGATTACATCGCCATCGAACAAGCGCGTTTTGGCGACAAACTAACGGTTATTTATGATATCGATGAAGAGGTAAGCTGTTATATTCCCAGCCTGCTGATTCAGCCGCTGGTAGAAAACGCTATCGTCCATGGGATTCAGCCCTGCAAAGGGAAAGGTGTGGTCACCATCAGCGTGGCGGAGTGTGGTAACCGGGTACGGATAGCCGTGCGGGATACGGGCCACGGTATCGATCCAAAAGTGATTGAACGGGTCGAATCCAATGAAATGCCGGGCAATAAAATTGGTCTATTGAATGTGCACCATCGCGTTAAGCTGCTCTACGGTGAGGGATTACATATCCGCCGTCTGGAGCCCGGCACTGAGATTGCCTTTTATGTACCGAATCAGCATTCGCCCGCAGCCGCACCGGCCACATTGCTGCTTTAACCAGGAGTGAAGTCGTGAAAGTCATCATTGTTGAAGATGAATTCCTGGCCCAACAGGAACTGAGCTGGCTGATAAAAGAGCACAGCCAGATGGAGATTGTCGGCACGTTTGACGATGGTCTGGACGTGCTGAAATATCTCCAGCACAACCGCGTTGACGCCATTTTTCTGGATATTAATATTCCCTCGCTGGACGGCGTATTGCTGGCACAAAATATCAGCCAGTTCGCGCATAAACCCTTTATTGTGTTTATTACCGCGTGGAAAGAACACGCCGTTGAAGCCTTCGAACTGGAAGCTTTTGACTACATTCTGAAGCCGTACCAGGAATCACGCATTGTCAGCATGCTGCAAAAGCTGGAAGCCGCCTGGCAACAGCAGCAAACTGGAACTTCGCTCGCCAGTCCGGTGGCCCGCGAAAACGATACGATCAACCTGATCAAAGATGAGCGGATCATCGTGACCCCGATCAACGACATCTACTACGCAGAAGCCCATGAAAAGATGACGTTTGTCTACACCCGGCGCGAATCGTACGTGATGCCGATGAACATCACCGAATTTTGCAGCAAACTGCCGGCTTCGCATTTCTTCCGCTGCCACCGCTCGTTCTGCGTGAATCTGAATAAAATCCGCGAGATCGAACCCTGGTTTAACAATACCTATATTTTGCGCTTAAAAGATCTGGAATTTGAAATCCCGGTTAGTCGGAGTAAAGTGAAAGAGTTCAGACAGTTAATGCACTTATAGCGCAGAGAAAGAGCGATGAAAGAGCCAGGCCTTCCCGCAGACCAACAGTTTTTCGCCGATCTGTTCAGTGGCCTGGTGTTAAACCCACAGCGTCTGGGGCACGTGTGGTTCGCAACCCAGCCCGCCACGTTACCGACCGGCAGTTTATGTATTGATCTTCCGCGCCTTGATATCGTGCTACGTGGGGAATACAGCAACCAACTGCAAAAACAGCAGCATAACCTGGCAGAAGGCGACATGCTGTTTATCCCGGCGAAAGCGGCCAATCTGCCCGGCGGCGACAAACCCGTGATGCTGCTGAGCCTGGTTTTTTCTCCGGCATGGCTGGGACTCTCTTTTTACGATAATCGAACCGCATCGCTGCTTCGTCCGGTACGCCGTATTGAGTTACCCCATCCACAGCGCGGCGAAGGCGAGGCGATGCTCACCGCATTGACGCATTTAAGCCGCTCTCCTCTGGCCCAGGATATCATTCAGCCGTTGGTGCTTAGTCTGCTGCATCTGTGTCGTAGCGTGGTGAATACCCGCCCAGACACAGAGCGCCCACGCGCTGAATTTCTCTATCATAGTATGTGTAATTGGATACAAGATAACTATGCCCAGCCGCTGACTCGCGAAAGCGTGGCGCAGTTTTTTAATATCACACCCAATCACCTGTCAAAAGTTTTTGCCCAGCACGGCACTATGGGGTTCGTCGAGTATCTGCGGTGGGTAAGAATGGCGAAGGCGCGCATTATCTTGCAGAAATACCATCTGTCGATTAGCGAAGTCGCACAGCGGTGTGGATACCATGACAGTGATTATTTCTGCCGCCTGTTCCGGCGTCAGTTTGGCCTGACGCCGGGAGAGTACGGCGCGCGTTTTCAGTCAGCGCGTTGATTATGTCAACACCTGCCAAGGCCGCCGCATCTTTGCTTTATGGTGAGTCGTTACAGCCGATGTCTGTGTGTTTAGCCCAATTGACCATTCCCTGGAAATCAACAATCACCACGGATTCATCGCCAACCACCCAGGCATCATGGCCTGGAGGAATGCGCGACAGCTCACCGGGCTTACAATCAAATTCGCTGCCATCATCCATTTTTACCCGCAGCACACCGGAAACGTGGTACTGAAAATGAGGGGCTTCGCAACTCTTCGTTCCAGCGATAGGTTGAACTGACGTAGACCACCGCCAGCCTGGTTCCAGGACCGCACGGCCGACAATTGCACCTCCCACATCGAGAAGCTCCAGTCGCCCGTGAGGGAACTCACGAACTTCGTCTGGAAGACCAAATGACTTCACTTCTGCTTTGTCCATTGCGCACCTCCTTAGGTTGATTACGCGCATGGCCGCTCTTAAATTATATCAGCAGCGGTCATTTATTGTACGATTCGTAATCTCAGCCAGGATCGTTGTAAAATAACGGCCTTTAGCTAAACCCTGCAGGCTTACTCAATAAAGTGAATATACGATGAAGAACAAACGTGCACTCTCCCTGATGTGTTTTCAGATGCTGGAATCAGGTGCGGATCGTCGGACCGTGAAAAGAGCCCTGACCTCCCGCCGTGTTAAAGGTCGCCAGGCGGTAGTGCTGCTCTGCAAACAAGAGATGACGTTGTTGAGGGCCGGGAAACTACCGTTCTCTGATTGATAATTTCCCTTTCTGACCCTCTTATCCACTCTTGCTGTCAAACTTGAAACGTCAGTTCTGCCTCCAGCAGCGCAAGAATGCTCTCAGCATTTTCAGCGGCAAACAACGACTGGCGGAACTGCTTGTTCACCAGCTTGCGCGCCAGCTGCGAAAAGACCTTCACGTGGTTTATGCCTTCATCGGCACCCAGCGTCAGCATGATCACCAGTTCCACATCACCCATCTCAGACTGCCAGTCAACGGGCTGCTGAAGCCGGGCAATGCTGATGCTGGAATGGCGGATCCACTGGGATTTCGTGTGCGGAATAGCCACGCCGAAGCCGACGGCTGTGGTGACGATCTCTTCACGCTGCCAGACATCCTCTTCCAGTTCAAACGGATGTTCAGTGCGTCCATTAACGCTAAGATTGCCGCACAGGAACTGGATCACCTGCTCTTTGTTACTCAGAGATTCGCCGACAAAGATGTTCTCCAGCGCCAGCAGCGGACGCACATCTTTCTGCGGTGCAAACTGGTTTAGCAGATCTTCTATCTCCTGAGCGCTACGGCATTCGCAGGCCTGCATGGCGAGCTCACGACATGCCCGACCGTCCAGTTGACGAAGCTGGCTTTTTACCGCCGGAATACGTGGGCTGCTCATGCTCAGCTCGTCCAGCCCGAGGCCCAGAAGCAGCGGTAAATAACGTCCTTCACCGCCCAGTTCGCCGCAAATACCCACCCATTTACCGCGTTCGTGCGCCACGCGAACAATCTGCTGTAACATGCGCAGGAACGACGGCGTAATCGGGTTGTACAGCGGCGAAACGCGCGGGTTATTGCGATCAACGGCGTACAAGTACTGGGTCATGTCATTTGAGCCAATACTGAAGAAATCCACCTCATCACAGAAATGGTCGATGATGTAACACACCGAAGGGACTTCAACCATAATCCCCAATGAGATTGTCGGAGCATGACGTAAGCCGTCCGCTTTCAGCGCCACCAACGCGTTTTGCAGTTCGCTTTTTACCCATAAAATCTGGTCGAGGCTGTGCACCATCGGGATCATCAGTTGCGCATTGCCGAAGGTCGCCGCCCGTAAAATCGCGCGCAATTGAGTGCGAAAAAGCCCGGCAAACTCCGGATAAATCCGCACCGCGCGATAGCCCAGGAACGGATTCTCTTCCTGCGGAATATTAAGATAGCGGATGTTCTTATCGCCGCCGATATCCATGGTGCGAAAGATAACCGGCTTGTCGCCCGCGGCGAGTAAGACCTGCTGGTAGGCTTCAAACTGTTCCTGCTCATCAGGTGCGCTGTCGCGGTCCATAAACAGCATTTCAGTACGAAACAGCCCAATCCCTTCCGCACCATTGGCAAACGCTCCCGGCGCTTCCAGCGCGGTACCGATATTCGCTGCAACGTCAATACGCTGATGATCTTTGGTCAACGCAGGCTGGGCGGCATCAAGCGCCTGCCGCCGCTGGCATTCATCGGCCAGCTTCTGCGCAATCGCGTAATAGCCGCGAACGGCATCGTCTGGATTGATGGCTAATACCCCACATCGGGCATCCAGTACCGCATGCTGCCCGGAATACCGGTTAATGGCCGCCAGCGGCAAGCCGCTAAGTACCGGAATAGCTGACGCACGGGCAAGGATCAAGGTATGTGAAGTGCGCCCCGTTTTCTCCAGGATCATGCCAGACAGATGCTGCAAATCGAGGCTTAAAAACTGGCTGGGCGTCAAATCCTCAGCAACCAGAATCGTCGGTTTATTCAGCACCAGCGCATTACGCGGTCGTCTTTCAGGCCAGGTGATGTGCAGCAACTGTTCGCTGATATCACGGATATCACTGACGCGTTCGCGCAGGTAATCACTACCGGAGGCCGACAGCTTGTCGCACACCAGCTCCATATTGGCAATGATTGCCGCCCCTAGCCCCAGATGTTGCTCCAGCATTAAGCGGCGAATATTCCCGGCAAACTCGTCATCCTGAATCAGAGACAGATGCGCGCTAAGGATGGTTTTACTCTCGCCGTCGCGCTCGCGCAGCTGCTGATTGAGCTGTTCGGCAAGCGTCGCCAGACTATGCTCCAGCCGGGTATTGTCTTCCGCACTCGCCGCAATCGCACGATAACTTTCCAGGTTATCACTCTGCCAAAGCGTGAGCGTACCTGCTCCTACGCCCCCTGCCAGCACGCTACCGTACAGCAGGTCCGGGTTGAGGCGAATCAGCGAACGCGGCAACGGGTGCGCCGCCAGTTCCGCCGGGGTCGGCTGAACGCTATCGCTGTCAATAAACCGGTGCTGTAGGTACTCCTCCAGCGCTCGCCGGGCCTGTTCTTCATCGCGACCAGTAATGGACAGGCTGCAACTGTCGTTAAACAGCGTTCCGGTACCTATCAGCGCCAGCGAGCTTTTCGCATCCGCCCGCGCATTCTGGCGATGATTAATAAATATCACCTCACTTTGCCACTGGCTGCACTGTTCTTTCAGCTCCCACGCCGGACGCGCATGCAGACCATTGGGTAACGGGCAAAGAAATTGAATCGTTAGCATAACAACTCCTGATTAGCGCGAAATCAGCACCTGAAATCCGTCAGATGAGCCACGGTTTCGCACGTAAGATGTGAAATAAGAGCCGACAACAGCTGCTGCGTCTGGATGATGTCCCGGCAGTCGGCAATCGACGCCGCGCAATGTCCATACCGTGTGGCGGGTCCCATGACAACCGTTGGGATCCCTGTACCGCTTACGTGCACCGCCCCGCCGTCGGTGCCGCCGTTACTGAACATATCGAGCTGCAGGGAAATACCCGCGTCAGCGGCCACGCTTTCAACCCACGCCGTCAGCTTTGGTGGTGCAATCAGCGATTTATCGCTTAACACCAGCATCGGGCCTTTACCGAGCTGTCGGTGATTGGCCGCACTGTAATCAAAGTTTTTGGCCCAGCAGGCGGTATCCAGCACAAATGCCACATCCGGTGCGACAACGCGTGCAGCCGTTTGTCCTCCGCGCAGTCCCACTTCTTCACTGGAACTGGCCACCAGCCAGACCTCGCAAGGAAGTATGGCGTTATGCCATTCACGCAGTAGCGCCACCAGCAAATAACATCCAAGACGATCATCAAAGGCTTTGCCCATGATTCGCTGGTGCGGCAAGACCTGAAAGGTTGTGTCGAATGTGACGCGATCGCCGGGGCGTACGCCGGCCTGGAGTACCTCATCATAAGATCGCGCGCCAATATCTACCCGCAGCGTATTGACCTCATTACCGCATCGCTCTCCGTCGAGCAGACCGGGAATTTTGCTCTCTTCACGGGTGGTGATCCGCACCGGCTGCAGTTGTCTGGCCGCCATACGCACATTTCCCACCGGCAATACATCGATCGCCCCTTCGCTGGAAATACTACGCACGATAAATCCCACTTCATCCATATGCGCGCAGATCATCACCTTCGGACCGGTTGATTCATTGAGACGGATCAGCACCGATCCCAGACCATCAAAGCGCACCTCTTTATTAAGACGATCCGCCTCCTCAAGCAGGATCTGCCGCACTTCCTGTTCTGACGAGGCGATCGCGTCCGCCTCGCTCAGCGCCTTTAGTAACGATAAATCCATTACGCCTCTCCCGTATGTAGCAATGTTTTCGCCATGGTATAGAGCACCTCGCCGCCGTCAGGCGTAACCAGCACAACATCTTCAATACGCACCCCCCCCTGCCCCGGCAGATAAATACCCGGCTCAACGGTGAGCAGCATGCCAGCGACCAGAGGTGTTGTGTCAGCGGGGGAAAAACTTGGATTTTCATGCACTTCAATGCCGATAGCATGTCCGGTGTTGTGACCAAATGCATCGCCATAGCCCGCCTGGGTAATGACTCGCCTGGCTGCGGCGTCTACCTCATTGCATCGCGCACCTGGTCGAATTGCCGCCACCGCGGCACGCTGCGCCGCAAGGACAATCTGGTACACGGCAAACAGCGCGCTTTCTTCCGCTGGCTGGTTCGCATCGGGGATGCGAAAGGTTCGCGTCATATCCGAACAATAACCCTGATACAGCGCGCCAAAATCCAGCGTGATGAACTCACCCGCCTCAACACGTTTGTCGCTGGCTTTGCCGTGTGGCAGCGCACCGCGCCAGCCGCTGGCGACAATGGTGTCAAAAGAAGCTTTATCTGCGCCGAGCGTGCGCATAAACCACTCCAGTTCAGCGGCAATTTCGCGCTCACTGAGACCGGGTTGAATAAAGCGTCGTATATGTTCCGCGCTGAGGTCAGCTATCCGGCAGGCTTCGCGTATGCAGGCTATTTCCTGCGCCGTTTTCACCTGCCGGAGCACATCCGGTACGGCGCTCACCAGTCGGGCACGCAGTTTTTCCGACCACGCGTTCGCCGTTTCCCAGCTTACTTGCTCACCTTCGAATCCCACCGTCTGCAGCTTTTCGTGTGCAATAATGTGATTCACCTGCGAATACAGCGTCTGCGTTCCATCGAGCCGATGGATCTGATAGCCCTGAGTACGCGTGGCAACATCGGTGTAGTAACGGGCATCAACCAGGATATGCGCACTTTCATGGCTGATAAACACAAACCCTGAACTGCTGGAGATCCCCATATGCGGCTGTTTGTTCTGCCGTGATGACAACAGCATCGCGTCAAGTTGTTGCGCCGTTAACCAGTCGCGCAGTGAAGCAAGTAAGCTCATAGTTACAATCCTTTTAATCAGAGGCTTTCAATCAGCAACTTGCCTTTGCGATACATCAGATGGCGAAGGAACACCACCATCAGCGCCGTAATCACCGCGCCTAACAGGATCCCCGCCATATAGACGCCGAGGTTAGTCACCAGCGGCCACGCCCAGATAGCGGATTCCGGGAACCACTGCACGGCCCCCAGCCAGACGGCAGCCGTCGACCCGACAATGGCGCCAACCATATAAGAAGGAATTGCGGTGATGGGACTTTCCAGTGCAAACGGGATCGCCCCTTCGCTGATGCCCATAAATGCGAGGAACATTGCCGTTTTCCCCTGCGGGTAAAGCTGTGCGCTGAACAGGCGTTTGCCGGTTAAGCGACGGTCAATAAGCGTGGCCAGTCCGAGGCCAATCGGCGGAATGACAATCGCAATAGAGCGCGCGGTGACCGGCAGAACGTGATCGGTAGTAAAGCTGAAGGCGACAAAACCTGCGGCTTTATTAATCGGGCCGCCGAGGTCAATCGCCGTTGCCGCGGAAATTCCCATCGCGTACATCAGCGTGCCTTTCTCGCCAGCCGCCGTCAGCAAAGTACGGATCCCGCCGTTAATCCAGCCGCCAAACGGCGTTATCACGTAATACATCGCCAGCATGACGAAAATGGCGGAGAGAATGGGCAGTAAAAAGGTGGTTTTGAATGCCAGCAGGAAATCAGGCAGCTGGATTTTTTGGTTCATCCACTTCACCAGATACCCGGCGACAATCGAGATAATCAGCGCACCAATAAAGGTTGACGGAACCGGAGCACTGGTTACCCATTGCAGCGTTGATGGGTCAAAATTCAGTATCTGTGTCGGCTGAGTAGACATCAGCCCGCCAATGAACCCCGCCGGAAACGCCAGCTTGCCGCCGATGGAGTTGGCGACAAACGCGGCAAACATCGGAATAGCAAAACCAAACAGCACGCCGCCAAAAGATTGCGACAGCCAGGCAAACTTCAGTAATGAGAGATTAAAACCGGTAAATTTTCCGCTGTTCAGCGCATCCATGATGCCAGTGTCAGCAGGAATATCGAGCCAGCTATAGGCGATCAGTTGCGAGAAGGCGAGAATTACCCCGCCCATAATTAACGTCGGCACCATGCGTGAAATACCCGACATCACATGTTGCGGAAGTTCGCCCCAGAAGCTATTGCGGGAGGCCGGTGGATTTTTTATTGCCGCTGCCGCACCAGATGCGCCAGGCACAACGGTTGCACTGCGTTTTTTAATGGCCATATGTAATTCCCTGTCGATGATTATTGTTGTTCAGCGGCAACCATCTCTTCGATCTCTTTAATGATGCCGGCAGCATTTTTTATCGCGTCCTGTAGCGTAATTTCGTAGACATCACGCGACTCAAAACGCTCGTTATCTTCTGGAGTTACGGCAACTGAATGGATGATTAACGTCGCCTCAGCAATATCCTGCGCCGTCAGGCGATTTTGTATTCCGTCAGCGCCTTGGGTTTCGATTTTCACTTCATAACCGGCTTCAACCGCGGCTTCTTCCAGCGCCTGAGCCGCCATAAAGGTGTGAGCCAGCCCCATTGGGCACGCGCAGACGGCAATTAATTTTTTGCTCATAATCATTTCCTCGTAATAGTTAACGAGTGAAATTATGGTCCGAGGAAAGTAACAACCGTTATCAGACAAATAATGCTTTTACTGGACAAATAATCCAGCAATCAGGAAGTGTGACGAAGGTCGGAAAGGTGGGCGGCAGGCAAAAAAAAACCGCGTGATTTACGCGGTTTTGCAGATTTCTGATTGAAGAATTAAAGAATATGGCCCAGCGTCTGACGCAAATGCGCACCTGCGCCAAGTAGTCCAGGGTTATCGTGCACAATCAGGTACACCGGAATATCCTGCACGTAGGCTTTAAAACGGCCTTTATCTTCAAAACCACCGCGGAAGCCTGAAGCCTTAAAGAAGTCGAGGAAGCGCGGTACGATACCACCGGCGATGTACACACCGCCAAACGTCCCAAGGGTTAACGCCAGATCGCCACCAAAACGCCCCATAATGACGCAGAACAGCGACAGCGCCCGACGACAGTCAATGCAGGAATCTTCCAGCGCCCGTGCGGTGATATCCTTCGGCTGCAGATTTTCCGGCAACCGCCCGTCTGATTTGACGATGGCGCGATACAGATTCACCAGCCCCGGACCGGACAGCACACGTTCTGCGGAAACATGGCCAATTTCGGCGCGCAGGACTTCAAGGATAATTCCTTCTTCTTCGCTGTTAGGCGCAAAATCTACATGACCGCCTTCACCGGGCAGGCTTACCCAGCGTTTGTCCACATGCACCAGATGCGCCACACCGAGCCCGGTTCCTGCGCCATAGACGGCTATCGGTTTACCTTCAATAGGTTCCGCGCCACCAAACTGGATCAAATGCTCTTTTTTCAGCATCGGGATCGCCATCGACACGGCGGTGAAATCATTGATGATTTCCAGATGGCTAAAGCCCAGATTTTTTTTCATCTCAGCAATAGAGAATGCCCAGGTATGGTTGGTCATTGCCACCCAGTCGCCAGTAATCGGACAGGCAATGGCAATGCAACCATCTTCGACGCTGACGCTATGCTCATCCAGGTACACGCGCACCACGGCTTCCAGACTAGGGTAATCCAGCCCGGAATAGGTTTTTGCCTGCGAAATCTCGCCGCTGGCAATATCGCACAGAGCAAGACGCGCGTTGGTGCCGCCAACATCCCCTACTAAAGCATATTTTGTCATTCTTCCACTGCTCCGCTAAAGTCAGATTAAATCTTTGCCACACTGTAAATTCATGGGGACATAACAACAACGGTCTGAAGGCTGATGCCCGTGGAAAATCGATCCAGATCACACAATTACTTTATCGTTTCAGCACCATTTGCAGCGATGTCGTCAGGCAGGCTGTGCAAACTATGTCTATGACTCTGTTTTAAGGAATAGAAAATGCTCCATCCGCGAGCCAGAACGATGCTCTTGCTATCAACCCCAGCGCTAATCATTGGCATAGCGTCCAGCCTGGTGTTGATCGTTGTGATGAAAGTGGCTTCCGTTTTACAGCAGTTTTTGTGGGAACGTCTGCCTGTTAGCATCGGTATAGCCCAGGACTCTCCGGTCTGGATTATCGGTATGCTGACGCTCACGGGGATCATGGTCGGGTTAGTTATCCGTTACAGCCATGGTCACGCAGGTCCGGATCCGGCCTGTGAACCGTTAATTGGTATGCCGGTGCCAACGTCAGCACTACCGGGCCTGCTGGCAGCGCTAATCCTTGGCCTCGCGGGTGGCGTCAGTCTGGGTCCGGAACACCCCATCATGACCGTAAATATCGCTCTGGCAGTGGCACTTGGTAGCCGCATGTTTCCCCGCATTGCGAAACTGGACTGGACCATTCTCGCCTCTGCCGGCACCATCGGCGCGCTATTTGGCACCCCCGTTGCCGCTGCGCTGATATTTTCGCAAACGCTGAATAGCTCAAACGATGTGCCCTTGTGGGATCGCCTGTTCGCGCCGTTAATGGCCGCGGCCGCGGGTTCGCTAACCACCAGCCTGTTTTTTCACCCCCATTTTTCACTGCCCATCGCGCACTACACGCAGATGCACTTGATCGATATCCTCAGCGGCGCGGTTGTTGCCGCAATCGCTATTGCTGCCGGAATGGTAGCCGTCTGGTGTCTGCCACGTTTGCACCATTTAATGCATCGATTAAAACACCCGGTACTGATCCTCGGGGCAGGCGGTTTTATCCTTGGAATTTTGGGTGTTATCGGCGGGCCGCTTACCTTGTTTAAGGGACTGGACGAAATGCAGCAGATGGCGTTTAGCCAAACGCTGGGGACATCGGATTATTTCATGCTCGCCGTAATTAAGCTGGCGGCGTTAGTAGTTGCGGCAGCGAGTGGTTTTCGCGGAGGACGAATCTTCCCGGCGGTATTCGTTGGTGTCGCCTTGGGTCTGATGCTGCACGCCCATGTTGAAGCGGTGCCGGCTGCCATCACGGTTTCTTGCTCTATCCTCGGGCTGGTGCTGGTCGTCACCCGCGACGCCTGGCTGAGCCTGTTTATGGCAGCAGTAGTGGTACCAGATTCCACCCTGCTGCCGCTGCTGTGCATCGTTATGCTGCCCGCCTGGCTGCTGCTGGCAGGCAAGCCGTTGATGGTCGCTGAACGCTCTGATAAATAGCTATCCGCCGTTGCGAGATTCCAGCGCACGGGTCACCGTGCGCAATAATTCAGGAAGATCGGCTTTCGGTAGCACTACTTCAATTAACGACAATCGTTGCGGATGGGACAGCCTGGCCAAAACTTCCTCCAGTTGTACCGCCTGCGTCACCCGCCAGCATTCCGCCTGACATTCACGACTAAACGCCTGCGGCACCAACGTCCAGCTCCAGGCGGCGATATCGTTATAGCGCTGATTTGCCCCGTGTATGGCCCGCTCCACGGTATAGCCGTCATTGTTGAGGAGTAAAATAACGGGTGATTGCCCGTCTCTGAGCATGGAGCCCAGCTCCTGAATGGTGAGCTGCGCCGCGCCATCGCCAATAATCAGGATCACCCGACGGTCCGGACAGGCCGTTTGCGCGCCGAATGCCGCCGGTAGCGAATAGCCAATAGATCCCCACAACGGTTGAACCAATACTTCCGCCCCGCAAGGTAATGAGAGCGCAGCCGCGCCAAAGGCGGCGGTTCCCTGATCGACGAGGATAATGTCATTAGGCGCCAGATACTGCTGCACCGTATGCCAGAAGTTTTCCTGCGTCAGAGGCCCCTTCTCAACCTGAATGCGCGCAACTGGCGGACGTTCTGGCGGCAGTGAAAACGACATTTCCAGACACAGCTCCCGCAATGTGGTGACCGCCTGCTCCATCGGGATGTTAAACCAGCTGGTTCCAATCCGTGAGGCATGTGGCTGAACCTCAATGGTGCGCTCCTGCGGTAGCTGTTGCGTAAACCCGGCGGTCAGGGTGTCGACAAATTGTGTGCCGACACAAAATATCGTGTCGGCATCTTCGATAGCCAGACGAACATAATCGCTACTGGCTCCGGCACTGTATGTGCCAACAAACGCCGGATGACGTTCATCGAACAGCCCTTTGCCCATCAACAACGTGGCGTGGGCCATCGGCGTTTCCGCCATCCAGCGCTGTAAAACCGGCTGCAAACCAAAACGTAGCGCGAGAAAGTCCGCGAGCAGCGCGACGCGCGGGCTGTCCAGCAATCGTTCACGGGCATGATAGCGAAACGCTTCTGCCACACTGCTCTCCGGCTCGCTCAGAGGAACAATCAGGATGTCATTCGGTGGTGTAGCGGGCTGTTTTGCCACATCAGCAGGCAACATCAGATAGCCCGGCCTGCGTTCGATGAGCATTGCTCGCAACACGCGGTCAATTTCATAACAGGCGTTTTGTTCATCCAGTACCGCGCTCGCCGTCGACACCGCCTGCTGCATACGGTAAAAATGTTGAAAGTCACCATCACCCAGCGTGTGATGCATCAACTCCCCACGACGCTGTGCACCGCGACAGGGTGCGCCAACAATATGCAAAACAGGAACATATTCCGCATAACTTCCTGCAATACCGTTAATCGCACTTAACTCGCCCACACCAAACGTGGTGAGCAGCGCCCCTACCCCGGAGACCCGTGCATAGCCATCTGCCGCATAAGCCGCATTCAACTCGTTCGCACACCCGACCCAACATACGTTGGGATGTTCAATCACGTGGTCAAGAAACTGCAAATTATAATCGCCTGGCACACCAAAGAGATGGCCGACGCCACAGCCTGCCAGCCTGTCCAGCAGATAATCAGCAACGGAATACGGGGTTTGCATGACAGCTATCCTTCTGACGGTAACCTCATGTTGAGTATCGAAGAACTGTGATGACTGTCCAGGAAAGTCGCTGTGAAGGGGTGGAAAGCAGGATTTACAGTTTTGGCGGTAAAAATTCATTGAAGAATAGACGGTGTAACCGTATACACTGAAAGACACACGCATTGTGGAAGGGGGTGACATGGTTTATCACGCAGATGAAAATCGTTATCAGACAATGGAGTACCGCCGCTGCGGTCAGAGCGGCCTTAAACTGCCGATTGTCTCGCTGGGTTTGTGGCACAATTTTGGCGATACCACACAGGTCGAAAACAGTCGGGCATTGTTACAGCGCGCATTCGATCTGGGGATCAACCATTTTGATCTGGCAAATAACTATGGTCCACCGCCGGGTTCGGCAGAACGGAATTTTGGTCGGATCCTGCAGGAAGATTTTTTACCGTGGCGAGATGAGCTTATTATCTCCACTAAAGCGGGCTACACCATGTGGGAAGGTCCCTACGGTGACTGGGGTTCACGCAAATATCTGATTGCCAGTCTCGATCAAAGCCTGAAGCGCCTGGGACTGGAGTATGTCGATATTTTCTACCACCATCGCCCCGACCCTGAAACACCGCTCAAAGAAACCATGCGCGCACTGGATCACATCGTCCGTCAGGGCAAAGCCCTGTACGTCGGGTTATCTAACTATCCGGCAGTTCTTGCCAGGCAGGCGATTGAAATACTCGACGATTTAGGTACGCCATGCCTTATTCACCAGCCCAAATATTCCATGTTTGAACGTTGGGTCGAAGGCGGTCTGCTGTCGTTGTTACAGGAAAAAGGTGTCGGCAGCATCGCCTTCTCACCGCTGGCAGGCGGGCAGTTAACCGACCGCTACCTGAACGGCATTCCTGCGGATTCTCGTGCGGCAAGCGGCAGCCGTTTCCTGAACCCGGATCACATTACGCCAGAGAAACTGGAGAAGGTGCGGGCGCTGAATGCACTGGCAGAACGACGCGGGCAAAAGCTTTCCCAGATGGCGCTGGCATGGGTGTTACGGGATGACAAAGTTACGTCAGTGCTGATTGGCGCGAGTAAAACGGCGCAGATTGAAGACGCTGTCGGCATGCTGGCAAACCGTCACTTTACGTCTGAAGAGTGCGCGGAGATTGATGCTATCCTGAGTTGATTGAAATAAAGACACATTTATTAACAAAAAGTGCTCTCACTTGCGATTTAAGAGTTAAGGCGATGAAACGGGGCTTTACTGCCCCGTAATATTGTATTAACAGGCCGGCTACGGCTCGATCGTGAAGGAGAGAAAACATGTTCAGGTCACTGATTCTGGCGGCAGTCTTATTGGCTTTTACACCGCTGGCCGCGAACGCCGGCGAAATCACCCTGCTGCCATCAATAAAATTGCAAATTGGCGATCGCGATAACTACGGTAACTACTGGGATGGCGGCCGCTGGCGCGACCGGGATTACTGGCACCATAACTATGAGTGGCGCAAAAATCGCTGGTGGCGTCATGACAATGGCTATCATCGCGGTTGGGATAAACGCAAAGCTTATGAGCGCGGCTACCGTGAAGGCTGGAATGACCGTGACGACCACCGCGGTCGCGGAAAGGGCCGAGGTCATGGCCACCATCATTAATGTAACAAAAGGGCCCGCAGGCCCTTTTGTTTTTACAAACCGAGAGCGGTTCCTACCAACAGCCAGATATTGAGCGTCACCACCAGCACAACAATCACCCAGCCTACCTGTTTTACCCATCGGGTATTCACCAAATCGCCCATCAGCTGACTGTTGCTGGTGAAAATCAACAACGGCACCAGCGCCAGTGCAATACCAAAACTGAGCAACACCTGGCTCATCACCAGAATACGCGTTGGATCTAATCCCATCAGAATCACAATAAAGGATGGCATCATGGTGACCGTACGGCGAACCCAAAGCGGAATGTGAAAACGGATAAACCCTTGCATCACCACCTGCCCCGCCAGCGTACCGACCACAGTAGAAGAAAGTCCCGCAGCCACCAGGCTTAAACCGAACACTGTCGCCGCAGCGTGACTCAACAGCGGTTCAAGGGTCAGATAGGCTTGATCGAGATCGGCAATACCGGTATGCCCGCTAAAATGAAATGCAGCGGCAGCCGTCGCCATCATCGCCAGATTGACAAATCCGGCAATCGTCATGGCGATAGCCACATCCCATTTCGTGGCCGCATAGCGCTGTTGACGTGTTCCGCCGTGCAGATGCTGGGTTAAGGAAGAGTGCAGATAAATGACATGCGGCATGATAGTCGCGCCGAGCACGCCAGCGGCGAGGAACACCGCTTCGGAATTAGGTAGGCTCGGGATAACCATCCCCTTGCTAAGTTGCGCGAAGTTCGGCTGGGAAAAGATCAATTCCACAATGTAAGCCGCAGCCACAAACAGCAGCAAGCCGCCAATCACTTTTTCCAGCGGTTTTTGCCCGCGGCGCTGCAACATCAGAATCAAAAAAGTCGCGATACCGGTGAGCACGGCCCCCTGCAATAACGACACGCCGAGGATCAACTTAAAGCCAATCGCGGCACCAATGAATTCAGCAAGGTCTGTCGCCATGGCGATAATTTCGGCCTGCACCCAGTAGAACCACACCACCGGACGAGGATAGTGATCGCGAATTTGTTCCGCCAGATTTTTACCCGTGGCAATGCCAAGCTTTGCCGATAGCACCTGGATCAGCATCGCCATCAGGTTTGCCCAGACCACCACCCACAACAGTTTATAGCCAAAGCTGGCCCCTGCCTGGATGTTGGTGGCGAAGTTGCCCGGATCGATATAGCCGATCGCTGCGATGAACGCAGGTCCCATTAATGCGAGCTTCAACTTGCGCGCTGCCCGTCCACTGCTACTCTCAACGCGATCGTTAGTCATTTTAGTGCCTCAGAAACATAGCCTTTGCTATGTTTCAAGCTACGCCTATTGAGAATGATTATCAAATTCATTTTGATGGGTGAAGTTGATTTCTCTGATAGTGTTTGTCTATGGATCGATAAGGATTCTGGGAAAAACGGTAAAATGTTTAATTATTGTTATAGATTAGCACAATGACATAACTTTTCACTTCGATACAAAGCATAACGGAAGTGTATCACCGATCACTAATTTTGAATCTCGTCACAGGTCCTTATTATAGTGTGTGTTTGATCTCGTTTTCTTT
Organism: Citrobacter sp. MGH104; assembly: GCF_001034485.1. Classification (NCBI taxonomy): domain Bacteria; kingdom Pseudomonadati; phylum Pseudomonadota; class Gammaproteobacteria; order Enterobacterales; family Enterobacteriaceae; genus Citrobacter; species Citrobacter sp. MGH104. The sequence goes on from NZ_KQ089818.1 coordinate 986,705, forward strand.
ATGGTTGTTACATAGAATGTGCACGAAAACTAAACCTGCCTCATATTTGGAGCAAATATGGACCGCGTCCTTCATTTTGTATTGGCATTGGCCGTTGTTGCGATCCTTGCGCTGCTGGTAAGCAGTGACCGTAAAAAGATTCGCATTCGTTATGTTATTCAACTGCTTGTTATTGAAGTGTTACTGGCGTGGTTCTTCCTGAACTCCAACGTCGGCCTGGGCTTCGTAAAAGGCTTCTCCGAAATGTTCGAAAAACTGCTCGGTTTTGCCAACGAGGGGACGAACTTCGTCTTCGGCAGCATGAATGATCAAGGCCTGGCATTTTTCTTCCTGAAAGTGCTGTGCCCTATCGTCTTTATCTCCGCCCTGATCGGTATCCTTCAGCATATCCGTGTGCTGCCGGTTATTATCCGCGCAATTGGTTACCTGCTTTCCAAAGTGAACGGTATGGGCAAGCTGGAATCCTTCAACGCCGTCAGCTCTCTGATCCTGGGTCAGTCCGAGAACTTTATCGCCTATAAAGATATTCTCGGCAAAATGTCTCGCAACCGTATGTACACCATGGCTGCAACGGCGATGTCTACCGTTTCCATGTCTATCGTCGGCGCGTACATGACCATGCTGGAGCCGAAGTACGTTGTTGCGGCGCTGGTACTGAACATGTTCAGCACCTTTATCGTGCTGTCGCTGATCAACCCTTACCGCGTTGATGCCAGCGAAGAAAATATCCAGATGTCTAACCTGCATGAAGGTCAGAGCTTCTTCGAAATGCTGGGTGAATACATCCTGGCAGGTTTCAAAGTGGCAATTATCGTTGCGGCGATGCTGATTGGTTTCATCGCGCTGATTGCTGCCCTGAACGCCCTGTTTGCCACCGTGACCGGCTGGTTTGGCTACAGCATCTCCTTCCAGGGCATCCTGGGTTACATCTTCTATCCGGTTGCATGGGTAATGGGTGTTCCGTCCAGCGAAGCGCTGCAGGTGGGCAGTATCATGGCGACAAAACTTGTTTCCAACGAATTCGTTGCGATGATGGACCTGCAGAAAATCGCCTCTACGCTCTCTCCGCGCGCTGAAGGCATCATCTCTGTGTTCCTGGTCTCCTTCGCTAACTTCTCTTCTATCGGTATTATCGCCGGTGCGATTAAAGGCCTGAACGAAGAGCAAGGTAACGTAGTTTCCCGCTTTGGTCTGAAGCTGGTGTACGGCTCTACGCTGGTGAGCGTACTGTCTGCATCTATCGCAGCACTGGTGCTGTAAGCGTAAGACAACGTCGTAGTGATAAGGCCGGGGAATTTCCCCGGCTTTTTTATGCCTGCTATTCAGCAGAGCAGGGAGATATCGGTAAGAATCGACAGGATGCAGAAACAAAAAACCCCCGCTTTTCAGCGAGGGTTTAAATTTTGGTGGAGCTAAGCGGGATCGAACCGCTGACCTCTTGCATGCCATGCAAGCGCTCTCCCAGCTGAGCTATAGCCCCACGATGCTTTTACGTATATACCAAATTCGTTGGGATAAAATTTGGTGGAGCTAAGCGGGATCGAACCGCTGACCTCTTGCATGCCATGCAAGCGCTCTCCCAGCTGAGCTATAGCCCCATTACGTAAAGCTTGTCGAGTTGACGGGCGGCATCATATGAATTCCCTTCGCGTGTGTCAACGGCAAAATTAACTCATAGAATTCAATCGCTGAAAAAGCAGTCAAATGAAGAACATTGCGCAACAACTCGCATTCAGTAGTTAAACGCGTCACGGTTTCTACTAAAATGGTGCTATAAAATGAGCCACTAATTAACCCCACGACTATTCAGGGAATCGTTATGTTCAAGGAACGGATGACGCCAGAAGAACTTGCTAATCTGACCGGATACAGCCGACAGACCATCAATAAATGGGTGCGCAAGGAGGGTTGGGCTACATCACCAAAACCAGGCGTACAGGGCGGTAAAGCGCGTCTGGTTCACGTCACCGAACAAGTTCGTGAATACATTCGCAGCGCTGAGCGTTCAGCCGAAGGTTTATCAGATAATTTATCGTTATCAGGCGATACCTCTATCGAAGCTCTACTGATTAGGCTCGCCAAAGAGATGACTCCGTCAGAACAGAAAATGTTTACGTCACTGATCCTGCGTGAAGGCATTACGGGTTTATTACAACGCTTAGGGATCCGCGACAACAAATAATATGAAAAAATTACGCAGCAAAATGACGACCGAAGAACTGGCGGACTGTCTCGGAGTTGCCAAACAAACCGTCAATCGTTGGATCAGAGAACAAAACTGGACCACCGAAAAGTTTCCCGGCGTTAAAGGGGGTCGTGCAAGGCTGATTCATATCGACTCCAGCGTCCGCACGTTTCTGCTCAATATTCCGGCTTTTCGCAAAGTACCTGAAATTTATCAGGCAGAGGAACCGTTGGCAGAATACAACCACGTGGTGCGTAGCCACGCCTGTCGCCAGATAATTAGCGCACTGGACAACATGTCCCCAACGGAACAAGAAAAGCTGGCAATGTATATTTCTCGCGAAGGTATTCGCACTTTCCTTACCCGTCTGGGTATTGATGAGTCTGAATAACAGGCAAAAAAAACGGCAGGATGCGCTCCTGCCGTTGTTTCATCGCTCAACCGAGCTTACTGCTGGCTTTCACGCTCAGCAATAAACGCCAGCGCTTTATTAATACGCTCAATGCTGCGGGATTTACCAATCGCATGCACTGTGACGTCTAACGCCGGAGACTGACCCGCACCGGTTACGGCTACGCGCAGCGGCATCCCAACTTTACCCATACCCACTTCCAGCTCATCAGCGGTCGCCTGAATCGCGTGGTGCACGTTTTCTGCCGTCCACTCGCTGATAGCAGCCAGTTTATCGCGAACCACTTCCAGCGGCTGACGTGCTACCGGACGCAGGTGTTTCTTCGCGGCGTCCGCGTCGAACTCAGCAAAATCTTCGTAGAAGTAACGGCAGCTCTGCGCCATCTCTTTCAGCGTTTTGCAGCGCTCACCCAGCAGTTTAACCAGCTCAGACAGCTGCGGGCCGACGCGAGTGTCGATATTTTCCTGCTCAATGTGCCATTGCAGATGCGTTGCCACATATTCCGGTGCCAGCGCATTAATGTAGTGATGGTTCAGCCACTGCAGTTTTTCGGTGTTGAACGCACTGGCAGACTTACTCACCGCACCAAGGGAAAACAGTTTGATCATCTCTTCACGGGTGAAGATTTCCTGATCGCCGCTGGACCAGCCCAGACGCACCAGATAGTTCAGCAGCGCTTCCGGAAGGTAACCGTCGTCGCGATACTGCATAACGCTGACCGCACCGTGACGTTTAGAAAGTTTTTTACCATCGTCGCCGTTGATCATCGACACGTGTGCATAAACCGGTACCGGCGCATTCAGCGCTTTCAGGATGTTTATCTGACGCGGAGTGTTGTTGATATGGTCTTCACCACGAATAACGTGAGTGATTTCCATATCCCAGTCGTCGACCACCACACAGAAGTTGTAGGTCGGGGAACCGTCGGTACGGCGGATGATCAGATCGTCCAGCTCCTGGTTGCTGAATTCGATCGGCCCACGGATCTGGTCATCAAAAATAACGGATCCATCCTGCGGGTTGGCAAAACGCACCACGCATGGTTCATCATCAGCATGATGTTCATGACCGTGGCGGCAGCGACCGTCGTAACGAGGCTTCTCACCGTTTGCCATCTGCTCTTCACGCAGCGCGTCCAGACGTTCTTTGGAGCAGTAGCATTTGTACGCGGTACCGGCTTCCAGCATCTCATCAATCACGGCGTTGTAGCGATCAAAACGTTTGGTCTGGAAGTACGGGCCTTCATCCCATTCCAGATTCAGCCAGTTCATGCCATCCATAATGGCTTCAATAGCTTCCGGAGTGGAGCGTTCGAGATCGGTGTCTTCAATACGCAGCACAAACTCACCGTCATGGTTACGTGCAAAAAGCCAGGAATATAGAGCAGTACGCGCACCACCGACGTGCAGGTAACCTGTCGGGCTTGGCGCGAAGCGAGTTTTGATTTTCATGAAATGGCCTTACGTTTATAAAGATGCCGACAACCGGCAAATCCAGGGAAGATTATCAGGCTCGTATTCTATCACTGTGGTCTGATTCCTCAATGTTGTTCAGGTTGGAACATCACGCTTTGCCATTTTCGTATACAAATCATGCTGCATGGATTGATTTGCGATCGTTTTGTTTAAATTTACGACGAACGAACAAATTCTTTAGAAAATGCGTTGACTCATTTTCAACTCTCCCTATAATGCGACTCCACACAGCGGGGGTGATTAGCTCAGCTGGGAGAGCACCTCCCTTACAAGGAGGGGGTCGGCGGTTCGAACCCGTCATCACCCACCAACTACTTTATGTAGTCTCCGCCGTGTAGAGTAAGAAATTGAGAAGTGGGTGATTAGCTCAGCTGGGAGAGCACCTCCCTTACAAGGAGGGGGTCGGCGGTTCGATCCCGTCATCACCCACCACTTTCTCGCCAGCTGGATTTCTTACGATAAAATTGAAGTACCGAAGTGGGTGATTAGCTCAGCTGGGAGAGCACCTCCCTTACAAGGAGGGGGTCGGCGGTTCGATCCCGTCATCACCCACCACTTCGGGTCGTTAGCTCAGTTGGTAGAGCAGTTGACTTTTAATCAATTGGTCGCAGGTTCGAATCCTGCACGACCCACCAATGTAAAAAGGCGCCCTAAAGGCGCCTTTTTGCTATCTGCGATTTGTAAGATTCGAACCTGCGGCAGGTTCGGTGTTGAGCGCAGCGAAACAACGGAGCCGGTTACGGCGACGGCCCGAAGTGCGAGCGAAGCGAGTCATCCTGCACGACCCACCAATGTAAAAAGGGCGCTGGCGGCGCTTTTTTGCTATCTGCGATTTATACAACTGCCTGATGCGCTACGCTTATCAGGCCTACCGACAATACTCCCTTCGTAGGCCGGATAAGACGTTAGTCGCCATCCGGCACAGATATCACATCGTCAATGCCGCTACCAGTTTCTCCAGCGCGGGTGTCGCCTGCTGTTGGTCATACACAATATATAAATCCGCCGGAATACGTTCCTCTAACGGTCGGAATACCACGCCTGGCCAACTCATCTGCGCATAACTGTCAGCAATTAACGTAATACCAATCCCCATGCTGATCATCGCCAGCACCGTTTGCGGCTCCCTCACCTCACGGATAATCATCGGGGAAAATCCAGCGCTCAGGCAAACTCGCTGCAAAAATGCCCAGTCGGTATGAATGGAGGGCATCGTGACAAAATATTCATTTCTCAACGCTTCCAGCGGTACGGATTCACAGGCGGTAAGAGCATGTTCTTCCGGTATGGCCACCAAAAATGAGGATTCATGTAAGCGCAGGCTGGTAAATCCGGGAGAGGGTTCAGTAGCCATGCGCCAAATCCCCGCATCCAGTTCACGTCTTTCCAGCATCGTCATCTGCATTGCGGGCATGTTCTCGCGAAACTGCACCTCAACGTTGGGATTTTCCTTCAGAAAACGCCGCATCACCGGACGCATTTTTCCCCACATTGCGGTACCAATGACGCCTAGCTCAATTCGCCCTGCCTCACCGCGACCAATCTGTTCCACTCGTGCCAGCGCCTGATTAGCACTGGATAACAGTCTGCGCGATTCTTCCATCAAAATTTTTCCGGCGTGGGTTAACGCCACGCTGCGGGAATGACGGATAAATAGCAACGTGCCGAGCTGTTGTTCCAGCTCTTTAATATGCGTACTGAGGGGCGGTTGCGACATATTCAGGCGAGCAGCAGCGCGTCCAAAATGCAGTTCTTCTGCGACGGCAAGAAAATAACGCAGTAACTTCAGATCGATGCGGTGCGTGCGTTCCATGGATAATGCGCTCCTGAGTGAATATTAATGCGCAAAGTTACCACATTGCATCGCAGAAAATGAAACGGCGGGTATCAGAACCCGCCGCTAAAGGAGCATTAATGTGCCAGTGATTTCTGCGCCAGTCGTTCAGGCTCATGCTTATATTTAAAGAACAATGCAAAGATAACCGCCAGGACCAGCGCGTAAGCGGCAAACACCAGCCAGATAGTTTGCCAATCCTTGACGCCATCGACAGAAAAATAGTCCACCGCCATCCCGCTCAGGATTGAACCAACCCACGCGCCAATGCCATTTACCATCGTCATAAACAACCCTTGGGCGCTGGCGCGAATGCTTGAGTCAACTTCCTGCTCGACAAATACCGATCCGGAGATGTTGAAGAAATCAAACGCGCAGCCGTAAACGATCATCGACATCAGCAGCAGCACAAAGCCAAACGGAGACGGATCGCCAAAGGCAAAAAAGCCAAAGCGCAGCGTCCACGCCAGCATACTCATCAGCATCACTGTTTTAATGCCAAAGCGTTTAAGGAAGAATGGAATAGTGAGGATAAAACCCACTTCCGCCATCTGCGAAACTGACAGCAAAATGGAGGGATATTTCACCACAAAGCTGTTGGCAAACTCAGGGTTACGGGCAAAATCATGCAGAAACGGATTGCCAAAGACGTTGGTGATTTGCAGCACCGCCCCCAGCATCATGGCAAACAAAAAGAAAATTGCCATGCGCGGATTTTTAAACAAAACAAACGCATCCAGCCCCAGTTTACTGGCCAGCGTGGCGGACTCTTTTTTCTCCGCAACCGGTATTTTTGGTAACGTCAGCGCATACAGAGCCAGCAGCAGCGATGCGCCTGAAGCGATATAAAGCTGTGCGCTGCTCAGTTCCAGTCCCATTAAGCTGACCGTCCACATCGCCACAATAAAACCTATCGTGCCAAATACACGAATTGGCGGGAACGCGGTGGCCGGATCCTGACCCGATTGTGCAAGGCATGAATATGAGACGCTGTTCGATAACGCAATCGTCGGCATATACGCCATCGCGTTAACCAACATTACCCAGAACATAGTCTGTGGATCGGTAACGGTTGTGGCGTACAGCAACACGCCAGCACACACCAGATGGCACAGCATATAAGCGCGCTCGGCACGCAGCCACTTATCGGCGATGATCCCCATAATGCCCGGCATAATAATCGCTGCCAGCCCTTTCGAGCTGTAGACCATACCCACATTCGCGCCGGTAAAATCCAGGGTGTTAATCATGTAAGAACCCAGGGTTACCAGCCAGCTTCCCCAGATGAAATATTGCAAAAACGACATGAGCTTTAAGCGAGATGCGATACCCATTTTTCCGTTCCTTGCCATAAAGTAAGACCCCGCAAGCGGGGTCATGTTTTAATTATTCAGGCCAGTTTGCGCAAGAAGCCACAGATCAGATTGATGAAGTTCTGCCGGGAGAGTTCCGCTGCAGCCAACGTCTGTGCGTGAGATAACTTCACATCCCCCAAACCTTCCGCCAGGTTGGTGATGGCAGCCACCGCAACCACTTTCAGACCGCAGTGACGCGCAGAGATAACTTCAGGCACCACCGACATCCCCACCACGTCGCCGCCAATAATTTGCATCATGCGGATTTCTGCCGCCGTTTCAAAGTTCGGTCCCGGATAAGAAACAAACACCCCTTCGCTCAGCGGAAACCCTTCTTCTGCGGCGACGGTTTGCAGGATCACACGATAGTCAGCATCATAGGCATTCGCCAGCGAAAAGAATCGCTCACCAAAACGCTCATCGTTTAGTCCGACCATTGGTGTACCTGGCATCGTATTAATGTGATCGCTAAGCGCAACGAGACTACCTGGTCCGACTTCGGGGCGCAAAGAACCTGCGGCATTAGTACAAAATAACAGTTCGCAGCCCAGTAGCTTCAGGGTGCGAATGGCGTCGGTCATCACCGTCATGCCGCGACCTTCATAAAAATGCCCACGCCCTTTCATACAAGCCACCGGAATACCCGCCAGATTTCCCAGCACCAGCTCACCGGCATGACCATGTACAGTACTGACAGGGAATCCCGGCAATTTTTCGTAAGAGATGGCCACTGCATCCTCGATTTGATCCGCCAGAGCACCGAGGCCAGAGCCAAGAATAAAGGCTACGCGCGGGGTGAAATCGGGTTTGTAACTACGAATGATGTCGGCGCTATACCAGGGATTTTGCGAGAAAAGAGAGTGACTCATGAGATATCCTTAATACTGAGTAGTCGAAAATAATGTCGCGTACCGCACTGTTATAGCGAGACTACGCAATCGATTACCAATACCGTTTATCCCGACAACCGATAGTAAATCGGTATCGATGAGTCGCACTAAACCAGCCTGAAATCACATTTTTTTCGGGCCAGAAATGGCACAGGAATAGAGATACATGAAGATTTGGAACTTGTATTATTAAACTCCGCTCCGCCATATTGTAACTGAAGTTCTGTTCACTAATGCCGATACTCATGTTTTATGGCGTGAGGAATCCGTATGACAACGATTAACGTTTCCACCCCAACTGTTCAAAGCAGTAGTGGTGGTGGAAAAGCCCCAGCCGGGAATGACATCTCCGCTCAGATTGCACAAGTCACCCAAAAGATAACCAAGCTAACTCAGCAGCTCAAAGATATTCCCAATAGTAGTGGCAGTGTTGAGCAGAAGCGCGAACAGCAGGAACTTATTCAGACACAAATCAAGATGTTACAAGCACAGCTGGCTCAACTGTTGCGACGCCAGGCTGAGGAGTCACAGCAAAAGCAAAGCGCCGATCAGAGAAAAGCTGAGGGCATCAACACGGCTTCCGACCAACATCAGGTCGATATTTATATCTGATACAACGGATCGCGGGCACGACCAGCGGTTAATTCACTGGCCTGCATACGCACCACGTCCCACAGCGCCTGAGCCGCGGTTGATAAAGAGCGGTTTTTACGTCGAGCCAGCATCAGTTGCCGTTCAACTACCGGCGTCAGGCGCTTAACCTGCAAGTGACTGCCCTGCGGTAAGGGGAGCGCCAGCGCGGGCAGCACACTGATGCCAATCCCCGCCTCCACCATCGGGAACAGCGTGGCGGGATGACCAATCTCCTGAACGATGTTGGCATCAATGGAAAAATGGGCCAACGCCGCATCGATCAGCGGTCGACTACCGGAAGCGTAATCCTGTAACACCAAACGTTCGTGATACAAATCCTGCCAGTTCACCCACTCACGTTGGGCTAACGGATGATCCTCGCGACACAGCAGCAGGAACGGTTCGGACAGTACGGCTTCACATTTCAGGTCGGTCACCGCTCCGGGATCAATCACAATGCCAAAATCGACTTCTCCCTGGCGAATACTTTCCAGCACCCACTGCTGGGGCCTGTCGTGCAGCACAAAATCGATCGCAGGGTAAAGCTCATTACTCTGGGCAATACACTGTGGAATAAGGTGAGCAGAGATTGTCTGGCTGGCGGCAACACGCACCGTTCCAGTTAACTGTGTCCCCACCTGGCCTGCTTCACGCAGCGTGCTGTGCAGTTCATCCAGAATACGTTCCAGCCGCGTCGCCAACTGGTGCCCCGCTTCCGTCAGCACCACTTCCCGCGTTGTTCTATCTAACAACCGCACCCCCGTCTGAGCTTCAAGCTCTTTAACGCTGTGGCTGACCGCAGACTGGCTTAAGCCAATAATATCCCCCGCCCGGCTAAAGCTTTTGGCCTGAGCGACGGTAACAAAGATACGGAGCTGACGCAGAGAGTAATTCATCTATTCGATTCATATATGGATGCAATAAATCAATTTTATTTCTCAAATGGAAAAACGCAAAATGTTGCTACTGAATTTCAGGAGCTTTTATGAAACTTTTTCGTATCCTTGATCCGTTCACGATTACGTTGATTACGGTCGTATTACTGGCGTCCTTTTTCCCAGCCGAAGGTGGCTTTGTGCCTTTCTTTGAAGGCTTAACCACCGCCGCCATTGCCCTGCTGTTTTTTATGCACGGGGCCAAGCTCTCTCGTGAGGCAATTATTGCCGGCGGTAGTCACTGGCGTTTGCATCTGTGGGTGATGTGCAGCACGTTTGTTGTTTTCCCGGTGCTGGGCGTTCTGTTCGCCTGGTGGGCGCCGGTTAATGTTGACCCGATGCTGTACACCGGTTTCCTGTACCTGTGTATTTTGCCGGCCACGGTGCAGTCGGCAATCGCCTTTACGTCGCTGGCGGGGGGGAACGTTGCCGCCGCCGTGTGTTCCGCTTCGGCCTCCAGCCTGCTGGGTATTTTTCTCTCGCCGTTGCTTGTTGGCCTGGTCATGAATATGCATGGCGCAGAAGGCAGCCTGGAGCAGGTGGGGAAAATCATGCTGCAGCTGCTGCTGCCGTTCGTACTGGGACATCTTTCGCGTCCGTGGATTGGTAACTGGGTGTCCCGACATAAAAAATGGATTGCAAAAACGGATCAATCATCCATTTTACTGGTGGTTTACTCCGCCTTCAGTGAAGCCGTGGTTAACGGGATCTGGCACAAAGTGGGGATTGGCTCACTGCTGTTTATCGTGGTGGTCAGCATCGTATTGCTGGCAATCGTGATTGGCATCAACGTCTTTGTTGCGCGTAAATGCGGCTTCAACAAGGCCGATGAGATCACCATTGTCTTTTGCGGATCGAAAAAGAGCCTGGCGAATGGGATCCCAATGGCAAATATTCTGTTCCCGACGTCAGTGATAGGAATGATGGTGCTGCCGCTGATGATCTTCCATCAAATTCAGTTGATGGTTTGTGCGGTGCTGGCACGTCGCTACAAGCAACAGACGGACGCATTACAGGCGCAGCAGAAAAGCCGCGCCGCAAAGGCTTAAAGCGGGCGTTTCAGGGGCTGCACCAGTTGCGTCAGCCCTTCAGTTTTAATCAGCAGCGTGATTTGCATCAGTTCGCCGAGCTTGCCCGGCGGGAATTCATCCTTACGGGCAAACCACAGCAGATACTCTTCCGGTACATCAATCAGCCGACGCCCTTTATATTTGCCAAAGGGCATCACGGTATTGGCGATTTCAACCAGCTGCTCTTTTTCCATCTCAGGCACCCAGTAAGCGGATCATTTCAGCTTCGTCGATCACTTCAATGCCCAGCTCCTGCGCTTTTGCCAGTTTAGAGCCCGCCGCTTCCCCCGCAATCACTAGATCGGTTTTCTTCGACACGCTACCGGCCACTTTTGCCCCCAGCTCGGTCAGTCGTGCTTTGGCATCATCGCGTGACATCAGGCTCAGGCTCCCGGTCAGTACCACCGTCTTACCCGCGAAGGGGCTGTCGATTTCTTCAGCGTTGATAACCACCGGCGCTGGCCAGTGAATCCCCTGCTCCAAAAGCTGGACGATCACCTCGCGGTTACTCTCTTCGGCAAAGAAATTAAACACGTGGGTCGCCACCACGATGCCGACATCCGGCACTTTTTGCAGCTCTTCAACAGAGGCGGCTTCCAGCGCGTCGAGCGTGCCGAAATATGCAGCCAGACCTGCAGCCGTCGCTTCGCCGACTTCACGAATACCCAGCGCATAGAGGAAACGGGCAAACGTGGTCTCTTTCGCTTTTTCCAGCGCATTCACTACGTTTTGCGCCGACTTCGGCCCCATGCGATCAAGACCGGTCAGCTTACCTGCGGTCAGCGTGAAGAGATCCGCTGGCGTATGGACATACTCTTTCTCGACCAGTTGATCGATAATTTTGTCGCCCATGCCGTCGACATCCAGCGCACGGCGGGAAACGAAGTGTTTCAATGATTCCTTCCGCTGTGCCCCGCAGATTAAACCTCCGGTACAACGAGTAACCGCTTCGCCTTCCACACGCTCAACGTCAGAGTTGCATACCGGACAGTGGGTGGGAAACTCGATTTCGCGGGTATTGTCCGGGCGCTCGGAAAGCACGACGTTCACTACCTGCGGGATGACATCGCCCGCACGGCGAATGACGACTTTATCGCCAATACGCAAACCAAGACGCTCAATTTCATCCGCATTGTGCAAGGTGGCGTTACTGACCAACACCCCTGCAACCTGAACTGGCTCAAGGCGGGCGACAGGCGTAATCGCCCCTGTACGTCCAACCTGAAACTCAACATCGCGGACAAAGGTCATCTGCTCCTGCGCCGGGAACTTAAAGGCCACCGCCCAACGCGGCGCGCGGGCAACAAAACCCAGTTGTTCCTGCAAGGCCATAGAGTTGACTTTGATCACCACACCATCGATATCGAATCCCAGCGTCGGTCGGTCTTCTTCAACCTTATGATAGTAAGCAAGTACTTCCTCCGGAGAGTCGCAAAGCGCCACTCTGTCGCTCACCGGCAATCCCCACTCTTTAAATTGCAGCAGACGGCCCAGATGGGTATCGGGCAGCACACCACCTTCCAGCACACCAACGCCATAGCAGAAGAAAGTAAGCGGTCGCTTCGCAGTGATACGCGGATCGAGCTGGCGTAATGACCCAGCCGCCGCATTACGCGGGTTAGCAAACACTTTGTTGCCAGTACGGCGGGCCTCTTCGTTGATTTTTTCAAACCCGGCCTGCGGCAGGAACACCTCGCCGCGCACTTCCAGACGCGTCGGAATGTTATCGCCGCGCAGTTTTAACGGGATCGCACGAATGGTGCGCACGTTCGAGGTAATGTCTTCCCCGGTGGTGCCATCGCCGCGCGTTGCGGCGCTAACCAGCACGCCGTTTTCATAGAGAATACTCACCGCCAGCCCGTCAAGCTTCAGCTCACAGCACCAGGTTAGTTTGTCCGTACTCTTCAGTCGGTCCTGTACGCGCTTGTTAAAAGCGAGAAAACTCTCTTCATCAAACACGTTATCCAGCGACAGCATCGGCACTTCATGGCGAATCTGACTGAACGCCGTTAACGGGGCGGCGCCAACGCGTTGGGTTGGCGAGTCAGGTGTAATAAGGTCCGGATGCTGCGCTTCCAGCTCGCGGAGTTCGCGCAGCAGACGATCGTATTCCGCATCGGGAATTTCCGGCGCGTCCATCACATGGTAGAGATACTCATGATGGCGAAGCGTGGTTCGCAGTTCTGTCAGTTGTTGTTCGATTGATTCCATATCGCACCATCAATGATAAAAAACCCCCGACAGGCGGGGGTTTAGCAAGGAGATGTCACGCCAAAGGAGAATCAGGCGCGAGATTCTTTAACTTCGCGGATGCGGTCCTGATACTCGCGCAGTTTCTGCGGCGTCATCATGCGACGTTGATCGTCAAGCACCACACCACCCACTTCATCGGCGATGTGCTGTGCGGACTGCAGCATCAGCTTAAAGTTTTGCAGCTCGTCCCCATAGGACGGAACCTGCATAAAAATAGTTACGCCAGGGGTGCTGAAATCACCCGTCATTTCGGGGTCAAACGTTCCTGGGTTAACCATATTGGCAAGACTGAACAGCGACGGACCGCTGCCATCCGGGCTCAAATGACGATGGAAAATATTCATATCGCCAAATTTAAAGCCGGCTTGCTGAATGCTATTGAGCAGCACTTCACCGTTGAGCTCGCTACCGTGATGCGCCGCAACGTTCATAATAATGACCGCTTCTTTACGCTGCGGTTTTTCAGCAGCAGGCGCTTCTTCAACTACCGGCTCAGGCTGCGGTTGATGTTCAACGGCAGGCTCTGCGGGCTGGAAAGTCTGCGGCGCAGGTTGCGGTGCTTGCTGCACGGGCTGCTGAACCTGCGGAGCAACGGGCTGATGCTGCATCGGCTGCTGTACAGGTTGTTGCTGAACAGGCTGATGTTGCACCGGCCGCTGCGGTTGTACAGGCTGCGGCTGAGCATGCGGCGGCGGTACCGGCGCTTGTGCAGGCTGCTGCGCGGGTTGACGCGGCTGAGCCGACGCATAAGGCGGCTGGTACTGGTGTTGCGGCGACTGAGGAGGAACACCATGTTCCTGCGCGTTACCGGGAGCATGATTCACACGATGAACGCGAACTTCGCCCACGCCTTCGTCTTCCTCGACGTTGTCGTCGAACGAATCCTCGTCTTCACGTTTAGACTTCATGCGTTTCAGTGGGCGATCGCGGAATATAGAAGACCGCTCTTTACGGCTAGTCCAAAAACCATGTACCAGTAAAGCGATTATGGCGATCGCGCCAACAATGATTAATATCAGACGCAAATCCTGCATCATTATATTCTCTGTTGTTCTAACACCTTGCCACCACGGCAAACATTTACTCACTAAGAGTATTTGTCGATTACGCCAAGTGCAAGTGCACTCTTGGCTTTCACGGCATAAAGATGAACAAAATTGTGCTTTTTGCTGTTTTTTCGAACATTTCTGAACAGCTTAACGCTCAACAACCCGGTAAGATACGCAAAGTTTACCAGAGCTTATATAACAAGGAGTATGTCCTGACCATGGTTTCATCATCTGCAGTCGTACCTCGCAGCGGCCTTTATTACTTTTCACAGGGATGGAAGCTCATCACCCAACCGGGCATTCGTCGCTTTGTCATCCTGCCTTTGCTGGTGAATATCCTGCTGATGGGCGGCGCATTCTGGTGGCTATTCACACAACTCGATAGCTGGATCCCCGCGCTGATGAGTCACGTCCCTGACTGGCTTCAGTGGCTCAGCTACTTGCTGTGGCCGATTGTCACTATCTCCGTACTACTGGTGTTCGGCTACCTGTTTTCCACCATAGCCAACTGGATTGCCGCGCCGTTTAACGGTCTGCTGGCTGAACAACTGGAAGCGCGCTTAACTGGCGCAACACCGCCTGACACCGGTGTTCTTGGCATCATGAAAGATGTTCCCCGTATTATGAAACGTGAATGGCAAAAGCTGGCGTGGTATCTCCCGCGCGCCATCGTGTTGCTGATCCTCTATTTCATTCCGGGTATTGGACAGACCGTCGCCCCGGTGCTGTGGTTCCTGTTCAGCGCATGGATGCTGGCCATTCAGTACTGCGATTATCCGTTTGATAACCATAAGGTGCCTTTTAAGGAGATGCGCGTCGCGCTGCGCACACGCAAGGTGACCAATATGCAGTTCGGCGCGCTAACCAGCCTGTTCACCATGATTCCAGTGCTCAATCTGTTCATCATGCCGGTCGCGGTTTGTGGTGCTACGGCGATGTGGGTAGACTGCTATCGTGCTAAGCACGCGTTATGGAAGTAATGCAAAAATGTGTAAAAGCGGGCTGGCTTATGCCCGCTCTTATTCCATACTGCAAGGCATTATTTCCCATCAGCATATAGATATGCGATTTCCTTACTTCCCCATACTTTCTCAACAGGTATGCTGAAGCGGTATCCCAATTTCATACAGTTAAGGACAGGCCATGAGTAAGATTTTTGAAGACAACTCGCTGACTATCGGTCATACGCCGCTGGTTCGACTGAACCGTATCGGTAACGGACGCATTCTGGCGAAGGTGGAATCTCGTAACCCGAGCTTTAGCGTCAAATGCCGTATCGGTGCCAATATGATTTGGGATGCCGAAAAACGTGGTGTACTGAAACCGGGTGTTGAGCTGGTAGAACCGACCAGCGGCAACACGGGGATTGCGCTAGCCTACGTTGCCGCAGCCCGCGGTTACAAACTGACTCTGACCATGCCGGAAACGATGAGCATTGAGCGCCGCAAGCTGTTGAAAGCTCTGGGTGCGAACCTGGTGCTGACCGAAGGCGCAAAAGGGATGAAGGGTGCAATCCAGAAAGCGGAAGAAATTGTCGCCAGCGATCCGGAGAAGTTCCTGCTGCTGCAGCAGTTCAGCAACCCGGCGAACCCGGAAATTCACGAAAAAACCACCGGCCCGGAAATCTGGGAAGATACCGATGGCCAGGTTGATGTCTTTATTTCCGGCGTAGGTACCGGCGGTACATTGACTGGTGTGACCCGTTATATCAAAGGCACTAAAGGCAAAACCGATCTGATCACCGTCGCGGTTGAACCTACCGACTCCCCGGTTATCGCCCAGGCGCTGGCGGGTGAAGAACTTAAACCGGGCCCACATAAAATTCAGGGGATTGGCGCGGGTTTCATTCCAGGCAACCTTGATCTGAAACTTATCGATAAAGTCGTCGCCATCACCAATGATGAAGCAATCTCTACTGCGCGTCGCCTGATGGAAGAAGAAGGTATTCTGGCGGGCATTTCTTCCGGCGCTGCTGTTGCTGCCGCGCTTAAGCTGCAGGAAGATGAAACCTTTACCAATAAGAATATAGTGGTTATTCTACCGTCATCGGGTGAGCGTTATCTGAGCACTGCACTGTTTGCCGATCTCTTCACAGAGAAAGAACTGCAACAGTAATGCCAGCATGTTAAAAACGCGTAAAAAAGCACCCATTTGGGTGCTTTTTTGTGGCCTGCTTCAAAGTTTCAACTCGCCTGGCATTGATTCAACCCACCAGAACTGGTATTTAACCAAGCTAATTATTTTGATGCGCGAAATTAATCGTTACAGGAAAAGCGCTAGCTGAATCGATTTTATGATTTGGTTCAACTCTTCCTTTCGCGGCATAATGTTTAATGACGAACGAAACGTCAGCGGCAAGAAGTTGCCAGCAACGGATTGCACCGAACTCCTTTTGTGTCGCGTCCAGTTTACGCCGATGCTAACAATACAGGCTAAAGTTGAACCGCCAGGCTAGACTTTAGTTCCACAACACTAAACCTATAAGTTGGGGAAATATAATGTTCCAGCAAGAAGTTACCATTACCGCTCCGAACGGTCTGCATACTCGCCCTGCTGCTCAGTTTGTTAAAGAAGCAAAAGGCTTTACTTCTGATATTACTGTGACTTCCAACGGCAAAAGCGCTAGCGCCAAAAGCCTGTTTAAACTGCAGACTCTGGGCCTGACTCAGGGTACCGTTGTTACCCTGTCCGCAGAAGGTGAAGACGAGCAGAAAGCAGTTGAGCATCTGGTTAAACTGATGGCTGAACTCGAGTAAGTTCAACGAGTTCTTTTAAATATCAGTCACAAGTAAGGTAGGGTTATGATTTCAGGCATTTTAGCATCCCCGGGTATCGCTTTCGGTAAAGCATTGCTACTGAAAGAAGACGAAATCGTCATTGACCGGAAAAAAATTTCTGCCGACAAGGTTGATCAGGAAGTTGAACGTTTTCTGAGCGGTCGTGCCAAGGCATCTGCGCAACTGGAAGCGATCAAAACCAAAGCTGGTGAAACGTTCGGTGAAGAAAAAGAAGCCATCTTTGAAGGGCATATCATGCTGCTCGAAGATGAGGAGCTGGAGCAGGAAATCATAGCCCTGATTAAAGATAAGCACATGACGGCTGATGCAGCCGCGCATGAAGTTATCGAAGGTCAGGCCACAGCCCTGGAAGAGCTGGATGATGAATACCTGAAAGAACGTGCGGCTGACGTACGTGACATCGGTAAACGCCTGCTGCGTAACATCCTGGGTCTGGCAATTATCGACCTGAGCGCTATTCAGGAAGAAGTTATCCTGGTAGCCGCAGACCTGACCCCGTCAGAAACCGCACAGCTGAACCTGAACAAGGTGCTGGGTTTCATTACTGACGCGGGCGGACGTACCTCCCATACCTCTATCATGGCGCGTTCTCTGGAACTGCCTGCCATCGTCGGTACGGGTAGCGTCACCTCTCAGGTTAAAAACGACGACTATCTGATTCTGGATGCCGTAAACAATCAGGTTTACGTCAATCCGACCAACGACGTTATCGAGCAACTGCGTGCCGTTCAGGAGCAGGTTGCAACCGAGAAAGCGGAACTCGCTAAGCTGAAAGATCTGCCGGCTATCACGCTGGACGGACATCAGGTTGAAGTTTGCGCTAATATCGGTACCGTTCGTGACGTTGAAGGCGCTGAACGTAACGGCGCTGAAGGTGTGGGTCTGTACCGCACCGAATTCCTGTTCATGGACCGTGAATCGCTGCCAACTGAAGAAGAACAGTTTGCTGCGTATAAAGCCGTTGCTGAAGCCTGTGGCTCTCAGGCGGTCATCGTTCGCACCATGGACATCGGCGGCGATAAAGAACTGCCGTACATGAATTTCCCGAAAGAAGAGAACCCGTTCCTGGGCTGGCGTGCTGTGCGTATCGCCATGGATCGTAAAGAGATCCTGCGTGACCAGGTTCGCGCGATTCTGCGCGCCTCTGCTTTCGGTAAACTGCGCATTATGTTCCCAATGATCATCTCTGTTGAAGAAGTGCGTGCACTGCGCAAAGAGATTGAAATCTACAAACAGGAACTGCGCGACGAAGGTAAAGCATTTGACGAGAGCATTGAGATTGGCGTGATGGTGGAAACACCGGCTGCGGCAACAATTGCGCGTCATTTAGCCAAAGAAGTTGATTTCTTTAGTATCGGCACCAATGATTTAACGCAGTACACCCTGGCAGTTGACCGTGGTAATGATATGATTTCACACCTTTACCAACCGATGTCGCCATCTGTGCTGACGCTGATCAAGCAAGTTATTGATGCTTCTCATGCTGAAGGCAAATGGACTGGCATGTGTGGTGAGCTTGCAGGCGACGAACGTGCTACACTTCTGTTGCTGGGGATGGGTCTGGACGAATTCTCTATGAGCGCCATTTCTATCCCGCGCATTAAGAAGATTATCCGTAACACGAACTTCGAAGATGCGAAGGTGTTAGCAGAGCAGGCTCTTGCTCAACCGACAACGGACGAGTTAATGACGCTGGTTAACAAGTTCATTGAAGAAAAAACAATCTGCTAATCCACGAGATGCGGCCCAATTTACTGCTTAGGAGAAGATCATGGGTTTGTTCGATAAACTGAAATCTCTGGTTTCTGATGATAAGAAAGACACCGGAACTATTGAGATTGTTGCTCCGCTCTCTGGCGAGATCGTCAACATCGAAGACGTGCCGGATGTAGTTTTTGCTGAAAAAATCGTTGGTGATGGCATCGCTATCAAACCAACCGGTAACAAAATGGTTGCTCCTGTTGACGGCACCATCGGCAAAATCTTTGAAACCAACCACGCTTTCTCTATCGAATCCGACAGCGGCATTGAGCTGTTTGTTCACTTCGGTATTGATACCGTTGAACTGAAAGGCGAAGGCTTCAAACGCATCGCTGAAGAAGGTCAGCGCGTGAAAGTGGGCGACCCGGTTATTGAATTCGATCTGCCGCTGCTGGAAGAAAAAGCCAAGTCTACCCTGACTCCGGTTGTTATCTCCAACATGGACGAAATCAAAGAACTGATCAAACTGTCCGGTAGCGTGACCGTGGGTGAAACCCCGGTTATCCGCATCAAGAAGTAATTCTTGCCGCAGAGAAAAATGGCGCCGATTGGCGCCATTTTTTTATACACTTCATCCGCCATTAAATGTGTGCAGTCACCGGGCGATAACACGCCTCGCGCATCAGGATTTTCATGCCCTCCGGCCCGCTCTCCAGCATCCGTCGTTCCGAATCCGCCACTAACAACTCACAGTCGTAACCACCCGCAATGCCGAACATAGCCCGCGCCACGCAGATATCTTCCAGCGCCGCTGTCCCGCAGGTATCAAAGTGTCCAACCATACGCCCATTCTGACGAACCACCAGCCGGTAACTCTTCATCGCGCCTCCCCTGCCGGTGGCAGAATTAATTCATCACAACCGCACTGGTGCGTCCACGTCATCACGTCCAGCACCCGCTGTGCAGCATCGTGCGTCGCGGTCGTCAGCGCTTTCCCCATCACAAGGCCGCTCACCAGCTCGGCACAGAACAGATCGCCAGTCCCCTTCAGATCCGTTTTCACTCGCGGATGAGCTAACACCTCAACCGTTTCAGCCGTCACCACCGCAACATGAATAATCTCTTCCGTATCCCCCGGCGCACTGGTGATCACCACCCATTTGAGGGTGTCGGTGAGCAGTGATTGTGCCGCCGTAATGGCTTCATCAAGCGTACGACACGGCTTTCCGCTCAGCATTTGCAGCTCAAACACATTTGGAGTCAGCCCCTGAGCCAGCGGCAGCAGGTGCTGACGATAAGCCTCCGGAATTTCGGCTTTAACATACATACCGCTATCCGTATCGCCAATCACGGGGTCGACCAAAATGCACAGGTCCGGATGCGTGGTCAGAACGGTTTTCAGCCACTGTGCCAGCAAGGCGATTTGTTCCGCGCTGCCCATGTACCCTGTCGTCACCGCCTTTAGCTCGCGCAAGGCATCACGCTCGTTTAAGGCGCGGAGATAACCGCTAAACCAGTCTGCTGGAATAACGCCGCCGTAGAAGGTTTCATAATGCGGGGTATTACTGAACAGCACCGTAGGTACTGCCGTCACGCGTAACCCCTGCGCTTTAATGGCCGGGACGGCGATGCTGTTACCTACGCTGCCATAAACCACCTGTGACTGAACGGCGACGATATCGGTCTGTAACGCCCGATGCGTGTCGTCGAAGAGCACTGACTGGATATCACTCTCCTGCTCCATAAATTTCTCCTCTCGCTGGACAGCGGGTCTACGCCTCACTATTATCGTCATATGCTAAAATTCATTTTGTCATAGGTCAATAATGATCGACGGAAAAACCGCTAACGAAATTTTTGACAGTATCCGTCAACATGTCACTACAGGCACGCTGGCAGTGGGAGAAACGTTACCGCCAGTGCGGGAACTGGCAACGGAATTAAACGTCAACCGCAATACTGTCGCGGCGGCTTACAAACGCCTGGTCACCTCCGGGTTGGCACAGAGCCTGGGACGCAACGGTACGGTGATTAAGGGGATTACTGCCCCCGTAGCACTGGAAGGTGGTAATCCGGATACTCCGCTTATCGATCTTTCCGGCGGTAATCCAGCGCCCTCGCGACTTCCTGACCTGAGTAATTATTTTGCGAAGATAAATAAGAGTCCGCGCTTGTACGGCGATGCCGCTGTGTCACCTGGACTTAAGGCGTGGGCATCAGAATGGATGCAAAATGCAATGCCCGACAAAGGGGAAATTGATATTACCAGCGGTGCCATTGATGCTATCGAACGGCTACTGTGCGCCCATTTGCTGCCTGGTGATAGCGTTGTCGTAGAAGATCCATGCTTTTTAAGCAGCATCAACATGCTGCGCTATGCTGGATTCTCAGCAAACCCGGCCAGCGTTGACCGCGAAGGCATGCTGCCGGACCAGCTGGAACTCGCGCTACAGAAAGGCGCGCGGGCAGTAATTCTGACACCGCGCGCGCATAACCCGACAGGATGCAGCCTGAGCGCCTCACGCGCGGCGCAATTGCAGGAAATTCTGGCCCGCTATCCGCAGACGCTGGTGATTGTCGACGACCACTTTGCGCTGCTATCTGCTTGCCACTGGTATCCGGTGATTGCGAAGGAAACCACGCACTGGGCGGTTGTCCGGTCGATGTCAAAAACGTTAGGACCAGATTTACGCCTGGCCATTGTGGCCAGCGATCCGCTCACTTCAGGGAAGCTACGTTTAAGGCTTAACTCCGGCAGTCAGTGGGTCAGCCATCTGCTGCAGGATTTGGCCTGCGCCTGCCTGAATGACGAGACTTACCAACACACGCTGGCGCAAACTCAGCAATTTTACGCCGCCCAGCAGCAAAAGTTGACGGCAGCTCTGCGGCGACATGGCATTGAGTTGCCCGTTGGTGACGGTCTGAATATATGGCTACCGCTGGAAGATAACAGCCAGGCGATCGCTTTTGCGCTGGCAAAGTCCGGCTGGCTGGTACGCGAAGGCGAAGTGTTTGGCGTCAATACGCCTGCCCACGGCCTGCGCATTACGCTGTCAACATTATCAGACAGCGACATTGATAAGCTGGCGACTGATATCCATCAGGCGCTAAAGCGCTAACAGGAGAGAAAAAGTGCGAGTTCATTTTGTTATTCATGAGTCTTTTGAATCTGCTGGCGCGTATCTGCCGTGGGCTGAATCACGCGGCTATACCATCACCTGGTCGCACGTTTACGCCGGGGAAGCGGTCCCTGCGAACGCGGATGGCTTCGATATGTTGGTGGTGTTTGGCGGTCCGCAGTCACCACGAACCACGCTGGCAGAGTGTCCGTACTTTGATTCTCAGGCCGAGCAGCATCTGATCAATCAGGCGATTGCGGCACGTAAAATTGTGGTGGGGATCTGCCTGGGTTCACAGTTAATCGGCGAAGCGCTGGGTGCGAAGGTGTGCCAGAGCCCGGAAAAAGAGATTGGTCACTACCCGATCACCCTGACCGAAGCAGGCCAACAGCATCCGTTGTTCAGCCATTTTGGTTCACCGCTTACCGTCGGTCACTGGCACAACGACATGCCTGGATTAACCGACCAGGCGACAATTCTCGCCACAAGCGAGGGCTGCCCGCGACAAATCGTACAATACGGTAATTTCGTCTATGGTTTTCAGTGCCATATGGAATTTACGGCTGATGCTATAGAAGGGCTTATTCAACACTCCGAACAAGAACTGGCGGAAGCTAAAGGCAAGCGCTTCATCCGCTCCGTTGAAGAGATGCGCGCATGGGATTATCAGCAGATGAATGAGAAGCTGTGGCAATTCCTTGATAAGCTTGTGGAAAAACGTAACGATTGATTATGGCAGGCCGGATAAGACGCTTTACGTCGTCATCCGGCGATCGTGCCGTACGTTTGCCTGATGCCGCTATGCTTATCAGGCCTACAAACTAAATCCCTGATCCCTGGTTAAAGTGCTCTTCGCCAAACACGCCGGTTGAAAGGTAGCGATCGCCGCGATCGCAGATGATCGCCACCACCACCGCTCCCGGATTTTGTTCGGCCACGCGAATCGCTCCGGCTACTGCGCCGCCGGAACTGACGCCGCAGAACACACCCTCTTTCACCGCCAGCGCGCGCATGGTGTTTTCCGCATCGTTCTGATGAATATCCAATACCTCATCCACCAGCGAGGCGTTAAAAATGCCCGGCATATATTCCGCAGGCCAGCGGCGAATTCCCGGAATACTACTGCCCTCTTCCGGCTGCAGGCCAACGATGGTAACCGCTTTTTCTTGCTCACGCAGAAAACGCGACACACCGGTAATGGTGCCTGTTGTTCCCATACTGGAGACAAAGTGGGTAATACGACCTGACGTCTGCTGCCAGATTTCCGGTCCTGTGGTGGTGTAATGCGCGTATGGGTTATCCGGATTATTAAATTGGTCGAGAAGTTTACCTTCTCCGCGCTGCGCCATTTCAAGAGCTAAGTCACGCGCGCCTTCCATCCCCTGCTCTTTGGTCACCAGAACCAGTTCAGCCCCGTAAGCACGCATCGCCGCTCGGCGCTCCTGGCTCATGTTGTCTGGCATCAGCAGCTTCATGCGGTAGCCCTTCAGCGCGGCGATCATTGCCAGAGCAATTCCGGTATTACCGCTGGTAGCCTCGATCAGCACATCACCAGGCTTAATTTCTCCACGTTTTTCCGCTTCGACAATCATCGACAGCGCAGCCCGGTCTTTCACCGAACCCGCGGGATTATTCCCTTCCAGCTTGACCCAAATTTCACTGCCGTTATCCGGCGCCAGACGTTGTAGTTTCACCAGAGGCGTATTGCCAATTGTTTGTTCTAATGTGTTCACGTTTTGAGCTCGTAAAAAAGCCCGGGGGCGCAGCGCTTACCGGGCGATAAACATACTTTTTAACCTATCAGGCAGATTCCGCCAGAGCAAGTTCCTCTTCACGCGTTTCAATACGCTGGTCACCGTTATACAGACGCGCATTTTGCAGCCCGACAAACAGCCGCTCGCCGCGGCTTGGGGAATCATCGCCCTGCATGATGACCGTCAGCGGTTCGTTATACCACCCCAGCGGTTGCACAACTAATTGGGTGTAGTGTCCTTTCGGGCTGGCTTCCAGTACCTGTACCGGCAACGGCGAATCCAGGCTGGTACGACGGCTCACGTCCACTTCCCACGGACGCAGGAACAGATCAACCGGTCCCTGATAACCAGGCGTATAACCCAGTGGCCAGCGGTGTGCGCCCACGTGGAATTGGCCGCCGCGAATCGTCCCCTGCAGGCGGTTAACCTCCCCCATAAACTCCAGCACAAAACGGGTAGCCGGTTCGCGCCAGACTTGATCCGGTGCATCAGCCTGCTCGATATGACCCTGACTCATCACCACCACGCGATCGGCAACTTCCGTCGCTTCTTCCTGGTCGTGGGTAACAAACACGCTGGTGAACTTCAGCTCTTCATGCAGCTGACGCAGCCAACGACGCAGCTCTTTACGTACCTGCGCATCGAGCGCGCCAAACGGCTCGTCGAGCAGCAGAATCTGCGGCTCTACCGCCAGCGCACGCGCCAACGCCACACGCTGCTTTTGCCCACCAGAAAGCTGCGCCGGGAAGCGGTCCGCCAGATGAGCCAATTGAACCATCTCCAGCAGTTTGGTGACTTTTGCTTTGATGGCCGCCGCATTCGGGCGCTCACGCCGTGGCAGGACCGTCAGACCAAACGCGATATTGTCGAAAACGGTCATATGACGAAACAGCGCATAGTGCTGGAATACGAATCCCACTTTACGGTCGCGAGCATGCAAACGACTGACGTCGGTGCCGTGAAAACGG
This sequence comes from Citrobacter sp. MGH104, assembly GCF_001034485.1. Lineage (NCBI taxonomy): Bacteria > Pseudomonadati > Pseudomonadota > Gammaproteobacteria > Enterobacterales > Enterobacteriaceae > Citrobacter > Citrobacter sp. MGH104. Next base: position 1,011,136 of record NZ_KQ089818.1, read on the forward strand.
ATATGCCCGCTGGACTGATGCTCCAACCCGGCAATAATGCGCAGCAGCGTGGTTTTGCCCGAGCCGGATGGCCCCAGCAGCGCGACCATCTGACCTGAAGGAATATCCAGCGAGATATCGTTCAGCACCTGGGTGCGACCAAAAGACTTCTTAATATTGGCAATCTCAATGCTCATGATTTTCCTCCTGCTGCGCGCGTTTCTCCTGGTTCTCCAGACGCCATTGCAACATGCTCTTCAAAAACAGGGTAATAATCGCCATCAGCGTTAATAGCGCCGCGGCGGTAAAAGAGCCGACCGTGTTGTAGTCCTGCTCCAGTAATTCAATTTGTAGCGGTAGCGATAGGGTTTCGCCGCGAATCGAGCCGGATACCACCGACACCGCGCCAAACTCGCCAATCGCACGGGCGTTGGTCAACACCACGCCGTACAGCAGCGCCCAACGAATATTCGGCAGCGTAACGCGGCGGAACATCTGCCAGCCGGACGCGCCCAGCAACACAGCCGCTTCATCTTCATTACTGCCCTGGCTTAACATCACCGGCACCAACTCGCGCACCACAAACGGACAGGTCACGAATACCGTCACCAGCACCATCCCCGGCCAGGCAAACATAATTTGCAGATTATGCTCATCCAGCCATCCACCCAGCGGACCGTTAGAGCCGTAAAACAGCAGATACACCAGGCCGGCAACCACCGGCGAGACGGCAAACGGAATATCCAGTAACGTCAGCAGAAGTTGGCGTCCTGGGAAGTTAAAACGGGTCACCAGCCAGGCCAGCAACACACCAAACACCAGGTTCACCGGCACCGCAATCAGCGCAATCAGCACCGTCAGCCAGATGGCATGCAGCATGTCCGGGTCTGCCAGGTTCTGTAATACCGGCATTAATCCCTTGCTGAACGCCTGCACGAAGATGTAAATCATCGGCACCAGCAAAATAAACGCGGAGACCAGCATGCCCGTGCCGATCAGAAACCATTTCCCCCAGTTGATGCGGGGTGCGCCATAGCGTTTCAATTGGGTAATGTCTGCCATCAGTGACCTACCACACGTCGACCAAAGCGACTTTGCAGGGTGTTAATTGAAAACAGCAGCAACAACGAAGCCCCGAGGATCACAGAAGCAATCGCGCTGGCGGCCGGGTAGTCAAACTCCTGCAAGCGAACAAAAATCATCAGCGAGGTTACTTCCGTTTTCCATGCGATGTTCCCAGCGATAAAGATAACCGCGCCAAACTCACCGAGGCTTCGGGTAAACGAAAGCGCAACGCCCGCCACCAGCGCGGGGGACAGCTCCGGCAGCACCACTTTACGGAAACTCTGCCAGCGCGTAGCACCGAGCGTTTCTGCGGCTTCTTCATATTCGGGACCTAATTCTTCCAGCACCGGCTGGACGGTACGCACTACAAACGGAATGCTGGTAAACGCCATCGCCACCGCGATACCAAGCCAGGTGTAGGTCACCTTGATATCCAGCTTCGCCAGCCACTCGCCGTAGAAGCCATTAACCGAAAACAGCGACGCCAGCGTCAGACCCGCCACCGCTGTAGGCAGCGCAAACGGCAGATCCATCAGTGCATCCAACAGCGTACGGCCCGGAAAGCGATAGCGGGTTAAGATCCACGCCATCAGCAAACCGAACACGCCGTTAAAAATCGACGCCACAAACGCCGACAGCAGCGTCACTTTATAAGCCGCCACCACCTGCGGATTGGTAATCACATCCCAGTATTGCGCCCAGCTCATTTGTGCCAGTTGCATCACCAGCGCGCTCAGCGGCAGCAGCAATATCAGGCAGACAAACAGTAAGCTTGTACCCAGGCTCAAAGTGAAGCCGGGCAGCACGCGTCGGGAAGAAACAGCAAACATTTACTTACGCCCCGCCGCCAGCAGTTTGTCCAGCTCTCCACCGCTGACAAAGTGTGTTTTCATCACTTCAGGCCACGAACCAAACTTATCTTCCACACGGAACAATTCGGTCTGCGGGAATTTATCTTGCTGTTTGTCCATCACCTGCGGGTTATTCACGCGGTAGTAGAAATCGGTAATAATGGTTTGCGCCTGCGGGCTGTACAGCCAGGTCAGGTACGCTTTAGCTGCTTTTTCAGTACCGTTGGCTTGCACATTTTTATCTACCCAGGCCACCGGGAATTCGGCGAGGATATTGGTTTTCGGGATAACCACTTCAAAACCCTGCGCTTCATACTGTTTACGAATGTTGTTCACTTCTGATTCGAAGCTGATCAGCACATCGCCCAGACCGCGCTCTGCAAAGGTGGTGGTAGCACCGCGACCGCCGGTATCAAACACTTCGACGTTTTTCAGAAACTGGGTCATGAACTGTTCGGTTTTGGTTTTATCACCACCGTCGGCTTTATCCGCAGCACCCCACGCCGCCAGATAGGTATAGCGCGCGTTACCGGAGGTTTTTGGGTTCGGGAAAATCAGTTTCACATCAGAACGCACAAGGTCATTCCAGTCATGAATGTTTTTCGGGTTCCCCTTACGCACCAGGAAACCCATGGTGGAATAGAACGGCGAGCTGTTATTCGGCAGGCGGCTTTGCCAGTCGGCGGGGATCAGTTTGCCTTTGTCATGCAGGATCTGCACGTCGGTGACCTGGTTATAGGTCACCACATCGGCTTTCAGCCCCTGCAGAATCGCCAGCGCCTGTTTTGATGACCCGGCATGAGATTGTTTAATCGTCAGTTTGTCACCGCCGTTATCCTTCGCCCATTGCTGTTCAAACGGCGGATTAAGGGCGGCAAAAAGCTCACGGGAAACATCGTATGAACTGTTCAGCAGTTCCGTTGCCTGCGCCTGCCCCACCAGCAACAGCATGGCTGCCAGCGTCAGTGTTCTTTTTTTCAGTAAGTTAACGGCCATTGCGCACCCTTATAAATTTAATGACTTTCTTATGGTCATCATATTTATAACCAGTGCTAAAGGAGTAACGGTTTTATATACCGTTTGATGATTTGAAAGTTGAAAAGAGAATAAGAGAATCCCTCCCCACACCGAGTGAGGAGGAGACCGGCATCAATCAGACGCCGACGCTAACGCTTTCAGGCAGGGTGCTACCGCCATCAATCACGTTTTGCGTGCCAGTTAAGTAACTGGACTCATCCGAGGCCAGGAACGCCGCCAGTTCACCGACCTCAAGCGGACAGGCCAGACGACGCATCGGGATCGCTTTCGCCATTTCGACTAAAACGGATTCAGGATCTTCCGGGTTAGATTGACGCGCAATGCTTTCCGCCATCGGCGTACGAACGTAGCCTGGGCAAATGGCATTAACGCGAATGCCTGACTGCGCATATTCTACCGCCAGGGATTTGGTCAAACCGATGATTGCGGCTTTCGACAGTGCGTAGGCCGTTTCGCCCGGGTCGGCAACCATATCGCCGGTCACCGATGACATCATCACGATGCGCCCATCTTTGCGCGCAATCATCTCCGGCAGAACGGCTTTCGTCACATTCCAGACGCCTTTAATGTTGATATCAATGTGGAAATCGCGATCTTCATCGCTCATATCAAGGAAGTTGCCGAGGCGGCATACGCCGGCATTGTTCACCAGAATATCGATTTTGCCTTCAATCTGCTTCGCGCGCATCACCGCTTCCTTGACCGACGCAAAATCTCTGACGTCAGCGTGAACGGCTGTGCAACGGTGCCCTCGCCCAGCCAACTCATCCGCCAGTTTTTCAATCTCATCGGAGATATCCAGCAGAATTAAGTTCGCACCATGGCGGGCAAACGTTCTGGCGATACCCTCGCCAATACCCTGAGATGCGCCCGTAATCAATGCTGTTTTGCCCGTGAGTTTTCCCATTTCAATATTCTCCTTTTGAATATGAAGCCTTCGCTTCATTCACGCAGAAGATACAGCAATAACAAATTAGTGCTGAGGAATAGCTCACTAAATCAGGTTAATCTCAGGTAAAAAAAATCCCCGACGATGCGGGGATGTCTATTTCGTGGCCGATAACAGGATCAGATCGCCATTACAGCGCCATTAAACGGTCCAGCGACGGTGCAAAGTAATAGCCGCCGGTTACCGGTTTGGTGAAGCGCAGCATTGCATCACGCTTACCGTCGGTGTCACCAAACATGCTCAGCAACTGTTGTTCAATGTTGTGCAGACGGGCGCAGTAGGCGCAGAAATAGAGACCATGCGTGCCGCTGGCAGTGCCGTATGGCAGGCTCTGGCGCACAATTTTCAGCCCTTTACCGTCTTCTTTGAGGTCAACACGGCTCAGGTGAGAGGTGACCGGACGGTCATCACCGTCGATCTCTTCGTTGGCTTCCTTGGTGCGGCCAATCATCATTTCCTGGTCATGGATGCTCATGCGATTAAGCTGCTTCAGGTTATGTTCCCAACGCTGCACAAACACATAGCTGCCACCGGCATCCACACCATCTTTGATAACGGCGACTTCACGGCGCGTTTCTTCGCCTGCCGGGTTTTCCGTACCGTCAACAAAGCCGCTGAGATCGCGCTCTTCGACCCAACGGAAACCGTGGATTTCTTCTTTGACTTCAATACAGTCGCCATATGCTTCCATTGCCGCCTGCGCAACGGAGAAATTCACGTCATGACGCAAAGAGAGAATATGGATCAACACGTCATATTGGGTTGCTGGTGCCAGACCTTTACCATAAGGGATAAAGTCTTTTAACTCTTCAGCACCGACGCCGCCGCTCAATGCACGCCAGGTGTTGTTGCCAAAAGCGACAACCGCGCCCAGATGCGCATCCGGGAACTTAGCTTCAAAGGTCGCCAGCTTATCGGCGAAGGTTTTGCTGGCCGCACGCAGGGCCTCAACGTCGCCTTTAACATTGGCTTCAATCCAAATCGCCGCACGGCAATGTTCTGGCAAAATGCCACTCTGAACCTGAGACATTGTTCCTCCTGAAAAAAAGATGCCACGACATCGTGGCATTGATGGGCGCTATTCTACCTGTTTTTTTAACAAGCCGATTTGTTCAGACGCAAATTAACGCCGCCAGATAATTTTGCTTACTTTCCACGCTTTCAGCGTGTCGTCAGACGGCATTATATCCTCAGGCCCGCTCCATTCACCGGAAAAAATATAGCTAATATGTTGACTTCCTTCAGCTTTACACTCAACGCCCGCGCTGTCATCGCCGGTTGCCTTTTGGCAATTACCGAAAGCTTTAGTGTAAAGGTCGCTAAACGGTGTACCGATTTCGACACCCGCGACTGACGAAATATCGTGGTCTAACACATCAATACGACTAATGGTTCCCTGGCTGCCATTGATGACTATCGCCAGCTTGTCGTCTTTCATCGCTTCATAGAAGCGCACCACATTTCCGTTATCAGTCTTCATCCCGCTACGCAGGCGGTAATCACCGTCCAGCGCATCAGCAATGGCTTTTTCATCCAGCGGTGTCGCGCCCGTTAACGCTCCGACGCCCTGCTCTGTGACCTGCGTTGAAGAACCAAACCAGTTCCACGGATTAGCGGCAGACCAGTTCACCGAGGACAACGTTGAACACCCGGCCAGTAGCAGCGGCATCGCGCATAAAGTCAAACGCAGTGATTTCATTTCACTTCCTTCCTTATTTATCAACGTTGCTTGGAGTCCGGTTTCCCCAAAAAGTGCCGTTATTCTTTCTCAAGGGAAAAACAGGCGCGCAGACGTTGATTGGTTAACAGCCAGATCAGTGCGACGATATCCGCCACCAGCAGCGCCAGCCCGACACCGTTGAGCGGATCGCCTGTCAGCCACATCACCGGCTGCCAGCACAGCAGCACCAGTTGAGCGAGAATCAATAATCCGCGCAGCCTGCGCCAGATTACCGGAAACGCAAAGCGTCGCCCGCTGAGTAAAAACGCCAACACGGCGGGAACGCCGGGGAGCAAACCCAGCCAGAATGCGTCATGATCGGGATAAAACAGATTCAGCAACGTGTTGCCCTGCTCACGAGAAGAACCGGCTATCACAAACAAAACCCAGGTGCGTGCCTGTAACAACAGTACGCACCAGAAGAGAAAAGGCAGGCGCAGACGCCCATGACCGTCATAGTCGGCCGGATGAAACTCAGTACTCTTCATCTTCAATCAAACGCTTGCCCAGATTGAGTACATCCGCATGTTCATAGCCCAGACGTTCATACATGCCCTGTACGACGTCGTTATCGTCACGCACCATGATTTGAATCTTCGGGCAACCGCGGGCAATGAGCTTTTTCTCCAACCGGTTGAGTAGCGCATTAGCGATACCGCGACCGCGAAACTCAGGATGCACGCCCAGGTAATAGGCGGAACCGCGGTGCCCGTCGTATCCGCCCATCACCGTACCGACCACCTCACCGTTCACTTCAGCGACGAGGAATAAGCTGACGTCATGATTGACTTTACGTTCGATGTCCATTTCAGGGTCGTTCCATGGACGCAGCAAATCACAACGCTCCCAGAGGGTGATCACCTCTTCGAAATCTTCCTGGCGAAAAACGCGTATTTCCATGGTATTGGTTACCTTTTCAGGACGTTAAAAAGCGATTATGGCGCGAACGGCTGATTTAGCCAATATCTGACGCGAAGCGGCGGAAAAAATGGCATAATACGGAATTGTCACGTATTGAAATGAAAAGTAAAACAATTCTTATCTCGATCCGTCGCAACGGACTACGCGATACGATATAACGTTTAGAACCTTTTTTTACAACTCAGGCCGTATGAGCACTTTTAAACCACTAAAAACACTCACATCGCGCCGCCAGGTGCTGAAAGCCGGGCTGGCCGCCCTGACGCTGTCAGGCATGTCGCAAGCCATCGCTAAAGAAGAAGCGCTAAAGACCAGTAATGGACACAGCAAACCGAAAGCGAAAAAATCAGGCGCTAAGCGCGTTGTTGTTCTTGATCCGGGGCACGGCGGGATTGATACCGGCGCAATTGGTCGCAACGGATCGAAAGAAAAGCACGTGGTGCTGGCGATTGCCAAAAACGTGCGCTCAATCCTACGCAACCAGGGGATTGATGCACGCCTGACCCGCTCCGGCGATACGTTTATTCCGCTCTACGATCGCGTCGAGATCGCCCACAAACATGGCGCAGATCTTTTCATGTCGATCCACGCCGACGGTTTTACCAATCCGAGCGCTGCGGGTGCTTCGGTCTTTGCCTTATCCAATCGCGGTGCCAGTAGCGCCATGGCGAAATATTTGTCCGATCGTGAAAACCGGGCCGATGAAGTCGCCGGGAAGAAGGCCACCGACAAAGATCATTTGTTGCAGCAGGTGCTGTTCGATCTGGTGCAAACTGACACCATAAAAAACAGCCTGACGTTAGGCTCGCATATTCTTAAGAAGATCAAGCCGGTACACCGTCTGCACAGTCGCAGCACGGAACAAGCCGCCTTCGTGGTGCTAAAATCACCTTCGATTCCGTCGGTCCTGGTCGAAACCTCGTTCATCACCAACCCGGAAGAAGAACGATTACTGGGGACGGCTGCGTTTCGTCAGAAAATCGCCACCGCTATCGCCAATGGCATCATCAGCTATTTCCACTGGTTTGATAACCAGAAAGCACACTCGAAGAAACGTTAACCATGAAGCCCGATGTACAACGCGTAAAACAGTTCCTGCTCAGCCTGCAGGATGAGATTTGTCAGCAGTTATCCACCGTAGACGGCACCGAATTTGTTGAGGATAACTGGCAACGCGAAGCGGGCGGCGGCGGGCGCAGTCGAGTGTTGCGTAACGGCGGTATTTTCGAGCAAGCAGGCGTCAACTTCTCTCATGTCCATGGCGATGCAATGCCGGCCTCGGCTACTGCGCATCGCCCGGAGCTTGCCGGGCGTAGCTTTGAAGCGATGGGCGTCTCGTTGGTGGTGCATCCGCAGAATCCTTACATTCCGACCAGCCATGCCAACGTACGTTTTTTTATCGCGGAGAAACCGGGCGCCGACCCGGTGTGGTGGTTTGGCGGCGGCTTTGACTTAACGCCCTACTACGGCTTTGATGAGGATGCAGTTCACTGGCACCGCACGGCGCGGGATCTATGCCAGCCGTTCGGCGATGACGTTTATCCCCGTTACAAAAAGTGGTGCGATGACTACTTCTTCCTCAAGCACCGCAACGAGCAGCGCGGCATTGGCGGGCTGTTCTTCGATGATTTGAATACGCCAGATTTCGAGCACTGCTTCGCCTTTATGCAGGCTGTTGGAAAGGGTTATACCGAGGCGTATTTGCCCATCGTTGAGCGCCGCAAAGCAATGAGCTGGGGCGAGCGTGAACGCAATTTTCAGCTTTATCGTCGCGGACGCTATGTGGAATTTAACCTGGTGTGGGATCGCGGCACATTATTCGGTTTGCAAACCGGCGGGCGCACGGAATCGATTCTGATGTCGATGCCGCCGCTGGTACGCTGGGAGTATGACTGGCAGCCAGAAGCGAACAGCCCGGAAGCCGCCCTTAGCGAGTTTATTCAGGTCCGCGACTGGGTGTAATGGCCTGATAGCGACACAATTCGTAGGTCGTAGGCCGGATAAGACGCAAGGCGTCGCCATCCGGCACGGTATCAATCAATAGCCAATATTAATCTTTTCCGGGATGGGGTATTGATTTGATTTCACATCAAATTTTACCGACCAGCGCTTATTGATTTTTTCACCATTTAATAAACCGGTTGAATGAAGAAGCATATCTGAATAGCCATCACTGCCCGAGGGTGAAAATGTTACCTGCGTGTCTAAATCATCCACGTCATCTTGTTTATTCATGTTACTCAAGGAGTCTCTATTACTGGAATGCGTGGGAAGACTCGCGATAAGATGGATGTCTTTTCCTTCTGCTATATAAAACTGCTGAAAGGTTTGTTCATAGCCCTGCAACATATAGCTTGATTCCAGCACCACCCCCCACTTTTCGCCAATTTTTACCGCTTTCGCACTCCCCGATGTTCCCATACGACCATAACCTTGCGTGGTTTCACGCGCGGAGATAGTGTTTCCCTTGAGATACCAGATATCAAACGACCCAGTATCCGGTTCCGATATTTCGTGAAATTACCGCACATCACAATAATCCGCTGCTCACCCGAGGTTTGTTTATCCAGACAATTAGAGTATTCCAGTTCAGGGCGCTCTTTTCTCAGCCAAATACGATCATGGGATTCATCCACGGAGGCCTGGTAGTATTTTATTAGTGAGTCAGGAAGTTCATCTTGTGCCAGAACGGGCAGGCTCAATATGAGAAGGCAGAAAGACAGTAGTCCTTTTTGCATGTTTAAATGTCCATATTTAAAAAGAAGATATTATCATCTGGACATGCAATACATCATTACCCGATATTAAATTCAGAAAATAACCAGATGTCGGCCCCCAGGCCGGATAAGACGCAACGCGTCGCATCCGGCACAATGATTTCATCACGCCCACTGGCGCATACGCTGATGCAGCGTCAACGAAGGTTTCTCCGCAAACAGTTGCTGGTAGTCGGTAGCAAACTGCCCTAAATGCCAGAATCCCCACTGCATGGCGGCGTCTTTCACCGTTGCACTCTGCGACCACGGGCTTATCAACTCACGGCGCACGGCGTTCAGGCGAATACGTTTCAACCAGGCATTCGGGCCAATACCGAGGATCGCGTGAAAGGCGTTTTGCAACGTCCGGCGGCTAACGTGCAGTTGATTGCATAAGTCGAGCACGGTCAGCGGCTCTGACATATTTTCCAGCACATATTCGCGCGCACGCGACAGCAAGCGACGATAGCTCTGATGGCTGATGCTCTCCGCAGTCATAATCGGCTGCGCTTCTTCCAGCATAGTCCCCATCGCCAGCAGCAGGTTATCGCCCAACACTTTGCGTACCGCAGGTTGGCGAAGGTTTTCCGGGTTTTCGCTAAACGTCGCCAGCGCCTGCTGCACAAAGCCCCATAGCGCGGCTTTGTGTTGTTCTTTCACTTCCAGCGCCGACTGGTTGCGCAGCATATGCAACACCCTTTCCGGGTTATGCAGGAAGTTGGCCTGACGGGCAATGGCCTCTTCAGAAATGACGACACCCAAAATGGTGTAGTCATCCGGCGTACTTAGTTCAAACTCCGTCCCGCCTGGGCGGGTGGCAATTTCAGCGTTACCCAAACACTGGGTACCAATAAATCCCTGCTCGCCGCGCGTGGCCGGAATGCCAAACCAAAATGAGTTTGGCCAGACAAGGCATGACTGACGCAGCGCCAGTCCGGTGTATTCACGGAACACCTGAATATCATCGAGCAGGATTTCCGTGAACTCGCCATGAAATTTTCCCGGATGCAGCTGGTCGTAGATCTGCTGCCAGGCTGTAATCGTCAGCGCGTGCTCATACACATCCGTTGTTCGCCGTTGGTGAACGTTGTCCACTTCCACTTTCGGCGTCAATTTAACGTCTTCGGGTAATACTTCATGATAAAGATGGTGCAAGTTTGCAGTACGGTTCTTTTTCATGATCTTTTAAGCCGGAAGCTTCAACGAAGCCCCCGGCCCTCCGACAGGTTAATTTTTTAAGCGATAGCGACTACTGCGTTTACGCAACGCTCCGTCAGAAAAGAGCTGTTCCAGCGCATTTCTGGCTTCATCAAGTGACCAGCCAAAGTGGGCAGCCACTTCCCCTGCCGTCATTCCTTGACGGACCGATGTTAACAGCGCCAGTAATTCATCAGAGGATTCAGATGACACAGGTGCTTCCTGCGTCTTCTCTGGGGCCACATCTGACTTCACTTCAGGCTTCTGCTCTGGTTTCTTCGGTTCTGGTTTCTTCGGCTGGCGTTTAAAACCGCCGATCAGCCACTGGGTGTCATCGTCCGGCCGGCCTATTTCCTTACGGCTGATAACACGGCCTGTACGCGCTGCAGCTGCACTGCCAGCATCCAGCGCTGCTCGGCATGCCGCCAGATCGCCTTCCACCACCAGCGTCAGCCGACCAGGATCGAGCACTTCGTGGCTAAGCAGGCGCACATTCGCGGCTTTCAGCATGGCATCGGCCGCGTCCACGGCAGCCACCATGCCATCCACTTCCAGTAATCCCAGTGCATTGATCATCACTACCTCTCTTACGCGCGCTGGATTGGATTACGGGCAATATCCAGAACGGCATCGGCAAAGGCGTTACATGCGGCTTTACAAGCGGCCTGGCTACCGGTCAAAAACGCTGCTGAATAGTTGGTTTCTGACGGCGGTGGTACATAGGTTACCAGTTGTACATCGGCAGATTTCAGCGCGGCATCAATACCAAATGTCGCTTCCAGCGGCGGTGCTACCAGATACGCCATCGGATCGCCCAGTCGGCATCCCGCGGTCGCGGAAAGATACGAACCGGTACGCGAAACCACATGCGCCAGGAAGGCGGTATCTTCTGCGTCATTCGCCCACTGGAATGCCGCACCGCTTTCAATATTGGCCACCATCGCGTCCAGACCCGCGCGAACTTCGGCCGGGTTTGGTCCACCGAGCATAATCAGCACTTCGCCCGAGGTTGGAGAGGGACTGTGCGCCGCACCGGCATACAGCGAGCGGCCATAAACCACTTCCACCATCGCCTGTTTTGTCGCTTCATCTGCGGCAATATACGCCACGTCATCAGAGTCTGCTGTGATGAGTCCGAGGCTACGTATATGTGGCGGTAATTTAAGTTCGCGGGCAAAACCGTCATTTACCGAGGCAATCACACGCATCGCGGTGACTGAAGGTCTAATCAAATCTAATGCTGGCATGATGCCTCCTTAACGGGTCATATTGATGCCGGATGCTTTTTGCTCCAGCATGCGCTTGGCCAAATCCACAATCACCGCCGCCGCTTCAACCGGTGGCGTACCGCCCTGGTGAATGTTCGAGATGCAGGTACGGTCAGCCTCAACGGTGGTTGCCACACGCGGCGAATAGACGGCGTAGCAAGAAAGACTTTCCGACTGGCCGAGGCCCGGACGCTCACCAACCAGCAAGATCACCGCTTTTGCACCCAGCAGTTCGCCGATCTGATCTTCAATTTTCACGCGCCCATAGCGAACAAAGAACGGCGTCCCGACCTTCAATCCGGCCTGTTTTAAGCCCGACAACAACGGCGGCAGGATCTCTTCGTAGTTGGCGGTGATGGCGTCAGTAGACAGACCATCAGAAATAATCACCTGCACATCCGGATTCATTACACACTGTGATTTCAGTGCTTCAATGGCTTCCGCACTCAGACGACGTCCCATGTCCGGGCGCGTCAGATACAAGTTTTTGTCGCTGATTTCCGAGCGCACTTCCAGTAGTCCCTGGGCTTTTACCCACTCTTCCGGCACTTCTTTCAATACCGTATCTTTCGAACGCGAGTGGTCAGCAAGGAAGCGCAGCAGCGCCTGGGTACGCGGACGTGGACCGGCACGACCGGTACATACACGCGCAGCGGTGCTACGGCGCAGTTCGGTCAATACCTCTGCACGATGCGGATTCTCAACGCCAATCCACGCTTTCGCTTCAGCTGAACCTAAGTCCATCGCACAGCTTTCACCGGTCGGCGCGGCGCACTGCGTAGTGCTGCATTTCACTTCCGCTGATGGCGCTTGAACCTGCGGCTCTCCCATTGACGCCATTACGCTGCGTACAATTTCTTCAATCTGTTTTTGATCCATCGTGTGTCATCCCCGCGTCATCAGAAGAACAGTGACGGATCGCCCGCCCGTTTGGTCAGGCGACCGTTTGCCATAATGCCCATGGTTTCCAGCCAGCGTTCAAACTCCGGCGACGGGCGCAGGTTCAGCAACTGGCGCACGGTCGCGGTGTCGTGGAAGGCGGTGGTCTGGTAGTTGAGCATGATGTCGTCACCGAGCGGCATGCCCATGATGTAGTTGCAGCCAGCGGTGGCGAGCAGAATCATCAGGTTTTCGTTGAGGTTCTGGTCAGCATCAGCATGGTTGGTGTAGCAGCAGTCGCAGCCCATTGAGATGCCGCTCAGCTTGCCCATGAAGTGATCTTCTAAGCCCGCGCGAATAATCTGACGATCGTTGTAGAGATATTCCGGCCCGATAAAGCCCACCACGGTGTTCACCAGGAACGGATCGTAGTGACGCGCCAGCCCGTAGTTACGCGCTTCCATCGTCACCTGATCGGCACCAAAGTTAGCGCCAGCGGAGAGCGCAGACCCTTGCCCGGTTTCAAAGTACAGGCAGTTTTCCCCGGCGATACGGTTGAACTCAGCACCCACTGCACGCGCTTCATCCAGCATGGCCAGCTCAACGCCAAACTCTTTTAAGCCTTTTTCGCTACCGCAGATACTTTGGAAAATCAGCCCGCCCGGCGCACCGCGACGAATTGCTTCAATCTGGGTGGTGACGTGCGCCAGTACGCAGCCCTGGGTCGGAATATTGAACTTGTCGATAACGCCATACACGGTATCGAGCACGCGGCTTAAGTTTTCCACGTCATCTGTGACCGGGTTGACACCGATCACCGCATCGCCCGCTCCGAAGGACAGTCCTTCATAGATTTGCGCCGCAATACTCTGTACATCGTCACGGGTATCGTTCGGCTGCAAACGGCAGCTAAAGGTGCCCGGTAAACCGATGGTGGTGTTCGCCTTTTTGATCACCGGCATTTTCTTACCGCCGTAGATCAGGTCCGCGTTAGAGCAGATTTTTGCTACCGCAGCGACCACTTCCGACGTTAACCCTTTACGCGTAAACGCAATATCATCAACAGAGGTTTCATCGCTCAGCACGTACTCGCGCAGCTCGCTGATACTCCAGTTTTTGATGCGGTTATAGGCCGTTTCGTTGACGTCATCCTGAATCAGACGCGTCACGCAGTCCTCTTCATAGGAAATCACCGGGTTATTACGGATATCCGCTACCGTCATTTCCGACAGCACCTGCTTGGCCGCCACGCGTTCCTGCGAACTGGTTGCAGCGACACCTGCCAGCACATCCCCCGAACGCAGTTCGTTGGCTTTTGCCAGCACCTCTTTAACATCCTTAAACTGATAAACATTGCCGAACAATGTGGTCTTTAGTTTCATAAGTCGTTCCCTCAGGAAGGAAATGCGAGTGATTTCACCGTCACCGGCACAACCGATCCGCCAAAAAGAGGCGTACCAATGTCGATATAGTCCCCCGCCCGGACAACCACCTCATCGATGACCGCCAGCGGGTGTTGCTGTAACTGTGGGCGTAACAGCATGCCCAGGGCTTTACCAAAATCCTGCTCGGCTACCACCAGCAGGGGATGCGGATTCGGATAGCGCGCGACAAAGGCCAGCAACGCATCAATCACCGTTAACAGCGCGGCGTAGCGCACCGGCAGAGAAGCGGGCAGCGCCAACACGTAGGCGTCCGTTTGCGGGTCCAGATCGAGCTGCATTAGCGCCTGTTGCCAGGCGGCCACCAGATCAGCCTCATCAACCGGAATCGCCACCGGCAGATTGCGCAGCGGAAGCGCCACACCTTCCAGCCAGATAGTGCTGCCCGAAAGCGACAGCGTATGCGCACCGGCGCCAATCACCGTGGCGCGCACGGTTTGCGCCGGGAACTGCACGTTCATCTCACGCAGGCGCGGATGTTCATGCAGCGCCGTCGCTAACAGCGGCCCAATGTCGGAAAAACAGAACGGATCGGCAGGTTGGTTGCGGTAGCACTCGCCCACCCCGCCGGACAACGTAATCACTTCCGGCTTCACGCCCGCCGGTAACAGAGCGGTTTGCATCAGCGCCTGTGCCAGCGGTGATAACGTGCCGTCAATCACCTCCACAATCAGCGCCGCCATCCGTCGGGCCACCTGAACAAGCTGCGCCGCATTGAGGGTTCGGGCATCAGTGCCTGGACCAAATACGTCATCCACAATCATTTGTCCCGGCTGATGCGCATGCACCACGCGCCCCTGACCGTCCGTTTCCAGTAGCCGTCCACCGACGTTCAGACAGGCCGAGCCGCTGACTTTTCCAGCATCAAACAGAACGTAGTTCGACGTACCGCCGCCGATGTCGATATTCAGTACGCGGCACAACTTCTGCTCGGAAAGGGTTTGTGCCCCCGCACCGTGACCGGCAATCACCGATTCCAGATGCGGACCGGCGCTGGCAACCACGAAATCCCCCAGCGACTGGGAGAGCGCCATCACCGCCGGGCGCGCGTTGCGCGTTTTGGCACTTTCCCCGGTAATGATGATCGCGCCGGAATCGACGGTCTCTGGCGCAATCCCCGCCGCCTGATACTGGGCGAGGATCAGTGCTTTCAGTTCGGCCTCTTTCAACCCGCCCTGCTTATCAACGGGGGTAAAGAACACCGGGCTTTGCCAGCTAATTTCGCGTTTGATGAATTCGTAGCGCGGCACCTGCGACACTGCCGCACGGTTAACCAGCTCAAGGCGCGAGAAGATCACCTGAGTGGTGGTGGTGCCGATATCGATACCGACGCTGAGTAGCTGGCGAGTATTCACGATTGCGCCTCCGGATTGGTTTCTGCTGGTGCCGGAACATCTTCGTCTTTCGGTACTAACAGCATAGCCACGCCAATCGCCGTCACGCCGCCGATCAGCTTGCCGACAATCATCGGGAAGATCATGGCGTTCATGTTGGCAGCGGCGAAACCTAAGTGGTCACCCAGAGCGAAGGCCGCGGAAACCGCAAAGGCGCAGTTGATCACTTTGCCGCGGGTATCCATGTTTTTCATCATGCCGAACATTGGGATGTTATTGGCAAGCGTTGCCACCATACCCGCAGCCGCAATGTTATTGACTTTTAACAGGTTGCCGACGCTCATCAGCGGTTTTTCAAACCAGCGGGTCAGCAGCAGCACCATCGGGTAGGCACCCAGCAGCACACAGGAGATAGAACCGATAACTTCGATGGCGCGCATCACTTCACCCGGCTTGTCGCCTGGCGCCATGAAAATAGGATCAAGACCTGGGATCAGCTCCCAGCCGAGCAGGAACTTGATGACTGCCGCAGCCAGACCGAGGGTGATCAGCGCTACCAGGAACTTGGCGAAGATCTGGAAGCCGTTGATCATTTTTTCCGGGATGAATTTCAGTCCCAGCGCCACCAGCACGGCTACGATCAGCACCGGGATCATGTTCATCAGGATCAACGCAAAGGTGAACTCCACCGGCTGACCGTTGATTTCCACGCCGGAGTACATCGCGACCAGACCACCCGCAATACAGCCAATCGGAATGGTGACAATACCGGCCAGCACGCCCAGCGCCAGATAACGACGGTCAGACGGTTCAATAATTCCTAGCGCAACCGGAATGGAGAACACCAGCGTCGGCCCCATCATCGCGCCGAGAATCAGGCCAGAGTACAACCATGCCGCCACGTCGCCGCCCGCCAGTTCTTTCGCCAGGAAGAAGCCGCCCATATCGCACGCCAGCAGCGTTCCGGCAAACATCGACGGGTTCGCGCCCAGCATTTCATACAGCGGAATAATTACCGGCCCGAGCACATGCGCCAGTACCGGCGCCAGCGCGGTCATACCGACCATCGCCAGGCCCAGCGCGCCCATTGCCATAAAGCCTTCTTCAAACTGACCGCCCGATCCCTCAATGCTCTTACCGAACTTACCGAGGAAGCGCGCCGAACCGCCGAACTGCGACAGGATCCTGTCCACGGCGGCAATCAGCATAAAGAACATCATGATGTACATGATGATTTCGTTAATTCCCATAGCCCCTACTCCCTGTCATTTGTGATTTGTAGGCCGGATAAGACGTTTACGTCGCCTCCGGCATTAACGCCGTGTTATTGCCGGATGGTGGTGCGAGCACCTTATCCGGCCTACAGGCATTACCCGGCAGCCGCGTACAGGTCGATAATCTGTTCCTGCGTGGCGGTGCGTGGGTTACTGCGAATACAAATATCCTCCAGCGCGGCGTGTGCCCATGCGCTGTAATGCTCGGGTTTTGCTCCAACGTCTGAGAGCCGTTTGGTCTGGCCCACTTCGCTAATCAACTCGCTGACCGCGTTGGTAGCATCACGATCGTCCGATTTCTTGTTGGTTAACGCGCGTCCGATATGGCTGAAGCGCTCACGACACACCATGCGGTTGAACCCCATTACCGTAGGAAGCAGCATGGCGTTAGCCTGTCCGTGTGGGATATGCAACGTCGCTCCCGGCTGGTGCGCCATCGCATGGCACAGGCCCAGCCCTGCGCTGGAAAACGCCATCCCGGCCATACAGGAAGCCAGCAGCATGCTTTCGCGCGCCGCCAGATCCTGACCGTAGCCGACGGCCTTCGGCAGCGATTTACCTATCATCGCAATCGCGCCAATCGCCAGACTGTCGGTAAACGGCGTCGCGTTCAGCGCGCTATACGCTTCAACGGCGTGCGTCAGTGCATCAATCCCGGTCATCGCCGTTACATGTGCAGGCACTCCTTCCGTCAATGCAGCGTCCAGGATCGCCACATCCGGCATCAGGGTCGCGTGGGCGAGCACTTTTTTGAGTCCAGTCGCGGCGTCGATTATCACCGTGACGTTGGTGGTTTCTGAGCCCGTTCCGGCGGTAGTCGGTACGGCAATCAGCGGCAGACGTGGGCGTAACGCGCTGCGCTCGTCCATGCCTGCCAGCGTCTGAGTGGGGTTGGTCACCAGCAACGCCACTGCCTTGGCGGCATCCAGTACGGAGCCACCACCAAAGGCCACAACGCCATCGCACTTCGATTCACGCAATTGCGCGACCGCCGCGCAGACGTCTGTAATGCACGGTTCGCCCACCGGACATGGCCACAGCGTCATCGCCACGCCTTTCATCGCCAGACTGCGCTCCAGTGCGGCGGTCATCCCCGCCTGATGCAGGAAGCTGTCCACCATGACGAACATATGCGTCAATCCGCGCGTTTGTGCTTCCTGTCCGCAGGTACTGAGCGCTCCCAGCCCACAAAGGGTGACCGGTGGAACGCTAAACGTTTTTACGCGTTGCAGATTCAGGGTATCGAATGCCTGAAAGAGCGCGGTCTGCAATTCAGCTTGCATAGATTCCTTCCGCTTTTTCTTTTCCGCTGTTGGCAATCGCCAGCGGGGTCATAAACAGGCTGTGCTGGGGTAAATGCACCTGCAGTTCCGGGAAACGCTTACGGAACAGCTCATCAACGCCCGGCTGCATGCAGGAACCACCGGCCAGCCATAAATCGGTAACGCCCTGACCCGCAATATGATGAGCCACGATTTCCGCCATTTTTTCGTAGACAGGCTTCACCACCGGCCAGATTTCTTTGCCGTTGCTACGCTTGTACTGCTCGGCTTCTTCTAACTGGATACGACGGTTCCCGGCCAGCGTCAGAGAGATATGATGCCCACCGGTTGCTTCATCAGCGGAGTAGGTCACCTTGCCTTGTTTAACGATCGCAATCCCGGTAGTGCCACCACCAATATCCACCACGCCGGCGTTATCGAGCTGCAACAGCTCCGCCACCGCTGTCGGTTCGTCGAGCACATGGCTCACTTCAAGCCCGGCAGACTCCAGCACGTTAATAGAGATGCGAGGGTCAGTTCCCGGTGGAAATGAGGTTGCCGCATGGGTAAAGCAGCAACCCAACTGTTGTTCGAGCGTATCGAGATGGCGACGAACGATGGTCACCGCACCAAAGAAATCCCAGACGATGCCATCGCGCACGACATCGGCCCAGTCCAGGCAAACCGCGACCGGCTGTCCGTCACTGTCCACAACCATCGACACCACATCACACGTTCCCAAATCAATGCCCAACCACAGCGGTGAATCGCTCTTAGTGGGCGTCTGGTTACATAGCGTTGCCGCTTTTAGCAGTCTGGGTGTCAACCAACGTTGTTCGTCGTGCGCCATCTCATTTACTCCTTATACAATTCTGAAGGCGTCTACCAACACACAGCGACGCAGACGCACAAACGTACGCGCACTGGTCACCCCTTCCCCGGTTGGTGTGGTAATGGTCATCGTGGTCCAGCCTTCACCGCCCAGTCCAAGACCGGCAATGCACGGTCCGTTCTTAACGAAGATGCTGGTATCAATGGCGTTTGCCATACGGTTCATGTTGTCGATATTGCGCGAGTGCATCGCCGCCGTATGGTGGCAACCGCCTTCAAGCTTGACCGCCAGTTCAATGGCTTCATCGACGTTAGCGACCCGCACGACCGGTAGAACCGGCATCATCAGTTCGGTGACGGCAAACGGATGCGTCGCGGAGGTTTCGACGAATAACAGACGGGTTTGCTCCGGTACGTTCAGACCAATCGCCGCAGCGATTTTGCCTGCGTCACGACCTACCCAGTCACGACTGACCGTGCCTTTACCGCGCTCATCGATATTTTTCAGCAGCACCGGCTGCAGCTGTTCGGCCTGGGCCGTGGTGAGTTTCACCGCATGCTGGCTTTCCATCAGACGCATCAGTTCATCAGCGACGCTATCGACCACGATCAGCACTTTTTCGTCAGCGCAGATGATGTTGTTGTCAAACGATGCACCTTTAACTACCGACTGCGCCGCGCGTGCCAGGTCAGCCGTTTCATCAACCACCACCGGCGGATTACCTGCGCCAGCGGCAATCAAACGTTTGTTGGTGTGCTTACGCGCGGCATCTACTACGGCTTCACCACCGGTCACCACCAGCAGGCCGATACCTGGGTACTTGAACAGACGTTGGGCAGTCTCGATATCTGGGTTGGCAACTGTCACCAACAGGTTTGCCGGACCGCCTGCGGCAACTACCGCCTGGTTAAGCAGAGTGATAGCGCGCTGAGAGACTTTTTTCGCCGCCGGATGCGGTGCGAAAACCACGCTGTTTCCAGCGGCAATCAGGCTGATGGCGTTGTTAATAACGGTCGCGGCCGGGTTGGTGGATGGGGTTACCGAGGCCACCACGCCCCACGGCGCGTTTTCAATCAGCGTCAGACCGTTATCGCCGGTCAGAACCTGTGGAGACAGGCATTCCACACCCGGCGTGCCGCGCGCCTGCGCCACGTTTTTGGCAAATTTATCTTCGACGCGTCCCATGCCGGTTTCAGTGACGGCAAGTTCCGCTAATTCTCTGGCGTGCTTTTCGCCCGCCTCACGTAGCGCCGTGATAGCCAGTTGGCGCATGGCGACGCTTTTCAGCCCCTGCTGGGCCAGTTTTGCTGCCGCCACTGCGTCATCCAGGGAGGCAAAAACGCCCATTTCTTGAACGGCACTGACGGGTTGGCTGCTGTCTTTCATTTTCAGCAGTACCGCTTTCACGACCTGTTCAATATCCTGTTGATTCATGATTTTCTGCCTTATTTATGGAAGATCACCTGACCACCTGCCACCACTTCATCGACAATGCCAATCACGCACAGATCGACAGGCGATGATTCATTCCGGTGCGCCTGACGGGCGGAGCTTCCGCTGACCAGCAGCACCCACTCTCCGGTTCCCGCCCCGATGCTGTCGATAGCAACAGCACATTGCCCGTCGGGATTTCCCTGGGCGTCAATCATTTCCACCATCAGCAACTTGTCGTGCGCGAGCCCCTGATGGCGTACGGTACAAACAATTTGTCCTGTAACGATTGCCAGTTTCATACGCGCCTCCGTGGCATATTTCAGGTAAAACCTCCCCCTACCCTCCGCAGAAGGTAATGTGAAAAGGAGAGAGGGTGACGCCAGCAATGAAGTCTGTGGCGTCACATGGACGACTTACATGTCGTTGCTGTCGCCTTTAAAGCTGATCGGGAACACTTCTTCCAGATCGCCGTGCGGACGCGGGATCACGTGCACTGAAACCAGCTCGCCAATACGCTGTGCTGCCGCAGCACCTGCGTCCGTTGCAGCTTTACATGCCGCTACGTCGCCACGGACCATGGCAGTGACCAGACCGCCACCGATCTGCTTCACGCCAACCAGTTTCACGCGTGCCGCTTTAACCATTGCGTCAGAAGCCTCAATCAGTGCAACCAGGCCCCGGGTTTCAATCATTCCTAATGCTTCCATTGTGTTTTCCTCTCATTAAGGGGTCCTGAACGGGACCTTATACAACCAGTGTGTGCGAGGCGTTTTCACGACTCATGTCAGTCTGGCGCGGCACTGCTGCCACCAACGCCAGTTCGATAATTTCCTGTACGCTACAGCCACGAGAGAGATCATGAAGCGGTGCGGCAAGCCCCTGAATCAATGGCCCTACTGCGCGATACCCTCCCAGACGCTGAGCGATTTTGTAGCCAATATTGCCCGCCTCCAGCGATGGGAAGACCATCACATTGGCATTGCCCTTTAACGGACTTGCTGGCGCTTTTTGCGCAGCGACATCCGGAACAAAGGCGGCATCAAATTGCAGTTCACCGTCCACGATAAGCTGCGGGGCACGCTCACGAACGATCTCGGTCGCCTGCTGCACGTTAGCGACGTTAGGATGGCGAGCACTGCCATTACTTGAAAACGACAGCATGGCCACGCGCGGCTCTTCACCTGTGATCGCCTTCCAGGTTTCAGCGCTGGCGATGGCGATATCCGCCAGCTGTGCAGCGGTGGGCTGCGGCACAACGCTACAGTCTGCAAATCCTAATGACGGCCCGAGATACTGCGGCAGCATCAGAAAAATTGACGACAGCGTTTTGCAACCAGGCTGTAACCCAATAATGCGCAATCCTGCACGCAGCACGTTTGCCGTTGATGACAGGTTGCCCGCAATACACACATCGGCTTTACCGGCACTGACCATCGCGGCGGCAAACATCAGCGGATCGTTGAGCTTCTCCCGCGCATCCGGCGGCGTTTTTTCACCCGCACGCGCCAGCCAGCGCAGGGCAAACTCTTCACGCATCTGTACATTGCTTTGTGGATCAATAACCTGAATACCATCCATGGCTACGCGATGGCTGAGCGCAAACTGGCGTAGCGCAAACGGGCTGGCGACGAGAATGGGGCGTGCCAGACCGTGCTGATGCAGGTAATTCGCCGCCTTCAGCACCCGGACATCCAGCGCATCCGGGAACACTACTCGTGCAGGTGAGCGTTGGGCGAGTTGACGAGCACGTTCAATGATCATTGCTTCTCCCCCAGTCTCTGTTGAATTTGACTAACCGTCAGCGGATGCTTTGCAACACTCAGAATCATCATCACGTAGACCGTACTGGAAAGGCGGTTGAGCGCCTGCATAATGTCCGGTCGTATAACCTCAAAACTGCGAGTGATGAATACCTGGGCCGCCACCGTCTCCGTTTCACGGACTTTGGTACGCAGCAGATTAAGCAGCGCGCAATCACGTCCATGGCTGGCTTCAGGCACCAGATGGTCGTGGTCCAGATAGCGCAGCGGTTGATGCGAAAGACGGTGTAAATCTTCGTCACTTAAACCCACGACAGCTTGTGCTGCCAGCGGCTCATCCATGGCGTCTGCGCGCATAATATTGCCCAGGCGCGAGCGGATATCCGCCAGCCACGGCTGCCACGGTTCTGCCATCTCAATCTGCAACCACACGGCCAGGGCGATGGTGCTGTCCAGCGCGGCGCGAAATCCCAGCCGAGGGTCACTTTTGGCGACCATCTTGTCCGCCGTCAGATGCGTCAGGGTGTCCGGTTTCTTCGCCACCGGTTGATGGCACAGTTCGCAGCTGGCCTGTGGATGCGTATCACTGCTGGTTAACCCATGCACCGGCTGCGGCTGCTGTTCTTCGTCATCAATAAACAGGCTGCCCTGCTCGTCAATAAACTTAATGCGCAGATGTCGGCTTTCCAGTAATTCCCGGGCAGACGGCGTCAGGCGAGCGTCAGCGGGGAGATGAATTTCAGCCCCTTCGCTGAGCGTATGATTCGCTCTGAGCCATGCTTCGGTAATGAAATCCTTCATACATCCGCCTTAGCAGGACTGCCAGTTCGCAGGCCAGGCCACATACAGAAACTTCACCGTCGATGGCGTACCAAATTCGATGCTGGAGCCTTTCGGGATAAACATCACGTCCCCGGCTTTTGCAATCATGGTTTCGCCTTCGTGGCGAACATGCAGCTCTCCTTCCAGAATCATGTCGATTTCGTCGTAGTTCAGCGTCCATGGGAAAAAGGCGTTATCCCACTGCATAAACCCGGCGGCCATGCTGCTACCGTCCTGGTCGGTCACCAGATCGGTTAAGCCCACGCAGTGCGGCTGCGCGCCGTCAAAACGACCAAACTTCACGCTGCTGCCGTCGATGACTTTCACACCGCCTTTGCCGGTCACCGAGTTAAAGCTCGGCTGCATTCCGCCCTGCTCCAGCGACTGCTTTTCCTTCATGACTTTGTCCATCAGCTGCGCGACCAGGCTTTCGGTAAATTGCCCTTCTGGCAATTGCGCAATGATGGTTTCACGAATGCGCTGGCTTTCCGTTTTGCCATCATCCACCGCAGACGGTGCAGCAGCGGCGGCAGTTGGTGCGGATTCATCGCATTCACTGATGGTAACGCCCAGCAGCTCCGCCACTTCGCGCGCCTCCGGGGTGATGATGCTGGCGCGCAGAACAACCGACATTTCCTGTTCGCCGCGTGCGTGGGCCGCACGAATATCGTTAGCTGTGATAAGTTTTTTCACCTGCCCTTTCCTCCTTTTGGCTGAGCTCAGTCAGATAATCCACCAGGTGCTGCACACTGCGCGGGTCATGGCTATTGAGCTCAAAAATCGGCTCCTGAAACCCCATCCCGCGAAGTAGTTGTCGCGTTGCGGCGACGTCGGCATCCGGCATGTCCGTTTTACTGATAACGGCGATTTGTCGTTTACTGGCACCGATATCCAACAGTCCGGCAGGTAAGCGACTTTCTTTATCATTTGCCGCGTGTATATAAATCAACGTATCGACATCCTGCAGCGTGGTAATTAAGGCGTGGTACCAGCGCGGATGGCTAAAATATTCCCCTGGCGTATCGATATCGCCATTTTCATTAAACTCCACGGCCTGTGTTTTTCTGGCGAGGGAATAATTCCCCTGTAGTGCATTAAAGAGCGTTGTTTTCCCCGCCCCCACCGTACCGACAAACGCAATACGTTTCATCGCCGCCTCTGATTAACTTTTTGTCAGGTTGCACAAAGTGAAATTTAATAATCGACCCAGACCGCTTACCGTCTGTAATAACGCTTCTTCTACTGCGCCTACCGAGCCGTAGATCACCAGTGCGCCGCTGAATCTATCGAGAAAACCGATATGTACATCCGCCGCCTTCATGGCTAAGTCACCGGCAATCATCGCGGTTTCGCCTGGCGTCAGCGTCATGATGCCGATAGCGCCCGCTTCGGGAACGCCGATCTTTTTCGCTAATTCCTCGCCGGGGTGCGCAATGAGATGCGCCAGCGTGACCTGTTTCCCCGGCACAAATTCCTGAATAATGCGTTCTTTTTCCATTGCTCACCGCCTCCGCTAAAACTGCCCTTATCGTGGCAATTTTTTGTCAGAGTAAATAACAAAATTCGGCAACCAGGTTTAAAAGGTGAAGTAGATCACTAAGAGAAGGGGGAATAAAAAGTGAAGCGCATGGATTTTATGTAGAAATCAAAGAAGTTCATTTGCTTTAAATGGAATCATTAGCTTTTAAATAACTTTAATCAAAACATCTATCATAGATTGTGTAAAAGGTTGCTTCCGCCGCGAGTAGCGACAAACTGATGATAGTTTTTTATCTCCAGACCTAAACGTTTTCTGAATCTCACCCAAACAACCTTTCGGTTCTACCTGTGCTGACTTTACTGGCGTATGGTGACTTTCGGATGATATATCATGGAGATAAACTCATGTCACAGCAGGGACTGCGCTTTACGCTCGACGTGGACGGGTTACTGGCGACGGATACCGCCGTCGTCAGCTTCACCCTCTGCCAGAATCTCTCCACCCCCTTTACACTCAGTGTCGATATCGCCAGCGACCTGCCTGACCTCACCGCCACAGATTTTCTCGAGAAAAGCACCACCCTCACTGTCTGGCAGGGGGCTGTTGCGCTGCGTTATCTTCACGGCATCATCACCGGCGTGGAGCTCAGGGAGAACAACCACTGGCAGATGAATTACCAGCTGACGATTTCGCCCCCGCTCTGGCGCGCCGGACTGCGCCAGAACTTCCGCATCTTTCAGCAGCAGGATATCCAGGCCATTGCCACCACCCTGCTTACTGAAAACGGCATTACTGACTGGGTGCCTTCCTTTTATGAGCCCCATCCCGCCCGCGAATTCTGCGTGCAGTACGGCGAAACTGACCTCACCTTTCTGACGCGCCTGTGGGCCGAAGAGGGTATTTTCTTCTTTGACTGGTTCCACCCGACCGGTCCCGACCAGAAACTGGTGCTCTGCGATGACATCGCCGGGGTCTCCACACTCGGCGACATGCCCTTTAACCCGAACGCCCGGGAAGTCACAACGGAATGCATCAGTGCGTTCCGCTACCGGGCACAGATTCGCCCTTCCTCAGTTGAAAACCAGGATTACACCTTCAAAACGCCCGGATGGCCCGGTTATTTCAGCCACCACGCCAAAAACCTCAACGGCCAGCGCACCCAGTATGAAATCTTTGATTATCCGGGACGCTTCAAAGACGTACAGCATGGTCAGGACTTTGCCCGCTACCAGGCGGAGGGCCACCGGCAGGATGCTGAAACGGCAGCCTGCGTGAGCAACTCCCCGAAACTGTGGCCCGGCAAACGTTTTACCCTGACCGGTCACCCGTCAGAGACGCTGAACCGCGAATGGCAGGTCACCGGCTCTGTACTGGAAGGAAAGCAGCCACAGGCGCAGCACGGTAGCTCCGGTGAAGGCACCACACTCAGTAACCACCTGGACGTCATCCCGGCTGACCGGACATGGCGTGCCTCCCCGCTGCCCAAACCCGCCGTGGACGGCCCGCAGAGCGCCATTGTCACCGGGCCGGCAGGCGAGGAAATTTTCTGCGACGAGCATGGCCGGGTGCGGGTGCGTTTTCACTGGGACCGCTACTGCCCGGGAAACGAAGACAGCTCCTGCTGGGTGCGGGTGTCCCAGGCGTGGGCCGGTGCCGGATTTGGCAACCTCGCCATTCCGCGCGTGGGTCAGGAAGTGATAGTGGATTTCCTGAACGGCGACCCGGACCAGCCCATTATTATGGGCCGCACCTACCACCAGGACAACCGCTCGCCGGGCACCCTGCCGGGCACGAAAACGCAGATGACCATCCGCTCGAAGACCTACAAAGGCGGCGGATTTAACGAACTGAAATTCGATGACGCCACGGGCAATGAGCAGGTCTATATCCACGCGCAGAAGAACATGGATACGGAGGTACTGAACAACCGAACCACTGATGTGAAGGTGGACCATACGGAGACCATCGGCAATAACCAGAGCATCACTGTGGGACTGGGCCAGACGGTGACCGTAGGGAAAGAAAACGCATCCGGACACGACCGGACAGTCACGGTCGCGCATGACCAGCGCAACACGACGGGGAATGACCGTCAGGTGACGGTGGGTCATGATGACACGGTGACCGTAAAAAACGACCGGAAGACAGAAGTGATGCACGACCGGCGTGAGCAGGTGGGGAATGACGAGACGCTGGTTGTGGGCAATGACCGGAAGATGTCGGTGAAGGGAAAACAGGAGCAGACCACCACCGGTGACCATATCAGCCTGGTGAAAGGGATGAAGAGCCAGGAGGTGAAGGGAGACCTGGCGCAGAAGATAAGCGGCGCGCTGGGAATAAAGGTTCAGAGCGATATTGTGCTGGAAAGCAGCAGCCGGATAAGCCTGAAGGTGGGCGGTTCATTTGTGGTCATCCATCCGGGTGGCGTGGACATTATGGGGCCGAAAATCAACCTGAACGGCGGAGGAAATCCGGGAACACCGGCGAGAACTCAGCAACCAAGCGTGCTGAAAGCGCTGGCGGATGAAGATGATGACACGGATGATAAAGAAGGTAGCGGGACTGGGAGTGAGGATGGCCCAGATGATGAAAAAGACGATCAAGATAACATCGAAAAACATTACCTTCAGCTTCATTTTACGGACGACGACGGGATACCTTATTCAGAGACACGCTATATCGCATTTTTTGAGAACGGTACACAGACACGGGGTGAAACAGATAAGAAAGGCTATACAGAAATATTTACCACTGATACTGAACAGAAAATTAAGGTCAGATTATTGCATCAGAGTATTAATATGATTGAAGGTGGTGTATATGAATGAATATTAAGTTCAGAAGCGAAAGGTAACACGCACTCATTATGATTTGAATGTTATTTTAATGTGCAATTTGTTATAAATTAGGTATAAAAATGGAAGATGCACAAGAAAATTCAGTGCAAAGAGCATGCACAAAAGCTGAAACTATATCTGCAAAAAAATACGTTAAGAAATTTGGTCAAACGGTTATGGTAACTAATAAATTCGTGACGATGATGACGGATTCTCTGGCATGCGCATTGCGGGTTTTAAAAAAAAGACAAAAGGATCTGGCTACGTGGGGGAAGACTGAACAGGCTGAATTTGAGCAAATAATGGGAGTGAGAGGTGATAAGGAGATTGAACATACATATTATATTTGTGATATGGAAAACACTGACACTTACCACCGACCAGAGGTGGAAAAAACGTCCGTGTACGAATTTATGAAAAAGTCAGTTGATAGAATGTGTTATATTATGGAACAATTGCATGTGGATCCCAATCCTGTTGAAGTATCTCAAGTTGATCCCTGCAGTAACGAACTAGGATCTGTACCTGACAAAAGAGTTTATAAATATGGCAATTTTGTTAATCGCACCTTTACTAATGAGTATTCGGCGTTCGTAAAGAGGGATGCTACATGTATATGCCCACCAGATAAATATAAGGAACAGCTTGAAATAAATATAGGATATAATTTTTATTCAAAAAAACTAATGGGGGCTGATTCTAAAGCGAGTACGCTCTGCCATGAAATAAGCCATTTTTATAGAGTTGAGAACAAAGATGAAATATGGGCTAGTGAAAAAAACAAAAAAGAATCCAGAGGGCCATGGGGTGGAGTAGGTACTGATGATTTGCCAAATGATGGGGACTATAAACACGCAATAAGTGAAGACGGAGAAAATATATATATATTAAATATAGAAAAGATTTAAAAGAAAGTCATAGTCCTGATGTTTTTAAAAATGCTTATAATTTTGAATTATATTTTGAGTTAAATGACAATGAGTGCGAAATTACAAATAAATAGAGGGGGGAGGATGCTTCTCTTTTTATGCCTCCTCAATCTGTCAATAGCCGGTGCCAATGCTACAGGAGTATCACTCATAAAATATGGATACGGAAAGATCTATTGGGGCAAAAAAGCATCTACTGCTGAACCAGTAGTTTATCCACTGAGTGAGTCTTCAGCATTTGAGAATCTTATTCGGAAACAACCGAATTCTACTATCGCTGACCTCTATCCTTATTATAGAATTAGCGAAAAAGAAAGTAAGTGGCGAGAAAAAAAATATGCAATAGATGTTTTTCTTGCAGTGAGGCAAGAAAAAAATAACGTAATAGCCAATATTACATTTAATAATAAAAGTAATAAAAGCTATTTTATTTATAAATCGGGTATACCCAGCACTGCGCGGGACACTTTTTTTGGTGTAATATGCGGCTCTTCATTTTTAATCACAACAGACAATGTTAAATTGGACTATTTAGGTCATTCTTGTGATTTTGGTAATGATATACAAGATTGGTGGTTAGAGATTGAATCGGGTGAGAGTTTTTCATATACTATACCACTAAATCGAGCGTATGAATTCCTTCCAGGAAAACATCAATATCAAATCGGCTCTCTTGAATACCCTACAATTACAAAGGAATGGTTTTCTGAAAAAAACATGTACAATAAAATGTTTTCTATATTTAATTGGCGCTCATCATGTTCGATGAAAACTGATTACCCATTGGTATTAAAACGGAGGTTTCTGTGCCCCCGGCATGAGGTCGATAAAAATAATTTGAGACGCGTTCTTAATAACTTTGGCTTTAATGGTAATAGTAGTGATTACTATTTTGAAATTAGAACCAATCAGGTATCAATACTTATTGATGCTAATAAGAATACTTCTTACTATCAATTTACGGAAAACAAGCTAAAAGGTCATAAAAAAATAATCATGAAGAAATGAACATGATTATCACTAAATGAACAATGAGGAGTTCAATATGCCCACAGCAGCCCGACTTAACGATAAAGGTACCCAGCACGATGGTTATCACGAAACTGTCATTACAGCGGGTTCACCCACGGTATTTATTGATGGATTGCCTGCTGCCCGTATGAGTGACCCACTGACGCCTCACGATAAACCGAAACACCCACCTCACCCCCGAAAAATAGCCAGTGGTTCAGGCACTGTGTTTATTGACGGCCTGCCTGCCGCCAGAACCGGTGATGCAATTGACTGTGGCGGCGTGGTGATCGGCAGCGGCACAGTCAGTATCGGCTGATATACAAGGACAAGGTTATGTCACAAAATGGTCTGTGTTTTACGCTGGATGTGGAGAACTCAGTGTCCGGGAAGTGACTTCAAGGAAGAATTTACGGTCGTAGTGATAGATTCGAAACAAGAAAAGGATAAACCAATAAACTAAAGAGATGATAAAAAATCATAAAACATAATTTTAATGATATCAATGAAATTCCCCCTTACCCCATTCAAGCCAGGGTAAGGGTTCATACTTCACACCAACATAATTACAGCGGCTGAGTCTGTGCTTCTACAACCGCCAGCGCCACCATATTAACGATACGACGAACAGAGGCGATCGGCGTTAATACATGAACAGGTTTCGCAACCCCCATCAGCACCGGGCCAACCGTTACGCCTTCAGAACTGGAAACGCGTAGTAAGTTGTAACTAATACGGGCCGCTTCCATATTCGGCATCACCAGAATATTCGCTGAGCCTTTCAACGGACTGTCCGGCATGCGGTCATTACGGATACTTTCCACCAGCGCGGCGTCGCCGTGCATTTCGCCGTCAATCATCAACTCTGGCGCGCGCGCCTTAATCAGCTCCAGCGCTTCGCGCATTTTGCTGGCCGACGGGCAGTCAGAGGAACCAAAGTTGGAGTGAGATAGCAACGCCACCTTCGGTTCAATACCAAAGCGACGCACAGTCTCTGCCGCCATAACGGCGATTTCCGCCAGTTGCTCAGGCGTAGGATCGTCGTTGACGTAAGTATCGGCGATAAAAGTGTTACCGCTTGGCAGCAGCAAGGCGTTCATCGCCCCGGCAGTATGCACGCCGTCACGATGACCAAACACCTCTTTCACCACGCTGAAGTGCTCATGGTAGTCACCAATCGTACCGCAGATCATCGCATCCGCTTCGCCACGCTGCACCATGATTGCACCGATCACCGTAGTGTTGGCAATCACCGCACGCTGCGCCTGCTCCTGGGTGATCCCACGGCGCTTCATAATCTGGTAGTACTCGCTCCAGTACTCTTTAAAGCGTGGATCGGATTCGTTGTTGACGATTTCAAAATCGACGCCCGCTTTGATCTGCAGCCCCAGTTTCTGGATACGCATTTCAATAACGCTCGGACGACCAATCAGGATCGGCTTCGCCAGACCTAAAGTGATCAATTCCTGGGTAGCATGCAGTACGCGCGCTTCTTCCCCTTCCGTCAGCACCACACGCTTCGGCGCTTTACGTGCCAGGGAGAAAATCGGCTTCATGAACAGGTTGGTTTTGTAGACGAATTCAGTCAGCTTATCGATGTAAGCGTCAAAGTCGGTAATCGGACGCGTTGCCACACCAGAGTCCATCGCCGCTTTCGCCACAGCAGGGGCGATTTTGACGATCAGACGCGGGTCGAACGGTTTCGGAATGATGTATTCCGGGCCGAAGCTCAGGTCCTGATCGCCATAAGCAGAGGCCACCACTTCACTCTGCTCGGCATGCGCCAGCTCAGCAATGGCGTGCACCGCCGCCAGTTTCATCTCTTCGTTGATGGCCGTTGCACCGACATCCAGCGCACCGCGGAAGATGAACGGGAAGCACAGGACGTTGTTAACCTGGTTCGGGTAGTCTGAACGACCAGTACAAATGATTGCGTCGGAACGCACCTCTTTTGCCAACGGCGGCAGGATTTCCGGTTCCGGGTTAGCGAGTGCCAGAATCATTGGCGCACGCGCCATCTTCTTAACCATTTCCTGCGTCAGCACTTTCGGACCGGAGCAACCGAGGAAAATATCTGCGCCGTCAATGACATCATCCAGCGTACGCTTACCGTCATCCACCACCGCATAAGCCGCTTTGGTTTCCGCCATGTTCGGTTCGCGGTCTTTGTAAATCACGCCTTTGGAGTCACAGACCACAATATTGTGTTTCTGCATACCCAGCGCTACCAGCAGGTTCATACAGGCAATCGCCGCCGCGCCTGCGCCAGACACCACCATGCGCACGTCGGAGATATTTTTCTCAACCACCCGCAGACCGTTCAGAATTGCGGCAGTACTGATGATTGCTGTACCGTGCTGGTCATCGTGGAAGACCGGAATATTCATGCGTTCGCGCAGTTTTTGCTCAATGTAGAAGCACTCCGGCGCTTTGATATCTTCGAGGTTGATACCGCCAAACGTGGGTTCCAGGGCCGCAACCACATTGATAAATTTATCCGGATCGAGTTCATCGACTTCAATGTCGAACACGTCGATCCCGGCGAATTTCTTAAACAGAACGCCTTTACCTTCCATCACCGGTTTGCCGGCCAGTGCGCCAATATTGCCCAGGCCCAGCACCGCCGTACCGTTGGAAATAACCGCAACCAGGTTGCCGCGCGCGGTGTATTTGTAGGCTGCCAGCGGGTCCTTTTCAATTTCAAGACACGGTGCAGCCACGCCCGGCGAGTAGGCCAGCGCCAGGTCGCGCTGCGTTGCCAGAGGCTTGGTCGGAGAAACCTGGATTTTACCGGGTACCGGAAATTCGTGGAAATCGAGGGCGCTTTGTTTTAACTGGTCATCCATCTTGTTGTTCCTTTCACGTATCTATCAAAAAAGTGGCGCGGGTAACCATTCTACTGAGCCGCACATTATCACCTCAGTCAACGGCACAAACTTTGAAGGTCCCCAAACTCTCACCATTCAAAGAAAGAATTTGTTATCAATTTATAACAGCCATGTTACCTGCTTAATCCAGCAATACCATGCTTGTCTGCTATGCTTTTTGCTGACAACGCCCGCAATTTTCCCAAAAGTGTGAATCACAACACGCATCTAACACTTTACTTTTCAAGGAGTATTTCCTATGACCCGTAAAGAGCTTGCCAATGCCATTCGTGCGCTGAGTATGGATGCCGTCCAAAAAGCTAACTCCGGCCACCCAGGAGCACCAATGGGGATGGCCGATATCGCCGAAGTGCTGTGGAACGATTTTCTACGCCATAACCCGACCGATCCCACCTGGTACGATCGTGACCGGTTTATTCTGTCCAACGGCCACGCCTCAATGCTGCTTTACAGCCTATTGCATCTTTCCGGTTACGACCTGCCGATCGAAGAATTAAAGAACTTCCGTCAGCTCCATTCAAAGACGCCAGGTCACCCGGAAATTGGCTACACGCCGGGCGTGGAAACCACCACCGGACCGCTGGGCCAGGGTTTAGCCAACGCCGTCGGCATGGCCATTGCCGAACGCACGCTGGCAGCGCAGTTTAACCAGCCGGACCATGAGATTGTTAACCACTTTACCTGGGTCTTTATGGGCGACGGCTGTCTGATGGAGGGTATTTCACACGAGGCTTGTTCGCTGGCGGGCACGCTGGGGCTTGGCAAACTCATCGGCTTCTACGATCACAACGGCATCTCAATTGATGGCGAAACCGACGGCTGGTTTACCGACGATACTGCAAAACGCTTTGAGGCTTACCACTGGCATGTAGTGCACGACATTGACGGTCATGACCCTGAGGCGGTGAAAAAAGCCATTCAGGAAGCGCAGGCTGTTACTGATAAACCGTCGCTGATTATCTGCCGCACGGTGATTGGTTTTGGCTCACCGAATAAAGCCGGGAAAGAGGAAGCGCACGGCGCTGCGCTGGGCGAAGAAGAGGTGGCGCTGACCCGGCAGAAACTGGGGTGGCATCATCCTGCTTTTGAAATCCCCAAAGAGATTTACCGGGCGTGGGACGCACGCGAGAAAGGCGAAAAAGCGCAACAGGGCTGGAAGGAGAAATTCGCAGCTTACGAACAAGCCTACCCGGAACTGGCGGCAGAGTTTACTCGCCGGATGAGCGGCGGACTGCCTAAGGAGTGGGAAGCAACAATCCAGAAATATATTACCGACCTGCAAGCCAACCCAGCCAAAATAGCCACCCGTAAAGCTTCGCAAAATACCCTGAACGCCTATGGGCCGATACTGCCAGAACTGCTCGGCGGCTCGGCGGATCTGGCACCCAGCAACCTGACCATCTGGAAAGGCTCCTCCTCTCTTAAAGAGGATCATGCAGGAAACTACATCCACTACGGCGTGCGGGAATTTGGCATGACCGCCATTGCCAATGGTATCGCGCACCACGGGGGCTTCGTACCTTACACTGCCACGTTCCTGATGTTTGTCGAATATGCCCGCAATGCCGCGCGCATGGCGGCGCTGATGAAAGCCCGACAAATCATGGTTTATACCCACGACTCGATTGGCCTGGGGGAAGATGGTCCCACGCACCAGGCCGTCGAACAACTCGCCAGCCTGCGACTGACGCCGAATTTCAGTACCTGGCGACCGTGCGATCAGGTTGAGGCGGCAGTAGGCTGGAAGCTGGCGGTCGAACGCCATGACGGGCCAACGGCGCTGATCCTCTCGCGGCAGAATCTGGCGCAGGTTGAGCGCACGCCTGAGCAGGTGCAGCAAATTGCCCGCGGCGGCTATGTGCTGAAGGACGGCGGCGGTAAGCCGGATGTTATCCTGATTGCTACCGGTTCAGAAATGGAAATCACGCTGCTGGCGGCGGAAAAACTGACCGGCGAAGGCCGTAACGTACGGGTAGTTTCTCTGCCCTCAACCGATATCTTCGACGCCCAGGATGAGGCATACCGGGAGTCGGTCCTGCCGGCAAACGTCAGCGCGCGCGTGGCGGTAGAAGCCGGTATTGCCGACTACTGGTACAAGTATGTTGGGCTGAAAGGGGCGATTGTTGGGATGACGGGCTATGGGGAGTCGGCTCCGGCAGACAAACTGTTCCCGTTCTTCGGCTTTACGGTAGATAACATCGTCGACAAAGCACACAAGGTGCTTAACGTGTGATCCACAGTGTGGGCCAGGCATCTGGCCCATGCCAGTTATCACAACTTGGCTCCTGGGCATAGCGCACCAGGCGAAAACGCTGACCATCGTAGCGCCAGCGGGTCTGAATACCGCAATCTGCCAACCCTCGTCCTTTAGCGAGGGTAACCAGCTCCCGCGACTTTTCGTCAAACGTAGCGTTGGTCAGCTCCATATCGCGACTTTCCGCATCCGTTTTAAAAGGCAGGCTTAACCGTACCGCGCGTGAAGTCAGCGGGGTTGTACGTGAAACCACCCACGCCAGATCGATAGTGTTATACGCTCCAGCCTCACAGCCAATCATCAGCAGCGCTTTATCATCCGTTAGGGCCGTGACGCGCATCTCGCGACGCAGCGGATCGATAGAGCAACGAATACCGTTGATTCGCCAGTTACCATAGTCCAGCAGTTCACTGCGCTCTTGCTGTGTGAGAGGCGTTGGTGTTGGGTTAATGACCGCTACGCCTTTCAGCGCGGGAGCAGGAGGTACACTGAGCGGAGGCTCGTCACCTTTTTCGATCCATGCGGTTTCGCTGCCAACCCGTTTTTGCTGGGCATCGATAAACAACAATGCGGCTTTTAGCCCGAGCAGCGAAAGATTTTGCGCACCTTTTTGCAGGGTAATCGCCTTCGCGTCCTGTACGGTTTGTAAAAATGCGCTAATGGTGGCGGGATCATCGGTCATCAGTTGCCATGGGCTAATACGCCAGTGCTCGCCGCTCAGCGAGAGCGGCGCACCATCCAACAACAGACGCGGCGCAATATCTCTCTCTTTGACGTTGGACGATTCCAGCCCGCCCAGCTCAATACGCAACACGGCGTCAGTATGTGCCCCGGCGCTGCGGCTCAAGGTCATGACCAGGCCGTGGTGCTCTCCGGTATTGCGCGCCACGCAAAAATTTTGGTTATTACACGTCACCTGCCAGTCAGAAAACGCCTGTTGCGCGGGCGCAGCCCAGAGCAATCGGGCTGGTAGCAACCCGAGCAGGAAAAGGAGAATAACGCGATAGCGCATGGACGGTACAACCCCGAAGTCAAAACACACAGCCTAAGCGGTATCTTCCTTGCGCGACTGATATGGCTCAATAAGAATTGTCGGATTGGCCGTAAATTTGTAAAGAAATATAAATCCCACGCATTAGTCCATGAGATGCGACGACTGCAAATAGTTCAACAATAGCACCGTTTTACCGTCACGGATCTCACCCGTTTTGATCATTTCCAGCGCCTGTGTGAACGGCAGTTCCAGAACTTCAATGTCTTCATCTTCCACACCGCCACCAGCGTTTGCTCGCTGGCTGTCACTGTATTGTGCAATGAAGAAGTGGATTATTTCCGTCACGCCGCCCGGCGACATGTATAACTCAAACAGTTTGCGCACTTCGCCCACTTCAAAGCCGGTCTCTTCAATGGCCTCTTTGCGAATGCACGCTTCCGGTTCATCGTTATCCAACAGCCCGGCGCAGGTTTCAATCAGTTGACCATCTTCATTACCGTTGACCCAGGTGGCGACGCGGAACTGGCGAATTAAGACCACCGTTTTCTTCTCCGGGTTATACAGCAGGATTGTGGCACCGTTACCGCGATCGTAAACCTCGCGTTTATGACGAATCACCTCCCCAGTGCTACGGATCAGGTCATAGGTGATATTGCGCAGGATGAAGTAGTTATCGGAGAGGACTTTATCTTTGATGAGGGTAATTTTTTGCGACATACCGGCTCCACAGCAAGAAGTGAGAAATAATACTACGCCGTGAAACCGGGTTTGTCTTGGAACAATGTAGGCCTGATAAGCAAAGCGCCATCAGGCATTCATGCGGCACATTGCCGGATGACAACGCTAACGCGTTTTATCCGGCCTGGACGCCGATTAGTGAGATTTGACTGATTTTACGCCCAGCCAGTCGACGATCCCCTGGGCGGCGTGCCGCCCCTCCGCCATGGCCGTCACCACCAGATCCGCACCGCGTACCGCGTCGCCACCGGCAAAGATTTTCGGGTTACTGGTTTGGTAACGGTATGCGCTTTCAACATCGGCGGCAATGCGCCCCCAGTTATCGACCTTAACGCCATGCGACTCCAGCCACGGCATGCCGTGTGGGTGAAAACCAAACGCCATGATCACCGCATCTGCGGGCATCACAAACTCACTCCCGGCGATGGGAACCGGGCGACGACGCCCCTGCGCATCAGGTTCGCCAAGTTGGGTACGTAAGAAACGCACGCCGCTGACTCGCCCATCGGCATGCAACACCAGCTCAACCGGCTGGACGTTAAACTCGAAGTTTGCCCCCTCTTCCCGGGCGTTCTTCACCTCTTTTTTCGAACCCGGCATGTTGGCTTCATCACGACGATAGGCGCAGGTCACCTGGCTTGCACCGTGGCGCAGCGCGGTACGTACACAGTCCATGGCCGTATCGCCTCCGCCCAGAACCACCACGTTCAGTCCAGCGGTATCGATAAACGGTTCTTCAGGCAACTCATCCAGCCCCATCACCTGCTTGGTGTTGGCAATCAGGAACGGCAGCGCATCATATACGCCTGGCGCGTCTTCATTTGGCAGGTCCGCCTTCATGGAACGATAGGTTCCCACCCCCACGAACACGGCATCGTAATCCTCCAGCAACTTTTCAAGTGCGACGTCCTTACCCACTTCACAGTTAAGTTCGAAATGAATCCCCATAGCGCTGAAGATTTCACGGCGACGCGTCAGCAGCGATTTGTCCAGTTTGAAGGCCGGAATACCGAACGTCAGCAAACCGCCAATTTCAGGATGGCGATCGTAAACGGTGGCACTGATACCGCTACGCGCCAGCACATCCGCGCAGGCCAGACCCGCCGGACCCGCGCCGATAATGGCAACACGCTTGTCCACTTTCTGCACATGGCTTAAGTCCGGTCGCCATCCTTTACTCAGCGCCCGATCGGAGATGTAACGCTCAATATTACCGATAGTGACTGCGCCATGCTCATTACGCACCGTGCATGCCCCTTCGCAGAGTCGATCCTGCGGGCATACACGCCCGGTCACCTCCGGCAAGCAGTTGGTTTGATGTGAAAGCTCAACCGCGGCATCGATGTTTCCGGCTTTGACCAGCTCAATCCACTGCGGAATGTGGTTATGCAACGGACAGGTCCATTCGCAAATACTGTGGTCGCCGCATTTCAGGCAGCGAGAGGCTTCCCGCTCCGCCTGCGCCGTACGAAACGGCAGATAGATCTCTTCAAAGCTGGTTTTCCGGGCATCAATCGCCAGTTTATCCGGTTCACCACGCGCAGGCGTCGCCTGCATTTGCTCACGTTTGGTGATGACATGTGGAACAAAATCGGTAGTGCTGGCGTGCCATGGCTGGCTTTCCAGACTTGCGGTACGCAGCCTGCGCGCTTTTGACAGACCGGTAAGCGAATTTTCCGTCACCAACTGTAACGCCTGCGCCGGGCAGTTCTCTACGCAGGCGGGCCCCTGTTCACGCCCCTGGCACAGATCGCATTTGTGCGCGGTGGCTTTCACCTTCCCTTTGGCGACAGGAGTGAGTACGATCTGCATCGTGCCGAAAGGACAGGCAACGACGCACGATTTACAGCCAATGCACTTTTGCGGGTTCACCTGAACGCTGTCGTTATCATGGCTAATTGCCCCATTTGGGCAACTTCTGGCGCAGGGTGCATCTTCGCAGTGGTGACAGGTCACCGCGCTGCGCTGCTGCTGATGTTTAATGACGGTAATTCGGGGCTGAAAATGCCGTTGGCTCAGGACATGCTGTTCGCCATTGTGAGCCATGACGCAGGCGACCTCACAGGCATGGCATCCCAGGCACTGCTGGCTATTGACCATAATAAAACGATTCATGGCTTCCTTCTTTTTTGGTTGCAAAAACCTTATTCTTTATAAGAGTGTTATTAACCGACACGGAAGGAAGCGGCAATGTTCATTTGCCCAGGAAGCACAACTATTTATGCAGAACCTGTGGCAGATCAATTTATTTCATCGCATATGAAATTGTGTTTCAGTTACCATCCAGTTTCATGGCGTTTTATTAACCTTTATCAAATACACCGCATCGTTCACGCTGTTTTCAGGCGTGACGTGTATTGTGTGAGGATGCACAAGTGACGGTAAAGCGTCCGGTCTCGGCCAGTCTGGCTAAAGCTTTTTTCTACATAGTGCTGCTGTCAATTCTCTCAACAGGTATTGCGCTGCTCACGCTGACCAGCAGCTTGCGAGATGCCGAAGCCATCAACGTTGCTGGCTCATTGCGCATGCAAAGCTACCGTCTGGGTTACGATCTGCAAAGCCAGAGCCCGCAGCTTAACGCCCACCGCCAGCTTTTCCAGCAGGCGCTAAACGCACCGGCATTACAGAATCTGAATGCGTGGTATGTGCCACAAGCGGTAAAAAGCCGCTATGGACGTCTGCATGCTAACTGGCTGGAAATGAATGCCCGCCTGATCGACGGCGATTTAAAATGGTACCAGGCCAATATCAACAACTACGTCGATCAAATCGATCTCTTCGTGCTGGCGTTGCAACATTATGCCGAGCGTAAAGTCATGCTGGTATTTGGCATCTCGCTGGCGGGCGGGATCGGCATATTCACCCTCGTCTTCTTTACCCTGCGGCGCATTCGCCAGCAGGTGGTGCGTCCGCTGAATAAACTGGTGATGGCCAGTCAGCAAATTGAACACGGTCAGTTTAATATCCCACCGCTGGATACCGGTTTGCCCAATGAACTGGGGTTGCTGGGCAAAACGTTTAGCCAGATGTCGAGTGAATTACACAAGCTGTATCGCTCGCTGGAAGCGTCTGTTGCCGAGAAAACTCACGATCTCCATGAAGCCAATCGCCGTCTGGAGGTGTTGTATCAGTGCTCCCAGGCGTTAAATACCAGCCAGATTGACGTGCACTGCTTCCGCCATATTTTACAGATCGTCCGCGAACATGACGCCGCGTATTTCCTTGAGCTCACCGTCGGTGATAACTGGCGGATTAGCGAAGGGACTAAAAGCCTGGAGCTGCCGATGCAGATCCTGCCGGTCACTATGCAGGAAACCGTCTACGGCGAACTGCACTGGCAAAGTCCAAACGTCAATGCTTCTATTCCACTGCTTAACAGCGTTTCCTCAATGCTGGGACGCGGGTTGTACTTCAACCAGGCACAAAAACATTTTCAGCAACTGTTGTTAATGGAGGAGCGAGCGACGATTGCACGCGAACTGCACGACTCACTGGCACAGGTGCTCTCTTATTTACGCATTCAGTTGACGCTGCTGAAGCGGTCAATTCCGGAAGATAACGCCCCAGCGCAAAGCATCATGGCGGATTTCTCCCAGGCGCTGAACGATGCCTACCGCCAGCTACGCGAACTGCTCACCACCTTCCGTCTGACCTTACAACAGGCAGACTTACCCTCCGCCCTGCATGAAATGCTGGAAACTCTGCAAAATCAAACCTCAGCTAAACTCACACTCGACTGTCGGTTACCCACGCTGGCGTTGGATGCGCAAATGCAAGTGCACCTGTTGCAGATCATCCGCGAAGCGGTGCTGAACGCCATTAAGCATGCCAGTGCGAGCGAAATTGCCGTCAGTTGCGTAACGGCTCCGGACGGCAACCACACGGTTTATATCCGCGATAACGGCATCGGCATTGGCGAGCCGCATGAGCCTACAGGGCACTATGGACTAAATATTATGCGTGAGCGGGCGGAAAGACTAAGCGGCACGTTGACCTTCTCTCAACCTTCCGGAGGAGGAACGTTGGTAAGCATCAGTTTCCGATCGGCTGAATCAGACAGTTATCTAACGTAAAGAACCGCAAAGCGCCGTCGGGTCTGGATCCTGGCCTGACGGCGTTGGCACGAAAGGTATGCTGTAAACGGGCATGATAATTTACATTATCTTCTTTTTTTCTCCACGTTTGACCCGTACCTTGCCGCTAAAGTGAAGCAAGCCATACCCATAACGATACGCAGAAACACGAGGTCCTCTTTTAATGGCGAATTTTTTCATCGATCGCCCCATTTTTGCCTGGGTGTTAGCTATCCTGTTGTGCCTGACAGGAGCCCTGGCTATTTTTTCACTGCCCGTTGAGCAATATCCCGATCTGGCGCCGCCAAATGTACGGGTCACCGCCAACTATCCTGGCGCCTCGGCTCAGACTCTGGAAAACACCGTCACCCAGGTGATCGAGCAGAACATGACCGGTCTCGATAACCTGATGTACATGTCGTCACAGAGCAGCGGGACAGGTCAGGCATCAGTTACGCTGAGCTTTGTCGCCGGAACCGATCCTGATGAGGCCGTCCAGCAGGTGCAAAACCAGCTGCAATCGGCAATGCGTAAACTACCGCAGGCGGTACAGGATCAGGGGGTCACGGTGCGTAAGACCGGGGACACCAATATTCTGACAATCGCCTTTGTCTCCACCGATGGCTCAATGGATAAGCAGGACATCGCCGACTATGTCGCCAGTAACATTCAGGATCCGCTCAGCCGTATTAACGGCGTGGGGGATATTGACGCTTACGGCTCACAGTACTCCATGCGTATCTGGCTTGACCCGGCCAAACTGAACAGTTTCCAGATGACCGCTAAAGATGTGACCGACGCTATCGAGTCACAGAATGCGCAGATTGCGGTCGGACAACTTGGCGGTACGCCTTCGGTGGACAAGCAGGCGCTGAACGCGACGATCAACGCCCAGTCGCTACTGCAGACTCCGGATGAATTCCGCGCCATTACTCTACGCGTCAACCAGGATGGCTCAGAAGTTAAACTGGGCGATGTGGCAACGGTCGAAATGGGGGCCGAGAAGTACGACTACCTCAGCCGGTTTAACGGCAACCCGGCTTCCGGTCTGGGCGTGAAACTGGCCTCCGGCGCCAATGAAATGGCAACGGCAGAGCTGGTGCTCAACCGCCTTGACGAACTGTCACAGTATTTTCCACATGGGCTGGAATATAAGGTGGCATATGAAACCACCTCCTTTGTCAAAGCCTCAATCATCGACGTGGTAAAAACCCTGCTGGAAGCGATCGCGCTGGTATTCCTCGTGATGTACCTGTTCCTGCAAAACTTCCGCGCCACGCTGATTCCCACCATCGCCGTTCCCGTCGTCCTGATGGGTACCTTCTCCGTGCTTTACGCCTTTGGCTATAGCGTTAACACCTTGACGATGTTTGCGATGGTGCTGGCGATCGGCCTGCTGGTCGATGACGCCATTGTGGTAGTGGAAAACGTCGAGCGTATTATGAGTGAGGAAGGGCTCACACCGCGGGAAGCGACACGGAAATCGATGGGGCAAATCCAGGGCGCGCTGGTTGGTATTGCCATGGTGCTGTCGGCGGTGTTTATCCCGATGGCCTTCTTCGGCGGCACTACCGGAGCTATTTACCGCCAGTTCTCGATTACTATCGTCTCCGCAATGGTGCTGTCTGTTCTGGTGGCGATGATCCTCACTCCTGCTCTGTGCGCCACCCTGCTCAAACCGCTGCATAAGGGCGAGCATCACGGACAAACCGGTTTCTTCGGCTGGTTTAACCGAATGTTTAATCGCAACGCCGAGCGCTACGAAAAAGGCGTTGCCAGGATCCTGCACCGCAGCCTGCGCTGGATACTGATCTACGGCCTGCTGCTCGGCGGAATGGTTTTCCTGTTCCTGCGCCTGCCAACCTCCTTCCTGCCGCTGGAAGACCGCGGCATGTTTACCACCTCGGTACAGCTGCCTAGCGGCTCCACACAGCAGCAAACATTGAAAGTGGTTGAGGAAGTAGAGAAGTATTACTTCACCCATGAGAAAGACAACATTATGTCGGTCTTTTCCACGGTCGGTTCAGGCCCTGGCGGGAACGGTCAAAACGTGGCGCGTATGTTTGTCCGTTTAAAAGACTGGGATGAGCGCGACACCACCACCGGAACCTCTTTCGCCATCATTGAACGTGCGACCAAAGCTTTTAATAAGATTAAAGAAGCCCGCGTCTTCGCCAGTAGCCCTCCGGCTATCAGTGGCCTCGGAAGCTCTGCCGGTTTCGATATGGAGCTGCAGGATCACGCTGGTGCGGGGCATGACGCGTTAATGGCCGCGCGCGACAAGCTG
Source organism: Citrobacter sp. MGH104 (assembly GCF_001034485.1). Lineage (NCBI taxonomy): Bacteria > Pseudomonadati > Pseudomonadota > Gammaproteobacteria > Enterobacterales > Enterobacteriaceae > Citrobacter > Citrobacter sp. MGH104. The sequence goes on from NZ_KQ089818.1 coordinate 1,053,410, forward strand.
ATTGAGCTGGCCGGGAAGGATTCTTCCCTGACCCGCGTTCGTCATAACGGTCTGGACGACAGCCCGCAGTTGCAAATTGATATCGATCAGCGCAAAGCCCAGGCTCTGGGCGTTTCCATCGACGACATCAACGATACATTGCAAACGGCCTGGGGTTCCAGCTACGTCAATGACTTTATGGACCGCGGTCGCGTGAAGAAGGTTTACGTGCAGGCGGCAGCAAAATATCGCATGCTCCCTGACGACATCAATTTGTGGTACGTCCGTAATAACAACGGTGGCATGGTGCCTTTCTCGGCCTTTGCCACGTCGCGCTGGGAAACCGGTTCACCGCGTCTGGAACGCTACAACGGCTACTCCGCGGTCGAGATTGTCGGAGAAGCCGCGCCCGGCGTCAGTACCGGTACAGCGATGGACATAATGGAATCGCTGGTGCGCCAGTTGCCGACCGGATTCGGCCTCGAATGGACTGCGATGTCTTATCAGGAACGGCTGTCGGGTTCTCAGGCCCCCGCCCTGTACGCCATTTCTCTGCTGGTGGTATTCCTGTGTCTGGCGGCCCTGTATGAAAGCTGGTCAGTTCCCTTCTCCGTCATGCTGGTTGTGCCGCTGGGGGTCATTGGTGCTCTGCTGGCGACCTGGATGCGCGGTCTGGAAAACGACGTGTACTTCCAGGTCGGGTTACTTACCGTTATCGGGCTATCGGCGAAGAACGCAATCTTGATTGTTGAATTCGCCAATGAGATGAACGAGAAAGGACACGATCTGCTCGATGCCACGCTCCACGCCTGTCGCCAGCGCTTGCGTCCGATTCTGATGACCTCGCTGGCGTTTATCTTTGGGGTTCTGCCGATGACCATCAGCAGTGGCGCAGGTTCTGGCGGTCAACATGCGGTGGGGACAGGCGTAATGGGTGGAATGATTTCAGCCACTATCCTGGCGATTTACTTCGTGCCCCTGTTCTTTGTGCTGGTACGCAGACGCTTCCCGTTGAAACCGCGCCCGGAATAATCGGGCACAAAAAAGGCGACTTACGTTGAGTCGCCTTTTTTTATCCTTTACAGGATATGAATTTCTTCCAGAAAATTATTTACGAAGCATCACTTCGATAAAGTCTTTCCAGTTCCCCAGTTCACGTTCAATCATAACAACCTCTCTTATTATTATGAGCATTCTACAAAATCATCATCATCAAAAGAAGAACATTTAACCGATGGTTGTGATTACATCCTCCCGTGTTTGGGGTTTATGTGATCACTATGCGCCATACCCATAAATTTTATGTGACTTACTGCAATATTTTGAAATATTCATACATCATCTACTACTTTTGCAATTCTGATGGAAAAACAGGCTGATGCAAACAGGCAGATTCTGATTTTTAGTTATACGGTATTTTTGGAGCTTTCAGGAATCATTATTCACTGTTGTTCAACAATGTTATATTTTTCTATAACGATTGAATGACAATATGTATTATTCATTGCCACATAATAAAAGAATAAATATTCAAATTACGTCAATAAGGATTCAAATGATCACCCTCTACGGCATTAAGAATTGCGACACGATTAAAAAAGCCAGACGCTGGTTGGAAGCACAAGGTATTGATTATCGCTTTCATGATTATCGCGTCGACGGTCTTGACAATACGCTATTACAGTCCTTTATCAGCGAATTAGGTTGGGAAGCGCTGCTCAATACACGTGGAACCACCTGGCGTAAACTCGATGAATCCACGCGCAGTCAAATCACCGATGCGGCTTCCGCCGCCGCATTGATGATTGAAATGCCAGCAATTATCAAACGCCCATTGCTCTGCGCGCCGGGTAAGCCTATGCTGCTTGGTTTCAGTGAATCCAGTTATACTCTGTTTTTTAATGAGGTGTAGTCTATGTCGTGCCCGGTTATTGAGCTGACACAGCAGCTTATTCGCCGTCCTTCCCTGAGCCCGGATGATGCCGGGTGCCAGGCGTTAATGATTGAACGCCTGCGCGCGGTAGGTTTTACCGTTGAGCGTATGGATTTTGGTGACACACAGAATTTTTGGGCATGGCGCGGTAAAGGTGAGACCCTGGCATTTGCCGGTCACACCGACGTAGTGCCCGCCGGCGATGTCGATCGTTGGATCAATCCACCGTTCGAACCGACCATTCGCGATGGCATGCTGTTCGGGCGTGGCGCTGCCGATATGAAAGGCTCACTGGCAGCGATGGTCGTGGCCGCAGAGCGTTTTGTCGCCCAGCATCCAAACCATCAGGGTCGTCTGGCATTTTTGATAACGTCCGACGAAGAAGCCAGCGCCAAAAACGGCACCGTAAAGGTGGTTGAAGCACTGATGGCGCGTAATGAGCGACTGGATTATTGTCTGGTTGGCGAGCCGTCCAGCACGGAAATCGTTGGCGACGTAGTCAAGAATGGACGTCGTGGTTCACTGACCTGCAACCTGACCATTCATGGCGTGCAGGGGCACGTAGCCTATCCGCATCTGGCCGATAACCCGGTACACCGCGCGGCGCCAATGCTCAACGAACTGGTGGCGATTGAGTGGGACCAGGGTAACGAGTTTTTCCCGGCGACCAGCATGCAGATTGCCAATATTCAGGCAGGTACCGGCAGCAACAACGTTATCCCCGGAGAACTGTTTATCCAGTTCAACTTCCGTTTCAGCACTGAGCTGACCGATGAGATGATTAAAGCACGGGTTCACGCGCTGCTGGAGAAACATCAGTTGCGCTATACCGTCGACTGGTGGCTTTCCGGTCAGCCGTTCCTGACGGAACGCGGTAAACTGGTGGATGCAGTAGTGAACGCCATTGAGCACTATAATGAAATTAAACCGCAGTTACTGACTACAGGCGGGACGTCCGACGGGCGCTTTATTGCCCGCATGGGGGCACAGGTAGTCGAACTTGGGCCGGTCAACGCCACTATTCATAAAATAAATGAATGTGTTAATGCCGCCGACCTGCAGCTGCTTGCCCGTATGTATCAACGTATCATGGAGCAACTCGTCGCCTGATGAGTGTTCCTGCAAGAGGAAAAATACATGGACTGGCTAGCAAAATATTGGTGGATTCTGGTGTTGGTGTTTCTGGTAGGCGTGCTGCTTAACGTTATCAAAGATCTCAAGCGCGTCGATCCAAAGAAATATCTGGCCAACAAACCGGAGCTTCCCCCGCATCGTGACTTTAACGATAAATGGGATGACGACGACGATTGGCCGAACAAGGATCAACCGAAGAAATAATTTCCAGGCCGGATAAGTCACGTAGGCCCGGTAAGCGTTAGCACCACCGGGCGTTAAGTGCCGGATGGCAACGCTTCGCGTTTTATCCGGCCTACGGTTATCAATCAGATCATCTCAATCACATCATCATCGTGAGGCTTACCACCGCTCAGCGCTTCATCAAAATAGTGCTTCGGTACGGTAAAACGCAGATGATCGAGCGCAAACTGCATGCTGCGTTCATCAATGGCGTGCCCCAGGTTTTCGACGATATCCAGCGTCACATCCCCACCCGCAGCAATTAATGCCTCCTGCGCGGCAACGGCATGGGAGAGCTCTATCACCCGGTCTTCACCACCGTGAATCAAATGCACCGTCGTTGCGGTAGTAGCAACCTCCGGTAAGGTGGCATAGCGACCATTGAAGGCAATGACCCGCGACGCCAGCCCCGGCTCGGCTTTGATGCTCTCAAGCGACATAATCGAACCCTGAGAAAAACCAATCAGCGCGGTGGCCTGCGGTGAAACGCCGCTTTGTTTCTGCCAGTAGCGCACGGTTTCGATAAACACCGGCATAATCGCGTCAATACGCGCCTGGCGGTTCTCTTCCGTTACGCCCTGTACCGAAAACCACTGACGTCCGGAAGTCGTACCGTAAGGCTCTGCCCCGCCAATGCTGACGATTAACGCATCCGGAAACAGCGGCGCAAACCAGGAGCCAATTTCACCCATGGCAACCGGGTTATCGCCGACGCCATGAAACAGCAGCAGTAGCTGTTGAGCGGGTTTATCGGGACTTTGAACAACAAAATGGTCATGTTTCATGGCGATCTCCTTAACTGATGAGAATCATTCTACGCCGCTTAACCGCAATGACCATGCCAGGAAATTGAAGATGTTAGTGAAAAAATTGCCATTGCATAATGCGATTATGTAGCCGCTGTTCACGTTCAGCATCCAGCTGATTTAACGCTTGTGCCACTTCGGCGCGCTGAACGACCAGCAGCGCTTTACGACCTGAGATCTTCAGCTGTTGGCACAATTCGGCGTCGCTGCGTTTAGCCTGTATACGTCCACGCAATGCCGGAAGAGGTAATTCACTGTGCTCAAGCAGACGACTCAGACAGCCTAGTGACGTCAATAATGGCCGATGCGCGAAGGCAAACCCAGCCAGCTCAGCCCAGTCATCCTCATTAAGCGTAGTCTCTTTCAGCGGGACCAGCGGAATGCTCTCATCGTTCCATCGCGCAAGGATTTCCGCGTCACGCCGCAAATGCTGGTGCTCCCGCTCGGCAAGGCGCTTTCCCGCTTCGCTGATCGGCAGCAACGCCATGGCGGTATAACAGCCGCTGCTGGCTTCCCGGTGATTCCCCATTCGCACCAGCACAAAACCGCAGCGCTGCCAGAAACGCCATAGTTCAGCCGTATACCCAAAACTGACCGACAGATAGTCACACGATGTGGAATAGTGGTGGGCCAGCACAATCAGCTGTTGCCCAATACCTTCTCTTTGGCGCGCAGGATGAACCGCAATTCGACTGACTCGTCTCCCGACGAGCGTCGCCGCCAACGGGTCACCACCGTGCGCCGCCAGCGACTGCGCAACCAAATTCCCCCTCGGTCGACGATATCCGGCCCAGACGGCCTGGCTTAATTCTGCTGATAGTCCCCCTTCATCGACCAGCCAGACAGCACCCGCCACTGAGTCAGCGGTTGATGCCTGAAGAAAATGCTGACCAGGCGCGTCCATCATTCGCCGCAGGTCTAATGGCGAGGTGCGATAATGCGCTCCGGAAAGCAACTGGTATACCGCTAACGGCAGCTCCGGGCCAGCATCCCAGGACTGTTGCTCAAATGCCGAGAAGTGAAGCTCCCCCAATGGGGCATGCGTGAACGTTTCATCATCAAACACCAGCGCATCGCTGACAATTTGCTCCAGCGGACATCCCTGCGCCCAGCGCACGGGTTGTTGCAACTCATAGCGTCGAAGATTGGGGAAGCGGGCGCAGAATTTCAGCAAGAAGCCTCTACCCGTTCCCTCGTAGCCTTGTACTGTAGTGGTTAACAGCGTACGAGGAAAACGCGCCACCAGTTGGTGAAGCAGCGGCGCGGGGATCGCGGCGGCTTCATCCACAATCAGCCAGTCTGCGGTTTCAGAACTGCTTAATAGTGCATCCGGCGCCATAAAGCGGTAACGCTCTGCGGCAAATTGTGCCAGCACATCCGTTGCAGCTTTGGCAGGTGCGGTCACAATCGCAGTGCCGTTAATCCGCGCTATGAGTTGCCCTGCCAGAGCGGATTTGCCCCGACCTCGTGCGGCCGTCACCGCAACCACACCGGGAGGCATAGCCAGCAAATGATTTAATATCATCGCCTGTTCTGGTTGGGGTTCGCCAGTTGCCGCAAGCCAGGCTGCGCGAGCAGGAAAGTGCGGACAGGAAACCGGCCGATGCTGCTGCCAGTGCAGAGCCTGTCTATCGAGGGAAATCACCCGTTTGACGTGCTCAACAAAGTGCGGTGTGGGAATGGGCTCAGCACAATCGCTCCAGCGTAGTGAATCCACGTCCGGATGCGTGTGCCAGGAATGCCAGGGTGGGGTCAGAAAAACCAGCCAACTGCCGGCAAGCAGTGTACCGCTTAAGGCGGCAAACGCCGCAGCGTCAAATCCCTGCCCGGCGTCGAAAACTGCATGACGAAACTCGCGCCCCAGTAACGTTTGCAGCGCCTGTGGCGTACAGTTCGGTTCAGCAGGGGCATTCGCCCCTACCCACAACCAGTCGCCGGGTAATATGTCGCGTAGCGCTAACGCCTGCCCCTGACACCAGTTCTCCTCGCCGCTGATAATCAGCAAGCGACGGATCCCCTCACGAGCCATCTGTTCGGTTAACGCCCTCAGCGCCGTGTTATCGGACATCCCTGCCTCTGTATCTTAAATACCTTTACCAAAAGTATTACATTGTCCCGGATCGCCGCTATCAAAACCGCGTTTGAACCAGGTAAAACGCTGTTCAGAGGTTCCGTGAGTAAAGCTGTCCGGTACGACGCGTCCTTGCCCCTGCTGTTGCAGACGATCGTCACCAATGGCCTGTGCGGCGTTTAGTGCCTCTTCCAGGTCACCAGACTCCAGCACGCCCTGCTGCTGCATGCTGTGGCCCCAGACACCGGCAAAGCAGTCTGCCTGCAGTTCCATTCGAACGGAAAGACGGTTCACTTCTGCCTGTGAGGCATTTTGTTGCATCTGGCGAACTTTCGGTTCAATACCCAGCAGTTTCTGCACGTGGTGACCCACTTCATGGGCGATAACATAGCCCTGCGCAAAATCACCATCAGCGCCCAGCTTGTTTTTCATGTCATCATAGAATGAAAGGTCGATATATACCGTACCATCTGCCGGACAATAAAACGGCCCCATCACGGACTGGCCCGCGCCGCAGCCGGTGCGCGTCGCGCCCCGGTACATCACCAGCTTCGGCTGTTGGTAGGTGCGGCCCATTTTTTCAAACTGCTGTCCCCAGGTATCTTCTGTTGTAGCCAGAATCACCGAGGTAAATTTTGCCGCTTCATCATCGTTTGGGCTGATGGAGCGTGATGATTGTTGTTGGGAGACCGGCTGGCCGGTCATTAATCCGGTGAGATCCACGCCATAATAACCCGCCACCAGCACCACAATCAGCAGGATGATACCGCCTTTACCACTGGGCAGACGAAAACCAGGCCCCCCCATAGAGGGGCCGCCGCCAGAGCTGTTTCGTCTGTCTTCCACGTTGTCACTTTCACGACGCCCTTGCCAGCGCATAATCACCTCAACTTTTTATTCATTATGATGATGATCGTAGGCGGTTCGGAACAGGATTACCATAAGAAATAGTAATCAAATCAGGTGGGGTTAATGAGCCGGAGAGAGATCGCCGGCTCAGGGGAAGATTAGTCTAACTTCACACCCAGGCGATGCGCGACGGCTTCATAGGCTTCGATCAGGCCGCCCAGACTCTGGCGGAAGCGATCTTTGTCCATTTTATCCAGCGTTTCTTTGTCCCACAGGCGGCTACCGTCCGGTGAGAATTCATCACCCAGGACTACTTCACCTTTATACAAACCAAACTCAAGTTTGAAGTCGACCAGAATCAGACCAGCATCATCAAACATCTTTTTCAGCACGTCGTTAGCTTTGTAGGTCAGCTCTTTCATACGTGCCAGATTCTCTTTGCTCACCCAACCAAAAGTTTCGCAATAGGAATCGTTAATCATTGGATCGTGCATAGCATCGTTTTTCAGGAACAGATCAAACAGCGGCGGATTCAGTTCAATACCTTCCTCAACGCCTAAACGCTTAACCAGAGAGCCTGCTGCGCGGTTACGTACCACACATTCAACCGGTACCATATCCAGCTTTTTCACCAGACATTCGGTATCAGAAAGCAGTCGCTCCATCTGGGTAGGAATACCCGCTTCTTGCAGTTTAGTCATAATGAAATGGTTGAATTTGTTGTTCACCATGCCTTTACGGTCAAACTGTTCAATGCGCGCGCCATCCCCTGCTGACGTATCATTGCGGAATTCGAGCACCAACAGGTCCGGGTTTTCCGTGCTGTATACGGTCTTCGCTTTACCACGATACAACTCAGCTTGCTTTTGCATCTTTATTACTCCTGGGTGTGAATTAACGATAAATATTGCGTTTTTCTGCCGACGCACACGTTTGCGTATCATATCAGAAAAAAAGGGCTGGAGTTATCCAGCCCTTTATTTTTACTTACTGAACGCTGCCTGGAAGACAGCGACCAGCGCGTCGTTCTGGCTTTGCGTCAGGGTATGCCCCTTCGGATCGATAAACTGCAAGCTACTGCGGTTGTCTAAATCACCGACCTGCAGTTTATAGTCGCCGGATACCAGACCTGGGTCACTTGCGCCCAGCTCCTGCCAGCTGCTATCAGACAGAGGTTTGTAGGTCACCGCGATGCTACCCTGAGAACGGGTGCTGTCGGTTACCTTCATCCCCACTTTCTCAAGCGCTGCTGGCAAACGCTGCCACACCACGTTGAACGGCCCGCGTACCACCAGCATTGGTAAACCGGTGTCATCGGCTGCGCTCTGAACATCCATGGTGGCTGCAGAGCGGTTCTGCGCGGCATTCGCGGCGTCGGTGGCGTTCTTATCCAGACCAGCAGAGATAACGTTCATCATCTCAGCGCTGTAACGCTGCATTGATGCCGCATCGGCTACGGGTTTACCCGCCTGCTCGAGGTTAATCAGTTTCACCGTTACCGCTTGCTGATAGCCCTGCGGTTTAACCGAGATTTGATAACGTCCACGGTACTGCTCGTCTTCATCCAGACGGTTCCAGTCAACCCAGTCGGTGGTCAGCGTCTGGCTGGCATCATCACGTTTGGTGATCGTGTAGTTTTTAGACTGAATGACGCTCACGACCTGCGGCCACAGCGTGTTGCCACGACCATTTTCCACCAGCAACGTTGAGGTATCGCCTGCGATTTGCGTGCGAGCGCCAGTGACTAACGCTAACGGCTGAGCCGGTGGACGAATATCCAGCGCTTTACCCACGGCACCACTGCCGTTAGTTACCGGGATATTATAGTCGCCCGACATAACCGGCAAAATCATCCCAGCTGGAGCATGAAGCTCAGCAAGCGGTGCGGCCTCCAGATAGGATTCATCACCGCTCACCTGGCGCTTATAGCGCGAGTCAGAGCTACAGGCCGCGAGCAACATAACAAGCGAAACACCCGCAACCTTGGCCAGGCGCGACTTTTGTACTGAGTAAGCCATCAAATCTCCCTAAACTTTACAGCAAACCGGCATGCTTAAGTGCCGCTTTGACGATTTCACGAGCATTGTCCGTGATTGGCGTCATCGGCAGACGTAGCGTATCGGTCGCCACAAGTCCCAATTCCTTACACGCCCATTTCACGGGAATAGGATTGGGTTCGACAAATAGTTTGTTGTGTAACGGCATCAGACGCTGGTTAATCACCCGCGCCTCGGCAAATTGCCCGGCTGCCGCCAGTTTGCACATTTCAGCCATATCACGTGCCGCAACGTTAGACGTTACGGAAATCACGCCATGACCACCGAGCTGCATAAAATCCAGTCCGGTCGCGTCATCACCGCTGAGCAGAATAAAGTCGTCCGAAACCAGCTCTTTGATCTGGTGAACGCGACTTAAGTTCCCCGTGGCCTCTTTAATAGCGATAATATTTTTAACTTTCGCCAGACGACCAACGGTTTCCGGCAGCATATCGCAGCCAGTACGGGACGGCACATTATACAGAATTTGCGGCAGGTCAGTATGCTCAGCGATGGCTTTGAAATGCTGGAACAAACCTTCCTGGGTTGGGCGGTTGTAGTAAGGCGTCACCGTCAGGCAGCCAACAACACCGCTGTCGTTGAAACGCTGCGTCAGACTAATGGCTTCCGCGGTCGCATTGGCGCCGGTTCCGGCAATAACCGGAATACGCCCGTCAGCCAGCTCCAGCGTCATCATCACCACATCGCCATGTTCATCATGACTCAGGGTGGCGGACTCACCGGTGGTGCCAACAGAAACGATCGCCGAGGTGCCGCTGGCGACATGATAATCAATCAGTTTTTTCAGGCTCGACCGGCAGACTTTACCTTTCTCATCCATCGGCGTAACAAGCGCGACAATACTTCCCGTGAACATGGGCCATCCTCTGTGCAAACAAGTGTCTCAATGGTACGTTTGGTACGACAATAAAAGCAAGCGACCAGAGCCGTTCTGATTGTTGTATGCATGTTTTTTTTATGCTTTCCTTATGATTACCTCACCGCTCAAAGGAAGAACAGGTTTGACATCGTCATCGCAACACTATCTGGTCATTACTGCGCTGGGTGCCGACCGCCCAGGAATTGTGAACACCATCACACGTCATGTCAGCAGTTGCGGCTGTAATATCGAAGACAGCCGACTGGCCATGCTGGGTGATGAGTTCACGTTTATCATGTTGCTGTCGGGCACCTGGAATGCCATCACCCTGATTGAATCAACCTTGCCATTAAAAGGCGCAGAGCTGGATTTACTCATTGTGATGAAGCGCACGACCGCGCGCCCTCGTCCGGCGATGCCTGCTACGGTATGGGTGCAGGTCGATGTCCCTGATTCTCCCCATTTGATTGAACGCTTCACCGCACTGTTTGACAGCCACCAAATGAATATTGCGGAACTGGTTTCACGCACGCAACCGGCTGAGAATGGAAAGGCGGCGCAGTTGTTTATTCAAATTACCGCACATAGTCCTGCGTCACATGATTCGGCAAATATTGAAGATGCGTTTAAAGCACTCTGTACAGAACTCAATGCGCAAGGCAGTATTAACGTCGTCAATTACTCACAGCATGATGAACAGGATGGAGTTAAGTAATGAACCCACTGAAAGCCGGTGATATCGCACCGAAATTTAGCTTGCCGGATCAAGACGGAGAACAAGTAAATTTAACCGACTTCCAGGGACAGCGTGTTCTGGTTTATTTTTACCCGAAAGCCATGACACCCGGCTGTACCGTACAGGCCTGCGGCTTGCGCGATAACATGGATGAGTTAAAAAAAGCTGGTGTTGAGGTGCTGGGGATCAGCACCGACAAACCAGAGAAGCTTTCCCGATTCGCGGAGAAAGAAGTCCTGAATTTCACGCTCCTGTCCGATGAAGATCACCAGGTTTGCGAGCAGTTCGGCGTCTGGGGTGAGAAGTCATTTATGGGCAAAACCTACGATGGCATCCACCGCATCAGCTTCCTGATTGATGCCGAAGGCAAAATTGAGCACGTGTTCGATGACTTCAAAACCAGCAATCACCACGACGTGGTACTGAACTGGCTGAAAGAGAACGCCTGATTTACGTTTTGCTGGAAAAAGCCTGATGGCGCTTCGCTTATCAGGCCTACGCAGCTTATTAATATTGCGAAACTTGTAGGCCGGGTGAGGCGTAGCCGCCACCCGGCATAAACGTGAATCTGTACTTTTTCAGGCTGACATCCGCATAAACGTTTATTCAAACGTCCCTTTTACGCAGGCTTTCTTCTCTCTGACCACGGTTTTTCCCTTCGCCCAAAGGTGATTAACCTCCAACGCATCGTTAAGCACCAGAATGTCCGCATCGCATCCCACCGCCAGGCGCCCCTTATGTTCGAGCCCCAAAAATTCTGCGACCGTACGCGTCAGCGGACAGAGCGCCTGTTCCAGCGGTATGGCATGAACTTTCACCAACTGGCGCACCGTTTCAGCCAGTGATTCAAACCCCGCGACACCGATACCGATGAGATTACCTAACTCATCAAATTCCGGCTGGCTGCCGTTGCCATCCGAGCTAAGCGTAATGCGCGACAGTGGCACGTTCTGCCGCAGCGCCGTGGCGATAGCCGTGGCGGGGTCGACGGGCTCATCAATGCTGCTGGTAATGTCGATATAACCGCCTTTACGGGCATACTCCAGCGCCGCCTGGAACAACGGTTCCGCACGGTTAACGTGTGTCGGCAACAGTTTAGTAATCGGCACATCGCAGCAGTTGAGGATCTGGTACAACGGTTCCAGCATGCGCGGGCTATCGCCCATATGGAATACACTGATCCCCGGTTTGCGTCCTAACAATCCACCGACGCGCGACTGCGCTGCCATGTTTGCCAGCACCGAGGTATCTGGGGCTGAGGAACGATGGTCCGAAATCGCACATTTCACGCCAATGATTTTATCGATCAGCGCCACGTCACGATCGATGCTGCCGGTGATCGTCGGGGAAGGCAGAGAATACGCCCCAGTAAGCATCCATGCGCTGATGCCTTCAAACTCCAGCGCGCGGGTTTTTGCCAGCAGCGATTCCGGATGACGGGTAATGCCATCGGTACCCAGCAAACCCACCACCGAAGTTACACCAGCTTCAACCAGGCGTGACAAGCGCACTTCCGGCGTGCGGGTATGCGGCCCTGCTTCCCCGCCTCCGCCAATCAGATGGACGTGTTGATCGATAAATCCTGGGCACACAATCGCGCCGTCAAGATTGATACACTCGCAACCGGGAAAGTCTTCAGGAGAAATTGACGGGGCGATGGCAACAATTTTACTGCCGGAGACCAGTATATCCTGTCGCCCTAAATCTTCCGGTGCGTACACGTGTCCCTGCTGGAACAACGTCAAATTAAGAATTGAACAGTTCATAACCTTCCTTGTCAGGCAATTACCTGCATAACCCAAATAGAGAGCAGCGCATTAATGACGCATACCGCAATAATCAGCGGGTAGTAACGGGGATGGACCCCCGCAGTTCCCAGGCAGCGTCCCACATTTTGCACCGGATTGCCCATCAGGTAGATTGCCGGTAGCAATACAGTCGCATCATGTCCCGAAAGCGTACCAGCAACAACCAGACTGGCACAAACGCCGACGCCGCCTCCCATACTCATCACCGCCGCCAGCAGCACGGTGGCAGATTCCCCCGGTAGCCCCCACAACGCCATCACCGGTTCGCACACCCGCCCGACAATCTCGAGCAATCCCGTCACCTTCAGCGCCTGAATAATCACAAAAGCCATCACCACGTTAGGTAATAGGCTGGTTGTAGCAATTGTAAACCCGCGCCGCGCGCCATCGATAAACATATCCATGACGTTTTTACGTACCTGCGTTGTCATCTCAGACCTCCTGCTGCAGACGGCGATTTTCAAGCTGCGCGATCCACAAACGCAGCAGGTTCGCTCCCACAAATTTGAAGACAAGGATCACCGCCAGCGGCGTAATCACCGGAACGGTAACCACCGTAAACAGCGCAGCGCCAGAGGAAAAATAGTTGGTAATACACGCGCTGCCGCTGGTTTGCCAGCAGGCAAAAATGGCACGCTCCTGTTCAGTAATAATGCCCTCTTCCGCCATCTCTTTGGTCATCCCGGCCGCGGCATCGGTATTTTGCAAATTCGCAATCAGCGCCAGCGAACAAACTCCCGGAATACCGAGTAACGGGCGCAGGACCGGCGTCATCAGCTGTTGTGCCGCACGTAACCCCCCCAATCCTTCGGTGACGGAAATAATCCCGAGTGAAAGAATGACGGAAGGTGCCAGCTCAAGCGCGAATAAGAAGCCGTCTTTGGCTCCCATCCCTCCAGAGCCGCGAAAAGAGACCGCCGTATCGCCTGCGGCATTAATCTGCCCAAACGCGCCGTTGAGGACGGTGAAGTCAAAGACCCGCCACCATTCGGTACTTTTCGCAAACATGCCGGAAAAAAGGATAATCGTAATAAAAAAAGCGAGATAACCGCCCCATCCCACCTTTTGCTGCGTGTGTGTGTTGTGACCCATTTTGTTCTCCTGTTGGTCTTATTCCTTGCGTGACAGAAAGACATCACGCAGGTCAAGTTAAAGACAAATGCGGAGAAAAACGACAGCAGAAGAGATTATTCAGAAAGTGTGGATAGAGGTCAGACAAGTTCGGATCCGGCGACATGATATCGCCGGATCTTGCAGATTAGGGTTCGTCAACGACCTGACCATCCGGCCAGGCGTGCATTACCGCTTTGATTAACGTCGCCAGAGGGATCGCAAAGAATACGCCCCAGAATCCCCACAGACCGCCGAAAATCACCACGGAGAGAATAATCACCAGTGGATGCAGATTGACCGCCTCGGAGAACAGCACGGGAACCAGCAGATTGCCGTCCAGCGCCTGGATAATCAGGTACACGGCAAAACAGCTCCAGAACTCGGTGCCAAGCCCGAACTGAAACAGCGCCACGCCAACTACCGGAATCGTCACCACAAAAGCGCCGATATACGGGATCAGCACAGAGAACCCTACCAGCACCGCCAGCAGCAGCGAATAGTTGAGACCAAACAGCAGGAAGCCGAGCCAGGTCGCCACGCCGACCACCACCATTTCCAGCACCTTTCCGCGGATATAGTTGGTGATTTGCTGGTTCATCTCTTTCCACACCTGCCCCGCCAGCCCACGATTACGCGGCAGCACCCGGCGCACGGCGTTCAGCATCTGTCCTTTATCTTTGATCAGGAAGAACACCATCAACGGGACGAGAACCAGATAGACCGCCAGGGTCAGCAATCCAACCAGTGAGGCTAACGAATATTTCACCACCGAATCACCCATGGTGAGCATTCGTGAGCGCATATTTTCCGCCATCGCATCAATGATGCCCGCATCCATCAGCGCCGGATAACGCCGCGGCAAGGTGGCAGCAAAATCAGACAATTTATTAAGCATGCCAGGCATGTCGCGGATCAGATAGATCCCCTGCTGCCATGCAACGGGCATCACCACAAAGGCCATCAGCAGCAAAATACCGACAAACACCACCAGCACAATCGATGTCGCCCAACGCCGTGAACACCCAATATGTTCCAGCCGCACAGTCGGCCATTCAAGCAGGTACGCCAGCACTATGGCGACCAGTAGCGGCGCCAGAAGACCGCTAAAAAAGAACAGGATGCCAAAACCGGCAACCAGAATAATCAGCAGGGCGATGGCTTCGGGGTCGCTAAAGCGGCGACGATACCATTGCATCAACATTTCGAGCATAAAACCCTTCCATGAACCCAATAGCGGGATTGCGATCCCGAATTGTATCGAAATGTCACAAAAAAGACTTCGCTTTTTATGGCTGATTACGCAAAGTGAAAAGACATTTTTCCTGGGTGTTCATCGTCAGGTTTCGCAGTTACACTCCGTAAGCTTGCGGAGTGTGAACGATACTTCACAGCATTGGTCAAATGGCTATCTCAAAAAAGAATACAGGACAGAGGTTATGTTCAGGCAGTTGAAAAAAAACCTGGTTGCTACCCTCATTGCCGCACTGACTATCGGTCAGGTTGCGCCCGCATTTGCTGATACTGCGGACACCCTGCCTGATATGGGAACGTCGGCAGGCAGTACGCTTTCCATAGGACAGGAAATGCAGATGGGCGATTATTACGTACGCCAACTGCGCGGCAGTGCGCCATTAATTAATGATCCATTGCTCACCCAATACATTAATGCGCTGGGGATGCGTCTGGTCTCGCACGCCGACTCGGTAAAAACACCCTTCACATTCTTTTTGATCAACAACGATGAAATCAACGCCTTTGCTTTCTTTGGCGGCAACGTTGTCTTGCACTCCGCACTGTTCCGCTATTCCGACAACGAAAGCCAGTTAGCATCGGTCATGGCGCATGAAATCTCCCACGTCACTCAGCGCCACCTGGCGCGTGCAATGGAAGATCAGAAACGCAGTGCGCCGCTAACGTGGGTAGGTGCGCTAGGTTCAATTTTATTAGCGATGGCTAGCCCGCAGGCGGGTATGGCGGCGCTGACCGGTACGCTGGCGGGTACACGCCAGGGGATGATTAGCTTTACGCAACAAAATGAACAGGAAGCAGACCGCATCGGTATTCAGGTGCTGCAACGCTCGGGATTCGATCCCCAGGCCATGCCGACGTTCCTCGAAAAACTGCTCGATCAGGCCCGTTACTCTTCGCGTCCGCCGGAAATTTTGCTGACTCACCCCCTGCCTGAAAGCCGCCTGTCGGATGCCCGTAACCGCGCCAACCAAATGCGTCCGGTGGTCGTCCAGTCGTCAGAAGATTTTTATCTGGCTAAGGCACGAACCTTGGGCATGTACAACTCTGGTCGTAACCAGTTGACCGATGACCTGCTGAGTAACTGGTCGAAAGGCAACGTACGTGAGCAACGTGCGGCACAATATGGCCGGGCATTGCAGGCGATGGAAGCCAGCAAATATGACGAGGCGCGTAAAGCGCTGCAACCGCTGCTGGCTGCAGACGCGAACAATGCCTGGTATCTCGACCTGGCAACGGATATCGATCTCGGCCAGAAGAAAACCAGTGATGCCATTAACCGCCTGAAAAACGCCCGCGACCTGCGCACTAACCCGGTACTGCAGCTCAACCTGGCGAATGCGTATCTACAGGGCGGACAAGCCAAAGAGGCGGCAACCATCCTGAATCGCTATACGTTTAACCATAAGGACGACCCTAACGGCTGGGATCTGTTAGCGCAAACGGAAGCCAACCTGAACAACCGCGATCAGGAGCTGGCGGCGCGGGCGGAGGGATATGCCCTCGCTGGACGTCTGGATCAGGCGATTTCGATGCTCAGCAGCGCAAGCTCTCAGGTGAAACTGGGTAGCCAGCAGCAGGCCAGATACGATGCTCGTATCGACCAGCTACGCCAGCTGCAAGAGCGCTTTAAACCGTACACCAAGATGTAACAGGAAAGAAAAATGTCAGACGCGATTAAAATCTACCATAACCCACGCTGCTCCAAGAGCCGTGAAACGCTGGAATTACTGAAGTCCAATGGCGTGGACCCGGAAGTGGTGCTGTATCTGGAAACCCCGGCTGACGCCGCGACCCTGCGTGAACTTCTGCAGATGCTGGGTATGTCCAGCGCGCGTGAGCTGATGCGCCAGAAAGAGGATCTCTATAAATCGCTTAACCTGGCGGACAAAAATCTGAGTGAAGATGCGCTGATTCAGGCAATGGTGGAAAACCCAAAACTGATGGAGCGCCCGATCGTAGTTGCCAAAGGTCAGGCTCGAATTGGACGTCCGCCGGAGCAGGTACTGGAAATCGTCGGTTAACCGAAACCTGCCGCAGTTATTTGGCTGCGGCGCTTACAGCTTCAGAATTTCTTTTACGAACGGAATGGTCAGCTTACGCTGGGCGGTAATCGATGCGTGATCAAGCTGATCCAACGTCATAAACAGCGTACGCATTTCCCGATCCAGACGCTTAAGCAGAAAGCGGCCCACATCTTCCGGCAGTTCAAATCCGCGAAGTCTGGCGCGTAATTGCAACGCCTGCAGCTTATCTTCATCGGAAAGTGGTTGCAGCTTGTAGATTTGCCCCCAGTCCAGACGCGAAGCGAGATCCGGCAATCCCAGATTCAACTGTCTTGGTGGACGATCGCCGGTGATCAGCAGGCGTGTTTTCCCCGACTCCAGGATACGGTTGTAGAGATCAAAGATCGCCATTTCCCACAGCGAATCACCGGCCACACATTCGATGTTATCGATGCATACCAGCGATAAATGCTCCATCCCGTCGAGCACCTCGGGTACGAACCAGGTGCGTTTGTCGAGCGGCACGTAGCCTACCGCATCGCCGCGCGCGGACAGTTCCGCACAGGCTGCATGCAGCAAATGACTACGGCCAGCACCTTCACGCGACCAGAGATAAATATACCCGCTATGTTCCTGACGCAGCACGTTTTGCAGTGCAGCCAGTAAAGAGGAGTTATCCCCCGGCCAGAAACTTGCGAAAGTTTCGTCGTCAGGAAGATAAAGTGGCAAAGAGAGCTGTGCCGGTGTGTTCAGAGATACCTCAACCCAGGATTTCATAAAATCGCGTTGAGTTTAACACAGAAATGCGTCGCGATAGAACCGGGCAGCATCGCCGCCCGGTCAAAGGTTTACTGTTGCTCAGTGTCGGCATCTTTGGCGTCGAGCACCACTTCTTCTGGACGCAGCAGGCTGATAACTTTGAAAATCAGGCTCAGACAGACACCCACAATGGTCGCCAGCGCCATGCCTTTCAGCTCAGCAGCACCGATGTGAACTTTCGCGCCGCTGACGCCGATGATCAAAATGACCGAGGTCAGGATCAGGTTCTGTGCTTTGTTGTAGTCAACTTTTGACTCGATCAGCACGCGAATACCGGAAGCGCCAATCACGCCGTACAACAGCAGAGATACACCGCCCATGACCGGCAGTGGAATAATTTGGATCGCCGCAGCCAGTTTACCCACGCAGGAGAGCAGAATGGCGAAAATCGCCGCACCGCCAATAACCCAGGTACTGTAAACGCGGGTAATCGCCATGACGCCGATGTTTTCGCCGTACGTGGTGTTCGGCGTAGAACCGAAGAAGCCGGAGATCACCGTCGACAGGCCGTTAGCAAACATAGAACGATGCAGGCCAGGATCGCGAATCAAATCTTTTTTCACGATATTCGCCGTTACCACCAGGTGGCCGACGTGTTCAGCAATAACCACCAGCGCCGCAGGCAGAATGGTCAGAATAGCGACCCATTCAAAGCGCGGCGTATAGAACGTCGGCAGAGCAAACCAGTGAGCCTGCGCTATCGGCGTGGTGTCCACGACGCCCATCACGAAGGAGAGCGCGTACCCGGCCAGCACCCCAATCAAAATCGGGATAATCGCCATAAAGCCACGGAACAGCACGGAACCAAATACCGTCACAGCCAGCGTCACCATTGAGATGATGATGGTTGTTGAGTCTGGCGCTTGTCCTTCCGCAGGCAGCAATCCCGCCATACCCGCAGCGACACCCGCCAGCTCCAGACCGATAACGGCAACGATTGCGCCCATCGCCGCAGGCGGGAACATTACATCCAGCCAGCCAGTACCGGCTTTCTTAACGATGAACGAAACCAGGCAGAACAGGATGCCACACATAATGAAACCGCCCAGCGCCACTTCATACCCTAGCGGCAGCAGCAGCAGAACCGGGGAAATGAACGCAAAGCTTGAACCGAGGTAAGCCGGAATTTTACCTTTACAAATGAAGAGATACAGTAAAGTACCAATACCGTTAAACAGCAGAACGGTAGCTGGGTTGATATGAAACAGGACTGGCACCAGTACCGTTGCGCCAAACATGGCGAACAGGTGCTGTAAACTAAGCGGGATTGTCTGTAAAAGCGGCGGTCTTTCACTCACCCCGATAGCACGGCGCGTCATAGTGTTTTCCTCTGAGTGTTGTTTGTTATTAGCGATTGGGTTGTTTTATTCAAAAAAAAGCCGACTCTTAAAGTCGGCTTCTTTTCACTTATTCGTTTACTTGGTACCAAAAATCTTATCGCCGGCATCGCCGAGCCCCGGAATAATGTATCCGTGCTCGTTCAGTCCCTGATCGATGGAGGCAGTGTACAGCTCAACATCCGGGTGCGCTTTTTCCAGCGCCGCGATACCTTCCGGCGCTGCAACCAGCACCAGGACTTTAATGCTGCTGCAGCCTGCTTTTTTCAGCAGGTCGATGGTAGCGATAACGGAACCGCCGGTTGCCAGCATTGGGTCAACGATCAGCGCCATGCGCTCATCAATGTTAGAAACCAGCTTCTGGAAGTACGGAACCGGCTCCAGCGTCTCTTCATTACGGTACATACCAACCACGCTGATACGCGCGCTCGGAACGTTTTCCAGAACGCCTTCCATCATGCCCAGGCCCGCACGCAGGATTGGCACAACGGTGATTTTTTTACCTTTGATTTGGTCAACTTCAACCGGACCGTTCCAGCCTTCAATGGTCACCTTTTCGGTTTCCAGACCGGCGGTTGCTTCATAAGTCAGCAGGCTGCCAACTTCCGAGGCGAGTTCACGAAAGCGTTTAGTGCTGATGTCGTTTTCACGCATCAGTCCCAGCTTGTGTTTGACGAGTGGGTGTTTGACTTCCACGATCTTCATACTCTTCTCCTTTCCTCAGACGAGTGGCAACCACAAAAAAAATCGCCGGATTATACCGCTTTTCGTCTCTGGCGCAACACTGCATACGCTTGATATGGATCAACCAAAATCGTTTGCGTCTGGATGATGAGTATAAAACAACCCCCACAATAAGTGCGGGGGTTGTTATCAATACTATGAATTTTATAGATTTTCAGCATTACTCTGGATGACGTTTTGATACCATGAAAAAGATTTCTTCGGCGAGCGTGCTAATGTCCCACTCCCGTCATTATTTTTATCAACATAGATAAAGCCGTAGCGTTTTTTCATCTCCCCCGTCCCGGCCGAGACTAAATCAATACAGCCCCACGGGGTATAACCCATCAGATCCACGCCATCTTCCACCACCGCTTTTTTCATTTCGCGGATATGTGCGGCCATATAGTCAATACGATAGGAATCATCCACCGAGCCGTCGGCCTGCTGCACGTCAATCGCCCCAAAGCCGTTTTCAACAATAAACAGCGGCAACTGATAATGATCCCAAAACCAGTTCAGCGAATAGCGCAGACCGACGGGATCAATCTGCCAGCCCCAGTCCGACTTCTGCACGTACGGGTTAGAAACCAGGCTTTTCGACTCGTCGTAATCCAGTTGTGGGTTGTCCGCCGTTGCCTGGGTCGCGAAAGACATATAATAGCTAAAGCCGATGTAATCAACGCAGCCCTCGGTCAGCGCCTGACGGTCTTCCTCGGTGATATCCAGTTCAAAGCCACGACGGGTAAAGTAATTGAGAAGATGCTGCGGGTATTTGCCGCGCACATGGACGTCAGTAAACCAGTAACGCCGGTGCATAGCGTTCATCGCCATCATCATGTCGTTCGGCGCACAGGTCAGCGGATAAATTGGGCACATCGCAATCATGCAGCCAATTTGCAGCGCCGGGTTAATTTCACGCGCGAGCTTCACCGCCAGCGCGCTTGCCACCAGCTCGTAGTGCGCCGCCTGGTACATGACCGGCTCGCGGTCTTCACCAGGCAGATATTTCAGGCCAGAGTTAGTAAAGGGCGCGAAGTCTTCGTGATAATTTGCCTGATTGTTAATCTCATTAAACGTCATCCAGTACTTCACTTTGTGCTGGTAACGAGTGAAAACCACCCGGGCAAAACGGACAAAAAAGTCGATAAGATTACGGTTGCGCCAGCCGCCGTACTCCGTCACCAGATGGTAGGGCATCTCGAAGTGCGACAACGTAATCACCGGTTCAATGCCATATTTCAGACATTCGTCGAACAGATCATCATAGAACTGCAGGCCAGCTTCATTGGGTTGCGCTTCATCACCTAAAGGGAAAATCCGCGTCCAGGCAATAGAAGTGCGAAAACATTTAAACCCCATTTCGGCAAACAGCTTGATGTCGTCTTTATAGCGATGATAAAAATCGATGGCATCGTGGTTAGGGTAGTTTTTACCGGCAATCACACCGTCAGTAATTTCACGCGCCACGCCATGCGCCCCCGCCGTCATGACATCGGCAACGCTAATTCCTTTACCGCCCTCCTGCCAGCCACCTTCCAGTTGATGAGCGGCGACAGCGCCACCCCACATGAAATCTGCTTTAAATCCTGACATCCCCTTCCCCTATCGTGATGACTCTGCGCAAAACACTCCAAATGAGGCCCGCAACAAAAAACAGAAACCGGTTTCAGTACGATACTGTGCATTCGGCTGGTAGGTTTCAAGCACAAGACTGTACCCGGTTTCATTTTCGTGGCGCAGTTCAAACAAATAGATAAATGATTGTAAAATGCTGAAAAAACCAGCAGATAAAACTTGATGCAGAGCAGGCTCGCAAACGTTTGCTTTCCCTGTTAGAATTGCGCCGAATTTAACTTTTACTGCAAGTAAACATGTGGGGAAGCAGGCAGTGACCGATAAAACCTCTCTTAGCTACAAAGATGCCGGTGTTGATATTGATGCAGGTAATGCTCTGGTTGATCGAATCAAAGGCGTAGTAAAGAAAACGCGTCGTCCGGAAGTTATGGGTGGTCTGGGTGGCTTCGGTGCGCTGTGCGCATTGCCGCAAAAATATCGTGAACCGGTACTGGTTTCCGGCACTGATGGCGTTGGTACAAAACTGCGTCTGGCGATGGATCTGAAACGCCACGACACTATCGGCATTGACCTCGTCGCAATGTGCGTCAACGACCTCGTGGTTCAGGGCGCTGAGCCGCTGTTCTTCCTCGACTACTATGCAACCGGCAAACTGGATGTGGACACCGCAGCCAGCGTCATTAACGGGATTGCCGAAGGCTGCCTGCAGTCTGGCTGTGCGCTGGTCGGTGGGGAAACAGCTGAAATGCCGGGGATGTACCACGGCGAAGATTACGACGTGGCAGGTTTCTGTGTTGGCGTCGTCGAGAAATCAGAGATTATCGACGGTTCTAAAGTGGCTGACGGCGACGTACTGATTGCGCTCGGCTCCAGCGGTCCACACTCTAACGGTTACTCTCTGGTGCGTAAAATCGTTGAAGTCAGCGGTTGTGACCCGGAAACCACCGAGCTTGAAGGCAAGTCGCTGGCCGATCACTTGCTGGCTCCGACCCGCATTTACGTAAAATCCATTCTGGAACTGATCGAGAAGGTTGATGTGCACGCCATTGCCCACCTGACCGGCGGCGGCTTCTGGGAAAATATTCCACGCGTTCTGCCAGACAACACGCAGGCCGTGATCGACGAGTCTTCCTGGCAGTGGCCAGCCGTCTTCAACTGGCTGCAAACGGCGGGTAACGTCAGCCAGCATGAGATGTATCGCACCTTTAACTGCGGCGTAGGTATGGTTATCGCCCTGCCAGCTCCGGAAGTGGACAAAGCCCTGACTTTGCTCAATGAGAAAGGTGAAAACGCATGGAAAATCGGTATCATCAAAGCTTCTGATTCCGAACAGCGTGTGGTCATTGAATGAAAAACATTATGGTGCTCATTTCCGGTAACGGAAGCAATTTGCAGGCGATAATAGACGCCTGCGAACAGAAAAAAATCAATGGCACCATACGTGCAGTATTCAGTAACAAGGCCGATGCGTTCGGCCTTGAACGCGCACGCGAAGCGAATATTCCAGCGTACTCGCTGGAAGCCGCCCAGTTTGCCAGTCGCGAAGCCTTCGACCGCCAACTGATACAAGAAATTGACGCCTGGGCGCCGGATGTCGTGGTGCTGGCCGGTTATATGCGCATTCTCAGCCCGGCGTTTGTCGCGCACTATTCTGAACGATTGCTGAATATCCACCCGTCTTTATTGCCAAAGTATCCCGGCCTGCATACGCACCGCCAGGTACTGGAAAACGGCGATGAAGAGCATGGTACCTCCGTCCACTTCGTCACTGATGAACTGGACGGCGGACCCGTTATTCTTCAGGCCAAAGTTCCGGTATTTGAAGGCGACAGCGAAGATGATGTCACGGCACGGGTTCAGGCTCAGGAACATACCATTTACCCACTGGTGGTAAGCTGGTTTATTGATGGTCGCCTGAAGATGCGTGATAACGCTGCATGGCTGGATGGCGTTCGTCTGCCGCCGCAAGGCTACGCCGCCGACGAATAATAAAATTCAACCTGTAAGCCGCATGTCACCATCCGGCTTACAGGCATAACTACCTTTTCCGGTTAATACCACCGGTATTCATCTACGCTCCCCCTTTCTCTTTGCTATCAGACGGTTTATTGTCATATTTTTCTGGCACAGTTGGACATCTGAGAGCAATGCTCGCCATAATAAATCGGTAGTGTCCCGTGAATGAAACGGAGTAAAAGTGGTAATGGGTCAGGAAAAGCTATACATCGAGAAAGAACTCAGTTGGTTAGCGTTCAACGAACGCGTACTCCAGGAAGCTGCTGATAAGTCAAACCCGTTGATCGAACGGATGCGTTTCTTAGGCATCTATTCCAATAACCTCGACGAGTTTTATAAGGTTCGTTTTGCCGAACTGAAGCGCCGAATCATTATTAGCGAAGAACAGGGTTCAAACTCTCACTCCCGCCATCTGTTAGGCAAAATCCAGGCCCGCGTATTAAAAGCCGATCAGGAATTTGACGGTCTGTACAACGAGTTGCTGCTGGAGATGGCGCGCAATCAGATTTTCTTAATCAACGAACGTCAGCTATCGGCCAATCAGCAGAGCTGGTTGCGTCATTACTTCAAGCAATATCTTCGCCAGCACATCACGCCGATCCTGATTAACCGCGAGACGGATTTAGTCCAGTTTTTGAAAGATGACTACACCTATCTGGCGGTAGAGATTATCCGCGGCGATACAATCCGCTACGCGCTGCTGGAAATCCCTTCCGACAAGGTTCCCCGTTTTGTGAATTTGCCGCCGGAAACCCCGCGGCGTCGCAAACCGATGATCCTGCTGGACAACATCTTACGCTACTGCCTGGACGATATTTTCAAAGGGTTCTTTGATTACGACGCACTTAACGCCTATTCGATGAAAATGACCCGTGACGCCGAATACGATTTGGTGCACGAGATGGAATCGAGCCTGATGGAGCTGATGTCCTCCAGCCTGAAACAGCGTCTGACCGCAGAGCCTGTACGCTTTGTCTATCAGCGCGACATGCCCAATGCGTTGGTCGAGGTGCTACGTGAAAAACTGACGATTTCTCGCTACGACTCAATTGTTCCCGGCGGGCGTTACCATAACTTCAAAGACTTTATTAACTTCCCCAACGTTGGCAAAGCCAACCTGGTGAATAAACCGCTGCCGCGTCTGCGCCACATCTGGTTCGACAATGAGAAATTCCGTAACGGATTTGATGCAATCCGCGAGCGCGATGTGCTGCTGTATTACCCGTACCACACCTTTGAGCACGTTCTTGAACTGTTGCGCCAGGCGTCTTTCGACCCGAGCGTACTGGCAATAAAGATCAACATCTACCGTGTGGCGAAAGACTCGCGCATCATCGACGCGATGATCCATGCCGCGCATAACAGTAAAAAAGTCACCGTGGTAGTGGAATTACAGGCGCGCTTTGATGAAGAAGCCAACATTCATTGGGCCAAGCGTTTGACCGAAGCGGGCGTTCACGTCATCTTCTCCGCGCCGGGTCTGAAAATTCACGCCAAACTGTTCCTTATCTCGCGTAAAGAAGGTGATGAAGTCGTGCGCTATGCTCATA
Organism: Citrobacter sp. MGH104; assembly: GCF_001034485.1. Lineage (NCBI taxonomy): Bacteria > Pseudomonadati > Pseudomonadota > Gammaproteobacteria > Enterobacterales > Enterobacteriaceae > Citrobacter > Citrobacter sp. MGH104. The sequence continues at coordinate 1,078,254 of NZ_KQ089818.1, forward strand.
TCGGGACGGGCAACTTCAACGAAAAAACGGCGCGGCTGTACACCGACTACTCGTTGCTTACCGCTGATTCACGCATCACCAACGAGGTTCGTCGGGTGTTCAACTTCATCGAAAACCCGTATCGTCCGGTGACGTTCGATTATCTGCTGGTTTCTCCGCAGAACTCACGCCGTCTGCTGTACGCGATGATCGACAAAGAGATCGCCAATGCGCAGCAAGGCCAGCCTTCCGGTATCACGCTAAAACTGAACAACCTGGTCGATAAAGGTCTGGTTGATCGTCTCTATGCAGCCTCAAGCTCAGGCGTACCGGTTAATTTGTTGATTCGCGGTATGTGCTCTCTGATCCCGAACCTGGAAGGCATTAGCGACAATATTCGTGTTATCAGCATCGTTGATCGCTACCTTGAACACGACCGGGTTTATATTTTCGAAAACGGTGGCGATAAGCAGGTATACCTCTCCTCTGCAGACTGGATGACCCGCAATATCGACTATCGTATCGAGGTCGCCACTCCGCTGCTGGACCCGCGCCTTAAGCAGCGCGTGCTGGATATTATCGATATCCTGTTCAGCGACACGGTGAAGGCTCGCTTCATCGATAAAGAACTCAGTAATCGCTACGTACCACGCGGAAACCGCCGTAAAGTTCAGTCACAATTGGCGATTTACGACTACATCAAATCACTCGAGCAACCTGACTAACGCTATGCCAATACACGACAAGACTCCACGACCGCAGGAATTTGCTGCGGTCGACCTTGGTTCAAACAGTTTCCATATGGTCATTGCCCGCGTGGTTGATGGCGCAATGCAGATTATCGGGCGGCTGAAACAGCGCGTTCATCTGGCGGATGGTCTCGGCGAAGATAACAAGCTGAGCGAAGAGGCAATGGAACGCGGATTAAGCTGCCTGTCGCTGTTCGCCGAACGCCTGCAGGGCTTTCCCCCGTCAAGCGTATGCATCGTGGGAACCCATACTTTGCGTCAGGCGCTGAATGCGACCGATTTTCTCAAGCGAGCGGAAAAAGTCATCCCCTACCCGATTGAGATTATCTCCGGTAACGAAGAAGCCCGACTGATTTTTATGGGCGTGGAGCATACTCAGCCGGAAAAAGGCCGCAAGCTGGTTATCGATATCGGCGGTGGCTCAACAGAACTGGTGATCGGCGAAGATTTCGAACCCAAGCTGGTCGAAAGCCGCCGTATGGGCTGCGTCAGTTTTGCCCAGATGTATTTCCCGGGCGGTGTTATCAGCCGGGAAAACTTCCAGCGTGCCCGCATGGCGGCAGCGCAAAAGCTTGAAACCTTAACGTGGCAGTTTCGCATTCAGGGCTGGAACGTCGCAATGGGCGCGTCAGGCACGATTAAAGCGGCACACGAAGTGCTGCTGGAGATGGGTGAAAAAGACGGTTTTATCACCCCCGAACGCCTGGACAAACTGACATCTGAAGTGCTGAAGCATGCGTCATTTGATGCGCTCAGCTTGCCGGGATTGTCAGAAGAACGAAAAGCAGTGTTTGTACCCGGACTCGCGATTCTGTGCGGCGTTTTTGACGCGTTGGCTATCCGCGAACTTCGCCTTTCTGATGGCGCACTACGCGAAGGCGTACTGTACGAGATGGAAGGACGTTTTCGCCACCAGGACGTTCGCAGCCGTACCGCCAGCAGTCTGGCGAACCAGTACAACATTGACAGTGAACAGGCCCGGCGCGTACTGGAAACAACGATGCAAATGTACGACCAGTGGCATACGCAACAGCCCAAACTGGCCAATCCTCAACTGGAAGCATTACTGCGCTGGGCAGCGATGCTGCATGAGGTTGGGCTGAACATCAACCACAGCGGCTTACATCGCCACTCTGCTTATATCTTACAAAACAGCGATTTACCGGGGTTTAATCAGGAGCAACAACTGATGATGGCAACATTAGTTCGTTATCATCGCAAAGCGGTGAAACTGGATGATTTGCCCCGCTTTACACTGTTCAAGAAAAAACAGTTTCTGCCATTAATTCAACTGTTACGCCTCGGCGTGCTGCTGAATAATCAGCGTCAGGCGACCACCACGCCGCCAACCCTGACTCTGATAACCGACGACAACCACTGGACCTTACGTTTCCCGCATGACTGGTTTAGCCAAAATGCGCTGGTGCTGCTCGATCTGGAAAAAGAGCAGCAATACTGGGAGGGCGTAACCGGCTGGCGTCTCAAAATTGAAGAAGAAACCTCACCCGATATCGCCGCATAAACTCAGAACAGGTGCCAGCGCGTCTGGTGCCTGTTCTTCCAGCGTTTCATGCAATGGCTGTGGTTTGCCAATCAAGTACCCCTGCATGTAGTCAATCCCCAGCGAAATTACCGCACTGCGTATTTCTTCACTTTCGACGTACTCCGCAACCACCAGCATTCTTTTCATCCGAGCCAGATGGCAAATAGAGGCCACGATCTGGTAGTCGAGGCTATTCGAAACGATACTGCGAATAAAGCTGCCATCAATTTTCAGGATATCGGCACTCACATTCTTCAGCCGCGCATAGCTGGCGTAACCCGTACCAAAATCATCAATCGCAATCTGACAGCCCAGTGATTGCAGCTGCAGTAACGTTGCCTGTGCCTGTTCCGCATTGGTTAAGGCGTTGCTTTCCGTGACTTCAAAAATCAACTGCCACGCTTCAACCTTATACTTAACCAGTAGCTGCTTGATGTCATGCGGAAGTCGGGCGCGACATATCGACGTGGGTGACAAGTTAATGGCAAACCGACGGGCGGGCATTTTTTCCCGATTCTGTGCCATAAACTTCAGCGTATTTTCAATCACCCACATATCGATGCTGGACGACAAGCCAAACTCATGTGCAATCGGCAAGAAGCAATCAGGCGGGATGGTTTCACCGTCATCTCCCTCAAGGCGCAGCAGGATTTCATGATAAACGTCGCCGCGTACGCCAAAAATCGGCTGCGCCATCAGGAAAAAGCGATTGTGCTCCAGCGCCAGCTGTAGACGATTCATCATCGCAACCTTATCTTTCAGGTCACGTTGCAAGTGCATGACGCCTCGGCGCTGCAAGTTCTCTGGTGAATTGGTCGCCAGAGAAAGCTCGGCAATGGTGCTTAACTCTCCCAGTAACAGATAGATATGGTTAACAGGAGAACGGACATAGCAAAAACTGATCCCCACCTGCGGCTGTAATGGCATGCCATCCCAAATAAAACGGAACTGCTTGATATGCCTGTCCAGGGCTTCAATGCGCTCCTGATACGACTCAGTGTTAAAACGCAAAACTAAGTCATTACCCGATAACTGATAGACATGCTCATCCTGTGCCAACAGTGGCGTTATCCACTGTGAGAGTTTTTGCTTGTACTGGATACGCAGCATAATGCCGTAATTTTTTACCAGTAGCTCCATGCCCGGAACACGCAAAAAGCAGAGCACTGACCATGGCGTTTTTTTCAAATCCCGGTTCAATGCGCGCAAATTTGGCAGATGCACCATCGGATCAAAGAATGCCAGACGATGGTTGCGCCGGGTAACAAAGCGTTGGCGCGTTGCCAGTACGGCAATGAAGTTCACGATGAAGGAGAAAACAAGATAACTCGATGAGGTAATGGCAAGCTGGGTATCGTAGCCTGAATACCAGGGCATATAGCGCTGGTAATAATGAATTGCGGTAATAAGTACGACAGACCATATCAGTGAAATAAATCTGTAACCGTAACGCATTGCTCCCCAGAGCATGACAGGTAGCAACAACGACAGAGTATAATTTGTGCTGAATATTGAGCTTTGTTCATTTAACGGCATACACAGCAATGCCATAAGTACAGCCAATATAATCAGCCAGACCGCAACCTCAGTTTTGGTAACTTTGGTATCAAACTGCTGCTTTAATTGAGAAAAATAGCCTCTGACATGCAAAGGGTTGCGGATCGTGCGAATAATAAAGTAGCACAAAGGAACCCCAATCAGATTCCCGACCAGCATAGCCTGATAGTTGATCAACGTGCCAGTATTAAAGGGCATAACCCCCACCATGCCGGATTTACTCTCATAAACACCCACAAACGCGGCAAACTGGAAGAGGATCAGAAACAGCGTCGCCGGGCAGAAGACCTGCCAAAACATGCGCTGAAACATCAGGTGGGAGTCACCGTGAGACACGTTGTTCCGCCGGGGTGCAAATACTTTATACCCTCCCCAACTCAGCACTATCGTTACAATAAAGTGCGAAATTATTGAGAGCGTTTCAAATAACCCAACCTGCGGATATTTGTAGCAGATAATGGAAATGATAATTCCCGGCAATGCCGCCCAGCCAAAAAATAGCATCAGGCTAATCATCAACGCCAAAGGCATGTAGAAAAGAATTACGGTCCCAGTACTAATATGGGCATAGGTATTGGCAGTGCTCAATATAGGCAACAGCAAAGATGGTATGATGAGAGGTAACGCCCACCATCTATCTCTCATACAAATATAATTTTTATTGAGTTTCATAGATGCTCAGTAGAATCCCGCACATCCTGCAGGGGGTATTCAGACAGGCATCCCACCTGACTCTAAAATGATGAAGTTAAATACATTACTATGTCTCATCAATTTTAGTTATCAGTAAAGGGTGACGTTTGATATATATCAAAAAAAAAGCCCCTCATTAATCAATTATTACTATTTTCATCGTTTCTTATCGTTAATTCATTATTAATGCAAATAATAATATTAATTTTCATAACATATGAGGATAAAACAACTGAAGCAATTTTACATAACGAAAAATTGACCATTGCCTCACAGTATGCCTTAATGTGAGTATCGCCCTCAGTTGGGTACACTACAAGGAACCTTTTGTGAGCCAGGTTACCAGCCTACGCAAACGACACCGATTTAATAGTCGCATGATCCGGATCGTACTGCTTATCAGCTTTCTCTTCTTCTTCGGACGCTTCGTCTACTCCGCTATAGGTGCGTGGCACCACCACCAGAACAAAAAAGACTCTCAGCAGATCACCCAGCCGCAACAGGCATCTCCTGCTCAAACCGACGCGCGCTGATCGCTCGCGCCTGTAATATCTCAGCATTAAGATTCCTTACCGGATGGCTAATCGCCTGACATTTAACCATCCGGTAAGGGATTTGAGTGATGAAAAAATACGTTGCCTTACCCACCACAAGCACGGAGTTATCCGATAACAGACCGTGTTTTTCGCACAAATTCACAATCTTTTAATCTCACTTCACTGCACCATTCGCGCTCATTTTTACGTTCCGATTTACTGGGTATAAAAAGACACACTGTGTTCAAATAGACGCCAATTAATATCACCAGAAAATATCACAGGTGAAAACATTAATATTATGTATGAAATTAAATGCTTATTTGAATCATTACCATTTTAAATTCTACAGGGTAATACCATGAGTGGTTTTTCATTATTTCCGAAAATAAGCAGCGGTCTTGAATGGATCGCTGGACACAGCGATGCGGTTATTCAATTCGGCTGGAATATCGTTGCCGCCGTAATTTTACTGTTTGTCGGTAAATTTGTCTCTCGCCTAATCTCCAGTGGTCTGGAAAAATTACTGTTAAAACGTAAAGTTGACCGAACCATTATCCAGTTCTTCACCGCGCTGGTACGTTACATTACCCTCGCCTTTGCCGTTGTTGCCGCATTGGGTCGCGTCGGTATAGAAACATCCTCCATTATTGCCGTCATTGGTGCCGCCGGGTTGGCCATTGGACTCGCGCTACAAGGATCGCTTTCCAACTTTGCCGCTGGCGTACTATTGGTCTCCCTGCGTCCATTCCGCGCCGGAGAAGTGGTACAAATTGGGGCAGTCACCGGAACGGTGGAAAAGGTGCATATTTTCTCCACCACCTTGCTCACCGCCGACAGCAAAGAAGTGGTCATTCCAAACGGTAAGATCATCGCTGACAATATCATTAACTATTCCCGCCACCCTTTCCGCCGTATCGATCTGGTGATTGGCGTCGGCTATCAGAGCCGGATAGCTGACGTTAAGCGCGTGATTAACCATATTATCGATCAGGATACCCGCATCGATAAGCAACGTGGGGTAACCGTTCGTCTGGGCGAACTGGGCGCTTCAGCATTGAATTTTTACGTCCGCGTATGGGTACCCAACATCGAATACTGGAATACCTATTACGATCTGCTGGAAAACATTAAAGAAGCCCTGGACGCCAACCATATCTCCCTGCCGTATCCGCAGATGGATATTCGCGTTGAGAACGTAGCCCCCCAATCTCAACCCCAGCTACAGTTGGTTGATTAATTCACAGCGCTTCGGTATGAGCGCAATAAAAAACCCTCTATAAAAAGAGGTTTTTTTTACATATTACCGGTTCAGAAACCGCTAACAGAAAGGGCTATTATTCCCACTCAATGGTTTATAAGAATTCTATCTAATTGTTACCAATTGGTTTTATGAGATGAACTTTCTTGTGATACCGTAATTAATACCGTAAGAATGATAAAGCTGAGACTGTAAAATATTAATTACACATGAGTTACATCCAGCCTTCTTTGAACTCTCACCATTGCCAGACAGCGGACATTGGTAAACTGATCGGGTTCTCAGGCCATTATCAGACGCTTAAACAGCAACTGCTGGACGTCCTGCCGATGTGCCAGGATCGCATGTGCTGTCACTAACGTTCCGTCTACGGAATACAAAACCCGGTAGCCTTCAGCGTGGTTAAACTCCCGGTATTTGGCACAGCCAATTTTCAGCAATTCGGGGCAAATCTGGCAGCCCAAGGGGAACTGGCCTACGGTACTCTCAAACTGTGTGAGAATATCGGCGATAACCGGGCGCGGCTCAACATCAACACGCTTCAGAAAACCCGCTATTGTGTCGATGCAGTGCTTTACCGTAAGCGTGTACTCAAAGGTCACCAGCTGTTCCATGGAAATCCCTTAACGTTGAGCGCGCTGCGTTTAATCCGCAAGCCCATCCAGCAACTGGTCCTTCGAGAACACGCGCCCTTCCGCTTTATCTTTCTCTGACAGGGTAAGCAGCTTCAGCAAAGCAATGGCGTTCTCCCGTTCCTGTTGCTGGTCATAGGACTCTATAACATAAGCAGGCACACCATTTTGTGTGACCAGGATGGGTTCTGACAGATCAAGCGTTGCTGCGTTCTTTTTAACGTAGCTGATTGTCTCTACTTTCATGATTGGTCCGCCTAATAGTCATCCTTTGGTTTTAATATAGACTATATTTAGACCACCAGCAAGATTCATGAGTGCTGATAACTGCCTTGCGAACACCTTAGCCTATTGAGGACTTACCTCAGCGCCGTCCTGTTCGGTCAAAAGTAGCTCTACTTGATCAAGAACAGCCATTAATGCACCTTCTTTACCTGTATTCTTCGATCGCCATTCATCTTCTGGTCTAAATACAACCAACCTATACGCCTCTTGTGATAAATGCTCCAACTCAGCATTAACCATGGAACGCTGACGCAAGTAATATTTCCCCCATCTTGCAAAGATCAGTATCCACATAGAAATCAAAAGCGCACCATCCCATCGAGTCCAGTTAGAAGTACTCGCAAGTGGTTGTTGTACTATCCGTTGCTGACGTTTCAATATATTGTGTATCAATTTAACGCTAGTCGATTGTGCCTCAGGATTACTATTAGCAAGAAGGAAAGCGGCGATGTTAGTTGTTTGCCCCTCTCTAGATTCCTCAAACAACTTCGGTGAATGGGCCTCAAGCATATAAACAAGCTCCTCTGTCCAAATTTTACAAGCGTCGTCATTAGACACTCTTCCCGCTTGCAACAAAGGAGCAACTACATCCATAAATAACCATGGTTCTGCCCAAGCCAATCGCTGCATATGGCCTCGTAAAGAGTCAACCAAATGTTGCAACTCATCTGATGATATAATTTCTGGCAGTACTGTATGTAATGCTTCGATTAAATCCTTATAGGGCTGTGTTTCATGCTTGTTTCTTGCTGCATGATTAACCATCCATCCTAATATCATTACACGCTCAGTATGGGAAAAAATATTTAATAACGGTAAAACAGTGGAAACACATTTAACCTTCTCTAACTTTGATTCAATAGCATTTATCCCCATCCATTGTAGTAAGCCATTGCCACTTCGGAGAAGACATTCTTGTTGAACCTCACTAAGATTAAAATTCATAGATAAGGAAATTTGGCTAACGATCTGACTTAATAAAGATATTCTAACTATTTCTATGCCTTGCGTATCTTTTGGCATTTTAGTAATTTGCTCTTCAGCAAGTAACAGCAATTGTTTAGGAGCATATCGCCACAATAAACAGACTGCGTAATATTCAGCCCAAGTAAGAACCGTATATTTTGTAGAATGAAATAGATGTTCTACACGATAAGAGGTTTGTAAGAGAGATTTAAGTGTTCGTTGAAATAGTTGTGAATCAACAACTGCCAACTCTTTATTAGTATCATCATGTGAGCGATTAAATGATAACCCAAGGTATTGCGTCAACAATTCAATAAAATTATGTTCATTTTGTATGTTGATCTCATCATTATGGGAATGAGCCAGCAAATCACCAATGACATCCCAACTAGAAATAAAACCAGATAAATCCACTGCCAAGTTATCTAAATAATACCGAATGCTACCGGCTTCACCCAGAATATGTGAGTCTCCTTTAAGTAAATCGAGTGCTACTAGCTGTTCTTTTAATTCATCACCACTTAAATCTCGTAATATTATTTGATTAAACCATAAACTTAATGCACTCCCAGCATCCTTTTTCTCAAGAAAACGTAATGGTTCATAGCGCTTTGGACTCACAACTAATGACTTTGAGTCAAAAAGAAGTCGTATAGCAGTACTTCCCTCTATATCATCATTCTTATTATCTCCAATTTCCTGCAATAGGCTAGACATATACTCCTCCACCTGAAGTAATACATCTGATGGGATTGGAGTTATCAACAAAGGATGATTTTCTGCGGCTTTCTGGAAAGAATTTGATAGGTTAAACCCAGTAACTGGTAATCCATTTCTTCCCATAATTAGGATATAGCGATCATGCAGTCGCCCTTCTTTCATTCCATAAATACGTAACTTAAGCTTACTTAACAGGTTGATATTATTTTCACAACAGGCAACAAGATTATTAACTCGTCCTGTGAATAATTTATCTGACTCTACCTCTACAACCGTTTCATCAAACTTCGGTATTTTTGGAAGAGACGTAAAAATAATATAATCAGAGTTTGATGCTGCACAAAGCAAAACTAACCCTAAACCCGCATCTTCAAAATATGGGTCAAAAATAACTATTTGGTGTTCTTGGTATTGAGATAGAACTTTCCTAAACCATTCTACAAATTGCAACCGTCCTTCACCATCACTTTGTCCCCATCGCAAGAAAAACATACCCTCAGATTTTTTCGGGTGAAGCTGTTCAAAAATAGATAACAACTCTTTGTTAGCAGGAACCCACACATCAATTTCACGCCCTCCGACATGACTGGTAAAACCCAAATTACCGCGATTAATTGTGAGTGCAGATTTCGCACGATCTGACATTGATGGCTTTATCGTTTTTTCTAACCAATCAAATTTTACTGGATTAGATTTTTGTCCAATCGCATGACCTAGAATATTAATTTCCCGGATATATCCTATACGCCAGCGGCAACACAGCATTCCGAGGCGATAACATTCATCAACGAAACCAAAAATTTCTATTTCTGTACTGTCGGTAATAGTTCGGATTTGGTCACTTAATTCAAACGAACATTCAAATATCCCTTCAGAGTCACGAATACCAACAGCAATACCTGAGAAAATAACCTGCCCATTATTCATTATATTCAGGCGAAACTGAAAAGCCGTAAACTGTGGAACCTGCATAGAATTAAATCTTACAACTAAAGCCCTAGGTCTATTTACCCAACTAACATCAAGTAGTTTACGTTCTTTATCATCCAGAGCAGGAAAAACCAACAACTCGATTTCGCCAAATCGGGCAATATCAGTTCTTCCGAAGTCCAGTCCAGTATCTTCATTAAGATCCTTGACTACCATGTCCATTAACGCAGTGTCATAATCTGGCCCCAAGCGAAACAACGCAGCCTTATCCGTCTGGATTATAGAGGCGCTCAGTGCCCCTGCTCCGCCATGAGGGCTAGAAAGAGTATGAAAGTCATAGGCATCTCGATTAAGTAAATATGAAACAGGACGATAAGCCAAGGCCTCAGTAGAAAGCTTTGTTTCTCCAAATCGTTTATTTAGTTTATCAGGAAATTTAAAACCCAATGCCTCACTTATTACAGATATAGTCAAACCATCATTTATTTTTTTTAGCAACTCGGCACAACTATTATTTTTAACATATAAATTTAGCCGAGTGACACTTACTTTGAATTGACCAAGCGATTGAAATTTATTATTATCACTAAAGGACCAGCTATTATTAGAATGGTTATATGGGAGCAAACGCCCATAAAGAATACGATTTTGCGTCATTGAATTGGATGTTATCTGTAAGACCCATAGTTGCAACGCACAATTACGCTCATCCGCAGAAAACAATCGTCCTAATCGATTATCATTTATTAAATCATCAAGTGTAAATGCCATAAAATATCCACCAATCCTTAATAATCTTTCAAAATCGAATATATTTTTACATTAAAACATATATTCAGTATATTTTAATAAATATATCACACTCTTTATCTATAGTATCCAGAGCAAGAACACAAGTTGCAAAAAATTCGAAAAATCTTGCAAAAAACTCCCACTTTACAAAACCTGCTAAAATAGTTCCACGAAAGTTGCTATCATTGAGATCAGAGAGAGTCTCTCTTAGATCCAGAATCCAAATTCAATATTTTAAAAAACCAGTCTCATCCAAGCCATTATTTTAAGTGTAGACTAACCTACATAATGCTGGATTGTATGCTTGGCACTGACACTTGATGTTACTTGCAACACACTTTTCGTAAGCCACTTAGAAACTTAAGCTTTCCTCATGTTAAGTATTTAATAAAGAACTGGAGTATCTCTCCTATGATAAGTCCTATTCGCCAGAGCCTATTCGAACGGGCTGCTAACCTACCTGCCGTCAGTGCCCGTGAACTGGCGCTGATGTTGTGTGGTCTGGAACCACACCTCACAACCGCTGCAATTCCTGACGATAAGCACGAGTACTACGATATCTTCCTTCACCAAATTATCCGACAAATCAAATCTGCCGGATGCTTCCCTCCGGGCAGAAACTCGCAGACTCACTCGGCTGATGAAATGTTCGCGCTGGCATACCTGATGATTGATGAAGAGATCACACCAAAACCAGTGCAAGAACGCTGCCTTCGAGCAGTAGCTACTATTGCCAAACGCAATAAAGCCAGAGATCTACTAATGCAACTTGGAGGCCAGCAATTGCTGGAGTGCGGTCTGGAACTACGCCGCAATCAGCGCGGCCAGTACAGGAAAGCGGCAGAGCAGGAAAACACCTACAGGTTGCTTTTTTTGTTGCTCTCACTGTTAGTCAAAAATGCCAATGGTACATATGGAACACTTGACTCACCTCGTCTGGCTAACCTCTATCGGGATTTACAAACCCTTGCGGAAGACGAAGGATTTTCGTCTGAAGGTCTGTCACGCGCCACCATCTACAGCAAGTTAAAATCGGCGCTGTCTGTCCAGCATCACTCCGCAGATTAACTTTTTCTGTTCCACAGTCATCCCTGAACGTCTCAGGACGTATTCGTACTAGTTCGTAGTCGTTCGCTGCTCTGTCATCCCATTAGCTCATTCTAAAAATCTTTGCTTACAATACATAAAGTTAGAACAGATTATGGAATTGCTGTCTTCCCTCCATTCTACCTGTCGTTATTCATCAGATAGCACTTTCTTTCACTGGACGACTGCACCTTTCACTGTATTTTTCCAACCCTATAGACGTGTTCTAACCTGCTGAATACTATCGGCCTTGCCACCTCAACTCCAAGCAGGAGCGATTATGAATATATTACCAACCTCAGCCACGGAATTTCCTCTTTCAGGAAATGTGCGCATCCGCTAGGTCGCACAGTTCCTGGCAATGAGCGAATCCACTGTCCATCGCCGAGTGAAGGAGGCCGGGTTCCCCCAGCCAGTCCAACTCTCTTCCCGACTGGTGGTCTTCGATGCAGCTGAAATCCGTCAGTGGCAACAGCGCCGCACCGCCATCCACTAATCCACGCTCAGGGATGAGCCGACCGATACCCCATCATGAAACGCGCCCCCTTTCTCTGTAAGCAGTCTCCGGACCGCACGCTCGAAGTGGTGATTCTGGCCGGAAGCCTGGCATGGGAGACCTCACGCGTGTGGCGAAAAGATCCCGACCGGGAAGATGATGTTCCCCCGATGGTACTCGGCCCGGATGAACTGGCCGATCTGGATAATCTTACCATTATCAGACCCGACACACTCTACGTCCGGGTACTCCGCACCGGCGATATCAGTGAAGAGGATCTGCTGAAAATCGCCGAAAAACTGGCGCACGCGGGTGTGCAGATGGCCCGGCTAATGAGCCCCGACGGTGAGTTAGTGGAGAACTGGACCGGGCAGCTTGCACGCCTGCGACAGGAAAGGCCTTCTGACATCCTGCCGGATCACTTCCGCCTCGATGAAGAAGCGCTATGGTTTGACAAGCTCACCGAACGCCGGAACGGTGAAAGCGACGTCCAGCCCCAGCGCATCTGTTCCCCGCTGCGCGTCACCGCCATCACCTGCGACAGCCATGACGGCAGCTATGGCCGCCTGCTGGAATGGCACACCACCACCGGGCAGTTGCGGCGCTGAGCCATGCCAATGGCGATGCTCAGCGGCAACGGCGAGGAGCTGCGGCGCATCCTGCTGGAGAACGGCCTGACCTACATCTCCACCCGCCCCGCCCTGCGCAGCCTGTTATGTGAATATATCTCGCGGTCACTCCCCGGACGCCGGGTCACCTGCGTGGAGAAAACCGGCTGGCACAACGGCGTGTATGTGCTGCCGGATGAGGTTATCGGTCCCGATGGCGACAATGTCATCCTTCAGGGCAGCCACTATATGACTGGTGGCTTTGCGCAGGCCGGTACGCTGGCGAAATGGCAGGAGCAGGTCGCCGCACTCTGTGCAGGCAACTCGCGTCTGGTCTTTGCCGTCTGCTGTGCGCTGGCCGCCCCGCTGCTGCGCCTGACCGGAACGGGTGGCGGGGGTTTCAACCTGCGCGGTGAATCCACCGATGGCAAGACCACGGTGATGAAAGTGGCCGCTTCCGTCTGCGGTGGCACGGATTACTGGCACTCCTGGCGGGCCACCGGGAATGCGCTGAAGGGAATTGCCAGCCGACACAACGATGCCCTGCTGCCGCTCGATGAACTGCGCGAAGTGGAGCCGCGTGAAGCCGGGATGATTGCCTATATGCTGGCGAACGGCCAGGGCAAGGGGCGCGCCCGCACCGACGGCGAGGTACGCAACCGCAGGTACTGGACGCTGCTGCTGTTCTCCACCGGGGAGTTGTCGCTGGCGGAACATACCGAACGCGCCGGGGAGCGCCTCTACGCCGGAATGGACGTGCGCATGGTACAAATCCCCAGCGACACCGGGCAGCATGGTGCGTTTGAGCAGTTGCACGGCTTTGCCAGCGGCCAGCAGTTCGCCGATGCCCTCTGCGACCGTGTCGCCCGCTTCCACGGCACCGCCTTTCGTGCCTGGCTGGCCTTCCTCACCCGCGACATGGACGCCAGCACCACGCTGGCGAGAGAGTTACTTCGCCGCTACCAGACCGCCCTGATGCCGGCGAATGCCGGAAACCAGGTTCAGCGCATCGTGGCCCGTTTTGCCCTGCTGGCGGTGGCCGGAGAGATGGTGACGCTGCACGGCATCACGGGCTGGCAGGAAGGCACGGCGTATGAGGCGGTCCGGATCTGCCTGCACGCCTGGCTGAACGAGCGCGGCCATATCGCCAACCAGGAGGATGAAGGCGTGCTGGCGCAGATCAAACGGTTCATCACCGCGCACCAGTACAGCCGCTTTGCCTCGTGGGATGGTCCGGACCGCCCGCTGAATATGGTGGGCTTTCGCAGGGTGGAAAAAGATCCGCTGACGGGTGAAGAGCACACACTGTTTCACATCCTGCCGGAGGGCTGGCGGGAAATGTGCCGGGGATTCAGTCCCGCCAGAGCGGCGAGATTATGCCAGGAAGCAGAATGCCTGCTGCCCGGCAGCGACGGGAAATACCAGTCACAGGTCCGCCTGCCGGAGATCGGCAAAGCCAGGGTCTACCGCCTTACCTCCCGCATCCTCAGTATCTGAGTGCAGTCTCGCGTGTCTTAAAAAAAGGTGGTACAGGGTGGGACAAGTGGTACACGTAGAGCTGGCGCGGGTTTCAGCGTCCCACCTTAGAGAATTTGGTTTAAAAAAAGTGGTACAGAGTGGGACAGGTTTTGCTGATTCTGTCCCACTTTTCCGACTGGCATTTTTCAGGTGGTACAGCGCAAAGCCACGGCTGGCGCGGTTGTACCACTTGTCCCACCTGTACCACCTCAAAAACAGAAGGAATGAAAATGGCGAAAAGGGACGGCAAAAGCAAAGGCTGAAAGGAAGGGAGAATAAAGGAGAACGGGCTTGCTCTAAAAGGGTAAAATAGCTCGGTATAGATTGATTTGTAACGTATAAAAAAGACATCAATTTCCAGAGCCACTAATTAGTTTGTTTAGTTACAAACGATATGGTGCTGCGAATAGTTATTTTCATAGAGTCATACAGATAAAATCATCGTCCCTTGATCACTATCTGACGAAAAAAGGAAAATCCCATGAGGCCACAACAAGCGTTCAACATGGACGTTTAGTGCATATAAGTCCTCTCTAATCCAAGATGGTTGCTTCCAGAATCGTTCAAGATCATGTGCAAACACATCCACCCACCCAGTAAGTTCACGTGCGGCGATTGCTGCACCTACATCAGTATCAGAGTTTAGTAACGGTGATTTATTTATTCCCTGTAAATGGCCGATTAATCGAGCCATAGCAATCAAAATATCAGCTACTGCAGCATGCACAGTACTAAAAAATTTTGAATGATTGTTGTCTATTTTATGTTCTTCTTTTGCGCTAACTATCTTAGAAAAATTCGAATCAAGGGCTCTAATTGCGTAATGTGAAAACTCCTGTTCTAATAATTCTTCGGCTCCAAATTCTGCACTTGCAAAAGCATAATAATAGGCACGCAGAGCCTTTCGCATAGCGCAATGCATAACAGCTGGATGATTGTTCATCATTACGGGCTCCAGCAGGAACTCTGGAAGTACATACTCAAAGTGATTAATTGTATGAACAATAAATAATGAGGAAACAAGAAGATGAATAGCTACCTCCCTATTTTGCAGATCTTCTCCAGCTAAAGCATGAGCATAATTTTGATGAAAGACAATGCGTACTTTTATTTTCCCATCCCGCTTGACTAAAAGAGCAGCACCACCTTGAGCAAGGTAATCCGCTTCACTTTCTGGAGTTTCATTTCCATCAAAACTACGTTCGATATCTTCAAGTGCCTTTTCAAAATTAGACGCATATGTAATTCCATCCAATCGTGAAAGATCCAACCATTGGCTTAGTTTTGCCACAACCCCCTGAACTACCTCATTAATATGCTCAATATCATCACTAACCCAATCATTAAAAGCAATCTGATAGCTAAATGAAGGACAAGAGATACTTTCCGGAACATTTAAATTATCATAGCCCTTATGTTCACATAAAGTATCCAATGTGTCATGGACAATATTATCCATTCTATTTTTCCATCGCTCACCAATATTTTTACGTAAATATTCATGAGCAGATGATGCAGCAATAAATAATTCATCACTGCACTCCGAGGCATCATCGTTGAATCTAGATAGGTCAACATTGATATTACTCGCTCGAACTCCAACAAGTAGTTTCTCGGAAGTAAGAGGCATGATGACAGTAGAAATAGAGGATGCCATAATATAGGGAAGGTAAACACCTTCTTCCTCATCAAAACCAATAGCTATGCAATCCGGCATAATCGCCCCTTCCTGGGGGGCAGGGAAAATACGCCATAATAAGGATTCGAGAGACTGCTTCCGAGCCTCTACAACAACACCATTATTAAGTACCTTTTTATGGCCATAACTAATAGCATCCTCAGTACCAGTAAGAAGTTGAGTGAACAAGGGCTGTAATTGAAAGTAAAATGGATTTGCATCACCTAAAAAACTTTCTTTTGCACTCATAAATAGCATTCGCTCTATCGAATCTTTTGGAATGCCAATTTCCTCCGAAACAAACTCAAAGGATTTAGCTATTTCCGGGTTACTATTGAAAGATGATGCTATATGTTCACTCCATTTTTTATTTGTTGTAGGTTCATCCAACCCTAACAGAGATATCATCAACGTTTTATCAGATATTACATCAGCT
This sequence comes from Citrobacter sp. MGH104, assembly GCF_001034485.1. Lineage (NCBI taxonomy): Bacteria > Pseudomonadati > Pseudomonadota > Gammaproteobacteria > Enterobacterales > Enterobacteriaceae > Citrobacter > Citrobacter sp. MGH104. The sequence goes on from NZ_KQ089818.1 coordinate 1,094,719, forward strand.
AAGCCAGAGATAAGTTTTTGTGTGCCATGGCCAAATATGCTACGAAGGCTTTTACTTCTAGGTGTTAAATGTGCAATTACTTCTGCAGCAATAGATGCCTCGACATCAGTACCAACGTTTTTTTCCCGCAATATGCGAAGCAATTCCCCTAATCTACCTTCATAATCCGTCAGTTTATCATCAAGAGTTTTATTTGCATCATTTGCTGGCTTAGAGTAAAAATCCCTTTGTGCTGCCACACTATCAGTTTTAGATATGAACATTTTATCTCTGCGATAAACGTGTGTCTGCCCAGATTGCTGGCATATGAGAAACCCGCGCAGGAATAACTGTGGTATATAGTGCTGTTTTCTGCCTGACATGCTGATCCCTCAAATATTTACTTCATATCATTTTTAATTATTTGGTGATAATAATAAAGTGCTACCGGGGTTACTCTTTTTAAACCGATGATATTGAAGAATCAATTCAGCTAAATCATCGTCAACAGCATAAAAATACGCTTCCGGTACATCAAGCACTGCCGCCAGCTTACAGACAAGCTTGAAATCGGGTGCATGGACTTCCTTTTCATATGAACTGATCCGCGCGCTTGCGGATTCTTCATCCAGCCCTGCGAGAACACCCAGTTCCGCTTGCGTCAGATCAGCCCTGACTCTTGAAATCTTTAATCTTTTACCAATCACGATCGCCACCCTGCCCCTGAACATGCAGGAATTATCCCTCTCTGGGCAGCAACCATCTTCAGGCATTCCCTTACCTATTCATGTATTACTTGAATTTTGATTACATTTAGAGCAATATTCAAGAATTGCGTGATTTATCACGGTTAAAAAGAGAAAACCGATGAAAAAGTCAACAACCAAAGACTGGCACCCCGCCGACATCGTTGCCGCCTTACACAAGCGCGGTACCAGTCTGGCGAAACTGTCGCGGGAAGCGGGACTGGCCTCGTCAACGCTGTCGAATACCCTTACGCGCCCGTGGCCGAAAGGCGAGTGGCTGATTGCCATCGCGCTCGACGTGCATCCGTCAGAAATCTGGCCCGGCCGTTACCTCAATTCCAGTAACAAACGTGAACCCCGTAAACCGCTTCATCCCATGACAACAACCGATAACTCCGGGACATAACGACCCGCGCTGTGAGTGGCAGGACGCATTAACCAACGACACCTGACAGGAGAGTTGTTTATGCACACTGAAACCACCATCACTCTGATGACAGGAGGCCGCCATGTTTCTGGTCTCCCTGGCTGAAGGCTTTATCCACCTGTTCCAGGCCGCAGGCAAAATCTTCCTCGACATGATGACCGGACTTATCCCGATGCTCATCTGCCTGTTGCTGGCCATCAACTTCCTGATGAAGCTGGTCGGCACCGTACGGATGGAGAAAGTCGCCGCCCTGCTCGGTCGCTCGCGCATTCTCACCTACGGCGTATTGCCGGTACTCGGCTGGTTCTTTATGAGCAGCCCCGGCGCGCTGACGCTCGGGAAACTCTTACCTGAGAAGAGCAAGCCCGGCTATGAGGATGCGCTCGGCACTACCGCCCATCCGCTCACCAGCCTGTTTCCCCACGTGGTGCCGTCGGAGCTGTTCGTCTGGCTCGGCGTCGCCGCCGGGATTAAGGCGCTCGGCCTGCCCGTCACCTCGCTGGCGCTGCGCTATATCGCTGCCGCCATGCTGATTGGCCTGATACGTGGAATTATCACCGAGTACCTGTTCCTGCGGCTCAGCAAACGGGGGAACGAACCATGATGACCTACTGCGCGCGTATCGTCGCCATCGGCCTGTTTGTCGCCGACGGCCTCACCGACAAAATGCTCATCACCTTCGACAGCAACGGGCCGAAGGACTGTCTGGACTACTCCCTGTCACTGGAGCCGGGCATGCGGGAAGAGAATCTGTTTATTCTGCCGGGCGATACCCTGCTGCTGGCCGGATACAGCTACCTCATTACGGCTGTGGGCAGAGAAGCACAGCAGTCGCTATTTGAGCTCGGCCATCTGACGATGAAATTTGACGGCAGCCTGAATGCCTTCCATCCCGGCGTGGTCCATCTCTCCGGCCCGGTGCCATTGCTCTCAGCCCTGCACGGAGAACTGATGATTGCGGAGGGAAGCCCATGAATACGGTGCTTATTCCTCCCGGTCCCGGCGGCTACGGCAAGGGGCTGTGGCTACCCGTCGCCAGCGGCAAAAAGGTGCTGTCACTGACCGGACGCGAGATTCATCCGGTGGCGATAGAAATCGGCGCGCTCACCGAATCGGAAATCGTCAACGGCTTCGCCGATATCCCGCCGGATAACGACATCCTGTGCGTGGTGATTAACTGCGCCGGGTCCCTGCGCTGCGGCCTGTATCCGCAGAAGGGCATCCCGACCGTCAACGTGCTGCCCACCTGGCGCGCCGGACCGCTGGCGCACTTTATTACCGAGGATAACTACGTTTCCGGCGTGACGATGGAACAGCTGGTTCTGGTGGATACCGCCGAAGCCCCGGACGGCAGGCCAGAGGCAACTACAGAGCCTGCGCCACGGGTGATCACCACTCCGCCACCTGCGCATGGCGCGGAGAAACTGGTGCGCATGGTCGAGCAGACCGGCGCCGCCACCGGACACGTTGTCGCCCTGCTGTTCGCCGCCAGCCGTGAGGCGGTGAACGTGTCGCTGCGTAACGTTATCCCGTTTATGGCCTTTGTCTCGCTGCTGATTGCCCTAGTGCAGGAGACCGCGCTCGGCAGCCTGATTGCCCATGCCCTGACGCCGCTGGCTAATTCACTGTGGGGGCTGGTGCTGCTGTCGCTGATTTGCGGCATACCCTTCCTCTCCCCGGTGCTCGGGCCGGGTGCGGCCATCTCGCAGGTGATTGGCGTGATGATTGGCACGCAGATTGGCGCGGGTGCGATATCTCCGGCCTTCGCCCTGCCCGCGCTGTTTGCCATCAACGTGCAGGTCGGCTGCGACTTCGTGCCGGTGGGACTCTCCATGCAGGAGGCAAAGCCGGAGACCATCGCCAAAGGCGTGCCCGCCTTTCTGCTCTCACGGCAGTTAACCGGACCGCTGGCCGTCATCATCGGCTGGCTGTTTTCCCTGGGCTTATTCTGAGGACATCATCATGAACAAAATCAGAGCCGCCGTGGTGGGCGCGGGTATCTACGGTAAGCACCATATGAACGCATACCGCCATAACCCGGACACGGTACTGGTCGCCATCTGCGAAACAGATGAGGAACGCTGTGATGATCTTGCCATGGCGTATGGGATCCAAGGCTACATACGACTGGATCGGTTACTACAGCAGGAGGCTATTGATATCGTTTCGGTGGCGACACCGGACCCGTATCACACCGAATCCATCCTCACCGCCCTGCGCTACGGCAAGCATGTGCTGGCGGAGAAACCGCTCGCCACCTCAGTACGCGAGTGCGAGCTTATCGTGGAGATGGCGCAGCAGCGGGACCTGCTGGTCGGCGTCGATTTCCACAAGCGCTGGGACCCGGCGGTGATGCGCATTAAGGCTGAACTGGATAAGCCGGAAGCCGGGCACATCCTGCGCGGACATATCAGCATGGACGACGTGATAGGTGTGCCGACGGAGTGGCTGGACTGGGCGGGCGCAAGCTCCCCGGTATGGTTTCTCGGCTCACACTGCTTCGACCTGGTGCGCCATCTTTCCGGACAGGAGGTAGTATCGGTGTACGCCGTCGGACAGAAGCGGCTGATGGTCGAATGCGGCCTCGATACCTTTGACAGCGTGCAGAGCCTGCTGACGATGGCCGACGGCAGTTCGTGGGTGGTCGAGAACTCGTGGGTGCTGCCGGAAGGCTTTCCGAAGGACAACGACGGGCGTATCGATATTCTCAGTGAGGCAACGTATATCCGCAGCACTTCACAGCATCGCGGGCTGGAAATCACCACGCCGGGCATGACGCTCACGCCCAACAGCTATTTCATCAACTACCGCAACGGTGTACCCCACGGTTTCGGTATCGATCCTATCAATGACTTTGTGCAAGCGATCAGACATAAAGCGTCCTACCCGGTAACCGCCGAAGACGGGCTGGCGGTAAGCCGGATTTGCGAGGCGGTACACCGCAGTCTGGAGAGCGGGAAACGTGAAGATGTGTAATCCACGCCCGCAATGGCTCGCTTAAGCGAGCCATTGCGGGCAGCATTTCAGGATATTAGCCATGAAAACCTCACCAGAGATATAAAGCACCATCACTGCGTATCTGTAAGCATCGGGTTCACAACTCATTCATTATTCCTTCCTGCCGTGGCACTATCCGAAAAATAAGACTTTAACCTTCTGATACCCATGAGTCCTCACACCACATCATGATATTAAAGTTATTTATTATCAGTGCATTATGGAAATAAATCAGCTTGACCATCGTATCCACAGTGCTATTTTTACGGTAACTGCCGCAGTCCTGGGACTGCACCCGAGACAGCCACGACCTTAGAGGACTGTGCCTGGCTGCTATGTCAGGTTGGTCAAGCCCTTAACCCCGCAAGCCGGACAATACGGCGGGGGCGTCTCTGACGCAGTCCGGTCGTTGTTGCTGCTATAACCTGTGCCAGCAAGAGGCAGGTTGGTACCGCGTCTTTAGACGGAGCGTATCTCTGCGCCAGTAAACAGGTTGCCTGAAACGGCGGCGCGTCACTTTGGAGGCGAAGCAAAACAAAGTGACGCCGACGCACACCGCTACGCCAGCCGCCGTCTTATCAGGCTTATCGTTGTATTTACCTTCTGACGCCATCATTTCTGCGTCAAAAAGATAACAAGGAGGAATGAACAGTACCGGAGGCGGATCACGACGATCCGGGGGCATCCCTGCTGAGGCAGGCGGCCTGCACACCGTGCAGTACCGTACCCCACCATACCTCAACTCTCGCCTTCCGGCGCACCGGTATTGTTCAGCATGGCGCAATGTTCAGTGCCGTGCATTCCCCACGCGCCGGAAAATATTGCTACCGCATCAGGCGGAGGAGTCAGCATGTCGCGACTGGCACAGGATATGAAAAAACTGGCGCACCGCGCAGGAGGCAGCCACAAAACCGTCCATGACCGCGAACAGATGGCAGCCACAAAACCGTCCATGACCGCGAACAGATGGCGCAGCGTTTTGCCCGTCATTTGCTGGCGCAGAATGTTCAGGTCACCAGCACCAGCCAGCTCAAAGCCAGACACATCGCGGGATATATTCATGAACGGCTGGCGCAGGGTATTTCCCCGCGAACCTTACAGAATGAAATGGCGATGGTGCGTTCTATTCTGGCTGAAGCCGGACGCACACAGCTCAGTCAGTCCGAATTAATCAGCAACAAATTACTTGGTATCAGTGGTGCCAGTCGTGACGGGACGCACCGGGCCATTCCGGATGCGCTTTACCAGCAGGTACTGGAGCGGGTCCGGCAAACCGACGCTGGCCTCGCGGTCAGCCTGCAACTGGCGCGGGTGATGGGCCTGCGTAGTCAGGAAGCGGTACAGTGCTGCCAGTCGCTGAAAACCTGGGACAAACAGCTGGAAAAAGGGGCTGAACGTCTGTCGGTGATCTTTGGCACCAAAGGCGGACGACCGCGCATGACACAGGTGATTAATCGGGAGGCTGTCCGTCAGGCTGTGAAAGAGGCGTTGAATATTGCCGGGGAGCGTGACGGGCATCTGATTGACAAGCCGGATCTGAAATCCGCAATGGACTACTGGCACAACCATCTCCGCGATGCCGGACTGACCGGCGAATACTCTCCCCATTCCCTGCGCTATGCCTGGGCGCAGGACGCGATCCGCTATTACGAGGAGCAGGGACTGAGCCATAAGGAGGCGCTGGCGGTGACTTCAACGGATCTGGGACATGGGGATGGGCGGGGGAGGTATATTGAACAGGTATACGGAAAGTAGACAAATAGCTTAGATCAAAATAATTGGAACTTGTTAAACATCATATTTTATGAACAGCATTTTATGTGAACAATTTGTGCCTAAATCGACTCATCATGTGTAAAGAATTAATTACTTAGCATTAGACTATATTCAGGATCATTAGAGGTTATAAATGGTAGTTGAGGTCAGCGCAAATGGGAAAAAACTTGTAGATACTGGAGTATTTCACTACGAGCATTATGATAACCAAAATGATGAAGGGTTAAAAATCACATACAATGGATTGAACATGTTCATTCGGATAGTTAACTCTCCCGACACAGGTTCATCCAGCGATCGGATAACGGCTAATGTCAATGATAACAATGTTACCTTTCTATATGAATGTAAATCCTATGAAAGTACTTTCCGAACTCAAAATGGATTTATTAGGCCGATAGAAGTTGCAATGGATAATGGTCGAAGAATATATATTTCATGGACGGCAATCATTTACAAACAAGGCCCAGGAAGAGCATTATTTACTATCACTTTTTCCATCTATGAGGATGAGTGATGACTAACACAACCATATCAAACTTACAGCAATCCTTAGATGATATTGGAAGAGCGACAAGTAGACCAAGTATTCGCAGTGGTCCTATTCCCCAAGAAAGCTTAACCGGAAGTATTGCATCACAAATAGGTACAGGTGAACATGCAAAAGATTCATTTATATGGGCAACATTAAAATATTGTTTTCTATTAGGGGCGTTATTTAGCATTATCATGCTATTTGTTTACCTCTATTTTTCACTAGATAAAAACACACCAGAAAAAATAAATATCATTTCAGACCTGAAAGATATCTGGTCAATATTCACGCCAATCCTCACACTAGCACTTGGCTACGCTTTTGGCAAAAGAAATAACCTGCCCTGACGATTAACATAACTAAACCTTTCCATAACAACCTATACATTAGGTATAGGTTATTATGATAAAGAAGCGTTCTGCATGCTATTTAATATAATAGACGACTCAATCAACCAGTTTAAAATAATATAACCTCATTCGTTCTGATTAAAGAGTAGTAGACGTTCTTCTCATGAATTTTCTAATTTCGTTAGATGTCGATGTAACAACTGGCCGTTTAAATTCTGAATGAGGATGGATAAGTCTTCACTGCTTTCCCAGGTCCAACCACTCCTCATACTTCCTCGGTGAAAACGGAGTGAGCGTCGCTGTTGTTCCAGCAATCCAACCATCAACCATATTCGCCCACTGCTGCAACATGTAAGCTCGCGGTCGCGCGTACTCGGCCTTGTTGTAAATTGCCCTCACCCCTTTTTGCTCATGCGCGAGGCATTTTTCTATCCAGTCTGATGGATACCCTGCCTCATGCAATAACGTGCTAGCCGTCCGCCGCATGTCATGGACAGTAAAGTGCTCCAGCTCCTTCCCTTGCGACTGTGCCACTTTTACGGTTGTAGTGATAACGCCGTTCAGGGCTGCATTAGACAGTGGTTTGTTGATGTTATAGCGCCCTGCAAGTAAGTAAGGACTTCCTCCGGCACACATTTTCAGGCCTATCAGCAAATCATTAACCTGGCGCGAAAGATAGATGACATGAGTCCGGCCTCCTTTCATACGGCCAGCAGGAATGGTCCACTCGTTGGTTTTGAAATCAACCTCATCCCAAGTCGCTAAAGTGAACTCGCTTTTACGTACCATTGTCAGAAATATAATCTTCAACGCCAGTTTGAGCGTTGGCATCCCTGCAACGGAATCCAGTGTATTGAAGAAAATGCCAACTTCTCGTGGGGAAAGGCTTCTGAGCCTGGGAGTGAACGTTGCGATAGAACTAGCTTTAATATCCTGAGCCGGATTAGAAAAACTGTGCCCTCGATCATTTGCATAACGATAGACACTGCTGATTATCTCGCGAACCTGTACCGCTGTTGCATTACCTCCTCGATCTATTATCCGATCGCAAAGGTCGCGCACCATTGCCGTAGTAATTTCGGTCATTAATTTGTTGCCCAGCACAGGCAGGATATCTCGCTCAATAACGGCTTCTTTCATCGCTCTGGTACTGTCCGCCAGTGTTACATGCTTCATGTAATTGTCGGTATATACCGTCAGCGTCTCACTCTCCCGGAGCTTATTTTTACCGTAACGCTTGTCTACAGCAGGCGATATGCCTGACTTGAGCAGCTTTTTCGCGGTATGGAGTTTTTCCCTTGCTTCAGCCAGAGAAATACCGTCATTACCATACTTTCCTAATGTCAGTGTTTCTCGTCTTCCGTTGATGCTGTAATCGTAGCGAAACGAGACTGTGCCTGACGTCAGCACTGCAACATACAAACCATCCCGGTCAGTAACTTTATAAAGTTTGTCCTTTGGCTTGAGGTTTTTCAGTTTGATATCAGTCAGCATAAAATCACCATTTTGGCATCATTTTTACAACGGTATCAGACAGAGAGAAGAATACACCTCTAAGGCGATACCGTGAGAAATACCGCTAAAAAGTGTGAACTGGAGTGAGGAAACATGAATGCACATAAATAAAAACCCTCTGTAAAAACAGAGGGTTGATTGCAGTTTTACCTGTTCATGAAAACTCAGGAAGGGTTATCGGCTTATTCCCACTCAATGGTAGCCGGTGGCTTACCGCTGATATCATACACAACGCGGGAAATGCCGTTCACTTCGTTAATGATGCGGTTAGAGACGCGGCCTAAGAAATCATACGGCAGGTGCGCCCAGTGCGCGGTCATAAAGTCGATGGTTTCTACTGCACGCAGGGAAACAACCCAGTCGTACTTACGGCCATCGCCCATGACGCCAACGGAACGTACCGGCAGGAACACGGTGAATGCCTGGCTGACTTTGTTGTACAGGTCAGCTTTGTGCAGTTCTTCAATGAAGATAGCATCCGCGCGACGCAGCAGGTCGCAGTACTCTTTCTTCACTTCGCCAAGCACACGTACGCCCAGCCCCGGTCCCGGGAACGGATGACGGTACAGCATGTCGTACGGCAGGCCCAGCTCCAGACCAATCTTACGCACTTCGTCTTTGAACAGCTCACGCAGCGGCTCAACCAGCCCCATCTTCATCTCTTTCGGCAAACCGCCCACGTTGTGGTGAGATTTGATAACGTGCGCTTTACCGGTGGCAGATGCCGCGGATTCGATCACGTCCGGATAGATAGTTCCCTGTGCCAGCCACTTAACGTCTTCCAGCTTCAGCGCTTCTTCGTCGAACACTTCAACGAATACGCGGCCGATGATCTTACGTTTCGCTTCCGGGTCGTTCTCGCCTTTCAGCGCGTCGAGGAAACGCTGTTCGCCTTCAACATGAACAATGTTCAGGCCGAAATGGTCACCAAACATATCCATTACCTGCTGGGCTTCGTTCAGGCGCAGCAGACCGTTGTCGACGAACACGCAGGTCAGGTTTTTACCGATCGCACGGTGCAACAGCATCGCAGTCACAGAGGAGTCAACGCCACCGGACAGACCGAGGATAACTTTGTCATTGCCAACCTGCTCACGAATGCGGGCAACGGCGTCATCGATAATTTTTGCCGGCGTCCACAGCGCTTCACACTGGCAGATATCGCGCACAAAACGCTCCAGCATGCGCATGCCCTGACGGGTGTGGGTAACTTCCGGGTGGAACTGCACGCCGTAGAAGCGTTTTTCTTCGTGCGCCATGATAGCAAACGGGCAGCTGTCGGTGCTGGCAACAGTCACGAAACCTTCCGGAATGGCAGTCACTTTGTCGCCGTGGCTCATCCACACATCCAGCAACGGTTTGCCGTCTGCGGTCAGGGAGTCTTCAATACCGCGGACAAGCGCGCTGTCGGTCTGAACTTCAACCTGCGCATAGCCAAATTCACGTTCGTTAGAACCTTCAACATGACCACCGAGCTGCATTGCCATGGTCTGCATGCCGTAGCACACGCCGAACACCGGCACGCCCGCATTGAAAACGTATTCCGGCGCACGCGGGCTGTTTTCTTCAGTGGTACTTTCCGGGCCACCGGAAAGAATAATACCGCTTGGGTTGAATTCGCGAATTTGTGCTTCCGTAACATCCCATGCCCACAGTTCACAGTAGACGCCCAGTTCACGTACGCGACGTGCAACCAGCTGAGTGTACTGCGAGCCAAAATCGAGGATGAGAATGCGATGTTTATGAATATTGTCTGTCATTGACGCTAATTCCGAGGCAAGTGAAACAAATTCGCCCGGCATATAGCCGGGCGCGGAAACTTATCAGGAGCCCATGCGGTAGTTAGGGGACTCTTTGGTGATGGTCACATCGTGAACGTGACTTTCCTGAATACCCGCACCGCTGATGCGTACAAACTCTGCTTTCGTTCGCAGCGCGTCGATAGTACCACAGCCGGTCAGCCCCATACAGGAGCGCAGGCCGCCCATCTGCTGGTGAATGATCTCTTTCAGGCGGCCTTTATAGGCTACGCGGCCTTCGATACCTTCCGGGACCAGTTTGTCAGCGGCGTTATCGCTCTGGAAGTAACGGTCAGAAGACCCTTTGGACATCGCGCCCAGAGAACCCATACCGCGGTAAGATTTGTAAGAACGGCCCTGGTACAGTTCGATTTCGCCCGGGGATTCTTCAGTACCCGCCAGCATGGAACCAACCATCACTGCGGCAGCACCAGCAGCAATCGCTTTAGCGATGTCGCCGGAGAAACGAATACCGCCATCGGCGATAACCGGAATACCGGTGCCTTCCAGCGCTTCAACGGCATCAGAAACGGCGGTGATCTGCGGAACACCGACGCCGGTCACGATACGGGTAGTACAGATGGAGCCAGGGCCAATACCCACTTTAACAGCGCTGCAGCCAGCTTCAGCCAACGCGCGAGCACCTGCGCCCGTAGCAACGTTACCGCCGATAATCTGCAGATCAGGATATTTAGCGCGAGTTTCACGAATACGCTGCAGTACGCCTTCAGAGTGGCCGTGAGAGGAGTCAATCAGCAGTACGTCAACGCCCGCGGCAACCAGCGCGTCAACACGCTCTTCGTTACCTGCGCCCGCGCCAACCGCAGCGCCCACGCGCAGACGACCATGCTCGTCTTTACAGGCGTTAGGTTTACGTTCAGCTTTCTGGAAATCTTTAACGGTGATCATACCGAGCAGATGGAAGCTGTCATCAACAACCAGCGCTTTCTCAACGCGTTTTTCGTGCATTTTGGCGAAAACGACATCGCGCGCTTCGCCTTCACGAACGGTCACCAGACGCTCTTTTGGCGTCATATATACGCTAACCGGCTGGTTCAGGTCAGTCACAAAACGCACGTCACGGCCGGTGATGATACCGACCAGTTCGTTATCTTCAGTCACCACCGGGTAGCCTGCAAAGCCGTTACGCTCGGTCAGTTCTTTCACTTCGCGCAGAGTAGTGGTTGGCAGTACGGTCTGTGGGTCAGTTACCACGCCAGATTCGTGTTTTTTCACGCGGCGAACTTCTTCAGCCTGGCGCTCGATGGACATGTTTTTGTGGATAAAACCGATGCCGCCTTCCTGGGCCAGGGCAATTGCCAGGCGCGCTTCCGTCACGGTGTCCATTGCTGCGGAGAGCATAGGAATGTTCAGGCGAATGGTTTTCGTCAACTGGGTGCTGAGGTCAGCAGTATTCGGCAGAACGGTAGAATGAGCGGGAACGAGGAGGACGTCGTCAAACGTCAGGGCTTCTTTTGCGATACGTAGCATGGGCAATATCTCACCTGGGAGGTTATTAAATATTGCCGCGGCATTATACAGAGCGTAACCGATTGCATCCACACTTTTTTGCAAAAAAACCTTGCGCTCCTCTGTGAGCATGTTACTTTCGACTGAATAACCTGCTGATTTAGAATTTGATCCCGCTCACATGTTATCCTCTCAGACCACCTCAATTTTTACCGTAAGCCGCCTGAATCAGACGGTTCGTTTGCTGCTTGAGCAGGAAATGGGGCAAGTGTGGATCAGCGGTGAAATCTCCAATTTCACTCAGCCGTCCTCCGGTCACTGGTACTTCACGCTCAAAGATGACACCGCTCAGGTTCGCTGCGCGATGTTTCGCAACAGCAACCGCCGGGTAACGTTCCGCCCGCAGCACGGGCAACAGGTGCTGGTGCGCGCCAACATTACATTGTATGAGCCGCGTGGGGACTACCAGATAATTGTTGAGAGCATGCAGCCTGCGGGTGAAGGTCTGTTGCAACAGAAGTATGAGCAACTGAAGGCCAAACTGCAGGCTGAAGGGCTGTTCGATCAGCAGTTCAAAAAAACGCTGCCCTCACCGGCCCACTGCGTCGGGGTGATAACCTCGAAAACCGGGGCAGCGCTACACGATATTCTCCACGTATTGAAACGCCGCGACCCTTCCCTGCCCGTTATTATCTATCCAACCGCTGTCCAGGGCGACGATGCGCCGGGGCAGATTGTGCGCGCAATTGAGCTGGCAAACGCCCGTGGCGAGTGTGACGTATTAATCGTCGGGCGCGGCGGCGGCTCGCTGGAAGATTTGTGGAGCTTTAACGACGAGCGCGTAGCACGGGCGATATTTGCCAGCCGCATTCCGGTGGTGAGTGCCGTCGGCCATGAAACCGATGTGACCATCGCTGACTTCGTCGGCGATCTGCGCGCGCCAACGCCGTCGGCGGCTGCAGAAATTGTCAGCCGCAATCAGCTCGAACTGCTGCGTCAAATTCAGCATGGTCAGCAACGTCTGGAAATGGCGATGGATTACTATCTCGCCAACCGAACTCGCCGATTTACCCAGCTTAATCACCGCTTGCAACAGCAGCATCCGCAGCTGCGTCTGGCCCGCCAGCAGACCGTGCTGGAACGACTGCGTCAGAGAATGAACTTCGCACTTGAGAATAAAATTAAACAGGCCAATCAGCGTCAGCAGCGCATGCTGCAGCGGCTGAACCAGCAAAACCCACAGCCGCGTATCCACCGCGCGCAAACACGTATTCAGCAACTGGAATATCGGCTGGCGGAAAATATTCGCGCGCGGCTAAGCGAGCAGCGCGAGCGTTTCGGCAACGCGGTCACCCATCTGGAAGCCGTCAGCCCGCTGGCAACGTTAGCGCGCGGCTATAGCGTCACGACAACAAGCGATGGCACAGTGCTAAAGAAAACCAAACAGGCCAGACCCGGCGACCTGCTCACCACCCGACTGAACGACGGCTGGGTGGAAAGCGAGATAAAAACGGTAACGGCTGCCGGGAAAAAGCGCCAGCCAAAAGCTAAGTAGCCCGCTGCCGTCTGTCTATTCGTTCTATCGCGGGGGAGATAGCGTCATCATCGCAGTGGAAACGTGCTGGTTCGCCAGGTGCCTGATTATCGCTTGCCGTTTTCGTTGCATTCACATAGCCGCTGGTAAGATTGATGGTCTGGTAATTCTTGCCCACTCGGTCGGAAACCCACCAAGAAAAATTAGAGCGATCATTCGGCCAGCCAAACCGTTCCCCTATCTGACCGCCAGGGTAGTTACTATACAGCTTTTGCAACTCACTCAATGTCGGCTGATAGTTTTCGGGGCAACCCGATTTACTCGCCAGCCCCGCACCGTCATGGTTAAACAGCGTCCAGATTTCATCACCCATAGCGATAGGACCAAAGGTGTTATCATGCGACGGCGCTTCATTCATCAACAGTGGTCGCTTAAAGACTACGCCATCGCTGCTGGTTTCGCAGACGGATTGCCGCTGCTGTCTTTCATGGTGACGGTGAGCGGGATCTCTTCGCCTTTTTTGACTTTCACCGCATCGCTTACCTATCGAGGGCAATACTGGAAGTCAGTTCAATCGTCGCAGGTACCGGTGAATGCGGGTCGACCAGGCAAACCTGTGCCCCTGTATTACTCGCAGAACTGCTTGACGATACGTTCCCCACATCCAGCCGCATAGACTGATAGTTCCCGGTATTCGCCGCGCGATCTACCGCAAACCAGAACCATTTTTCATTCACCGGCCAACCATAACGTTCAAACAACACTCCGCTGGGATTATCTGCATACAATGTTTGCAGATCGCTTAATAAAGGCTGATACGCCTCATCACAGTCGGACTTCCCGGTCGTCAGCGTGGTAGATTGCAACCTCAACGGCCAGCGTTCATTGCTACTGGCAACGCTGGAAGTATAACCCGACGTCTCCGCAGCAAGATAAGGGCGATGGAATGTGACGCCAGCGCTGTTCGTCACCGTTTCCGGCATATGGCCCCACATGGCAGCCTTATCGCTGTCCGGGCTGGTGAGAACGGAAAAGATTACGTTTTTACTCACCGTAGCTAAACTGTCTCCCTCCACCGTGGCGGTTATCGTCGTTTTCAGGCCGCTCGAATTGTCCTGCGCTAAGGTTAATTGCACCTTACCGTCGGTATCCGTCATCCCATACCATTTCGACGAACCGGAATTGAAACTCGTCGCACTCCCCTCAGGCGTAACGGGCGTCAAGGTCATGTAAGCCGAGTTGTTTGTTATCACCGTACTGGCGCGCGTGGTCGATGAAGAACGCCCCACCACCACCACGGTATTGGCCTGTGGGATGCCGGCAGCATTTTTTACGCTAACGGTTAGCGGTAACGTTTCACCTTTCTTACTCATGAAGCTTGCGTACGTCTCATTCCATAGAGTGGAGGAGTCAAGCGTAATGGCATACTCACGTTTTGCCGTCAGACACAACTGCGTTACGTTGGTCGGGGACGAAGATGTCGTTGTGTTCATGACACCATTACGAAAATTAATGTTTTGATATAAAGACGTTTGCCCGCTTAGCGTCTTATCACCCGCCCACCACCCATACGAGGCGATCATCGGAAGACCGTAATCAGCGGTTAATGCGCTATCCGGGTGATCGTTATACAGCGACGTTAAATCTGCCGCCGTCGGCATTTGGTTCATCGTGCAGGCCCCGCGCCCGCTATTCACATTTTTCACCGTGTACCACATTTCATTGTTTTGTATGACCGACTCCGTATCCGTGGTTGAGTTCAGCTCATACCTCAGCCTTGGGCGCATAAATTCCGCGCCGTTGCTGGCGGTGAAGGTCTCCGGCATATGCCCCCACATCTGGGCTTTACTGCTGTCTGGACTGGTGAGTACGGTAAACACTGTCGACAGCGACGAGGTTGCCGCTGGGGTTTTATACAAGCTGGCGTTCAACACCGTTTTCAACCCCGGCCCTGTATCTTCACCTACATCAAGAGACAGCGTGCCGTCCGAGCCGGTGACCCCATAATAGGTGCCGTTATAAAGCCAGGTCTGCGGCGCCTGTCCGGTCAGCACCAGCTCCATGGTTGGTATGGTCCAGGAAGTAAGCGCACTGCTGCCGCGTATCGAACCTCGGTCTCGCGTCAGGGTAAACACAGCGTTCCCTACCGGGTTACCGGCAGCATCCGTGGTGGTGATCGTTAACGGCACTCTTTCACCCGTCTTCACTTTCACCGCCTGCGCGGTTTTGTCTATTGCCACCGTTGAGGTCAGCGCGATCATCGTTGCCTGTGCTGCCCCCGTACTCGTACAAATCTGGTACTGCATGGCGCTGGTATCCGTCGCCGACACCGAATGATGGCTGCCATCATCCAGATCGACGACATAAAAATCGATGGGCGCTTCAGAAGAAAACTTACTCACATAGCTACCACTCCAGTAGGAGTAGTCTATCGGCCAGCCCTGTGCCGTCTTGATGCTTCTGTCCGGGTATTGGCGATAAAGCGCGTCCAGAGCGTCGATGGCAGGGTAATACCCGGCCGCGCACATCTCCGCATTGTTTTTGCGGCCATCAGGGCCGTAAAACCGGGACCACGCCTCGTTATCTTCCGTATAACTCATCACATTGAGGGTATTACTCAGCTCCGCGTACAGCAGCGGCCGGTGGTAGCTCGTACCGTCTGCCGCCGTCAGCGTGTCCGTCATATGCCCCCACAGCGTCGCCTTGTCCGAGTCGGGGCTGGTGACCACCGTAAAGATGGTGTCGAGGCTGGCACTCACGCTGGCATTGCCGTACAGCGCCGCCGTTATCGCCACTTTAGTGCCATGCGTATCCGGGCGGGTCACATTGATGATTTTGCTGCCGTCCACGCCCGTCAGGCCGCCGATTTTCGTCGCCGTGTCGTTAACAGATTCGCCGTCAATGACCACCGGCGACACAATACCATCACCGCTGCCAGCGGCATGTTTAACATTCTGTCGGGTAAAACCATCACCACGGCTCATGACAAAAGGCGCTTGCGGCACAGGGTTTCCATTGGCGTCTTTCACCGTGACCTTCAGTTGTAGCGTCTCGCCTTTCTTCACTCTTACCGCATGTACACTATTAACGTTGTTGTCATACCACTGCGACGCATCCACCGGTTCAATGGTGATGGACGCCGCCGCCGGGTTATCGCTGGTCAGGCAACTGACGTAATCCGAAACATCGCCCCCCGCCGTCACCTCTCCACCCGACAACGATATCTGTTGCCAGCTGGACTGGCTGGCGTACGTGACGGACCAGTAGCCCAGCCCCACAGGCCATCCGGCAACCGTATGTATCTCGCCGTCATTGTTGGCATTGTACAAAGTGGTAAGCTGGTCGATACGTGGCAGACGATTAAGCGCACATCCCCCGGCTGCGGTATTTCCCAGCGCATCGGCATGTGTGAGGCGAGCCCAGGTTTCATTCGCTTCATCCTGGGTTCGGGTTGCCCCTGACTCTGCCGCCAGTTTCGGGCGTTCAAACGTGAGATTATCCACGGTTATGACGTCCGCCATATGCCCCCACATATGGGCTTTTGGCGTATCCGGGCTTGTCGGAACGGTAAACTTCACGCTACGCGAGATAGGCGAGTTCAGCAGTGAATCAATCGGTACTACGCTTAGCTGTGTGATTAACCCCACGCCGCGTGGCTGCTCAAGAATAATTTGCGCGTCACCGTTCGCATCCGTCATCCCCTCATACGTCATTGAAGATGTACCCGCGCCATAGGCAACGCTGTCAAATAGCAATTCCCCCTGACTTGGGTCAGTAAAGCCGGTGGTCATCCCGCTGCGATTTTTGCCGAGCCCCATGGTGACTGAAAACTTCACATTCGCTATCGTTGCTCCGTTCAACGCATTTTGTGAATGGACGTTCATTTTGATTTGATCGCCTGTTTTGGCTACGGGCAACCGCAACGAAGTATCATCATTGAAATAAACCTCCAGTTGGGACACCATCTCATTCGCCGAACAGGTCAAATAGTGGGCTGAGCCACCGACCCCCTTGCTACCATCGTCCAGATTAAAGTACGCCATCTGCGTGGCATCATCGGCCATATAAGCATCAGACGCCGTCGGCCAGCCGTGTTCTGTCAGGATTTTATTATCAGGATGTGCGCTGTAGAGCGTTTCAAGAGAACCCGTGTCGGGGACCTGACCTGCGCCGCACTGATTCGTGGCAGAGATCAGAGAATCGAAGGTGGCCCATTCTTCGCTATTTTCACTTTGCTGACCGGTTTTATGACTTGTTTCGGACGCCAATAGCGGACGCTTGTAGAGATTACCCTTCTCCACAATACCCCGTTGCATATGGCCATACATATTCGCCCCGTCAACGTCCGGGCTGGTTATCACCGTAAAAATCACATTAAAGGGGAACGTGATGCTTGCGCCTTCATCATCCGCCATCACAATGCGGATCGGCGTTTCTACCCCTACCCCACTGTCATGACTTAACGACAAATGTACCTGACCGTTCGCGTCCGTTACCCCGGTATAGTGTTCCGGGGACGATGCACGCATATCATCACTACGGACAACGACCCGCAGATTATCCCACTCATCTTTATGCTCCCCTTTACGGTTAGAGGCGGGGTCGACAAACAGTTCAAGATAGCGATAAGGCAACGGTTTATTGGTATTCCGGTCAACCACGCTGGCTATCACATCAATCGTCTCACCGACTTCCGCCTTGTATGGCGCATCGGGAGAAAGCGTGATTTGTGGATACGCTAAAGGTAGCGCTTTATCCACGCAGCTCACAAGTAAAGCCGTACTGTTGCTTTCTCGTATCACCGCCCCACTCCCCATACTGGTAGCGTAGTGATAAATATCGAGCTGATCTTTCGTGGACGACCAGTAGGTATCAATTGGCCAACCGGGATAGGCCGCCGCGGTGCTGTGGGCGGCCCGCAGCGCCACCAGCTGTTCGGCATCCGGCAAAATGGCACAGTGGTTATCCGCGCTATCCCAGGTAAACTGCGCCCAGCTTTCATTGCTGGCAGCAAAAGTAGCACTAGTGCCACTGGTTTCCGCCGCCAGTTTTGGACGCGTGAAGGTATAGATGACGCCATCGACGTTTGCCGTAGCGCTTTCTTCCATATGCCCCCACATCGCCGCTTTGTCGCTGTCCGGGCTGGTCAGGGTGGTGAAAATGACATCGACGCTGTCTTTTAGCGCCGTATTGTTTGCCGGCATCACCGTCAGGGTAGTTTTTACGCCGGGGCCGTTTGCCTGGGTGACGGTCACTATCGCTTTGCCGTCAGCGCCCGTAACACCGTGGTATTCCGTCGCCGTGGTGGTCAGTTCCGTATCACCAACGTGTACCGGTGCATTATTATTGACGATGTTCTGGCGGTTAAGCGCATCGCTGCGGGTAATAATAAATGCGGTATTGCCCACCACGTTACCGGCGCAATCGCGGGTGGTAACGGTCAGCGTGATACTTTCCCCTGCTTTAACCTTGGCTGCTTTTAACGTATCGTCCATCGGCACGGCGCTGAGTGACAGTGGCTCGCCCACGGCGGTAGCTACGTCAATCGCCACTTTTTGTTCGGTTAAAGCAACCGTATTGCTGTGCGGTGTTCCCGTCGACGTAATGAGGTAAAGCGCGGGTAGCGCGCTGCTATCTTCCAGTTGTGGCCAGACCACGTAATGCCCGCCGGCCATATTCTGCGCACAGAACGTTTTATTGGCGACTGGCTGTGGGTTAAGCGGTTCATCCGGTGTGGCGGCATCTGCCCAGACTAAACTGATAGCGGGCGTCTGTTCGCTTTCCCAGCGCAGCGGCGGTATGGCGAACAGATCGCCCTCGGTATCGAGCGGATTAGCCAGCTGCAGTGCGCTGGCTGAATCGTCAACGCTGAAGTCGCGGGGCATCGCGCTGAAGGCCACAGCGTGCGCTTCACCGGGAGAGAGGACAACGCTGCCCTGATAAACCGGAACGAACGCGCTGTCCGCCGTCGGCGGGGTGCCGTTTATCGCATCCGTAGCTGTGCGCAACTCCTGCCATGCCCCACTTTTTAGTGCAGAAAGTACCGGCACTGCACCCATTAACAGAGCTAACGCCAGTAAAGAGCGATAAACTTTATTCACCTGCCAGATCCCCCATCCTTGAGCAGTCACTACCCATTTATTCTGTGTTCGCGTTTCAACACACTTTGCTTAACCCCGAGCTAAACAAAGGGCGCGGAAAAACCGCTCCCTAAGGAAGCGGTCTTGCACGGTTTTATTTACGTTGGTAGTCGATAGACAAGCCATATCCCTGGACGCCATCGTTGCCGAGGGTAACGCCATCGGCATAATCGAAGGCAGCCTTCGCTTCGGCGTTGGTAAGCGGAATAACCAGATCGCTATTGTTGTAGGTAGCGTTGACAATCCCACCCACAGTGCCCAACTGCAGACTGTTACCGGTGAATTTCCAGCGGTAGTTGTAATCACTGGTAACTTCTTCACCTGCATCGTAAGAGCGACTGGCGTTTTTATCTTTCCACAGCAGCACTTTATAAGTGGTATTGGTTTTGAGTTTAGTCGCCATGCCCAACAGATTGGTTGTTGTACCCGCCTCGTAGATGACGACGTGGACATTTTCATCGACCACCGGACCTTCCGGAATGTCATCATCGTCAGAACCACCGCCAGCGTTGGTCGACAGATCGTTTAGCAGCAATTCTGTGGCAACATTCGGATCGCCGGTAGTTGTGGTAGGCGTAATTTTAATACCGATGTAGCGATCGGCATCCGCAGCCTGAATTTCATAGGTGTCGCTGCCTTTTGTACCTATCTCTTGTGCATCGCCGCCATTCTGATCGCTATAGCTCATCCACTGCACAGTCGCTTTGGTCGCCGTGTTATCCGCATCCAGGTCACCTTCCGTATCGCCGATAGCCCAGTTGACCGTCACTTTGTCGCCCGCATGAAACTGCCGGTCACCTTCAGTTGCCACGGTTCGACTACCACGGTCAATCGTCACCGTGACATGTGCTTTATCCGTTTCCGCCGTTTTATCTGCAGCCCGTGTAATCCACGGGATAGTCCCTTGAATAGTACCGGTACTTTCTGTCGCGCTTTGCCACTGACCGGCTTTCAGATTCCCATTAGCCGCGACTGCAGGCACAGCACAATACCCTGCCACAGCCAACGCCAGTGCGACCTTCGTCAGCCGCCGTTTTAATACTAATTGCATCAAGACTCTCCTTTTTCTTCAACATTCAGCGACTGGCTGGTCAGCCACTACGCTGACACTATTTCTGGCTATACACCACGCGTATGCCATAGCCCTGAATACCATCCTGCTCATGAGCAGCGAATTTTTGCGCAGCCTCTCTATTTGTTGCTGGCAACACCAGATCTTCATTGCGGGTATTGGCTTGTGCTCCGGTATTTCCCGTCACGCTTTGCCCGGTAAATTCCCATTGATAGTCATAAAGCGCCATTTCATCTTCTGCCAGTTGTTCTGACATCTGGAAAAAGCCGTCTTTATTGGCATCACGCCACAGTACAAATCGATAGGTATTATTAACGACAGGATGCCTATCTTGTTTGCCGCTCAAATTAACGGGAGAAGATGTTTTCATTTGATAAATGAGCGCATTCAACGCATCAAGCGCATCACCGGTAAACGTCACGTCAACATAGTTACTGTCGCCGTAGGCGTCTTCCTTCGCTTTCCAGCGAAACGTACCAGGAAGCGTACTGGAGAGCGTGACGGTTCCCGCCTTTTTGTCACGGCTGGCAATGAAGACGCAGGGCAATTCGGCGGTACAAGCTGTGGAGGAAAGCGACACCTTTTTGTCATTGCTGTCATAGAGTTCAGGTGCCATAGCCTCATCCACCAGCACTTTACCGTTACGATCGGTCGTATCCCCAAATGAATCAGTCAGCACCAGGTCCATCACAACACCATCGACGCCATCCGCCAAAGCGCTGGCCTCATGGCTATGATCGGTACGATCGGCGTCAGCGACGTTATCGACAATCAATTCGATTTTACGATCCTGCTGGACGGTAATTTCCACAGCACCCGAGTTTTGCTTATTCCCCTTTTCATCTTCCAGGGTCATGCGCACTTTCCAGGTATTTAACTCTGTACGCTGTGCTTCTGTATCCGCATTGACCCACGCAGGGAGGACCAGATTCCAGCGATTATTATTCCCTTCAGTGAGGGCATCAGCTTTTACTACTGGCATCACTAATGTGCGATTGGCAATATTTTTTGCCTGCCAGGAGGCGGAGATGATTTTGTAGTGATGAGAGACAAGCGCATTGATCGTCCACTTACATTTCTCCAGTCCCACCGCAGACTCAGGCGTGTCTTCAATTACGCATTCAGGATGGACATTGGTCGCATCGGCTTTGAGCCATAACGCAACATCAAGGGGATCTTTTTCACGGTATTCAAGAACGATAAAATTATTACGCTCGACAAAATCGGTACGACTGCCCATTAAAGAGCGCTGAATTTTTACGTTTTCCGGATCAAGCTGAGCCGCCAGGGGCGTACCTAACTGATAAGTGACGGTTGCGTTGATGCTAAGGTCGGCATTATCTCCAGTGCCGGCTTTGTAATCTGCACCCAACGTGACCATCGGCACAGGCATGTAATTGAGACCAACGGTTACCGCATGGGGATTTTTTTGTAAATTGTCGGTACCAAATAATGCCACTTCATCGCCATAGTACTGCTCGTAGACTAATTTCCCACCGATCTGTGGATAAAATGACAGCCAGCTTTCAGCCCGAATATCCCATCCCCGGGCGGGGCGCTCTTCATAAAACTCGAAATCCTCAGACTCTTTCCAGTCAGAAAGTGGATGGTAATAGTTGCCAGAGAGCTTCAGATAATCTGTCCATGCCTCAGTGCCCAAACCTAAGCGACGGTGCCCACGGCTAAAATCGTAGTCATAAAAAGCGTTGCCGCCGAGTAACCAATCCCCCACATTTTGACGCAAGCCAAAACCGATATTTCCAATGGTCCGGTCCTCTTTACGCTGCGCGGAGATTTGGGTAAAAATCAATGTATATTGGTTGTCGTATAAGGGAACAAAATAGTCGAGAGAGCTACCATCAAGATCGCCCCCTTCGCCAACAGATAAACTGGTCCGTACTTTTCCGTACGGTGACATTAACCCTTCTATATACGATTGCGTGGAGGAGGTAATTTGATTTTGCAAATAGCTTTGCGCCTGTGATTTCAACGCGTCAGGCGTCAGGTTTTCAAAGCCTTGTGTCGCAGAGTTAATAAAATAGTCGACACCTTTCTCTTTAATGGATTGATCTTCGTTATTATGCTGTTCTTTTAGTACCGACTCACTGCCGAGATCGGGCAACGTAGACTCACTTATGTTATTGATTGCTGCAGGCGCAACAATATTGTCCCCGGCAATAACTGCGCCAGAAACGAATAGAACAAGCAAGATAACAAAGCGCGCCCTTCGGGCCATAACATGTTCCTGTATTAACAAAGTTGCTGTACAGCAGGAACATTATATTTATGATTCACGCTAATGAATGCCTTTATAACCTAAATATAATCCTAAAAAATCAGCCAGATTATCAAAGCAAGATAAAATATTTGTAATAATAATGATTAAAGCTGATTAGCATTCATAATAAATATTAATCAGCAAAAATTATTCATAATATAATTTATATTATGACATTATATTCCACGCGTTTCTTCGAAATAAGGCCATGGCCGTTCTGACAGAAATAATCCACCGCTCCGCAGGCTTTTAATACTTGCAGTGGCAGATGGCATTCCGGACAACGCGCTTCCAGTTGAATATCTTTGTGACAATGCTCGCAGTGCGCCACACCATTTTGCGGCTCCAGCTCTGCATGACAATCCGGGCAGGTAATCGACATATCGTGTCCTTATACAGAAAATGTATTGCTGCTTTTATATTAACACCATGCGCTTAATGTGGCCCACGTAACTGCTGCTGCAATGTTAACAGGCACTCCACTTCTTCCAGCCTGCGCAGTGTCGTTTGGCTCACCTCCTGCGGACAACGTTCAAACAAACTTTGCGCTCCCAGAATTTGCTCAGCGAGACAATGGGCGTAAATCGTACCAGTAATGCTCCAGCGTTGTACCACCTTGCCGTCAATCACTTCCAGTACATCTTCTGTACCGCGTCGGTCATGGCTGATAATACGTCCGTCACGCAGATAAAGCCGCAGACCTTTTTGCCCACCAGCTGGCCCCGCATATTTGTTGAGCCGGATATCCAGTGGAATGCCGCTAATCTGCCCCTGAAGATGCGCCTCGCCTTCTGCCGTGGTCAGGTCACTCTGGGGGATATCACGTCCCAGACGGTCTTTAGCACTCACTAACCGCAGCACCATCTCATTATTCCCTCCCAGATACCGTACCGTTTCCCGCAGCATTGCTAACACGTGCGTACCGATATCCAGAATCACGCCATCCGGGTGGCGAAGCTCACGCGTGTCCGGTTCACCGGTGGCAAAGTTAAGCGCTATCGGCTCCCCTGCAGCGTTAAATCCACTTGGCTCCTGCAAAAAACCTTCGATTTTCACAATCTCGGCAAAAGTGCTGACCAACCCTCGTTTCACCGTTTCGATGCGCGCCATCCAGTGGTCGAGTGCCAGTACACGATCGGCGGCTCCTGGTTGAGCCAGCAGCATTTTCAGTTTTTCAATTTGGGAGAGCGTGGCGACAATAGGTTTTTCAACCACGATACGTGCGATGGGGGAGGCCAGGGCCTGTTCAAGCACCTCAAGGTGATGCAAGGATGCGGTCGTGATGAACAGGGTATCAAGAGGCTGAGTAAGCAGCTCTTCGAGCGACGTACAACGCGTCACGCCTGCTGGCTGTTTTGTGGGTTGAACATCAAACCCCACACAGCGTAATGAATCACCGAAGAGGCTACGTAATGCGGGCAAGTATGCCGTTTCAACGACTGCGCCCAGCCCAACAAACCCTAACAGCATGTTCTCACCTCAAAAGTTGAATTACCGGGGCATAACGTCTGCCCCGGCATCATCGAGGTGCTATCAGGCGCTAGTTGCCGGTTTAGTCTGTGTATTCTCCAGCATGCGACGAATCGGAACAATGAGAACGATCAGTACCGCGGCGCAGATAAGCAGCGCAATCGAGCAGCGCGCGAAGAGATCTGGCAGCATATCAAGCTGGTCGGCCTTCACATGACCACCAATCAGACCCGCGGCCAGGTTACCCAGCGCACTGGCGCAGAACCACAGACCCATCATCTGTCCACGCATTCTTTCCGGTGCCAACAGCGTCATGGTCGCCAGACCAATTGGGCTCAGACACAGCTCGCCGAGCGTAAGCATCAGGATACTGCCTACCAGCCAGAATGGAGAAACACCCGCGCCGCCATTTGCCAGCACGTCTTGCGCCGCCAGCATCATCACGCCAAAGCCCGCCGCTGCGCAGAGAATGCCGATGACAAACTTGGTGATACTGCTTGGGCGAATATTCATGCTCGCCAGTTTTGGCCACGCCCAGCTGAATACCGGGGCCAGCAGAATGATGAACAAAGCGTTAATCGACTGGAACCATACTGCCGGGATTTCAAAATCGCCGATCATACGGTTAGTGTAGTCGTTGGCGAACAGGTTGAACGAGGTAGGTTTCTGCTCAAAGGCAGACCAGAAGAACGCAGCGGAAACCAGCAGGATAAAGCAAACCAGCAGCCTGGCGCGTTCTTTACGGTTCAGCCCCGCAAAGACGAACAGATAGATAAAGTAAAGCGCAACTGACGCGGCAATCACGTACACCAGCATGCTGGCAACCGCGACCGGGTTAATCACAATCACTCCCTGCGCAATCAGGGTAACAACAATTGCTACACCAACTGCCAGCGCCAGCAGCCACGCGCCCACACCATTACGTTTCACAACCGGGCTGTTCCAGGTCGAGTCCAGGCCCACTTCGCTATCGTAGCGTTTCATCGCCGGAACGGCAAAGATACGGAAGATGAGCAATGCCACCAACATTCCGATACCACCGATACCAAAACCCCAGTGCCAGCCGTGAGTTTTAATCAGCCAGCCGGAGATCAATGGCGCGATGAAGGAACCCAGGTTGATACCCATGTAGAACAGCGAGAAACCGCCGTCACGGCGCGCATCGCCTTTTTTATACAGCGTACCCACCATCACCGAGATACAGGTTTTGAACAGGCCAGAACCGAGCACAATGAACATCAGGCCAATAAAAAACAGGTTGTCACCCATGATGGCCGAGAGTGCAATCGACAGGTGACCAAGTGCTATCAGGATGGAGCCATACCATACCGCTTTTTGTTGACCAAGCCAGTTATCCGCCAGCCAGCCACCTGGCAGCGCAGCAAGATACATGGTACCGGCAAAGATACCGACAATCGCCGAGGCATTTTCACGTGCCAGTCCCATGCCGCCGTCATAAACGGTAGCCGCCATAAACAGGATCAGTAACGGACGAATGCCATAAAACGAAAAACGCTCCCACATCTCAGTAAAGAACAATGAGCCGAGCGGATAAGGGTGACCGAAGAAAGTTCGGCTTTCTTTTTGATTAACAGAGGATTGCATAATTCTCCCGAAAGTTATGTCGTCGTGCGTGTAAACACCGCGATGTACGCCGACCAGTTACGTAGCTGGTCGATTTTTTACATGCGGCGAAGATTTATTTAACCATTTGATAACCTGGCAGTAGTTTTGTCTAGTACCAACCGGGGGACTTTAAGATGAAAACTCGACAATTGTCTACTTTCTTAGATTTAAACTTGGTAAAAAACGAATAGTGATTGACATTGCGCGGGCTGAGGTTGACGTTGGAATAACGAAAAAAAACCCGCGACAAGCGCGGGTTTTCATCTGCATCAGCAACGATTACTTGCTTTTTTTAATGTGTTTAATCAAACGCTTACGTTTACGCATCTGAGTCGGAGTCAGCGTATTGCGTTTGTTTGCAAACGGGTTTTCCCCTTCTTTGAACTGAATACGGATCGGCGTCCCCATTACGTCCAGAGATTTGCGGAAATAGTTCATCAGATAACGCTTGTAGGAATCCGGCAGGTCTTTGACCTGGTTGCCGTGAATCACCACGATTGGCGGGTTATAACCGCCCGCGTGGGCGTATTTCAGCTTCACACGACGACCACGCACCAGTGGCGGCTGATGATCTTCTACTGCCATGGTCATGATGCGCGTCAGCATCGCGGTGCTCACGCGACGGGTGGAGCTGTCATACGCTTCACGGACCGATTCAAACAGATTACCCACACCGCTGCCGTGCAGCGCAGAGATAAAGTGTACGCGTGCAAAATCAATAAAGCCCAGACGGAAGTCCAGCGTCTCTTTGACCTGCTCTTTTACTTCCTGCGTCAGACCATCCCACTTGTTCACAACGATAACAAGTGAGCGCCCACTGTTGAGGATAAAGCCCAGCAGCGACAGGTCCTGATCGGAAATCCCTTCGCGCGCGTCAATCACCAGCATCACCACGTTGGCATCTTCAATCGCCTGCAGCGTTTTGATAACTGAGAATTTTTCTACCGCTTCGGTAATTTTGCCGCGCTTACGCACGCCCGCGGTATCGATAAGCACATATTCGCGCTCATCGCGCTGCATCGGAATATAAATACTGTCACGCGTGGTCCCCGGCATGTCGTAAACCACCACACGATCTTCGCCAAGAATACGGTTAGTAAGTGTGGACTTACCTACGTTCGGGCGACCCACGATCGCCAGTTTGATCGGCAAATCCTGCGGATTGAAATCATCTTCAGGCTCTTCTTCGCCATTTTCTTTGGCTTCCAGCTGCGCCCAGTATTCCGCGTCTTCGTCGACTTCTTCCTGCGGAGCAACGTCATCCATCCACGGCAGCAGAACATGCTCCAGCAGGCTGAGAACGCCACGACCATGGGACGCTGCGATCGGATAAATTTCACCCAGACCCAGAGAGTAGAAATCAACAACCGCCTGGTCAGGATCGAGTCCGTCAGTTTTGTTGGCTACCAGGAACGTCGGTTTCTGGCGCGAGCGCAGATGTTTCGCAATAGCTGCATCCGCTGGCATCAGGCCAGCACGCGCGTCCACCATGAACAGCACAACGTCCGCTTCTTCGATAGCCAACAGCGACTGTTCCGCCATACGGGTTTCAACACCGTCTTCGGTGCCATCAATACCGCCGGTATCAATACAGATAAACTCGCGGCCTTCAATTTCCGCACGACCGTACTTACGGTCACGAGTCAGACCCGGGAAATCCGCAACCAGCGCATCTCGGGTGCGAGTTAGACGGTTAAATAACGTGGATTTGCCAACGTTAGGGCGCCCGACAAGCGCGACCACAGGTACCATGTTTAAAGCCTCATTTAAAAAATCATCAGACAACGGGCACATTTTTGCTCCGTTGTTAAAAACAGTAAAACGGCCCCTGCACCAGGAGCCGTTTTTCAAAGCGAGCGGCCGCGACGATTAACGCGTAATAGAGTACAGCGTACCGTCTTTCGCCTGGATCAGCAGTTTACCATCAGCAGAGACCGGCTCGGTCAGGAAACCTGAGCTGTCAACTTTCTGCTGGGCAACAAAACGGCCATCGTCAACGTTAATCCAGTGCAGGTAGCCTTCGCTATCACCGACGACCAGATTGCCGTTATACAATACCGGGGACGTCAGCAGACGGTGCAGCAGATCGCTTTGCGTCCACAGCGTCACGCCGCCATCGGTGGTCAGTGCCAGCACGCGATCGTTCTGGTCAACCAGGTAGATACGGTTACCGTCGACGATGAAATCATTCACCGAGCCCAGTTCGCGTTTCCACATGATCTGACCACTGCGCAGATCCAACGCCGTCAGGTTACCATTATAAGCCAGCGCGTAAACAACGCCATTGACGATAACCGGCGTGGTATCAACG
This sequence comes from Citrobacter sp. MGH104, assembly GCF_001034485.1. Taxonomy (NCBI): domain Bacteria; kingdom Pseudomonadati; phylum Pseudomonadota; class Gammaproteobacteria; order Enterobacterales; family Enterobacteriaceae; genus Citrobacter; species Citrobacter sp. MGH104. The sequence goes on from NZ_KQ089818.1 coordinate 1,122,744, forward strand.
TCGCTCAGACGATCGATTTCCGTTGGGCCTGTCGCCTGAGAGATACGCTGCTGCCAAATCATCTGGCCCTGCTGCATCAGCACGGCGCTTACGCGACCGTTATCACCGCCAACAATAGCTGCGCCAAAGGCGGTTGCCGGAGCGGATTCACCACGCAGAGACAGAGAAGGCATGTCGAGGTTAACGGTCCATTTGATGGCACCGTCGGCTTCGTTTAAGGCCTGCAACTGACCGTTGCTGGTGTGGATCAATACCACGCCATCGCTCACAACAGGACGAGACAGCGCTTCACCAGCGACTTTCGTCTGCCATGCGGTAGTACCGTCACTGGTGTTCAGCGCATAAACCTGTGCTTTTTCACTGCCGATATAAACATGACCGCCGGACACGGTTACACCGCCAGAAAGCTGTGCAGATGCACGGGAGAACCAGCCATCTTTCTCACCCAGATTCACAGACCAAACTTCTTTGCCGTCGCCTGCGTTCAACGCTTTAACTACACCAGCGCGAGAGGCAGCATAGACAACGTTATCCGCCAGCGCAGGATGAAGATTGGAATAGAAATCACCAATACCGTTTCCTACAGAGGTGCTCCATTCCGTAGACGGAGTAAACTGGTTTTCAACCACCGGTAATGGGGACATCTTAACGACATCTTCTTCGCCACTAAACAGTGAACAGCCGCTCAATAGGGTAACGGAAAGCAGCCCTGGCAGAAGTAATTTACGCAATTGCATCGGGTCCCTCTCAGATGGACAAATTATTGATTTTCATCTGCATCATTTCGCTCAGAGCAGGAGAGGCATCGCTTTTCACACCCGCTTCCCATGCGCTACGCGCACCTTGTTTGTCGCCTTTACTCAGCAACGCTTCACCACGCAGATCGGCAACAATGGCCGCCCACCCTTCACCTTTAATGGTTTCGAGTGTTTTCAGCGCGGTATCAGCCTGTTTAAGCTGAACCTGAACACGAGCCAGACGCAGGTTTATCACTGCTTTGAGATTTTCATCGCTGGTCGCAGCCAAGCCTTGTTGCAGCTGGCTTGCGGCTTTCTCAAGTTCATTTTGGTCAACAAACTGCTGCGCCAGTTCCAGTGAAGCCAGCGCGCCATAGGTATTTTTATTCTCTGCAGCAAATTTCTCAGCGGCAGGAATGCTGTCCGGTTTACCCGCGCTAACCGCAGTCACCGTATTTTGATACGCCAGAGAAGCAGAGCGTGCGGACTCCGTCTGATGGCTGGTCCAGTAACGCCAACCAACCAGCGCGCCAACCCCTAAAATGATCCCAACAGCCAGCGCCTTGCCGTTTTCAGCAAAGAAGCGTTTTACCGCATCAACCTGGTCGTGTTCGTTCTCGTAAATTTCCACGCTGTCCTTCTCCTTAGCCCAGTAAAGTGCGCAAATGCGCGGCAACGCTATCCTGCGCTACTGCCGTTTGCTCACCAGAGCGCAAATCCTTCACTACAACAGTACCGTCAGCCACTTCGGACTCGCCCAGTACCAGTGCAACGCGGGCGCCCCACTTATCGGCACGGGCAAACTGTTTCTTAAAGTTGCCGCCACCGTGGTTTGTCATCAGTTTCACACCAGGAACTTCATCGCGCAGACGTTCTGCAAGCGTCATTGCTGCCGACTGCGTGTCCGCCCCTGAAGCGACCAGGTATATATCGACAACAGGATCTGCGTTAAATTCCGGATTAACTGCCTGAACTAACAAAACAAGTCGTTCCAGACCCATAGCAAAGCCCACGGCAGGCGTTGCACGACCGCCAAGTTGCTCTACCAGACCGTCGTAACGACCACCGGCACACACGGTACCCTGAGAGCCCAGGCTGCTGGTGACCCACTCAAATACGGTGCGGTTGTAGTAATCAAGACCACGAACCAGACGCTGATTGACGGTGTAGGCAATGCCTGCGGACTCCAGCAGTTTGCACAAACCCGCGAAGTGCTCGCGCGAGTCGTCGTCAAGATAGTCGCCCAGTGCAGGCGCGTCGTTGAGCAGCGCCTGTACTTCCGGGTTTTTGGAGTCGAGAACGCGCAGCGGGTTGGTGTACATACGGCGCTTGCAGTCTTCGTCCAGTTTCTCTTTGTGCAGTTCCAGGTAGGCAACCAGCGCATCACGGTAGTTAGCGCGGGCTTCAAGCGAACCGATCGAGTTCAGCTCCAGGCTGACATGCTGAGAAATACCCAGCGCGCGCCACCAGCGAGCGGTCAGCATAATCAGTTCTGCATCGATGTCCGGGCCTTGCAGGCCAAACACTTCGACACCCAGCTGATGGAATTGACGATAGCGTCCTTTCTGCGGACGTTCGTGGCGGAACATCGGCCCGATATACCACAGACGCTGTTCCTGATTGTACAGGAGACCATGTTCGATGCCGGCGCGTACGCAGCCCGCAGTCCCTTCAGGACGCAACGTCAGGCTGTCGCCATTACGGTCCTCAAAGGTATACATCTCTTTTTCAACCACGTCGGTGACTTCACCGATCGCGCGTTTGAATAACGGGGTCTGCTCTACAATCGGCAAGCGGATTTCACTGTAACCGTAGCTGCCGAGCACGTTTTTAAGAGTGCCTTCAATGCGCTGCCAGATGGCGGTTTCGCCAGGCAGATAATCGTTCATGCCGCGAATGGCTTGAATGTTTTTTGCCACGTTTATTCTCTTTATGAATATAAAAATGAACCCTCAGCGCTAACCCGAACAATGCGGGCGCCATGCGGGTTCAATCATACACGGGAAGCATGCCGCTTCCCATCACGTTGTTATTTTTCAAGCTGCTGCACGTCGATACGACGCGCTTCGTCCAGAATACTTGCTTTGGCACGAATGCGGGCTTCAAGCTGCGTAATCATGTCGTCGTTATCGAGTCTGTCCTTACGCACGCCGTCTTCATACAGGCCGCTTTTCTTGTTACCGCCCGTCACGCCCAGCGTAGAAACCAGCGCTTCACCAGGGCCGTTTACTACGCAGCCGATGATCGAAACGTCCATTGGCGTAATGATATCCTCCAGGCGTTGCTCCAGCGCGTTAACCGTACCGATAACGTCAAACTCCTGACGCGAACAGGTTGGGCAAGCGATGAAGTTGATCCCGCGCGCGCGAATGCGCAGCGATTTCAGGATATCGAAACCAACTTTGATCTCTTCCACCGGATCGGCCGCCAGAGAAACACGCAGCGTATCGCCGATCCCTTCAGATAACAGCAGGCCAAGGCCGATCGCGGACTTCACCGAACCACTACGCAGGCCACCAGCTTCGGTGATCCCCAGATGCAACGGTTGATCGATCTGTTTCGCCAGCAGGCGATAGGATTCTACGGCGAGGAAAACGTCAGACGCTTTAACACTAACTTTGAATTGATCGAAGTTCAGACGATCGAGGTGATCCACGTGGCGCATCGCGGATTCCAGCAGCGCCTGAGGCGTCGGTTCACCGTATTTTTCCTGCAGATCTTTTTCCAGCGATCCGGCGTTGACGCCGATACGGATAGGAATATTTTTATCACGAGCGCAATCCACCACCATGCGAATACGCTCTTCACTGCCGATATTACCTGGGTTAATACGCAGGCAATCAACGCCGTATTCCGCCACCTTCAGTGCGATACGATAGTCGAAGTGTATATCGGCAACCAGCGGGACGTTAACCTGCTGTTTGATAAGCCTGAACGCTTCTGCGGCATCCATTGTCGGTACAGAGACACGAACAATGTCTGCGCCTACGCGTTCCAGCGCTTTAATCTGATTAACCGTCGCTTCCACGTCCGTGGTACGCGTATTAGTCATAGACTGTACGGCGATGGGCGCACCATCGCCGATCGGCACGTTCCCAACGTAAATGCGTGTCGATTTTCTACGTTGAATTGGAGCCTGGTTATGCATTAAAAAATCTCCCGCATTGCCGTCTGTTACTGAGCCGGTGATTGTTCGGCATTAACGGTCAGACGCGCAACCTGGTTAGTTCTGATAAAACGACTCAGATCGACAGGTTTACCCTGGAACTGAATCTGCACTGCCGCCGGAGCACCAATCTTCAGTTTGTACGGTGCCTGACCGGTCAAATTCAGATTGCCATCTTTACGCTGCATCCCGCTGAACAGTTTTTTACCGGTCGCATCGGTGACTTCCAGCCAGCAATCGGCGGTAAAGTTCATCACCAGCGCGTTAGGATCGGCTGCAGGTGTAGTCACACCTGCCTGATCGGTCGGCAGCGGTGCCGCGGTAGCTGGCGCTGTGGTTGCAGTATCGACGTTAGCCTGAGAAGGGGCAACGACGGCGTTTTGTTGCGCATCAGCAGCCGGGGCCTGAGCCGCTGCGGTATCTTGTTGCGCTGGCGCTGAATCCGTTACCGCGCCATTTTCAACAGCCGACGTGGTATCCGGGCTTGCTGCAGCGTTGGTATCTAGCGGTACATTCTGCGCACCCTCTTTACCGGCATTCAACTCAGCGGAGGATTGATCGGCCATGGTGGTGATCTCTTCCTGCTGCGCTTTATGGTTCTGCCACCACCAGGCGCCAGTCAGTCCGACAACGACAAACAGTACCAGCCAGGTAAAGGTCATTAACCAGCCGTCGCGTTTCTTACGACGCTTACCGAGCGAGAAGCTCTGCATCGGTGCGACTTTGGCAGGACGAATCGGAGCCTGTTTTTCCAGCCCTGGCAACAGTTCTTCTTCAGGAATATGCACCAGACGCGCATAAGAACGGATATACCCGCGCAGGAATGTTGAAGCAAGATCGGCTGGCGCCTTATCTTCTTCAATATCGCGTACCGTGGAGACCTTCAGGCAAAGTCGCTCCGCGACTGCCTGCTGGCTGAATCCGAGTTGTTCACGGGCATTGCGCAGACGAATGCCGGTGGATAGTGTTTCATTTTTGTCGTGCGTGGCTTCAGTATTCATTCGCTACAGCTGCGTAATATTTGGGTTCTGATGCCGGCGAGCCACAATGCTCACCCACACCGCGAAACATCTGGTCAGTTAACCTTCGTCAGACAGTATAAAACGGTCAGACTATCAATGACAAAACGGCGTAAACCTGAGGGCTAAACACTTGTTACGCCGTTACATACTGCCTTAAAGTCGACAAAAACGCACCGTTATTATTGACCTGACGACGACAACAAAAAACCTCATATGGCTTACGTTGCACTACGGTACAAGAATTATACCGTAGTGCGCCAACATCAAACGGTCTTAATGTCGATAGCGTCGCCCTGCATACGCTTACGCAAAGTACGCTTGGTACGGTCGATAACGTCGCCCGCCAACTGACCACAGGCTGCATCGATGTCATCGCCACGTGTTTTACGCACAATGGTGGTGAAACCATAGCTCATCAACACTTTGGAGAAACGATCGATACGGCTGTTAGAACTACGGCCATACGGCGCGCCCGGGAACGGGTTCCACGGGATCAGGTTGATCTTACACGGCGTATCTTTCAGCAGTTCTGCCAGCTGATGCGCGTGTTCAGTGCCATCATTGATGTGATCTAACATCACATACTCAATGGTCACACGGCCTTGGTTAGCGTTGGATTTCTCCAGATAACGACGAACCGCGCCAAGGAATGTTTCGATATTGTACTTTTTGTTGATCGGTACAATTTCGTCACGAATTTCATCGTTCGGCGCATGCAGAGAAATCGCCAGCGCGACGTCAATCATATCACCCAGCTTATCCAGCGCAGGGACAACGCCCGAGGTGGAGAGCGTGACGCGACGCTTGGACAACCCAAAACCGAAGTCATCCAGCATGATTTCCATCGCCGGCACTACGTTGGTCAGGTTGAGCAGCGGCTCACCCATCCCCATCATCACCACGTTGGTGATAGGACGCACGCCCGTTGCTTTGACCGCGCCGACGATTTTCGCCGCGCGCCAGACCTGGCCAATGATCTCCGATACCCGCAGGTTACGGTTAAAGCCCTGTTGCGCCGTAGAGCAGAATTTACACTCTAATGCGCAACCGACCTGTGAAGAAACACACAGGGTCGCACGATCGTCTTCCGGGATATACACCGTTTCAACGCGCTGATCGCCAACAGCGATAGCCCATTTGATCGTACCGTCAGAAGAACGCTGCTCTTCCACCACTTCCGGGGCGCGAATTTCAGCCACTTCTTTCAGCTTGTTACGCAGCACCTTATTGATGTCAGTCATGTCATCAAAGTTGTCGCTGCAATAGTGGTACATCCACTTCATGACCTGATCGGCACGAAACGGTTTTTCGCCCATCTCTTTGAAGAATTCGCGCATTTGCTGACGGTTCAGATCCAGCAGGTTAATTTTTCCATTTTTATTTGGAACCGCAGGAATGACGACTTCAGAGGTGTTAACTAGTTCAGACATAATTTTTTCCGGCCTCGTTGTTACACGTTGTGGCCCGTGGAGGGTTAAAAAGAAACGCCCCGGCAAGCGATCTGCTCTTCCGGGGCGTTGCATTGTACAAAGTCTGGCGCAGGGATGCCACGTTTGCACGAAGCATTAGCGAAAATAATATGTAAATCGCTAATTCATCTCCAAAGGATTTCGCGTCGCAGGAAGGCGGCAAGTTCGAGCATCCCCGGGAGCATAGAAAACTATGTGACCGGGGTAAACGAATGCAGCCAACGCATCTGCGACGTGAAAGACGCAGGAGATTAGCGAGTGCGCGGGCAAACCTCACCTTCACCAAAGAAATAGGCGATTTCGCGCGCCGCTGACTCAACGGAGTCGGAACCGTGAGTACCGTTCTCGGTGAAGCTGTCAGCATAGTCTGCACGCAGAGTACCGGCCAGCGCATTCGCTGGGTTGGTTGCGCCCAGCAGATCGCGATGACGCTGTACGGCATTTTCGCTTTCCAGAACAGAAACAACGATCGGACCAGAGGTCATGAATTCAACCAGACCGTCAAAGAACGGTTTGCCATCGTGCTCAGCATAGAAACCACGCGCCTGCTCAACGGTCAGGTGCAGCATTTTAGTCCCGACGATTTTGAACCCTGCTGCTTCAAAGCGCGCAAAGATGCTCCCAATAACGTTTTTTGCCACCGCGTTTGGTTTGATGATGGAAAAAGTACGTTCAATAGCCATGATAACCTCTGTAATGTGTTCTGTTGTTGTCTATATAGATGTACGACCTGGCGCGGATTATAAAGAGCATCCCGGCAATTGACTATTGATGAAGGTAACATTTCTTTAAAATAAGATGAATTTTAGCAACAAACAGTCACTAACTGGTCTACTGCATCGAAAATCTCACCGTCGCTACCTGGCCTGCATCATCCATCACCAGCAGTTGATAATCCCCTTTAGTCGCCAGCCGTAACGTAAGACGACGTCCGCGTTCATCCAGCCTTTCACCGTTAAGAAACCACCAGCGTTCACCGCTCCCACCGCTGGTTTGCACCGGTAATGAGGCTTGAGCAGAACCGGGTAAACGCTTCACAATCGCGCCATCACGAATGCCTGTCAACTGCAACGGCTGCGAAGCGTCTTGTCCCAGCGGCGGACATGTGGCAGAAACTGGCGGTAATCTCGCCCCACGACGTTCTGATTCCGGTAGCCATGGCTCCAGCGGCAACGGCCAAACGATTAACGTTTGCTCGTGCGCCTGCGGGCAATCCGCCGCCACACGTTTGCCTTCATCATCCAGCCAGACAGGAAAACGAATGCCATTAACCCCTTCCTGCTCGGGCAATAATAACGTTGGCGGCTGACTGCCATCCAGTAACCAGGTTGCCAGACGGCGACGGCAGTTGCTGTCACCGGGGGCAAGAGATTGCCCGCCCGGCCAGCACACCACACCACGACTCACGGATTCAGGGCGTGGATCTTCCGGCTGATTTGTCCCGCGAGAGAGCAAAAGATTGTTGACCTGATTGAGCAACGGCACGGCACTGGCGAAACCAAACTGCCCCACAACTGGCGTACCGTCGGGCCTGCCGGTCCAGATACCGATCACATAACGCGCATTAACGCCAATCGCCCAGGCATCGCGATAGCCATAGCTGGTACCCGTTTTCCACGCCAGAGGGACCACTCTGCTCAGCGCGTTATCCGGCAGCGGTTGCGCTTCGTCAGCCATAATGCGGCGAATAATCCACGCCGCGCCCGCCGACATCAACGGACGTTCCAGTAGTGGGTCACCCGGCTGCAGACGCAGTTTTCCCGCTTTTCCCTGGCGGGCAAAGGCACTGTACGCTGCGGCCATATCTTCCAACCTTGCCCCCGCACCGCCCAAAATCAGCGACAGATTCGGCGTAGCCCCTGCGGGCAGATACAGCGGTAAGCCGACGTTACGTAACGATGCGGCAAAACGCTTCGGGCCATAGGCTTCGAGTACCTGCACGGCGGGTAAATTCAGCGAGCGCACCAGCGCTTCGCTCATGCTCACCGGGCCATGAAAACCACTGTCAAAATTCCCCGGTCGATAGTCCCCGGTTCGCCGCGGGACATCCTGCAATAACGAAGCGGGATGGATGAGTCCGTCATCCAGCGCCAGGCCATAAACAAACGGCTTCAGCACCGAGCCAGGCGAACGGATTGCATTCACCATATCCACATGACCAAAACGAGAGTCGTCATTCATATCTACCGACCCCACCCAGCCACGCACGCTCATATCGGTGTGATCGACCACGATCATCGCCAGCGAACTGCGCGCAGGTAAGCGCCCCTTCCAGTTTTGCGCCAGCTCTTCCAGTTGACGCTGCAATCCGGCATCAAGGGTAGTCACGATTTTATCGCTTCGGCTTTTTCCCAACATCATGCGCGAGAATAACGGTGCTAACTGCGGCATTTGCCGGGGCGCCAGCCAGACCGGTTCTTCACGCGACTCCTGCACCTGTCTGGCAGGCCAAATGCCCTGGGTCGCCATACGTTCGAGCACTTTATTACGCGCCGCTTCAGCACGGTCCGGCCAGCGATCCGGACGCAGACGGCTCGGTGCCTGTGGCAAAACAGCCAGCAGCGCGGCATCGGAGTAACTCAATTGCACGGGTGATTTACCAAGATAAGCCCAGCTGGCCGCCCCCACGCCCTGCAGCGTACCGCCAAACGGCGCGCGGTTGAGATACAGTGTCAGGATGTCGCGTTTGGAGAGATGCCATTCCAGCTGCAATGCGCGCCAGAGCTGGCGAAACTTGCCGCCAAAGGTTCGCGGATGGGGATCGAGTAATCGTGCGACCTGCATGGTGAGCGTACTGCCGCCAGAAACCACACGCCCAGAGGAGAGGTCTTGCCATGCCGCGCGCAGTACTGAAAACGGATTGACGCCGGGATGCTTCCAGAACCAGCGGTCTTCGTAGTTAATTAACGCCTCAAGGTAGCGGGGCGACACCTCATCAATCGTTACCGGATACCGCCAGATACCATCCGCATCGGCAAAGCGCCACAGCGGCGTACCATCATGCGCCACCACGACCCGCGCCGGATCGACTTCGTGCAGCGGCAGCGGCCAGATTTTATCTGCCGCCCAAACCGCCGCCACAAACAATAGTGCAACGGCTGCCAGCCAGAGCCAGCAGCCGCGTTTACCCAACCCGCGTATCATTTACGGTCTGACAATCAAAAGTCCCTCTGTCGCACCGGTCGCGCGCCACTGCGGAATATACATTGATTCCACCTGCGGGACAGGAACCCGGTAGGTCCCCGGCGTTACCGCCCGCGCCAGATACACCAGCGTAACCGGTTGTCCTTCGTTGACCGCCACCGCGGCGACAAAGCGATCGTCACGGAACTCAACGTGCTGGATATCTGCCTGCTGCATCTGATTGAGCAGATTCGCCACTTCGCTGCCGCTATCCTGCAGGCTGGCACTGCCGTTGGCCAGATTCTGGTTTTCCAGTTCCAGTCCTGCTGGCAGTAAATCGACCACCAGCGCATCCGGCACGTTCTGGCTGGCTTTTACCTCCAGCCAGACCAGCACCAGTTCGCCGCTACGCAGCGAATCCAGCGATTTGCTATTTCCGTCAATTCCCAGGATTTGCCGCTCAATATGCAGAACGTTGCTGGCAGGCGTCGGTGCGGTTTGTGGATAACCACTCACATCCAGACGCAACCACAGCGGTAAATTACCGGTATTGGTGACGCTCAGCGTAGACAGCGCATCGGCATCCAGATTGCGGGTTAGCGATTTATCCCCTGCTAATGGTTGTTCCGAGAGTGACGTTTGCGCCTGCCACGTACCAGGCAAATCCTGTAACGTACGCGCGGCAAGGAACAACGCATTATTTTCCTGAGTCGAGAGCCAGCGCTGTCCAAAGGCCTGTTCTGACAACGTGTTCAGCAGCGTATTCTGCACGTCAGGTTTGATCTTGTTCTCTTCGAGCAAGGCCAGCATCAACGCGTTATCCCGTAAGGCACTGCCGTAATCCGCCATCCACTGTTGCGTATCGCGGCGCGGTGTATTCAGGGCCAGCGTCAACGCCTGTTCACTGCGATTGGCATCGCCCATATTTTTCAGCGCGATCCCCAGTTGTAACAGCGGTAAACCAGAGGCTGCTTGCGCACGACGCTCCCAGATCTCACGCAATGCGCCGAGCGGAGCTTTTTGCTGATGTGCCAGAACCAACGCGGCGTAGGCTTGTACGGCAAACCGGCTTGCTGAAGAGTCGTCGGTATAGCGAATCGACATCATGCCCGGATCCTGCAAATAGCGCAGTAGCCGCTCGTTGCCCCGGTTAATCACCTCTACCGGGACACTGTAGCCCTGTTCATTTGCCCGGACGAGGAAATCCATGACATACGCGGTCAGCCAGTACTCTTCCGACCCGTTTTTATCCCACAGCGCAAAACCGCCGTTATCACGCTGCATCTGCACTAAACGGGAAATCCCAATATCAACTGCCGCGCGACGTTTTTCATCGCTGTCGCCCACAATACCTAACGCCTTCAATTGCGTTGCGTTGGTGTATAAGGATGGGAACAACCCGCTCGCCGTTTGCTCCAGACAACCGTAAGGGTACGCTTTCAGTTCGCGGATATAGCGCGCCAGGTTTAGCGGCGGCTTACCGCTGAACAGCAGTTGCCCTTGCATCGTCACAGGGGAGAAATTGGTCAGTTCTTCGCCCGGAAGCTGCCAGGTCGCGCCCGGCTGAAGTGCGACACCATTATTAACGGTTTGCGCCGGGAACGCCGGACGCACGCCAATCTTCCACTGTTTATGCTGAACAGGCAGCGTTTCACCCGGTAAAGTCAGACCGCTAATTTCTGCCTGAATTTCGCCATCGCCAAACCCTTCCCGCGCGCGCACCGGAATAAACAGCGTAGTCCTTACGCCTGGCGCCAGATTTACCGGTGCGGGATCTTGCCCCATCAGCTCCAGTAAACCATTGGCCGCGAGCTTAATATTCAGCGTTTGCGGTTTGTCAGTCAGGTTAGTCACGTCCAGCGTCAGGCGCGACGTATCTCCCCCCGCCAGAAAGCGCGGCATATTCAGCTCAGCAATTACTGGTGCGGCGACAATCACTTTGCTTTCGCTGCTGCCAAAGTCATCCGTCGTCCAGGCCTGCGCCATTACCCGCAGCTCGCCGTTGAAATCACCGATAGGTAACGTCACCGTACCTTCGCCCTGATCGTTAAGCGTGACCGGCAGCGCCTGTTGCGCCACAATATTGACGTGATTAACCGGTGGCTTACCGCCGCGTTTTAATTCATCGCCATCACCACCAAAGCGCAGCGCCGCCAGGCGTCCTTGCCCTTCGATCACCTGGCCGTAAATATCATAAATATCCGCGCCATAGCGTTTTTGCCCGAAAAACGCCTGCCACGGATCCGGCGTGGCGTAATCGGTAATGTTTAGCACCCCGCTATCAACGGCAGAGACCAGCACGTTAACCTGTTTTGGTACGTCGCCATTTTTGACGCTGGCTTTAATCTTGACGGTCAACGGCTGGTTTGGACGTATTTTCGCCGGGTTTTCCAGCGCCAGCGCCAGACGACGGTTTTCGTCACCTAACGGCAAATGCAGTAAACCGACCGCCCGTTTTGGCGTTGCCGAACGGGACTTGTCGCCAGGACGAACCACCAGCGCACTAAGATACAAATCGTGGCGATTCCAGGTTTTATCGATTGGGATGGAGATATCGAGACCATCCGCCGGTACGTCTATTTCTTGCCACCACAGCGGGCCTTCGCTGGATTCCACCATCGCATAACCTTTGCCAGCAGCGGGAGCGGCAACGTGCAGCTTCATGGTATCACCGGGACGATAGCTGGGTTTGTCCAGTTTCAGCGTCACGCGATCGGGACGCACAGCCCCACTGCCGTCGCTGTTATCCTGCCAGCTATAACCGGCCCAGAAGCGTACGCTGCTCACCGCATCATTCGGAGCTTTCACTTCCAGACGATAGGCGCCCCACTCAACCGGGAAGCTGACTTTACCGGTTTCATCGGCCTTAAGATCCAGAGTCTGCTCACCTTCAACCAGATCCTTTTGATCGAACTGTGATTGCCAGCCCTCGCCTTCAGACCAGTTCCAGTAATAATCTCGTCGCTCGCGGATCAAACGCACCTGCAAACCGGACACCGCTTTTTTCTCGCCTTGCGCATCGGCATACACAATGTCGAAAGCGGCGTTGCTGTTTTCATCAACGATAGGCTGATTCACGGTGGTATCGGTGCGGTAGTCATAGACGGCTTTCGCTGCAAACTGCGGACGAATGCCCGGCAGCTTATCCGCAGGCCAGATGGCTTGCTCAACCCGACGCGTCACCGGGCGGCCCCCCGACTCCAGCAGACTGGCTTGCAAAACCACCTGTAACGGGGAATGCGTCTCCTGCCACTGGCTGTTGGTGGTCACTTCGCCGCGTCCGTGGTCATCCAGCGTGAGCTGAACTTCATCGAGGCTGCGGGAAAGATTTTCTTCGGCAATATTACCAAACTGGAACCCCGGCAATGCCTGCACCGCTTCGCGCAGCGGGCGCAGGAAAAGCTGCCCTTGCAGAGCATTGCCGTTAGCGGGCGCGCCGTACAGGTAGTAGCCCACTACCGAAAACTTCACTTCATCAGTTGGTGCCACCGGGATCTTATTGGCGGAGAGATTGAGCGCCATTCGCTCCGGCATAAAGTCTTCGACGTGGAAATCCCACATCCGCGACTGGTTATCACCGGTATTAGCCCGAATATGCCACATGCCGGTTGGCGCGTTGGTGTCCAGCGGCCAGCTAAAGCGGTACAAGCCGTTTTCCGGTTGGCTAACTACCGAACGTAACACTTGTCCGTCGGGCTTCACGACCTCCAGCTTCACCGGCTGGTCGGGCAACGTTTTGCCATCGCTGTCACGCAGTAATCCGTTGAGGATCACCGTTTCGCCAGGACGATAGAGATCGCGTGGGCCAAACATAAAGAACTGCTTGCTGTATCCCGGCGCACCGGCAATATCAAATTCAGCCAGATCCAACGCCGGGAGCTTCAGATCCAGCAGCGTGGTTTGCCCGTCTTTGCGGGCCAGCAATAAAGCCGCGTCTTTATCAGTCTCCAGTTTGACATGACCCTGAGCGTCGCTGGTAGCCTGCGCCAACGTCTGTCCTTTTTCATTGAGTAACGTGACCTCAATCCCCTGCTGCGCGGCGCCGTTTTCCAGACTCTGCGTAAAGACATCCAGTTGATTATGGTAACGGTGTACAGACACACCAATATCGCTGAGCGTGAACAGCGTAGCGGCATTACTGTAGTTGTATTGTCCAGCCTGATTCATCACCGCGATGTAAACACCTGCTTGCTGCAACGGCTTGATATCGCTCAGCGGCAACAGCAGCTTCTCACGGGTGTTGCGCGCAGGATTGAGGTCAAAGCGTCCGGTATACACCAGTTCCGCCATTTTCAGCAGATTGTCAGATTCCCAGTTAGTCAACGAATTGCGGTATTCCCACTGGCTGACAAACGCACCGAGCGACTCAGGCTTCACGCGGAAGAAGTTCACATCTACGCTATTAACGTTAAGGGCCATCACCGGCAGCCCTTCAATCACTTTTCCCGGCAGCAGCGAGCCGCGACTGGCAAACCCTACGCTTGGCTGGACGTCGCGAGTAGTAATGTTTTTTTCATAATCAATAGCGAACGTCGCTTTATTCAGCGCCAGCAAATCACGCTCAATGGTAACGACCAGTTCCCGGTTAGGTTCCAGATGGCGTAAGCGTAGCTCTTTCAGATTTGGCGCCAGCTCCCAGGCACCATCCACTTTGCCGCTTTTTTTATCAACAACGTGCACGACGCGGGAAAAATCTTGATCCGGATCGAGGGGAATGGAGAAGGTCAACACGAGCGTTGCCGCACCGTCGAGCTGGACCTCTGAGGCATCCAGCAGCGTCAGCGACTTGCCCTGGCTTTGCTGCATCAGTTTTTGTAATTGAGCCTTATCTTTTGCTGGCGCTGTCTGTGGCGCAGGCGCATCAGGCTTCGCAGCCGTCGGTGATTTTTCGTTATTATTATCGCACCCGACCAGTGCCAGCATCAGCATGCAGGCCGCTACGCGTAAATGTTTCATTTTTCATCCCTGGCCGTAGTGGCCCGTTAGCTACGTAGAACAACTATTATGCGTCAGATTTCCGGCGGTGGAAGTCAGTAACTGAACAACGTTGTCTTAATTTTAGTGATTAATGTGGATTCACCTGACAAATCAGCCTGTTTTACTTGTCGCTTTACGGTAAACATCCGACAATTTGCCAAAACCTGGTAAAAATGGAGATGCCTATGACCACCGCCTTCTTTGTCGCTGCCGACTGGCTTGCCGAACACATTGACGACCCGGAAATACAAATTCTTGATGCCCGAATGGCACCTCCAGGACAGGAAGATCGCGACGTTGGCGAGGAGTATCGTGCGGGCCATATTCCTGGCGCAGTCTTTTTTGATATTGAAGCGCTTTCCGATCATACCTCACCGCTACCGCATATGATGCCGCGCCCGGAAGCTTTTGCCGTTGCGATGCGCGAACTGGGCGTTGATCAAGATAAGCATCTGGTTATCTACGATGACGGTAATCTGTTTTCCGCGCCACGCGCATGGTGGATGCTGCGGACATTTGGCGTCGAAAATGTCTCCATTCTGGCGGGCGGTCTGGCAGGCTGGAAGCGCGATGATCTAATGCTCAAGGAAGGCGATGAGGATTTACCTGAAGGTGAATTTAACGTGGCCTATACGCCTGGCGCTGTTGTGCGTGTTACCGATGTACTGCTGGCCAGTCATGAAAAAACCGCACAGATTGTCGATGCGCGACCGGCTGCGCGTTTTAACGCAGAAGTTGACGAACCTCGCCCGGGCCTGAAGCGTGGTCATGTGCCCGGTGCGCTTAATGTACCGTGGACAGAATTGGTTCGTGACGGCGAGCTGAAAACTACCGACGAACTGGATGCTATTTTCTTCAGCCACGGCGTGAGCTTTGACCGCCCGATTATCGCCAGCTGCGGCTCCGGCGTAACGGCTGCCGTGGTGGTGCTGGCACTTGCCACGCTGGGCGTTTCTAACGTCGCATTGTATGACGGCGCATGGAGCGAGTGGGGTGCTCGCAACGATTTACCGGTAGAACCATCTGAGGCTAAATAAAATCTGATTTATTCATCTTTTTCGTCCACAAAAAAACCGCTCAAATGAGCGGTTTTTTTGTGCTGGTCCGGTTCGCGGCCTTTCCAGCAGGCTATGTCACCATAGCAATGCAAGCGTACATCAGGGGGCAAATAGTCCCTTTTAAGGGAGTGAATGTCAAGTTAATTAGCTGCGAAACTATTCACTATTTGAGGTATTATCTTTTCCGGCCCTTTTCGCCGCCTCGCAAGCGGGCACTGGTTTCAGGAAAGGATGTCCCATGGCCGTATAAGCAAGCGTACATCAGTGCTTGCTATCACGGCATTATCGCCAGTGGTGCTGTCGTGATGCGGTCTTCGCATGGACCGCGCAATGAAGATACGATACTTCTGTATCGTGCTTGTTGTATCTGGTGCATTGTGTCTTCACGGTGATCAGAGTTACTCAGGTAATTCTGCACGCATGACGCTCAGCGCCCAGAGCAAGTAAGCCTGGTAGCCGCCTTTCGGGGCGGCTTTCCTTCACTCAGATAATCCGATTCTGTTTAAAGTCGCGCAGGAAACCGCCCCAGCGACGTTCATAGAACGGTGCGATGTGCTCAGTGATAAAGTGGCTCACGCCCTTCTCACCTTTCCTCACCTGGCAAATATCAATCGGTTCATCACCCGGTAACGTATCCGTTGCAACACTCCCCGTGGCATGAATAATCTCTTCAATATCGCCATCGGCTTCAATGCCAATCAGCAGGTTGGGTTGGGCATCCGGACTTTCTTTGATCGAGCAGAGAAACGCGCGTTTTACCGGCTTAATGGTTTTAAACAGCGTAGTCAGCGAGTCAATCATCTGCGCCGGAGGCTCAGCGACTTCAGAGAGGATCAGCGATTCACCGCCTTCCAGTACTTCCTGGGTGCTGAGCGGATTCCCTTCTTCCCCCATCAGCAGGCTGATTTCACGCGGCATAAATTCTTTGCCGGTCGGCAGTTTCGCGTTGAGAAACAGCGTTTCGCCGAGCGTCATTTCAAACAATGTACGCACCGGCATGACGACAAATGCCTGCTCATCTTCAACCGCCTGCTGAAGAGCTTCCAGGGAGGTGAAGAACGGGATCACGGTCGTGCCGTCTTCTTTTTCCCAGTGCTGAAGATCGAGGGCGCTGTCTTCAACCACCGCCTCGCCTTCTGCGGCTGTACCCGGCACCCAGACGGTAGACTCCAGTAAAGTACGGAAAAATGCCGGACGATGCGCAGGCTCTGTCGCCGCTTGCTCCAGCAGGGTTTCTAATTCGTTTTTCGTTTCGGACATAGAGATCACAAATTATGTATATGGGTTGTAGGCCTGATAAGACGCACAGCGTCGCCATCAGGCAAAATGCCGGGTGGCACTTCGCTTACCCGGCCTACAAAAACACCGTTCAGGCAATCAGCAGATTTGCAATCGTGCGCACACCCAGACCAGTTGCGCCCGCAGACCACTGCTCAACTGGCGCTTTGCGATAGGTTGCAGAGCAGTCGATGTGCAGCCAGCCTTGCTGATAGTTTTCCACGAAATGGGACAGGAAACCCGCCGCGGTGCTAGCACCCGCCGGATAGGCCGCACTGCCGGTATTATTCAGCTCGGCAAAGTTAGACGGCAGCTGGCTACGGTGGAACTCTGCCAACGGCAGACGCCAGAACGGCTCGTTTTCTTGCGCCGCGCTTGCCAGCAGACGGGCAGCCAGTTGATCGTCAAAGCTAAACAGCGCATGGTAATCGTTGCCCAGCGCAGTTTTCGCCGCGCCGGTCAGCGTGGCGGCATCAATGATCAATTCTGGTTTTTGCGCGCTGGCGTCGATCAGGCCATCGGCCAGTACCAGACGCCCTTCGGCATCGGTATTCATCACTTCAACTTTTTTACCGTTGCGATAGTGAATAATATCGCCGAGTTTAAAGGCGTTGCCGCTGATCAGGTTATCCGCGCAGCACAGATACAGCTTCACGCGCTTGTTCAGACCACGGGTGATGGCGAACGCCAGCGCGCCGGTCACCGTTGCCGCGCCGCCCATATCAGACTTCATCGAGTCCATAAATGCGCTTTGCTTGATGCTGTAACCGCCGGAGTCAAAAGTAATTCCCTTACCCACCAGGCAGGCATAAACCGGGGCTTCTTTATCGCCAGTTGGATTGTAATCCAGCGCCAGCAGTACCGGAGGACGTTCGGAGCCACGACCTACGGTATGCAATCCCATGTAGTTCTGCTCGCGCAGATCTTCGCCTTTAGTGATGCGGTAAGAGACGTTATCGCAGGCAACAGAGCACAGCAGGTCTACTGCGCGTTGCGCCAGCTGTTCCGGGCCCAGCTCTTCTGCCGGGGCGTTAATGGTATCGCGCACCCAGTCAATAATTTTCAGGCGGTTATCCAGCTCTTTGCGCTGCGCCTCATCCAGAGCGGCCCACTCAACTTTGCGGGTGCCTTTTGGTCCTTTGTAGCCCTGCCAGAACGCCCAGCTACGTTCGGTATCCCAGCCTTCACCATCCAGTTGGACATGTTTAATACCCAGGCCGTCAATTTTACGGGCGGCGCGCTGGATAAGGCCGAGGTCATCTTTTCCGTTCAGGTGCAGGGTAATGCCATCATTATTAATGCTGTATGTCGCCTTTTCACCCCAGCGGGCATCAGCGGGTTGCGTGGAAAGCGTAATTTTCATGGCTTCTGTCATTTTATTTATCCTTATTTTCGCGCATACAGGAAAACGGGCCACCCGTGGGCAGCCCGTTGACTTATTCGGCTTCGTCCAGCCAGACCAGCAAAATGGCCTCAAGGATTTTTTCGTTCGATGCCTGTGGATCATCATCGAACTCTTCCAGGTCACAGATCCACTGGTGCAGATCGGTGAAACGAACGGTCTTGGGGTCGAGATCGGGGAACGCGTCGTACAGCGCCTCGCCGATTTCACGGCTATCGGTCCACTTCAGTCCCATACTACCCTCTGTTAATGCTCACGTGCATGATTGATTGTGTAACGTGGGATTTCGACCACTAAATCGTCCTCGGTGACACGTGCCTGACAGCTTAAACGGCTCTCCGGCTCCAGTCCCCAGGCTTTATCCAGCATGTCGTCTTCTTCTTCTGTGCTTTCCGGCAAAGAATCAAAACCTTCACGTACGATGCAGTGGCAGGTTGTGCAGGCACAGGATTTTTCACAGGCGTGTTCAATCTCGATACCGTTACGCAGGGCAACGTCAAGAATGGTTTCGCCGGTCTCAGCTTCCAGAACTGCGCCATCGGGACAGAGATCCTGATGAGGCAAAATAACAATCTTTGGCATATTAAACCTCGTCCACGGAATGGCCTTTCAGCGCGCTACGGACGGACTTGTCCATGCGGCGAGCGGCGAATTCCTGGGTTTGTTTGTCTACGTTTTTAATGGCTTGTTCTATCGCGTCAACATCGTCACCCTGTGCAACCTCGCTCAAATGCGCGGCGGCGGTGTCGATAGCCTGACGTTCTGCGGCGCTTAACAGCGCGGCATCAGCGTTCAACGCACCGGATAAACTTTCCAGTACGCGTGCCGCTTCGACTTTCTGTTCTGCCAGCATACGGGCTTTAACGTCCTGCTCGGCAAAACTCATCGAATCCTGAATCATGGAGGCGATTTCACTGTCGGTCAGACCGTAGGACGGTTTAACCTGAATTGAGGACTCAACGCCGGTGGATTTTTCCATGGCGGTGACGCTCAGCAGGCCATCGGCGTCCACCTGGAAGGTCACGCGGATGTGTGCGCCGCCAGCTGGCAATGCCGGGATGCCGCGCAGCGCAAAACGCGCCAGTGAACGGCAGTCCTGCACCAGCTCACGCTCGCCTTGCATTACGTGAATGGACATCGCGGTTTGGCCATCTTTAAAGGTGGTAAAGTCCTGCGCGCGCGCCACCGGAATCGTGGTGTTACGTGGGATCACTTTCTCCACCAGACCGCCCATGGTTTCCAGTCCCAGGGACAGCGGGATAACGTCCAGCAGCAGCATTTCGCTGTCTGGTTTATTTCCGACCAGAATATCTGCCTGGATTGCCGCACCAATAGCGACCACTTTGTCCGGGTCAATAGAAGTCAGCGGCGTACGGCCAAAAAATTCACCGACGCGTTCACGCACCAATGGCACGCGAGTTGAACCACCGACCATCACCACTTCCAGCACATCCTGCGGCTCCACGCCCGCATCTTTCAGCGCGCGACGGCAGGCCAGCAGCGTACGCTTGACCAGTGCGGAAATGAGTTCATTAAAGGTTTCACGGGTGATTTCACCCTGCCATCCCGCCACGTTAACCGTTACAGAATCAGCGTCGCTAAGCGCGATTTTCGCGGCAATCGCGGCATCCAGCAGTTCACGCTGTACGCGGTTATCACTACGATCGGCCACGCCAGCCTGCTCGCGAATATAATCGGCCAGCAGATGGTCAAAATCGTCGCCGCCGAGCGCGGAATCACCGCCGGTCGCCAGCACTTCAAACACGCCGCGGCTCAGGCGCAGAATAGAAATATCAAAAGTACCGCCGCCAAGATCGTAGACCGCAATCACGCCTTCCTGACCGGAGTCCAGACCATAGGCAATCGCAGCTGCGGTCGGTTCGTTCAACAGACGCAATACGTGCAGGCCCGCCAGACGCGCGGCGTCTTTGGTCCCCTGACGCTGTGCATCGTCAAAGTAAGCCGGAACGGTGATTACCACGCCGTCCAGTTCGCCGGACAGTGATTCGGTTGCCCGCGCGGCCAGCGCTTTCAGAATATCCGCGGAGACACGCACCGGATTAAGCAATCCGGCAGCGGTTTCAATCATCGGCAAGCCGTTTTCGCTTGCCTGGAACGTATATGGCAGATGCGGGTAACGCGCCTGGATATCCGCCAGAGAGCGGCCCATCATGCGTTTTACCGAACTGACGGTGTTTGCCGTATCCAGCGCAGCATTGGCGCGGGCATCGTAACCGACAGAATAACCCTGCTGCTGATAGTGAACCACTGACGGCAACAGGTGGCGACCTTCATGGTCTGCCAACGTTTCGGCCTGGCCGCTGCGTACGGTCGCAACCAGGGAGTTGGTGGTGCCTAAATCGATACCTACCGCCAGACGACGCTGGTGCGGCGCGGCGCTCAGACCAGGCTCACTAATTTGTAATAAGGCCATTTTCGCTTCCGGAAATTAAAAATCGAGCAGTTTTTCTTCGAGTTGTTCTGCACTGCTTCGCAGTTTATCGAGAAAACGCAGCTTACGCACGGTATCTGCCGCTGCGTCCCACGTCTCGCTATCCAGCTGTTCCACCATCAGTTGATGACGAACGTTATACATTTCGCTGACGCGTTGCATAAACGCATCTAAACGTTGACTGTCTTTTGCCTGTTCAATTTCGTCCAGCTCTTCCCGCAGCTCCAGTTGTTCCATCAGAAACGCGGTATCGCGCACCGTGTGCTGCTCGCTACGGATGTCAAAGCCGTGTAAAGACAATAAGTATTCGGCGCGCATCAAAGGATGACGCAGCGTTTGCCAGGCCTGGTTGATAGTGGCGGACTGCGAAACCGCAGCAAGTTGTTCCGCCTGGGAACTGCTGGCAAATTTATCAGGATGATACTGACGTTGTAGATCCTGAAAACGTAGGCTCAGCGCCTGAGTATCGAGCTGATAACGGGCCGGTAAGCCAAAGAGGGTGAAGTAGTCCATAACATTCTCAGGGCATCGATTCTCTGTTGTTCACGGGAGCAAAACCAGAGAGTCAGGTAAAACAAACCCCACGCGCAGGCGACCACGGTGGGGTTATCGGTAAGCGCGTTACACGTGGAAGCTTTCGCCGCATCCACATTCGTCTTTCACGTTCGGGTTAGTAAACTTAAACCCTTCGTTCAGACCTTCTTTGACGAAGTCTAACTGCGTACCGTCGAGGAATTGCAGGCTCTTACCGTCGACCACAACTTTAACGCCTTTGTCTTCAAACACGGTATCTTCAGCCGCCGGCTCGTCAACAAATTCCAGTACATAGGCCATACCTGAGCAGCCGGAGGTTCTCACGCCCAGACGCAGACCAAACCCTTTACCGCGGTTTGCCAGGAAGGTATTTACACGCGCTGCTGCACTGTCGCTTAAGGTAATCGACATAATAAAACCTCAACTCTTAATTATTTTGCTTCACGTTTGCTTTTGTAATCCGCAATCGCGGCTTTAATCGCGTCTTCAGCCAGAATAGAGCAGTGAATTTTCACCGGTGGCAGTTCAAGCTCGTCGGCGATATCGGTGTTTTTAATCGCCTGTGCTTCGTCCAGAGATTTCCCTTTTACCCATTCGGTAACCAGAGAGCTGGAAGCAATAGCGGAACCGCAGCCGTAAGTCTTGAAACGCGCGTCTTCAATGATACCTTCATTGTTGACTTTAATCTGCAACTTCATCACGTCGCCACAGGCTGGTGCACCCACCATGCCGCTGCCCACGTTCTCGTCGCTGTTGTCAAAAGAACCCACGTTACGTGGATTCTCATAATGATCGATTACTTTTTCGCTGTAAGCCATGCTGAATTCTCCTTATCGGTACCGATTAGTGATGTGACCATTCAATGCTGTTCAGATCCACGCCCTGTTTGTACATTTCCCACAGCGGAGAAAGGTCACGCAGGCGGCCGATGGAGTTGCGAACCAGATTAATGGCGTAGTCAATCTCTTCTTCGGTAGTGAAACGACCTAAAGAGAAACGAATTGAGCTATGTGCCAGCTCGTCGGTCATCCCCAGCGCGCGCAGCACGTAGGATGGCTCCAGGCTTGCAGAAGTACATGCAGAACCGGAGGATACAGCCAGATCTTTCAGCGCCATAATCAGCGATTCGCCTTCAACATAGTTGAAGCTAACGTTGAGAATGTTCGGTGCGCCCTGCTCGAGATCGCCGTTAAGATACACTTCTTCCATATCTTTCACGCCGTCCCACAGACGGTTACGCAGACTGCGCAGGCGCGCCATCTCGGTTTCCATCTCTTCTTTAGCGATACGGTAAGCTTCACCCATGCCGACGATCTGGTGCACAGGCAGCGTACCGGAACGCATACCGCGCTCGTGACCGCCGCCGTGCATCTGCGCTTCAATACGAATACGCGGTTTACGACGCACGTACAGCGCACCGATACCTTTCGGACCATAGATTTTGTGGCCGGAGAAGGACATCAGATCAACTTTCAGTTGGCTCAGATCGATAGGCAGTTTGCCCACGCTCTGGGTCGCATCAACGTGATAGATGATGCCGCGCGCACGGCACATTTCGCCGATAGTCGCGATATCCTGCACCACGCCGATTTCGTTATTCACGTGCATGATGGACACGAGGATGGTGTCGTCACGCATTGCCGCTTCAAGTTCTTTCAGGTCAATAATGCCGTTACGCTGCGGGGCGAGGTAGGTGACTTCAAATCCTTCGCGCTCCAGCTGACGACAGGTGTCCAGCACGGCTTTGTGTTCGGTTTTGCTGGTGATGATGTGCTTGCCTTTTTTCTGATAAAAGTTGGCTGCACCTTTAATCGCCAGGTTATCGGATTCAGTCGCACCGGAAGTAAAGACGATTTCACGCGGGTCAGCGCCCACGAGGTCAGCAATCTGGTTACGGGCGATATCTACCGCCTCTTCAGCCTGCCAGCCGAAACGGTGTGAACGAGACGCTGGGTTACCAAAGTTTCCGTCCAGGGTCAGACACTGCATCATTTTCTCGGCAACACGCGGGTCCACCGGCGTGGTTGCGGAGTAGTCGAGATAGATCGGTAATTTCATTGCTCTATAAACTCCGTACATCGCTTCAATGCAAGGAATCAGGCAACCGGCTGGATGTACGACCGAGTTAACGGGGTGTGTAACACCCCGGCCTGATTCTAAAATACTTTTATTATGCGCGTAACTTAACGTCGATCGCGTCTTGTGCACGATTAGTGCGTGGAGCGTCATGCGTGTGCTGGCGACCAGACACATCCAGGACTTCCTGATTATTCACCAGTTCGCCCAACGTAATGTTGTTGAGGAAACCGGTCAGACGATCGCTCAGATCGCGCCACAGCGCGTGGGTCAGGCATTTATCGCCGCCCTGACAACCGCCCTTGCCCTGGCAACGGGTCGCATCTACAGACTCGTCCACAGCGCTGATTACTTCACCTACTGCGATGCTGCCGGCATCTTTACCCAGCAGATACCCGCCGCCTGGTCCACGTACGCTGGAAACCAGACCGTTTTTACGCAAACGGGAAAACAGCTGCTCCAGATATGACAGGGAAATTCCCTGACGTTCAGAAATATCAGCCAACGGTACCGGGCCCGTTTCGGAGTTGAGCGCAACGTCCAACATTGCGGTCACGGCATAACGCCCTTTTGATGTCAGTCTCATGTCTTACTTAGCCTCAAACTCGCCCCTGCCCGGGGTTTTTTATTGTAAAATGGGGGTATTGCATAGCAGGGGCAAGTCTGACATTCCCGACTAAATCAGTCAACTATTTACTTGACTAATTTAGTCAGGTATTTAACCTTCAGTGCCATTTTTACTTGCCGGAGGCGTTACGTTTACTTGCCTTTATTCTGTTGCTCAATTGAAGCTAAAATTCCGCGCAAAATGTTCAGCTCCTGGCTCTCAGGACGCGCACGCGTAAACAGACGGCGCAGCTTGTTCATCACCTGTCCCGGATGCCCTTCACGGATAAACCCGGTCGACAGCAGCGTTTGTTCCAGATGACCGTAAAAACGCTCTAAATCATCGACCAGCGGATACTCAGCTTCTTCGTATTCTGCGGTCTTCTCGCTTTCCTGCGTTGCCAGCCAGGCCATGCGCACTTCATAAGAGATGACCTGCACCGCCATCGCCAGGTTCAGCGAACTGTATTCCGGGTTCGCGGCAATAGCGACGTGGTAATGGCACTTCTGCAGTTCTTCATTCGTCAGGCCAACACGTTCACGGCCAAACACCAGCGCTACGGGCGAATTCGTCGCTTCAGAGACGCTTTTTAAACCGCATTCACGCGGATCCAGCATCGGCCACGGTAGTGTACGGGAGCGCGCACTGGTGCCTACTACCAGGCTGCAACCTGCCAGCGCTTCATCAAGAGTATCGACGATCTGCGCGCTGCCGATTACATCACTGGCACCTGCCGCCAGAGCGATGGCCTGAGAGTCCGGTTTAACCAGTGGATTTACCAGCCACAGATTGGTTAAACCCATGGTTTTCATTGCGCGGGCTACAGAGCCCATGTTGCCAGTGTGAGAGGTTTCCACCAGCACGATTCGAATATTTTGCAGCATTGTATTTCTTCGGCTAAAGATTATTCGGGCATATTATCATAAAACGAAGACATATTCCGAACTCGCTGCTATACTCTGCGCCGTTTTCCCGTTCTTTAACATCCAGTGAGAGAGACCGATGCATCCGATGCTGACCATCGCCGTGCGCGCAGCGCGCAAGGCGGGTAATGTAATTGCCAAACACTACGAAACCCCAGACTCTGTAGAAACCAGCCAGAAAGGCAGCAATGATTTCGTGACTAACGTCGATAAAGCCGCCGAAGCGATTATTATCGAAACTATTCGCAAATCTTACCCACAGCACACCATCATCACCGAAGAAAGCGGTGAGCACGCAGGTGAAGATCAGGATGTTCAATGGGTTATCGATCCACTGGATGGTACTACCAACTTCGTAAAACGTCTGCCGCACTTCGCGGTATCTATCGCAGTACGCATTAAAGGCCGTACTGAAGTCGCCGTTGTTTACGATCCAATGCGTAACGAACTGTTCACCGCCACTCGCGGCCAGGGCGCACAGCTGAACGGCTATCGTCTGCGTGGCAGCACCGCCCGCGATCTGGACGGCACCATCATCGCCACCGGTTTCCCGTTCAAAGCGAAGCAGCACGCCGCTTCTTACATGAAAATTCTTGGCAAAATGTTTACCGAGTGCGCTGACTTCCGCCGCACAGGTTCTGCTGCGCTGGATCTGGCTTACGTTGCCGCTGCGCGCGTTGACGGTTACTTCGAAATCGGTCTGAAACCATGGGATTTCGCAGCAGGTGAGCTGATTGCGCGTGAAGCTGGCGCACTGGTTTGCGACTTCACCGGTGGTCATAACTACCTGGCAACCGGCAACATCGTTGCAGGTAACCCGCGCGTTGTTAAAGCCATGCTGGCTAACATGCGTGACGAACTGAGCGATGCGCTGAAGCGCTAAGTCTCTTCGGCGGATGAGACCTCTCATTCGCCGTGCTTTTCCTCGAGCGTTTTTCCTAAATAACGTCCTCTTGCTTTACTTTCCCCTCACGCTTTAACACGATATTTCTTTGTACCCAATGGCAGAACTACCACTGTCTGAAAGCAACAAGGAAGTCACATGACCATCCCGGGCATCCGTCGCAGCGCCAAATATCTCTTTATGTTGTTTATCGTCCTGGCCTGCATTTATTTACTCCCCCGCGTGGCGATCAATACCTTTTATTATCCCGATAATGAAATATACGGCCCAACTCCCACCACTGCTGAATCCGTTTTCTTTACCGCCAAAGACGGTACCCGTTTACACGGCTGGTTTATTCCTTCCGCTACGGGGCCGGCAGAAAACGCCATCGCCACCGTCGTCCATGCCCATGGAAACGTCGGCAATATGTCAGCGCACTGGCCGTTAGTCAGTTGGTTGCCAGAACGCAACGTTAACGTGTTTATGTTTGATTACCGCAGCTTCGGCGAATCAGAGGGCACGCCATCACAAAAAGGCCTGCAGGACGATACGCAAAGCGCAATGGACTATGTGCGGCATCGCGCCGATGTCGACTCTGAGCGACTGGTGCTGCTGGGGCAAAGTCTTGGGGGCAATAATGTATTAGCCGCCGTGGGCAATTGCATGGATTGTGCAAATCAACAACACGGCGATCGCGCGGGCGTGCGAGCCATTATCCTCGATTCAACGTTTTCATCGTACTCTGCCATTGCCAACCACATGATCCCAGGGAGCGGATTTTTACTCGACGATCGCTATAGTGCAGATCGTAATATCAGCAGCATTGCGCCGATCCCGTTACTGCTGATCCACGGTACGGCAGATCACGTCATTCCATGGCAACAGAGTGAAAAACTGTTTTCCCAGGCGCGTGAACCCAAACAGCTAATCATTATTCCCGAAGGAGAACATATTGATGCGTTCTCTGGCCGCCACGGCGATGATTATCGTGACGCAGCGATAGATTTTATTCGTAAAGCAGTGACGCAATAACAATTACGCTACGGATGGGGATTTAAAACGGTCTTATCCCTCGCCCTACCGGCACCGCGCTCATCCACATCACTACCGCAGCAACAATAAGCACCGCACCACCGGCTAACGCCAGCGTCGTCCAGCCAATCTGTCGCCACAGCACCGGCGCTTTATGCCCGCTAATTTTCACCGCCAATGAGCGAAAGCTATGTACCAGCAAAGCCAGTGACGTAATCGTCAAAGAGGTTCCTGCCGCCATCGCCAACGCCGACGCCATACCCCAGCTAAAGACGCCAACCACTTTACTGAACAGCAGCACCATAATTGCGCCAGAGCAGGGACGCATGCCCATAGAGAGAATAATCATCAACCGGGCGCGCCAGTCATCGCCGCTTTGCAGTTGTTCCGGGTTGGGCAAATGCTGATGCCTGCAGCCGCAGCCCTCGTGATGCACATGGTGCGGCGTAAAGGCGGTGAATTTCGGGCGCATCAGCAGCTGGCGCAATTTCTTCAGCGCACGGACACACAATAAAACGCCCAACATGCCAACCAGCGCATAACTTCCTTTCTCCAGCCAGAAACTGCTCATATGCAGCTGTCGGGCAGGCAGTTGCAGCACCGTGAGCACTACAACCACCAGTCCTATTGCCACCAGCCCCTGCAATAGGGAAGACGCCAGCGTCAGCCCAATGCTCGACTTGAGCTTCGACGGATGCGTCGCAAGCCAGGTCGTGATGACGATTTTGCCGTGCCCCGGCCCCAATGCGTGCAATACCCCATAAATAAAGCTAAACAACAGCAGAGATCCGCCCGCACGTGTGGGGTTCGCGGCAACCGCTTTCAGCAACCCGCTCATCTGCTGGTTAACGTCGCGCTGCCAGACGACACTGTGCATCATTACCTGAGGCCAGGCTTGCCACAACCACAGCCCCCCGCCTGTCGCCAGCAACAAAAAGACCGCCAGCGGCCATAGCGTGAGCCAACGGCGTCTGGCTGCGAGTTGTTGATAAACTACTGACATTGCAGCGTCACCGTCTGTGCAAACTGTTTACCCAACTCCATATCCTCCGGCGGTGCGTCTTCTTTATCCAGCGACTGCGCAAAACTTAACATGTGTTCATTCGGCGTCGGCGTATGCATTGAAATATGGCATTGCTGGCTTATGGTCTGCGAAAGTCGGGCGTCGCTGTCTTTGTCATAGCTCATATCGACGTAGTAGGTCGGATCGAAGGTTGAAATAGTATATTTTTGACCGCTCAGTGGTTGAGCTTCGGCCAGCGGCAGAACGAACGTCAGCACCGCCTGGTGTTCTTCACGCGCCATGCCATATTCCGTCGGTCTGTTTTTAAACTTTACCTTTTTCCCATCGTGCCACACTTCGGTGAAATAGTGCTGCCCGAGAACGTTGGCCATCACTTCCGCCGCCAGTTTTTTCCAAATTTCATCACCAGGTTTAGCATTCCCCGCGTCGTAAAGCAGATCCGCCGACGTGATTTCATCCATCGTCCAGCGCATTTTTAGCGCGACGAACCGATCATTTTCGCTCACAACTTCGGTTTTCAGATGAATAAAGCTGTGGGGATGCGCACCTGCGCCAAAAGACAGGACAGCGAGAAACAACGTCATAAAGATACGTTTAACGCCTTGCATGAGTTCTCCACGATAAAAATCAACACCGCCACAAATAATGATGCCGTATTTGGCGCAAGTGTGCCGAGGATATCATTGAACGAAAAAAAGTTGAGCACCCTTTTCCGGTATCGATTCAGTTCTCAATTTCGATAATTTCTTCTTCGGGAAATTCCACCCAAACACCTTTTCGGCGTCAAATCTTAAGTAAAATGATAATAAAATGTTAATTAATAGTTTCATTTTAATGTTTTATTAACACTTAATTTGAACACTTGAATCTAAAACCATGTTAATTTAACCAATTGTTAACTATTTTGTTTCCATAAATTCACAATAGTGGGCATATATCACATTCTCCAAACTTATGATTCATTCCCTCTTCCATTCGTTGTTAACTTCACGCCGTGACATGTCCTGCCCCCTACGAAAGGTACAACTATGAAATTCAAACTCGCATTACTCAGTGCAACCCTGGTTTCTGCATGCATGTTGTCCGGCACGTCCTTTGCGGCGGAAAAATATGAAATTGCTGTGGTTGCAAAGGTCACCGGTATTCCCTGGTTTAACCGCATGGAAACCGGCGTTAACGAAGCAGCAAAAAAACTGGATGTGAACGCTTACCAGACCGGTCCATCTACGCCGGATCCGGCACAGCAGGTCAAAGTGATTGAGGATCTGATCGCCAAAAACGTCAACGCAATCATCGTGGTACCGAACGATGCCAAGGTTCTTGAGCCAGTACTGAAAAAAGCGCGCGATAAAGGCATTGTGGTCCTGACGCACGAATCCCCGGACGAGCAAATCGGTCAGTGGGATATCGAAACCATCGATAGTGAAAAATACGCACAAGCCAACGTCGATGAGTTAGCGAAAAATATGGGCGGCAAAGGCGGGTATGCAATCTATGTTGGTTCGCTGACGGTCCCACTGCATAACGCGTGGGCGGATTATGCAATTAAGTACCAGAAAGAAAAATATCCGGAAATGTTCGAGGTCACTTCACGCCTGCCGGTCGCGGAAAGCATTGATAAATCCTACGCCACAACGCTGGATCTGATGAAAACCTATCCGCAGATGAAGGGCATTATCGGCTTCGGCTCACTGGGTCCAATTGGTGCTGGTCAGGCTGTGCAGAAAAAACGCGCCAAAGATAAAATTGCCGTTGTCGGGATCGCCATGCCAGCGCAGGCTGCGCCTTACCTGATGCGTGGAGATATCAAAAAAGCGCTGCTGTGGGATCCAAAAGATGCGGGCTATGCGCTGGTAACGGTTGCCGATCAGCTGTTGCAGGGCAAAGAAGTCAATGCAGATCTGAGTATCGACGGTTTAGGGAAAGCCGATATCGACACGGAGAAGAAAGTGATCCGCTTTAACAAGATCCTCGAAGTCACCAAAGACAACGCACAATCACTTGGTTTCTAAGGCTTTAGCCAACACCAGGGAACCTTAACGCCGACCGTCTGGTCGGCGCTATCAACCAAACTAACACTCAGCGTCCGTCAGGGCGCTCGCAGGGGTATTGTCCATGGCAGACACCACCGCATTTATCACTCTTGAGAATATCAGCAAACAATTCCCGGGCGTGCTGGCGCTGGATAACGTGAATCTGACGCTGAGAAAAGGCGAAGTTCACTGTCTGGCGGGTCAAAACGGCTGTGGTAAAAGTACCATTATTAAAGTGATCTCCGGGGTTTATCACCCGGAAAAAGGCGCGCAGATTTTACTCGACGGAAAATTGTTCCATCACCTGACGCCGCAGCTCTCTTCCCATTATGGCATTCAGGTTATTTATCAGGACCTGTCGCTGTTCCCCAACTTTAGCGTCGCAGAAAATATCGCGGTCAACCGCTATCTGCCGGGCGGTGATATCTGGGTGCGTCGTGGTGCTATGAAACAGCAGGCGCTGGCAGCCATGAAACGTATCGGAGTGAATATCGATCCCGATAAAAAAGTAGAAAAACTCTCGATTGCCGACCGACAGCTGGTCGCTATTTGCCGGGCAATTGCCGCAGATGCGCGTCTGGTGATTATGGACGAGCCCACCGCCTCGCTAACCCGCCAGGAGGTCAATGGCCTGCTGAAGGTGGTTAACGAACTGAAAGCAGCCGGCATTTGCGTGGTGTTTGTCAGCCATCGTCTGGATGAAGTGATGGAAGTGGCAGACCGTATCAGCGTCATGCGCGACGGCAAACTGGTGGGCACATATCCTGCCAGCGAACTGGACAGTCACGAGCTGGCTTTCCTGATGACCGGACAACGCTTCCACTACAGCCCGTTGCCGGAGAAATCATTCGACGATCGAGAACCCCTGCTGGAGCTGCGCAACCTCAGCCGCAGAGGCAAATACCAGAACATTAATCTGTCGCTACATGGCGGCGAGATTGTCTCGATTGTCGGCCTGTTGGGCGCCGGGCGTACCGAACTTTGCCTCAGTTTGTTCGGCATGACCCAGCCGGAAAGCGGCGAGATGCGTATTAACGGTCAGCCGGTCACGCTTCGTAATAACCACGACGCCATTAAGCATGGGATCGGCTACGTCTCAGAAGATCGCCTGACGCAGGGGCTGATCATGGAGCAGTCGATTTACGACAACACCATCGTCACGGTGTTTGATCAACTGCACACCGGTAGCGGCTTGCTCGATCATAGTAAAGCGCAAAAGCTGGTCGCCGATTTAATCCGCGAACTGAATATCAAAGTGTCCGATCCGCACCTGCCGGTCAAAACCCTTTCCGGCGGCAATGCCCAGCGTATCGCCATTGCCAAATGGGTGGCGACCAATCCCCGCATCCTGATCCTCGACTCGCCTACCGTCGGCGTGGATATCGCCAACAAAGAGGGCATTTACCAGATAGCCCGCGATTTGGCGGAACAAGGTATGGCGGTGCTGATGATTTGCGATGAAATTCCAGAAGCATATTACAACAGCCACCGCGTGCTGGTGATGCGTCGCGGCAGACTGGTGGCGGAATTTAATCCTCATCACTGCCGTGAAGAGGAGATTGCTGAAGTGGTCGAGGTAATCAATGAATAAGATGCATCTGTCCCGTTTAATCGGGCAACATGAATTCTGGTTGGGCCTGCTGGTCGTGGCGCTGGCGGTTGGGCTAAGTGTCAGCACCGATGAGTTCCTCTCGCTCGGCAATCTGACAGATGTGGCCACCAGCTACGCGATTCTCGGCATTCTTGCCTGCGGGTTGTTTGTGGTGTTGATTTCCGGCGGGATCGATATCTCATTTCCGGCGATGACCGCGATTGCCCAGTATGCGATGGCCAGTTGGGTGATCGGCCACGGCGGTAACTTCGCTCTGGCGTTAACCATTGCGATTGCGGTGGGCCTGCTGCTTGGGCTCATTAATGGCTTCCTGGTCTACTGGCTGCGCGTTCCGGCAATCATCATTACCATCGCCACGCTGAACGTCTACTACGGCCTTCTGGTTTACGCCACCAAAGGCACCTGGCTGTACGGTTTCCCTGACTGGTTTATGAACGGCATTAACTGGTTCTCCTTCACCGCGGCAGATGGCTACGACTACGGCCTCACCCTGCCCCTGCTGTGCCTGGCGGCGGTGATCGTCTTTACCGCAGTGCTGATGAACTATACACGTCTTGGCCGTCAGGTTTACGCCATGGGCGGCAACCGCGACGCGGCCTCACGCCTGGGGCTGAATCTGCTGAAGCTGCATTTCTACGTCTATGGCTATATGGGCATTCTGGCAGGTGTTGCCGCCGTGGTTCAGGCGCAAATCACCCAGTCAGTTGCACCCAATTCGCTGCTCGGCTTTGAGCTGACGGTGCTGGCGGCGGTCGTACTCGGCGGAACCAGCATGAGCGGCGGGCGCGGTACGTTGACCGGAACCCTGCTCGGCGTTGTCTTGCTCGCCTTCTTACAAAATGGTCTGACGCTACTCAGCGTCTCCTCTTACTGGCACACCGTATTCAGCGGCGCCATTATCCTGGTCAGCATCAGTGCCACGGCCTGGAACGAAAAACGCAAACTGGCAAGGGAGCTTTGAGATGAAAACAATCGCCAGATTTTTACCCGGTGATGCCATCATTCGTCTGCAATGCGTCATTATTGTGGTCGTCGCCCTGGTTTTCTCAGCCCTGCTCGGCAGCCGTTTTTTTAGCGTCGCTAACTTCCAGTCGATAGGCTCACAGTTACCGATCCTCGGTATGCTGGCCCTCGGGATGGGTATGACCATGCTGACCGGCGGCATTAACCTGTCAATTATTGCCGGGGCGAACGCCTGCTCGCTGGTAATGGCAGCGATTATCGTTACCCATCCGGATAACCCGCTGTTTCTGGTGCTGGCGCTGCTGGCAGGTGCAGCCGTGGCGGTGGCTATCGGTACGCTCAACGGCGCGCTGATTGCCTGGGTCGGCGTCTCACCGATTCTCGCCACCCTCGGCACGATGACACTTATCTCCGGGCTGAATATTCTGCTCTCCAACGGGACGGTGATTTCGGGTTTCCCGACCGCCATTCAGTACCTTGGCAACGCCACGATTGCGGGTATTCCGGTGGCGCTGTTGCTCTTTTTCCTGGTGGCAATCCTGCTATGGGTACTGCTGGAGCACACCACGCTGGGGCGCAGTCTTTATCTCGTCGGCTCCAATGAACAGGCTACCCGCTACAGTGGTGTTAATACCGTACGGGTACAAATTTCCGTGTACGTGATTTCAGCCCTGCTCGGCTGGGTCGCCGCCATTCTGATGATGGCGAAATTCAACTCGGCAAAAGCCGGATACGGTGAGTCCTACCTGCTGGTCACCATCCTTGCCTCCGTACTCGGCGGCATCAATCCGGATGGCGGCTTCGGACGCATTATCGGCCTGGTCCTGGCGCTGATTGTGCTGCAAATGCTGGAAAGCGGCCTTAACTTGCTGGGGGTCAGCAGCTATCTGACGATGGCGCTGTGGGGCGCGGTGCTGATCCTCTTTATCGCATTACAGAATCGTAAAGCCTGATTTCAGGAGAAAAAATTATGGCAAGTTACTTTATTGGTGTGGATGTCGGAACCGGAAGCGCCCGTGCTGGCGTGTTTGATCTCAACGGCAGAATGGTCGGCCAGGCCAGTCGGGCCATCGAGATTTACCGCCCGCAGGCCGATTTTGTTGAGCAGTCTTCCGATAACATCTGGCAGGCAGTGTGTAACGCGGTTCGCGATGCGATTAACCAGTCGGATATCAACCCTATCCAGGTGAAAGGTCTGGGCTTTGACGCGACCTGTTCACTGGTGGTGTTGGATAAAGAAGGTAAACCGCTGACCATTAGTCCGTCCGGGCGCAGCGAACAGAATATCATTGTGTGGATGGATCACCGCGCCATTACTCAGGCTGAGCGCATTAACGCCCTGCATCATCGGGTGCTGGACTACGTTGGCGGTATTATCTCCCCGGAAATGCAAACGCCCAAACTGCTGTGGTTGAAGCAACATATGCCCAACACCTGGGCCAATGCGGGATACTACTTTGACCTGCCCGATTTCCTGACCTGGCGCGCAACGGGCGATGACACGCGCTCACTGTGCTCGACGGTGTGTAAATGGACCTATATGGGCCATGAAGACAAATGGGATGCCAGCTATTTCCGCCAGATTGGGCTGGAAGACTTGCTGGAACATGATGCTGCCAAAATTGGTCGCTACGTGAAAACCATGGGCGAACCGCTCGGTCATGGTCTTTCTCCGCGCGCCGCCAGCGAAATGGGGCTGATTCCGGGGACCGCTGTCAGCGTCTCGATCATCGATGCCCACGCCGGTACGCTCGGCACGCTCGGCGCGAGCGGTGTCTCTGGCGAGGTGGCGGATTTTGACCGCCGCGTCGCGCTGATTGGCGGCACCTCTACCGGACACATGGCGATTTCCAAAGAGCCGCGTTTTATCGGCGGTGTTTGGGGGCCTTACTACTCAGCAGTGCTGCCAGAATACTGGCTTAACGAAGGTGGACAGTCGGCAACCGGGGCGTTAATCGACCACGTTATTCAGTCGCATCCTTGTTACGAAACCTTGTTGACCCAGGCGAAATCTCAAGGGCAGACCATTTATGAAGTGTTGAATGCGCTGCTGCGTAAAATGGCCGGTGAGCCGGAAGATATCGCATTTTTAACCCGCGATATGCACATCCTGCCCTATTTCCACGGCAACCGTTCACCGCGCGCCAACCCAACGCTCACAGGCGCTATCACCGGACTGAAGCTGTCGCGCACGCCGGAAGATATGGCGTTACAGTACCTCGCGACCATCCAGTCCATTGCGCTGGGAACCCGTCATATCATTGAAACGATGAATCAAAGCGGCTACACCATCGATACCATTATGGCCAGCGGCGGCGGGACGAAAAACCCGATCTTCGTTCAGGAGCATGCCAACGCCACCGGCTGTGCGATGCTGCTGCCTGAAGAGAGCGAAGCCATGCTGCTGGGTGGCGCCATGATGGGGACTATCGCCGCGGGCGTATTCGATACCTTCCCGGAAGCAATGTCGGCGATGAGCCGGATTGGTAAAACGGTCACCCCGCAGACCAACCGCATTAAGCAGTACTACGATCGCAAATATCGGGTATTCCACGAGATGTATCAGGATCATATGAAATACCGCCAGTTGATGCAGGAGGACGCATGAGTAACTCCTGGTCTCAGGCCAGCGGCGTATTCCAGCTCTATAGCGATGCCCTGGCGGGTCTGGGGCAGCATCTGACTGAACCTGTCTGGCAGTCGCTGATGGCGGAGCTGCGCGGTTGTCAGGGCAAAATCGTCGTCACCGGCGTCGGTACCTCTGGCATTGCAGCGCGTAAAGTCGCACATATGCTTGCCTGCGTGGAACGTCCGGCGATTTACCTCAACGCGACGGACGCAGCACATGGCGATCTCGGTTTTTTACGCGCCGACGACCTGGTGATTATGCTGTCACGCGGGGGGAATTCGGACGAGCTCACCCGGCTGCTGCCCGGACTGGCTGCGAGGAATGTGCCCATCCTGAGCGTGACTGAAAACGCCGATTCGGCCATCGCTAAAGCATCGAAGCTAGTGATTTCCACTGGCGTTCAGCGAGAGGCCGACCCGCTGAACATGTTAGCCACCACCTCCATTTTACTGGTGCTTGCTATCTTTGACGCCGCCTGTGCCTGTCTGATGAGCGAGAGCGGCTACTCAAAGGAAACGCTGCTGGCGGTACATCCGGGCGGCGATGTGGGATTAACGTTGAGTCGTGAGAAGTAACGCCAGACAGCTGTTACGGAGGTAATGAATCTGTTGCCTCCGTCGTATTGCTACGTTCACTTTAGGTTTTTCACTTCTCTGCGATAGCATTTTCATACCTCCCTCCGCCAGCATTCCCCCCTCTGGCATTTTTTATATCTCAACAAAAAGATAAAGCAGTGAAAAAGCGGATTAACGCGCTGCGTTCCACTACCGCTATCTGTTCCGCACGTTAAAAATTCTGTGACGCTCTCCAGCATTCCTGGTGGAAAGCATTCCATTCCTCAAATCTATGAGCAAACTTTAGCTATTCTTATCAAACATACTTACGGGAGACCCTACAGATGATGTCAACGCTTGCTCCGCCATCTGTACTTTCCGCTCCCCAGCGCCGTTGCCAGGTTCTGCTGACGCTTTTCCTGCCGGGGCAAATCGCGACTACACAAACCTTCAGCAGCCTCAATGGTGTCGATGATGCCACGGTTCAGGAAGATATTATTGGCGCAGGGCTCGAAATCCAGCGCTATCACCGGCTCACGATAGCCACAGCGCAGAATGGTGGCTATGCGATCGAAGGAACCCCGCTAAATCAGCGTCTGTGTCTGTTGCAGTGGCTGCGCCGTGGCCTGCGGATTTGCCCTACTTTTATCGCTCAGCATTTCACGCCCACTTTAAAAATTGCTCTTAAACAACAAGGTATCGCACGTACGCTGTATGACGACACCAATCTGCATGCGCTCATCAATCTGTGCTCCCGGCGCTTACAGAAGCCGTTTGAGTGTCGTGACATCCAGTTCCTGCGCTTGTATTTACAATATTGTCTGCTACAGCACCACGCGGGGATCACCCCGGAGTTTAATCCACTCCAGCAACGGTGGGCGCAATCCTGCGCTGAGTATCCGCTCGCCGAGGAAATTGGCCGCCACTGGCAGCGCCACGTCATGCAAAGTGCGCCGCTGGGCGAATCGCTGTTTATGGCGTTGTTATTCTCAATGATCCGCATCCCCGACCCGATCCGCGATAATCACCAGCAGGATCGCCGCCTGCGCCTTGCTATTGCGCGGCTGGTGCTGCGTTTTCGCGAGTATGGCAACGTGCGCTTCAGCGACGAGCAAGGGCTGAATGACCAGTTGTATATCCACCTGGCCCAGGCACTGAACCGCAGCGTATTTGCCATCGGCATTGATAACACACTACCGGAGGAGTTCAGCCGACTTTATCCCCGGCTGGTTCGAACTACCCGCGAGGCGATTCACGGCTTTGAAGCGGAATACGATGTCCAGTTTTCAGAAGAAGAGATCGGCCTGGTCGCCGTTATTTTCGGCGCCTGGCTGATGCAGGAGAAGGATTTGCACGAAAAGCAGATTATCCTGCTGACCGGTAGTAACGAACAACTTGAAGCGCATATAGAGCAACAGCTGCGCGAACTGACGCTGCTGCCGCTCAACGTAAAGCATATGCCGATGCAGGACTTTCAAAAAGAGGGAGCGCCGCGTGGCGTAACGCTGATTATTACACCGTACACCACGCCGCTACCGCTGTTTTCTCCCCCGCTGATTCATGCGGATCTGGCGCTTACGTCTCACCAGCAGCAGCAGATCCGCAAAATCCTTGAATCATAACGTCGCAGGCTGCGCCACCACTTTCGGGCGCAGAACGATAGCTGGTAGCGCCACCAGCGCCATCACCCAGAATACGCCGCTGCCCAGGTTCTGGTACAGATAGCCGGCGAAAACGGTCATGATGGCGATACTGCCGCCCATCGCCACCGCAGAATATACCGCCTGGAGACGAATCACTTCACTGCCCTGTCGCGCAGCAATGTAACGCATCGCCGCCAGGTGGCAGACGGTAAACGTTCCGCAATGCAGGATTTGCACCACAATCAGCCATGGCAGCTCTGTGCTCCAGCCCATCAGACCCCAACGCGCCACGCCGCAAACGGCGGAAAGCAGCAGAAGATCGCGAGCGCTAAAGCGGCGGAACAGCTTGTGGCTGAGCGCAAAAATAATCACTTCCGCCACCACGCCTAATGACCATAAATAGCCCACCGCCGAAGCGGAATACCCGGCAGACTGCCAGTAAATGGCGCTGAAACCGTAATAAGCTGCATGTGCGCCCTGCAGCAGACTCACGCAGGCCAGAAAACGCCAGCTTTGGGTTATTAGCGCGCGCCAGGCGGGCCATCCCGCGCTCTCCTGCTGACGGTTTTCACCCGCTGGCTGCACGCTCGGGCGAATCATCATGCCCAGCAGCATTGAGGCGGCGCCAAGCGATAACAGGACCAGGATCACCCGATAGTCGAACAGGCTCACCAGTTTGCCGGTCAACGCAGAGCCGATCACAAAGGCCACGGATCCCCACAGTCGCACCCGACCGTAATCCATGGTTATCTGTTTTTGCCAGGTGTTGGCCAGTGCATCGGTCAGCGGCACCAGCGGCGAGAAAAACAGGTTAAAGCCGACCATCACCACCATCAGCCACGCCACGTTGGTCCCCGCCCAGAAGGCCAGCGCAAACACCAACGTCAATAAGGCCAGAATACGTAACGCTGAGATCAGCCGAGAGGGATCGCTCACACGCGGTGCAATCAGCAAGCTACCGAGAAAACGGGCAATCAGCCCCGCGCCCAGCAGTAAACCGATGGTTTCCGGCGTCAGCCCTAACCCTTCGAGCCAGACGCTCCAGAAAGGCAGAAAGATACCGTAGCTAAAGAAGTAGGTGAAATAACCGAGCGCCAGCCAGCGCGTGGAATGCAAAGCCATGAATCCCTCCCGTTTGGAGGCGATAGTCTGGCGACAAACGCAGGCTGGCGCAAGAGAGCATTAACAGGCAGATAACATGATTTTTGCCCTATTCGACGCTAATTTGCATCGCAAAATGGCAGCGTTCTCCCTGCGCTAAAACCTGCAATCCCGGCTTCCCCTGCATGTTGTGGGCATTCACCGGATGCGTTTGCGGCTCCAGGCACAGGAACTCCTCACCCGACATTCTGAACAGCATCAACCACGGAGTTTGCGCTAAAATCGTGACTTTCATCACATCTCGCTGAATAACGGCCCGCCCGCTCCAGCCAGAATATCCGACATTCAGCCAGCTATCCTCACCGTATTGCGCATGCTTGAAATCCGCCACTGCAGGGATATCGCGTTGCCATTCCAGCGGCAGATGCTGTTCCCCCTCCGGCCAGTAACCGCCGGCGGTGAACTGCGCCGTGCTGCGCTTATCAAAGGCGAAAAACGGATGGAACCCACAACCGTAAATCATTGGCTGCTCACCGCAATGGGTGAGCGTCAACGAGGCGTGCAGGCTTGAGGTTTCCAGTTGATAGCAAAGCTGCGCCGTATAGTCGTAGCCGCAGGGGTGCCAACTGCGCAACTGCAGCAAACAGCCGCTTTGGGTAGCGGTAATAATCTGCCAGCGTTGCAGCCAGCCGTCACCGTGCAGGAAGAAAGTATCGTCTGCGCCATGTTGAGGTAAAACCACCTCTTCACCGCGCAGCATAAAACGATTTCCCGCCACCCGATTCGCGACCGGCAGCATCGGGAACAGGCCGCAATCACCAGGCTGCTGACCATGACCTTCGCGTAAAATGGCCTGTTGGTGTTGTAACGAAACCAGGCTTAATAGAGAACCGCCCTGCGGATCGACGCACATCCGCAGATGTGCGTTTTGTAGCGTCAGCAGACCATCCATTAGCGGGCGCTTCGCGGTTGGGTTGATGCACCAACTTTTGTATGCTGCGCCGCCAGCTGTTCTTCCAGCGCTTCCAGCGTCACGCCTTTGGTTTCCGGTACATTACGCAGAACATAGATGAAACCCATCGCGCAAATCACACCGTACAGCAGGAAGCTTCCCGACGCGCCCAGACTCGCATTGAGCAGCGGGAAGGTATAGGTCAGCAGGAAACAAGCAATCCACAGCGCCAGCGTCCCCAGCGACATTGCCAGCCCGCGCACGCGGTTGGGAAAAATTTCTGATAGCAGCACCCAGGTCACCGGCGCCAGCGTCAGAGCATAAATCGCGATTGCCGCCAGCACCAGAACCAGAACCGGCCAGCCCATAATGCCCAACCCGTACGCCCCGGCAATCAGTACGTAGATAACCGTCAATCCTGACGCGCCGAACAGCATCAGTTTACGACGGCCAATTTTGTCCACTAACGGCAGAGCGGCAAGGGTAAAGACCAGATTGATGATCCCTGTCGCCACGATCGATTTTAACGTACCGTTGATGTCGAATCCGGCAGAGGCGAAGATCTCCTGCGCATAGTTGAAAATAACGTTGATCCCACACCACTGCTGGAACACTGCCAGCACCATGCCAATAATCACGATCGGTTTGATCTGCGGTTGTAACAGCGTTGACCACGCGACCTTGTGATTATCTTTTTGCAGCGTATGTTCAATCTCTTTCAGCGTTTGCCCGGCATATTCCGCCGAACCAATGCGCTGCAGCATGGCACGCGCACGATCGGCTTTGCCCGCTTTCACCAGCCAGCGCGGCGATTCAGGTACAAAGAACATCAGCACCAGGAAAATTACCGCAGGCACTAATTCAGCACCAAACATCCAGCGCCAGCCTGTCTGACCGTTCCAGCTTTCAACAATTGCCTGCTGCGTAGCGCCTGTGGCAACAGGTTCGGCAATCATCAGGTTGATAAGCTGCGCCGCCAGCACGCCAATGACGATGGTGAGCTGGTTAACGGCAACAAAGCGACCTCGCTTTTCAGCGGGGCTGACCTCGGCGATATACAGCGGACTTAGCGCAGACGCCAGACCAATCCCCACGCCGCCCACAATGCGATAGACAATAAACATGTCGAAATTGCTGGCGACGGCAGTTCCCCAAGCAGAAGCGCTAAACAGGATAGCTGAGAGAATCAGCGGCATTTTTCGGCCAAATTTATCGGCGCACCAGCCGGAAATCAGTGCGCCAAAGATACAACCAACCAGCGCGGAACTCATCGCCCAGCCGGATTGCGCCGGATCGGTAATCGAGAAATATGCTTCATAGAAGGGTTTTGCCCCGCCGATCACCACCCAGTCATAGCCAAACAGTAAACCTCCGCAGGCCGCAACCAGGCAGATAGTCCAGACATAACCAATCTTTAAATGTGTCTGCGCGTTATTCATTATGATTCCTCTTTCAGGGAAACGCAGGGTACAGTAGGTTTCGGGTGAGGTTATCCCCCACCCGTTTCGGGTATTACTGGAAAAGCCTTACGTTAATGGCGTGACGCAGCAGTAATGCCTTGTCATGTGCCGGATTGAGTTGCAGGAGTTCATCAAGTTCACGCTGACAGGCGGCGCTATTTCCTAGCCCCAGATGCCCGAGCGCATTGATAAACAGGCAGTGTTGCTGGTGTTTTGCTTCTGCTGAGGTATCCAGCACCACCAGGTCGGGTAGCGATACGGCAAAGAAATCAACATCCGGCACGTTGTCGTGATGCGACTCAACCCATTGCAGGAAGCTATTGAACAGAGCGTCCGCCTCTGCATCATCGCCAAGTTTTCTCTGCGCCATACCCTGCCAGAAGAGATAGTCCACTGGCTGGTCGTTGTAGTAACGTCCGGCATCCAGTGAGCTTCCGCCGCGCGTCGCACGGGAGAAGTAGCGCTGAGATTCTTCGAAATGGCCTTGCAGCTGCGCGCAATACCCCAGCAAATACCAGATGTCGTTATCCGTTTGCCCTGGCAAACGGCCTTCCCCGAGGTTTTTCGGATAGTGCAGCGCCTGTTGCAGTTGCGTAATAGCAGTTTGCGGGTCGCCGGACTGCACGGCAGCCAGCGCGCGATGTAATTGATTAAGCAGATATTGCCCGGTGGCTTTACCTTCACCGCCTTCCCACGGATGGAACACCCGCTCACGTAATACTGCGGCGGCATCGTCATAGCGCCCCAACCCATTCCACAAGCTGAGCAGTTCCACCGTCAGATCATCACGCTGGAAAACAATCTCTTTGCTGGCTTCCAGCCGCTGCAGACGCTGTTCAGCCGGTTGTGCCATCAGCTTGTTGAGATAGTCGAGTTCAAACAGGAAGCGGGCATTTTGCGGCTCCAGCGCCACGGCTTGCGACAGATACTGTTTCGCCTGCTGTGCATCGTGCAGTTTGTTCCAGGCGTAAATCCCCAGTAAACGATGCGCCGGAGCGAAATCCGCTTCCTGCACAAGCGTGAACTGCCAGCAGGAAACCGCCTCGGCATAACGCCGTTTGCTGTACCAGAAACAGCCGAGTAAATAGCGGGCAAAAGCGCTTTGCTCAAGAGTTTGCAGCATCTGCACTTCATCCAGCGTATTGGGGAAACGCACGCGGTTTTGCAGACACTCACGAGCACGTTCAATGAAGGATTGTGGATTATCGCTCAGCGAGGCGCGCCACAGCATCGGCAGCGTTTCCTGGCTGTCGAGCAGTTCCAGCACACCACGGGCAGCATCCTTTTGCCCCAAAGAGGTCAGCCAGCCTGCCAGTTCACACGCGTTGGTCCCGCGACGCCCGGTAATCGAGATCAGCGCAAGCGCTGTCGCCTCGTCCTGGCAGATAGCCCAGCGCGCATAGTGCAGGGTATAGCTCAGCGGATAATCCACCAGTTGTTGGCGAATGTAGTCCAGCGCTTGCGCATTGCGATCAAGCTTTGCCAGCGCCAGCGCTTTCAATCCCATCGCCAGGTTATTACTGCCGTTAAAGCGCAGGCTCTGCTCCACCTTTTCCAATGCGCCAGCGTAGTCCTGACGCTTCATCGCCAGACGCGCTAACGACCAGAAAGCCGCATCCCGGCAGTTGCCGCTCCAGCTGGCCTTATAATAATTATCCCACGCGCTGTCATCATCGCCCTGACGTTCCTGTGCGGCGGCCAGCAGCATACTCGCCTCGCCATCACGCGGATTTTTATTGAGCTTATGCGCCCGCTCCAGCGCCTTGCCGGCACATTGTGCCGCCAGCGCCCAGTCCGCGCGGTTTAGCGCCAGCGTCCCCAGGGCCACATTATTGCGGTAGTCCAGCGGATCAACGTCCAGCGCGCGGCGATAATAATCTTCGGCATAGCGGCTGGCATGGTTGTACTGCTCCAGATGCTGACCAATAAAATAGAGTTCATCGGTATTAGAAAGCGCTTCTGGCAGCGCTGGCGCGACGGCCGCCGATGGCAGTGGTAACTCTTGCGCGATGTGCTCTTCGTACTGCAAAAGCGTAGTGCCATCGGCGCCAGTGACAGTCATCGTTACCCGCGCATGATTATCGTCAGACACATCAGCCAGCCAGCTTTGTCCAGGCTCCAGGGTCAGCGTATGCTCATAGAACTGTTGTCCATCGGCAGAAAGCGTAATCTGCACGTCGTGCAGTGGCGCAATCGCATAAACGCCCACAGAAAGCTGGTTACTCTCACGTACCAGACGAAGCGCCAACTGCGTACTGGCGTTTTGCACCACGCCCAGTTCGCTGTAGGGCAGGAAGTTTTGTACGAAGACTTTCTCTTCGTACGGCGCAAGCCAGGTGAAATCCGGCTGGTTGTCGGTAAAGACCCCGGTCATCAGTTCAATATAAGGACCGTTGTCATCGGTAAGGTTACGATCCCAGGCAACGCCAAAGTCGCCATAGCCCCAGGTCCACTGTTTTTTCCCTGGCGAAACGTGGTGGTCAGCCACATGTAGCAGACCGCCTCGCTCACCGTGATGCCATGCGCCAACAAAATCATAATCTGATTTTTCAGCCATGTAGGAGGTCGGTACCGGCACGTTTTTGTAGCGCGAGATATCCACGCCAGCCGAGTAGTCCACTTTATAGTATGTACCGGTGGCGATAGGAAACGCAGAAACATCACGCTTACCGTGGTCAAATACTGCGGTCACATCCGGCGGAAACACGCTCTGGTGATCGTCGCCGCCCTTCACCGCTGGATTCGCCCACCATAAAAAATGGCGTGGCGTAGCGTTACCGTTAAACACCTTCCCGGTTATCTCGATCAGGGCGCGATCCGGATACAGCGTAAATCCGGTCATCACCTGTAAACCGCGCATAGGTTCTACCTCACCCATCCATACGGTATATTCGCCATGCTCACCCTGCTGCTGCGTAAAATC
This sequence comes from Citrobacter sp. MGH104, assembly GCF_001034485.1. Classification (NCBI taxonomy): domain Bacteria; kingdom Pseudomonadati; phylum Pseudomonadota; class Gammaproteobacteria; order Enterobacterales; family Enterobacteriaceae; genus Citrobacter; species Citrobacter sp. MGH104. The sequence goes on from NZ_KQ089818.1 coordinate 1,166,380, forward strand.
GACTGGCATAAAAGTGGTTGGGCGATGATGCTGCGGCCAGTTAAATTCAATGCCACCAGAGATCCACGGCCCAAGCAAACCAACCAGAGCGGGCTTCACCACTTCGTTGTAGTAGACAAAATCGCGTTGCTGTACTTTGTCATACGCTCGATGAATACGCCCGCCTAACTCCGGCAACAGCATGACGCGAATGAAGTCATTCTCCATCCACACCGCCTGATAGTCGCGCATTTCACGTTTGCCGGTCAGCGTATCAATCACGCCATACGGATACACCGCGCCAGAAGATCCCTGGTAAACCCGCTTTTCCAGAAACATTGGGTTGGCATCTTCTTCACCCGCCGTCCACGTTGGGAGGGTTATCGTTTCTTGCCAGACTTTAACTGAACCGTACATGCCGCTCTCCACTCAATAAGCAAAAGTAAAAATTCAACTTGATGCTATTCTGCGGCAATTAAGTGGCGCTAAAATGCGCAATGCTCACGCAATATAGTTAAGGGAGTTAAGTGAATGCAGCGTTCGGGGTTCAACAACGCCAGGGTTCGTCAGGCGAATAAGCAGATCTTTTTGTCGCACCTGTGGCGGGAAAAGCAGCTCAGCAAGTCACAGCTGGCGCAGCTCACCAGCCTGTCGATCCCGGCGGTCAGCAATATCCTCGAAGAGCTAATGGATGAGGGGAGGATCAGTCATTCGCGAAAAACCTTAAGCCAGCGCGGTTTGAGCAGCGGCAGCTATCATTTGCCAGAAAAAGGCGCATGGACGCTATGTATCAACGTCACCCCTACCAGTATCACCAGCCAACTGGCGGACGCACGGCTGGTTGCCATCGGCGACTGGCGTCATGAAGTCATTAAGCCGGAAACCCCCAAAGCGCTGCTGTCAGCCCTGGCTGCACACTGGCGGGAATACCGTCGACAATTTCCCGAGGTCACGATTAATCTGGCGCTCGGCGTTCACGGCCAGGTTGATCCGATCACCGGCGCATCAAAAACCATGCCCCAGGCCCCGTGGAAAACACCGGTGGAAATAAAATATCTGCTGGAAGAGATGCTTGGCGTACAGGTCCGCCTGGACAATGACTGCGTGATGCTGGCGCTGGCCGAAAAATGGCAAAACCCAGCGGCTAACGGTGATTTTTGCGTGATTAACGTTGATTACGGTATCGGCTCATCGTTTGTGATTAACGACAATATCTGGCGCGGTAGTCTGTATGGCAGCGGCCAGATTGGACACACCATCGTTCATCCCGATGGAATTGCCTGTGACTGCGGTCGCTATGGCTGTCTGGAAACGGTGGCGTCATTGAGCGCGTTGAAAAAACAGGCCCGCGTGTGGATGAAATCGCAGCCGACGTCCCTTTACGATCCGGAAACGCTCACCACCGACCAGCTTATTACTGCCTGGCAGAACGGTGATGTTCGTATTCAGGCCTGGGCCGAGCATGCCGCCAACGCCATTGGGCTTAGTTTATATAACTTTCTGAATATACTGAATATTAATCAGATATGGTTGTACGGTCGTAGCTGTGCTTTTGGCGATAGCTGGCTCAATACCTTGGTGCAGCAAACTGGGTTTAACCCGTTTGATCACGGTGATAACCCGCGCGCCAGAGCGACTCAGATAAGCTTCGGCCAGCTCAATCGTGCCCAGCAACTCATGGGAATTGGCTATCTGTATGTCGAGTCACAGCTCAGCGAGTTGTAACCATTACACCGTCAGACTCACGGCCAAACGTTCATGTACCGTGGCGATAAAATCGGTCAGTGCCGGTTTGAGAGATCCTTTTTTCCACGCCATCAGCAACGCGATGGTTGGGACATCACCAATAATTGGCCGAAAAACCACCTGTCCGGTATTAAAATTATTCATATAACCGGGTATCAAAGTCACCCCCAACCCCATGCCGACCAGGTTCATGGTCACCAGAATGTTGGTTGCCACTTGCACAATGTTAGGCTGGCTTTTTTGCTGCTGAAACCAGTTTTTGACAATCATCGCTAACGCGCCGGAATAGGCCGGATCGGTACTGACAAAATTCACGCCGTGTAGTTGTTCTGCGGAGATTGCCTGCTCATTAGCTAACGGATGATTCACCGGTAACACAACTACCAACGGCTCATGAATCAGCTCCAGATAATCGAGATCCGGGCTGTACACCGGGTGGCGCATTAAGCCAACGTCCAGCTCTCCGCTGAGGATCTTCTCTTCCTGCTCGGTGGTGATCAGACTCACCAGTTCAATGTGCGTATCCGGTTGTTTTAAACGAAACAAAGGCAGCACCTTCGGCAACAGATTGACCTCTGCGGAAGGGACAAAGCCAATGGAGAAATGATTATCTTCCTGCACCGTTCGACGGGCACGAACTTTGGCGTTTTCCGCCTGTTCGAGGATCGCCAGCGCATCCTGTAAAAAGCACTCACCGGCCGCCGTCAGCGCAACTTTTCGTTTATCCCGCACCAGCAACGGAACGCCCACGCAGGTTTCAAGATCGCGGATCTGGCTGCTTAACGACGGCTGAGAGGTATGCAGCTTTTCTGCCGCTCGGGTGAAATTCAGCGCCTGCGCCACTGCTACGAAATAGCGTAAGTGCCTCAGTTCCATGCCCTTCTCCTTGTTATCGAAAAAATGTCTCAACTGGTAGAAATTTACTATTTCACAGATTGATAACTAACCAGCAACATCCTTAAGGTACAAAAAAAGAAGGTCAATACATCTTAGCTTTCAGGATTAAAAAATATGACCACACCCTCAAATTTAGACATCTACCAACTGATCGACACGCAAAACGGTCGCGTAACCCCACGAATTTATACCGACCCTGAAATTTACCAACTGGAGCTGGAACGCATCTTCGGACGCTGCTGGTTATTTCTCGCCCACGAAAGCCAAATCCCCAAACCCGGTGATTTTTTTAACACCTACATGGGCGAGGATGCGGTTGTGGTGGTTCGCCAGAAAGACGGCAGCATCAAAGCGTTTCTCAACCAGTGTCGCCACCGCGCGATGCGCGTCAGCTACGCCGACTGCGGCAATACCCGCGCCTTCACCTGTCCGTATCACGGCTGGTCGTACGGCATTAACGGCGAGCTGATCGACGTGCCGCTGGAGCCGCGCGCTTATCCGCAAGGTTTATGCAAATCGCATTGGGGACTGAATGAAGTGCCTGGCGTAGAGAGCTACAAGGGACTGATTTTCGGCAACTGGGATACCTCCGCACCAACGCTTCGCGATTATCTCGGTGACATCGCCTGGTATCTCGACGGCGTGCTCGACCGCCGTGAAGGCGGCACCGAAATCGTCGGTGGCGTACAAAAGTGGACCATCGATTGTAACTGGAAATTCCCCGCCGAACAGTTTGCCAGCGACCAGTATCACGCGCTGTTCAGTCATGCCTCTGCGGTGCAGGTGCTGGGGGCGAAAGACGACGGTAGCGATAAGCGCCTCGGCGATGGTCAGACCGCCCGCCCGGTGTGGGAAACCGCCAAAGACGCACTACAGTTCGGTCAGGATGGGCACGGCAGCGGATTTTTCTTTACTGAAAATCCCGATGCCAACGTCTGGGTCGACGGTGAGGTCTCCAGCTACTACCGCGACACCTACGCGGAAGCCGAGCAGCGTCTGGGTAAAGTTCGCGCCCTGCGTCTGGCCGGTCACAACAACATTTTCCCAACGCTTTCCTGGCTCAACGGTACCGCCACGCTGCGCGTCTGGCACCCGCGTGGGCCGGATCAGGTTGAGGTGTGGGCGTTCTGTATTACCGATAAAGCCGCCTCTGATGAAGTGAAAGCCGCGTTTGAAAACAGCGCCACGCGGGCTTTTGGCCCCGCCGGGTTCCTGGAGCAGGACGACTCGGAAAACTGGTGTGAAATTCAAAAACTGCTGAAAGGTCATCGCGCACGCAACACGAAATTGTGTCTGGAAATGGGGCTTGGCCAGGAGAAACGTCGTGAAGACGGCATTCCGGGGATCACCAACTACATCTTTTCTGAAACCGCCGCGCGTGGCATGTACCAACGCTGGGCCGATTTGCTCAGCAGCGAAAGCTGGCAGGAAGTGCACGAGAAAACCGCCGCCTACCAGCAGGAGGTGATGAAATGAGCACTTTAGTTTTTCTCGAACTGCATCATCGCATCAGCCAGTTTCTGTATGAAGAAGCGCGTATGCTCGACGACTGGCAGTTTCGCGACTGGCTGGCGCAGCTGGATGACGACATTCGCTACACCATGCGTACCACGGTCAACGCCCAGACGCGCGACCGCCGCAAAGGCGTGCAGCCACCAACCACCTGGATTTTCAACGACAACAAAGACCAGCTTGAGCGCCGCATCGCGCGGCTGGAAACCGGCATGGCCTGGGCGGAAGAACCGCCGTCGCGTACCCGTCATCTGATTAGTAACTTACAAATCAGCGAAACCGATGTGCCCGACGTGTTCGCCGTGCGCCTCAACTATCTGTTGTATCGCGCGCAAAAAGAGCGGGACGAGACGTTTTACGTCGGCACGCGCGTGGACAAAGTCCGTCGTTTGCCCGGCGATGAGTGGCGCTTACTGGCGCGTGAGATCGTGCTGGATCAAGCGGTGATCACCTCCCATAACCTGAGTGTACTGTTCTGATGAGCCGTGTATTTGCCTGCCCTGTAGGGGATTTGCCGGAGGGTGAAGCGCTCCGGCTTGATACCTCGCCCGTCATCGCGCTGTTCAATGTTGGCGGCGAGTTCTATGCCATTAACGATCGCTGTAGCCACGGTAACGCCTCGATGTCGGAAGGTTATCTGGAAGAAGACGCTACGGTGGAATGCCCACTGCATGCCGCCAGCTTCTGCCTGAAAACCGGCAAGGCGTTGTGTTTACCCGCCACCGATCCGCTAACCACCTACGCAGTATATGTGGACGGTAGCGATGTGTTTGTTGATATTCCGGAGGACGCCAGATGAGCGATTTACGCGATAACGTGGTCTTTATCACTGGCGGCGGCTCCGGCCTTGGCCTGGCGCTGGTCGAGCGTTTCATCGAAGAAGGTGCGCGGGTCGCCACGCTGGAACTGTCGCCAGCTAAAGTTGCCAGTCTGCGTCAGCGCTTTGGCGAACATGTACTGGCAATCGAAGGCAACGTCACCTGCTACGCCGACTATCAGCGCGCGGTGGATCAAATCCTGATGAATTACGGTACGTTGGACTGTTTTATCGGTAATGCGGGCATATGGGATCACAACGCCTCGCTGGTCAATACGCCTGCAGACGCACTGGAGAGCGGCTTTCATGAGCTGTTTAACGTCAACGTGCTGGGTTATCTGCTGGGGGCGAAAGCCTGTGCCCCCGCACTTATCGCCAGCGAAGGCAGCATCATCTTTACCCTGTCCAATGCGTCGTGGTATCCCGGCGGCGGCGGGCCGTTGTATACCGCCTCTAAACATGCAGCTACCGGGCTGATTCGCCAGTTGGCCTACGAGCTGGCGCCAAAGGTACGTGTTAACGGTGTCGGTCCGTGCGGTATGGCGACAGATCTACGCGGCCCGCAGGCGTTGGGACAAAACGATACATCGATTATGCAGTCGCTGACGCCAGAAAAAATCGCCGCTATTTTGCCGCTACAGTTCTTCCCTGAACCTGCGGATTTTACCGGCCCGTATGTGATGCTGGCGTCAAAACGCAACAACCGCACATTAAGTGGCGTAATGATCAATGCCGACGCCGGTCTGGGTATTCGCGGTATTCGTCACGTTGCCGCCGGACTGGATCTCTGAGGAGGCGTTATGAACCAAAAAACTATCGCTATCGTCGGCGGCGGCCAGGCTGCTGCTATGGCTGCTGCCGCACTGCGCCAGCAGGGATTTAACGGCGAATTACACCTGTTTTCCGATGAACAGCATCAGCCCTATGAACGTCCACCGCTCTCCAAAGCGATGCTGCTGGACGACAATCCGCAACTTCAGCCGATACTCCCCGCTGACTGGTGGCGGGAACACAACGTACAGCTGCATCTGGGTGTTACTGTACAGACGCTCGGCCGCCAAACGCATCAGTTGGTGCTGGCTGATGGGCAGAGTTATCCATGGGATCGGTTACTGATTGCGACGGGCGCTGCGGCACGCCCCCTTCCGCTGTTGGATAAGCTGGGCGATCGATGCTTTACTCTGCGTCATGCCGCTGATGCCGAGCGCCTGCGCGACACTTTGTTGCCGGGTAAGTCGATTGTCATTGTCGGTGCGGGCACCATTGGTCTGGAACTGGCGGCCAGCGCGACTCAACGAGGCTGTCAGGTGACAGTGGTGGAGCTGGCACCAACGGTCATGGGCCGTAACGCGCCTGCTCCGGTGCGCGACTACCTGCTTGCCCGCCACCAGCAGGCGAGCGTGCGGGTGTTACTCAACAGCGCCATTGAACACGCCGAAGCGGGAGAGTTTCTCTCGCTGACGCTGCAAAACGGCGAGACGCTGCTGGCCGATGCGATGGTTTACGGCATCGGTATCGTGGCCAATGATGCGCTGGCCCGCGAAGCGGGGCTGGAGACGGCGAACGGCATTATCGTTGATAGCGCCTGCACCACCTCCGATCCGGACATTTTCGCCGCCGGTGACGTAGCGCTCACTCGCCAACCGGACGGTTCACTGCGCCGGGTAGAAAGCTGGGAAAATGCTAACTTCCAGGCGCAGATTGCTGCCGCCGCAATGCTAAATCTGCCGTTGCCGGAGAAGACACCTGGCTGGTTCTGGACCGACCAATTTAATGACAACCTACAATTTGTTGGCGAAATGCAGGGAGAAAGCTGGTTCATACGCGGCAATTCAGATGCGCATAAAGCAATATGGTTTAACCTTCAGGATGGCGTGATTGTCGGCGCAGTAACGTTGAATCAGGGCCGAGAAATACGTTTATTGAGAAAATGGATTCAGGCAAAGAAAAAGCCACCAATGGCGGCTTTAGTCGATGAAACAATCTTGCTTAAGTCAATATAACTGCCGGATGGCACTTCTTTTATCCGGCCTACATGTGAGTTACCTGTAGGCCGGATAAGGTGTTTACACCGCCATCCAGCAATCAGTATGGCTTACGCGTAAACCGGGAAGCGTGCGCAGATATCCAGAACTTTACCTTTGACGCGCTCGATTACAGCTTCGTCATTGATGTTGTCCAGCACGTCACACATCCAGCCAGCCAGCTCTTTCGCTTCCGCTTCCTTGAAGCCACGGCGAGTGATTGCCGGAGAACCGATACGGATACCGGAAGTCACAAACGGGCTCTTCGGATCGTTCGGTACGCTGTTTTTGTTAACGGTGATGTTAGCGCGGCCCAGCGCGGCATCAGCTTCTTTACCGGTCAGGTTTTTATCAACCAGATCCAGCAGGAACAGGTGGTTTTCAGTACCGCCAGAAACCACTTTGTAGCCACGGTTCAGGAACACTTCCACCATCGCTTTGGCGTTTTTAGCAACCTGCTGCTGGTAAACCTTGAACTCAGGCTCCATCGCTTCTTTCAGCGCCACGGCTTTCGCTGCGATCACGTGCATCAGCGGGCCGCCCTGCGCGCTTGGGAACACAGCAGAGTTCAGTTTTTTGTACAGCTCTTCGTCACCGCCTTTCGCCAGGATCAGGCCACCGCGTGGACCCGCCAGGGTTTTGTGGGTGGTGGTGGTCACAACGTGTGCATGTGGAACCGGGTTCGGATAAACACCAGCGGCAATCAGACCCGCAACGTGCGCCATATCGACGAACAGGTATGCACCGATGCTGTCAGCGATTTCACGCATTTTTGCCCAGTCAACAACGCCGGAGTAAGCAGAGAAGCCACCGATGATCATCTTCGGTTTGTGCTCTTTGGCCTGCTTCGCCATGTCTTCGTAGTCAATTTTGCCGGACTCATCAATACCGTAAGGGATGATGTTGTACAGTTTGCCGGAGAAGTTAACCGGGGAGCCGTGAGTCAGGTGGCCGCCTTGTGCCAGGTTCATACCCAGAACGGTATCGCCCGGTTGCAGCAGAGCGGTGTAAACAGCGAAGTTAGCCTGAGAACCAGAGTGCGGCTGTACGTTAGCGTAGTCAGCGCCAAACAGCTCTTTTGCACGATCGATAGCCAGTTGCTCAACGATATCAACGTACTCGCAACCGCCGTAGTAGCGTTTGCCCGGATAACCTTCAGCATATTTGTTGGTCAGCTGAGAACCCTGCGCCTGCATAACACGCGGGCTGGTGTAGTTTTCGGAGGCGATCAGTTCGATGTGCTCTTCCTGACGTACTTTTTCCTGCTCCATAGCCTGCCACAGTTCGGCATCATAATCGGCAATGTTCATTTCACGCTTTAACATCCGCATCTCCTGACTCAGCTAACAATAGAATTTCGGCCTAAAAAGGCAGTCCCGTTGGACGACGGCCAACAGTATAACCGAATCATTCTTCGATAACAGGTCTTGACAAAGGATTTTACGCAAACGATTACCTTCACGGCACGCAAGGCTTTGGAGAACAAAGGTCTGCTGAATTTCAACGGATTTCTTTTCAGGTTTGTGATGCAGATTTTTCACGATGTAACCTTTACAACGCAAAGTTACAAAGAACCATTTACAATGCAGGGGTATTTTTTATAAGATGCATTTGACATACATCATTAAAGTCTCAGATAAAGGAAGACCGTATGCTTGACGCACAAACCATCGCTACAGTGAAAGCCACCATTCCCCTGCTGGTTGAAACAGGTCCGAAGCTGACCGCACATTTCTATGATCGCATGTTTACGCATAACCCAGAGCTGAAAGAAATTTTCAACATGAGTAACCAGCGTAATGGCGATCAGCGCGAGGCTCTGTTTAACGCGATTGCCGCGTATGCCAGCAATATCGAAAACCTGGCGGCGCTGTTGCCAGCGGTTGAGAAAATCGCGCAAAAGCATACCAGTTTCCAGATTAAACCAGAGCAGTACAACATCGTGGGTGGTCATTTGCTGGCAACGCTGGACGAAATGTTCAGCCCAGGCCAGGAAGTTCTGGATGCGTGGGGTAAAGCGTATGGCGTACTGGCGAACGTTTTCATCAACCGTGAAGCGCAAATCTATAGCGAAAATGCCAATAAAAATGGCGGCTGGGAAGGTACCCGTCCTTTCCGCATCGTGGCAAAAACCCCACGCAGTGCACTGATCACCAGCTTTGAGTTTGAACCTGTCGATGGTGGCGCAGTAGCTGAATATCATCCGGGACAATACCTGGGCGTCTGGCTGAAGCCGGAAGGTTTCCCGCATCAGGAAATTCGTCAGTACTCACTGACCCGTAAGCCTGATGGCAAAGGCTATCGTATTGCCGTTAAGCGTGAAGACGGTGGTCAGGTTTCCACCTGGCTGCACAACCATGCGAATGTTGGCGACGTTGTTCACCTGGCCGCACCTGCGGGCGATTTCTTTATGGACGTCGCGACCGACACCCCGGTATCTCTGATCTCCGCGGGCGTGGGACAAACCCCAATGCTGGCGATGCTGGACACGTTGGCGAAAGCGAAGCATACGGCGCAGGTTAACTGGTTCCACGCGGCAGAAAATGGCGATGTACATGCCTTCGCTGATGAAGTAAATGAACTCGGCAAAACGCTGCCACGCTTTAGTGCGCACACCTGGTATCGTGAGCCAACCGAAGCCGATCGCGCGAAAGGTGCGTTTGATAGCGTAGGTCTGATGGATTTGAACAAGCTGGAAAGCGCAATCAGCGATCCGGCGATGCAGTTTTATCTGTGCGGTCCGGTTGGTTTCATGCAGTTCGCCGCGAAGCAGCTGGTCGGCCTGGGCGTGAAAAACGAGAACATTCATTACGAATGCTTCGGTCCGCATAAAGTCTTGTAATGTATTACGCGAGTAGGCCGGATAAGGCGTTTACGCCGCCATCCGGCAATCACTCGGCCTGATGCGCTACGCTTGTCAGGCCGACAAATTAACGGCGCGGCTTAGATTGCCGCGTCGTCTTCTTCACCGGTACGAATACGAATAACGCGAGCCACGTCGAAGACAAAAATCTTACCGTCGCCGATCTTGCCGGTCTGGGCAGTACGGATAATGGTGTCGACGCAGGTATCGACGATGTCGTCGGTAACCACAATTTCAATTTTTACCTTCGGCAGAAAATCCACCATATATTCCGCGCCACGGTACAGCTCGGTATGGCCTTTCTGACGGCCAAAGCCTTTCACTTCCGTTACCGTCATCCCGGTGATACCGACTTCTGCCAGCGCTTCGCGGACGTCGTCCAGCTTGAAGGGTTTAATAATCGCATCAATCTTTTTCATGCTATTCCTTGAAAAGGTCGCCTGTCTTTTGATCGAATAAAGCTAACATAATCCGCAGATTTATTCTTTGAAATCGTTTGCATCCAGCTCGTGTCGAGAAAGCAACTTATAGAATTCGGTGCGATTGCGCCCCGCCATTCTTGCCGCGTGAGTCACATTGCCCTTGGTGATTTGCAGCAGCTTACGCAGATAGTTGAGCTCAAACTGGTTACGCGCCTCAACAAATGTCGGCAGCGCGGTGTTTTCCCCTTCCAGCGCCTGCTCCACCAGCGCGTCGCTGATCACTGGCGAAGAGGTCAACGCCACGCACTGCTCAATTACGTTAACCAGTTGACGCACGTTGCCCGGCCAGCTGGCGGTCATTAACCGCTTCATGGCATCGGTTGAAAAGGCGCGTACGAACGGTTTGTGCCGTTCAGCAGACTGGCGCAGCAGATGGTTCGCCAGCAGAGGAATATCTTCCGTACGCTCGGCCAGCGCAGGGATCTTCAGGCTCACCACGTTGAGGCGATAGTACAAATCCTCGCGAAATTCGCCCCGAGCCATCGCTTTGGGTAAATCGCGGTGGGTCGCAGAAACGATCCGCACATCAATGTCGATATCGCGGTTACTGCCCAACGGTCTGACTTTTCGTTCCTGCAATACGCGCAGCAGTTTCACCTGTAACGGCGCAGGCATATCGCCAATCTCATCGAGAAAAAGCGTGCCGCCTTCCGCGGCCTGAAACAGCCCTTCACGATTACTCACCGCGCCGGTAAAAGCGCCACGCGCATGACCAAACAGTTCCGACTCCAGCAGTTGTTCCGGCAGCGCGCCACAGTTAATGGCAATAAAGGGCTTGTGGTTGCGCGGGCTGGCGTTGTGAATAGCCTGGGCGAAAACTTCTTTCCCGGTTCCGCTTTGGCCGTTGATCAAGACACTAACATCCGATTGCGCCACCATTCGCGCCTGTTCCAGCAGACGTAGCATCAGCGGGCTGCGGGTGACTATGGACTCACGCCAACTGTCATCAGTAGCAGGCGCAGACTGTTCCAGCGCCCCGTCAATCGCGTGATATAACGCATCCTTGTCGACTGGCTTAGTGAGAAAACTGAAGACCCCTTGCTGGGTCGCCGCAACGGCATCCGGGATGGAGCCGTGAGCGGTCAGGATAATCACCGGCATGCCCGGCTGCACTTTCTGGATTTCAGTAAACAGCTGCATGCCGTCCATTTCATCCATGCGCAGATCGCTGATAACCAGATCCACTTTTTCACGGTTCAGTACCCGTAACCCTTCCTGCCCACTTTCCGCGGTCACGACGCTGTAGCCTTCGCTGGTTAGTCGCATTCCAAGTAATTTCAACAGGCCCGGATCGTCATCCACCAACAGCAGATGCGCGGGCTTACGGCTTATCATGGCGTAACCTCATCGGCAGACGGCGCTGCGCCTTCTTCGTTATCAGGCGTAGTGAGTTTATCGTTCCCGTGCGGCGCATCAGGATTGTAGTTACCGGCAGGTTTGCGCGTTGAAAGCTGGCGCTCAATATCGGTCAGATTCTCCAGCTTGCGGGTCGTGAGATCGAGCTGGGACTGCAAATGCTGTTGCTGTTGCCGCAGCGTATCGAGATCGCTGTCTGACGACTGCTGGAGCTTACTGTAGCGCAGGCGCTCTTCGGCAAGCTGTAACTGCAACATTTGATTACGGAACCAGGCCTGATAAAGCGGTCGAACCTGACTCGGAATTTGTGGGCTTAACGCGTCGAGACGCGTAACTGCCTCTCGCCGTTCAGGCGGGGTAATGCGGGCGTTATCAAGCAGGATCCCGCGTTTGAAAGCGCTCTGCCAGGTATCCGTGAGCTGAGCACTGGCTTCACTGCGCGCCTGTACCGGCATCATGCGATCGGCACAGTCCATCGCCCGCAGCCAGTACAGCGGGTTGGTTTCTGTGGACTGGCCAGACAGCGACCAGATATCCGTACAGTCGGTTGCAAGGTAGTCCGCCAGTTGATTAGGCGGAATTTTCTCCTGCGAAGGATCGCCGATAATATGATTCACCGCGTTAGGGACGCAACCAACCAGTGCCAGGCACGGCAGGCTTGCGAGGATGACGCGATGAAGAAAATGTCGTTTAAGCATTCGGGCAACAACGTATGGCATACTCACCAGACTTAGGTTTATTTTAGTGATTTTTCGCAGCAGCTAGCGGCAGTTCTATGCGAAAACAAACGTTTTGCGCGTGGTCATCAACCAGATACAGTTTGCCCCGCATACGGCGAATGCAATCTCTGGCAATGCTTAGCCCCAACCCGCTTCCTTTTACCGCCCCTTTTCGCTGATGGCTACCCTGGAAAAAAGGCTCGAAGATCATGGTCTGTTCTGCTTCAGGGATCGGTGTGCCGGTATTCATTACATCGATGTATACCGTTGATCCATGCAAACTGCTGCGGATCCAAATGTTACCGGATTCAGCGCCGTAGTGCACCGCATTGGAATAAAGATTGTCCAGCACGCTCATCAACAGCATCGGTTCTGCCAGGCAGGCGTTCACCGCAAGCGCAACATCAGTATGTATCATTTTGGCGCGAGCGGGCAGGCTATGCGCAGAAACAACGCTTTCCACCAGCGGCGCGATTTCCACACTTTCAAGCTCAGCCTCGTCATCCGCCAGCTTACGGTTGTAATCGAGAAGTTGCTCAATCAGTTTTTGCAAGTTGCGGCTGCTGTCATCGAGGATGCCGACCACCTCTTTTTGCTCCGGTGTTAACGGGCCCACTACCTGATCGGCCAGCAATTCGGTACCTTCACGCATACTCGCCAGCGGTGTTTTCAGCTCATGAGAAAGATGGCGTAAAAACTGATGCCGTTGCGACTCAAGCCAGGAGAGGCGTTCGCTTAACCAGATAATACGCTGCCCCACGGATCGCAGCTCACGGGGCCCAGTTAATAATACGCTATCGCCCAGCGAGCGCCCTTCTCCCAGACGGTTGATCATCCGTTCGATGCCCTTCACCGGACCGATAATCATACGGGTAAACAACAGCACCATCGCCAGGCTAAGGAGAAACAGCACCAGTGCCTGCCAGCCAAAAAACTGCCCGCGTTCGGCTATTTCCTGCTGTAACTGCTGGCCACGAGAAAAGACGACGGTACGCGTCGCTTGCACCATCTCGGTATTGGCATTGGCGAACGCTTCCAGCCGTGCAGCCGACACACTGTCAGGACCGCTGTTTTTACACTGCAACTGCGCGAGATCGTTAAGATCCTGACGCAACGCCTGGTAGAGCTTGGTATCTGGCAACACCCCCGCATGCGCATCCAGCATATCACTGTAGCGTTTACGCTGACTTTGGTAGACCTTGGCCAACGTTGAGTCATCAAGCACACAGTATTGCCGATAGCTGCGCTCCATCTCCAGCGCAGCATTGGTCATCGCTTCACTGCGTCTGGCGTCAATCAGCGTGGTGCGGTTCGTCAGCGCAGCCTGCGCGCTCAGGGCATTCAGACTTTGCCATGCCTGCCAGGCCAAAACTAACAACGGCAACAGGATCAGCAAAAATGCCAACATCACCAATTGACGTAAAGATCGGGGGAAAACTGACCAGCGCTTCAAGGCGTTACTCTCAATGGACAGGAATAGGTTGATGCTAACTGAGGGGAACGCCAGATACAACAAAGCCGGGATTAACCCGGCTTTGTTGCGGAATAAGGCGGTGCCTAACTCGACGTTTCGCCCGGAGGTTGATATGAGCTTCGCTAATATCAGATGTTGGACGGCAGGCACCTTGTTGTGCGTCATTCGAAGTTTATGTAGCACGTCCCGAAGGGGCTGACATAAGAAGGTGAATGAGCCACTGGTTAATATTATGCAGCATCTGTGCCAATATTCAAAACACTTTATTAACACAATGATAAATATAGAAAATATGATTATTTATATGAGAAATGATATTGTCCATTTTTCACCCACACCGTCGCCAATCAGCAACACCTGTAACACTTAAAAATAAATTCGTTTTAAATCAAATAATTAAATGTCTCTTTTTGGCGACAATGTAACCTTACCTATGTCGGCATTTCCCGACACTTTACTTTTAGGTGCAAGCGCTGAGTTTATTGCCGGATAGCGGCGTGAACGCCTTATCCGGCCTACAACCGCATTTCCCCGTAAGCCTGATAAGCGTAGCGTTATCAGGCGGCAGACAAAAAAAAGCCCCTCACAAGAGGGGCTTGATGATCATAGGCTAATTATCCAAGCTGTTTACGCGCGTTGCGGAAGATACGCATCCACGGGCTGTCCTCGCCCCAATTTTCCGGGTGCCAGGAGTTGCTCACGGTACGGAACACACGTTCTGGATGCGGCATCATAATGGTGACGCGACCATTTTCAGTGGTCACAGCAGTAATACCATTCGGCGAACCGTTCGGGTTAGCCGGGTAAGCCTCGGTCACCTTACCGAAGTTATCGACGTAGCGCAGTGCCACCAGACCTTTGCTCTCAAGCTGAGCCAGATGCGCACCGTCACGCACTTCCACACGACCTTCACCGTGAGAAACGGCAATCGGCATCATCGACCCCACCATATCGGCAAGCAGTAAGGACGGGCTTTGCGTCACTTCGACCAGGCTGAAGCGGGCTTCAAAGCGGTCGGAGTGGTTACGCACAAAGCGCGGCCACAGGTCGCTTCCTGGGATTAGCTCACGCAGGTTAGACATCATCTGGCAACCGTTACACACCCCGAGCGCCAGGGTTTGCGGGCGATGGAAGAAGGTTTCGAACTCATCACGCACGCGGTTGTTGAACAAAATTGACTTCGCCCAACCTTCCCCTGCGCCGAGTACATCGCCGTAAGAGAAGCCGCCGCAGGCTACCAGCGCCTGGAAGTTACCCAAGCCGATGCGTCCCCCCAGCAGATCGCTCATGTGTACATCGATGGCGTCAAAGCCCGCACGGTGGAAAGCTGCCGCCATTTCGACGTGGGAGTTAACGCCCTGCTCGCGCAGCACGGCCACTTTCGGACGCGCACCGGTGGCGATATACGGCGCGGCAACATCGTCGTTAATATCGAACGTCAGTTTGACGTTGATACCCGGATCGGCATCGTTGGTTTTAGCGTCGTGTTCCTGATCGGCGCATTCCGGGTTATCGCGCAGACGTTGCATCTGCCAGGTGGTTTCCGCCCACCACATACGCATCGTGGTGCGACTTTCGCTGAACACCGCATGACCATCTGCTTCGACCACGAAGCGGTCGCCCTGCACGGCTTTCCCCAGATAGTGCACGCAATCGGCCAGGCCATGTTGAGCCAGCAACGCCTCAACCGCTTCACGATCACCTGCGCGAACCTGAATCACCGCGCCCAGCTCTTCGTTAAACAGCGCCGCCAGACGATCTTCACCCAGAGAGTGGATATCAGCTTCAATACCGCAGTGACCAGTGAAGGCCATTTCCGCCAGCGTCACCAGCAAGCCACCGTCGGAGCGATCGTGGTAGGCCAGCAGCTTACGCTGTGCGACCAGCGCCTGAATGGCGTCGTAGAAGCCTTTCAGTTGCTCTACGTTACGCACATCGGCAGGCTTATCCCCCAGTTGACGGTAAACCTGCGCCAGCGCCGTCGCACCAAGCGCGTTGTGACCCAGACCAAGGTCAATCAGCAACAGGGCGTTGTCTTCAGTAGAAAGCTGCGGGGTAATGGTGTGGCGCACATCTTCCACGCGGGCAAAGGCGGTGATCACCAGCGACAGCGGCGAGGTCATTTCACGCTGTTCGTTGCCTTCCTGCCAGCGGGTTTTCATCGACATAGAGTCTTTGCCCACCGGAATGGTCAGGCCAAGCGCCGGACATAATTCTTCCCCAACGGCTTTTACCGCTTCGTACAGTCCGGCGTCTTCGCCAGGGTGACCTGCAGCCGCCATCCAGTTGGCCGACAGTTTAATGCGTTTGATATCGCCAATCTGCGTTGCCGCAATGTTGGTCAGCGCCTCACCTACAGCCAGACGCGCAGAGGCTGAGAAGTCGAGCAATGCGACTGGCGCGCGCTCGCCGAGAGACATCGCTTCGCCGTAGTAGCTATCGAGGCTTGCGGTAGTGACCGCGCAGTTGGCGACCGGGATCTGCCATGGACCAACCATCTGGTCACGCGCCACCATACCGGTAACGGTACGGTCACCGATAGTCACGAGGAACGTTTTCTCCGCGACAGTCGGCAGATGCAGCACGCGGTTAACTGCATCTGCAATCGAGATTTCACTACGATTCAGTGCATCGCCTTTGGCTTTCAGCGTCTGCACATCGCGGGTCATTTTCGGTGTTTTACCCAGCAGCACATCGAGTGGCATGTCGATCGGCTGGTTGTCGAAGTGGCTGTCGCTTAAGGTCAGATGCTGTTCTTCGGTAGCTTCACCGATGACCGCGTACGGCGCGCGCTCGCGCTTACACAGTTCGTCAAACAGCGGCAATTGATCGGCAGCAACCGCCAGCACGTAGCGCTCCTGGGACTCGTTACACCAGATTTCCAGCGGGCTCATACCCGGCTCATCGCTGAGGATATCGCGCAGCTGGAACTTACCACCGCGACCGCCATCGCTTACCAGCTCCGGCATGGCGTTAGACAGACCACCCGCGCCAACGTCATGGATAAACAGAATTGGGTTCGCATCACCCATCTGCCAGCAACGGTCGATAACTTCCTGGCAACGACGTTCCATTTCCGGGTTATCACGCTGTACAGAAGCGAAATCAAGATCGGCATCAGACTGACCGGAAGCCATAGAGGAGGCTGCCCCGCCGCCAAGGCCAATGTTCATCGCCGGGCCGCCGAGGACGATCAGCTTGGCGCCAACGACGATCTCGCCTTTCTGCACGTGATCGGCACGGATGTTACCGATCCCGCCTGCCAGCATGATCGGTTTATGGTAACCGCGCAGCTCTTCGCCGTTATGGCTGTTGACCTTTTCTTCATAGGTACGGAAGTAGCCGGTCAGCGCCGGGCGACCAAATTCGTTGTTAAACGCCGCGCCGCCCAGCGGGCCTTCGGTCATGATGTCGAGCGCGGTGACAATACGATCCGGCTTACCAAAGTCCTCTTCCCAAGGCTGTTCAAAGCCAGGAATACGCAGGTTGGAGACGGAGAAGCCTACCAGCCCGGCTTTCGGTTTTGCACCACGACCGGTTGCACCCTCATCGCGGATTTCTCCGCCGGAGCCGGTTGCCGCACCTGGCCACGGAGAGATAGCCGTCGGGTGGTTATGAGTTTCTACCTTCATCAGGATGTGGGCTGGTTCCTGATGGAAATCGTAGCGGCCGGTTTTGTGATCGGCAAAATAGCGGCCCACTTCAGAACCTTCCATTACCGCGGCGTTGTCTTTATAGGCAGACAGCACGTGGTCCGGCGTGGTTTCGAAGGTATTCTTGATCATCTTGAACAGCGACTTAGGCTGTTGTTTACCGTCGATAACCCAGTCGGCGTTAAAAATCTTGTGGCGGCAGTGCTCGGAGTTGGCCTGCGCAAACATGTACAGTTCAATGTCGTTCGGGTTGCGCCCCAGTTTGGTGAACGCATCCTGCAGATAGTCAATTTCGTCTTCCGCCAGCGCCAGACCCAGACGCAGGTTAGCGTCGATCAGCGCCTGACGTCCCTCACCCAGTAGATCAACGCTGGAGACCGGCGCCGGTTGGTGATGGACAAACAGTTTTTCGGCATCGTTCAGCGCAGAGAAAACCGTTTCCATCATGCGGTCGTGCAGTTCATCGGCCACCATCTGCCATTGCTCAGCGGTCAGTGTAGAGGCTTCTACATACCAGGCAATGCCACGTTCCAGGCGGCTAATCTGATGCAGACCGCAGTTGTGGGCAATATCAGTCGCTTTAGAAGACCACGGGGAGATGGTGCCAGGGCGAGGCGTAACCAGCAGCAGTTTTCCTTCCGGGGCGTGGCTTTGCAGAGCAGGACCATATTTCAGCAGGCGTGCAAGCTGCGCGTGCTCATCTTCATTTAACGGTGCATTCAGATCGGCAAAATGGACGTACTCGGCGTAAATATTGTGGACCTGGAGGTTGGCAGCCTGAAAACGTGCCAGCAGTTTGTTAATACGGAATGCAGACAGTGCAGGTGAACCACGCAGAATTTCCATCATAAGTCTCTCGTCTTCTAAGCTTTCGGTGTGCCCAAGTGGGGAAACGGGCGTCATTATAAAGAATCTACCGCGCCGACGAAACCGTTTGCGTCGAAATAAAATCACGACAGTCACTTATCATCAAATGCGGTCAGATTTCTGAATAAGTTGCCAACTGACGCAAGTTTAAGCAAAATGCCGTTCATTAATGACGACTTCACTTCTTAATCAGCACCACAGCAGGCAGAGAAAACGTACGGTTCAGAGAATTAACTAATTGAAAAAATTAAAGATTAATTATCTGTTCATCGGCATATTGACGCTGTTGTTGGCAGCGGCCCTTTGGCCATCTATTCCCTGGTTCGGTAAAGCCGAAAATCGTATCGCCGCCATTCAGTCGCGGGGAGAGCTGCGCGTCAGTACCATCGACTCGCCGTTAACTTACGCGACCCTCAACGGCAAAAAATTCGGCCTGGATTATGAACTGGCCCAGGAATTTGCCGACTACTTAGGCGTGAAGTTAAAAGTTACCGTACGCCAGAACATCAGCCAGCTTTTTGACGACCTGGATAACGGCAATGCCGACCTGTTAGCCGCAGGCCTGGTCTATAACAGCGAGCGGGTGAAAAATTACCAGCCAGGCCCGACCTATTATTCGGTTTCACAACAGCTGGTGTACCGGGTTGGGCAATATCGCCCGCGCACGCTTGCCACCGTGAACGAAAGCCAACTGACTATCGCCCCGGGGCATGTGGTGGTTAACGACCTCCAGCAGCTAAAAGAGAAAAAATTTCCCGATCTGAGCTGGAAAGTTGATGACAAAAAGGGCACCACCGAATTGCTCGATGATGTAATCGCCGGAAAGCTGGATTACACCATTGCAGATTCTGTCGCCATCAGCTTATATCAACGCGTGCATCCTGAGCTGGCCGTGGCGCTGGACGTCTCTGACGAACAGCCGGTGACCTGGTTTAGTCGTCTGGACGATGACAACACGCTGTCTGCCGCCTTGTTGGATTTCTTTAACACCATGAATGAAGACGGTTCTCTGGCACGGCTGGAAGAGAAATATCTCGGGCATGGCGATGATTTTGACTATGTCGATACCCGCACCTTTTTGCGCGCCGTAGACAGCGTGTTGCCGGACCTTAAGCCGCTGTTTGAGAAGTATGCGCAGGAGATAGACTGGCGACTGCTGGCTGCTATCTCATATCAGGAATCACACTGGGACGCGCAGGCCACCTCTCCAACCGGCGTACGCGGGCTGATGATGTTGACCAAAAATACTGCTCAAAGTCTCGGGCTGACCGACCGTACCGATGCCGAACAGAGTATCAGCGGCGGCGCGCGATACTTGCAGGATATGATGAGTAAAGTACCGGATACCGTCCCCGAAGGAGAACGCATCTGGTTTGCCCTTGCAGCCTATAACATGGGTTATGCGCACATGCTTGATGCGCGGGCGCTAACGGTGAAAACCAAAGGCAACCCGAACAGTTGGTCCGACGTAAAACAGCGGCTACCGCTGCTCAGCCAAAAGCCGTATTACAACAAGCTGACCTATGGCTATGCGCGTGGCCACGAAGCTTACGCCTATGTGGAAAATATCCGTAAGTACCAGATTAGCCTGGTGGGGTATCTGCAGGAGAAAGAAAAACAGGCGCAGGAAACGCAGCAACTGGCTCAGGATTACCCGGCGGTGTCGCCGGCTGAGCTGTTGGGTAAAGATAAATTTCCGCTTTCAGCCTTTCTGACTCAGACGTCGTCAAACTACCTGTCGCACTCCCCTTCCCTGCTATTTTCGGCACAGAAGAAAGAGGACCAGTAGTCTGATTGGTATTTACTGATTAGCGGATTTTTTCAGGGCCTTGATTTCCTGCCGACGCATGCGAAAGAAATCACTGAGCAACGTGGCACATTCATCCCGCAGTACCCCCTCTGTCACTTCAACCCGATGATTCATCCCGGGGTGATGCAGCACATCCATTAATGACCCGGCAGCGCCCGTTTTCGCATCGCGTGCACCAAAAACGACCCGACCGATACGGCTGTGCACCATCGCGCCTGCGCACATCACGCACGGCTCCAGAGTGACGTACAGCGTGGCATCTAACAGACGGTAGTTTTGCAGCACCAGGCCGCCCTGACGCAGCGCCATAATCTCAGCGTGGGCAGTCGGATCATGATGACCTATCGGGCGGTTCCAGCCTTCGCCAATCACTCGGTTGTTATGTACCAATACCGCACCCACCGGGACTTCACGCTCATCCCAGGCGCGCTTAGCCAGCGTTAAAGCATGACGCATCCAGTATTCGTGGCTAAATTCAACATCTGACAAAGGGGTTACTCCACCAATAAAAGCGGGCGCATTATACACAGACGCTATCGTTTACTCTATTCGAGTTGTTGCAGCTCTCCGCGCGGCGTGACGCGCCAGCGATGCTGGCAAAAAGAGAGTAACGGATTATCCTGCTTACTGTCGCTGTAGCCGCTGTAGAGAGACAACGGTGCGCCAATCTGCCGCTCCAGTTGCGTCACTTTCTCATGGCCCAGACAGCGCAGAGTCAGCACCCAGCCGCCGTATCCCCGCGCCATTTTGCTGGCGATCAGATTGACTCGCGGTAACCACGGAGTATCAAAGTAAACCTGCTCGACCAACGACTGCGGAGAGCCGGTGATAAGCCAGATGTCAGCGTCAGAGCTTAACAGGTAGGTTGTCAGGCGCTGCTGAACGAGCGGAAACGCCGTCACGTTACTGCGAAACCAGCGCACAAAGTCGGCCTGATGCGCTTTCAGACGCGCCTCGCTGCGACCAAAAGTGCATCCCCATAACAGCAGGCTCATTGGCCAGCGGGCGGCGCGCCCTTGTATCAGCAATGCCAGCGCAATCACCGGTAGCAGAGGCAGTACCAGCAACGCGTTCAGCGGCTGGCGACGCAGCAGATAACGAATAAAACTACCGAACATATCCTGCTGGTGTAACGTGCCATCCAAATCAAAAAAGACAACGCGGCGCTGGTGATTGGTCAAACCTTATTCCTCTGGATCAGTGAATCCCAATAGCCAGGTAAACAGGAACCCGGCGATAACTGCTACCAGATAGCCTAACAGATAGAACATCACTTTTCCGGCAACAATCGTCAGTGCCAGCGGTAATCCGGAGATGCCAAATGTGATGACCGTCGCCACCTTCCAGTAGCTAATCAGCGCTCCACCTACCGCGCCGCCAAGACATGCACCGATAAACGGCTTACCCAACGGCAGCGTTACGCCAAAAATCAGCGGCTCGCCTATACCCAGCAGTCCGACAGGCAGTGCACCTTTGATTACTTTTTTTAACCGCGCATTTCGGGTTTTCATCAGAACCGCGATCGCAGCACCTATTTGCCCAACGCCCGCCATCGCCAGGATCGGAAAGAGCGCGTTATAACCGTGTGCCTGAACCAGCTCAACATGGATGGGCACCAATCCCTGATGAAGTCCAGTGAGCACCAACGGCAGGAAGGTTCCTGCCAGCACGGCACCGACCAGAAAACCGCCGCGATCGATAGCCCAGGATGCGCCGTGAGCAATAGACTCAGAAATCCAGCCGCCAAGCGGTTGCAGCGCCACAATCGCGATTACGCCGGTAATGATGGTAGTCAGCAGCGGATTAAGGATAAGCTCCAGTGATTCTGGCAACAGCTCGCGGAATTTGCGTTCGATCCAACACATCAACGCCACCACCAGCAGTACCGCGATCACTCCGCCGCGCCCTGGCTGCAACGCTTCGCCAAACAGCGTGATTTGTGCCAGTTGCGGGCTGGAGAGGATCCCCGCCATCACCCCGCCCATCGCCAGGGAACCACCGAAAACTTTGGCGGTATTCACCCCGACCAGAATATTCATAATGGCAAACACGGCGCTGCCAAATATGCCCATCAACCCCAGCATATTCGGATAGTGGGTCGCAAAATCCCCCACGATGTCCGGGCGCTTAAGGATGTTAATAATGCCGGTAATCAAACCGGAGGCGATAAACGCCGGAATAAGAGGGATAAAGACGTTCGCCAGCTTGCGCAGCGCATCGCTCATCGGCGCTTTGTACTTCGCTTTGGCCTCTGACTTTGTGCGCTCGATATTATTGGCACCTGCTCGCTCGCCGCCATCGGCAATCAGGGAACGCATGGCATCCACCACTTTGGCCGCTTTACCGGGGCCAACAATAATCTGGTGCTGCGCGCCCTGCTTCACGTAGCCGCTGACACCGGGCAGTTGCCTGAGACGAGGGATATCGAGCTGTCCATCATCCTGAACTTCAACCCTGACGCGGGTCATACAGTTTTCCAGGCGCAGAATATTTTTCTCTCCGCCAACACCCAGTAGAATATCGCTGGCCAGCACCGCCGTCTTATCCATATACACCTCTTAGTGTTCTAACGCCGCGCGTAAAAAACCCTGGTGAGCGGCAAGCTTTTCGCGGGCGGCAGCGGCGTCAAGGCCGGTGAGCGCCATTAAAATAGCTGGCTTAACGTCAAAATCAGTCTGCTTTAGCAGCGCTTGCGCCTGTTCACGCGCAATGCCCGTGGCTTCAACCACCATACGGCACGCCCGATCGACCAGTTTGACGTTGGTTGCCTGCATGTCCACCATCAGGTTCTGATAAACCTTACCGAACTTCACCATCGCTCCGGTGGAGATCATATTGAGCACCAGCTTTTGCGCGGTTCCGGATTTCAGTCGTGTTGACCCGGTCAGCGCCTCTGGCCCCACTACCGGAGAAATGGCGATATCCGCTTCATGCGCGATAGGGGAATCCGGATTGCAAGAAATAGCCACCGTCGTACAGCCAACCGAACGCGCATATTTCAGCCCACCAATTACATACGGCGTGCGACCAGATGCTGCCAGCCCCACCACCAGATCCTGCGCGGTAAGATTGAGCGCACGTAGATCGTCTTCACCTAACTGTGGGTTATCTTCCGCACCCTCAACCGCCTTCAGCAGCGCGCCCGGTCCCCCGGCAATCAATCCAACCACCAGACCGTGTGGTACGCCGAAGGTCGGTGGGCATTCAGACGCATCCAGTACCCCGAGACGCCCGCTGGTCCCCGCTCCCATGTAAATAATGCGACCACCTGCTTTTAGCGCGTTAGCTGCCGCATCGACCGCACACGCAACTTGAGGCAGAGTTGCTTTTACTGCTTCGGCTACCAGCGTATCCTGTTGATTAAAACGATGAACCAACTCCAGCGTGGAGAGCGCATCCAGGTCCATGGTCTGGGGATTGCGGGTTTCTGAAACTAATGCACCGAGATTCATTTTTTGTTCCTTAGGAATTTTTAATTCATAATAATCTGCCATAATGGAATATTATATTCATCCAGGCGAATGAAATTTTGTTTTGTAATCGCCATCACGTTTTCGCCAGGAGACAGCATGAACTGTTTAATTCGCATTCGTCAGCGTTACCCGGACCTCGCGCAAAGCGATAAAAAATTAGCGGATTATCTCCTTTCCCAGCCGGATACTGCGCGTCATCTCAGTTCGCAGCAGTTGGCCGCGGAGGCGGGCGTCAGCCAGTCCAGCGTGGTGAAGTTCGCGCAAAAGATGGGTTTTAAAGGATTTCCTGCACTTAAACTGGCGATCAGCGAAGCGCTGGCCAGCAATCCCAACCCCCATTCCATTCCGGTACATAATCAGATTCGTGGTGACGATCCTATGCGTCTGGTGGGGGAAAAGTTGATTCAGGAGAACGTGGCGGCGATGCATGCGACGCTGGACGTCAACAGCGAAGAGAAACTGATGGAGAGCGTCACAATGTTGCGCTCAGCCCGACGCATTATCGTGACCGGGATTGGCGCATCGGGTCTGGTGGCACAGAATTTTTCCTGGAAGTTGCTGAAGATTGGTTTTAACGCGGTGGTGGAACGCGATATGCACGCCCTGCTGGCGACGGTGCAAGCCCTTTCGCCCAACGATCTGCTGCTGGCCATTTCGTATACCGGAGAGCGCCGCGAGCTCAACCTGGCTGCGGATGAAACGTTGCGCACCGGCGCGAAAATCCTCGCCATCACTGGATTTACACCCAATGCCCTGCAGCAACGGGCAAGTCATTGTCTGTACACGATTGCCGAGGAGCAAGCCACGCGCAGCGCAGCGATTTCCTCCACTCATGCGCAAATGATGCTCACTGATTTACTGTTTATGGCGCTGGTGCAGCAGGATCTGGAGCATGCCCCGGAACGTATTCGCCACAGCGAAGCACTGGTAAAAAAACTGGTCTGAGCAAAGAATGCGCGTATAATGCCCGCCCGATTTGTGATGTTTTGAGAGTTTCCTGATGGCCCTGTTAATCACTAAAAAGTGTATCAATTGCGATATGTGCGAGCCCGAATGCCCGAATGAGGCAATTTCGATGGGTGATAGCATTTACGAGATTAACAGCGACAAGTGTACGGAATGCGTAGGCCATTACGACACGCCAACCTGCCAGAAGGTGTGCCCGCTCCCCAATACTATTTTGAAAGATCCGGCACATGTCGAAACAGAAGAGCAGTTGTGGGATAAGTTTGTGCTGATGCACCACGCCGATAAACTTTAACCGCGTCGCCATCCGGCAACGTGCAGAATCTAACTCTCGATAATCACCGTGGCGCAGGCGTAGTGACGCTCATCGGCCAGCGTCACATGCATATGCGCGACGCCGAGTTTTTCCGCCAGTTTTAACGCCTCTCCCCATAATCGCAGACGCGGCTTACCGAGTTCGTCGTTAAAGACTTCAAACTGATTAAACGCCAGCCCATTGCGAATACCCGTGCCAAAGGCTTTTGCTGCCGCCTCTTTGACTGCAAAACGCTTAGCCAGAAAACGCACCGGCTGCTGATGCGTTTCCCAGATTGCCCATTCGTTGTCGCTGAGCACACGTCTTGCCAGACGGTCGCCGGAACGGGAGATTACCGCTTCGATGCGGGCAATCTCCACGATATCCGTGCCTAATCCCAGAATCGCCATTAGCCACGCGCTTCCAGCATCAGGCGCTTCATTTCGACTACGGCATCTTTCAGACCGCTCATCACCGCGCGCCCGATAATGGCATGGCCAATGTTCAACTCATGCATTTCCGGGATCCGTGCGATAGCTTTAACGTTGTGATACGTCAGGCCGTGGCCCGCATTCACCTTCAGGCCAAGGCTGGCGGCAAAAGTTGCCGCTTTGGCAATACGCGCCAGTTCGCTGGCCTGCTCTGCGTCGGTTTTCGCATCGGCGTAACAGCCGGTGTGAATTTCAATAAACGGCGCGCCAACTTCCGCAGCGGCCTTAATCTGTTCTTCGTCGGCATCGATAAACAGCGAAACCAGAATGCCTGCGTCCGCCAGGCGTTTGCAGGCATCGCGCATCTTGTCACGCTGACCGGCAACGTCCAGACCACCTTCAGTGGTAACTTCCTGACGTTTTTCCGGCACCAGGCAGCAAAAATGCGGCTTAGTCTCAACGGCAATCGCCAGCATCTCTTCTGTGACTGCCATTTCCAGATTCATGCGCGTATCCAGCGTCTGGCGCAAAATACGCACGTCACGGTCGGTGATATGGCGACGGTCTTCACGCAGGTGTACGGTAATACCGTCCGCGCCCGCCTGTTCAACGATAAACGCTGCCTGAACCGGGTCCGGATATGCGGTACCGCGTGCATTACGTAACGTGGCAATGTGGTCAATATTGACGCCTAACAGTAATTCAGCCATGACAATCCTCGTTAATCATTATTTGTTTTTACTGCGCGTTTTGGCATAAATTGCCGGAACAGTTCCCGGCTTTTTAACGGCTTACCACCAAGATACGGCTTTAACGCCATGCGGGTAAAGCGTTTCGCGGCGCGTAACGTATCGACATCAGGAAATTCACGTGATTCGAGTGCTTTCAGATGGCGTCCGGTAAAAGTGGAATTATCGATCACTACGCTAGCGATAAACCCTTTTTCTTCCCGGTAACGATAGGTCATGGTGTCGTCTACCGGCTCGCCGCTGCCCGCACAGTGGGTAAAATCGACGCCGTACCCCAGATGTCCAAGTAAGGCCAGCTCAAAGCGGCGCAATGCAGGTTCTGGCGAACCCGTCGCGCCAGCCAGCGCCTGAATACAGTTCAGGTAATCGAAAAAGAGTTCAGAAAAGCGGGTTTCGTACTCGAGTACGCGCGAGACAAGCTCGTTGATATACAAGCCGCTGTACAGCGTGATACCGCTAAGAGGGAGTGCCAGAGAAACGGCTTCAGCACTACGTAGGGTTTTGACCTCTCCACGCCCACCAAAGCGAAGCAACAACGGGGTAAAAGGCTGGAGCGCGCCTTTGAGATTAGAACGTTTGGAACGTGCGCCTTTAGCCACCAGGCGCACGCGACCCGACTCTTCCGTGAAGACGTCCAGCACGAGACTGGTTTCGCTCCAGGGGCGACTATGCAAGACAAAGGCTCGTTGCCATCCTTCCATATACTCGCCGTGTTTCAGAAGATGGGTTTAGACGTCGTCGCCGTAACCGAGGCTACGCAGCGCGCGTTCGTCATCGGCCCAGCCGGATTTCACCTTCACCCACAGTTCGAGGTGAACCGGCGCTTCGAACATCTCCTGCATGTCTTTACGCGCTTCGATGCCGATGGTTTTGATCTTGGCCCCTTTGTTGCCAATAACCATCTTCTTCTGCCCTTCACGTTCAACGAGGATCAGACCGTTGATATCGTAACCACCGCGCTCATTGGAGATAAAACGCTCAATTTCCACGGTAACGGAGTACGGCAATTCAGCACCCAGAAAACGCATCAGCTTTTCACGGATGATTTCTGAGGCCATAAAGCGCTGAGAACGATCGGTGATGTAATCTTCCGGGAAGTGATGAATAGCTTCCGGCAAATGCTTACGCACGATGCCCGCAACGGTATCGACATTCAAGCCGGTTTCGGCAGAAATCGGCACGATATCAAGGAAGTTCATCTGGCTTGCCAGGAACTGCAGGTGCGGCAGCAGATCGGCTTTTTCCTGAACGTTGTCTACTTTGTTCACAGCCAGAATAACCGGGGCTTTGCCATCACGCAGCTTGTTGAGCACCATTTCGTCGTCCGGCGTCCAGCGGGTGCCTTCCACAACGAAAATAACCAGTTCAACATCACCGATCGAGCTGCTCGCCGCTTTATTCATCAGGCGGTTGATCGCTCGTTTTTCTTCCATATGCAGGCCCGGGGTATCGACATAAATCGCCTGATACGCGCCTTCGGTATGGATGCCAACAATACGGTGACGTGTTGTCTGAGCCTTACGTGAGGTAATAGAAATCTTCTGCCCAAGCAGATTATTCAACAGGGTGGATTTGCCGACGTTCGGGCGACCGACGATGGCAATAAATCCGCAGTAAGTTTTCTCTTCGCTCATTCCAGCTCCAGTTTTTTTAACGCCTGTTCGGCGGCAGCCTGCTCAGCCTTACGACGGCTCGAACCTGTGCCAACCACCGGTTCACTCAGGCCGCTGACCTGGCAGTGGATAGTAAATTCTTGATCGTGTGCTTCACCACGGACCTGTACCACCAAATAAGACGGCAGAGGCAGGTGGCGACCCTGCAAATATTCCTGCAGGCGCGTTTTCGGATCTTTTTGTTTATCGCCTGGGCTAATTTCATCCAGACGAGTTTGATACCAGTTCAGGATTAATTGCTCAACGGTTTGAATATCGCTGTCGAGGAAGACGCCGCCGATCAACGCTTCAACGGTATCGGCCAGGATCGATTCACGACGGAAGCCGCCGCTTTTCAGCTCACCAGGCCCCAAACGTAAACATTCACCGAGGTCAAACTCACGGGCTAATTCAGCCAGCGTATTGCCGCGAACCAGCGTTGCGCGCATGCGGCTCATGTCACCTTCGTCCACTCGAGGGAAACGGTGATACAGCGCATTAGCGATAACAAAGCTCAAAATAGAGTCGCCCAGAAATTCTAAACGCTCGTTATGTTTGCTGCTGGCGCTCCGGTGAGTTAATGCCTGCTGCAACAGCTCCTGATGATTAAAAGTGTAGCCCAGCTTCCGTTGAAGCCGATTAATTACGATGGGGTTCATGCGATACCAATAAATGAATGCGTCAACAATTCAGCACACGAAACAGACCTGATATACGCACTTTGCGGAGCCATCTGGCTTCGCCTGCATGCTTTTATATACAAACCAACGCTGTTTCGTGTGCCGTAGCAACCTGTCGGTGCCAACCTAAAACTTCGGGGGAATATTCTATACACAACGACAAGGGATGTCGTTAGTCTGCGGGAATTTATCCGAGAAATAATTCACGCTGCCGCCGTAATGACGACAACGTGAACGATTATCGGCGATTAGTGAATGCCACCAATACGGCTTAAACGCACACCGGTCGGCCATTCACCTTCTTGCTTATCGAAACTCATCCAGATAGCGGTCGCTTTACCCACCAGATTCGCTTCCGGCACAAATCCCCAGTAACGGCTGTCCGCGCTGTTGTCACGGTTATCACCCATCATGAAGTAGTGCCCTGGCGGGACGATCCAAGTTGCCAGTTGCTGACCAGGCTGGCGGTAATACATTCCCACCTGATCCTGCGCGATTGGCACGGTCAGAATGCGGTGCGTAACCTCACCCAGCGTTTCTTTACGCTCAGAGAGACGAATACCGTTCTCTTTCGTTTCGTTCGGCGGAACTTCAAAGAAGCCACTGGTCGCTTCCCCACCGTTACGGCGCGCAAAGGTCTGTACGAAATCACTTGGCTGAACATCCGAATACGTTACCGGCAGCGCGTTTTCACACGCCTGACCGGAACGGCATCCTGGCTGAATAGTCACTTCTTTCGCCACTGGATCGTACGTTACTTTGTCTCCCGGTAAACCGACAGCACGTTTAATGTAGTCCAGGCGCGGATCTTCCGGGTATTTAAACACCACGATATCACCGCGTTTCGGATGACCGGTTTCGATCAGCGTTTTCTGGTAAATCGGATCTTTAATCCCGTAGGCGAATTTCTCCACCAGGATAAAGTCACCGATAAGCAGCGTCGGCATCATCGAACCTGACGGGATCTGGAACGGCTCATAAATAAATGAACGTACCACCAGCACAATCGCCAGTACCGGGAAAACGGATGCCCCGGTTTCCAGCCAGCCCGGCTTAGGGGATACTTTTTTCAGCGTTGCTTTATCCAGTGAATCACCTGCAGCAGCTTGCGCTGCTGCCTGACGCTCCCGGCGTTTTGGTGCGAAGATGAATTTATCTACGCACCATAAAATGCCCGTCACCAGTGTGGCAATCACCAGAATCAGGGCAAACATGTTCGCCATGCCAACTCCTTAAGATTATTTGCTGTCTTTACCGACATGCAGAATGGCGAGGAACGCTTCCTGCGGCAGTTCGACGTTACCGATCTGCTTCATGCGCTTTTTACCCTCTTTCTGTTTTTGCAGCAGCTTTTTCTTACGGCTGATATCACCGCCGTAGCATTTCGCCAGAACGTTTTTACGCAGCTGCTTCACGGTTGAACGCGCGATGATGTGCGTACCAATGGCCGCCTGGATCGCGATATCAAACTGCTGGCGAGGGATTAGATCTTTCATCTTCTCAACCAGTTCGCGGCCACGGCTCTGGGAGTTGTCGCGGTGAGTAATCAGCGCCAGCGCATCGACACGTTCGTTGTTGATAAGGACATCAACGCGCACCATGTCAGACGCCTGGAAGCGTTTGAAGTTATAGTCCAGCGACGCATAGCCGCGAGAGGTCGACTTCAGACGGTCGAAGAAATCGAGTACTACTTCCGCCATCGGGATTTCATACGTCAGCGCCACCTGGTTACCGTGGTAAACCATGTTGGTCTGGACGCCACGCTTCTCGATACACAGGGTGATGACGTTGCCAAGGTAAGCCTGCGGCAGCAGCATGTGACACTCAGCGATCGGCTCACGCAGTTCGTAGATGTTGTTCAGCGGCGGCAGCTTGGACGGGCTATCGACGTAGATAGTCTCTTTCGCCGTGGTTTCGACTTCGTAGACTACGGTCGGCGCGGTAGTGATCAGATCCAGATCGTATTCACGCTCCAGACGTTCCTGAATGATCTCCATGTGCAGCAGACCAAGGAAGCCACAACGGAAGCCGAAGCCCAGCGCGGTAGAGCTTTCCGGTTCGTAGAACAGGGAGGCGTCGTTCAGGCTCAGCTTGCCAAGCGCGTCACGGAAGTTTTCATAGTCGTCAGAGCTGACCGGGAACAGACCGGCGTAAACCTGTGGCTTCACTTTTTTAAAGCCTGGCAGCGGTTTGTCTGCCGGGTTACGCGCCTGCGTCAGGGTATCGCCAACCGGCGCGCCGAGGATGTCTTTAATCGCACAAACCAACCAACCTACCTCGCCGCATTTCAGCTCGGTACGGTCAACCTGTTTTGGCGTGAAGATCCCCAGGCGGTCGGCGTTATAGACCTGACCGGTGCTCATTACTTTAATTTTGTCGCCTTTACGCATGGTGCCGTTTTTAATACGTACCAGCGACACCACGCCAAGGTAGTTGTCGAACCATGAGTCGATGATCAGCGCCTGTAATGGGCCTTCCGGATCACCTTCCGGCGGCGGAATGTCGCGTACCAGACGTTCAAGAACGTCAGTGACGCCAACGCCGGTTTTCGCCGAGCAGCGAACGGCATCTGTCGCATCGATACCGACGATATCTTCGATCTCTTCCGCTACGCGTTCAGGATCGGCGGCCGGTAGGTCGATTTTGTTCAGAACCGGCACCACTTCCAGATCCATTTCCATGGCGGTATAGCAGTTAGCAAGGGTCTGCGCTTCTACGCCCTGCCCGGCATCAACCACCAGCAGTGCACCTTCACAGGCGGCAAGCGAGCGGGAAACTTCATACGAGAAGTCAACGTGGCCCGGGGTGTCGATAAAGTTAAGCTGATAGGTTTCACCATCAGATGCTTTGAAATCGAGCGTCACGCTCTGCGCTTTGATAGTAATACCGCGCTCACGCTCAAGATCCATCGAGTCGAGAACCTGCGCTTCCATTTCACGGTCAGACAGGCCACCGCAGATCTGGATAATACGGTCAGACAGCGTCGATTTACCGTGGTCGATGTGAGCTATGATTGAAAAGTTACGTATGTTCTTCATATAGTGTAATTATTGTGCCTTACGCCCGCCTGAGCAGGCTCTGAGAAGTCGCTGTTCTGAGCTTAACGTCTGTTTAAGTGAAACGCCGCATTCTACACTACAACGCTGAGGCGAGGAAATGTTCATAGAGCAAGGATAGCGGGAACTGGAAACAACTTTGCAAAGTCGATGAAACTTTTGTCGGATGGCGGCATAAACGCCTTATCCGACCTACGCCTGCATCTGAGGACGCTGTAGGCCTGATAAGCGCAGTGCCATCAGGCAAAGATATCACTGCTGGGTTTCGACGCGAATAAGATCGGGTGGGAGAGCAACGTTCAGAATGACCGGCTGCCAGGCTTCGCGTTCAGCAAGCTTACGAGAGTATCCACGAGCAATCAGGAATCCGCCCACGCCCCCCAACACTGCTCCGCTTAATGCCGCAAGATCGGAACCAAACAGTACCTGGAATAGCGCCGCGAAAAGAAACAGTCCCGCCAACGGAGACATGTAGACCAGCATCGCCGAACCGAGCAGGCTACCTTCGGCAATGCCCAGTTCAACTTTTTGACCAGGGGTCAAGGGTTCGTCGCAGGGCACCACGATGGTGTGTGTGGTCTGTGGTCCCAGTTTGTTCAGCACGCGGCTCCCGCATCCGGCCCGGGAAGCACAGCTGCTACATGATGCTTTAACATCACAGCTGACCGTCGCCAGACCATTTTGCCAGGAGACGACCGTCGCCCACTCTTTAATCATTGTGCAGCCCTGAACTTAATATTGTCCGCGATACGCTTCGCCGTTTGCGGCGGAAGCTCACCGACAATAGTGATTTCGGCGTTATCTCGCACGCTGGTGCTAACCGTGCGGCGTCCAGTGCGCAGCAGTTGATCGGCGCTGTTTTGCATCGCGCGGTTTACGTTCACGGAGAAACTGAACAGACCATCGGAATAAAGCCGTGATTCGATCGGCATGTTATCCATCGTCGGCAGCGGACGTCGACTGCTGGACACCTCGCTGAAGCCTTGCGGCAACCACGACGGACTCCAGTTGAAGTTGGTTTTCTCACCCGCAGGAACTGACAACAACGGCGGCAGATTGGCTTTCGCCAGCGTCTGCATGCTGTCGCTGACACCGTTGTTAACAGTAAACGCGATGACGCGGAACTGTTCCAGCGTTTCGCCATCACGGTCAAGAAGATCAACACGCATTGGCAGCTTGGTCTCAGTGTCCATCCAAACGATATAGCTGTAACGGGTGCCGTCACGCGCCACAACGCGGATCACTTCACAGAGCCTGTCGGCAATACGGGTGCGGCCTACTGAGATAAAATCATAGTAGGGAGCAAGACGTTTGAAGTCGGTGTAAATCAGGGAGGGCAGTGAGTCAACGATATAGTCGCCGTTCAGAGTGAACGGTTCGAGACCTGGCTCAAAATAACTGATTTCGTTGCCACGTTGCACCACTTCCCGGCGCGGACCATCCATTTGCAACAGTTGCGCGAGCGGACGGTTATCCAGGCGGGCATGGCGATAACGTAGGGATTCAACACCCTGCTTATTGATGCTGACAAATGACAGCTCATAGGTGAGCGACTGGCTGGCCAGATTCATCTGCTGCAACAACGCCCCGGACGCAGGATTGGCCGAGGCGTTGACAGAGAAGAACAGGCTACCAGCCACAAGTGACATGGCAAACCAAAGTTGCTTCATTACTGCGATTGCGTTCCTAAAGTTTGAATTCCTGGCACCTGCACAGCGGCTTGCTGTGTCTGGGCCTGCTCAAACTGAAGCTGTTCAGAGTGCAGTCGACGTTGCAGTTCGTAATCCTGCAACATGGCATTAATACGACGACGCTGCTCCTGTACCTGCTGTTGCTGACCGCCGCTGGCCGTCGCGTCAGAAGGTACACCCAGGCTTACCGGACTGGCTTTACCCATCATCGGTAATGTATTAAATACCGGCGTTTCGGGCTGCTGGGACGTTTCAGATTGCCCATTATAGTGCTGGACGCCAACAATAACTGCAAGTGATACACACGCGGCCACACCCATTTGAGTAAGCTGCGCGGCCCACGGACGCATTTTCTTCCAGAACGGCATTTTCTGCCACTGGTGCGGTGCTGGCTGGGCCTCAGGAATCAATGGCGCCGTCTGACGTACCGGCTCATCCTGGATGGCGGCCATTACGCGGGCGGAAATATCGAAATGGAGAACGTCGGCAGTATCACCTCGCATGGAATCGCGAATCAGGTGATAACTCTCCCAGGTTTTTTGCATTTCCGGGTCGTGAGCCAGCTCTTTGAGCAACTCAGTATCCAGCGTTTCGCCATCCATTAAAGCGGAAAGTTTTTCTTTCTGCATGCCTAATACCTTTTCCAGTATCCCGCTATCGTCAACGCCTGATAAGCGGTTGAACTTTATTATCAATAGCTTCCCTCGCTCGGAAGATACGTGAACGCACCGTACCCACCGGACAATCCATGATAGCGGCTATCTCTTCATAGCTCAGGCCATCCAGCTCCCGCAAGGTTATTGCCATGCGTAAATCTTCCGGGAGGGACTCAATAGTTCGGAAAACTATCTGTCTCAGTTCTTCTGACAACATTAAGTTCTCAGGGTTCGAAATTTCTTTCAGCGCACCGCCACTTTCGTAATTTTCTGCTTCAATCGCATCTATATCACTGGAAGGTGGACGACGCCCCTGAGCGACCAGGTAATTCTTCGCTGTATTGACCGCAATACGATACAGCCAGGTATAAAAAGCACTATCCCCCCGGAACGAGTCCAGCGCACGATA
This sequence comes from Citrobacter sp. MGH104, assembly GCF_001034485.1. Taxonomy (NCBI): domain Bacteria; kingdom Pseudomonadati; phylum Pseudomonadota; class Gammaproteobacteria; order Enterobacterales; family Enterobacteriaceae; genus Citrobacter; species Citrobacter sp. MGH104. The sequence goes on from NZ_KQ089818.1 coordinate 1,200,637, forward strand.
GGCTTTGATAAATGCTTCTTGTACTACATCGGGTACATCACCCGATGGTACATAGCGAGAAACCAGACTCGCCACCTTATGCTGATAGCGCACTACCAGTAGGTTAAAGGCTTTCTGATCTCCCTTCTGGACCCGTTCTACCAGGACCTGGTCCGTTAACTGCTCGCTCATCCGAGGTAAAGTCTCCCCAAACCAAATTTCCACGCGCCTTCGAAACGCCACTCCATCAGCTTCACTATGAGCAAGCAAATGCTTAGAGTGCTCAAGTTTCGTAAAGTTCCGTTACGCATTGTTTTTTGTTTGTCATGTTGTAGACAGGTCTTATCTCTCATTATAAGTCTACATAACCCGATCAACGCACTATCTGTACAGAAATGCCCATTTCACCGCTTGCAGAGTAACCCAACGGGCACTTTATTTCATCACATAATCTGGTGCTAACGGCCTGCTTCACAAAATATTTTTGCCTATTTCGCCCTCATCATGTTTTTCTTTCATGTTTAGTCATTGCAACACGTTTAAAAATAAAACGTGCAGTATCGCGCAATGTGGTGCTATGGTGACCAAACACTGTTTAGTAAATTAAACAAAAATCATGAATACGACTCCTGAATTATCCTGTGACGTGCTGATCATTGGCAGCGGGGCTGCCGGACTCTCACTGGCGCTGCGCCTGGCTGAAAAGCATCAGGTTATTGTCCTGAGCAAAGGGCCGGTCAGCGAAGGCTCGACATTTTATGCCCAGGGCGGTATTGCCGCGGTTTTCGATGAAACCGACAGTATCGACTCCCACGTTGAAGATACGCTGATTGCCGGGGCCGGGCTGTGCGATCGCCATGCGGTGGAATTTGTCGCCAGCAATGCCCGTACCTGCGTTCAATGGCTTATCGATCAGGGCGTCTTATTTGATACGCAGGTTCAGCCTAACGGTGAAGAGAGCTATCACCTGACCCGTGAAGGCGGTCACAGCCATCGACGCATCCTGCACGCTGCGGATGCTACCGGCAAAGAAGTCGAAACCACCCTCGTCAGCCAGGCACAAAATCATCCCAACATCCGGGTTCTCGAGCGCAGTAATGCTGTCGACCTGATTGTCTCCGATAAAATCGGTCTGCCGGGAACGCGTCGGGTTGTCGGTGCCTGGATCTGGAATCGTAATAAAGAAGCCGTAGAAACCTGCCATGCGAAGTCGGTAGTGCTGGCCACCGGCGGCGCGTCAAAGGTATATCAATACACCACCAATCCGGATATTTCCTCGGGTGACGGAATTGCAATGGCCTGGCGTGCGGGATGCCGCGTCGCCAACCTGGAGTTTAACCAGTTTCACCCAACAGCGCTGTATCATCCGCAGGCGCGCAATTTTCTGCTGACCGAAGCGCTGCGCGGCGAAGGCGCGCACCTGAAACGCCCGGACGGTTCACGCTTTATGCCCGATTTTGACGAGCGTGGCGAACTGGCTCCCCGCGATATTGTCGCCCGCGCCATTGATCATGAAATGAAGCGCCTGGGTGCAGATTGCATGTTCCTCGATATCAGTCATAAACCGGAAGAATTTGTTCGTCAGCATTTCCCGATGATTTATGAAAAGTTGCTGGGACTGGGCATTGATCTAACCAAAGAACCTGTTCCCATCGTGCCTGCCGCGCACTATACCTGCGGCGGCGTGATGGTTGATGACTTTGGCCGTACCGATGTCGATGGGTTGTATGCGATCGGCGAAGTGAGTTACACCGGCCTGCATGGCGCCAACCGGATGGCATCGAACTCATTGCTGGAGTGTCTGGTTTACGGTTGGTCCGCGGCTGAAGATATCGACAGGCGTATGCCTTATGCACGCGGCGTCAGCACGCTCCCGGGCTGGGATGAAAGCCGGGTAGAAAATCCAGATGAATTGGTTGTTATCCAGCATAACTGGCATGAGCTGCGGCTGTTCATGTGGGATTACGTCGGTATTGTGCGCACCACTAAACGTCTGGAACGCGCCCTGCGCCGTATCACCATGCTGCAACAGGAAATCGACGAGTATTACGCCCATTTCCGTGTGTCGAACAACCTACTGGAGCTGCGCAATCTGGTGCAGGTTGCCGAGCTGATTGTCCGCTGCGCGATGATGCGCAAAGAGAGTCGGGGCCTGCACTACACGCTGGATTATCCAGAACAGCTTCCAGAGGCGGGCCCGTCAATTCTCTCGCCGCTCAGTCATCACATAAACAGATAGAACGCCTGGGTCAGCGCCGTATAACCATCAGAGTAACGTTGGTCTGGCCCACGGATCACCAGCCTGTCGCTAAAGCACTCCCCGGCCTGCGGGGAGAATGCCAGCAATACCCGATGCGGTAGACGGGCCTCGGTTTCTGCTACATCCGTGCGCAATCGCAGATGCCAGCCCATGCTAAGCGCCTGCTGAGTAAATGCGTTACCAATCTGCTCCGGTAGCACCACACAAAAAAAGCCGTCTTCCGTAATGCTGTCCGCCGCCAGCGTAAGCAACGCCTGGTGATCGAGCGAGGTGGTATAGCGGGCCTGCTCGCGCTGCGGTGTAGCGCATTCCACGCCCTGTTCATAATAGGGAGGATTGCTGATTATCAAATCAAAACGCACGGTCTGACGCGGTATCCACTGTTGCGCATCTTCTGTATGAACACTCACGCGATGCATCCACGGAGATTGCGCGATGTTCTCCTGCGCCTGCTGCGCGGCGTCGACATCAAGCTCCACGGCGTCAATGATGACGTTTTCATCAGTGCGCTGGGCCAGCATCAGCGCCAACAGGCCGCTCCCGGTACCAATATCCAGGATCCGCTTTACGCCCGCAACGGGGGCCCAGGCCCCCAATAAAATGCCGTCCGTTCCGACTTTCATTGCACAGCGATCGTGTGCCACAAAAAACTGCTTAAAAGTAAATCCATTACGTTTCAGTACGGATGTAGACTGGGGCATGAAGAACAACCTTCCTGGAAAAAAAACGATAACATAGGATAAAAACAATACCTGAGAAGGTATATCCATACAAACAGATGAAGATTGCAGCCGTAACGTCTATAATCAGCGCCCCACTCAGAGGTAGAACATGACTGTAACGACTTTTTCCGAACTTGAACTCGATGAAAGCCTTCTGGATGCCCTCCAGGAAAAAGGTTTCACTCGCCCGACCGCCATTCAGGCTGCCGCCATTCCGCCTGCGCTCGATGGCCGTGATGTACTCGGTTCTGCGCCGACAGGCACCGGTAAAACGGCGGCATATTTGCTGCCAGCGTTGCAGCACCTGCTCGACTTCCCACGCAAGAAATCTGGTCCGCCGCGCATTTTAATCCTGACGCCAACGCGCGAACTGGCGATGCAGGTTGCTGAACACGCCCGTGAGCTGGCGAAGAATACGCATCTGGATATCGCTACGATTACCGGCGGCGTGGCTTACATGAACCACATGGAAGTCTTTAGCGAAAACCAGGACATCGTGGTTGCCACCACGGGTCGTCTGCTGCAATACATTAAAGAAGAAAACTTCGACTGCCATGCGGTTGAGACGCTAATTCTCGATGAAGCAGATCGTATGCTGGACATGGGTTTTGCCCAGGACATCGAACATATCGCCGGTGAAACCCGCTGGCGTAAGCAAACCATGCTGTTCTCCGCCACGCTGGAAGGCGATGCGATTAAAGATTTTGCCGAGCGTCTATTGGAAGATCCGGTCGAAGTCTCAGCGGATCCGTCCACCCGCGAACGCAAGAAGATCCATCAGTTTTACTACCGTGCTGATGACATCGAGCACAAAACTGCCCTGCTGATCCATCTGTTAAAACAGCCGGAAGCGACCCGCTCGATTGTCTTCGTACGTAAACGCGAGCGTGTGCACGAGCTGGCAGGCTGGCTGCGCCAGGCGGGCATTAACAACTGCTATCTCGAAGGCGAGATGGTGCAGAACAAACGCAATGAAGCGATCAAACGCCTGACCGATGGCCGCGTGAACGTGCTGGTAGCCACCGACGTTGCCGCTCGCGGGATCGATATTCCTGACGTCAGCCATGTGTTTAACTTCGACATGCCGCGCAGTGGCGATGCCTATCTGCACCGCATTGGCCGTACCGGTCGCGCAGGTCGTAAAGGTACTGCGATCTCTTTGGTTGAAGCGCACGACCATCTGCTTCTCGGCAAAGCGAGCCGCTATATTGACGAGCCGCTGAAAGCACGCGTCATCGACGAACTGCGTCCAACCACGCGCGCGCCAAGTGAGAAATCCAACGGTAAACCATCCAAGAAAGTGCTGGCGAAGCGCGCCGAGAAAAAAGCGAAAGAGAAAGAGAAGCCGCGGGTGAAAAAACGTCACCGCGATGCAAAAAATATCGGCAAACGTCGTAAGCCGAGCGGAGCTGCTACCCAGCAGTCCGACAAAGAGTAAACCGAATGCCGGGCCGTTTAGCCCGGCATTTTTTCACGTGATGCAAAACTCTCTTCAATACACTCAAGAAACACACGCATCGCCGGACTAACGACTTTTCCGGCATGATAACCACACAATGCCGTAATTAACTCAGGTTGTTCACTGTACGGTAATTCAATCAATTCCCCTGAACGTAGCTCCCTCTCAACGGCAAAACGCGGCAAAAAGCTGACCCCAAGATTTGCCGATACGCACTGCTTAATGCTTTCAATGCTCCATAACTCAATGGTATTTTCCAGCGTAATCTGTCGTTTACGCAGTAGCCCCTCGAAGCGCTGTCTGAAAATACATTGCGGCTCATTAATGATAAAACTGCAGGGAATGTGCTGGTTATACTGAGTAAAATTAACGTGCTGGAGCAGCGGCGAAGCAACTAATGCCAGTGACTGATCGCCTAGCGGCATCAACTCAAGGGCATCGTCATTACCCACCCGATAAACCCCCCCCAGATCGACCTCATCACTGAGCAACGCATCGCGAATTACATAACAATTGAGTGACTGTAAAGACAACCGCACATGGGGCGCACGTTGTTTAACTCGCTGTAAAACCTGCGGCATTTTATACGCCAGCAGCGTTTCGCCCGTCATTTTCACTGGCGGTTATGGATCCTGCCATCATCCATTGGCTCAGTTGGGCTGGGGCAGCTTATATCCTGTGGCTGGCGCTGAAGATCGCCACCAGCCCGGCTACAAACGATGATTTGCGGTCAGAGCCGATTAGCTTCTGGGCGAGTTTTGGCTTGCAGTTTGTTAACGTGAAATCATTTTGTACGGCATTACCGCGTTATCCACGTTTGTATTACCGTACACTCAGGACGCACACTGGCTGATTGGAGTGAGTATTCTGTTGGCGCTGATCGGCACCTTCACAAATGCCTGCTGGGCGCTGGCGGGCCATCTTTTTCAGCGCGTTTTTCGCCGTTACGGCCGGCAGTTGAATATCATTCTGGCGCTGCTGTTGGTGTATTGCGCGGTAAGGATCTTTTACTAACGGATGCAAAAAAGCGGAAGACACACTGGCATCTTCCGCTTTTTGATTCTTTGCTAAACGGGGCTATTCCCCGTGAGCCTTACAGGCTCTCAGTAAAGGTACGAGCGATAACGTCGCGCTGCTGTTCTGGGGTCAGAGAGTTGAAACGCACTGCATAACCAGAAACACGGATGGTCAGCTGCGGATATTTTTCCGGATGCTTAACTGCATCTTCCAGCGTTTCGCGACGCAGAACGTTCACGTTCAGGTGCTGACCACCTTCCACGCGGACTTCCGGCTGTACGTCTACCGGTACTTCACGGTATTCGATTTCGCCCAGTTTGCTGACAGCAACGACTTCATCAGCATTGAAACCTGCTTTCGCAACGATGCAGCGTGCTTCGCCTTTTTCGCTGTCCAGCAGCCAGAAAGAGTTCAGCAGGTCGTCGTTTGCAGCTTTAGTAATCTGGATACCTGTAATCATTTGATGCCTCCCCGGCAAAATTATTTGATCTCGGTTGGCCGTCATCCGGCCAATTGGTAAAACCATTGTTGCTTGAGTGTATATATACCCCTCACACACCCTCGAATCTTTGATTTAAATCAATAAAAACCACACATGAAAAGTGGTGATAGGTGGATTTTATTGTTTTACATCAACTTACGCTGTGTACACAGCTAAACTTTTTACATAAATTTTCAACTATCTTTAAGGGGTAGACCATTGAGAAACGTACAGAATTTTGCGACGTCGAAAGAAGCAGTTAAGCTAGGGGGATTGAAAATTCGCAGGAGAGCGAGATGGCCACCGAATTAACCTGGCACGATGTGCTGGCTGAAGAAAAACAGCAGCCTTATTTTGTTAACACACTGCATACTGTTGCCGGCGAGCGTCAGTCAGGAATGACAATTTATCCGCCGCAAAAAGATGTGTTTAACGCGTTTCGTTTTACCGAGCTTGGTGACGTGAAAGTTGTCATCCTGGGTCAGGATCCTTACCACGGCCCAGGCCAGGCACACGGTCTCGCGTTCTCTGTTCGTCCGGGGATTGCCACTCCGCCTTCGTTGCTGAACATGTACAAAGAGCTGGAAGCAACAATTCCCGGCTTCACCCGCCCCACGCACGGATATCTGGAAAGCTGGTCACGCCAGGGGGTACTGTTACTCAACACCGTACTCACCGTTCGCGCCGGTCAGGCACATTCTCACGCCAGCCTTGGATGGGAAACATTTACCGATAAAGTCATCAGCCTGATTAACCAACATCGGGAAGGCGTGGTTTTCCTGCTCTGGGGTTCTCACGCACAGAAGAAAGGCGCGATTATTGATGCGCAGCGTCACCATGTGTTGAAAGCGCCCCACCCATCACCACTCTCTGCGCATCGCGGTTTCTTTGGTTGCAATCACTTTGTACTGGCGAATGAATGGCTGGAACAACGAGGTGAAAAACCGATTGACTGGATGCCGGTATTACCCGCAGAAAGCGAGTAAAAAAATGCCAGCGATTCGCTGGCATTTTTATTATCAGGCTTTGTTCTGACGCCACCACTCCGCGAGCAAAACGCCGGTCGCGACAGAAACATTGAGCGTTTCTACCTTGCCGGTACCGTCAATCGCCACGCACAGGTCGTCGGCTGAACATGCTGCTTCTGGCAGAGCTTCACGCTCACGCCCTAATACCAGCACCATTTTTTCCGGCAGCGCGGTAGTAAACAGCGGTTTACCTTTCACGCTTGAGGTCATCACTACCGTGTAACCCGCGTTACGGAAATCGTCCAACACATCGACAATGCTGTCACCGGTAATCGGCTGAACATGCTCTGCTCCACCTTCAGCAGTACGGATAGCCGCCCCCGATTCCAGCAGCGCCGCATCCTGAACCACCACGCCTTTCACACCGAAGTGCGCGCAGCTACGCATCATACCGCCCAGGTTATGCGGGTTAGCGATATCTTCCAGTGCCAGCACGCAATCCTGCGCCCCTGCCTGACTGACCCACTGCTTAACGGTGGTGCCGTTACGTTTTTTGATCAGGAAACAGACGCCACCGTGGTGTTCAGTGCCAGAGGCTTTCGCCAGCTCGGCTTCGTCAACCACGTGATAGGCTTTGCGGTTTGCCGCCATCCAGCGTAATGCTTCTTTAAAACGCGGGGTTACGCTCTGAACAAACCAGGCGCGGACGATAGCGTCCGGACGACTCTGGAACAGAGCCTGACAGGCATTCTCACCGTAAACGCGGGTTTCTTCCGCGCGCTGACGGCGTAATACTTCAGGATCGATAAAGCTCTTACCGCTAATACCGCCGTGATCGGCTTTATCCGCTGCGTCATCATTCGGTGCGCGGGAAACGGTACGCCACGGTGAATCTTCACGTCTGCGGTCGCGTTCTACATCGCGGTCACGCCCGCGTTCACGACCACGTTCGCTGTTCGGACCCTTTCGTTCATCACGGGCAGGGCGACGACCGCCTTCGGCTCGGGAAGTACCGGGGCGACCGCCGCCTTTGCCAGTACGTGGATTTTGGGTGCGTTTATCCGAGTCATCGTCACTGCGGACGTACATCACTTTGACCTTGCCGTTTTTGTTCTTCAGTTCGTCGCTCATGTTTTTCTCCACCTGCTCTGCGCGAAGCGCGCAGATTACCCGATGTGCACGTCGTTAGCCATTATTTCATTTAAAAGCTAAGGACTATTGTACTCATTGAATAAAACGCATTGTTGTTTAGAACAGACTCTCCGATAATATGTAACATAATAGAAACATACTGGCGTTTATGCCGTGAAGTCCACTCCACTCATCCAGAGGTTAGTTATGAATACCGTTTGTACCAGCTGCCAGGCTATCAACCGCATCCCTGACGATCGTGTCCAGGAAGCGGCTAAATGCGGACGCTGTGGTCACGACCTGTTTGATGGGGAGGTGATCAATGCGACCGGTGAGACACTGGATAAACTGTTAAAAGACGATCTCCCGGTGGTCGTTGACTTTTGGGCCCCCTGGTGTGGTCCATGTCGTAACTTCGCCCCGATTTTTGAAGATGTCGCGGAAGAGCGTAGCGGCAAAGTGCGTTTTGTTAAAGTGAATACGGAAGCCGAGCGTGAACTCAGCGCCCGTTTCGGTATCCGCAGCATTCCGACCATCATGATCTTCAGAAAAGGTGAAATCGTCGACATGCTTAACGGCGCTGTACCAAAAGCCCCGTTTGATAACTGGCTTAACGAATCATTATAATCTCTACGGGGCGCATCTTGTGCCCCGTTTTCACCTCTGCGACAATAGCGTTTTTCAACGTGTTTCCCCATGACCGATAACGCTGTTCTTCAGTTACGCGCTGAGCGCCTCGCGCGCGCCACGCGTCCTTTCCTTGCCCGAGGTAATCGCGTTCGCCGCTGTCAACGCTGCCTGCTGCCGCAGAAGCTCTGCTTGTGCGCAACTCTGGCGCCCTCTGAGGCAAAAAGTCGCTTTTGTCTGGTGATGTTTGATACCGAGCCGATGAAGCCCAGCAACACGGGGCGTTTAATTGCCGATATTCTGCCCGATACCACGGCTTTTCTGTGGTCGCGTACCGAGCCGCCGCAGGCGCTGCTGGAACTGGTGAAAAATCCGGATTACCAGCCGATGGTTGTATTCCCGGCCTCCTATGCGGGTGAAGAGCGTGAAGTGATTTTCACGCCACCAGCCGGTAAGCCCCCATTGTTTATCATGCTCGACGGCACCTGGCCTGAGGCGCGTAAAATGTTCCGCAAAAGCCCGTACCTCGATAACCTGCCGGTGATCTCTGTTGATTTATCACGCCTTTCTGCTTACCACCTGCGTGGCGTTCACGCCGAAGGGCAATATTGCACAGCCGAGGTGGCCATCGCCTTGTTGGATCTGGCGGGAGATACGCAAGCCGCAGAAGGGTTAAGCGATCATTTTACTCGCTTTAAAACCCGCTACCTGGCAGGAAAAACTCAACATCAGGGAAACGTCACAGCAGATTCATCAGAAAACGTTTAAAATCATTCGGTCACTGGTGTCATTAAGGAAGCCGATATGAGTCAGCGTGGTCTGGAAGCACTATTGCGACCGAAATCCATTGCGGTGATTGGGGCGTCAATGAAGCCTAATCGCGCAGGTTACCTGATGATGCGTAACCTGCTTGCTGGCGGTTTCAATGGACCTGTTTTACCGGTGACGCCCGCATGGAAAGCGGTGTTGGGCGTACTGGCTTGGCCCAATATCAACAGCCTGCCTTTTAGCCCCGATCTCGCCGTGTTGTGCACCAATGCCAGCCGTAACCTGGCATTACTCGAAGCACTTGGCGAGAAAGGTTGTAAAACCTGCATTATTCTCTCAGCACCCTCGGCGCAGCACGCGGAGCTGCTGGCCTGCGCATCACGCTACAACATACGTCTTCTGGGTCCCAACAGCCTGGGACTTCTCGCACCCTGGCAAGGACTTAACGCCAGCTTTTCCCCCGTCCCGATTAAGCGCGGCAAGCTGGCTTTCATCTCTCAATCCGCCGCCGTGTCCAATACCATACTCGACTGGGCACAGCAGAGAGAAATGGGCTTTTCTTACTTTATCGCGCTGGGTGATAGCCTGGATATCGACGTTGATGAGCTACTGGATTACCTGGCACGCGACAGTAAAACCAGCGCGATATTGCTGTATCTCGAACATTTAAGTGATGCCCGGCGCTTTGTTTCCGCCGCCCGTAGCGCCTCGCGCAATAAACCTATTCTGGTGATTAAGAGCGGTCGCAGCCCTGCAGCGCAGCGTTTACTGCATACCAGCGCCGGGATGGACCCTGCGTGGGATGCAGCTATTCAGCGCGCCGGTTTACTGCGCGTACAAGACACTCACGAGCTGTTCTCAGCAGTCGAAACCTTGAGCCACATGCGTCCACTACGTGGCGACAGGCTAATGATCATCAGCAATGGGGCCGCGCCTGCCGCACTGGCATTAGATGAACTGTGGTCAAAAAATGGCAAGTTGGCGACGTTGAGTGAAGACACCTGCCAGAAATTACGCGATGCATTGCCTGAACATGTTGATATCGCCAACCCACTGGATCTGCGTGATGACGCCAGCAGCGAAAACTACGTTAAGACGCTGGATATTTTGCTCGCCAGCCAGGATTTCGACGCGTTGATGGTGATTCATTCACCCAGCGCAGCCGCTCCCGGAACCGAAAGCGCACAGGCATTGATTGAAGCGGTAAAGCATCATCCCCGAGGAAAATTCGTCTCGTTGCTGACCAACTGGTGCGGAGAGTTTTCCTCACAGGAAGCACGCAGACTGTTTAGCGAAGCCGGATTACCAACCTACCGCACGCCTGAAGGCACTATCACTGCATTTATGCATATGGTGGAGTACCGGCGTAACCAGAAGCAACTGCGTGAAACGCCTGCGCTACCTGACAATCTGACCACCAACACCGCCGAAGCGCATAATCTGTTACAACAGGCGATTGCAGAAGGCGCAACGTCGCTGGATACTCATGAAGTTCAGCCTATTTTACAGGCCTATGGCTTACATACACTGCCGACATGGATCGCCAGCGACAGCGCAGAGGCCGTACACATCGCGGAGCAAATCGGCTACCCGGTGGCGCTCAAGCTGCGTTCTCCTGATATCCCGCATAAGTCGGAAGTTCAGGGGGTAATGCTCTACCTGCGTACAGCAACAGAAGTGCAGCAGGCTGCCAATGCAATTTTCGATCGGGTAAAAATGGCCTGGCCGCAGGCACGCATTCACGGTTTATTAGTACAAAGTATGGCGAATCGCGCTGGTGCTCAAGAACTTCGCGTCGTCGTTGAACACGACCCGGTATTTGGTCCGTTGATTATGCTGGGTGAAGGTGGTGTTGAGTGGCGACCGGAAGAGCAAGCAGTGGTGGCCTTGCCGCCATTGAACATGAATCTGGCGCGTTATCTGGTGATCCAGGGGATCAAAAATAAAAAGATCCGCGCTCGCAGCGCACTACGTCCGCTGGATATCGCCGGGTTGAGCCAACTTCTGGTGCAGGTCTCCAACTTGATCGTCGACTGCCCGGAAATTCAGCGTCTGGATATTCATCCTCTGCTGGCCTCCGCCGAAGAATTTACCGCGCTGGACGTTACGCTGGATATTGCCCCTTTCGCGGGAGATAACGAAAGCAGGCTGGCTGTACGTCCCTACCCCCATCAGCTTGAAGAGTGGGTGGAGTTGAAGAACGGCGAGCGCTGTCTGTTCCGCCCCATTTTACCGGAGGATGAACCTCATCTACAGCAGTTCATTTCTCAAGTGACAAAAGAAGATCTTTATTATCGCTATTTCAGTGAGATCAATGAATTTACCCACGAAGATTTAGCCAATATGACGCAGATCGACTACGATCGGGAAATGGCTTTTGTTGCGGTGCGTTGTAAAGATAATCACGAAGAGATCCTCGGCGTAACGCGAGCAATCTCGGATCCTGATAACGTAGATGCTGAGTTTGCCGTACTGGTTCGTTCCGATCTCAAAGGGCTTGGACTGGGTCGCCGATTGATGGAAAAATTAATTGCATATACCCGAGATCACGGACTTATACGTTTGAATGGTATTACGATGCCAAACAATCGTGGGATGGTCGCCCTGGCCCGAAAACTCGGGTTTGTTGTTGACGTCCAGCTCGAAGAGGGAATTGTTGGGCTAACGCTTAATCTGGCCCAATGTGAGGAATCGTGAGTAAGGTACTGGAAATGTTGACCACATTAATGGGTACTGGTGGTATCATTGCCCGCTTATGTCGTCTGCATAGCACAGAGGACCCTTCAATGAACAGAGAAGAAATGCACTGTGATGTTGTCAAAATTTAAGCGTAATAAACATCAACAACACCTTGCCCAACTACCCAAGATTTCTCAGTCAGTTGATGATGTAGATTTCTTTTATGCTCCCGCTAATTTCAGGGAGACTCTGCTGGAAAAAATAGCCAGCGCGACGCGACGGATCTGCATTATTGCGCTGTACCTGGAACAGGATGACGGTGGTAAAGGCATACTTGACGCTCTCTATGCGGCAAAACGGCAGCGTCCTGAACTGGATGTCCGGGTACTTGTCGACTGGCACAGAGCTCAGCGCGGTCGTATTGGGGCTGCGGCATCCAATACTAATGCTGACTGGTATTGCCGAATGGCGCAAGAAAACCCTGGTATCGATATTCCTGTTTATGGCGTTCCGATTAACACCCGTGAAGCGCTTGGCGTCCTGCATTTCAAAGGCTTTATTATCGATGACAGCGTCCTGTACAGCGGGGCCAGTCTGAACGATGTTTACCTGCATCAGCATGATAAATATCGCTATGACCGTTATCAGTTGATTCGCAATGCGCAAATGGCCGATATCATGTTCGATTGGGTTACGCAGAACCTGATAAAGGGTCGCGGCGTTAACCGCCTTGATGATATCAACCGACCTAAAAGCCCGGAAATTAAAAACGATATCCGCCTGTACCGCCAAGAACTGCGTGATGCGTCATTCCATTTTCAGGGTGATGCTGATAACGAACAGCTTTCGGTTACGCCTCTGGTGGGCCTTGGGAAATCCAGTCTGTTAAATAAGACCATTTTCCATCTTATGCCCTGCGCGGAGCACAAACTCACAATCTGTACCCCTTATTTCAACCTGCCCGCCATACTGGTGCGCAATATCATTCAACTGCTGCGTGAAGGGAAAAAGGTTGAAATCATTGTCGGTGATAAAACCGCCAACGACTTTTTCATTCCAGAAGATGAGCCATTCAAGATCATCGGCGCGCTGCCTTATCTGTATGAAATAAATCTGCGCCGTTTCCTGAGCAGATTGCAGTATTACGTGAATACCGACCAGCTGGTCGTACGCCTATGGAAAGATGATGACAACACCTATCATCTGAAAGGTATGTGGGTTGATGATAAATGGATGCTGCTCACCGGCAACAACCTTAACCCTCGCGCCTGGCGTCTGGATCTGGAAAACGCCATCCTTATCCACGATCCTAAGCAAGAGCTGACTCCCCAGCGCGATAAAGAGCTGGAGCTTATCCGTACGCATACTACCGTCGTTAAGCACTATCGCGACCTGCAAAGTATTGCTGACTATCCAGTCAAAGTGCGTAAGCTCATTCGTCGACTACGCCGTATTCGTATCGACAGATTAATTAGCCGTATTCTGTAATCAAGACCCCGTCCAGTGACGGGGTTTTTCATATGGAGGCAACGGTGCGCCTGTTCATTCTTACCAGCATCCTGGCCATTTCTGGCTGCAGCCACATGGCTAACGACCAGTGGAGTGGGCAAGACAAAGCTCAACACTTCATCGCCTCCGCCATGCTTGCCGCAGCCGGCAATGAATATGCCCAACATCAGGGCAACAGCCGCGATCGCAGTGCGGCTATCGGCCTGATGTTCTCAGTCAGCCTGGGCGCGTCAAAAGAACTGTGGGACAGCCGTCCCGCAGGGAGCGGCTGGAGCTGGAAGGACTTCGCCTGGGATGTTGCAGGCGCGTCTACCGGCTATGCGGTCTGGCAACTGGCACATTACTAGAGGCGCAGACCTTTCCCCTTCCCATGCAACATCAGCGATACTAAAAACGCGACAACTGCCAGCGCGGTGACGTACCAGAAGAATGTCGTTTCCATACCGACAGACTTCAGGGATAACGCCACATATTCAGCTGAGCCACCAAACAGGGCATTAGCCACCGCATAAGATAAGCCAACTCCCAGAGCGCGCACCTGCGCCGGGAACATCTCAGCCTTCAAAATACCGCTGATTGACGTATAGAAACTCACGATTAACAGGGCACTCATCACCAAAGCAAACGCCATATACGGGGATGTTACGCTTTGCAATGCTGTCAGAATGGGAACAGTGAAAATCGCAGCCAACGCGCCAAAACACAGCATTGAAGTACGCCGGCCAATCTTATCTGACAAAGCGCCGAACAGCGGTTGAACCAGCATGAACACACACAGTGCCGCCGTCATAATCCCGCTGGCTACGTTGGCATGCATACCAGCTGTATTGACCAGGTATTTCTGCATGTAGGTTGTGAACGTGTAAAAACACAACGAACCCGCGGCGGTAAAGCCAAGCACCATAACAAAGGCTTTGCGATTACGCCACAGACCTTTCAGGGAACCTGCTTCTTTCAGCGCGCGAACGTCCTGTTTCGAGGTTTCATCCAGTTGGCGACGCAGCCATAGCGCAACAATAGCCAGCACGGCGCCCAACGCAAATGGAATACGCCACCCCCACGCTCTGAGCGCAGAGTCTTCTAACGTGTGCTGTAATATGACCACAACCAACAATGCCAGTAACTGCCCGCCGATTAACGTCACGTACTGGAATGAAGCATAAAAACCTTTCTTACCTTCAACGGCAACTTCACTCATATAGGTCGCGCTGGTTCCGTATTCACCACCTACAGATAACCCCTGGAATAGTCTGGCCAGCAGTAATAACGCAGGGGCCCAGGTACCGATAGTTTCATATCCCGGTAGACAAGCGATCACCAACGATCCCATACACATCATACAAACGGACAGCAACATGGACTTTTTACGCCCGTGCTTATCCGCAATACGGCCAAACAACCAGCCTCCAATTGGTCGCATCAAGAAGCCTGCGGCAAACACGCCGGCGGTTTGTAAGAGTTGTGTGGTGGTATTTCCTGATGGGAAAAAGATATGAGCAAAATAAAGAGAACAGAAAGAGTAGATATAGAAATCAAACCATTCGACCAGATTCCCTGATGATGCTCCGACAATCGCCCATATACGACGGCGGGTATCGCCGTCTGCCAGCGCCCCGTTCTCAGTTACACTACTATCAGCCATTAGAATTGTACCCCTGCCAACGATCGCATGAATTTATCAATGATGGTTGTGTGTTTTTTAGTGAATTAAATGTTATATAATTGTTATATATTATTATGCAGGAAAGATCACGATTTTAATTAGCAGAGAAAGGATTCAGATATGTTCGAGGGAGAGATCCGTGTAGTAGATCGAGACAGTGTGCTTTTGTTAGTCGATTAAGGCGGTTACGTCGAATCCAGCAATCTGCCGCCGGAATTGCGTGATGCGCTACGCTTATCAGGCCTGCACAATCAATACGTTCAGCCCGGCGGTTTTTTCCCCGCGCACACGCAAAAAAGCCCATCCGTCAGGATGGGCTTCTTCACTTTATTTGATGCCTGGCAGTTCCCTACTCTCGCATGGGGAGACCCCACACTACCATCGGCGCTACGGCGTTTCACTTCTGAGTTCGGCATGGGGTCAGGTGGGACCACCGCGCTACAGCCGCCAGGCAAATTCTGTTATCAGACCACTTTATGCGTTCTGATGTAATCTGTATCAAGCTGAATATGATGTCTGTCTTTCGCCAAAACATCTTCGGCGTTGTAAGGTTAAGCCTCACGGTTCATTAGTATCGGTTAGCTCAATGTATCGCTACACTTACACACCCGACCTATCAACGTCGTCGTCTTCAACGTTCCTTCAGGAGACTTAAAGTCTCAGGGAGAACTCATCTCGGGGCAAGTTTCGTGCTTAGATGCTTTCAGCACTTATCTCTTCCGCATTTAGCTACCGGGCAATGCCATTGGCATGACAACCCGAACACCAGTGATGCGTCCACTCCGGTCCTCTCGTACTAGGAGCAGCCCCCCTCAATTCTCCAGCGCCCACGGCAGATAGGGACCGAACTGTCTCACGACGTTCTAAACCCAGCTCGCGTACCACTTTAAATGGCGAACAGCCATACCCTTGGGACCTACTTCAGCCCCAGGATGTGATGAGCCGACATCGAGGTGCCAAACACCGCCGTCGATATGAACTCTTGGGCGGTATCAGCCTGTTATCCCCGGAGTACCTTTTATCCGTTGAGCGATGGCCCTTCCATTCAGAACCACCGGATCACTAAGACCTGCTTTCGCACCTGCTCGAGCCGTCACTCTCGCAGTCAAGCTAGCTTATGCCTTTGCACTAACCTCCTGATGTCCGACCAGGATTAGCTAACCTTCGTGCTCCTCCGTTACTCTTTAGGAGGAGACCGCCCCAGTCAAACTACCCACCAGACACTGTCCGCAACCCGGGTAACGGGTCCACGTTAGAACACCAGCCATTAAAGGGTGGTATTTCAAGGATGGCTCCATGCAGACTGGCGTCCACACTTCAAAGCCTCCCACCTATCCTACACATCAAGGACCAGTGTTCAGTGTCAAGCTATAGTAAAGGTTCACGGGGTCTTTCCGTCTTGCCGCGGGTACACTGCATCTTCACAGCGAGTTCAATTTCACTGAGTCTCGGGTGGAGACAGCCTGGCCATCATTACGCCATTCGTGCAGGTCGGAACTTACCCGACAAGGAATTTCGCTACCTTAGGACCGTTATAGTTACGGCCGCCGTTTACCGGGGCTTCGATCAAGAGCTTCTCCTTACGGATAACCCCATCAATTAACCTTCCGGCACCGGGCAGGCGTCACACCGTATACGTCCACTTTCGTGTTTGCACAGTGCTGTGTTTTTAATAAACAGTTGCAGCCAGCTGGTATCTTCGACTGATTTCAGCTCCATGGGTAAACCACTTCACCTACATATCAGCGTGCCTTCTCCCGAAGTTACGGCACCATTTTGCCTAGTTCCTTCACCCGAGTTCTCTCAAGCGCCTTGGTATTCTCTACCTGACCACCTGTGTCGGTTTGGGGTACGATTTCGTGTTACCTGATGCTTAGAGGCTTTTCCTGGAAGCAGGGCATTTGTTACTTCAGCACCGTAGTGCCTCGTCATCACACCTCAGCGTTAAAAAGGTACCGGATTTACCTGGAACCTCCGCCTACATGCTTAAACCGGGACAACCGTCGCCCGGCTAACATAGCCTTCTCCGTCCCCCCTTCGCAGTAACACCAAGTACAGGAATATTAACCTGTTTCCCATCGACTACGCCTTTCGGCCTCGCCTTAGGGGTCGACTCACCCTGCCCCGATTAACGTTGGACAGGAACCCTTGGTCTTCCGGCGTGCGGGTTTTTCACCCGCATTATCGTTACTTATGTCAGCATTCGCACTTCTGATACCTCCAGCAACCCTCACAGGCCACCTTCAACGGCTTACAGAACGCTCCCCTACCCAACAACACATAGTGTCGCTGCCGCAGCTTCGGTGCATGGTTTAGCCCCGTTACATCTTCCGCGCAGGCCGACTCGACCAGTGAGCTATTACGCTTTCTTTAAATGATGGCTGCTTCTAAGCCAACATCCTGGCTGTCTGTGCCTTCCCACATCGTTTCCCACTTAACCATGACTTTGGGACCTTAGCTGGCGGTCTGGGTTGTTTCCCTCTTCACGACGGACGTTAGCACCCGCCGTGTGTCTCCCGTGATAACATTCTTCGGTATTCGCAGTTTGCATCGGGTTGGTAAGTCGGGATGACCCCCTAGCCGAAACAGTGCTCTACCCCCGAAGATGAATTCACGAGGCGCTACCTAAATAGCTTTCGGGGAGAACCAGCTATCTCCCGGTTTGATTGGCCTTTCACCCCCAGCCACAAGTCATCCGCTAATTTTTCAACATTAGTCGGTTCGGTCCTCCAGTTAGTGTTACCCAACCTTCAACCTGCCCATGGCTAGATCACCGGGTTTCGGGTCTATACCCTGCAACTTAACGCCCAGTTAAGACTCGGTTTCCCTTCGGCTCCCCTATACGGTTAACCTTGCTACAGAATATAAGTCGCTGACCCATTATACAAAAGGTACGCAGTCACCCCATAAAGAGGCTCCCACTGCTTGTACGTACACGGTTTCAGGTTCTTTTTCACTCCCCTCGCCGGGGTTCTTTTCGCCTTTCCCTCACGGTACTGGTTCACTATCGGTCAGTCAGGAGTATTTAGCCTTGGAGGATGGTCCCCCCATATTCAGACAGGATACCACGTGTCCCGCCCTACTCTTCGAGTTCACAACCTGTGCATTTTGGTGTACGGGACTATCACCCTGTACCGTCGGACTTTCCAGACCGTTCCACTAACACACAAGCTGATTCAGACTCTGGGCTGCTCCCCGTTCGCTCGCCGCTACTGGGGGAATCTCGGTTGATTTCTTTTCCTCGGGGTACTTAGATGTTTCAGTTCCCCCGGTTCGCTTCATTACGCTATGTATTCACGTAATGATAGTGTGACGAATCACACTGGGTTTCCCCATTCGGAAATCGCCGGTTATAACGGTTCATATCACCTTACCGACGCTTATCGCAGATTAGCACGTCCTTCATCGCCTCTGACTGCCAGGGCATCCACCGTGTACGCTTAGTCGCTTAACCTCACAACCCGAAGATGTTTCACTTCTGATTGCGAAAATTTGAGAGACTCGAACACACCGCTTATCTGTTCTTATTTACGGAGAACAGACACAGTGTGTCGTTTCAATTTTCAGCTTGATCCAGATTTTTAAAGAGCAAATATCTCAAACGTCACCCGAAGGTAAGTTTTGAGATATTGAGGTCGGCGACTTTCACTCACACATACCAGCAAGTGGCGTCCCCTAGGGGATTCGAACCCCTGTTACCGCCGTGAAAGGGCGGTGTCCTGGGCCTCTAGACGAAGGGGACACTGAAGTCTCAATCGCAAGACGCCTTGCTATTTACTTTTCATCAGACAATCTGTGTGAGCACTACAAAGAACGTTTCTTTAAGGTAAGGAGGTGATCCAACCGCAGGTTCCCCTACGGTTACCTTGTTACGACTTCACCCCAGTCATGAATCACAAAGTGGTAAGCGCCCTCCCGAAGGTTAAGCTACCTACTTCTTTTGCAACCCACTCCCATGGTGTGACGGGCGGTGTGTACAAGGCCCGGGAACGTATTCACCGTGGCATTCTGATCCACGATTACTAGCGATTCCGACTTCATGGAGTCGAGTTGCAGACTCCAATCCGGACTACGACATACTTTATGAGGTCCGCTTGCTCTCGCGAGGTCGCTTCTCTTTGTATATGCCATTGTAGCACGTGTGTAGCCCTACTCGTAAGGGCCATGATGACTTGACGTCATCCCCACCTTCCTCCAGTTTATCACTGGCAGTCTCCTTTGAGTTCCCGGCCGGACCGCTGGCAACAAAGGATAAGGGTTGCGCTCGTTGCGGGACTTAACCCAACATTTCACAACACGAGCTGACGACAGCCATGCAGCACCTGTCTCAGAGTTCCCGAAGGCACCAAAGCATCTCTGCTAAGTTCTCTGGATGTCAAGAGTAGGTAAGGTTCTTCGCGTTGCATCGAATTAAACCACATGCTCCACCGCTTGTGCGGGCCCCCGTCAATTCATTTGAGTTTTAACCTTGCGGCCGTACTCCCCAGGCGGTCGACTTAACGCGTTAGCTCCGGAAGCCACGCCTCAAGGGCACAACCTCCAAGTCGACATCGTTTACGGCGTGGACTACCAGGGTATCTAATCCTGTTTGCTCCCCACGCTTTCGCACCTGAGCGTCAGTCTTTGTCCAGGGGGCCGCCTTCGCCACCGGTATTCCTCCAGATCTCTACGCATTTCACCGCTACACCTGGAATTCTACCCCCCTCTACAAGACTCTAGCCTGCCAGTTTCGGATGCAGTTCCCAGGTTGAGCCCGGGGATTTCACATCCGACTTGACAGACCGCCTGCGTGCGCTTTACGCCCAGTAATTCCGATTAACGCTTGCACCCTCCGTATTACCGCGGCTGCTGGCACGGAGTTAGCCGGTGCTTCTTCTGCGAGTAACGTCAATCACTAAGGTTATTAACCTTAATGCCTTCCTCCTCGCTGAAAGTACTTTACAACCCGAAGGCCTTCTTCATACACGCGGCATGGCTGCATCAGGCTTGCGCCCATTGTGCAATATTCCCCACTGCTGCCTCCCGTAGGAGTCTGGACCGTGTCTCAGTTCCAGTGTGGCTGGTCATCCTCTCAGACCAGCTAGGGATCGTCGCCTAGGTGAGCCGTTACCCCACCTACTAGCTAATCCCATCTGGGCACATCCGATGGCAAGAGGCCCGAAGGTCCCCCTCTTTGGTCTTGCGACGTTATGCGGTATTAGCTACCGTTTCCAGTAGTTATCCCCCTCCATCGGGCAGTTTCCCAGACATTACTCACCCGTCCGCCACTCGTCACCCAAGGAGCAAGCTCCTCTGTGCTACCGTTCGACTTGCATGTGTTAGGCCTGCCGCCAGCGTTCAATCTGAGCCATGATCAAACTCTTCAATTTAAGTTTGATGCTCGTGAATTAAACTTCGTAATGAATTACGTGTTCACTCAGAGACTTGGTATTCATTTTTCGTCTTGCGACGTTAAGAATCCGTATCTTCGAGTGCCCACACAGATTGTCTGATAAATTGTTAAAGAGCAGTGCCGCTTCGCTTTTTCTCAGCGGCGCGGGGTGTGCATATTACGCCATCCCGCTGCGAAGTCAAGCATTTAATTTCGCTTTCTTCGCCGGAGTTCTCAGTGGAACCCCGCTGACCCGGCGGCTTGTAATCCGTTGTTCCGTGTCAGTGGAGGCGCATTATAGGGAGTTATTTCAGGCTGACAAGTTAAAAATATAAAAAACTTATCAAGCGATTACTTTTCAATCAATACGTCTATTTTCGCCTGAATTTTAAACAAAAACGAGCCCCGCAGGGCCCGTTTATTGTTGTTTTGTGACTTACTGCACTGCCACGATGCGATCGTCATTCACTTCCAGACGAATCGTTTTGCCCGGAATCAGTTCACCAGACAGAATTTGCTGCGCCAGCGGGTTTTCGATCTGCTGCTGGATAGCACGTTTCAATGGACGTGCGCCATATACCGGATCGTAACCATTCGCACTCAGCAGTTTAAGCGCCTCGTCAGAAATATGGATTTCATAGCCACGTTCTTCCAGACGTTTGTACAGACGCTGCAGCTGGATCTGAGCAATAGAAGCAATGTGCTGCTCACCCAACGGATGGAATACAACAACCTCATCTATACGGTTGATGAATTCCGGTCGGAAGTTATGGCTCACGACGCCCAGCACCATATCTTTCATGTGGCCGTAATCCAGCTCACCAAAGCGTTCCTGGATTAGATCAGACCCCAGGTTTGAGGTCATGATGACAACCGTATTACGGAAGTCGACCGTTCTTCCCTGTCCGTCAGTCAGACGACCATCGTCAAGCACCTGCAGCAGAATGTTGAACACATCCGGGTGTGCTTTTTCCACTTCATCCAGCAGGATGACAGAGTAAGGACGACGACGTACTGCTTCCGTCAGATACCCACCTTCTTCATAACCGACATATCCCGGAGGTGCCCCAACCAAGCGAGACACCGAGTGTTTCTCCATAAACTCGGACATATCGATACGCACCATTGCGTCGTCACTGTCGAACATAAAGTTTGCCAGCGCTTTGCACAGTTCGGTTTTACCGACCCCGGTTGGACCAAGGAACAAGAATGAACCAATCGGACGATTCGGATCGGACAAGCCCGCGCGGCTACGACGGATGGCGTTAGAAACGGCTTCCACCGCTTCGTTCTGACCAATCACACGGCTGTGCAGCTCCTGTTCCATACGCAACAGTTTTTCCCGTTCGCCTTCCAGCATGCGAGCAACCGGGATCCCGGTCCAGCGCGCCAGCACCTCAGCAATTTCTGCATCCGTGACTTTATTACGCAGCAGACGCATGGTTTTGCCTTCAGACTGGGTGGCTGCTTCCAGCTGTTTTTCCAGTTCAGGAATTTTGCCGTACTGCAGTTCAGACATCCGCGCCAGGTCGCCAACGCGGCGCGCCTGTTCGATGGCGATTTTTGCCTGCTCCAGCTCAGCCTTGATAGTTTGCGTTCCCGAGAGGGAGGCTTTTTCAGCTTTCCACTCTTCCTCTAACTCAGAATACTGGCGCTCTTTGTCGTCCAGCTCTTCATTGAGCATATCGAGACGTTTTTTACTTGCCTCATCAGACTCTTTCATTAATGCCTGCTGTTCCAGTTTGAGCTGGATAATACGGCGGTCGAGTCTGTCGAGTTCCTCCGGCTTGGAGTCAATCTGCATACGAATGCTGGATGCCGCTTCGTCAATAAGGTCGATAGCTTTATCCGGTAACTGACGATCGGCAATATAACGATGAGACAACGTAGCTGCCGCAACAATCGCCGGGTCAGTAATCTGCACATGATGGTGCAGCTCATAACGTTCTTTCAGGCCACGCAAGATTGCGATGGTGTCTTCCACTGAAGGTTCAGCCACAAACACTTTCTGGAAACGACGTTCCAGCGCCGCATCTTTTTCGATGTACTGGCGATATTCATCAAGCGTTGTGGCACCTACGCAGTGCAGTTCCCCGCGAGCCAGCGCTGGTTTCAGCATGTTCCCGGCGTCCATCGCGCCATCGGCTTTACCCGCCCCAACCATGGTATGCAATTCGTCGATAAACAGAATGACGTTGCCTTCCTGTTTCGAGAGATCGTTCAGCACACCTTTTAAGCGCTCTTCAAACTCACCGCGATATTTGGCCCCAGCCACCAGCGCGCCCATATCCAGCGCCAGTACACGACGGCCTTTTAAGCCCTCCGGCACTTCACCATTGATGATGCGTTGGGCCAGCCCTTCAACAATGGCTGTTTTACCGACACCGGGTTCACCGATTAACACTGGGTTATTTTTAGTACGACGTTGCAGCACCTGAATGGTACGGCGAATTTCTTCATCACGGCCGATAACTGGATCGAGTTTGCCCTGTTCAGCACGTTCAGTCAGATCGACGGTATATTTTTTCAAGGCCTGACGTTGGTCTTCAGCCCCCTGGTCATTCACGCTTTCACCTCCACGCATTTGTTCAATTGCCTGAGTGATATTGGCGGTCGTCGCCCCTGCTGATTTTAATAAATCGGTCAGCGTACCGCGTGACTCAAGCACCGCCAGAACGAACAGTTCTGACGAAATAAAGTTGTCCCCACGTTTTTGCGCCAGCTTGTCGCAAAGATTCAGTACACGCACCAGTTCCTGAGAAGGCTGCACATCACCGCCGGTACCTTCTACCTGCGGCAAACGGCTCAACGCCTGGTCAATGGTTGTACGTAACTGGCCAGCATTAATGCCAGCAGACGTTAATAAAGGACGTACCGATCCCCCTTCCTGATTCAGCAAGGCGCTCATTAGATGAAGTGGTTCGATGAATTGATTGTCGTGCCCCAATGCGAGTGACTGGGCATCGGCAAGAGCAAGCTGGAATTTATTGGTAAGACGATCCAGACGCATAACTCCTCCCATAACAGGTCAAAATTGCTACTGGAGATTAAATGAGGTCATCCCTCAATTATTCAAGGTGAATGACCTGAATTATGTGAAAAGAAAATTACACGTACCGGATCGTCTTGATTCTTTAGGTTATATCAGCCAAATAAAACTTGCCATACGACCCGTGGTATTGTCGCGACGATAAGAGAAGAACGTCTCACTTTCACTAAAGGTGCAACGGTCGCCGCCGTGGAGGTTCTCCACGCCGACATTTGCCAGCCGCTGACGGGCAAGCTGGTAGATATCCGCCAGATACTTGTCGCCGCGCGGTACAAATGCGAGGTCCGCTTGCGGATCTTTCGTCATGAATGCCTCGCGAACTTCTGCTCCCACTTCAAAGGCGTTTGGGCCTATCGCCGGACCTAGCCAGGCAATAATGTTTTCAGGTTCGTCGGCAAAACACGCCACCGTCTCTTCCAGCACGCCAGCGCATAATCCTCGCCAACCCGCATGGGCCGCAGCCACTTCCGTCCCGGCGCGATTGCAAAACAGCACCGGCAGACAATCAGCGGTCATTACCGCACACACTGTGCCCGGCGTGTTGCTATACGACGCATCTGCGCGTTTGGAGGCGTAAGGCCCGCCTGTCAGTTTCAGGACATCCTTACCGTGGACCTGCTCCAGCCAGACCGGCTTTGACGGCAGATTGCCCGCAGCAAACAGTCGTTTGCGGTTCTCTTCAACATGCTCCGGGTTATCGCCGCAATGGGCGCCCAGATTCAGCGAATCGTAAGGCGGCATACTGACTCCGCCAATACGGGTAGAACTACACGCCGCGACACCTTGCGGTATCGGCCACTGCGGAACAATTAGCTTACTCATAGCCAGGCAATATCATCCTTATGTTCTTCGAAATCAGCGCGCATCACTTCAATCAATTGCACCATATCTTGTGGGATCGGCGCATGCCATTCCATTTCGATACCGGAAATCGGGTGATACAAACGCAGCATGGTCGCATGTAGCGCCTGGCGGTCGAACTTACGCAGTACGGAGATAAATTCGTCAGAAGCGCCTTTCGGTGGACGTGGACGACCGCCGTAGACCTGATCGCCCACCAGCGGATGAGTGATATGTGCCATGTGCACGCGGATCTGGTGCGTACGTCCGGTTTCCAGACGCAACCGCAGACGCGTGTGCACACGGAAGTGTTCCATAATGCGATAGTGCGTTACCGCCGGTTTCCCCATTGGGTGTACCGCCATGTGCGTACGCTTGGTCGGGTGACGGCTAATCGGTTCCTCAACGGTTCCGCCAGCAGTCATGTGACCAATTGCTACGGCTTCGTACTCACGGGTAATTTCGCGCAGCTGCAATGACTCAACCAGACGTGTTTGTGCCGGAACCGTTTTTGCCACCACCATTAATCCGGTCGTGTCTTTATCCAGACGGTGTACGATACCGGCACGAGGAACATCCGCGATTGGCGGGTAGTAATGCAGTAATGCATTCAATACCGTACCATCAGGATTCCCGGCGCCCGGATGCACTACAAGGTCACGGGGTTTGTTGATGACAAGAATATCATCATCTTCATAAACGATATCCAGTGGGATATCCTGAGGTTCAAAACGAACCTCTTCATCAATTTCTGCATTGATGGAGACACGCTCTCCACCCAACACTTTTTCTTTCGGTTTATCGCAAAGATTGCCATTTACCAGCACGCGCTGGTCGAGGATCCATTCTTTTATGCGCGATCGCGAATAATCAGGGAACAATTCGGCCAAAGCCTGATCTAAGCGTTGACCGAGCTGATTTTCGGAGACTGTTGCGGTGAGTTCTACTCGTTGTGCCATAAACTGCTTCTTCGTTTAACGTTGGGTTTTACGGCTTTGCCGTTTAATATAGTGTGCTATTGTAGCTGGTCTTAACCGGGAGCAGGAACAGAGAATCTCCCGTATTACATTTTGAGGAAAGTCAAAACGTCATGACGCGCATGAAATATCTGGTGGCAGCAGCCACGTTGAGCCTGTTTTTGGCGGGTTGCTCTGGTTCAAAGGAAGAGGTGCCCGATAATCCGCCAAATGAAATCTACGCGACTGCTCAGCAAAAGCTGCAGGACGGTAACTGGAAACAGGCAATAACGCAATTGGAAGCGTTGGATAACCGTTATCCATTTGGACCGTATTCTCAGCAGGTGCAATTAGATCTCATCTACGCCTACTACAAAAACGCCGATCTGCCACTTGCTCAGGCTGCTATCGATCGTTTTATCCGTCTTAACCCGACACACCCTAACATTGATTATGTCATGTATATGCGTGGCCTGACCAATATGGCGTTGGATGATAGCGCACTGCAAGGATTCTTTGGTGTTGATCGCAGCGATCGCGATCCCCAACACGCCCGAGCTGCGTTTAATGACTTTTCCAAACTGGTACGTGGCTATCCGAACAGCCAGTACACCACTGATGCCACCAAACGTCTGGTGTTCCTGAAAGATCGTCTGGCGAAGTATGAATATTCTGTTGCGGAATACTACACTGCCCGCGGTGCATGGGTTGCCGTGGTAAACCGTGTGGAAGGCATGCTGCGCGACTACCCTGATACTCAGGCAACACGTGATGCTCTGCCGTTAATGGAAAAAGCTTATCGCCAGATGCAGATGAATGCGCAGGCAGAAAAAGTAGCGAAAATCATTGCCGCTAACAGCAGCAATACCTGATTTGCCTCAGAATGCAAAACGGCAGCCCAAGGGCTGCCGTTTTTTTATCCGTTAACGCTACAACTGAAGCGGTTTAGCTCCGACGCATCCCATCAAATATGGCCTGCTTTCAGGTATTCCTCAAGTAAAAAATCGCCTGTTCCTGCGGTGCCTCACAAAAAGGTTTTCTTGACAAAAAGCGACAAAAAAATGTGATTTACATCACGCATTTTGACATTGGGAACGGTATGCTGGAATCACCAAGACGGGAAAGACAAGAGGTAAAATTTATGACAATGAACATTACCAGTAAACAAATGGAAATTACTCCGGCAATTCGCCAGCATGTCGCAGACCGTCTCGCCAAACTTGAAAAATGGCAAACTCATCTGATTAATCCACATATCATTCTGTCTAAGGAGCCACAGGGTTTCATTGCTGATGCCACCATCAATACACCGAACGGACATCTGGTCGCCAGCGCAAAACACGAGGATATGTACACCGCAATTAACGATTTGATCAACAAGCTGGAACGGCAGCTCAATAAAGTGCAGCACAAAGGCGAAGCCCGTCGTGCAACAACTTCAGTCAAAGACGCCAACTTCGTCGAAGCAGAAGAAGAGTAGTCCCTTACATTGAGTGTATCGCCAACGCGCCTTCGGGCGCGTTTTTTGTTGACAGGGTGAAAACAGTACGGGTACTTTACTGACGTAGCCAAAGGAAAATTACATGAAACTTGTTCCGTTCTTCTTCGCATTCTTTTTTACCTTCCCCTGAATGGGAGGCGTTTCGTCGTGTGATAAAGAATGCGAAGACGAACAATAAGGCCTCCCACAACGGGGGGCCTTTTTTATTGATAACAAGAAAGGCAACACTATGACATCGGAAAACCCATTGCTGGCGCTGCGCGATAAGATCAGCACGCTGGATGAAAAATTACTGGCCCTGCTGGCTGAGCGACGTGGACTGGCCGTAGAAGTTGGTAAAGCCAAACTGCTTTCACATCGTCCGGTACGAGATATCGACCGTGAACGTGACCTGTTGGACCGTCTGATTCAGTTGGGCAAAGCACATCATCTCGATGCTCACTACATTACCCGCCTGTTCCAGCTCATAATCGAAGACTCCGTCCTGACTCAACAGGCTCTGCTCCAGCAACACCTGAACAAAATTAACCCACACTCCGCGCGCGTGGCCTTCCTGGGGCCAAAAGGATCATATTCCCATCTGGCAGCACGTCAGTACGCCGCCCGCCATTTTGAACAATTTATTGAAAGCGGCTGCGCAAAATTTGCCGATATCTTTAATCAGGTCGAAACCGGACAGGCTGACTATGCTGTGGTTCCGATTGAAAACACCAGCTCCGGTGGGATTAACGACGTTTACGACCTGCTGCAGCACACCAGCCTGTCTATTGTTGGCGAGATGACCATTACGATAGACCACTGTGTACTGGTGTCCGGCACTACGGATCTTGAGACCATTGAAACGGTATACAGCCATCCGCAGCCGTTCCAGCAGTGCAGCAAGTTCCTGAATCGCTACCCGCACTGGAAGATTGAGTACACTGAAAGCACCTCTGCGGCAATGGAAAAAGTTGCGCAGGCTAACTCACCGCATGTGGCGGCCCTGGGGAGCGAAGCCGGAGGCGTACTGTATGGTTTGCAGGTTCTCGAGCATATTGAGGCTAACCAGTCGCAAAACATCACCCGCTTCGTGGTGCTGGCACGTAAAGCAATCAATGTATCCGACCAGGTTCCGGCAAAAACCACGTTGCTGATGGCAACAGGACAACAGGCCGGTGCTCTGGTAGAAGCATTGCTGGTGCTGCGTAACCATAATCTGATTATGACTAAACTGGAGTCACGCCCGATTCACGGCAATCCGTGGGAAGAGATGTTTTATCTTGATATCCAGGCCAACCTGGAATCGCCCCAAATGCAAAAAGCATTGAAAGAGCTGGGTGAGATTACACGTTCGATGAAAGTACTGGGATGCTATCCGAGTGAGAACGTGGTGCCGGTCGATCCGAGCTAACGTTTGACAATGCCGGATGGCACTACGCTTATCCGGCCTACAATTCATGCGATTTTTGTAGGCCGGATAAGGCGAAGCCGCCATCCTGCGTCTTAATTAAGGACGGCTGTCATTCGCCTGGCGTAACAAAGTACGGCTTTCACTCTGGAAGCGTTTCGCATAATCACCAAACCAATGCTCCACCTTACGGAAACTGTCGATAAACGCTTGCTTATCGCCCTGCTCCAGTAAACCGATCGCCTCACCAAAACGTTGGTAGTAGCGTTTGATCAGCGCAAGGTTGCTCTCAGACGACATAATAATATCGGCATAGAGCTGCGGATCCTGGGCAAACAGACGGCCAACCATCGCCAGTTCAAGACGGTAAATCGGCGAAGAGAGCGCCAGCAGCTGCTCCAGTTGAACATTCTCTTCCGCTAAATGCAGACCGTAAGCAAAGGTCGCAAAGTGACGCAATGCCTGAATAAACGCCATGTTCTGATCGTGTTCAACGGCGCTGATCCGATGTAGTCGTGCACCCCATACCTGAATCTGTTCCAGAAACCACTGATAGGCTTCCGGCTGACGTCCATCACACCAGACGACGACCTGCTTTGCCAGGCTGCCGCTATCCGGACCAAACATTGGGTGTAACCCCACCACCGGACCATCATGTGCAGCCAGCATCGCCTGCAAAGGACCATTTTTCACTGAAGCCAGATCCACCAGGATGCAGTCAGACGGCAGACGCGGTAGTTTGGCGATCACCTGCTCGGTGACGTGGATCGGCACACTGACGATCACCATCCCAGCATCAGAGACGATCTCCGGCGCGCGATCCCAATCCTGCTGTTCCAGGATCCGCACCTGGTAACCTGACAGGGTGAGCATTTTTTCAAACATACGCCCCATCTGACCGCCGCCGCCGACGATCACCACCGGCCGCAGAGAAGGACAAAGCGTTTTAAACCCTTTGTCGTTCTCACTGGAATAGGACTCACGCATAACGCGGCGTAGCACATCTTCAATCAGGTCCGGCGGCACGCCAAGGGCTTCCGCTTCCGCCCGGCGAGAGGCAAGCATAGAGGCTTCCCGTTCCGGCACGTAAATCGGCAACCCAAAACGGCTTTTTACTTCACCAACTTCGGCAACCAGCTCCAGGCGGCGTGCCAGTAAATCCAGCAGCGCCTTGTCGACTTCATCAATTTGATCGCGTAATGCGGTCAATTCAGCAACCATAACCAACCTCTTATGCTACACGCGCCGACAGCTGACCGTTTAAATCTTGACTAATTTCACGCAGCAGCGCATCCGTCATTTCCCAGCTAATGCAGGCATCGGTTACGGACACGCCGTATTTCATTTCGCTGCGCGGCTGTTCAGAAGACTGGTTGCCTTCGTGAATATTACTTTCAATCATCAAACCAATGATCGAGCGATTGCCATCTTTGATTTGTGCAATTACGGATTCAGCCACGGCAGGCTGACGGCGGTAATCTTTATTGGAATTACCATGACTGCAATCTACCATCAGAGAAGGTCGTAGTCCCGCCTGCTCCATCTCTTTTTCGCACTGGGCGACATCTGCCGGGCTGTAGTTTGGCGCTTTACCCCCGCGCAGGATCACGTGGCCATCCGGATTCCCCTGAGTTTGCAACAGCGCAACCTGCCCGGCCTGATTAATACCAACAAAGCGGTGCGACTGCGCAGCCGCACGCATGGCATTAATGGCGGTCGCCAGACTACCGTCAGTACCATTCTTAAAGCCGACCGGCATGGAAAGACCGGAAGCCATTTCGCGGTGTGTCTGCGATTCCGTGGTTCGGGCTCCGATTGCGGACCAGCTAAACAGATCGCCCAGGTATTGCGGGCTATTTGGATCCAGCGCTTCAGTTGCCAGCGGCAGTCCCATATTTACCAGTTCAAGCAGCAGCTGACGCGCAATTTTCAGACCTGCTTCAACATCAAAAGAGCCATCCATATGAGGATCGTTAATTAACCCTTTCCAGCCAACGGTGGTACGGGGTTTT
Source organism: Citrobacter sp. MGH104 (assembly GCF_001034485.1). Lineage (NCBI taxonomy): Bacteria > Pseudomonadati > Pseudomonadota > Gammaproteobacteria > Enterobacterales > Enterobacteriaceae > Citrobacter > Citrobacter sp. MGH104. The sequence continues at coordinate 1,231,016 of NZ_KQ089818.1, forward strand.
TCAAAATAGACGCGCATCACCAGGTAGAGGCTATCGCTGACCTCTGCGGCAAGGGCTTTAAATCGACGAGCATACTCAATAGCCATTTCAGGATCGTGAATGGAGCATGGGCCACATACGACCAGCAGGCGCGGATCGCGACCGGAGATAATATCTGAGATGGTTTTACGCGACTGGGCGATTTGCGCTTCTTGCTCCTGGCTCAGCGGAAATTCAGCTTTCAGCTGCTCCGGGGTCATCAGAACCTGTTCGTCGGTAATATGTACGTTGTTCAGCGCGTCTTTTTGCATGATGGTGATCCTGTTTAGCTCGTTTGCGATAGTTGATCCTCAGCGAGGAGGAAATAACGATACCACAACAGGTAAAGATTTCAATCCACAATCCGTAAATTTTAATTTACACGGTGTTATTTTAAGGCAAAAACAGCCCTCATAAATGTACACTTAAATTTACACCCCGAATTTTCAGATCCGCTATGCTTAAAAAAACAAGGGAGCACAGGCAATGAAGCAACTCATCAGCATCTTATTTCTATTCCTTCTTAGCGGATGTCAGATAGATCCCTACACCCATGCCCCTACCTGGACTGGTACCGACTGGTATGACGCCGGGATACAAGATGCCATTTCGGGCTATGCCGTTAAAGATAATGAAACTCTTGCCGACAACTTCAATGATCCCGAAGTCGATCGTACGAAATATCTTAAGGGTTACGCCGAAGGGCAACGCAAAATCTGCCAGCAAGATTTTGTTTACGCCAGAGGCCTGGCCGGGAAAACCTTTCCTGCAAGTTGTGATACGGTCGAAAATATTGACCAGTTACACGATGCCTGGAAAAAAGGAGCAAACGAAGGTACTGCCTCAATAAGATTAAACTAAACAATGGCTTAAATTTTACAGCTAACTAGGATTTAACTTAAATCGCCATCAGCTTTACCCCTGGAATAATGACGACTTAGGAAAATAATGTTATTTTGTCTTAAACAATCTTGAATGTATTTCGACGCTTTACGGCAAACGCTGGTAGGTAACTATTCATGAGCTATTCTTACCGACTCATACTTCTACTGGCACTGCTCCTGACCGGGTTACCGCTGTACGCCCAAAGCGTTACAGAAGAAGCAAAATCTGTACGTGCTATGGTTTCCGGCATCGTCAGTTATACACGCTGGCCTGCACTTTCCGGGCCACCCAAACTGTGTATTTTCTCTTCATCGCGTTTTTCCAGTGTTCTGGAAGATACCAGTACTGGGGCATTACCCTATCTTCCCGTCATCATTCGTACGGAACAAGAAATATTAGTTTCGCAATGTGACGGTTTTTATTTTGGAAAAGAATCACCTACTTATCAGGTGGAATTAAAGAATAAATATCCGACTAAGGCATTGCTATTAATTGCAGAACAAAATCCCGAATGCGTTATTGGCAGCGCCTTTTGCCTCATAATTAAAGATGAAGATGTGAGATTTTCCGTAAATATGGATTCCCTTTCACGCAGCGGCGTAAGGGTCAGTCCTGACGTATTGATGCTTGCACGGAATAATAAGCATGGATAAGGGCCATTTTCCTGTAACACGCCCAACGTTTAAACGGACATTACGGCGTATCAGCATAATCAGTGTCCTGGTGACGATGACGTTGATCTGGCTGCTGCTCAGCATTTCTTCCGTGCTGGCCTTAAGACAGTATGCACAAAAGAATCTGGATCTGACTGCCGCGACCATGACCCGCACGCTTGAAGCTGCATTAGTCTTTTCTGATAGTGTTGCAGCAACTGAAACACTGGCGGCACTGGGCCAGCAAGGGCAATTTTCCGTTGCGGAAGTTCGTAATAAACACCAGAAGGTGATCGCCACCTGGCGCTATAACGCGCAAGACACCACGGAGAAGATCAGCGGACTGATCAGCCACTGGCTGTTCCCACAACCGGTCACTCAGCCTATTTTGCATAATGGCAACGTCATCGGCGAAGTACGATTGACTGCACGCGATAGCGTTATCAGCCGTTTCATCTATTTGTCGCTGGCCGTTCTTACCGGGTGCATTTTGTTGGCATCAGGCATAGCATTAATGCTCACCCGCTATTTACACAATGGCGTCGTGGAAGCCCTGCAAAATATAACCGAGGTGGTACATGATGTACGTACCAACCGTAACTTTTCGCGACGCGTTTCCGAGGAACGCATTGAAGAGTTTCATCTTTTTGCCCAGGACTTTAATAGTCTGCTGGACGAGATGGAGGAGTGGCAACTTCGGCTGCAGGCAAAGAACGCTCAACTTTTGCGTACCGCACTACATGATCCTCTGACGGGCCTGGCAAATCGCGCCGCTTTTCGTAGCAGTATTAACGCGCTGATGAATGACGATGCCGCCCACAGCAGCTCCGCTTTGTTATTCCTTGATGGTGATAATTTTAAATTTATCAATGATACCTGGGGCCACGCTGCGGGGGATCGGGTTCTGATTGAAGTCGCTAAAAGGCTGTCCGAATTTGGCGGTAATCGACATTCGCCATACAGACTTGGCGGCGACGAGTTCGCGATGGTGCTATATAGCGTTCATTCTGAATATGAGGTTCAGCGAATCTGCGCGGCACTGTCACAAGAGTTTAACCGACCTTTTGACCTGCATAATGGTCATCTGGCAAGCATGACACTCAGCATTGGGTTTGCGCTGACGTGGGAACATGCCTCTGCCGAGAAATTACAAGAACTTGCCGATCAAAATATGTATCAGGCCAAAAATTTGCGTTCTGAACGCACTATTATTAAATAAGGAATTACACACATGCTAAAACGTTTATTATCCCCGTTTCTTCTGCTTTTACTGATTCTGGCAGGCTGTCAGGCACCTCAGGGAAAATTTACCCCAGAGCAAATTGCAGCCATGAAATCGTACGGATTTACCGAAGCTTCCGGAGACTGGTCTCTGGGCCTGTCTGATAACATCCTGTTTGACAAAAATGACTATAAACTCCGTCCTGAAAGTGAAAAACAGATCAAGGAAATGGCATCCAAACTGGCAGCTACCGGGCTAAATCATGCTCGCCTGGATGGTCATACTGATAACTACGGTGAAGACAGCTATAACGAAGCTCTGTCGCTCAAACGCGCGAATGTGGTTGCCGATGCCTGGGCGCAGGGCGCCAACATTCCCCGCACCAACCTGACGACTCAGGGACTCGGGAAGAAATATCCCATTGCCAGCAACCAGACATCAAAAGGTCGTGCTGAAAACCGCCGCGTTGCCGTCGTGATCGCTACACCATAATCACTCTCCTACTGGCTGCGCGCCGCGCAGTCATTCCATTGCCATAAAGAACAACAGAGCAAACGTCGGGATAAAAAAAGGGCCAGCCTTTCGGCCAGCCCTTTTCTAACAGGATGTCGCTTGCGCGAATCTTAGTTAAGACGCTCTTTGATACGAGCAGACTTACCAGTGCGCTCACGCAGGTAGTACAGTTTAGCTTTACGAACAGCACCACGACGTTTAACAGCAATGCTGTCAACTACCGGAGAGTGAGTCTGGAAGACACGCTCAACGCCTTCGCCGTTGGAAATTTTACGAACAGTGAATGCAGAGTGCAGACCGCGGTTACGAATAGCGATAACCACGCCCTCGAATGCCTGCAGACGTTTTTTGGAACCTTCAACAACCCATACTTTCACTTCCACGGTATCACCCGGACGGAAGGAAGGTACGTCCTGCTTCATCTGTTCTTGTTCAAGTTGCTTAATAATGTTGCTCATAATTTAATCTCTTATCCTGGGTAAACTGATATTGGGGGCTTACGCCTGCCCATCATGTTTATGTTGCTGTTGTGCGTGTTCCTTTTTGAACTCCGCCAGCAACCTTGCTTGCTCTTCAGTCAGAGCCAGGTTTTCCAGAAGTTCAGGTCTTCTAAGCCAGGTCCGGCCCAGCGACTGTTTCAAACGCCAGCGACGTATCTCAGCGTGGTTTCCTGACAGTAACACTGCCGGTACTTCCATCTGCTCTAACACTTCAGGTCGGGTATAGTGCGGGCAATCCAGCAATCCATCAGCAAACGAATCTTCGATTGCTGAAGCTTCATGACCCAGAACTCCCGGAATAAACCGGGAAACGGAGTCGATCAGCGTCATTGCCGGTAACTCACCACCGCTGAGTACGTAATCGCCGATTGACCATTCTTCGTCAATTTCGGTTTGAATCACGCGCTCATCTATTCCTTCATAGCGACCACATACCAGAATCAGCTTTTGATTCGTGGCCAGTTCGCTAACGCCCGCTTGATCAAGCTTGCGTCCCTGAGGTGACAGATAAATCACCTTTGCGCCTTCACCAGCCGCAGCTTTTGCTGCATGAATGGCGTCCCGTAAAGGTTGCACCATCATTAACATCCCCGGTCCGCCGCCGTACGGACGATCGTCCACGGTACGGTGCCGGTCATGAGTAAAGTCACGAGGACTCCAACTCTGGATGTTCAGCAGGCCATTTTTTACTGCCCGGCCAGTTACCCCGTAATCGGTAATTGCGCGGAACATTTCTGGAAACAGGCTAACGATACCTATAAACACAAGCCAATCCCCATAACGCCGACTTTTACCGTTTATCCGGTGGTTTAAAAACCAGGATCCCAATCTACTTCGATAGTACGAGTAGCGAGATCGACTTTCTTGATAACCTGCCCATCGAGGAACGGCACAAGACGTTCCTTGATACCAAACGCATCTTTCAGGTTTGCCTTGATGACGATGACGTCATTCGAACCGGTTTCCATCATATCGACGACTTTACCGAGATCGTAGCCTTCAGTGGTCACTACCTGGCAGCCCATAAGGTCTTTCCAGTAGTAGGAACCATCTTCCAGCGCTGGCAACTGCGAGGAATCCACGACAATTTCGCAATTAGTCAGTAGATTCGCCGAATCACGATCGTCAACGCCTTTCAGCTTGATGATCAGATCCTGATTGTGGTGCTTCCAGCTTTCCAGCTGTACTTGCTGCCACTGACCCGCCTTCTGGATAAACCAGGGCTGATAGTCAAAAATGCTTTCGGCGTCTTCAGTGGAAGAAAACACTCTGAGCCAACCACGGATACCGTAAGAAGACCCCATTTTCCCCAAAACGATGGGTTCTACAGGAGCCTGTGCGGCGAGTTGCTTGCTCATCATGACCACCGTGACAGATTAAGCTGCTTTGTTTGCTGCTTTGATCAGCGTAGCTACGCGATCAGAAATAGTCGCGCCCTGGCCAACCCAGTGAGCGATGCGATCCAGATCCAGGCGAGTGCCTTCTTCTTTTTCGCTAGCGATTGGGTTAAAGAAGCCAACGCGCTCGATGAAGCGACCGTTGCGTGCATTACGGCTGTCGGTAACAACAACCTGGTAGAACGGACGCTTTTTAGCGCCGTGACGAGCTAAACGAATAGTAACCATAACATCCTCTTGTGTGAATAAAACACCCAGGCCCCATCGAGGAACGGAGCCCGGGTGTCATATTAAAAGCCCGAAAATTTTACTGATTTCTGGGAAAAAAGCAATCAACATGTGATGAAGCTTTATACCAGGGCGTTACCGTTGCAGCCAGTTTGGCGTCGGCGTGCGCGCAGAAAGCGGAGCGTACACGCAGTACGTGAGCATTTCGAGCACACTCCGGCGTCAAAATGGCAAATAAGGTAGCCCGATATATTTATCTACCGGGGAAGCCGGGCGGCATCATCCCCTTCATACCACGCATCATCTTCGCCATACCGCCCTTCTTCATTTTCTTCATCATGCGCTGCATGTCGTCGAACTGTTTCAGAAGGCGGTTTACGTCCTGTACCTGCATACCGCAACCGGCAGCGATACGGCGTTTACGGGAACCTTTGATAATTTCCGGCTTAGCGCGTTCTTTCATCGTCATCGAATTGATGATGGCTTCCATACGCACCAGAACTTTATCGTCCATCTGCGATTTCACATTGTCAGGGATCTGACCCATGCCCGGCAGCTTGCCCATCAGGCTTGCCATACCGCCCATGTTTTTCATCTGGTTGAGCTGTTCAAGGAAATCATTGAGATCGAAGCCATCGCCTTTTTTCAGCTTGCTGGCTAATTTTTCTGCCTGCGCGCGGTCAACCTTGCTTTCGATATCTTCGATCAGCGACAGCACGTCGCCCATGCCGAGAATACGCGAAGCAATCCTGTCCGGGTGGAACGGCTCCAGCGCTTCGGTTTTCTCGCCGACGCCGAGGAATTTAATTGGCTTACCGGTAATATGACGAATAGAAAGCGCCGCACCGCCACGGGCATCACCATCAACTTTTGTCAGTACTACGCCGGTTAACGGTAGCGCTTCGTTAAAGGCTTTTGCGGTATTCGCGGCATCCTGACCGGTCATGGCGTCGACCACAAACAGCGTTTCTACCGGTTTGATAGAAGCGTGGACCTGTTTGATTTCGTCCATCATCGCTTCGTCAACGTGCAGACGACCGGCGGTATCCACCAGCAGCACGTCATAGAATTTGAGTTTGGCTTCTTTCAGCGCGGCGTTAACGATATCGACCGGCTTCTGGCCAACATCCGACGGGAAGAAGTCCACGCCGACCTGCTCGGCCAGAGTTTCCAACTGTTTGATCGCCGCCGGGCGATAAACGTCCGCGGAGACCACCAGCACTTTTTTCTTGTGCTTCTCGCGCAGGAATTTACCCAGCTTACCGACGCTGGTCGTTTTACCCGCACCCTGCAGGCCCGCCATAAGCACCACGGCTGGCGGCTGTGCAGCCAGATTCAGGGTCTGGTTTTCTTCGCCCATTGCCGCAACCAGTTCGTTACGGACAATCTTGACGAATTCCTGACCCGGCGTCAGGCTTTTGTTAACTTCATGACCAACCGCTTTCTCTTTTACGCGATTGATAAACTCACGCACTACCGGCAGCGCTACGTCAGCCTCCAGCAGCGCCATGCGCACTTCGCGCAGCGTCTCTTTAACGTTGTCTTCAGTAAGGCGTCCACGGCCACTGATATTGCGCAGCGTGCGCGACAAACGATCGGTTAAATTATCAAACATTGTCTCTCGCCTGGGGTGGAAACGGTCGGTCGCGACAGCGACACATCAACAGAAATTTGTCGCAGTATAACATGAAGCCGCCTTTGTTGTTATGCAACGGTTGGAGCAGCGGTCACGTAACGCTATACTGCTTTTCTTTATCACTGGCCAACTGTCGACACCTATATGCCCGTTTTTGCTCTGCTCGCCCTTGTCGCCTACTCAGTCAGCCTCGCGCTGATTATTCCCGCTCTGCTGCAAAAAAACAGCGGCTGGCGGCGTATGGCTATTCTCTCTGCAGTTGTCGCGCTGGTAAGCCATGCTATCGCCCTGGAAGCGCGTATTCTGCCCGGCGGTGAAAGCGGACAAAACCTGAGTCTGTTGAACGTCGGCTCGCTGGTGAGCCTGATGATCTGTACGGTAATGACCATTGTCGCTTCCCGCAATCGAGGCTGGCTATTGCTGCCCATTGTCTACGCCTTTGCGCTGATAAACCTGGCCTTCGCCACGTTTATGCCTAACGAGTTCATCACCCATCTCGAAGCTACGCCGGGCATGATGATCCATATCGGGCTTTCGCTTTTCGCTTACGCCACGCTGATTATCGCCGCACTCTATGCGCTACAGCTTGCATGGATTGACTACCAACTGAAAAACAAAAAACTGGCTTTCAGCAATGAGATGCCGCCGTTGATGAGTATTGAGCGGAAAATGTTTCATATCACCCAAATTGGCGTGGTTCTGCTGACACTCACCCTGTGCACAGGCCTGTTTTACATGCATAACCTGTTCAGTACCGAGAACATTGATAAAGCCGTTCTCTCTATCGTGGCATGGTTTGTCTATATCGTTCTGTTGTGGGGGCATTACCATGAAGGTTGGCGCGGACGTCGCGTCGTATGGTTTAACGTCGCAGGCGCAGGCATTCTGACACTGGCCTATTTCGGCAGTCGTATCCTGCAGCAGTTCGTGAGTTAAATCTTTAAGGAATCCTACGTGGAACACATCTCCACCACCACGCTCATTGTCACGCTCCTCATCATGGTGGTCATTTCCGCCTATTTTTCCGGTTCTGAAACCGGAATGATGACCCTGAATCGCTATCGTCTACGTCATCGGGCCAAGCAGGGAAATCGACAGGCAAAACGCGTTGAAAAATTACTTCGCAAGCCGGATCGCCTGATAAGCCTGGTGCTCATCGGCAATAATCTGGTGAATATTCTGGCCTCCGCGCTCGGTACTATTGTCGGTATGCGCCTGTATGGCGATGCGGGCGTCGCCATTGCCACTGGGGTACTGACGTTTGTGGTATTGGTTTTTGCCGAAGTACTGCCAAAGACGATTGCCGCACTATATCCGGAAAAAGTCGCCTATCCGAGCAGTGTCCTGCTGGCTCCCCTGCAGATTCTGATGATGCCGTTGGTATGGTTACTCAACACCATCACGCGGCTGCTGATGCGCATGATGGGCATCAAAACGGATATCGTAGTGAGCGGTTCGCTGAGTAAAGATGAACTGCGAACGCTGGTGAATGAATCGCGCTCGCAAATCTCACGCCGTAACCAGGATATGCTGCTGTCAGTGCTGGATCTGGAAAAAGTCAGCGTCGATGACATCATGATCCCGCGTAATGAAATTATCGGCATTGATATTAACGATGACTGGAAATCAATCGTGCGTCAGCTTTCGCACTCTCCGCACGGTCGTATTGTGCTGTATCGTGACTCGCTGGACGACGCTATCAGTATGCTACGCGTACGTGAAGCCTGGCGATTGATGGCCGAGAAAAAAGAGTTCACCAAAGAGACCATGTTACGCGCCGCCGACGAAATTTATTACGTTCCGGAAGGCACGCCACTCAGCACCCAGCTCATTAAATTTCAGCGTAATAAGAAGAAAGTGGGCCTGGTCGTCAATGAATATGGTGATATTCAGGGACTGGTTACGGTCGAGGATATCCTGGAAGAGATTGTTGGTGACTTCACGACCTCAATGTCACCGACGCTTGCCGAAGAAGTCACGCCGCAGAATGACGGTTCGGTTATCATTGACGGTAGCGCCAACGTTCGTGAAATCAATAAGGCGTTTAACTGGCACCTGCCGGAGGATGATGCACGTACCGTGAACGGTATTATTCTTGAAGCGCTGGAAGAGATCCCGGTTGCCGGAACACGTGTGCGTATTGGGCAGTACGATATCGATATTCTCGACGTGCAGGACAATATGATTAAACAGGTGCAGGTGTTGCCCGTCAAACCGCTGCGGGAAAGCGTATCGGACCAGTGAGAGTAATCCAGACCGGGTAGCGCATCAGCATTACCCGGTCTGAGGCTGATTAGCCTTTGGCTTTCGCCACAGAGACCATCGCCGCACGGATGGTACGTCCGTTCAGGGTATAGCCTTTCTGCATAACCATCAGCACATTACCGGCAGCAACGTCGTCAGACTCTACCATGGCAATCGCCTGATGCACGTTCGGGTCCATCGGCACGTCGATATCCGCAACCACTTGTACGCCAAACTTCGCCACAACATCCAGCATTGACTTACGGGTCAGCTCAATACCTTCAACCATAGCCGCCATCGCGTCATTGTCTTTGTCCGCCACTTCCAGCGCACGGTCCAGGCTATCCAGCACCGGCAGCAGCTCGTTGACGAATTTTTCCAGTGCAAACTTATGCGCTTTTTCTACGTCCAGTTCGGTACGACGACGCAGGTTTTCCATTTCCGCTTTGATACGCAACACGCTGTCGCGCTCGCGAGTTTCGGCTTCAGCAAGCTGAGCTTCCAGATTCGCAATTTTTTCATCGCGCGGATCCACCTGCTCAGCAGAAGCGTCTGATTCAACCGCCTCAACTTCTTCGTGCTGATCCATGATAATTTCTTCCGGGGCTTGCCCCTCAGGCGTTTTCTGTTCTTTACTACTCATGAATTTCTCCGCGTTTTTTTCGCATTCATCTCGCTAACCTGGATTATTATGGGGATAAGATTCAGGGTTTCAAGGGAAGTACTCACATTGTCACTAATCTTCGTTACAAGGACCTCGAGAAAATGAACAAACATTTCAAGTGTATTGGCATTGTGGGGCATCCACGTCACCCCACTGCACTGACCACACATGAAATGCTCTACCGTTGGCTGTGCGCCAAAGGTTATGAGGTTATCGTTGAGCAACAAATCGCCCACGAGCTGCAGCTGAAAAATGTGAAAACCGGTACGCTCGCAGAGATTGGCCAGCAGGCAGACCTCGCCGTGGTTGTCGGTGGCGACGGCAATATGCTGGGCGCCGCACGCACCCTGGCACGTTATGACATCAAGGTTATTGGCATTAACCGCGGCAACCTCGGTTTCCTGACCGACCTTGACCCAGACAATGCGCAACAACAGTTAGCTGACGTGCTGGAAGGCCACTACATCAGCGAAAAGCGCTTTTTACTCGAAGCCCAGGTATGCCAACTGGACTGCCAGAAGCGTATTAGCACTGCGATCAATGAAGTCGTGTTGCACCCCGGAAAAGTGGCGCACATGATTGAATTTGAAGTCTATATCGATGAAATTTTTGCCTTCTCCCAGCGTTCGGACGGCTTGATTATTTCCACTCCGACCGGCTCTACCGCCTACTCACTCTCTGCCGGAGGCCCGATACTGACGCCTTCGCTGGATGCCATTACGCTAGTCCCGATGTTCCCGCATACGCTCTCCGCACGACCGCTGGTGATCAACAGTAGCAGCACCATTCGCCTGCGCTTCTCTCATCGCCGTAACGATCTGGAAATCAGCTGTGACAGCCAGATCGCCCTGCCTATACAGGAAGGTGAAGACGTATTAATTCGCCGCTGTGATTATCATCTGAACCTGATACACCCAAAAGATTACAGCTATTTCAACACATTAAGCACTAAGCTAGGCTGGTCAAAAAAATTATTCTAATTTAACGCCAACCTCTTTACTGTATAAAAAACCAGTTTATACTGTATGTAATTACAGTTATGGTTTTTCATACAGGAAAACAGCTATGTTGGCACAACTGACCATCAGCAATTTTGCTATCGTTCGTGAACTTGAGATCGATTTCCAGAACGGAATGACCGTTATTACCGGTGAAACCGGTGCGGGTAAGTCCATTGCCATTGATGCTCTCGGTTTGTGCCTGGGCGGACGCGCAGACGCCGACATGGTACGTGCAGGCGCCACGCGAGCCGACCTCTGCGCCCGCTTCGCCTTAAAAGACACCCCCGCGGCCCTGCGCTGGCTGGAAGAAAACCAGCTTGAGGAAGGCCGTGAGTGTTTGCTACGTCGCGTTATCAGCAGCGACGGACGTTCACGTGGCTTCATTAACGGCACTGCCGTACCACTGTCACAGCTGCGCGAGTTGGGCCAGTTGCTTATTCAAATCCACGGTCAGCATGCGCATCAGCTCCTGACAAAATCAGAACACCAAAAATCCCTGCTTGATGGCTACGCCAATGAAGCATCCCTGACTCAGGAAATGGCTGTGCGCTACCAACTGTGGCACCAAAGCTGCCGTGACCTGGCACATCATCAACAACAGAGTCAGGAACGCGCAGCCCGGGCAGAGCTATTGCAATACCAGTTAAAAGAACTGAACGAATTCAACCCGCAGCCAGGTGAATTTGAGCAAATTGATGAAGAGTACAAGCGTCTGGCTAACAGCGGGCAATTGCTCACCACCAGCCAACAGGCACTGGCTATCATGGCAGACGGCGAAGACGTTAATCTGCAAAGCCAGCTGTACACGGCAAAACAGTTGGTTAGTGAACTGGCAGGAATGGACGGTAAGCTCTCCGGTATTCTGGACATGCTGGAAGAGGCTACTATCCAGCTCAGCGAAGCCAGCGACGAGCTGCGCCACTATTGCGATCGTCTGGATTTAGACCCTAACCGTTTGTTCGAACTTGAGCAGCGTATTTCCAAACAAATCTCATTGGCGCGAAAGCATCATGTTGCCCCTGAAGCGCTGCCACAGTTCTATCAGTCATTGCTGGATGAACAACAGCAGTTAGACGACCAGGCCGACTCTCTCGAAACCTTAACCCTGGCGGTGAACAATCACCACCAGCAGGCACTGGAAACGGCAAAAATGCTGCACCAACAGCGCCAGCATTATGCTCAGGAACTGGGACAGCTTATTACAGAGAGCATGCATACTCTCTCAATGCCGCACGGTGTCTTTTGCATTGATGTGAAATTTGAGGAACATCATTTAAGCTCAGACGGTGCCGATCGCGTAGAGTTTAAAGTGACCACTAACCCAGGCCAGCCGTTGCAGCCGATTGCGAAAGTCGCTTCCGGTGGGGAATTGTCGCGCATTGCGCTGGCTATTCAGGTTATTACCGCACGTAAAATGGAAACACCGGCGCTGATTTTCGATGAAGTGGATGTCGGCATCAGCGGCCCGACTGCTGCGGTGGTGGGAAAAATGCTGCGTCAGTTGGGCGAGTCAACCCAGGTAATGTGTGTTACTCACCTGCCGCAGGTTGCTGGCTGCGGTCATCAACATTTCTATGTCAGCAAAGAAACTGACGGCGCGATGACCGAAACACACATGCAACCACTTGATAAACGCGCTCGTCTGCAGGAATTAGCCCGCTTACTCGGAGGTAGCGAAGTAACGCGCAATACCCTCGCAAATGCAAAAGAACTGCTGGCGGCATAAACTTTTTTACCTTGTTAAGGTCTGAGTTCAACATAAAATCGCCGACCGACCCGACAGCAAAAGGTTTTAAAGTGGTGAAAGGTCTATTATCATCGGCATATTACATATGAGCCGCGTACTGCTCGGGCCCGAAAAGGAATCAAATCACTATGCGCTGTAAAACGCTGACTGCTGCTGCAGCAGTACTACTGATGTTGACTGCAGGCTGTTCCACTCTGGAGCGAGTGGTTTACCGCCCTGACATCAACCAGGGAAATTATCTGACACCTACCGATGTCGCCAAAGTGCGCACGGGTATGACGCAACAGCAGGTTGCTTATGCTCTGGGTACACCAATGATGTCCGATCCTTTTGGCACTAACACCTGGTTTTATGTGTTCCGTCAGCAACCTGGTCATGAAGGCGTAACCCAGCAAACACTGACGCTGACTTTTAACAGCAGCGGCGTTTTGACCAACATTGATAATAAACCTACGTTGACCGACAACAAGTAGGATTAACAGATCAAAAAAAGGTGCTCAATGAGCACCTTTTTTATTGTCTGCTATTTTTTAGCGGATTTCTCTGCTCGCTGTCGGCGCAGCTCTTTCGGATCAGCAATCAGTGGCCGGTATATTTCCACCCGATCGCCGTCTTGCAGAACATCAGCAAGCTTTACCGGACGGCTGTATATCCCGACTTTATTTTTGTTGAGATCGATATCGGTACGTAATTCCAGCAGCCCGGAAGCGCGGATAGCCTCTTCCACCGTAGCACCCTGTTGCAGCGTTACACGCTGTAGATACTGTTTCTCGGGCAGCGCATACGCCACTTCAACGACAATTTTAGCCGACGCTGACACTGTAAACCTCTTTCGCGCGAACCGTGAAGGCCTGCACCATGTTTGAAGCCAGTTCTTTAAAGATACGACCAAACGCCAGCTCGATTAACTTATTGGTAAACTCAAAATCGAGATGAAATTCAATACGACATGCTTCATGACTCAGTGGCGTAAACTTCCATCCGCCAATGAGTTTCTTGAACGGGCCGTCGACCAGATGCATCAGGATGCTCTGGTTACTGGTCAATTGATTGCGCGTGGTGAACGTTTTGCTAATCCCTGCTTTCGAGACATCCACAGCCGCGGTCATCTGTCCCGGAGTTGACTCCAGCACACGGCTACCGGTGCAACCCGGTAAAAACTGGGGATAGGATTTAACATCATTCACTAGCTGATACATCTGTTCCGCACTGTAAGGTACTAAAGCGGTCCGGCTAATCTGAGGCATAACAATTTCCATCAATATCAATCACACAAATAATACCATTTATCCCCCGCTAAAAAAAACGCTATAGCCTAACTCGTGCTAAGATAGCGCCTTGCGCCCCGCTGGATGAAATGGGGTGTTTTTCGATTCCAGATTACCTATACTGAGCGGCATTATGACGAAGAAAAAAGCACACAAACCTGGCTCAGCCACAATCGCGCTTAACAAGCGCGCACGACACGAATACTTTATTGAAGAAGAGTTCGAAGCAGGACTCGCTCTGCAAGGTTGGGAAGTCAAATCTCTGCGCGCAGGTAAAGCTAACATCGGCGATAGCTATGTCATCCTTAAAGACGGCGAAGCGTTCCTGTTTGGCGCCAACTTCACGCCAATGGCTGTTGCCTCAACGCATGTGGTATGTGATCCCACCCGTACCCGTAAGCTGTTGTTAAACCAGCGTGAACTCGACTCCCTGTATGGTCGTATGAATCGTGACGGTTATACCGTCGTTGCGCTTTCACTGTACTGGAAAAATGCCTGGTGCAAAGTGAAAATTGGCGTCGCAAAAGGTAAGAAACAGCACGACAAGCGCTCCGATGTGAAAGAACGCGAATGGCAGTTAGATAAAGCGCGTATTATGAAAAATGCTGGTCGCTAAACGCTACTCCTCTGTGACCAGTCTCTCCCCCTGAGACTGGTTCTTATTTTTTAGTTATTGAAACCCACCCAATACATTCATCAAATTTATGGTTTATTTGTGCTGAATCGTTCAGGTATGAAATAAACTGCCATGGCATTACCGTAGCGACCCATAGTCTAATAAAATAAAACTTCAAGACCATATCGCCTATATTTAGGCTTATTTTATAACACTATTATTACTGTTGTTTATTATATCCCCCTCATTTCAATTTAAATAAAAAACATTAAAATACAATAAGTTAACCAAAAACAAATCATTAAATACGCACCGGAAAGTATCCTTTTCAATTAGCCAAATATATTTTTAATATGGATAAGTTGCAGAATACTTTCTTTCTGACTATATCATCTAATACGAAAGAACTATTCTGTCGGCAGGTCCCGAACGTATTTACTAAGTAAACGAGCATCTGCATGACCTAATCAATGTAATTACATGTGTAAATTCATCTTTATGATGAACGGGGCCCCTGTCTGCTCATTTTCCCAGCTCGCTGTTGCGGATTAATACTCCCGACATGCCATCAGGAGTGAACATATGCGTCTACTCGCCGTTGTATCAAAATTAACTGGCGTTTCCACAAATGTTGAATCCTCTGAAGTTACGCTCAGTTCGCCTTCTATCGTGAAACTGTCAGTGTCGCGTGAGGAGGTAAGTCAACTGACACGCGTTAATCAGGATCTGGTTGTCACACTCCGCTCGGGTGAAACCATCACCATTAAAAACTTCTACGTCGGAAAAGGTGATGCGCAAAACCAGCTTGTTCTGGAAGACAGCAATGGCGCGCTGTGGTGGGTTCAGGATACTGATGGAGCGTTCCACTTCCAGCATTTAGACGATCTCACTCCGCTAATGACTGCCGAGGGAAGCCATGAAGGCGGCGCCGTCTGGCCGTGGGTTCTTGGCGGGATCGCGGTTGCTGGCGGAATTGGCCTTGCCGCAGGTGGCGGCGGTGGAGGTGGCGGCGGCGGTGGCGGTGGCGGTGGCGGTGGGAGCGATAACAACGCCGGAAGCGGTAATGGCAACGGTAATGGCAACGGCGATGGTGGTGGAAACGGTAATGGTGTTGGCGATGGCGGCGATCCGCCAACGACAACACCTAACGCACCAGATGTGCCGGTTATTACCAGCGTAATCGATGACCAGGAGCTGATTACTGGTCCTGTTAATCAGCAGGAATCCACCAACGATAATACGCCCACTCTCCAGGGTACCGGCCCCGCAAATGCTACATTGCATATTTTTGATAACGGTGTAGAAATCGGCCAGGTCGCTATCGATGCCAACGGCAACTGGTCGTTTACGCCATCCTCTCCGCTCGCAGACGGTACCCACCAGTTTACCGTCAGTGCATCAGACGGTACGGGCAGCAGCGGCATGTCGGACAGTTGGGAGATTATTGTCGATACGCTTGCCCCCGACGCCCCTGTAGTCACAGAAGTAACTGACGATTCCGGTTCCATTAAAGGCTTGATCGGTAATAACGGCGTAACCGACGATGCCACGCCAACGCTCACAGGCACTGGCGAAGCCGGTTCTTACATCAGCATTTCTGATAACGGCATTCTGATTGGTATGGTCCAGGTGGATGACAATGGCAACTGGACATTTACACCGGACACACCGCTTAGCGACGGTGTTCACAATCTGACGCTGACGCAAACTGACGATGCGGGTAACGTGAGCGCGGAAACGAGCGTACCTACATTCACCATCGATACTACCCCGCCTGAAGGCGCGGTCATTTCCTCCGTTAATCCGGAAGGCACCGAGGTAACCGGTAGTGCAGAGGTAGGAAGCCAGGTCATTATCATCGGTAGTAATAATCAGATTTTGGGTTCAACCACGGTCGGCCAAACCGGCAATTTCGTCATCGCGATTTCACCTTCACAGACGCACGGTGAAGCGCTAATCGCGAAGATTCAGGACCAGGCTGGTAACATCGGGCCAGATACCCCATTCAATGCGACGAACTCGGGCTATCCTGGCGTACCGGTTATCGTCAGCGTGATGGATGACTTCTCCCCATCAACCGGGCCATTGAGCAACAATCAGGCCACCAACGATAATACCCCCACGCTCTCTGGCACTGCCGATGCCAACAGCACGGTGACTATTTACGACAACGGCACAATTATCGACAGCGTACTGGCTGACGGTAACGGTAACTGGACATGGACTTCCAGCTCCCCGTTATCAGATGAGCTACACGTCTTCACCGCCACCGCGACAAACCAGTCAGGTACAGGAGGCATGTCACCAGCGTTCAATATCAACATCGACACCCAGCCACCGTTGCCACCTGATGATCTCAACGTATCTGCGGATGGGACTGTCGTCACCGGAACGACCGAGCCAGGCAATACCGTAGTTATCACCGGCAGTGGCGGAACTCAGATCGGCAGCGGCGTCGCCGGGCCGGATGGCTCATTTACCATCACCATTAACCCACCACAGACCAATGGCGAAACCATTACCGCTATCGCCACCGATCCAGCCGGGAACCTAAGCCCACCAGAAACTGCGCTTGCACCAGACATTACCGCGCCACAGCCCCCAACAAACCTGCTAGTTAATGGCACTGGCGACCAGGTCACCGGCAAGGCCGAACCCAACAGTACGGTCAATATTCTGGATCCGGATGGCAATACCATTGGAACAGCAACTGCCGATACAAATGGGGATTTCACCGCAACGCTGGTTCCGCCACAAACCAACGGCGAGACACTTACGGCAAATGCGACCGACACCGCAGGCAACAAGGGCGACGACGCCTCTGTCAACGCACCGGACACCACCGCACCTGATGCGCCGACAGGCGTCACAGTTGCAGGAAATGGTGGAGCGGTTAGCGGTCACGCCGAAGCCGGAAGTACCGTCACCGTCAAAGACAGCAACGGGGCTCCTATTGGCGTGGGTCAGGCTGACAGCGGCGGCAATTTCACCGTCCAGATCACCCCGTCGAAAATCAACAATGAAACAGTAAACGTCACCGCAACGGACAGCACTGGTAACGAAAGCCTGCCAACTTCGGCTGTTGCCCCGGATCTCACCGCGCCAAACCAACCCGTTATCATTGCCGTCACTGATGACGTCGCCGATATCACAGGCCCCATCAATAACAATGGGTTAACCAACGACGATAAACCGAAAATTGAGGGCAAAGCTGAGGCCGGCTCTCAGGTCAAAATTTACGATAACGGAACTCTGCTTACGACCATTACCGCTGATATCAACGGTAACTGGAACTATACGCCCACCTCAGCATTGGGCCAGGGGGCACATGTATTTACAGTGACGGCAACCGATGCCGCTAATAACACCAGCGCCGCCGCCAGTTGGAAAATCATTGTCGATAGCATCGCGCCGACAGTGCCAGTCATAACGCTGGTTAACGCTGATGTTGGCAGCAGCGCCGGTAACGTAACGAGCAATGCCTGGATTACCAACGACAACACGCCAACCCTCTCAGGTACCGGTGAGCCGGGCTCGCTCGTGAGCCTGTACGATGGCAGTCTGCTGATGACGGTGATGCTTATCGACAGCTCGGGGACCTGGAGCTATACCGTTCCAACCAATCTGGCGCTCAACGATCGCATCCACCAGTTTACGGTATCAGCAACAGATGCAGCCGGTAACGTCATTACCTCGCCCATCGTAGTCAGTGTTACCGTGGATACCCAAGCACCTGGGACCCCCGTGATTTTGACCGCAACCGACGACGTCGGGAATGCACCAACCGATCTGCCCACCGGTAGCCGTTCAAACGATACCCTGCCGCTGCTGAAGGGGACCGGGACCGTCGACTCCACCATCACTATCTATGATGGCGCCACACTTATTGGAACCGCAACGGTCGTGTCCGGGGGCACCTGGAGTTTCCAGGTCACTCAACCGCTGAGTGAAGGTCCACATGCGCTGTCGGCTATCGCAACAGATGCAGCGGGTAACGCCAGCAATGCCGGAAATTTCACTCTGACCATTGATACCACCCCACCAGCGGCTCCGGTGATTATCGCCGGTGAAGGACTCGTGGGCAGCGCCACCGTTGCTCTGGCGAACGGCGGTAGTACGAAAAGTACCGCTCCGGCCCTCTCCGGTACGGGCGAGCCGGGCGCAACCATTACCATTTTTGACAATAACGTCAGTATTGGCACCGCCACCGTTCAACCAAATGGAACCTGGACATTTACCCCAGATCCCGTGCTCATCGAGGGGCCACACAAATTCACCGCCACGGCGACTGACGCTGCAGGTAATACGGGGATCCCATCGGCTAGCTTCACTCTGACGGTAGACAATACGCCTCCCGCGCAGCCTGGCGCCCCTATCATTACTGACGATGTGGCTCCGGTAACGGGCGTGGTCACGAATGGCAACACCAATGACACCACGCCAACCTTTAGCGGTACAGGGAACGTTGGGGATTTGATTACCGTTTATCTGAACGGCACTCCCCCTTTGCAGGGAACAGCAACAGTAGGTGCAGACGGAACCTGGAGCTTTACTCCATCAGCACCGGTTTCCCCTGGTACTTACCAGATAACCCTTACCGCAACCGATCCGGCTGGCAACGTCAGCCAGCCGTCGAATGCCATAACACTGAACATCGACACGACGCCGTCTGCACCTCCGGTGATTATCGCCGCCAATGATAACGTCGGTGGATCGGTAGGCGATCTCTTGCCCAATGCCGTGACCGATGACGCCACGCCAACCATTCGCGGTACTGGCACTGACGGGGACATCATCACCCTGTATAACAGCGGTGTAGTGATCGGTACGGCAACGGTGGCTGGCGGCACCTGGAGTATTACGCCCGGGACTGCGCTGGCAAACGGCAACTACACGCTGACCGCTACCGCAACCGATGCGGCAGGTAACATCAGCAGTAGCTCAAACAGCATTTCGTTTACGGTGAACACCACCCCGCTCACAGCGCCACTCGTGACGAATATCGAAGATAACGTCGGCGTGATTACCGGTTCGCTCACCAGCGGTAGCGTCACGGACGATACCACCCCAACCATTAGCGGGACGGGTACGCCGGGCAGTACGGTGTTAATTTATGACGGTGGCATTCCCATCGCGATAACCACCGTGGGCGCGAATGGCTCCTGGAGCATAGATGTTCCCCTCACGCCCAACATGATTCATACGCTGACTTTCGGCGCACAAGATGCTGCCGGTAATGTGCTGCCGGCAGGAAATCCTGTCACGTTGATTGTTGATACGCTACCTCCTGCAATGCCTATCGTTACCAGCGTTGATCCGAACGGTACGCTGGTTAGCGGTACAGCCGATGCTGGTAGTACCGTGATTATTCGCAGCGGTAGCACCATTCTCGGCCAGGGGGTGGCAGACGGTTCAGGTATCTTCTCTGTCACCATTTCACCAGCGCAAACGGCTGGTCAGGCACTGAATGCCATCGCCCAGGATCCCGCGGGTAACCAGAGCAATCCCACCCCGTTTACCGCTGCCACCTCCAGCATTCCACACCCGCCAACTCTTGAGATCGTGGATGACGTAGCCCCCGGCATGGGCGAAATCGGCAGCGGAAAAACCACCAACGACACTTTACCGCGGTTGCAAGGAACCGCCACGGCTGGGGCTACAGTGACTATCTATCAAAATGGCGCGTCTATCGCCACGGTCACCGCCGATGCGGTTTCCGGCGCCTGGAGTTATCAGTTGCTCACCCCGCTAACTAACGGCACAACCTATAACTTCGCAGTCTCACAAACCGTCAACTTAATACCCAGCGGGCAGTCACCCAATTATGCCATTACCATCGACACCACCGCGCCGCTGGCACCGCTCATCACCAGCATTATCGATGACGTTTCACCCGGCAGTGGGCCGCTGGATAAAGGACAAATTACCAATGACTCACGCCCGACCTTAAACGGAACCGGCGAAGCGGGAGCAACCATCACCCTCTACGATAACGGTATCGCTTATGCCACAACCACGGTAAACAGCAACGGATTCTGGAGCTTTACCCCGACAGACGCGCTGGGAGAAGGCAATCACCTCTTTACCGCTCGCGCAACCGATGCTGCTGGCAACCAAGGCGATGCCTCCGCTGATTTTCTGATCATTGTTGATACTTTAATTCCGAATGCCCCCACCATTGTCACAGTCACAGACAACGTTGGCACCATTCAAAACCTGACGTCCGGACAGTCAACTAACGATAATACCCCAACGCTCACGGGCGTTACCGAGGCAGATTCAATTGTCACCATCCGGGATGGCAGCACAGTGATTGGCACAACCACCAGCGACGCCAGCGGTAACTGGAGCTTTACGCCAGCGCCTGCGCTCAGTGAAGGAAGCCATTCGCTGACAGCCACCGTCACGGATGGTGCGGGCAACATCAGCCCGGCAGCGCCACCGTTCGTCGTAGTTGTCGATACGCTGGCGCCCGCCGCGCCAAGTATTACCTCGGTCATCGACGATCAGCCGGGAAGCACGCTGTTGACCAACGGCCAACTGACCAATGATGCCCAACCAACACTAAGTGGCACGACCGAAGCTAATGCTATTGTCACCATTCGTAGTAACGGAACGATCATTGGCACCGCAAATGCCGATGGCTCCGGTAGCTGGAGCTTCACCCCAACAAACGCGCTGGCGCAGGGGGAAAATATCTTTACGGTGACCGCAACGGATGCGGCGGGCAACACCAGCGGAGCTTCTGCCTCGTTCACCGTTTTGGTCGATTCAGTTGCCCCGTCTGCACCAGTAATTCTGACCGTTCAGGACAATACCGCGCCGACAACCGGGCCAATCTCCAACGGGCAAATCAGTAACGAAAGTCGCCCGGCGCTCAGCGGTACCGGTGAAGTTGGCGCGACCATTACCGTCCTGAGCGATGGTCAGCCCATTGGCACCACCATCGTCGGCGCAGGCGGAACCTGGAATTTTACGCCCTCAACGGCATTGGGTAACGGCCTGCATACTCTGACCGTCACGGCGACAGATAGCGCAGGCAATACCAGTCTGCCTTCAGGCGGCTTTACCTACACCGTCGACACACAAGCACCGGCAGCACCAGTGATTACTCAGGTTGCAGATGATGTCGGCCCGCTGACCGGAAATCTGAACAACGGCCAGGCGACAAACGATGCACGCCCTACCCTCAGCGGTACGGCTGAAGCCAATTCCACGGTGAGAATTTACGATAACGGATCGTTTATCGGTTCAATCACAGCGGATGGTACAGGCGCCTGGAGCTTCACGCCGGGAACAGCGCTTGGCAACGGTAACCACGCGCTGACGGTGACAGCAACCGACGCAGCCGGAAACGTTAGCTCAACGTCCGCTGGATTTAACATCGTTGTTGATACTGTTGCCCCGCTTGCGCCAACGATTATCCAGGCTTTTGATGACGTGGTGCCGGGAACCGGAACGCTGTCGAACGGCGCTTACACCAATGATACTCGCCCCGTACTGAACGGCTCGGCGGAAGCCGGTGCCCGGGTAGCCATCTACGATAATGGCACGCTGCTGGCGACGGTGACAGCGGCAATAGATGGCACCTGGGAATATCTGCCTGCCACACTGGGCAACGGCCCGCATGTCTTTACCGCCATTGCCACGGATGCCGCCGGGAACGTCAGCCCCACCTCAAGCGAATTTATTATCAACGTTGACACGATCGCGCCGTCAGCGCCGCTCCTGACCTCGGTGGTGGATGACGTCGCAGGCGGTGTGTTCAACGCGGGACTTAGCAACGGGCAACTGACTAACGATGCCCGACCAACGCTCAACGGTACCGCCGAAGCAGGCAGCACCGTCAGCATTTATGACGGCAGCACCCTGTTGGGTACCACGCTGGTGCAAAGCAATAACAGTTGGTCGTTTACCCCAACCACGCCGCTGGCAAATGGATCGCACACCTTTACCGTCACCGCCACCGATGCGGCGGGCAACACCAGCGGCGCAACGGCAGGCTTTAGCGTAGTGGTCGACACCACGGCACCAACGCAGCCTTCAATTAGCAGTATTGTTGATGATGTCGGACCAAACACCGGGGTGATTGGCAATAATCAGCCAACCAACGACGCACGCCCAACGTTAAACGGCACCACGGAAGCCAACGCTCGGGTCGATATTTATGATAACGGCACCTTTGTAACCAGCGTAACGGCGGACGGCAGCGGCAGCTGGAATTACACGCCACCTACGGCGTTGGGTCAGGGGACGCATTCCTTCACCATCACAGCAACAGACACCGCAGGTAATACCAGCGGGCTATCATCTGCCTCCGCAATTGTGGTCGATACCGTCGCACCGGGTACTCCAACCGGTCTGGCGGTCAACGCCAACGGCACCACGCTGACCGGCGTTGCCGAAGCGAACAGTACGATAATCATCACCTCCAGCAGCGGAACCGTACTTGGTACCGCAACAGCCAACGCCTCCGGTAATTTCACCTTCACGCTGAGCCCACCGCAAATCAGTGGGCAAACGCTGCTGGTCAGCGCACAGGATGCCGCAGGCAACATCGGCACAGCGGGTAACGTGCTGGCACCGTTTACTGGTGTACCGCCTGCGCCGGTTATTGCCAGCGTATTTGACGACGTGGGCACAATTACAGGTCTGGTCGCGGCAGGTAAAACCACCAATGATACCCGTCCAGCCCTTAGCGGAACGGCGCAGGCTAACGCCATCATCAATCTGTACAACAACGGCGTACTCATGGGTAGTACGACCGCAGATAGTAACGGCCTCTGGAACTTTACCCCATCCGGCGCGCTCAGCGAAGGTAACCACGCGTTTACCGCCACGGCAACAAACGCCAACGGCGTAAGCGGGGTGTCCGGTTCGTTCAGCGTGATTGTGGATACCACGCCGCCGACCGCACCAACGATACTGATCAGCGCCGATGGCGGTACCATCAGCGGCGTCGCCGAAGCGGGAAGCACGGTTACCATCACTCTGCCCGGCGGCACCAGCGTGACGGCAATCGCCAACAGCAGCGGTGTCTACAGCGTCAACCTGCCGGTTCGCCAGATTGAGGGTCAGTCGCTGTCCGCCACGGCGACCGATGCGGCGGGAAATACCTCATTGCCAACAAGCGCTATCGCGCCGGTATTGCCGCTGCTGGCTGAAGACAATGTCACCAGTCTGCCTCTACAAACCGATGTCACCGTCAGCACCGAGCATCAAAGCGATTATGGTTTCCTGTTGGTCAATGCGCTGGGAAATGTCGCCAACGTGCTGGGGAACGATACAGCAAGCGTCAATTTCAGCATCGCTTCTGGCGGCAGCGGATCCATTACAATCAATGCCGCAGCGACCGGCGTGGTGCTGTCGCTGTTAAACACGCTTGAAGTCGTCATCCAGCGCTTTGACACCGCGCTGAATGCCTGGGTAACGGTGGTGGATACCGGGAAACCAGACTTTGCCAGCCTGCTCACCCTGGGTGCCTCGGGCGTAACGCTCAATTACAGCGGACTGACTGGCGGGGATTACCGCGTGGTCAGCTACAACACCAACCTACTGGCGACAGGGGCATACACCAGCCTGGATGTCTCGGTGGTAAAAGCCAGCGCAGGGACCATCACCGGTGGTACTACCGAGTCTGGCAATATCATCACCGATACCGATCCCGCCAATGGGCAGGATAACGCCCCTTCCGGCACGCTGGTCACCACCATCACTGACGGTAACGGCAACGTGGTGAACATCCCGGTGGGCGGCATTGATGTGCAGGGTAAATACGGCACCCTGCATATCAATCAGAATGGTAGCTACACCTATACTCTGACCAATACGTCAATCTCAGTGTATGGACGTTCCGAAAGCTTTACCTACACGCTAACGCATGGCAGCGATCACTCCTCGGCAAAACTGGTGGTCACGCTGGGTCAGGCCCCAACCACCAGCACGGTAACGGCGGCAGACGATGTGGCTGCGCTGACTTACGGGACGCAGGTCATCGCAGTCGACAACCATCCATCACAACAAACCGGCTTCACGCTCGCCAGCGTTGGTTTGGGACAATTGTTGGATGTTAGCCTGGTCAACGGTTTGACCAACCCGATTAAATTCAACGTTGATGACGGCGCGACGCGAACGATCACTGTTCAGGCCAACGTACTTGGCGTAACGCTGGGCGGCTTTGATCTCTATGTCTACCGCTTCAACGAGTCTATTCAGCAGTATGAGCAGTACCGGGTACAGCCGAACTGGGTAACCGCCCTGCTGGGCGGCAGTTCATCGGCGTATACCATTACGCTGCCGGGCGGTGACTATCTGTTCCTGCTTAACGCTTCCGGCGGCCTGACGCTGTTGACCAGCTATACCCTGAATATTCAGGCCGATCACACCTACGCCGTCGACAGTCTGAGTGCAGCAACCAATGGGAATCTGCTGGCCAACGACTCGGCTCCGGCTAATACCGTTATCACCGAAGTTAACGGTGTCACCGTTAACACAACGGGCACTACCACCATTAACGGACAGTACGGCACGCTGACTATTGATGCGAAAGGGAACTACACCTACACGCTGAGAAGCGGACTGGGCGCAGACGGTATCAATACGCCTGACAGCTTCGTGTATAAGGTCAAAGCACCAAACGGCGATATCGGTAGCGCGTCGCTGAACATTACGGCAACCCCACAGGCGCTGGATGCCGTAAACGACATCAGCAGCCAGATGGCGGTCACCACCCAGGCCGATACATCCAGGTCGTTTATCGACAACAGCGTTGGGAACGCCAGCTGGAGCGCCCAACTCCTTTCACCCACCTCACAAAATGGTACTGGCGTCATTGAAGTCGCGACGGGAACGGCGGTGCAAAACGCCATACTGCATTTTAACGTCGCTTCAGGTCTGACGCTGGGCGGACTGACCGTCACCTGGGCGCTGTATGACAGCAACAACGTCAAGATTGCCGGTAACTCATTCAATGGCGGATTGCTGATTGGCGGCAATATTGATATTGCCCTCAGCGGGGTAGTACTGCACCCCGGCAACTATCGCCTCGACTATACCGGCAGCGTCGGGGCTCTGGGGTTGGGGAATATCACCATCACCCCCAGCGTGAAAGGCACGATAATCGACCTGCAAAACTTCGAGACTTCCACAGCGAATAGCGTCACCGGCAATATTTATGACGGAGACCATATTGCCAGCGTGCATACCTTGCTAACGGTGAATGGCACGGGCGGCAGCGCCGCCACGCTGGATCCGCTGAGCAGCACGACCAGCGCCATCATTAACGGGTTGTACGGCAAACTGACCATTGGCATTGATGGTCATTACACCTATGCCCTCAACAGCGATGTCTCGCTCTCCACCATCGTCACCAAAGAGACATTTACCTACACCCTTAACGACCTGAATGGCCATACCGATACCGCTACGCTGACCATCAATATGAATCCGCAAGTGGTGAGTACCGTCGATGCCGATCGCCTGACTGGCAGCGCCTACGGCGATACGCTGATTTATCACCTGCTCAATGCCAACGACGCTACCGGCGGTAACGGAACAGCGGACACCTGGACCAACTTCTCGCTGGCCCAGGGTGACAAAATCGATATCGGTGACCTGCTGGTGGGCTGGAACGGGCAGAACGCGACGCTCGGTAACTACCTCACCGTTACCACCAGCGGTAACAACACGGTTATTGCCATCGACCGTGACGGTACGGGCAACACTTATCACTCAACCAATCTCATCACGCTGGAGAACGTACACACCACGCTCGACGAGCTGGTGCAACAAAATCACATTGTGCCCTGAAGTGAACATATAGCGTTAAAGCGCCATAACTACAGCCCCGGATGCGATGACATCCGGGGCAATAACAGTCGTCGCTGCCGTATTTTGTAAGGGATAATCTATGAGAAATGTCGCGCCTGTTGCCTTACTGCTGGCATTAACGCTCTGTACCCTGCGGGTGAATGCCGAAGATGAACCGCAAATTATTACGCCGGAAGGACTGGCCACTAGCCAGATGCTTCCCTCGCTGGACGGCGCGGTTGCCGATCTGCCGCTAAGTGCCGCCGCTCCCGGTAGCCTGACGCTCAACGACGCGGTGAGTCGTGCCGTGAGCTGGCATCCTTCTATTCGTGAATCCATCGGCAAACTGCTCTCGCAAAACGAGCAAATCGACGTGGCGAAGTCAAAATATTACCCGCAGGTTTCTGCCGGAATGAACAACGGTTACAGCAATACCTACACCGACCACGGCTTCAGCCCGGCGCTGGTGATTTCGGTATCGCAAATGCTGTACGACTTCGGCAAAGTGGCAAGCCAGGTCCGCGCCGAGACCGCCGGAGCCGCACAACAGCAGGCGAATGTGTTACTCAGTATTGATACCATCGCCCACGCCACCGCCAACGCGATAGTCCAGGTGCAGACGTGGCAGCAAATGGTGGACGCCGCCGAAGAGCAGCTCACCGCCTTAAACGGCATTGGTCGACTGACCCGTCAACGCAATGATGAAGGGGCAACCTCGCTGTCAGACGTGGTGCAAACCGATGCGCGTATCGAGTCTGCACGTTCTCAGTTGGCGCAGTATCAGGCCAATCTCGACAGCAGCAAGGCAACGCTGATGAGCTTCCTCGGCTGGAACTCGCTTAACGGCATCAGTAATGAATTCCCGGTCAAACTGGACAGCAGTTGTGATGTGGTCAAACCGGACGATAAACTGGTTCCCGCGGTCCTGGCGGCCTGGGCGCAGGCGAATGTGGCGCAGGCAAATCTCGACTACGCCAACGCGCAGATGACGCCCACCATCTCTCTGGAACCGTCGGTTCAGCACTATCTCAACGACAAATACCCCAGCCATGAGGTACTCGACAAAACCCAGTATTCTGCATGGGTAAAAGTTGAAATGCCGCTGTATCAGGGGGGCGGACTCACCGCCAGACGCAACGCCGCCAGCCATGCGGTAGAATCTGCACAATACTCCATCCAGCGCACCCGACTCGAAGTACGGCAGAAATTACTGGAGTCCCGCAGCCAGGCGATGAGCCTCGCCACCGCCCTGCAGATTCTGCGTCGCCAACAGCGGCTGAGCGAACAAACGCGCGAGCTTTATCAACAGCAATATCTGGACCTTGGCTCGCGCCCGCTGCTCGACGTGCTTAACGCCGAGCAAGAGGTGTATCAGGCCCGTTTTGCTGAACTCCAGACTCAAAACCAGCTGCGCCAGCTCCAGTTGAACTGTCTCTATAACACCGGCTCGCTTCGTCAGGCGTTCGCCTTAAATAATCGCAGCATTCAATCGGTGGAGATCAAGCTATGAGCGACCTCGATTCACATGCGGATGATGTAATTGGCGAACACGCCCTGAGCCAGTGGGCGCAGGCGATGACGCATATTGCCAATCACTATCGCGTGGCCTGTTCTCCCGGCGCAATCCAGGCCAACGCCCCATGGTTTGCGGGAAAAAGCCGGGCCACAGCCCTGTCGCAACTGGCGCGTCAGGCGGGACTCTCATTTCATGCACTGAATACCGCCGCGCAGGCGTTCGGTCAATGGCGCCTGCCGGTGGTGGCGGAATTGCGCGACGGCCAACTGATGGTAATAGAACATTTCAACGGCGAAGATACGTTAGATGTTTTCATCATCGCCGAAGAGGGCCAGCGTAACAGGTTAACGATTGCAGAACTTCTGCCGGAGATCGTGAGCATTACCGCGCTGCGCCCGCTGTCGGCGCTGAAGGACAGTCGGGTAGACCGCTATATTTCGCGCTTCAAGCCCGACTGGATGCGCGAACTGGTGTTAAAGGACATCCGCCCTTACCTGCCGGTCATGATTGCCGCCTTTCTGATTAACGTCCTGTCGCTCGCCGGGATTATCTTTTCCATGCAGGTCTATGACCGGGTGATCCCCGCCCAGTCTTATCCAACGCTGTATGTTCTCTCTACCGGTGTTCTGGTGGCGGTGCTGTTTGGCTTTTTGCTGCGCGAAGCGCGTACCCACATAATGGATCTGCTCGGCAAACGCGCCGATATGCGCATTTCCGATCGCGTGTTTAGCCACGCATTGCGGCTGCGCAACAGCGCCGTCCCCCGCTCGACGGGGAGCTTTATTTCTCAACTGCGCGAGCTGGAACAAGTTCGCGAGATGATCACCTCCTCAACCATGTCGACCATTGTCGATCTGCCGTTTTTCTTTCTGTTTATCGTGGTGCTGGCCTGTATTGCCCCACCATTGGCGTGGATAGCCCCCGTCGCGGCCCTGTTGATGATCCTGCCTGGCTTGCTGTTACAGAAGAAGCTGGCGGTGCTCGCCAACCAGGCTGCCCATGAATCCACCCTGCGCAACGCGGTGCTGGTCGAAAGCGTCCAGGGGCTGGAAGACATCAAGCTGATGCAGGCGGAAAACCGCTTTTTACAGCAGTGGAACAGCTATATCCGTATTACCGGAGAGTCAGGGCTACGCACGCGTAAGCTGACTCAAGGGCTGATTGGCTGGGGCATGTCGGTACAAAGCCTGGTCTACGCCGCCATCATTATGTTTGGCGCGCCAATGGTCATTGAAGGCACGATGACCACCGGCGCCGTGGTGGCGGCTTCAATGCTCGGTTCCAGAATGATTGCCCCGATGGCTAATCTGTGCGGCGTGCTGGCCCGCTGGCAACAGGTCAAGGCGGCGAAGATGGGATTAGACAACATCATGCAGCTTCCCACCGAAACGCAGTATGACGAAGACCGGGTGCATCAGGAGATTTTTCACGGCCATTATCTGTTTGAGAACGCACACTTTCGCTACCACAGTGACGATCAGCGCGTTCCACTACGGATCTCGCGCCTGGAGGTCATGCCCGGCGAACGGGTGGCGATCCTCGGACGTAACGGTGCCGGAAAATCAACGCTGCTACAGGCCATGGCCGGCGGCGTTGAGATTATCCAGGGCGATGTACGGCTCGATAACCTGAGTCTGGCGCAAATCGATATGGCCGATTTACGCCGCAACATCGGTTTTCTCAGCCAGAATGCGCGACTGTTTTTCGGCACCCTACGCGAGAACCTGACCCTCGGTGCGCCGCACGCCAGCGACGCGCAGATCTTCGAAGCGCTGGAGGTCAGCGGCGCGGCTGCTTTCGTTAAACAGCTCGCCAAAGGGCTGGCGCATCCCATTATGGAAGGCGGCAACGGTTTGTCCGGTGGACAACGGCAGTCGATCCTGCTGGCTAGAATGCTGCTGCGATCGCCCAATATCGTGCTGCTCGATGAACCCAGCGCCTCGCTGGATGAACATACCGAGCGGGAATTTATTCAGCGCCTCAACCAGTGGTTGGGTAACCGCACATTGATTGTCGCCACCCATCGCGTACCGGTTCTGGAACTGGTCGAACGCGTGGTGGTGTTGAAAGAAGGTCAACTGGTCATGGATGCCCCGAAAGCGCAGGCGTTGAATGCGAGCCGGGCACCTGCCCCTACCCACGGTCGGGAGTGGAAAAATGAAAACCAATCCGCATGATGCCGCCATGGACGACCTCGATATCCGCCGCGAGCACCGTTTTTCCGGGGCCAGCCGCATTATTCTGCTCAGCACGCTGTTGTTTGCCGTCCTGGGTATCTGGGCATATTTCGGTAAGCTGGATGAAGTCTCAACCGGCAGCGGGAAAGTGATCCCCAGCTCGCGTGAACAAGTCTTGCAATCACTGGATGGTGGTATTCTCGCGGAACTGACGGTCCGCGAGGGAGATAAAGTCCAGGCTAATCAAATTGTTGCTCGTCTCGACCCCACCCGTTCAGAGTCCAACGTTGGGGAGAGCGCCGCCCGTTATCGCGCCTCACTGGCCTCCAGCGCAAGGCTCAATGCCGAAGTTAACGATCTGCCGCTGGTCTTTCCCGATTCGCTGCGCGCCTGGCCGGATCTCATCGCCTCCGAAACTCGCCTGTATAAAAGCCGCCGCGCGCAGCTTGCGGATTCAATGGCGGAACTGCAGGATGCGCTGGTCTCGGTAAATAAAGAATTGGCCATTACTCAGCGACTGGAGAAAAGCGGTGCCGCCAGCCACGTAGAAGTGCTGCGCCTGCAACGCCAAAAAAGCGATCTGGGATTAAAAATCACCGACCTGCGCTCACAATATTTCGTGCAGGCGCGGGAAGCGCTGTCAAAAGCTAACGCCGAAGTGGATATGCTGGCGGCTATTTTAAAAGGACGCGAGGATTCCGTGACCCGCCTGACCGTACGCGCGCCGATGCGCGGTATTGTGAAAAATATCCAGGTCACCACCATTGGCGGCGTTATCCCGCCCAACGGCGAGATGATGGAGATTGTACCGCTGGACGATCATCTGCTGATAGAAACCCGCCTGTCGCCGCGTGATATCGCGTTCATCCATCCCGGCCAGCGGGCGCTGGTGAAGATAACCGCCTATGACTACGCCATTTACGGCGGCCTGGAAGGCGTAGTCGAAACCATCTCACCGGACACCATTCAGGATAAAGTGAAACCGGAAATCTTCTATTACCGCGTGTTTATCCGCACCCATCAGGACTTCTTACAGAACAAACTGGGACGCCATTTCTCCATCGTACCGGGCATGATTGCCACGGTGGATATAAAAACAGGTGAAAAAACCATCGTCGACTATTTAATCAAACCGTTTAATCGTGCAAAAGAAGCGCTGCGCGAGCGGTAAATCCTTGAGGATTAGGGGTTGCGGGGGCTGGTCACGCGTGTCACAAGTCTGTTATACTTGCTCTAACACATTGGGGCTGATTCTGGATTCGACGGGATTCGCGAAACCCAAGGTGCATGCCGAGGGGCGGTTGGCCTCGTAAAAAGCCGCAAAAAAATAGTCGCAAACGACGAAAACTACGCTTTAGCAGCTTAATAACCTGCTCTGAGCCCTCTCTCCCTAGCTTCCGCTCTTAAGACGGGGATCAAAGAGAGGTCAAACCCAAAAGAGATCGCGTGGATGCCCTGCCTGGGGTTGAAGCGTTAAATCTAATCAGGCTAGTCTGGTAGTGGCGTGTCTGTCCGCAGGTGCCAGGCGAATGTAAAGACTGACTAAGCATGTAGTGCCGAGGATGTAGGAATTTCGGACGCGGGTTCAACTCCCGCCAGCTCCACCAAATAAAACAAGGGGTTACGTGAAAACGTAACCCCTTTTTGTTTGGCTGTGGCGGCAAAATGGCGGCAGCCAATTTGCCCACCGTTCATAACGTCTTAGCCGTTTGTGTAATAAAGGTGATTCACATGGAAGAAATTCACTTTGTTTACATCAATGCGAATGCGCGCATTGGTGCCCATTCAATAAGCAGTGTTAGCCACAGCGATAACCACATTCAGGGTATATGCCAATCAGCCCATTCAATAAGAACTTTTCGTAAAGATAGAATACTTCAAGAATGCACATCTGCTGATGAAGCACAGCAAGCCTGTCAGTCCTTCCTACCAGAAAATTACATCCATCTAACCAAGGCGACCAAGCCCAAAACCCTAACTTTTGACGTCTGTTTTACAGGTTTCAAAAAGGCAGATAAAGAGCGTTTGATTGAAGTTGCCGAGGCGCACAGCATGACAGTGAGAAGTTCCGTTACTCAAAATCTGCAGATGCTCTGTTGCGGATACAATGCCGGTCCTTCCAAAGTAAATGCTGCACGCATGAAGGGTACGATCATCATTGATGAAGAAAGTTTTGTTCATTTTATAGAAACGGGTGAAATTCCTGACGCATAAAAAACCTGCCGCAGCAGGTTCTTGTTTTAAAAATTCATGTGCCCTTGACCACCCGGCGTAGGGTGCGGCGGGGCATTATTGATTATTGTCGGGGTAACGATAAATCGTACAACCGTTTCATGGGT
Source organism: Citrobacter sp. MGH104 (assembly GCF_001034485.1). NCBI lineage: Bacteria > Pseudomonadati > Pseudomonadota > Gammaproteobacteria > Enterobacterales > Enterobacteriaceae > Citrobacter > Citrobacter sp. MGH104. The sequence goes on from NZ_KQ089818.1 coordinate 1,263,448, forward strand.
GACAAATGTGCTGCCGCAATTAATGTTCTGGCACTGGCAGTAACGCTCCTTCGTGCTATCAGTAACCTGAAAGCTGCTCCGGGTGTGCGCCGCATGTCCACACTTTGGGCAATTCATCATTTTTTTATTCTCCGCCACCATTAAAATCTCAATAATGATACACAAAGAATCAATATTGAGAACTTATTTATTCCATTTCTAAATCATCAATCTTTACTTCAAGCTCCATGCTGGTCGTAAATCCATTATCCGGGCTGACAGAATGCGTAAGGGTGGTAATGGTCCATTCTGCATCATCGATCGGAAGCTTAAACCCCGTAACCTTCACCGGCATTTCCGTATAGAGATCAGCCCGCCCCTCAGCGAGCTGCAGGGAAAATGAAGCAACCCCACGCTGCAGACGTTCCCACTGCATTTTTGCTGCACGCTCTGCATTGCTCCGGTTGGCGTAGGTACGATTAAGAACCAGCACGTTTTCATCCGTTCCCACCAGATAATCGCCCTGTTTTGCTTCCGGCTCTTTGGGTGTGGTGGTTTTCTTTCGACGACGCTTAACACTGGTTGTCTCTTTTTTCCTGGGTTCACGCGTATGCAACCAGCTGGCAATAACGCCGGTATAGGCACCACGATCAGCAAGGGTGAACCGATGACCGTCACCGGCTTTGCGCGTGATGGTGATAACCGGCAGCGGCTTGCCGCTCGCCGTTCTTCCCTGTCCCTGCCGGATAAACAGCAGATTCCCGTCCTTAACGGAAGCAATCGCCCCATACTGTCTCGCCAGTTTCATCAGAAAACTTGCATCGCTTTCATTGGTCTGGTCCAGATGATCCAGCGCCTTATCCGTCAGGTCTTTACCCAGCGCCATTTTGAGGTTATGCCGGGCGGCTATTTCCTTTACCACCTCCCCCACCGTTGTCTGATGCCATGATTTTTCGCGCCGTGTATTGAGGGTTTCACGGAAATCTGCGCTACGCGCCCGGATGGTCAGCCGGTCAGGGGCACCGCTGTGTTCAATTTCATCCACAGTAAAAGCCCCTTTAGGGAAAAGCGGCTGGCCTTTCCAGCCCAGCGCCAGCTGAATCACTGCCCCACGTCGCGGCAGGGCGATCAGCCCGTCGGCGTCGTCCAGCTCCAGATCAAGCTGGTCCGCTTCAAAGCCCCGGTTATCCGTCAGCGTCAGACTCATCAGGCGGGTATCCAGCACGGTCGTCACGTCCTTACCTTCAATGACGATACTGAAAGCCGGGCTTTTGCTGTTCAGATTCAGAAGATCAGAATTAACGTTCACTGCAGCAATCCTCCTACCGTGTTCTTAATCCCCCCAATCGCAGAGGCAGCAGAGTCCTGCAGGTTGCTGAGCTGGTCACTCAGGCTCCCGAACATGTCAGACAGCGATTCATCAACCCGTTTGAGGGTGATCGTAAACTCAATGCGCCGGGGCATTCCGCCTGCAAAAAACTCCGTCTTTGTCTGGCTCAGACTTTCAATAACAAACATGCCGTAAATGGTTCCGCTGCCTTCAATCAAAGGCCACGCTTTGCCCTGCTCTGCCATCAACTCCAGCGCCAGCAATGACAGCCTGCCTCCGGTCACTTCCGGCAGCAGAACCCCGGACAGTGTCAGTGAATCATTATCCGGGCCAAGAAACTGCGTTGACGGGCGGCGGTTCACCCGGCTGTTGGCTGCATGTCGCCAGCTGCGCTGATACTGCAACTCCTGATAAGGGACAGTGCGCAACATAAATACATATAAACCCAGCACCATCATCATGATTCATACCCCCCCTGATCGCTGAAATTGCTGCGTGCTTTTGCCCTGGCCCTGCGTTCCCGCTCGTCAAGCTGGCGTGCCACTTCACGGGCAATATCCTGCGCACTCTGTCCCGGCTGCGCGACGATATGAATGGGCGCATTTATCTCATAACGAATAACTGACGGCGGGCTGTCAGCCTTCACTGGCTGCGTCTGGTATGCCCTCACAGGCAGACTGAACGGATGAAGCGGAGCCACTTCTGCAGGTGTCGCAGCTACCCCCATCACGCCAGCAACGACAGAGGCAAGCGCAGCAGTACGCCGCCTGCTGGTGACATTTGCCGGTCCGTTCACAATTTCAGGGCCATTTTCTCCAACAATGCCAAACTGCCCGCGTGGAATGATCCCGCCCGTGTCGTACATCCCTGCGTAAGCCGGGAACCCGCCTGGCGGCAGCACCACTTTGCCGTCACTGTTCACTGTGGCGGATTGCTGCTGCGTGACCTGCGCAGGCAGTTTCGCCTTTGCCGCCTCCTTACTGACAATACCGAGCTTTTCCAGCAGCCATGACACACCGGATTTAAGAGACTCCAGCGGGTGCATCACCCTATTCAGACCTTCCGCCAGCGCCTCACCAAACCGGCGCCCCATTGCTGCTGCGCTGTTCAGTTCTTCGGAAGTGGATTTAACCGGCGTAAGTAAATCACTGAACCAGCCCCACAAGGCCTGCACCCTGTCACCAATCCACTGGAACATGGGCCTGAGCGGCTCAAAGGCGGCGCTGATGGGCGCAGCAGCGGCTTTGAACCCTTCCACCACGCCCCCCAGAAATGCACTGATGGGCTCCCAGTATTTCCACACAACCAGCGCCACACCAGCCAGCGCAGCCACAACCAGCCCTATCGGACTGAGCAGCGCACCCAGCATACCGGAAAGACCAGACAGCGCGCCGCGAAGTAATGCCAGCGGACCAGAAACAAGAAAACGCAATACGCCACCGACAGCTGTCAGCCCACCCCGCAACGCCCCCAGCGGGTTCATCACCATACCGATAACATTACGGATACCTGACATACCGACACGGAACACGGCAAGCGGCGCACCTGCCACCGTTTTCAGTGCATTACCCGCTATTCCAGCTGAGCGACGCAGGGAATTAAGCGGGGCACTCAGCAACCCGACACTGCCACCGGATGACGCCATACCCCGACGCAACAGGGAAAGTGGCGCACCTGCCAGCCATGACAGGGCACCGCCAGTACGTGTTACCGCTGCAGCAACGGAAGGTAATGTTTTTACACCCAGCACAGACAGGCCAAACCGAATCACCGCAATCGGCCCCAGCACAGCAGCCACTGCCACGGCAAGTGTACCCAGCCCGACAGTGACAGCCGCCGTAGCCGCCGCCACTTTCATCAGCGTGCCAGCCAGCACGGGGTTCTGCTCCACCCAGCGACGCAGCGCCCCGGTCACGCCCTTAACCATGCCCATAATATCCATCAGCGGCTGACGCAATGTTTCCCCCAGACTGCTGAAAGCGTTCTGCGCGCCAGTCTTAACCAGCAACCACTGCGCAGACAATGAATCCTTGTTAATGTCGGATTCTTTCTGCATGGAGCCATTAGCACCACTGCCTGATGTGAGTTTCAGCTGACGCTGCAGCTCCGGCAGGTTGTTAGCCAGCTTTGCCGCATCATCGCCAAACTCTTTACCAAAAATCATTGTCATGGCTGACAGGCGTTTATCCTGCGGCAGATTGTTGACCTTCTCCAGAACCCGCTGAATGGTGCCCATGGCATCGGTGGTCATCTGCTTTTCAATCTCCGCAGGATTGAGTTTCAGCAGGTTCATACCTTCAAAGAAGCGTTTACTTTGCATGGTGGCAATGGACAGTTCACGCACCATGGCATTAGAGGCACTGGCGGCAATTTCCGGGGCAGCCCCAAGAGAAAGGAATGTTGAACCCAGCGCAGCAGCCTTTCGGAAGTCAAGGCGGTCAGCCACGCCCCCCATACGCTGCAGGACGTTAATAATGTCCCCACCCTTTGACATGGCGTTATCGTCCAGGTAGTTCAGCGCATCGCCCAGTTGTTCAATATTACGCGTCGGCACTTTATAGAGCTGCGCGATTTTCCCCAGCCCTTCCGCCAGCTCATCGGCGGGCAACTCAAAGGCCGTTGCTGCTTTTGCCGCCGTGGATGCAAAGGCCAGCAGGTCACGTTTCTGGTCTTCGTAAGGATCGTCCTGGCTGGTCACGCCCATGCGCGCGCCGCCTTCAACCAGCGCGGCATAGTCTATAGCACCATTCTCCATCGGCAGCTGCTCACTGGCAGCCTTAATGGCATCCTGCATGTCATAAAACTGTTTTGTACGGTTGCCGTTATCGTCACGAAGCCCGTTTACCTGCTTTGCCACGCCTTTCATGGCATCTTCCATACTGGCATAGCTCTTAACTGCAGCCATAACCGGCGCGCCCATTGCCAGCCCCGCTGCCGTGGTGGTGGCCCCGGCTCCTGCAATGCGATCCCTTACCTCAAGACTCCTGGAGTATGTCGCACGGGCGGCGTGCATTTTTCGCTGTTGCTCCCCGACACGTCGTAACCTTGCTTCCTGTTCAGAAAGCTGCCTGTTATAACGCATTGTTTCACGGGTAATGCGGGCCGTCGCGCTGGCACCATCACTGGCTGAAATACCGGCACGATAAAGCTCTGCACGCACAAGTTCAGTCTGCTGCTGCAGCTTTTTCTGCCGTTCTTCCAGACGCTGAACAGCCAGCTGTTGGCGGCCCAAAGCAACAACCTGCCGTTGAGAAGGCGGCCCCATCGCACCCAGCTCATGACTGAGTAAATTTGCACGCTGGCGGGCATAGTTCAGCCGGTCGCCCAGTTTCTGATTTTCTGCCTGTAGCTTTCGGAAGCTGTCCAGACTGCTCCCGGCCTGATCAAGCTGCTTTATTGCATCGCGGGATTTTTTGACAGCAGCAGCCAGCTCTTTTGAGCTGGCCTGCGCGGATCGAAATGGGCGGGTGAGCTTGTCAACCGCATTCAGAATCACCTGCAGACGCAGGCTAATGTCACTCATCGCTGGCCCCGCTTCTCTGAATCGCTTTGTGCCGCCATTCCAGCACCTCAGTCAGCGGCATAACGTCAGTGATGGACGGCGACCAGTGAAAGATGGTGGCGATATCCGCCACCAGGTCATCAATCGTCAGGCTGTCGGTAAACCGGCAAGCACCGACTTCTTCAACAAAAAAGTCACCACCTCTACCGACAGTGCGGTGAGATCGGCGGGGTCCAGTTCAGCCATTTCCTGTGCGGTCAGCGTCGGCGTGGAAATACGCGGGATCACTGTCATCATGGCCCCCACGTCCATATCCATAATGGCCTGCAGGCGGGTGCCGCGCAGCGCACCGGACTGCGGCTTACGCAGCACAATTTCGGTGATTTGGGTTTTACCGCGCATGATGGGGGTATCCAGTTTTACGGTCTTTTCAGTCAGCTTGTCGCTCATGTTCGTTTCCTGTTAATGAACTACTGGCGCGGCTGCCCGCGCCGTTAAGGTTAATCAGAGGCCGAGGGCGTTACGGTGTTCTTCCATCAGGTCCACGCCGTCAACGATTTCAACCATGTTGACCAGATCGACCTCATAGAGCACCTCACCGTTAATGGTCAGCTTCGCGTAGCTGTTGGTGCTGCTGACCTTGGTGGTACTGCTCTCGCCGGTTTTCCACTCGCCGGAATCCACTTCTTTATGACGCCCGCGCACAACCAGCTCAACGGCCTGCACTTCGCCGGTATCGTCACGCTGAATGGAACCGGTGAAACGCAGCTGGATACCGTCAACGGTGGCCTTGCCCATCTGCTTGAATAACAGCAGTTCGGTGCCGCCGATTGAAAATTCCGTGTCCAGTGCGCCGTCATCCAGCCCCATGTCCACGTCCACCGAGCCCGGCATACCGCCGCCGCGATACTTCTCAAACTTGCGGGTGAATTTCGGCAGGGTCAGGGACTCAACGATCCCCTGCCAGTTGTTGCCGTCGTTGAACAGGTTCAGGTGTTTTAACTTGCGTGGTAAAGCCATGTATCCCCCTTATGCACTGACACGGCTGGCAAAATCGACCAGGTAGCGATCGGTGATGCGCTGGCGCAGCATCAGATTTTCAAGCGGCGGCACCGGCGTGTAGTCGTAGTCGATGGTGAGTTTCCCGGCTTTCAGGGAGTCTTTATCGTTCACTGACTCATCCAGCCAGCAGTCCGCCCCGATGAGGTAGCCCTGCGTTTTCAGGCTGCGCAGTTTGGCGCGAATACCTTCGATAATGTCACGGGCCAGCGACGGGTTAAGCACGCCATCCACCGACCACATGTGCGCTTCTGCGATGGTGTCAGCCAGCACCTGCGCCGTACGGGTGTAGTTCTCAAAGGCAAACAGTGGATCGTCGCTGAGGCAGCGTGAACCCCAGAAGCGGAAGCCGTCTTTACGAATCAGCGTGGTGATGTCGTTCTGGTTCAGCAGCCCCGCATCCGTTGCCGGATCCTGCAGGTCCCAGAACACATCAGCAGAAATACCGGTGACACCGTTCACGCCTACGTTGGACAGGGTTTTGTGCCAGCCGGTCTGCTCGTCGATTTTGGCACGTAGGCCCAGCGCACGGGCGGAGGCGTAAGCCGTCGCGTCCGCCTTAAGTACCGTGTCAAAATTGATGAAATCAGGCCAGATCAGCATCCCCTCGCGCTGGCTGAAATTGTCGCGGTAAGCAATGGCTTCCTCCACCGTTTTGCAGCCATAGGCGGACAGGTAGGCAAACCCACGCAGGCTCTGCGCCACGCTCAGCAGTTCCGTCGCAACGGCCTGCGTGTCATGCCCCGGCACGCCGAGAATGCGCGGCTTGACGCCCAGCTGCGACTGCGCCGACAACAGCGCTTTCATGCCCGTTTTTTTACCGTCAGCAGTGACGCCGCCGATAATGTTGGAGGTGGTTTCCGCTTCGGTTTCGCCCTGCGCCACGCGCACGACGACGGTCACGGGTTTAGCCTGGTCTGCAATCGCATCCAGCGAACGGGCCAGCGTGCCGGACTCGCCCGCTTTACCGCTGGCAGTCAGCACATCGGTTAGCAGGACCGGCTTATTGAGGGGAAACATGGAAGCATCAGCATCATCGCCGGTGCAGACCATGCCCACGATGGCGGTGCTCACCGTGGTAATGGATCGGGTGCCCTCGTTGACTTCAACAACGCGCACCCCGTGGTGGTAATCCTGAGCCATAAGGCAGTCTCTCCGGTTTACAGGGGGTGTGCCTATGTTCTGGTTGATATGCGCGCGGCGCACGCGCCGGGCTATGTGCGGGAAATAGCACAATTGATATTGACGAAAAATGATCGTTAGCAGCGCATTTAAAATCTTTGAAAGGTTCATTTAGAGGGAGATGAGGACAAAATTGCCGCTATGCAGTCTTGAAAAAACGGGGCTTGCTGATGCGCGTGATACAGCAAACCCCGTATGGCCTACACTTCTGGGGGAGCAGGCCAGTTAATATCTGGTGCTATGGAGGTGTCTACCGCTTCCAGCGCTTCCAGGTAATCCAGCCACAAATTGTACTGTGCCAGTTCATCACCTTTCAGCCGACCAATTGCAGCTTTCCCGATCCACTGCTTACTGTCTATATATTCTCTGGCCTCAATAATCAGGAAACGTTTTTTATTCTCTGCCGCGCTGATAGCAGACTCTTTTGCGGTTATTACCGTGAAACTACCCATTTAATATTACCTCGCGAGTCAGCATTTCACTCTCTTCAGCATCAGGACCATAGAAGCCAATAAGTCCCACGATGACTTCCCCAGACTCCTTTCTTGCTTTTCGCACAGGATTAGGGTTTAACACTGAAACAAAATCGACTGCGATATCGCCATTATTCAGCGTGCTGAAATCGAATGAATCAGTGACACCGTCAACCTCAATCGTTAATACGTCGCCCTTTGCCGACACGTTCATGACGTTATCAGAGCGCTGCGGAGTAAGGATTACTTTCATCAGAACCACCTTCCTATAGCTGTATATCCAAGATATGCCGCTGCATTTTGCACATTACTAATCAGCGCCAGTGAAGTGCCTGTCAGTGAACGTCCGCGAACGGAAGGCCATGAGGAAGTACCGCCAGACGAAAGCGTAGCGGAGGGGGTGACTGTTGGTGTTATGCCAACGAAGGTTGCAGGAAAAGTGAGCCCCACTTCACTGGAAAAATAAAGGTTAGTTGTGCCACCGCTGGAATTGTTTGCTGCGGATTCAACGGACCGTGTAAACCAGCAGATTAATGTTCCGTCTGCAAATTTAGTGTACTCACCATTAGAGTTAGAACCCCGCTCAATAATTGCACCGGTTGGAGCGCCCCCTGTCTGGGATACTGCGCCAACCATCGCAGTTCTCTGAATTGCCCCGGTTATCCGTGAATCATCTCCTGCAGCAACCGTACCGGCAGTCGTACCCGTGTTTTTTGCGGCGGCATTACCCAGTACCACCCAGTTAAGCCATACTTTTGCATCACCACTATAGGCACGAAACGCAAATTTAAGCGGGTTGTAGCCAATCGCTATCTGAATGTCATACGAGCCTTCAATACTGTCTACCGTTAAAACAGTAGCATTGAACCCTGGCGAGTTCTGCGCAGCCTGATATGCGAACCCCGTGCTGTTTTTCGGCGGGGCGTTTAAATCCTCGATTATTTTCCCCGTATGAATAACGGCTTTTGTCGCATCTCCCAAACCAAGGTATTGGAGAAGTTCTGAAATACTTTTGCCACTGAGGCTTGTCAGCGTGGTATCCAGCGGCTGTTTGCCTGCCAGCGCATTTGTCATGGTGGTGGCAAAGTTAGGATCATTACCCAACGCTTCCGCCAGCTCATTCAGCGTGTCCAGCGCCGCCGGAGATGATGCAACCAGCGCCGCGATGGCTGATTTAACAAATGCCGTGGTGGCAACCTGCGTATTGTTGACCGTCTGTGCTGCAGTGGGAGCTGTCGGCGCTCCGGTCAGCGCCGGACTTGCAAGAGGAGCTTTCAGCGCCAGCGCGTTATTTAGCGCAGTGACCACCGCCTGCACAAACGCTGTGCTGGCAATCTGCGTGGTATTGGTTCCTGCCGGTGCGGTTGGCACTTTCGGCATACCCGTCAGCGTCGGACTTTCTTTAGGTGCGTATTGGGTATGAGGATCTGCTGCGGCAAGGTGTTTTGACATCAGGTCATCCACATACACCTTAAGCTCCAGCACCTTGTCATCCACATACTTGCGGGTTGCCAGCACCACTGCCGGGTCAATTTTCAGGGTGATATTATCGGTACTGCTGGTAATCAACACCATGCGCACGGTCTGCGTGCGCCCGCTCCCCTCCGCGAGCTGCGGCTTGTAGCTCTCCGGGCAGTTTCCCACGGCAATCAGCGCCCCTGTTTCATCAAACAGGCCGACTTCACGAATCCACCACCCGCCTTCAGTTTCGGGGATCACCTGTTCAGCAATAATCTGGCTGCTGTTCTGCGGATCGATGTACAGCATATTGAGGGAAGCTCGGCGTTTTTCAGCAACCAGCGCTGTCTGCTGTGCGCTTGGAGTCGGCAGCACTCCGCCACCGTCGCCCACCGCCATCTGGGTAATTTTCAACGGGACACCGAGCACGGCGGCGCTTGCCAGTTTCGCCGCGCCGATATCCGTCAGCAGGGTGTAAAATTTTGCGCTCATGGGTTCACTCTCATCGTGTCAATAACATGGACCGCTCCGCCCTCATAAGCGGTGCCGCCGGAAATAATGGTTTCGTTGATATACGGGTAGATCGTGATTTCTTCGCCGGTGTAGGTGGCTGCACCCACAAAATACGGGCCTCCTGTCTGCAGGTTGATGGACATACCAACCAGATGACGGCTGCATGGTTTGGCGTCACCGATCAGGCGCTCCAGCTCCAGATAGGTTTCTTCTGTTATGCCCTGGTCCTGCACGCCAATATCCAGACGGAACGTCCCTGGTGTTTCGCCAGTCTGCCACCACTCAATGATGCGGATCAGAAAGCCGAACGGCTCCACCACACGCCGCACGGCGCTGGTTGTCCCCTTGTGCTGATGGATATAAAACGCGTCCTGCACAACGCGGCGCTTGACGCTTTCTGTCCAGCTTTCATCCCAGCGGTCAACAGAAAACGCCCAGGCCAGGTAGGGCAGGAATCTGATCGGACAGGTTGCCGGATTCCACAAATCACGCAGCGATACCTGCAGATCGGAAATCCCGCTGCAGGTCTGCGCCAGTCGGCGCTCAAGCGGCGACGAACCCGGCGGCAACAGACTATTCATCCGTGCCCCCGTTGGTAACGCTCCATTCGGTACAGGATGCCGCCTGCGTCTTATCCAGCACCACATCCTCCAGCGGGGACGCCAGTTCCACACGCTGGACGCCCTCCACATGCAACGCGGCATAAATGGCGCTGCAGCGGATGTCACGTCCCAGCCGCGTCTGACTGGCGATGTATTTCTGCAGGCTGGCTTTTGCTTCTGCCATCACCGGCTCAGCCTCCGGCCCCGGATAAAGGAAGATCGTCGCGTCCACGCTGTACGGAATAATTTCAGCGCTGCGCACCGTCAGGCGGTCTGCCACCGGGCGAACCTTTTCACTGTTAAGCGCCTGTTCAACCACTGCCAGCAGGTCAGCCCCTGCCGAACCATCACCCTCGCGGCTCAGCACGGTAAGCACCACCTCAGCCGGTGCAGGACTGGTTGCACTGGCATCAGCCACGCGCCCGTCGGCACTTCTGGCGTGGAACTCATAGGCTCCCGTAGGGCCTGCAACGGACAGCCCCTCAAATGCTGCAGGAATGCGCTGGCGTAATGCTTCATCACTTTCCATCACTGCGGCGACCGGCGGCACCGCGTCATTATCGGCAGGGACTACCGTCAGGCGCTTCACGTTGCAGTTACCTGCCAGTTGTTCAAGGTCATTTCCCATGGAATAGGCCACCATGACCGCCTGCGCAGCCTCATTAATTCGCTGACGCAGCAGGATTTCGCGGTAAGCATTCTCCTGCAACAGTTTGGTGACAGGTTCTGACTCCAGCGCTAACGTGCGCATAACGGCCTCCTGTTCATCTGCCGGATGGAGGGCCACAAAGGCGGCCTTGCGTTCTGCCAGCAATGCCTCAAAGTCCGGCACATCCACAATCTGCGGCGGCGGTAGTCGGGAAAGATCAATGACTGGCATTGTCTGCTCCTGTTGATACGGAAAGGGAAACTGGCGCGCCGTTATTACTGTGTCCGGTAAGCTCAACCACCATAGAGCCGTCAAAATTGCCGTTGATGGTGATGGAGTCCAGTGTAAGGCGCGGCTCCCAGCGGTTCAGCGCCACATAGACCGCAGACATAATCTGCAGGCGCAGCGCCGGGTTCTGCGGCTGGTCAATCAGGGCAGACAGCAGAGAGCCATATTCCCGACGAGCAAGACGGCTGCCCTGCGGCGTCAGCAGAATATCCCGCACCGACTGGCGCAGATGGTCTGTATCTGCAATGGCTTGCCCGTCGTTCCTGCTCATACCGATATACAACGTCATACCGGCCCCCCCGTGTTGTCGCCGCCTTTCAGAACACCAGTATGCTCATGGTCATCAACTACGATCCCGTTAGAACTCATTGCGCCGCCGCCCTGGGTGACGCCGCCATTGATCACCACCTCGCTGTTAATGCGCGTGGTGCCAGCCTCCACCACAAACTCACCGGTTTTGTAAGTGACGCTGTCTGCTGCCTCGATCACCATGGATTTGATGCCCCTGACATGCCATCGTCCGGTGGTGGGTTCATATTCAAACCATCCCCCGTCCGGGTACTCCGTCACGCAGCCGTCCACGGAATCCGACGGTGGCGGAAACTGATTAGAGTAGATGGCGGGCAGCACAAAAGCGGTTTCCAGATTGCCGCCCATACTCAGCACCACCACCTGCTCATCCGGCGACGGACACCACCATGTACGGGCACCACCGGCGCGCAGCGTTAGCCAGTTAATCCAGTTGGTTTCAAGCTCGCCCACTTTCACCCGACACAGCCAGTTTTCCCGGTCCACTTCGGTCACAGTGCCGGTGCGGATCAGATTGGTGATAAGGCGCATAATTTCGGTCAGTTGTGCATTCATAACGAAAGGTTGCCATCAGAGGGAAAAGTGAGGCAGCGCTGGCGCTTGTACCAGCGGTGGCACAAAGATCACCCCGCCAGCCAGCGCAACAGGGTGTCACGGGTGACGGTTTCCACTTCTTCATTCACGCCCAGCAGGCGGCGCTCTGCGTAGCGGACCTCCGGGCCTTTTCGGCTGACGCGATCCCGCAGGCCGTAATGGTGAACACGGGCAATGCGCTGCACCTTGCCATCAAACTGCACGCTGGCGGAGTCCGCACTGGCGGTGGTTTTCAGGTATTTTGTGGTGCGAAGCTTTGCAAACATCTGGCGTTTGATGCGTCCCTTCTTGCTGCGGGCAGTCACCCGGCGCGGCTCATAGCCGCTACCGTCAGGATTACGCTGCAGCCTGATGTTCTGCTGCTGCGTCCGGCGCAGCTGTTGCGCCAGTTGCCGCATCATACGACTGCGCGCGGCAGGCTCCAGATTCGCCAGTAGCGCCGTCAGCCAGTCATCCACCCTCTGCAGTTCATCCACGTTTCACCGTCCACATTTCTTCGGGTTCGTCCGGCTCCGGCACCGCTTCAACGCTTGACACGCTGCCGTTAGTGCTGACCAGCACGCGCTCCGTCAGTTGCAGGTTCAGGCTGATATCGCACACATCGTTGCGCAGAATATCCACTTCAAAGGTGAACAGTTTTTCGCGCAGCTCCGGGTTATTGATAGCATCCGGCTGGTTGTCACTTAGCCACAGCAGCACAGGAGCCATCAGCAGATTCTGGTCGCCGCTGAAATCCTCGATCACCACGTTCAGGGTGTAGCGGTATTCCCATGACATGGAGCTGGCACCGGTTGCCACCATTGAGCCGTTATCAACGAAAAGGTGCAGCTTGTCCGGGTTGTCGCGGACATAAGCAACCGCTTTATTCAGGGCGCTGCGTAAGGACTGCGGTTTGTTCACTGTCTCGCTCCTGACACGCAATAATCGTGTCCACTTTGTCAGCACAGACCGCCCAGGCGGCCTCGGTTTCATCCAGCACCGCGTTCAGATCGCCGTTACTGCGCGGCGCTGACCTTTCCAGACGGCACTGCGTCACTCTGGGACAGCCACTCACGGTAAGCTGCACCTCCGGCGAGGGCCGGACGCTCCCGCAGCCGGATAATGTCAGCAGGCAAAGGAGTATCAGCCCAGCGGCGCAAATCCTCATTTTCACGTTTCAGTTCCTCGATCCGGTGCTGGCGGCTGCGCAGAAGTGCGGTGGTCTGTTCCGCTGCCGCATAAAGCCGCGCCTGCTCCCGGCTGTTGGTTTCGGTCAGAATGGACAGGCCGATCAGTTGGCTGTTTTTCTTCGTCAGCTCCTGCATTTTGCTTTTCAGCGCCGCGCCCTGCGTTTCGATGGTGTGGCTGGCATTGTTAAGCCGCCATGACTGCCAGCCCAGCGCCGCAAGTACCAGCGCCAGCACTACCGCCAGCGCACGCATCAGGCCGCCATCGGCTCATGAAGCTGCGCGCGGGCAATCTGATACAAAACCAGCGTCAGCAGATAAAACACCAGGGTGATCACCCATCCAGAAAACGCCAGACACAGAACAATAAGCAGCCTGATTACCCATGTACGCACGGGTTTTACGGGGTGCGCCCTGAATTTCAGCAATGCCGCCCTGACCTCATCGCGCGCCCGATCTCCGGCGAACCACCCGACAGCGCACAGCGCAGCAAGCAGCCAGGCGAGGAAGCATGACACCCAGACAGACGCACCAACCAGAACCGGCGCACCGCTGCGCGGATAGAGCAGGCTGATAACCAACAGCGCAGCCCATGCCAACTGGAAAAAAACGCTCATGACTTTCTTTTTCATTCCGTTATGCCCCTTTTAAGCACCAGGCCATTTCCCGCGCGCGGCGGTTGTCCAGCCCCTGATTAAACACACCTTTGACATATACCCAGCGCGGCAGTTGATGGCAGACATCCGCCCAGCGCCGCTGGTTCAGCAACTTAACCAGCGTGGAGCTGCAGGCGTTGCCGGTGCCCACGTTGAAAGCAAACGACACCACCGCGTCATAGACCTTTTGCGGCACCGGCTGCACCACACACTTTTCCAGCGCCCGCTCCACGCGCAGCACGTTGGTGATAAGTCCCTGCGCCGCCTGCCGTTCCGTGATGGTTTTTCCCGGTACCACACCGGACGTATTGCCGATCCCGTCAGTCCACACGCCCGCGCTGCACTGATAAGGCTGCAGGCGACATCCCTCGTAGTCGGCTATCAGTTTCAGCCCCTCAACGGAGGTATGAAGCGACTGGAAACCGGGCAGCGTGGCGGCGATAGCCAGCACCGCCCCGACAAGGCAGCGCTTAACGATTGAAGGATTCATATTCCCCCCGCGAAATTTTGCCGCCACGTAACAATTTGAAAGACTGGTGTTTGTAGTACCAGTTGATAGCCAGCATCAGCACACCAATCAGTACGCCGCCAACCGTTGACGCATCCTTGAGCGACAGATCGCCCAGCCATGCCAGCAGCACGGCGATGCAGTAAGTGATAAAGGCGCTGATTCGTTCAAGCGTCATAATTCAGTCCCATAGCTGGACGGTCTGCGCCGTGGTTGACGCCGTAATGTCCGGCAGCTCCACCTGCAGCCCGTGCGGTAAAAATGGGCCGTACTCAGCCAGCCCCGGATTTGCCTGCAGAACCTGCTCAGTGACACCCTGCGTGCGCCCGTAATGACGCCAGCAAAGCGCGTCCACCGTGTCATACTGATGCGCACGCACTTTCATCAGATAAGCTCCACCGTACAGTGCGGTGCATCCTGCACCCGGCTGATAGCCCATCGGGCATCACGCCACAGATCGCCGCTGGCCTCCGACAGCTCCTCCCCTCGCTTCACGCCGGACGCCGTGGCGTCATAGTCCTGATAACGCTCATTGAGCACGGCGCGCGCCCAGCAAAAAACGGCGTTGTGGTAGTGCCGGATACGCTCGCTTTTGCCGTCCAGCATTTCTGCGGGAACCTCAGCCAGTGCCCGGTAGCCCAGCATCTGCTGACGGTTGCGGAAGTCGAACAGCTCAGCGTTAACCTCAGAAATAGCCGTCAGCACGACCTGCTTTAAACGCGGCTGCGTCACCGTGCCGTCAGTACGCATCACACTGCGAAATTCCGACAGGTCCACATCAGGCCAGAACGGCGTGTTTTTGATGACCTCCGCCTGTTCCGGTGCCTGTTCGGGCGCAACAAACTTCATGCGGCTTTCTCCTGAATAAGTGGGCGGTGGACGGAATTTTGATGTGGCAGTGCCTTTCGCCATCCCGTGCCGCCCGTGCGCGGGGCACGTTCTTTAGCGGCTGTCATTGCGCAGTCTGCGCTCCAGCTGCTGCTTTTCTTTTTTCACACCGCAGCGGGGATCAAGCTGCAGCGCATGGTTAAGGTGATTCAGGGCAGACGCCGGGTTGCTTTCGCTCAGTACAGCACCGATGGCTTTATGCAGGCGCGCCCGCGACTGGTCCGGCATATCCAGATCGGTGGTCAGGTCCAGCGTCTGCAGAAGCAGATCGGCATCAAAACCGGCAGCGGCAAGCAGAGCGCTTTGCGCCGCGTCTGCCATTTCTTCTGCCAGCACGGTCTGCACGTTACGGTTGCCCAGCGGCATCACCCAGCCATGGCGCAGCGCATGACGTCCGATTTCGAGCGCACCGGCATAATCACCGGCGTCAATACGCCACAGCATCACGTACATCAGCACGTCATCCTGCTGCGCACCTCCGGCAGCCAGCACGCCCTCCGCCCAGGCGGAATATTTCGGCAGCAGTTCCACCTTGATTTCCGCCTTTTTCACCGTGGACTGGACGCCCTTGAGGCGGCGGCGGTCTTCTGCCAGCTGCAGCAGCATCAGGTCATAGCCCGACGCATGGCGAACACTGCCGCCCTCACGGGCGGCCTGTTCAGCCTGAATGCGCAGGCGGTGCTGCCGTGCGGGACTCAGGCTCATGCGTTATTCCCCACTTTCCGGTGCGGCAGGCGCGCTGAAATCACCGATTTCGATGTTTTCTACCAGCGCCGCGCAGCGGTAGTCCTCGACCACATACGCCTCGTTGACGGATTCAAAGTTTTCAATCCGGTCGCGTTTCGGGTTGTCGATAACTGAACGGCGGCGGGTATCTTCCTGCCAGTAGATGGACAGGTTATCCAGACGGGTGATCAGCAGGGCATTTGCCGGGAAGAAAGGCGCGCGCACAGCCTGCAGGCCGCCCATGCGTTTCTGGCTGATGATCAGATCGGCGGCGATTTTCTCGCTGTTGTCCTGCTCTTTGTTGACCAGCGGGAAATACTTGTCAGACAGCAGTTCACGTCCGCAGACAACAACCAGCTCGTCATCATCCTGATACTCCACATCGATCAGCTCGTTGACGGTATCCATCACCACCGCGTCAAGATTTACATACTTACCACCCGGACCTACTTTTACTGGTTCTGCAGTAGTGGTGCCGTCTTCTGCGGTTTTGCTGCCCATGACGTGATCCGGCGCGTCTTCGCGGATTTTCTGCAGCCAGCCTTTATTGACGTCCTGCAGCAGCGGATTTTCAGCACGGTTGGAGGTTTTGGCGCGCTTCACGCCGTTAAAGCCGATCATGATGCGGTCCAGCGCCTGACGCTTGACGATGGCGTTGCGAATACGCACCTGGAAGTCCTGGAATTTCGCCCACATGTCCAGTTTTGCGTAGGTCAGCACCGTATCAAAGTTGGTCTGCTCGCATTTGTATTCCACGTCTTCCATCAGCGTCGGATCGGTAGGCTCGCGCTCTTTGGTGGTGGTATCGGTGGTTCCGGCAATGGTGCTGCCAACGCCCAGCCCCAGCAACTGACCGGACTGCTCAGTGACCGGCGTGATGTTAATAACCGTCAGGAAAGCGGCGGACTGCTGGATCTGGTCTTCCAGCGTCTGCTGCACGGACGGCTCCACGGTAAACTTGCTGGACAGTTCTTCAACTTCCACACCGTTCAGGCGCGCCAGTTGCTGCAGGTAAGCGTTAAAGGCAAAGCGGGTTTTCTTTTTCATCGGGTTTTATGCTCCATCAGCAATTGGTCAGGGTGCCTGCCGGTGCGTCACCGCCCGGCGCGCGCTGGCGGTAATCTTTGCGGCTGTCTTCACGGCTCAGCTGCTGCTGTAACTCGGCAAAGGCGGTCTGCTGCTCCTGCAGGGAGGACTCCAGCTCAGAAAGGCGCTGGTCCTGATCGGACAGGGATTTGTCAGTGCGCTCGCTCAGGATCTGCTGCTCAGTAGCGACCAGCTCCACGGCTTTATGCACATCAGAGAATCGCGCCTCGTCGGTCTGCTCTTTTTTGGTGAACAGCGCGGTGACGCGGGCAAAGAGGGACGGCTTTTCGTCCTGGGCTTCTTCCAGTTCAATCAGCGTTTCAACCGCTTCCGAAAACAGGTTTTCAGGGTTCAGCTTACGGTTTGCCAGCGGGTTATGTGCTGCACTGGCGCTGAAAGCCAGCATTTCGGTGCCCAGGCTCGCAGGATCGTCCGTCGCACCCAGCCCCACAAGATAGGCTTTGCCGGTGTCAGCAAACTTCGTGCTGACCTCCATGGAGGTGAAAAGCTTCTGGCCTTTCTTCACCAGTTCCACCAGGGCGTCCGTGGGTTCGATATCGGCATAAAGCGCCATCTTGCCCGCCAGCGGGCCGTCCTGGATTTCTTCTGCAACCAGCCCCGTCACCCTGCCGTAGCGGTTAAAGGTGCTGTCCGGCAGATAAGACTTGATGTGCTCAAGGTTAATCAGCGCGGTATAGACCGTCGGGTTGTAGCTGGCAGCCATCTGTACCAGCCATTCACGCTGGATCTCGCGCCCGTCAGTGGTGGCACCTTCCACCCCGATACGGAAACGCTTTGCTTTCACTGTCATGAGCCGTGCTCCGTTAGAAATAACTTACTGGAGCCTTATGTTTGCGGTGATGGGGGGAATGAGACAACGCGCTGTATTTGTACGGTAAACCACACAAAACGTAGCCGGGGAAAGCCGCCATACAAGGCCGTATGTTTGGGCCATGAACACGACACTGACCCCCGCAGACCTCGATCCCCGTCGGCAGGCCATGCTGCTGTACTTTCAGGGATACCGCGTAGCCCGCATTGCTGAAATGCTGGGCGAAAAAGTTGCAACCGTTCACAGCTGGAAAAAACGCGACAAGTGGGGCGACTATGGGCCGCTGGATCAGATGCAGCTCACCACCGCCGCACGTTACTGCCAGCTCATCATGAAGGAGCAGAAAGAAGGGAAAGACTTCAAGGAAATTGACCTGCTGGCGCGCCAGTCAGAGCGCCACGCCCGGATCGGTAAATTTAACGATGGCGGCAACGAAGCAGACTTAAACCCGAAAGTTGCCAACCGTAACAAAGGGCCACGCCGCCAGCCCGAAAAGAATGTTTTCACCGATGAACAGACCGAAAAGCTGGAAGAAATCTTCCGCAACGGCATGTTTGAATATCAGCGCCACTGGTGGCAGGCAGGCGTAAAACACCGCATTCGCAACCTGCTTAAATCACGTCAGATTGGGGCAACATACTTTTTTGCCCGCGAAGCGCTGATTGATGCCATCACCACCGGGCGCAACCAGATCTTCCTCTCAGCCAGTAAGGCGCAGGCGCACGTCTTTAAGCAGTACATCATCGACTTTGCAAAAGAGGTGGATGTTGAGCTGAAAGGCGACCCGATGACGCTCAGCAACGGCGCGTGCCTGTACTTCCTCGGTACCAACGCCCGTACGGCGCAGAGCTACCACGGCAATCTGTACCTTGATGAATATTTCTGGATACCGAAATTCCAGGAACTACGCAAGGTGGCCTCCGGCATGGCCATTCACAAGAAATGGCGACAAACCTACTTTTCCACCCCGTCCAGCCTGACCCACAGTGCCTATCCGTTCTGGTCCGGCGCACTGTTTAACCGGGGCCGAGCCAAAGCGGACAAGGTGGATATTGACCTGACCCACAGCAACCTTGCGCGCGGCCTGCTCTGCCCTGACGGACAGTACCGCCAGATCGTCACCGTGGAGGATGCGGTGCGCGGCGGCTGTAACCTGTTCGACCTCGACCAGCTGCGCATGGAGTACAGCCCGGACGAATACCAGAACCTGCTGATGTGCGAATTTATTGACGATCTGGCGTCAGTGTTCCCGCTCAGCGAGCTGCAGGCGTGTATGGTAGACAGCTGGGAAGTCTGGACCGATTTCCAGGCGCTGGCACTGCGCCCGTTTGGTTGGCGGGAAGTCTGGATCGGTTACGACCCGGCGAAAGGTACGCAGAACGGTGACAGCGCAGGCTGCGTGGTTATGGCACCACCCACTGTACCTGGCGGAAAGTTCCGCATTCTGGAGCGCCATCAGTGGCGCGGGATGGACTTCCGCGCCCAGGCGGACGCTATCAAAAAACTAACTCAGCAGTACAACGTGACCTATATCGGTATCGACTCGACCGGCGTCGGGCACGGCGTTTACGAGAACGTGAAAGCGTTCTTTCCCGCTGTCCGGGAGTTTGTCTACAACCCCAACGTCAAAAACGCCCTGGTGCTCAAGGCCTACGACATTATCAGCCACCGCCGCCTGGAGTTTGACGCCGGACACACCGACATTGCGCAGTCCTTTATGGCAATCCGCCGCGCCACTACCGCCAGCGGCAACCGCCCTACCTACGAAGCCAGCCGCAGCGAAGAAGCCAGTCACGCAGATTTGGCCTGGGCCACGATGCACGCACTGTTTAACGAACCGCTGCAGGGCGAATCCGCCAATACCAGCAATATTGTGGAGATTTTTTGATGAGTGAACACGACGCCCTGACCAGCACCGCGCCAGTGCAGGAGGCCGAACAGCAGAAGAATACAACTCACGCCGAAGCATTCAGCTTTGGCGATCCGATCCCGGTACTGGATCGCCGCGAGCTGCTGGACTATGTGGAATGCGTACAGATGGACAGATGGTATGAACCACCGGTGAGTTTTGACGGACTGGCGCGCACCTATCGCGCCGCCGTGCATCACAGTTCACCAATTGCCGTGAAACGTAACATTCTGACCAGCACCTTTATCCCACATCCGCTACTGAGCCAACAGGCATTCAGCCGGTTTGTGCAGGACTATCTGGTATTCGGTAACGCCTATCTGGAGAAGCGCACCAACCGGCTCGGCGGCATACTGTCGCTGGAGCCATCACTGGCGAAATACACCCGCCGTGGGATCGATCTCGACACCTACTGGTTTGTGCAGTATGGCATGACCACGCAGCCCTACGAGTTCACCAAAGGCAGCATCTTTCACCTTATGGAGCCGGATTTAAACCAAGAGATTTACGGCCTGCCGGAATACCTGTCCGCCATCCCTTCGGCCCTGCTGAACGAGTCCGCCACGCTGTTCCGCCGGAAGTACTACATCAACGGCAGTCATGCAGGGTTCATCATGTATATGACCGACGCCGCGCAAAATCAGGAGGACGTGAACAACATCCGCCAGGCTATGAAAAGCGCCAAAGGACCAGGTAACTTCCGCAACCTGTTTATGTACTCACCTAACGGGAAAAAAGATGGTATCCAGATAATCCCGTTGTCAGAAGTGGCTGCTAAGGATGAGTTTCTGAACATCAAGAACGTAAGCCGCGATGACATGATGGCAGCGCATCGTGTACCACCGCAGATGATGGGGATCATGCCGAGTAATGTGGGGGGGTTTGGGGATGTGGAAAAAGCCGCAAAAGTATTTGTTGTAAATGAGCTATTACCTATACAAACAAGGATTAAAGAGTTTAATTATTTCATTGGGGAAGAAATAATTAAATTTAGTTCATATCAACTGTAAACATGGCGCACTCAACGTGCGCCTAAAAATTAAAAAGCAAGTTCACGCCTTATGTTTGGATGCTTTCTATTAAGCATAGCATCATCTATGACATGCCACTTCCAGAACACTGAAAACCGATGTTGAACTTGACACATAACTGAAAGTTTTTCTTTTGCCTCTTGTATTTCTCGAGGGGTACTACTTCTGTGAACCAATTTAATCCTATAACCTATAAATAGCGCATAATCCTCTAGCAAGAGTTCAAGGAGACTTTCTTTTGATATTCCTTTCAAGCTGGTATTATCATCATTAAAACATTTATGTATTAAATTTACAGTATTAATGGTTTCTTGTGACGGATACGGGCTACTTGCTTTAATAAGCACATTTCCAGTTGCAGCATTACCTGCATAATGAACAATTTCACTGAAGACATCCAAATTAGGATCACTCCCGTCCAACAAATTGGTATGGTTGTTACTTTTTATACTATTGCATCGCCTACAAGAGTAAAAAAGATTATTCCACCCATATAGTAAAGCGGGAGTTTTATTGTGAGGTACAAAATGTTCGACTTCAGGCGCTGAAATTAAATCCTGCTCACATAAGTAACATTTGTCATGGAAAATTTCTCGTAAAGCATCAATTACATCTTTTCCTTTATAATCACGCTGCAAAGCCAAGCTAGCAGGCGCTGGCATAGTACGAATAACATTAAACATTATCCTGCGCCTCCTCCCAGTCAACCATTTTTGCTTTGGCTCCCATAAACACAGCTTTAGCTCGTGCGTCTAATACACTAAAATTTTGTTCCAACAAGGCGCTTAATTCAATAAAACGGCTACCAAAATCATTATCTTTTGACATCTTATCAATTTCGGAAAGCAAATCCTCTAATTCTGAGGAGTTCCCAGATTCCCCCAGCAAACCTTTAATTATAGATGTGTATGAATATACTGAAAGATTTTCCATTTGTTCCCCAGTATTCAAGTTAAAGATGACTGCATCTGAAACTGATTGAACTACAAAAGGAGAATGGGTTGTAATAATAAACTGTACATTAGGAAAACTTTCTGAGAAAAAATTAAATACCTTTTTTTGTACTGTAACATGCAAATGAGCATCAATCTCATCGACCAAAACAATCCCTCTAATATCATCCTTTGTTCCTTCACTCAACTCTGCAAGCATAATCAGTTCAGCGTATATAGCTAGCACAGAAGCAAACCCAGAAGGAAGATTATCAAAGCCTGAAGGTTCCTTGCCTTCCTGAAGTATTTCAATTCGAAGTTTTTTCCGGTTGTAATGAATAGACAAAGTCTCATCTTCAAATAGAACCTTCAGGTCATTCTCGATTTTCGATATTACTTTAATAACACGTTCATACTCATCTATAGACTCGGCCCCTTTTTCAATTAGGGCATAATTTGACATTGAAACCAAATATCGCTCAAAATAATCACATGTTACAAGTTGTTGAGGCGAAACTGCTTTAAAGTCATTGAATAGAGTATCAACACTAGTTAGCAAATTTTGACCATTACTTAAATAGCGTCGATGAGCAGGGAAGAACCTAGTTATAACCCTATTGTCTTTTATATCGCCAAACAATAAGTCAGGCTTTTCGAAAATAACATCAAAACATAGCCTTTCTTTAATTCGCACATCATAATAACCAATATTTTGTTTTACTGTGTGGTAACGAGAATTAACATTTTCATAATGCTTTAACTGGTTTTCCTGTTCTTTCTTATATTCTTCCAATTGCTTCAGAGTAACCATATAATCTTTATTAAAAACTTTACTTAAATAATCATTTAAAGCATGAAGGAATTTTGTTTTACCAGCCCCATTATTACCAACAATTATCAAGTTCTTACCATTTAAAGTAATTTCTCTTTGTATGGCAGGGATGTTTTGCATTATTTTATTGATGAAATTACCCATGACGATCTCTCCAGTATTTTTTCTACCTTATATCAAAATTTTAAAAAATTCCAATATAAAAGGTTGATGCGCGCACTCGTATCCCCGCCACGCCTGCCCGCTTTATGTCGTGGTTTTCATGCGCCTGCATGACATAAGCAAAAGCCCGCCAGTTCTGGCGGGCCTCAGTAAAAACGATCCTCAAACGATCATGCAGTTTCATGCGGCATAGTCATGCACTACTCTGTTCCGCATCATCAACAGTCCTTCGCCTGCGGGTTGATGTCTTTTTGCCACCCAGCTTACGGCAGTCTTTTCTGTCTCGCGCTTCATCTTCTTTAAATTTATTGTACGCTTCAGTATCAAAGAACGAGATAGTTTCAACTTCATCTTTTGGGATCAGCACACGAAAATCCTGAATATTCAGGCGCGACATTCCACCAATCACGCCACTTTCAAGATAGTGCTGATGGTAATTAGTCGTGATACTTATCGTGAGATCATCTTTATCACGGTAGCCGCTAAGCAGGGGAAGAATTTCAAGATGTTCCGACAACCCATTTTCCAGTGCAGGGCAAGTCACCAGACCTACATAGATTTTGCGTGATGAAAGTGTAGCGATGATAGGAAACTGGCGCGCTGATGCTTCCATGAGCAGTGATTCAAAAGCATTGTTCCCCACGGCCTTTGCCAGTGCATCCCAACGGCGATCACCTTTTGAAGTACGCCGTTTGTTAAGCCAACCGAACAGGGCCGCCAGTACTATTGAAATCACAACCCATGCAATCTGCTTAATTTCATTGATACGCTGGGATTTATCGGTTGTGGTGGATAGCATCCCGTTAAAGCTGTCGGGGGTCAGGTTCAACGCATTGGAAAGCCAGCGAAACCCACCACTGATGTTAAGAGCAAAGGTAAGGAAGCCGCCAGCAAGGAAAAACACGATCCCCCATGCAGCCACAAAAAAATAAGCGTCCCAGCCATTGGAACGCTTATATCTGTATCGTGTTGAAAGTGATAGGTTTACATATAAAAAACCGCTAACCAAAATCACTGCTAAAAGTAATGTTGCCATTATCGGGTTCTGTAATAATGTTTTGCTTTAACAGTGTTCGTTTTGATGCCTTCAAGCTTATCCATCTGTTCTCTGATGGCTTTCATAGCTTCTTCGTTGGACAAATCTACGGACACAAAACCATCTTTACTCAGATTGAGCTTGTCCTGGTTCTCTTTTAGAACCCGTGCCAAACGTTCAACTGGATTACCCAGCCTCAATGCGGCGATATTTGACATAACTCCTCCTTTTTACATGGCGCGGAAGTGTACACTTCGTCACCAACAACCACAACAGCAAATTCCTTATAACTAAGACAACCGTTTTCACTGTTGGTTGTGTTACTTAACTTAAGTTCATTGCGCCTAATCGTGCAAGATGTTTCTGCCTTAACGCGCTGCATTTAGCATATATAGTGCCTCTTATGAGAAGTAGGCACTAACAAAGACAATTTCTAACGCCTCGCGTGGCTCGTTGTTCAACCTTGCGGACGGTAAAAACCAGTTTTATCGTCCGCAACGTTCACTAATGTAACCAGCTGTCGTCCTCCCAGACCTGCTGCATTATTTCCATCACTCGCTTTTTGTCTTCATCCAGTTTTAACCCGCTCAACTCAACACCATTGGCGCTGTCCTTACGGATACGAATTGCTGTTTTGGGATACAGAGGGCGCAAATTACGGTAAAGCTCGGATTCAAGGGCTTCCAGTGTGACCTGGCTAATCTTCTGCTCTTTATCGATCATTATTTCAATGCGCATACAGATTCCCTTTAACTGGTAACGTCCATTGACCGGCTGTATTCATGGCTGCGAATTTTCGCCATCAACTCGTCTGTCAGTTCGGACACCCACTGGATAGCCAGCCGCTTTTCTTCGTCGCTGCACTCACTAGCCGCTACAAGCTTGATAAAAAAATCAATACGCTGGAGCTTCAATGACTCCAAAAGATAGTCCTGCATCTTCCCTCCTATCATTACACGGATACACAACAACTGTATATATACCCACTGTTTATATAAACAGTATAGTAGGAACAGAAAAATGTAAAACTGTTTTTTGTCAGTCAATTGGATGCACTGACGCCAGTCAATAAAGCACGAAATGTTAAACAGCAGTCTTAGTACCACTGCCGCCATTTATCATCTTCCTGCAGCCGCTGGTTCCGGTAAAAAATTCGCATCCCTGCTCCAGATGGAATACTGCCGCCACGCAAAAGCAAATCAATCTCCGATGCACTACGTTCAAACCCTCTGGCAGTCAGTTCTGCCTCAAGCTGCAGGCGCTGCTGCTCCGAAATACTCTGTTTGTATGCTTTTTTCCGCTTAGGTTTTACCAGTCTTAACCTGGCTGTCAGCTCCCGCCGTTCCTTCTGGCCCATGTTGTAGAGATATTCCTGCAGCTCCTTCTCATCCATGGTTTTAATATCGGGTAATTCACTCCCTGATTTGTTCAGATTTTCAACAGGGGGACAGTTATTGCCACGAGTCCAAGGGGCGCAAGCGCCCTGGTCAGCTACCGCCTCCTGAACGTCAACGGCCTTACGAACCTTTTTCCACTTCATCGCGTGCGTGCAAATCTTGCCCTCTACAATCGGGGACCAGATGCCATAGATACGGATACCGTGATCGCCGTAGGCGCTCGGTTCGTCGTTAAGCTCATAAGCCGTGCGGACAAGATGATGTTTGCGGGGGACCAGTACACCGCCCTGCTTCATGATGTAGGTGGCAAAGCAACCCGCATCTGCAGCTGCCAGTACCGCATCCAGACGCGGATTATCCAGTACCGGCGCACCCGCTTTGCGTTCGCCCTGCACTCTCGCCGCCTGACCAGCCAGCAAGCGCAGCTCACGGTATGCCTGACGTCCCGGAATACCAAAGAAACGAAATTGCTGGACACGGTGTAGTGACGCCCAGGCGCTGACAAGCTCGGCGCTGTCACGCAGTGACCTGCCGGTTTCTTTACTGATTTCTTTAGCCAGTCCGCGCCCGTCAATGTTCTTACTGATGTATTTAGCGATGTAGCTGGTCGGCGTGCCCTTGCGCGGGTTGATTAGCTCAGACTTGAAGCGCGGCCCGGTATTGGTGCCCAGCTCCTCGCGGTCTTCACGGATTGCAAACTTACGCAGCAGCGCGGTGATGGAGCGACGGTCTTTTTTGCGCATAAAGCACAGAAGATGCCAGTGCACGGTGCCGTCATGGTGAGGCTCTGCAACGCGGACGCCGTACCAGCGCAGCCCGGCCTTGTGCATGGCCTTGCGAAAAGCGGCGAATGTATCAACCAGATAATCACTGCTCTGCCGGACAGTGGCGCTGGTCCATTTCGGATTAGGTCTGCCATTATTGAGGGTTGCGTGGAAGCGTGAAGGGCAGGTGATGGTATAAAATACCGCGCAGTCTCCGCGCATTTCCGCGATCAGCTCCAGCCCTTTAACACAGGCCATCATTTCATTACGGCGGTGCGCCGGGTTGCTGTTGCTGGCGTTCACCACATCTTCCATGTCCAGTGTGTCACCGTCTTCGTTGACCAGCTCATGCGAGCGGAAGAACTCCAGCGATTTACGCCGCTGCTCGCGTTTGTGGATCACGGCTTCATAGCTGACATACGGGGACGCTTTCTTGTTGACCAGGCAGACGGCACGCAGTTGCTCCTCCCGCCACTCACAGCGCATCTGCCACAATTTGCGATACCACCAGTCCGCGCACAGCATGCGCGCCAGCGACGGTGGGATCAGTTCATAAGGCACCGGCTTGCGGCGGCGCTTTTTGCGGCGTAACTTCTCAAAGGCAGGAGGGATGACCTCAAGGCGCATGGCTTCTGCAGCAACCCTTTCCCATACCTGGCGGATTTCTTCTGGTTTAACATCTTCAGCAACAAACAGATCACCGCAGGCAGCATCAAGGCACATGCTCATATGTGCCGCAACCAGCGTGGACAGACGTTTGACCTGATCCTGACTCATTTCAGACAATACCAGTAGCCCCTCCAGCCCGTCCTGGCTCGCCATGAAGCGGAAAGACGCAGACACCTGGCTGTCACGCACGCGCTCCAGCCGCTCAAGACACGGTCTGATTGTTTCGCGCAGATAGCGGGAATAAGCTTTAGCCCTGCCCAGGATATGGAAGTATTTAATCCGCTCCAGCAGAGGCTTGCTGATATGGGCAGGCATGGCGCTTACATCGGCAATAATCACCAAATCGGGATTAACGCGCTGCTGTTCGCGGGCCATTTTTGCATGGCTAATCAGCCGATCCTGCTCTATTTCACGCTGGACAGGATCGCGGGATTCATTGAAGAAATAACGTTCCCAAACCTTATCACTCAGCACCTCACGCCGCAGATGCTCCTGCTCGTTATCCGCAGTGTACAGAGTGATGAGGTTTGAAAGCGCAGTCTCCGGCGCAACGTCCGCCGGGTCCAGATACGGATTAACCGCTTTTTTTGGGGCATTCCATGGAAAGGCCACGGCGGCCTCATTCGAGCCGCCGGTGGTTTGTGCATGATGTAATGTGAATTTACTCACTGCCACGCCCGCACCTCAGCTTCCACCGAGATATCAGGACCAGACGCCAAATCAACACCAAACCAGCATGCTGATTTTGTGGCGATGATTTCTACTGCAGTTTTACTATCACCGGCAGCCACGCCCATGCTGCGCTTAGCGGTTATACGATGGCGAGTAAAATCACGATAAAGCGAACGGGTCAGAGACGTATCGCTGTTGGACACGATAACCGGATGACCTTCTGATGACCGGCGTTCAAGAATAGACGCCAGATGGTGCTGATCATCCTCTGTAAAACCAGCTGTGTGATATCCGTTAAACGTGCCGTCATATGGCGGATCGCAATAGACAACATCACCCGTTTGCAGCAGTGCCAGTGTCTCGTCATAGCTGGCGCAGATAAACGTTGCGCGTTTTGCTTTTTCTGCAAATGCGCGTATTTCGTTTTCAGGGAAGTACGGCTTTTTATAATTACCATAAGGAACATTAAAATAACCGTCCAAATTATAGCGACACAGTCCGCGATAACCATGGCGATTTAAATATAAGAAATACAATGCGCGTTCAATTGCGCCACCATGGCGCAAGTTAAACTCCTGTCTCGTCTTATAATATGCCTCTGAATCATTACGGGCTTCAAAAAGATATCGTCCCTCTTCGATGAAGTATTCAACATCATTCTTAATCACCTGATAAAGATTAATCAGGTCTGGATTAATATCCGCGACAAGATAATGAGGATAGTCTGTCGCCATCATCACAGCACAGGAACCGGCAAAAGGTTCAACCAGTCGCGGGCCCGCAGGAAGGTGTTTAATCAGTTCCGGCATTATTGCGGTTTTATTTCCCGCCCATTTCAGGATAGTGCTCATACAGCACCGCCTACGTAATGTTTACCTTTCAGCTCCGCAATCTCCTGACAAGTGACACAGCACTGCACACCCGGAATAGCGCGACGGCGAGCTGGCGGGATCGGTGCATCGCAATCAACGCAGAGCACACGGGAAACGCCCGGCGTTCTGTTGCGGGCGGTGTGGATGTGACGCTGACGCTCTTCTTCAACGCGTTGTTGTACAAGGTCCATTGAATCAGCCATCAGTGGATCTCCTGCGCTTCGTTCTGAATGTTTTCAGCCGCAATACGCAGCAGCTCCGCCGCTTCAACGTGGTTAAGCTGACGTGACGTGATATGGCAAGCCAGGCTATCAAGACGGGCTGCCATTGCCGCGGCACGTGCACGGCGTTCTTCCATGCGTACATCAGTCAGCATCTGGTTAAGGCCAGCATCATCTGGTCCTGTTTTGGTGATTCGGGTTTCAATATTTCGCATTGTTGTTTCTCCTGAATTTGGGCAATAAGAAGCCCGGCGGGTTTACGCCTTTAATTTCGGTTGTTGGTTAATTCGGCATGGCTAGCCGATTTGGAAATAAACTCACCACTGTACGGAAATGGTTCATTGCTTTAATCAGCTCCCGCTTTTCGTCAGTCGTCAGCTCACTAACATTGACGCTATGACGTTCCGCCGGAATCTTTGCCATAAAGAATATTGCGGCTAGTGCGCGTTTATTCTGTTCATGGTTAATATCCCGTTGGTCCCGCATATCGCTAATAAAGCGCTCCAGTTCTGAATCAATATTTAAGCCAAACACTTTCGCCCTTAATTCCGCGATGTGGTTTAACCCATTAAGGCGGAGGCCAGCGCTTAGCGGAACAGTCGCAGCATCCCCTTCAATAGCCATGGTTTCCCCTGCTTTTTAGTGGACAATTCAGCCAGCAGCGCATCCTGAGAACGGCACGGGTGCCAGCGCTTGCCATCCTTCCCCATAATCCAGCCATGACCGCAGTACATTGCAGGACTTTGCTTAACGAGCAGAGATGCAAAGGATGGTTCTTTAGTCAGCATAACCACCTCAGATCAGACCGAACGAAGCGCCGAGGCCCGTCACAGTATCCACCGCGTTTGCCATCGCTGGGTTGGCCTGCAAACGCGCATGTAATGAAACAGCTGTCAGTGCCATTAAGCGCGTAACAGAGTTGATGCTATTGATAACATCGCGGCGGCCTGCACTGGTTTTCACATCACCGGATACTGCGCCTGCAGCTACTCGCCCAATCTCCGCAGTTGCGCTCATGACGTAATGCGGTAGGTTCTCTTTTGCTACTTCATTCAATGGCACGCACGGTAGGCAGTGAATCTGAGCCAGAAAGCCATCAACCAGAGTTGAGTCCTCTGTGATATCAGTCAGCAGCCAGATCTCCGGCGGAGTGAGTTGATGTGGTTGGTCTGGGTTCAGTTTGTTACGCAACGTCTGGACGTTCATTCCCGCACGTTCTGCCAGCTTCGCCATGTTGTGACGTAGCGCGAATGCCCGGCAGGCTTCGTCAAAGTGTGGATGTTTGGAAATCTTATAATCAAACATGTGCCCCCCTCAAAAAGTTCTCATAATTGAACTTACTGACCAACAATGACACGGAAGTTAGAATGACCGAGAGATTCACGAACCTGGTCGGTTTTGTACATCAGGTAACGCAGACTTACGCGCCCTTTATTTTTTTCTTTCTTGACCATGTACTTAGCAAGATGGCCATGGTGAATTTTTTGATACACAGAGCCACGGGAAATGCCTTCCCACTCCGCGAACTCTGCAGGCGTAGCCATCTCTTTTGGTACACGAATTGAAATATCAGTGCTCATAGTGCAATATCTCTCGGTTAAGGTTTGGTTTACGTCGTTTTATCTTGTTTTACTTGATTCAATAATTGATACATCGAGATACTACGATCCAATATTTGATACGTCAATAGGGTTAAAAAATGATACAGGTGAAAGCTGGCGAGAATACCGGGGGAAGAGAGGCTATCCATAGGCTAATGGCTGCCTATGATTTCAAGTCCAGACAGCAACTGTGCGATCACCTAGGCGCATCAAAAAGCACCATGGCAAACAGATACTTAAGAGATAGTTTTCCGGCAGAATGGGTGATTCAGTGTGCTTTGGAGACAGGGGTTTCTTTACTCTGGCTCACTACCGGACAGGGCGAGCCAGGTTCAAACATCGACCATAAAAAAGATATCAATTTCGTGAACTCTGGCAAAGTTAAACCCCTTTCTGAGCTTGTTTCCCCCGAAATTGACAAGGCTACTCTCAACGGCGGTTTATTGAACAATGCAGGAAAAGCAATAATTGATAGCAGCCTGCTCCCCTCAGACTCAAGTAACCTACTGCTTGTAAATACTGCTGGTGATTCTTATTTAGTAGACCGTAGCCAAACACCACCAGTAAACGGCATGTGGTTAGTAGATATCGACGGAATAAAAAGCATCGTGAAGTTAACACGGCTACCAGGAAACAGATTGGTGGTCCACCAAGACGAATCATCCTTTGAGTGCAGCCTTGATGATATCGAGGTGGTAGGCCGCGCTTTAAAAATAATTAAGAGCCTTTGATATGACTATCAGAAAGCAGCCGAACGGAAAATGGCTGTGTGAGTGCTACCCGAACGGGCGCGACGGCAAACGCGTGCGCAAGCAATTTGCGACGAAAGGCGAGGCCACAGCATTCGAAAACTTCACCATGGATGAAGTGAACAAAAAACCATGGTTGGGGGAAAAGGAGGATCGGCGGCATCTGTCAGAAGTGATAGAGCAATGGCACTCGCTTTACGGGCAGACGCTTGCAGACCCCAAACGCCTGATGGCGAAACTTAGAATTATCTGTAATGGCCTGGGCGATCCCATCGCCTCAGAGCTGACCGCCGGTGACTTTACGAAATACCGCGAAGCACGGCTAAAAGGTGAAGTGCGAAATGAAGATGGCGCGCTTATGTCGCCAGTCAAGCCCCGAACGGTAAACCTTGAACAACGAAACCTGTCATCAGTTTTTGGGACTCTGAAAAAACTAGGCCACTGGTCAGCCCCCAACCCGCTCGCCGGTCTGCCAACATTTAAAATCGCAGAGGGTGAACTGGCGTTCCTGGCCCCGGAAGAAATTAAACGCCTGCTGGATGCCTGCGCTGATTCTCAAAGCCCCAGCCTGTTGATGATAGCAAAAATATGCCTCGCCACTGGCGCGCGCTGGAGCGAAGCTGAAAATCTTCAGGGCCATCAGTTATCAAAATACCGCATCACTTATACCAAGACGAAAGGCAAGAAAAACCGTACCGTGCCAATATCTCAGGATCTGTATGACGAACTCCCCAAGAACAGAGGGAAGCTATTCACCCCGTGCAGAAAAGCCTTTGAACGAGCAGTGAAACGCGCTGGTATCGACCTGCCTGAAGGCCAATGCACCCACGTACTGCGCCATACATTCGCCAGTTACTTTATGATGAATGGAGGAAATATTCTTGTACTGAGAGATATTTTAGGCCATTCAGATATAAAAATGACTATGGTCTATTCTCATTTTTCACCTGAACACCTTGAAGATGCTATAACAAAAAACCCTTTATCATCACTAGCGATCTAACATAATGAAAATTAATAAAGTCAGTACCACAGAATATGTAGCAATGCTTAATGAAATATTATTCGAAATGGAGTCCAAACCATTATTAAAAGCTCCCTACCTTGCAGGGAACAACATCATTACAGATTTTAATGATAGAGTTAAATGTTACCTAGATGTCATAAACAAGATTTACACTGAGAACCCTCATAACTTTGTAATTCGTGAAATAAAAGCAAGAATAAAAAGCACAAAAACACTCTCAGATAAAATCTCAGAAACACTTAAATTATATTTAAATGGTAAAATCAAAGAATCTTATCTAACATTTGATCATGCCATCACCAAGACAAATATAAATGATCACATCTATAACATGTCTGTTCCTTTAAGTGAGTTTTGTCATTCTGGCAAACCTCTATTTCGCGTAAGAAAAAGTGATCAAATAATAAAAGAAAGGCGTGATATCTTTCATATTCCTTTTTCTAAACGTTATCTTGTGAATGCACAAAGATACTCAGTCTCAGGCCTTCCTTGTCTATACTTAGGAACATCAATTTTTGTATGTTGGCAAGAAATGGAAAAACCAGATTTTGATAAGTTATATGTATCTTCATTCATCACAGAGTATGGTTCATCACATAGAATACTTAATCTTGGTTATAATTTGAGATCAGCATTGAACATAAACACCTTAGCATGGCTGTTAGATAATGATACTGCAGGAACCATGAATAGAGTCATTTCGAACTTAATTTCCTGGCCACTTGTATTAGCCTGTAATTATACAAAACAACATAAAAACTCTAGTTTCAACCCTGAGTACATAATCCCCAACCTTCTTATGCAATGGCTCAGCAGCAATGAAAATAAGGGAATAGCAGGTATCGCTTATCGCACGACTAAAATCCTCAATCAAAAAGATAGTGATATTGGTATTAATATAATTATGCCACCAAGAATGGATAATATTTTAGATTCTGGATATGATTACTGCCCACACTTACTAAATATATTTAAATTTACCAAACCTGTTTCATGGCAAGTATTTAGTACTTTAAACGTCAAGACCAATGGCATGGATGAAGATAGACTCATAACGGGAGGGCCAACTCCAGCATCAGGTACAATTGAAGATTTTGATGAATCTCTAGTGGAATATTACAACAATACCTCATTCAAAAAAGTTCAGTTGTTAATTCATAAAATGATGAAGCATGATTATCTTGAACCTTAAGTGGCGGCATTATGGCGGCAGAGCATTAAAAATGTATAAAACGGACAAATACAAAATAACACTAACATATTGTTTTTAAAAGCAACTCATTGATTTCGTTATACTAAAAATGGTATGTAGGAATTTCGGACGCGGGTTCAACTCCCGCCAGCTCCACCAAAATTCTCCATCGGTGATTACCAGAGTCATCCGATGAAGTCCTAAGAGCCCGCACGGCGCAAGCCCTGCGGGCTTTTTTGTGTCTGCAATTTGTCCTGCGAAGTCCGAAGAGAACTAATTAAATCCGAATCTTTTAGGCCCATTGATAGGCCCAACGAAAAGCTCTATTGTTTTCGTTGGGCCTAAACGCATGGAGACTCCCCATGGCAAGAAAAACTAAGCCGTTAACCGATACGGAAATCAAAGCCGCCAAACCTAAAGATGCCGATTACCAGCTTTATGATGGTGACGGGCTTACTCTGTTAATCAAGTCCAGCGGTAGTAAGCTTTGGCAGTTCCGTTACTATCGGCCTCTAACCAAACAGTGTAGTGGTCAAATCAGATGACCATCGGGAAGCTAACGGAACACGTATCGAGATGAATGGTAACGGTAATATTCAAACCCGTCTTGGAGCCAGAGCCTATCTGAAAAGCTTTAATAAAATGGATGAGGGCAAAGGCCGCGAATTCCAGCCATTTATTGAAGCTAACTGGCTCCATAATACACGCAGTTTTAGCACTAAAATGGACGACGTTAGCGTCAGCCAGGAAGGTGCACGCAATCTGGGAGAGATTAAACTGGGTGTCGAAGGCCAGATTACGCCAGATTTAAATCTGTGGGGTAATGTGGGCGTCCAGATGGGAGACAACGGTTACAACAACAGCGCGGCAACGTTAGGACTGAAATATCATTTCTAATCAGCCCGCAACAAAAGATAGCCGGGGTGTTTTCGACAGCACCCTGGCTACTGTCATAATCCCAAATATATCGACGCTTGCATTATTCTCATAGCCAGGCGAGCTATGAGAATAATGAGCACTTAAATAGTACCAACCGTCATCCCATCCCTCCCATTTTACTGCTCAAAAGGAGGGAAAAAACGACTCGCTTTTAACAAAGCCATTCAAAACCTTACTTATGAACTGGATACTCGCGATTAATCCACGCATGTTCCTCTTCCCAGGTGAACATCCATTTGCGTACCGGGCCCGCCATCACGTTGAGGTAGTAGCTGTCATATCCTGCCAGGGTTGCCACCGGGTGATACCCTTTTGGCACCATCACGACATCACGGTTATAGACAGCCATACACTCGTCAAGCGACCGGTCGTCGGTGTATACCCGCTGCAGACAGAATCCCTGCGGCGGGTTGAGGCGATGGTAGTAAGTCTCTTCCAGATAGGTCTCCTGCGGCGGATTGTCGGTATCATGCTTATGACTTGGCCAGGAACTGGTACAGCCTTCGTTGGTCCACACTTCCACCACCAGCAGGCTATCAGCAGGTTTATCTTCCGGTAAAATGTTATGCACGTAACGCTGGTTGTGACCTTTGCCGCGCGCTTCCCCGTCGATATCCTTAGGGGCGATCAGCCGTGTTGGGTGTGTGCCTTTCCCCGGCGCAGCGCAGACCGCCAGCTCTAGTCTGGTCACTGCCTGAACCTGTATGGTTTCACCAGCAGTGACATAGACCGCCCACGGTTTTATCCGTTCGAACGGGCTCATCCGTTCGCCGATATCTGTAAAGGTTGCACCCGGCGTGGTGATGGTCGCGCGTCCGGCGACCAATACCAGACAACGTTCTTCGCTGACGGCGGGCAGCGTAAGCTGCTGCCCCTCTTCCAGTTCGTACGCTTTAAAGCCAACATATTCCCAACCGGCGCTTTCCGGCGTCACTGACTGCGTACGCCCCTGCGCGTCCGGCTGCTGCCAACGTGATAATAAACGTGACATATCACCTCCTCAGATAAGACCAGCGTCACGCGCCAGACGGCTAAGGTTGTTATAGCCCAGACGCGCATATGTCAGCGGATGCGCGATGGCCGGATCTTGCTCCGCCTCCACGACTAACCACCCCTGATACTGGTTCGCCTTCAGCAAGGCCATGATCGGCGGATAGTCAACGCAGCCATCGCCCGGCACTGTAAAGACCCCACTCAGTACCGCATCGAGAAAGCTGGTTTTGCGATTTTTGACATCCGCCAGCACGTCGGCACGCACGTCTTTACAGTGAACATGGTTGATACGCGATGCCCAGCGCTGCGCCACCGCCAGCGGATCGGCCCCGGCGAAGGTCAAGTGTCCCGTGTCGAGCAACAATCCAACTTCATCACCGGTATTCGTCATCAGATTACCCACATCTTCAGCAGATTCAATCACCGTTCCCATGTGGTGGTGATAGGCAATCTGTACCCCCTGCTGCTGGGTGTAGCGCGCAAACTCGGTGAGCTTTTCACCGTATTCTTGCCAGCGCTCTTGCGGGAAGCGCGGACGCAGATGTACCGGCGTCTGCTGCTCGCCGTGAATGCAGCCACTGACTTCGGCAAAGACCAGCACCTTGGCCCCCAGCTCGCGCAGTAACATCAGATGTGACTGCACGGCGGCAATCTCCTCCTCCACGCTGCGTTCCAGCAGACGTCCGGAGTACCAGCCGGAAACCAGTTGCAGGTCGTGACGCTGCAAAATGGGGCCGAGCAGTCGCGCCTCGCGCGGGAATTTATTACCCAGTTCGAAACCAGCAAATCCGGCCTCTTTACCCTCGCTCAGACAAGTATCAAGCGACGTCTCAGCGCCCAGTGAAGGAAGATCATCATTCGTCCATGTCAGTGGATTAATACCTAATTGTACCGTCATTATCTTCTCCTGAATTATGCTTGTCCGCGCTCGCGCCACCAGGCGATAAGCTGCAGGTAGTTATCTTTAATGCGCGCCACCAGTTGCGCATCGTCAATATCGTGTTTCAACCACGCGCGGGAAGCGTCGCCAAACAGCGTGCGTCCCACGGCAAATCCTTTCACCACCGCATGACCCGCAGCCGCTTTGAAATCCGCGCGCAGTTGCTCTGCCGGTGCGTCCAGACCAAGGATCACCACGCCACGGCAGTGCGGATCGCGCCGTTCAATAATGTCACTCAACGCCGTCCAGCCAGCAGAAGTCAGCGGTGGGAGTTTCCACCAGTCGGGGTAAATCCCTAAGTTGTAGAAGCGGGAAATAGCGCGCAAATACAGTTCATCACTGCGCGGCATACTGGCCGGCAAAATCACCTCCAGCAGCAGCTCATGACCTGACTGACAACAGGCGCGGTACACCTCGGCGATTTTCTGTTCTTGCTCCAGACGCAACGCGTGGGCATCTTCCGGATGGAAAAAAACCAGACACTTCACCACATGTTCCTGCGGCCAACTGATGAGCTGCGAGCCAATATTGCCGTGTTCCATCTCCAGCGGGCGAGATCCCGGCAGTTCGATAGGGCGACCTATCCACCAGCCCTCTCCGGTTATCGAATTCAGCGCATCCTGACCAAACGTACCGTCGCAAAGCAGCCCGGCCTTGCCCTCCAGCCCGGCGCTGTTGGCCGCTTCACGGCTGGCCTGCAAAATAAGCTGTTTCAATGCCGGAATACGCTTCAAAGATGCGCCGCACTGTAGCGCCATCTCTTCAAGCTGACTGCGGTGATCGAAAGCCATCACGCACAGTTCCGGCCATTCGCGGCGACGGGTGGTGACGCGGTGCAGATGGTTTAGACGCGGGTCAAGATCCGGACGCGGAACCTCCGCAGCACGAGAAAGATAATCATCAAGCTCAACTTTGCTCGGCATCGCCGGCGCACAGCCGTGACGAGATACCACCAGCGCACCACAGGCATTAGCATAGCGGCACGCCTGCTCCCATCCCTCATCGTTCAGGTAGCCGCGCAGCAGGCCGGACATAAACGCATCCCCCGCCCCCAACACGTTCAGCACCTCCACGCGTATGCCGGTCACCGTCAGGCCATCGTCCAGCCGGGCCGGGATCGCGTCGGTATACACCGAGCTACCGAGCGCACCGCGCTTGCAGACCAGCGTCGCGTTACTCACGCCGCGAACCTGCGACAGCGCCTGCAGTGTATCGGTACTGCCGCCCGCGATATGAAACTCCTCCTCGGTGCCGACAATCACATCAAAAAGATGCAACACCTCCTGCAACTGACGGGTGACCTGATCGGCGGCGATAAAACGTGTTTCGCCGTCGCCTAAGGATGTAAGCCCCCACAGCACCGGGCGATAGTCGATATCCAGCGCCGTACGCACGCCGTGACGGCGGGCGTAAGCGAGCGCCGTCAACACCGCCTCGCGGGTTTGCGGATGAGAAAGATGCGTCCCGGTGATGGCAAGACAACGAGCAGAAGCGATGTACTGTTCATCAACATCGCTGGCGGTAATCGCCATATCCGCGCAGTTATCACGGTAAAAAATCAGTGGGAAGGTGTCCCGGTCTTTAATGCCGAGTAGCACCAGCGCTGTCAGGCGGTCTTTATCGGTAATCAGATGGCTGGTATCGCAGCCTACCTGATTTAATTCTTCACGCAGGAAACGCCCCATATGTTCGTCGCCAACCCGCGCCAGCATTGATGAACGCAGTCCCTGTCGCGCCGTTCCGTAGGCCACGTTGCCGGACGATCCGCCAAGATATTTGGCAAAGCTCGACACATCTTCCAGGCGTGCGCCAATCTG
Source organism: Citrobacter sp. MGH104 (assembly GCF_001034485.1). Classification (NCBI taxonomy): domain Bacteria; kingdom Pseudomonadati; phylum Pseudomonadota; class Gammaproteobacteria; order Enterobacterales; family Enterobacteriaceae; genus Citrobacter; species Citrobacter sp. MGH104. The sequence continues at coordinate 1,301,003 of NZ_KQ089818.1, forward strand.
CTGACTGTAGAGGTCAACCGCCACGCGGCCCATGCATATCACATCAAACTGCTTTTCCACGTTGATACCTCTTCAGACAATATCGTTCACATTCAGCCAGCGGCCTTCCAGGTGCGAGAGTGCGATAGCGTCAAGCACACGCGACACCTTCCAGCCCTCTTCGAAGTCCGGCCACATCGGCGCATCGGCGGCAATGCCGTCCACCAGGTCGCGCACTTCCACAGTTTTCTGGTCGTTAAAACCGATACCATGCCCGGCTCCCATGCAAAACGCGCCGTAGTCCGGATGCGAAGGACCAACCAGTAAAGTGCGAAACCCCTGGCGGTTGACCGGATCGTCATGCAAATAGAGCTTCAGCTCAGCCATGCGCTCCTGGGTAAAACTGATGGTTCCTTTGGTCCCGGTAATCACATACGACAACCCCATCTTGCGGCCACAGGCGACGCGGGAGGTTTCAATCACCCCTTGCGCACCGCCTGCAAAGCGCACCATCGCGTGGGCCTGATCTTCGTTCTCTACCGTCACCATTTGCGAGGAACCGACCTGCGCCGGACGCTGTGGCACCACGATCTTCAGGTCGCCGCAGACCTGATGAATATCGCCAACCAGGTACTGCGCCATATTGACGATATGCGCCGCCAGATCGCCAAGTGCCCCCAGACCCGCCGTTTCTTTAAAACAGTGCCAGTGGATCGGCGCAAGCGGATCGGCCATGTAGTCTTCGTTGTGGGTGCCGTAGAAATGGATCACCTCGCCAATTTCTCCGCGCTCAATGATCTCTTTCGCCAGCTGCGCCGTTGGGTTCTTCATATAGTTGAACCCCACCAGGGTTTTCACTCCTGCCCGCTGTGCGGCCTCAACCATTTCACGCGCGTCGTGGGCGTTCAGCGCCAACGGTTTTTCCGAGTACACATGCTTGCCGTGGCGAATCGCTTCCAGCGCCATCTCTTTGTGCAGATGGTTGGGAGAGCAGATATCCACCACATCAATGGCCGGGTCGGCCACCAGCGCACGCCAGTCTCCGGTTGAGCGATTGAAGCCAAACGCCTGCGCCCGCTCTGCCGCCAGTTCCGGCGTGACTTCCGCCACCATCTCGCGCACCAGTTTGCCGCGCAGGTTAAACACCGTCGGGGCCTGGGCATAGGCGATAGCATGCGCCTTGCCGATATACCCGGTGCCAATCAATCCAATACGAACTTCTTTCATCATGATCCTCACAGTGCGCCGCGACGGCTCTTGGCGTAGGTATCGAACGCCACCGCCAGAACGATAATTAAGCCGGTAATAATTTGTTGGTAGTAAGCCGAGACGTTCATCAGCACCAGACCGTTAATCAGGATGCCCATGATGATCGAGCCGATAATGGTGCCGCCGATGCGTCCGTAGCCCCCCATCAGCGACGTGCCGCCAATGACCACCGAAGCGATGACGCGCAGCTCAAAGGAGATCCCGGCGACCGCTTCCGCACTGCCTAAACGCGCACTGAGGATGAAGCCCGCCAGCCCAGCCAGACAGCCAATCAATACGTAGACGCTCACCAGCACGCGCTTCACATTGACCCCTGCCAGACGCGCCGCCTCCGGGTTGCCGCCGATGGCGTACACGAAGCGCCCCCAGCGGGTTTTATGCAGTGCCAGGTAACCGCCAATAGCGACCAGAGCAAAGATCCAGATTGGAATCGAAATGCCGAGCAGCTCGCCGCGTCCCCACCAGCGGTATCCCGCGTCGAAACCGGCAATCGGCGCGCCATCGTTGATCACCAGCGTCAGGCCGCGCCAGATGGTCATCCCGCCGAGGGTGACGATAAACGGCGGCAGACGCAGGCGGGTCACGCCGAGGCCATGCAGAAAACCAATCGCGGTGCCCATCGCCATACAGATACCAAGACCAATCAGCCAGCTCATGCCGCCCCAGGCGTTCGGATCGACGGTGGTGAAGTTGTCGCCCTTGATCACATACGCGGCGGTCATAGCGCAGACCGCCAGGATAGAGCCCACCGACAGATCGATGCCGGCAGTCAGAATGACAAACGTCATACCCACCGCCATGATCCCGTAGATGGAGACTTCGGTCAGAATGTTGAAAATGTTGCGTTCAGAAAGAAAATTGCTGTTCTGCAACTGAAAGAAAATCAGCAGCAGGATCATAAAAATCAGCACCCCAAAGCGCTCAAAAAAGGCAATGGGATCAAGACGTCCACCGCGTTTGGCTGGAACCTGGGTTTTAGAAATAATCTGCGTCATGAGTCACTCCGTTATGCCGCATTCAGGGCGTTGTGGTTGATGGCCATCATCGTCATTAGCCGCTCTTCGTTGGCGTCATCGCCGTGGATCTCGCCAGTCACCCGGCCTTCACTCAACGTGATGATCCGATCGGAAACCGCCATGACTTCCGGCAGATCGGAGGAGATCACAATCACCGCCACGCCCTTTTTCGCCATATCAAACAGCACCTGATGGACTTCTGATTTGGTGCCAACATCGATGCCGCGCGTCGGTTCATCCACAATCAACACCCGAGGGTTAAGCGCCATGCAGCGCGCGAGGATCACTTTTTGCTGGTTTCCGCCGGAGAGCTTGCGCACCTCCTGCGCACTGTTGACCATTTTGATCTGCAGCGCCTGGCGGTAAGACTCAATCAGGGCATCTTCTTTGCGGGTATTCACAAACCAGCGCCAGTGCAGCAGTGACGACAGGCTGGAGAGCGACAGGTTGTCGCGGATCGACAGTCCCAACACTGCGCCCTCTTTTTTACGATCTTCCGGTACCAGCGCCAGCCCCTGATCCAGCGCAAACAGCGGATCGCGCGGCTGATACGGCACGCCATCAAGTTCAAAGCTGCCGGAGGTAAAACCGTCGGCGCCAAACAGGCAGCGGGCCACTTCGGTGCGCCCGGCACCCACCAGTCCGGCAATACCTAATACTTCGCCAGCATGTACGTGGAAGCTAATGTCGTGCAGCGCGATGCCATGCGGATCCAGCGGCGGTTTTTCGCGGCTAAGCCCCTTCACCGCCAGACGCACAGGTTTATCTTCATGGTGAGTTTCGCTGGCCGGGCGGCGATTAAAGGCCACATCGCGCCCCACCATCAGGCGGATCAGCTGTTCTACGGTGGTCTGTGCAACCGCGCCATTCCCGGTGAATCGTCCATCCTGAAAAACGGTGAACTGGTCGCAGAGTTGAAAAACTTCATGCAGGCGATGGGTGACGTAGATAATGCTCACGCCACGCCCTTTAAGTTCCCGCACCACCCGGTGCAGACTTTCCACTTCGCTGTCGCTCAGCGCGGCGGAAGGTTCATCCATGATGATCAGCTTTGCGTTCAGCGTCAGCGCCCGCGCAATTTCCACCATTTGCTGCTGCGCCACGCTCAGTCGGGCCACGGCCGTGGTTGGCGCAACGTTCAGTTGCAGGTAATCCAGAATCACCTGCGCCTCCTGATTTACCGCCTTTTCGTCCACAATCAGATTGCGTTTACGCGGTTCGCGTCCGAGGAACATATTCTCGGCGACGGTCATATTGGGCAGCAGATTAAATTCCTGATAAATCGTGATAATGCCCTTGTTCTGCCGCTCAACCGGAGAGTCTTCTACCGGCAATGTTTCGCCGTTGAACCAAATATCCCCGCGTGTTTGCGGCTGTGCGCCCGCCAGCGCTTTCAGCAGGGTCGATTTTCCGGCACCGTTCTCACCTAACAGCGCATGAATTTCGCCTGCTCCGACAGTCAGTTGTGCGCTGCTCAGCGCCCAAACGCCGGAAAAGCTTTTCGCCAGGTCGGTCACTTTCAGTAAGGGTTGCGACATCGGTCTGCTCCTCCTTTAGAGTGAGCCACCGTAACGGCGGCTCCGGACATATCAGTTACCGGCCTCACCGATACGCTCAGCCTGCTGCAAATTTTCTTTAGTGATAAGCGTTGGCGGGTAGTCAGCCCCGGTGATCGCAGTCTTCTCACGGACGTTATTCACCAACTGGCTCATGGCCGTTTTCACCGCAAAGCCAGGACGTTGATCCGCCGTCACTGCCAGCCAACCGTCGCGCACACGCGCCAGTGCTTCCGGCACGGCATCGAATCCCGTGACCAGAACTTCACCCGGCTTCAGTCCTTGCCCCTGTAACGCTTCAATCGCGCCCAGCGCCATATCGTCGTTAGCGGAGAGGATCACCTGCGGACGCTTCGGCAGCGAAGGCAGCACGCTTTCAACAATGCGCATCCCTTCAGAACGCATCCAGTTACCGGTCTGATCGGCAACGATCTTGTACTTTTCACCACCCGCCTTCAGGCTGTCGCGAATACCTTTAGTACGTTCAATGTTGGAGGAGGAGCCTGGCTGGCCGGTCAGCAGAATAATGTCTGCCCCGTCTGGGAATTTGGTTTTGACAAAGTCGCCAATCGCCTGGCCGCCTTTGTAGTTGTTCGCGCCGAAGTGTGGCACTTTTTTCTGGCTGTCAACGGAGCGGTCGAGCGTGACCACGGGCAGTTTCGCATCCTGAATTTCATCTACCGCGCTGGATACCGCGTTGACATCGTTCGGCGAAACAATAAAGCCCTGTGCGCCACGAGTTATGGCGTTTTCCAGGTCAGCGACCTGTTTTGGCGAGCTACCCTGCCCGTCCAGGACCTGTAAATTCACGCCCATCTCTTTTGCGGCTTTCACCGCCGTGCGCTGCATGTGAACTTCAAATGGCATCGCCAGGTTTGGCGTACTGAAAACAATTTGCTCGTTTTCAGCAATGGCTGCCCCGGATGTCATGGCGATGAGGACAGCTAAGATCAGTTTTTTCATTATTATGTCTCTCTGTGTAGGGTAGGTTGTGGTGACAATCAGAGGAGAACTTCACGCTGGCTATGCAGTGACTCCAGCGCTTTATCCGCCAGATACAGCGCACGCTCGCCATCGTCCCCGCTGCAATCAGGGACCGCTTCGCCGCGCAGTACCGCAACAAAGTGTTCCCATTCCGCGGCATAGGCCGATTTATAACGCTGCAGGAAGAAGTGTTCAGGTAACGCGCTGGTGCAGCCCTGTTTGCCGTAGTGCTGCACCTGGTTTTCGAGAATATTGCCCGCGCACAGCAGCCCTTCAGAGCCGTGCAGCTCAAGGCGCTGATCGTATCCGTAAGAAGAACGGCGGCTGTTGACGATGGTCGCCATCGCGCCGGAGGCGTATTTCAGTACGATGAACGCGGTGTCGATATCGCCCGCTTCGCCAATCGCCGGATCCACCAGATTGCTGCCCTGGGCATACACCGAAACCGGCTCTTCGCCCATGATAAAGCGCGCCATATCAAAATCGTGGATGGTCATATCGCGGAACATACCGCCGGACACACGCACATATTCCGCAGGCGGCGGCGACGGATCGCGGGAGATGATCAGCAGCGATTCCGGTTTACCGATACGCCCGGCCAGTGCATCAGTTTTCACGCGGCGAAACTGCGGATCGAAGCGGCGGTTGAAACCGATAAACAATGGTACGTCGTACTCTTTGACCACTTTCAGGCAGTCGCGTACACGGGCCAGATCCAGGTGGACCGGTTTTTCACAGAAGATGGCTTTGCCGTGGCGTGCGGCCATTTCAATCAGATCCGCGTGGGTATCGGTCGCGGAGGCAATCAGCACGGCGTGAACGTTAGGGTCCGTCATCGCCTCATCCAGGCTTTGCAAACGAGCCTGGTACTGTGTGGCAAGACGAGTGGCAAATTCCTGATTCGGGTCGACGACCGACCAGAGGGTAGTAGCACTGTGACTGGCAATGTTAGCTGCATGTACCTGGCCAATTCGGCCAGCGCCCAGTAAAGCAATGTTAAACATAACGGCTCCCGGTGTTGGTGAATGCGATGAACTAACGACCCTTTAAATAAAACATTTATTTCATTTTTATAAATAGTGAAAATTATGTTTTTGGGTGCAAGTTAACACTTTTGAGATGATCGAGATAAAATTTGTTATCAATATCACAACATAAAGACAGGAAAGATGAAGGAATTGGCCCTCCTTCCGTTCAGGAAGGAGGTGATGGATGAAGAGAAAGGAAAAATGAAATGAAAATTTCGTTGTTGCAGGTTGCCGGATGACGACGCTAACGCCTTATCCGGCCAGGAGATAGAATCCGCTGTAGGCCGGATAAGCGCTGCACCATCCGGCATTAATCGCTTTTAGTACTGACGTGCGTTTTTCACCTGCTCAAACGTCTGCTCAGCCGCTTTTCGCACCGACGGAGAGTCTGCCACCTGCGCATCGCCAGTACGCCACCAGGAGGCATAGTCGTGGGTCATGGTTTTCGGCAGAACTTTGATATCCAGCAGCACAGGCCCTGAATGCACACGGGAGGCTTCCAGCGCCGCCAGCAGACTTTGCTCGTCATGTACGCGCCATGCCCGACAGCCGTAGCTTTCCGCGTTTTTGGCAAAATCGACCTTCACCAACGGTCCATCTAACCGTCCGGTTTGCGGGTTGCGGTGGCGGTTTTCCGTACCGAAACTCCCCATCCCATGCCCCATCTGCAGGTTGTTAATGCACCCGAAGCTGGCGTTATCAAACAACAGGATAGTGACTTTTATCCCCTCCTGAACGGCGGTTTGTAGCTCGGAATGCAGCATCATGTATGAGCCATCCCCCACCATGGCATAAACCGGCTGCCGTGGCTTCGCCAGCCTGGCTCCAATAGCAGCCGCAATTTCATAGCCCATACAGGAGTAGCCGTATTCCAGGTGATAGCTGTCCGGGGTTTTGACCTGCCAGATACGCTGTAAATCGCCAGGCAGCGATCCAGCGGCCCCCACGACGATAGCGTTATCTTCAATGTGCTGATTGATAAGTCCCAGCACCTTCGTCTGGGTCAACCGGGTGTTTAGCGTGTCGCCATATTCCGCCAGCTGAGCGTCAAGATGCCCTGCCACTTCGGGTTCGTCGTCGGGACGCCAGTCGCGATCCCATAAACGTTGGCACTCATCGCGCCAGGCCTCTTGCGCCTGCGTGACCTCCTTCCCCCAATCGCTGCGGTAGTCTTTCAGCGTTTCAGTTAACGCCGTAAGCCCGGTACGGGCGTCGGCGATAAGCGCAGTGGCATCAAGCTTCAGCGCGTCAAACTCCGCCACGTTCAGCAGCAGGAACTCAACCTCCAGATGAGAAAACAGCGCTTTCGAACCGGTGGTAAAGTCGGTGAGGCGCGTACCGATGCCGATCACCAGATCGGCTTTTGGTGCGAGCTGATTCGCTGCCATCCCTCCAGTTACTCCAATGCCTCCGAGATTAAGTGGGTGGTCACTAACCAGTGCGCCTTTTCCGGCCTGAGTTTCGGCAAACGGCAGTTGCAGCGTTTCAACAAACATACGAAACGCCTCATGCGCGCCGGAATATCGTACCCCGCCGCCGCATACCACCAGCGGACGGCGTTTGCGGGCAATCAGCGCCCGCGCCATCGCCAGACGCTGTGGGTCGGGCGGTCGACGTTCAATCAGATGAACGCGGCGCGCAAAGAAACTCTGTGGATAGTCCCAGGCTTCTCCCTGTACATCCTGTGGCAGGCAGATGGTCACGGCACCAGTATCTGCGGGGTCAGTAAGCGTTCGCATCGCGTTTAGCATCGCACTCATTAACTGCTCCGGGCGGTTAATCCGGTCCCAGTAACGCGAGACCGGGCGGAAGCAGTCGTTGGTGCTGATGCCAAGGTCATGGTATTGCTCAATTTGCTGCAATACCGGGTCCGGCTGACGGCTGGCGTATACATCCCCGGGCAACAGCAACAGCGGAATACGGTTCGCCGTTGCGGTCGCCGCGGCAGTCACCATATTCGCCGCTCCCGGCCCAACCGATGACGTCACGGCAAAAATACGCTGGCGCCGATGCTGTTTGGCGAATCCGGTCGCCATGTGCGCAATTCCCTGCTCATTACATCCCTGCATCACCTGCAAATGACCGGGATCCTGCTCAAGCGCCTGGCCAATGCCAAGCACATTACCGTGACCAAAGATGGTGGCGACCCCCTCGACAAAGGGCGTTTCCACGCCATCGACAGAGATATATTGTTGATTAAGGAATTTGACCAGCGCCTGAGCCATGGTCATACGTTCGGTTTGCATAAACCCTCCTGTCAGCCCAGCGTTGGCATGGAGAACGCTGCCCCTGTGTCCTGCAGCATCTCCGGCCAGCGTGCGGTGACGGTTTTCATCCGGGTGTAGAAGCGCACGCCATCATTGCCGTGAACATTGAGCGCCCCAAAAATGGACCGCTTCCAGCCGCCAAAACTGTGGAACGCCATCGGCACCGGAATAGGCACGTTAACGCCCACCATGCCCGCCTGCACCTCTTCGCAGAAACGACGCGCACAGCCGCCATCACGTGTGAAAATTGCCGTGCCGTTACCATATTCATGACGGTTAATCAGTTCCACCGCGCTGCTGTAATCTGCTACGCGCACCACAGAAAGCACCGGTCCAAAAATCTCTTCTTTATAAATGGTCATCTCCGGCGTGACGTTATCAAACAGGGTCGGCCCAACAAAATAACCCTGTTCATGGCCTTTAACGCTAAAACGTCGACCATCCACGCGCAGACTGGCTCCTTGAGATTCCCCACTGTCGATATACCCGAGCACTTTATTCCGATGTAACGAGGAGATAAGCGGTCCCATTTCGTTTTCCGGTGTCTGATCAAGCCCCGGCCCGACACGCAGCGCCGCAATCTGTTTTTCCAGTCTCGAGCACAGCTCATCTGCCGTTTTATCACCCACCGCCAGCACGACAGAAAGCGCCATGCAGCGTTCACCCGCCGCGCCGTAAGCGGCCCCCATAATGGCGTTGGTAGCCATATCCATGTCGGCATCCGGCATTAAAATGCAGTGATTTTTAGCACCACCTAACGCCTGGCAACGCTTACCGTGGGCTGACGCTGTCTGATAAATGTATTCCGCAATCGGCGTAGAGCCGACAAAGCTCACGGCTTGCACGCGCGGGTCAGTCAGCAGCACGTCGACGGACTCTTTATCTCCCTGTACGACGTTGAACACGCCGTCCGGCAGGCCCGCCTCTTGCAGCAGTTTCGCCAGAGCCAGGGCGAGAGAAGGATCTTTTTCCGAGGGTTTCAGCACAAAGGTATTCCCGGTTGCCAGCGCGATGGGGAACATCCACATCGGTACCATTGCCGGAAAGTTAAACGGCGTGATCCCGACGCAAACCCCGAGAGGTTGCATCAGCGAATGGCTATCGACGCCGGTGCCTACATTGGCTGAGTGTTCGCCCTTTTGCAGATGTGGGATGCCGCAGGCAAACTCCACCACTTCCAGGCCGCGGGTCAGCTCACCAACTGCGTCAGAGAACACCTTGCCATGCTCTTCGCTGATGATGCGAGCCAGCCTCTCCATGTTTTCTTCCAACAGCGCCTTAAAGCGGAACATCACTCGCGCACGTTTTAACGGAGAATGGCGCGCCCACCCGGGGAATGCGTCGTGCGCTGCCGCAATGGCCTGCTCGGTTTCCTGTGTCGTACTCATCACCACCTGGCGGATCTGCTCGCCGGTGGCCGGGTTGAAGATTGCCTGAACGCGCTGGCCTGAACCGGTGACACATTCGCCGTGGATAAAATTCGCTACTGTCTCCATCCTTAACCTCTCGCTGTTGATACGTGACTGTTACCTGAACACTGTTATCTGTGTACTATATATGAAACAAACATTCCATTTTAAGTTGAAATAAAATAAATAATGATTAATGTGATCAAGGATGGGTTTTTATGTTAACAAGCGGAATCGCATGATTAGCGTGCACTGGCAGAACGTTTCAGAGAACGGCAAACCTGAAGCTTTTGTTTCGTTTTTACAGCCAGATGAATGAGTGACATTTCAAAGACGCGGTTTTGCGTTTAGAATCATAAAACTATGTACCAGGAGGTAAAATGACAACAGCAACCAGCCTGAACGAGCTGCAGCAGCAAATCCGCGATCGCTACGATAGCCTGAGTAAGCGGCTGCAGCAGGTGTCCCGCTATGTGCTGGATAATACCAATAGCGTGGCCTTTGATACGGTTGCCGTCATTGCTGAACGTGCCGGAGTGCCACCCTCAACGCTGATCCGCTTCGCCAATGCCTTTGACTTCACCGGCTTCAACGAAATGAAACAGCTGTTTCGTATGAACCTGGTGGAGGAAACCGCCAGCTACAGCGACCGCGCGCGCATGTTCCGTGAGATGGAAAGCGAAGCCGTGCCGGAAACCCCGCTCGATATCCTGCAGGAGTTCGCCCGTTCGAATACCCAAGCGCTCCAGCAGCTGGCAGCCCGTGCCGAACCTGAAATGCTGGAACGCGCCGTACAATTGCTGGCAGAAGCCGACACCATTTACATCGCCGGTCTACGTCGTTCGTTTAGCGTCGCCGCCTATCTCACCTACGCCCTGAGCCATCTTGAGTGTCGCCCTATTTTGCTCGACGGAATGGGCGGAATGCTGCGCGAGCAAATTAACCGCATTAAAGCGCGCGATATCGTGGTGTCGATAAGCTTCTCGCCTTATGCGGAAGAAACGGTGATGGTCAGCGAAACTGCAGCCAATGCCGGCGCGCGCCAGATCGTGATTACCGACAGCCAGATAAGCCCGCTGGCAACATTCAGCGATCTCTGCTTTGTGGTGAAAGAGGCGCAGGTCGACGCGTTTCGCTCCCAGTCAGCGACGCTGTGCCTGGTACAGTCACTGGTCGTGGCGCTGGCTTACCGGCTAGGTGACGGGAGTAATGAACGCGGTCATTCTGTCGGTTGATGAGCGCCGCGAAAATTGATGATCCGCTTTATTACATTCCCGCCAGCGTGACGTGAAATCGTGATGTCTGCAGTTACTTTTATGGTCGTTGAAAATATCGCCATCATTCAGCGACCGGATAAAATACAATCCGTTATTACCATGAGCTACAATTATATTAATTTTAGATAATCAACAATGCGTCTGCTGACAATAATACGCAAAGGTTTACTATAGCCCTGTCTTTTTTAAGCAGGAAAGTAAAATGAAAAATACAAAAGGGTTGATGATTATTGCCCTTGCTTTCACCCTGGCATCATGTGCCGCCATTCCTGAGAATATCAAAGGTAATAATCAACCCGATATCCAAAAAAACTTTATCTCCGTGCATAACCAGCCTGGTTTATATACCGGTCAGCAGGCCCGCTTTGGCGGTAAAGTCATCAATGTGATTAACACCAAAAAAGATACGTTGCTGGAAATCGCCGTTTTGCCACTGAACGACTCTGCTAAGCCACAAATTGACGCGAGCTATCAGGGACGTATTCTTGCCCAGCAGAAAGGTTTCCTCGATCCAGTAAACTACAGAAACCATTTCGTGACTATTTTGGGAACAATTCAAGGCGATGAGTCAGGATTCATCAACAAAGTCCCGTACAACTTTGTTAAAGTTGATTTACAAGGTATCCAGGTTTGGCATTTAACTGAGTCTGTCAACACCACTTATAATATGTGGGATTATGGTTACGGTGCGTTCTGGCCAGAGCCGATGTGGGGAGCGCCTTACTACGCTAATACAGTAACTCAGGTAACTCCGGAGCTAGTGAAATAATCCCAGAGGTAAGATGGCGCGACTATATTCCGGAGTCAGGTGTTGGCAAACAACCCTTCTCATTACCCCGCGTTTATCTTATTGCGCCATCCTGCTTCAGGAGATCCTTCGCTTAACATGCATTCTTCCTGTTACATATAATTTTTAACCGCTAATTCTTTAGCGAAGAAATGGGCTTTACCCTTCTCATGCCTGACCATCTTTTGTTATTTACCGACAACTCCCCCACCCTGCATGCAATAAAAGAACATTTGTGTTTACACATTATTCAGGGATTACTATGAACAGAAAATGCTTACTGTTGATACCATTATTCTTTAGTAGCGTCATCATCACCGCCTGCGATAATAAACCTGCAGTAAAAACCACCATGGAGCCCGAGGTCGGCGTTGTTACCTTAGCCCCCTCCTCAGTAAATATTAAAAGTGAACTTCCGGGTCGCGCGCTTGCGTTCGAGATCGCCGAAATCCGCCCTCAGGTTGGTGGGATCATCATAAAACGCAACTTTGTTGAAGGTGATAAAGTCAGCAAAGGAGAATCACTGTATCAAATTGATCCAGCCCCACTGCAGGCACGACTGGACTCAGCCAAAGGCGCGTTGGCAAAGGCACAGGCTACCGCCAATAATGTTCGTCTGACACTAAATCGGCAGTCAGCATTAATAAAATCTAATTACGTCAGCCGCCAGGACTATGACACCACGCTTTCACAGCTTAATGAAGCGCAAGCCAATGTTGCCGTCGCTAAAGCGGATCTTGAACAAGCCACCATCAATCTTCGATACGCCAATGTTACCTCGCCCATTGATGGCATTAGCGGCAAATCTTCCGTGACCGTGGGTGCCCTGGTTACTGCCAATCAGGAAAACTCGCTGGTCACCGTTCAGAGATTAGATCCGATCTATGTTGATTTAACGCAGTCAGTACAGGACTTCTTACGCCTTAAAGAAGAGAAAGCCAACGGCAAAATTGCCCAGCAACAAGGCAAAATTCCGGTTGAGCTGATGCTGGAAAACGGCAAACCCTATCGCCATACCGGTACGCTTGAGTTTTCCGATCCCGCTGTTGATGAGACCACCGGTTCGGTAACCCTGCGCGCCGTATTTCCCAATCCTGAAGGTGAAATTTTACCCGGCATGTATGTCACGGCGTTGCTGGACGAAGGCAGTCAGCAAAACGTGTTGATGGTCCCCCAGCAAGGAATTACGCATAACGAGCAAGGAAAAGCCACCGCGCTGATCCTTGACCAGGAAAACGTAGTGCAACTGCGTGAAATAAACGCAGTGAAGGCCGTTGGTAATCAATGGTTAGTGACCGCGGGATTACGCCCCGGCGATCGGGTCATTGTGTCCGGATTACAAAGAATTCGTCCGGGAAGCAAAGCCCGGGTCCTCCCTTCAAAACTGAACACACCTGACACGGTAGCTGAACAGTAATATTTCAGGTATTAAGGACACTTTCTTCATGGCCAACTTTTTTATTGAGCGCCCGGTTTTCGCCTGGGTGCTCGCTATTATCATGATGTTTACGGGCGGTATCGCGATAATGAACCTGCCAGTCGCCCAATATCCACAAATTGCGCCCCCAACCATTACCATCAGCGCTGCCTACCCCGGGGCAGATGCAAAGACCGTTGAAGACTCCGTCACCCAGGTGATTGAACAGAATATGAACGGTCTTGATGGCCTGATGTATATGTCATCCACCAGCGATGCGGCAGGTAATGCCTCGATTATCCTGACCTTCAAAACGGGTACGTCACCCGATATTGCGCAGGTTCAGGTACAGAATAAACTGCAGCTGGCGATGCCTTCCTTGCCACAGGAAGTACAACAGCAAGGGATCAGCGTTGATAAATCCAGCAGCAATATCTTAATGGTCGCCGGTTTTATCTCTGATAATAACAGCCTGAGCCAATATGATATTGCCGACTATGTAGCCTCGAACATTAAAGATCCGCTAAGCCGCACTGCCGGGGTGGGGAGCGTGCAGTTATTCGGTTCGCAATACGCCATGCGCATCTGGTTGGATCCGCAAAAGCTCGACAAGTATAACCTCACTCCCGAGGACGTCATTACCCAGCTCAAAGTACAGAATAATCAGATATCTGGCGGGCAACTGGGGGGCATGCCTCAGTCAGCCGATCAGCAGTTAAATGCGTCGATAATCGTCCAGACGCGTCTGCAAACAACCGATGAATTTGGCAAGATCTTCCTTAAAGTTCAGCAAGATGGTTCTCAGGTTCTGCTGCGTGATGTCGCACGCATTGAGCTGGGTGCGGAAAATTATGCCACGGTTGCACGTTACAACGGCAAACCCGCCGCCGGGATTGCGATTAAACTTGCCGCAGGCGCCAATGCCCTTGAAACGTCCCAGGCTGTTAAACAAGAGCTGAACAGATTATCAGCCTGGTTTCCGGCCAGCATGAAAACCGTTTATCCCTATGACACCACGCCGTTTATCGAAATTTCGATTCAGGGTGTTTTTCATACTTTGATCGAGGCAATCATTCTGGTATTCCTCGTCATGTACCTGTTTTTGCAAAGTTTTCGTGCGACGCTTATCCCCACTATCGCCGTTCCGGTGGTTATCCTCGGCACCTTTGCCATTCTCGACGTCGCCGGTTTTTCGATTAATACGCTCACGATGTTTGGCATGGTGCTGGCGATAGGGTTGTTAGTCGATGATGCTATCGTGGTGGTTGAGAACGTAGAACGTATTATTGCTGAAGAGCACTTGTCTCCAAAAGCGGCAACGCATAAAGCAATGGGCCAGCTCCAGAGGGCGCTGGTTGGTATTGCCGTCGTGTTATCCGCCGTATTTATGCCGATGGCATTTATGAGCGGCGCAACAGGAGAAATTTTCCGTCAGTTTTCCATCACCCTGATCTCCTCTATGCTGCTGTCGGTGTTTGTGGCGATGAGCCTGACGCCAGCACTCTGCGCCATGCTGTTAAAAGCACACGATGACGAGCAGGCAAATACGCATTTTCTGTTTACCCGATTCAATCATTTCATGGAGAAATGCACTCAGCACTACACGGACAGCACCCGAAAACTGTTACGTTGCACGGGCCGTTACATGGTCGTTTACTTAGTCATTGGCGCGGGCATGATGGTGCTGTTTTTACGTACGCCGACCTCCTTTTTGCCTGAAGAAGACCAGGGGGTATTCATGACCACGGCGCAATTGCCCTCAGGTTCAACGATGGTGAACACCAGCAAAGTGCTCGGGGAAATAACGGACTACTACCTGACGAAAGAACAGAAAAACGTTGCTTCTGTTTTCACCGTCGGCGGATTTGGTTTCAGCGGTCAGGGACAAAACAATGGCCTGGCATTTATCAGCCTGAAGCCGTGGTCAGAACGCGTTGGCGAAGAAAACTCGGTTACCGCCATTATTCGACGGGCAATGATGGCCTTAAGTACCATCAATAATGCTGTCGTTTATCCGTTCAATTTACCGGCGGTCGCGGAATTGGGCACCGCATCAGGGTTTGATATGGAGTTGCTGGATAACGGTAATCTTGGGCATGAAAAAATGATGCAGGCCCGAAACGAGCTTTTGGCTCTGGCCAACCAGTCCTCAGGTGAGGTCGACGGGGTGCGCCCAAACGGCCTGGAAGATACGCCGATGTTCCGCATTCACGTCGACGCCAAAAAGGCTGAAGCTATGGGCGTTGCGTTATCGGATATTAATCAGACCATCTCCACCGCGTTCGGTAGTCGCTATGTCAATGATTTCTTGAACCAGGGGCGCGTAAAAAAAGTGTATGTCCAGGCCGATACGCCGTTCCGTATGTTGCCGGACAATATCAATCACTGGTATGTACGTAATGCCTCTGGTGCGATGACCCCGCTTTCCGCCTACTCATCAACCGAGTGGACCTACGGCTCTCCACGCCTTGAACGCTATAATGGTCAGCCAGCAATGGAGATTCTGGGCCAGCCGGTAGAAGGGAAAAGCAGCGGTGATGCGATGAAATTTATGGCATCACTGATTAATAAACTGCCCGCAGGCGTCGGTTATGCCTGGACCGGTCTTTCTTATCAGGAGGCGCTATCCACAAACCAGGCACCAATGCTGTACGGCATTTCGCTGATCGTCGTATTTCTGGCGCTGGCGGCGCTGTATGAAAGCTGGTCGATCCCGTTCTCGGTGATGCTGGTTGTGCCAATCGGGGTGGTCGGCGCGTTGCTGGCCACCGATCTGCGCGGCCTGAGCAATGATGTTTATTTCCAGGTCGGCCTACTCACCACGATGGGGCTATCGGCTAAAAATGCTATTTTGATCGTCGAGTTTGCCGTCGAGATTATGCAGAAAGAAGGGAAAACGCCGCTTGAAGCCGCGGTGGAAGCCGCGCAAATGCGCTTACGTCCTATTCTGATGACCTCACTGGCCTTCATCCTGGGGGTAATTCCACTAGCAATAAGCAACGGCGCGGGCTCTGGCGCGCAAAATGCCGTCGGTACGGGGGTTATCGGTGGGATGCTGGCCGCGACGGTACTGGCGATCTATTTTGTTCCAGTGTTCTTTGTTCTCGTTGAAAATACGTTAGCGCGATTTAAAGCTCGACGTTGATCCCCTGCCCTATCCCTGGGTTTAGATTATCAAATCCAGGGATGGGACTTCATTTGCCAGGTCTACAGTTATTAGCGGGCACGGCTATCCAGCGAGTTTCTCGTGGATAGCGGGGTAAACATTACGCAGATTTTCTTGTAGGGGAACAACTGGGGCAGGTACAGAGGTTGTCAATTCTAACTAAAGCCAGGCTATCAAAACGGTTAATCAATAGTGCAGACCGGAACCTTTCAGATTTACAGCCAGTTCACCCAGTTTTGTATTCGGATGCTGATGACACATTTTAACCATTTTCGGTACAGCTTCCGTTTCCACCTCATGCAGGGGAACATAATCATCGCCTTTAAAGTCCGAATTTTTATTAACAATCACAAAGGCAATTGCCGTCTTGTATTGCTGACTCATATCAACGAATTCTTTACAGGTCATATCTTGTGGCGCAGCTTCCGTTGCCTGAGTAGCAAAAGCACGGGTCATTGGCGCCATAACAGAGGTCACAAGAATAGCTGCAGAAACCATCATTTTAATATTCACTATGCGCTCCAGAGGTAGCATTATTTTTTATCGGCGAGCTTATCAGTTTTTACCAGCGTCGCATTCCTACGCAGACTGATAAAAGCTAAAGAACTAAAGATCATCTCGACACCAATAAAAATTGAGGTAAATACATACGATCTGTCGGGATCCATATTCAGCCAGACGCCGGCAATAAGCAGGTCAAAAATACCAATAAAAATGTTCCATCCATAACCCGGACTGTGGAACAGTTTGACCCCAGATGCGATACGAAAAATACCCCCCAGAATAAACAGGCAGCAAAATACCATTGCCAATGAATTCATACCTATCACAGGATTCACCAGGAAACAGTAACCCAGCAGTAACCACGCGATAGCAAAAAAGGCATAGGTAAATTTGGCTTTCAATTGCTTTTTACTTGAGCTAAACAGGCTATAAATAGAATAGAAACCACATACCAGAAACATAAAGCCAGTTGCATAGCTTAAATAAACACCTGCAGCAATCGGATAAATCAAGCAGCAGATGCCACAAATCAACATCAACACCGCCATAATCGTCGCATGCTTTTTATAATGAACGAGTGTTTTTTCATTAAACGCTCTCAGGCTACGCTGATTAAAAACAAACATACATCCTCCGTTATACATAAACGCAATGTAACCTGTTGACACAAGAATTATTACTCACTCAACATATGTTACTTACAATGGAATGATAAGACTTCCGCTAAGGAAGCGTATATAAGAACAAGAGAATGTCGCTATGCGTATATTCCTACACATGTCAGACATCTGACACTTGTAAGATTAAACGGTCATTATTCTATCGTGGTTCTGATTTCGCTCTTTAACATTATTTAATATGCTTATTGCGTTTGGTGACATATACCAAATTTATTCAGGAGAAAGTAATGAAAAAGATTATTCTTGCGGGTGTGCTTGCAACCATGATGGGTTCAGCACCAGTGATGGCTGCTACTGCTACCACAACCACTCCGGCGCAAGCTACTACCGCAAATGTTCAAAAAGAAGCTGCCGATATTATGCAGGTCGCAGTGCAAGGCGCAAATGCGATGCGTGATATTCAGCTTGCTCGTTTGGCCCTGTTTCATGGACAGCCTGACAGCGCTAAAAAATTAACCGATGACGCCGCTTCCCTGCTGGCAGGCGACAGCAAAGATTGGGCGAAATTTGTAAAAACTGCGCCTAAAGCCAAGATGATTGACGATCAGTACGTGGTTATTAACGCTACGATCGCGCTGTCAGAAGACTATATTGCCACTCCAGCCAAAGAATCCGCTATCAAAACAGCGAATGGCAAAATGGCCAAAGGCGACTGGAAAGGTGCAGTGGATACCCTGCAACTGGCTGGTATCAGCGTGCTTCAGACCCAATACCTGATGCCCCTGAATCAGACTCGTAAAGCCGTTGCCAGCGCGCAAAAACTGCTGTCTTCCGGTAAGTATTATGAAGCAAACCTTGCGTTAAAAGGTGCTGAAGAAGGTATTGTGATCGATAGTGAGATGATCGGCGCAGGCCAGTAATACTCAGCACTACGGAGTGTTGAACCAGGACTTTCTCTCCTGATCGGGCAGCTACGGCCACCCGATCAGGGGGATTAATGGCTAATCAGACTGTCTATCTCAATCTCAATTTCCCGCATAACAGCAATAATCTTCTGCAATGCCTCCTGGCGTACTGCCAGAGGAAGATCGTCAGGTCGTCTGGATTCGAAAGGTTCGCACAGGTTTTGTAGCGCAGTGATGCCCAGAATTTGCGCCGAGCCATGCAACCGGTGAAGAGCGCGCAAAAACAGCTGAGGTTCATCTTGCAGAACAGCTTTCTCAGCCGCTTGTATATCATTCAGCGTTGCCTCGCGAAATGTCTCGAGAATCTCGTTCATTAGTGCGCGATCGCCGCCGGTATTCTCCGTCAACACATTGAATTTCAAATGCCGGATTGAACAAGGAGACGAATAACCGGTTTCGATTTTACTCAACTCATGTGTCAGTGTCTGAATCGACACAGGCTTGAACAGGCACAAATTCATACCATTTTGCAGGCATCGATCGCGTGACTGTGGAAGTGCGCTGGCCGTCAGTCCCCATATTTGTAAATTCGGCTGTTGACGACGTAGCGAAGCCGCGAGATCAAACCCGTCTTTTTTCGGCATATTTACATCGGTTATCAGCAGATCGTACGATTTTTTTGCCAGTTTTGCTTCTGCTTCCTCCCCATCACACGCTTCATCCACGTTGTAGCCAATGGCATTCAACTGTCGCTTAAGCAGCAGGCGATTGGTTGGGTTGTCGTCTGCAATCAAAATAGACAGACACGGAAGTGGTAACAGAGTACCAGGCGCATCGCCATCCGGTACAATCGACTGTCGAGCCGTTTCAACCGGCAGCGTTATGGTAAACGTGGTTCCTTGCAACGGGACGCTCATCAACTCCAGCGTCCCACCCATCAGCGTCACCAGTTCTTTACAGATAAATAATCCCAGACCGGAACCGGTTTGTTGACGCCCGCAACGCCCCTGAGCGTAACGATGAAACAGCCCCGCCTGCTCCTCTTCACTAATCCCGCAACCGGTGTCGCTAATGGCAATGGTCAGGGTACCGTGATTCTCCCCGTCAGGCGTCAAACGGGCCGTCACATGAATACTGCCCTGCTCGGTAAACTTCAACGCATTACCTACCAGGTTGGTGAGAATTTGCCGCAAAGCCTGCTGATCGACAAATACCCGTTCGTTTGCTGGCAACTGGCTAACGCAAGCCAGCGTAATTCCTTTCTGTCTGGCTAAAGCATCGAAAGAGTGGCACTGCAATTCAATGAGCTGCGAGAGATCCGTCCATTGAGGAACAACCTGGTATTTACCAGACTCAATCTTATCCAGATCCAGAATCTTACCGATCAGCCCAAGCAATGACTGGGCTGTCGCCCCGGTAAGGGCAATCGCCTCTTTTCGCTGTGCCGGGCTGAGTTCTGAACTCGACAGTAATTCCACAAAGCCAACAATCGAACTTACTGGGGTACGTAATTCATGGCTCATACTCGCCAGAAAGCGACTTTTGGCCTTGGTTGCTTCAATCGCTTTATTCTTTTCGTTTTCCAGTTCTTGAGATAATGCCTCTTTGAGATGAAGCTGCTCTTCCAGTAGCCGCTGAGATAGTTTCCTTTTCTTTACCTCACGGAAGAGTGAGATCCCCCAGATCAGGCTAATCGCTATCAGCAGCAGCGCGAATATCCCCAGTTGATAGAACTGTTTGCTATATCGACTCCATAAATCAACTTGCGTATTGGAAATTTTCGACCACTTCTCCGTCATCTGCAAAATCTCACGTGGCGGTATGGCCTGTAGCGCTTTATCCATAACAGACTTCAACATAGGCTCGTGAGAAGAAATCGCAAAACTTACAGAGGCACCAGGCATATCTGGAAGCCTAAAAAAGTGCATATTTTTCTGATAGTAATGATCGACCATAAACCTTGCTGACAATTCGGTAGCAATTGCCGCATCAGCGCTGCCCTCCTTGACCATGACCATCGCAACACTGCTAGTATCAGCATTAACCCAGGTGGCCTGCGGATAGCGTTGCTTCAGCTCGCTTTCCAGTACATGCCCGGCTGGTAGCGCAATACGTATCGGCCTCTCCAGTAGCGAGTCGGCGGTTTCCTCATGGGAAGTGATCATCACAAATGCCACATTCATCAGAGGATCGCTAAAGGTCGAATTGTGCGGGTTTTGATGAGTGAGCGTGATAGTGGGATACATATCCCACTGTTCGCCGCTTATTTGCTTTGTCTGCTCACTTTTAGAGTTAGCTAAAATGGGTTCAAAATCGAGCCCCGTTTGCAGATGAATAATATTCAGTAAATCGCCAAGAATACCGCGTAATTCACCGCTGCGATCGACCAGCGTATAGGGCGGGTAATCTGGGTTGATTAAAATGCGGATGACATGCTTTTTCTTCAACCACGCTTTTTCCTGAGTGGTGAAAGGTATAGGTGCATTCAGATAGGCAAGGTTGCCGCGGTTCAGCCAGTTCTGCATGACTTGCATATGAATTTCATTACTGATTGACGTAATGAAACCATCAAGAATATTTCTTAATACAGGCTGATCTTCGTTAACGACAAAATAATTATATTGTTCTTGCTTATCAAAGTAGTGCGTAATAACCAGTGATTGTGAGAAGTATCGAGAGATGCAATGGCTGCTGGTGATATTGTTACCAATATAATATTGGTTATCACCATTCACTACCGAGGCCATGGCCTGATACTCGTCGTCATAAAATGAGACTTTAGCCTCAGGAAAGGCCCCCTGGATAACATCGAGAAAAGGGCAATCCCGCACGCACGCGACGCTAACCTGATGGTTCGTGGTCAGCGGCAGCATAGTGTTTTTTAGCGATGTTACAAGCGTCGGCCACGTCGTCAGCAATACCGAAGTACGCAACAAATTTCCGCCAACATCCTGGCGTCGGGACAGTTGGGTTATCAGCGTATCAACATCGTTATTGGCGAGCGCGGCCAGCGCCTCTTGCTCATTATCATACTGCTTTATAATGATTTTTAGATTGAGGTTCTTTTGCATTAACGCGAGGTAATCTGCGTTAACCCCCCGATAATATTCGCCGCTATTTTGATAAACAATGGGGGAGACTTCAGGTAACCAGGTACCAACAACCAAGGTTTTTTTATGCGCTAACCAGTTTGTTTCTTCCCTGTTCAAGCTGATATTTTGTACTGAAGTATTATAATTACTTTTTAGCTCAACTTGCCGAGCTGAGCTTACACCCGTAGACAACCCGATGGTAAATATGACCATCAAAAAAATAAACAAGCGTTCCAGCATTACTCTATCCTATTTTATTTCTCTGCGCATAATCATAAATTTCCATTAATGATGAACAATCTAATTTTTCCATCAACCGGCTTTTATAGGTACTCACCGTTTTATTACTGATATTCATTTTGCTGGCAATTGAGCTGTAATCCATGCCATTAAGGATATAACGCAATACTCTCATTTCCTGATTCGACAACGTATCAAGCTTATCCTGCTCGCTGACGGATGAACCAGTAAAATGCTCAAGGGAAAAGGGAAAATAGCTATAGCCATTTTTTGCTGCTTCGATTGCGGCAAGAATATTATTCATACCTTCTTTTTTACTCACAAATCCGTTGGCACCGTATTCGGCGCTACGTTTGCCGTAAAAAAATTCATTTTTGGCTGAAATGATAATGATTACACCAGCATAGTGCCGCTTTCTCAGTTGCTCCAGCACTTCGATGCCACTGATACCGGGAATATCTACATCGATAATCAACAGCTCCGGCTTAGTTTTTTCAACGGTTTGAACCACTTGATCTCCGCTGTCGAGTTCGGTGGTCACAGCGATACCATTAGTATCGAGTAAGTTGCGGATGGCAATGCGTGCCAATGGGTGATCGTCAACGATTATCGCGTTCATTGCGTATAAGAATCCCGATAAATAAAGAGAGGCGATGGCTATAGAGCAGGCGAGCCTTCAACATTATAATTTCTGAAAATAAGGCTTTATCAGGTAAATCCTAACATATTCACGCGTATATTTTATTCATTTTTTATAAAAAATGCAGAACAAGGTATAAACGCAACACTGTAATTTACAAATTTTAAACCTTGAGCCTATCTAAATATCAAACCATTAACACAACATAAAAGGAATATTCCTACACACGTAGGACAAATCTCTCATTTATTATGATTTATTCTTAATGCTTTGGGACATATAACCGGGATATTGTTCATCAGAACTGCGAGGGGGATATGCGAATAGCTATCTAAAAATAAATTTCATACCAGGTCAAATATGGAGAACAAGAGTACAAACCTGCTGAATTTAGAGAGAAACTCCCTGCAGCTCTGGAGCAGCAGTGCCACAGGGAGGCAGCGATTAATCAGGCTTTACTGGGCAATGCCCCTACTGCATGCGAGCTTTTGACTGTCAGTGTAACGACGGCAGAACACAACAGTGCGGCAATCATAAAGATAAAGGCGCTGTTATAGCTTCCGCCGCTGCTTTGGATCAACCAGCCGATGATGGGCGCTGATACAACCCCTGCCATCTGGCCGCCAAAGTTAACAATACCGGATGCCCGCCCCATGATGTTGCTGGGAATGGTATCCATCAGAATACCCCAGAACGTTGCCATAGCGAAGAACATGAACAAGGCTGAAATACACTGATAAACCACCGCCATATCTGCACTGCTCACGCTGAAGGTCAGATACAGGAAACCCGCGGCAATAACAGAGGTTACGACATACAGCGTTTTACGCTGGGGTTTGAATTTATCTGAGCAATAACCGCCTAATAATGTTCCACCGGCCCCGAACAGGAAGGGAATGGCCGCCATGACACCGGTCTTTGCCAGAGAAAACTCTCGTACGGTAATCAGGTAGCTTGGCAGCCAGGTTGAAAAACCCCAGAAGGTGATATCAAACAAAAACCAGATACTGGCCATTTGCCAGAGCACCGGCATTTTGAGTACGTCTTTAAACGCGATAGCACTGGTGTTTTGCAGGCTCCCTTGGTCGTCAGCAGCCAGCTCCGCCAGGTCTTGTTGCGTAATGGCAGGGTGATCTTTCGGGTTGTCACGCGTAAATAAGTAGATACCTGCGGCGATAAACAGACCGGGAATACCCAGCACGATAAAAACCATGTGCCAGCCAAATGCCCCGATGATGCTTGCCGCCACGACTACCGCCAGCGCTGGGCCTAAGGTGTTTACCGTTGACTGAATCGCCGTGGCGCGGCCACGTTCTTTCGACGGGAAATAGGTTGATATCATCTTCCATGAGGCCGACGGGAAACATCCCTCACCGATACCAAAGAAGAAACGTACTGCTAACATCAGCGGCAGCGTCAGCACAGCGCCGGTTAAGCTGGTGAACACAGACCACCATGCAATACCAATGGCCATGATTTTTCGCGAGCCAAACTTATCCGCCAGTAATCCTCCGGGAATTTGAAACGCGGCATAACCAATAAAAAAGGCGCTAATAATTAAACCTTGTTGAGTCGTATCAAGATTTAAATCTTTGCCAATATAAGGGAGTGAAACGCTCATCACCATTCTGTCGAGAAAAGAGAGCAGCCACGCCAGCCAGATCAGTGTCAGGACGGTATATCTTGCTTTCCAGGTCTTGGGTTTACCTGAAGGTAAAGACGTTTGTAGGTTCATTGTGATGTCCTTAGGGTGTAGTGATCTACCGCGGCCATAAATAGTCGCGATAGATCCATGCGTGTTTAGCGTTATTTATTAATATTGTTTTCTAATAACCGTACCGCTACAGGCATAACTTTCCGTGCCATTGATTAAGGCAATGCGCCCATTAACCATGACAATTTCAATCCCTTCCGGGTACTGATTGGGTTCAACAAAAGTGCCTTTATCCGCAATGGTGTTCGGATCGAACATCACGATATCCGCTGCATAACCGACCTTCAGCAGTCCGCGATCCTGCAAACCCAATACTTCAGCAGGTTTCCCCGTCATCTTGCGGATTGCCGCTTCCCAGCTCAAACATCCCTCTTCACGGACATATTTACCGAGCACGCGAGGGAATGCGCCAAACACGCGCGGGTGCGGTTTGCCAGCCCCCATCAAGCCATCGGTACAGACGTTTTGTTCAGGTCGACAGAGAAACTTAATCACGTGCTCTTCGGTACCGTAGAAGTCGACCATCCCCACGGCGTTTTCCTCTTCAAAGAGCAGATCGAAGGTGGCGTTGTACGGATCTTTTCCACGCAGCTCGCCCAACTGGACGAGGTTCAAACCGACAGCATCCTGATTTTTTGCCGTTTTCACGCTGGTGACAAAAATCTGGTCCAAACCGGCAAAATCGATAAAGTTATCCCAGCCAGGAATACCCTGCTGAATATCGTCAATCATTTTGGCGCGCAGTTCGGGCGAGGCGAGACGCTCAAGTAATTTGTCCGTACCACCGGAGTGAACCCAGGGCGGCAGGATCACGCCGAGCATCGTGCTGCCCGCCACATACGGATACTGGTCGAAAGAGATACGAATCCCCTCTTTCTGCGCCTGTTCCAGCATGCCCAGCATTTGGTCGATCAGCCCCCAGTTTTTCTTGCCGCAAACCTTCATATGCGAAATATGCAGCCAGACGCCGGTGGCTGTGGCTATATCAATCAGTTCCTGGGTTGAGTTGATAATATCGTCAGCTTCACTGCGCTGATGCACCACAAAAATCCCGTCATATTTCGCCGTGACCTTACACAGTTCAATCATTTCGGCAGTATCACCAAAGGCGCAAGGCATATAGATAAGACCAGTGGAAAGTCCAAATGCCCCGGCTTTTAACTCCCGCTCAAGGACCTCACACATCTTCGCTACGTCTTCACGGGTCGAAGGACGCCCATCCAGGCCCATCGCTTCCATGCGCACGTTGCCATGAGGAACTAAATACGCGAGGTTTGTCGCCGGCTGACGCGATGCCAGCAGATTGAGATAACCGTCTGTATTTTTATATTTCCAGTCAATTTTGTCGGTGTCACCGTCCAGTCCGGCGATATTTTTACGCCAGGCTGGAATATATTCTTCCGGTAGCGGTGCTAAGGCGACGCCATCCTGGCCCAACAGTTCGGTGGTGATACCCTGACGAATTTTTGCCGACAGCGCGGGGTTAATAATGGCTGACAGGTCAGAGTGCGTATGGGTATCAATAAAGCCAGGGCAAACTATTTTTCCTGTTGCATCAATAACCTGCTCATTGACACCAACCTCAATTTGGCCGATTGCGACAATACGTCCTTCATCAACCATCACATCGGCAATTCTGCCTTCACTGCCCGTCCCATCAATTACATTTCCGTTTTTGAAAATGGTTTTCATCGTTATTCTCCATGGCGGTGCTGCTGAGCTACACCGCCTGTAAGGTAAGAGGTGGTTATCTTTATTTTTATTGGCGATAGAGTGTCTGGATAATGCTGTAATAGCCGCTGGCCGAGCCGGTTAATTGCTCGATCTCGATATACTCATCAATGGTGTGTGCCAGGTTTTCTCGTGAAGGACCGAAGCCGATGGTTTTGATTCCCGCTTCGCCCGCATAGTGGCTGCCGTTGGTACAAAATGAGTACTGCGTAATGGTTGGATTAAAGCCAGCCTCGCGAACGCCCGCCAACGCTGCCTGCACGAATTCGTCGGACTCGTCGTACACCCAGCCAGGGAAGAACCGCTCTCCCTCAATAGTGGCGCCGGTATAGCAAGACTCCTGACCCACCGCGTAGGACACTCGGGCCTTAAACTGCGGATCCTGAGCAATAAGTTCCGCAAGCGCATTTTCCAGCGGAGCAATCACGCTTTCTTTGGTTTCACCCACCAGCAAACGGCGATCGTAGGTTGCGCGACAGTAATCCGGTACCACCGAGGCCCCCGGGTACGGCGAAGATTTAATGTCGGTCAGTTCCAGAATGCCTGGCCCCAGAACCGGATGCGTTGGCGGCGTGATCGTGCGAATTTTGTCGATCAATTGCGCCATTTTGTACACCGCGTTAATCCCCGCCTGCGGGTTAGCGGAGTGCGCGGGTTTACCAAAGGTTTCGACCACAATTTCAGCGCGGCCACGTTGACCAATTTTCAGGTTTAACTCGGAAGCTTCACCGATGATCACGTAGTCTGGCTTATAGCGCTCGCTGACCAGGCGAGCGGCAATACCTTCAAAACACTCTTCATGCACGATGCACGCAACGTAGATTTTCCCGGCAAAATTTCGCTGATTGTCCTGACCGAAAAAGCCCACGGCGGAGATCATCGCCGCCACGGCACCTTTCATGTCAGTTGTGCCGCGACCATAAATTTTGCCATCTTCAATATCGCCGCCGTATGGGTTGCGGGACCACTTCTCTTCGTTCACCGGCACGGTATCGATATGACCATCGAGAACCAACGTTTTCCCTGGCTGGTTGCCGACAATACCGCCAACAATGTTGCCGTACTTATCAACGTGGATGTCATCGAATTGGTAATGCTGCATCATTGTTTTTATGGCATTAACCACTTCACCTTCCTGACCGGAATAACTTTTTTGTTGGATCAGCGCCTGACAGTTTTTAATGACTTCTTCAATGCGGTTTGCAGATAACATGGGTTTCTCCGTTATATCTCTTAATCAGGGAATTATTTGTTGATGCCCGGGTACTGTCCGCCCCAGACAATATCCAGATATTGTTGCGGGTCGGTATCCCCTTCGGTGCTGACTAACAGCACGCGAGAGTGCGCATCCAGCCCCAGTTGCTCACGCGTTTGCGCCAGTTCAGGTGAGGTCATCAACAGCGCCAGCAGACCGGTAGTAACCGCACCTGACTCACCCGAAATAATCTGCGGATCGCCTGCCAGCGGGTTGCCCAACATGCGCATGCCTAACGCTGCAACTTCATCAGGGCAGGAAGCAAATGCGTTGGCATAGTCGCGCAGCAGTTTCCAGCCGATACTGTTCGCCTCACCGCAGGCGAGACCGGCCATCACGGTTTGTAAATCACCGCCCACCGCAATGGCATCCCCCTCTTTCGAACGGGCTGAGCGGTAGAGGCAATCGGCAATTAACGCTTCGGCGACGATTACTTTCGGGCGATTCTCCCCCCAGGCTGCCGTCACCATTCCCTGAACCATGCCGGCGAACGAGCCGACGCCTGCCTGCACAAAAATGTGAGTCGGCGCAACCTGATGCAGCTGATCTATCGCCTCCAGCATCAGCGTGCCGTAGCCCTGCATAATCCACTGCGGGATCTTTTCGTATCCTTCCCAGGCGGTATCCTGCACGACAATCCAGCCATACTTTTCGGCCTGCTCTGCGGTCATACGAACCGCATCGTCATAGTTCATATCGACGATCTCAGCGGTAGCGCCTTCGTTACGGATAGAGGTCAGACGTTGCTGCGAAGAGCCCTTTGGCATATAAACTACGGCGTTTTGCTTCAGTTGGCGCGCCATCCATGCCACGCCGCGACCGTGGTTGCCATCAGTGGTGGTAGCAAACGTGACGGTTTGCAGATCGTGGCGTACCTCTTCGCTGGTCATCACGTCAAACGGCAGTTCACTGATATCCTTACCAACTAATTCAGCGATATGGCACGCCATCGCATAGGAGCCACCCAGCGCTTTGAAGGCTTTCAGGCCAAAACGCTGAGATTCATCTTTGAGGTAGATATTTTTTACGCCCAGTTTTTGTGCAAGCGCCGGTAGCGTATATAGCGGCGTCGGCGCGTAGCCCGGAATAGACCGATGAAAATTCAACGCTTTTACCAGTTCCTGGCGGCTAAACGGTGCCAGCGGCGCGTTCGGATGTTCGGTAAACGGTGTCTGGTTGATAAAAAATGATAAGTTTTCCTGCATCATAAAACCTCATTGTCCTGGTATTTCATTCCCTGTAATCGGTGCAATACAGAGATATTTCCGTTATCGGTATTGGCAATAGAGCAAAATACTTACCAGCTTTTTATGAATTGAGTAAATTCTTATAAATATTTTAATAAAGGCTTTAATTTCAATAAATTAAATGAAATTTGAAATTGACAACCAAAAATATCAATGCCTCAGTTTATCGCCTCATTTTGATAAATTCTCATCATTGATAAATAGTGTGATCGCGGAAGATAAAATAAGAAAAACATTCAAAAACAGCGTGGTAGATTGATTTTTCGCAAATCATTTTTGCATTGTTTCGCCTATTTATCATTTTCCTTGAGAAATGTGACACACCGCCGGAGAAGTACCATGATTTCAGTACTCAGCAATATTCAGGATGATATATGCAATTACGCCGACGCTATTTCTGGCATAACGGGCACGGACGTTGAAATCATTGATGAATCTTTAATGCGCATCGCGGGTACCGGGAAATACCGGCATATGCTCAATGAGAACGTGGCCAAAAATGGCTACATTTATCGTCACGTATTGCAGGTGCGAGAAACAGTACTGATCAAAAACCCCGGCGAGCATCCGCTGTGTCAGTTATGTGAAAAACACCACTACTGTTCTGAAATGCTGGATTTGAACGCACCTATTTTTCTCAATAATCGCGTGATTGGCGTGATCGGGATTATTTGCTCAACCCAGGCACAGCGTGACACGTTACTGAGCCAGATTGATAAATTTGTCACCTTTATTGAGCAAATCGCCGTAATGATCTCCAGTAAGGTCTTTGAATGCCTGGAACGTTTACGCGCACAGGAAACGCTTGGCGCATTTCGGCGTCTGATCGATGCCATGGACCGCGGCGTGGTAGCGATTGATGGCAAGGGTCTTATCTGGCATGCCAATCATTCAGCTGATCGCATCCTCAACCGTGAGGTTCAGGGATTACCTCTGACCATTGAAACAACCGGGGACAGCCTGTATGGCGATGAAGAAGCGTGGCTGACGCTTGAAGGTCAGAAACATCATGTACTGTGCAAACAAATTTCGCTCTCCTCACAGGATAACGATCGCTTAACCATGGTTATCTTTCGTGATGCACACGACTACCTGAGTAACCTTACTCCATCCCCTTATGAGTCCGACATACAGGTACGACTAATTGGTCACTCTCCCTCAATGGAACAGCTCAGAAGTACCATAGGTAAAATCGCCAACAGTTACGCCAGCGTGCTCATCACCGGGGAAAGTGGCTCGGGGAAAGAGGTCGTGGCATTTGCCATTCACCAGAGCAGTCCCCGTAAAGCCGCGCCTTTCGTAACAATCAACTGCGCGGCTATCCCAGAACAACTGCTGGAAAGCGAACTGTTTGGTTATGTTCGCGGCGCATTCAGCGGGGCTGATCCTAAAGGGCGAATGGGGAAATTTGAACTGGCCAACGGCGGCAGCCTGTTTCTGGATGAGATTGGCGATATGCCACTACACCTGCAGGCCAAGCTGCTCAGGGTATTGCAGGAAAAGGCGATCACCCGCGTTGGCTCTAATAACACCATCAATATTGATGTGCGCATTATTGCCGCAACTAACAAAAACATTAACGCGATGGTGGAAAATAATCAGTTTCGTGAAGATCTTTTCTATCGCCTGAACGTAGTCCCTCTGGTACTTCCTTCCCTGCGTGAACGCCGGGCTGATATTGCAGTCCTCGCACAGTATTTTGCCGATGAGTTTTCGGTCAGTTACCAGCGACCACCGCAAAAACTGCCTGATGACGTTATTAATCGCCTTTATGCCTGGCACTGGCCGGGCAACATTCGTGAATTACGCAACGTGATCGAATACATTTTTGTGATGCGCGGAGAAGCCGCTGGGATCAACGCCAGCCATCTTCCCCCTTACCTGCTTACCGCCGCTGACGGTAGAAAAACGACGATGACCGCGCAACCCCGACAGCTTGCCAACAAAGGAAAACAGGCGGAAAGGGAGGCTATCGAAAACGTCATCCAGCGATTCGGCTCAAGCGTTGAGGGAAAAAAGCAAGCCGCGACAGAACTGGGGATCAGCATTGCCACGCTCTATAGAAAAATAAAACTGTACGGACTGTAAGCTTTCCTTATTAACTGAGAAGCCCGCACAACGCGGGCTTCTCATCGGTAGAACAGAGCACATTAAGCCCGAAAATACTTAATCAAACACACCATTAATTACCGCGGTGACAATCGCCGTACTCAGTGCAATCAACACCAGATTGTCGCCCACAACCTGCCATTCATAACCTGGATAATACGGCAATTGGTTCAGCATAGAGGATGGAACACTTTTCTTAGCGATCCCCGGAGGAAGCGGCTTTCCTCGCGCCAGATTTTTGGCGATACCCGGAGGCAGTGACTTATAGCCCGTCAAACCATATCTGACGGCATACTGTCTGGCCACGTTATAGCTGATGTCACTATCAACATGGTCCGGCTTACCATAATTTTTACGTTGTTCTGCCTGCGAATTGCCTTTCTGGCTATTGCCCTTATTCCCGCTATTACCATGATTGCTACTATTTCCATGGTTGCCACTATTTCCATGGTTGCCACTATTACCATTGCCGTTGCCATTACCGGGGTTGGCCAATACTGGGGTGGCGCACATCGTCATCGCGGCAACGGCGACTAAAGCTGTTGCTAAAGCACGAAGTCTGGACATGATGATTCCTTAAAATGTGGATACATATAAAAATGTACGGTATCGCGTGAATGCTGGCTATCGCTACAACTCCGATTTATTGGCAAAAAAGGGAAAGCACATAGCACACATCACGCTATTCGCCTCGCCGCGGTGGAGAAAAGTTAGCCAAAGATGTTGCAGAACTGCTATAAAGTCTTTCTCTTCTGTCGGCTGGTGTTAAACTGGAAAGTGTGATCTTCATCATAACCTGCTTAAACAGAGAAAAGAGACACTGCTATGCAACATATCATTGAGGGCTTCCTCAACTTCCAAAAAGAGATTTTCCCTCAACGCAAGGAACTCTTTCGCAGCCTGGCATCCAGCCAAAATCCTAAAGCGCTTTTCATCTCCTGTTCCGATAGCCGCCTGGTGCCAGAACTCGTTACTCAGCAAGATCCCGGACAGCTTTTCGTTATCCGCAACGCCGGTAATATCGTCCCCTCTTTCGGCCCGGAACCGGGTGGCGTATCCGCAACCATCGAATACGCGGTTGTGGCACTTGGAGTGACGGATATCGTCATCTGCGGACACTCCAACTGCGGCGCGATGAAAGCCATCGCCGATAGCCAGCCTCTGGATCCGATGCCTGCTGTGGCTCACTGGCTGCACTATGCCGATGCCGCGAAAGCCGTGGTCGAGAAAAAAACCTGGGCTAACCCAATCGATAAAGTTAACGCCATGGTGGAAGAGAACGTTATCGCGCAGCTCAACAACATTAAAACGCATCCTTGTGTCGCGGTTGGACTGAGAAATAATGCTCTTCGTCTGCACGGCTGGGTATATGACATCGAAAGCGGTGAAATCCGTACCCTGGATAAAAACAGCAAAACCTACGTTTCCCTTGCTGAAAACCCGCAGGTGCATTTCGAGTAATTCTTCCACTGGAGCAAGGATGCTCTGGATAATTTTTACCTACTTTGGTGCTATGGACAAAAAACATCCTTGTCACTAACATTAAAATAACCGCAGGTGTTACCACGCGGTTTTCGCACATTCATACAACATTGCTACATTGCGACAAGTCTCATGAGCTGCCCCGCAAGTAGCTGTTCATACATGGTGCAAGCGATAAAAAGGAGCAGGTACGAATGCAAGCGAAAATAAAAAGAATAATAAACATGTTATTCTATCATGAGTCGTGGGATATCATGATTATTAAGGATCATGGTACACACTTATTTCCTGATAACACGCTGGAAATATTGAATAAATCTGCTGCGCAGCAGTTAAAAAAGAAATATACGTTTCAGGCCGATCCTTTTCTTATTGAAAAAGACGACAAACTGTATGTTTTTTATGAAGCTTTTAGCTTCCGCAACTCGAAAGGCACGCTCCGCTGCCGCATTCTTGATCGTGAACTAACTGAAATTGATGATGTGAAACTTGAAGGATTTGACGACCTGAGGTGTCATTTGTCATTTCCTTTTCTGATTAATATCAACAATCAACTCTTCATGATCCCGGAATCATCAGAAAGAAAAGAAGTGCTCCTGTTCCAGTCGGTAGAGTTTCCTGCGCGCTGGAAGAAAATTAAAGTTCTACTCTCTGACACCGAAGTCACAGATAACATTTTTCTTTCAATAAATGAGACTTGCTATCTTTTGTCGACCACCATGGATAATAAAATAATTATTCATTCCGCAGAGCATCTTCACGGTCAGTGGCAGCGGATCACCCCTACATTAAAGGTGAGTAATCATCATCATCGAGGAGCTGGTACCCCTTATCTTGTCGATAATAAAATGTACTTCCTCACCCAGGAATGCACGCCCGAAACTTATGGAAAATCTATCTATATCAAAGAACTAGTTACACTTAACGATATTAACTTTGATGAGAATCTGATCGAACAAATCAATTCATCGATCAACCACAGTGACGGTGTTCATACGCTGAATTTCTCAAATAATTACATTGCTTATGATACAAAAATCAATAAGTTCAGTCTGTTGGCTATCTTAAAAAAACTATCATATAAATTTATGGTAAAATACAGAAACATCTACCTTTCCCGGCAACACAACTGATTCACTGGATTCTCAGGTGACATTGGTAGAAAATTGTTCGGGTTTCTAGCATTTTTCTGGAGTCTGTATGGCAATTCTTGTCACAGGTGGTGCAGGTTATATTGGTTCACATACTGTTTTATCACTACTGGAAAGAGGCGATGATGTCGTTGTCATCGATAATCTGGCAAATGCGAGTCGGATATCGCTGGACAGGGTCGCGGAACTTACCGGAAAGGAACCCATTGTCTATATCGCCGATGTTCTCGACAGACAGGCCTTAAAAAACATTTTTACCAACCATCACATCACCGATGTCATTCATTTTGCAGGGCTCAAATCGGTTTCCGAGTCGATAAAAGAACCTCTTGCCTACTATGAAAACAACGTCACCGGAACGCTGGTTTTACTGGATGAGATGCTGGCCGCAGGCGTTAACCGATTCATTTTTAGCTCATCAGCTACGGTATACGGTAATCCGGAAAGCGTGCCGTTGAGCGAGCAATCACGTACGGGCGGTACCACCAATCCCTACGGCACCTCTAAATTAATGGTCGAACAGATTCTGGCCGATTTCTCACGTGCGCAACCTGATTTCCGCATTACCTGTCTGCGCTATTTCAACCCGGTCGGCGCCCATCCATCGGGTCGCATTGGTGAAGATCCTAACGGTATCCCAAACAACCTGGTGCCATACATCTCCCAGGTCGCGATTGGTAAGCTTAAAACCGTATCGGTGTATGGTAATGACTATCCAACCCCTGACGGAACCGGCGTGCGTGATTATATTCACGTCATGGATCTGGCGACTGGTCATTTAGCCGCGCTTGATTGCCAGAACAAAGGCGCTGCCTACAAGGTGATTAATCTCGGTACCGGGGTCGGTTATTCCGTGATTGATCTGATTAAGGCGTTTGAGAAAGCGGCCCAGACCAAAATTCATTATCAGTTTGTCGCCAGAAGACCCGGAGACATTGCCGAATGTTGGTCTGACCCGTCACTGGCATACAAAGAGCTCGGTTGGAAGGCCATCTACAGCCTTGATGAAATGATGCGTGACACCTGGAACTGGCAAAAAAATAACCCGAATGGTTATAACATCTGATATGCCCTGTAACGAGCCTGACGGTCAGGCTCGTTGCCGTAAGGGGCTAGCGTGCAGTAATCGTTGATACGCGATACCAGCCACTGCTCTGCTTCCCTTCGTTGGCAAAGTTAATTCTCGCCGCACCCGACTTATCCAACATCGCAACCTCTATCGCGTACTGCCCTTTTGCCAGTCGACCTGGCATAGATAACGCATAACTGACCTGATACTTACCGGGGAGCCAGCGGCGAATATCCTCCGCGGAATTCCCCTGAGCCACCACCTTATTAGCATTGTCCACAACACGGAATGCCAACATATAAGGCATATAAATCGGAGCGATACCCTCATTGTACCAGGTACTGTCCAATGTCAGCGTTTGTCCGCTGTCCCACACGGACTCATGGCTCAGGGACGCCAGGCGAAATCGATAGCCTAATTTGGTCAGCGCATCGTCGACAATCGGTCGATAGTCGCTGGGTATCGCTCTCGATTTCAGGTTAATGGTACTGGCGTGCTGTTTGACCGCCCAGTCAAAAATACCCTGCACTTCGGCACGCGTATAATGAAAAGTATTCTTCCAGTCTTGCATATATGAACAGATTTCCAGACTGACCGGCGCACGTTTCCAGGCGTCGTTGAACCCTGAATAACTCTGCTGCGCAGCCAGCAATCGCTGCGGGTAATCATCAGTCATATGGTTCCAGGAGTCCGAAAATACGCGCAGGTCCCCCCAACAGTCCGCACGCCATCCTGCCCCACGCTCCATCGCATTCGCCAGACTTTGTCCGCCGCTTATCAGCATGGTTTTTGGCGTCACCGGAAAAGCAGAAAAGTGCATCGCGACGTAGCGATCCAGTTGCGCCGTGGTGTATCGCTCCAGTAATGGCTTCAGGTTCGGGAAGTTGCTGTTATGCCATTCTCCCCATGATCCCACCATGCCAATATCAACAAACGCGAGATTCTCATTACCATCGTAGCGCTTACCAAATGCGTTCAACAGACGCTGGCTGTATTGAATAAACAGAGGATCGTCTAAATCCGGGGCAAATGTCTTTTTATCCGGCGTCCAGGTACCTTTCACGCCTTTTTTAATCAGCCAGTCAGGAATTTGCGAGCCGCTTTCCGGCTCTGCCAGTACCATAAATCGTAGCCCGACATTCATCGCTGGACGATGTGCCGCCGCGTATTTGAAGGCATCATCCACCAACGCAAAATTATACTGGCCTTCGACTGGCTCCAGGTCCCGCCAGTAAAAACGGTCGTATTCAAATCCGGTATTGGGATAGTCCGCCAGCCCCAGCGTTTCACCGTATCCCTGATGAAAACTTGCCACGCCAATCCCCGGATTGGTCAGCGGGCCAGTTAATGCTTTGGGGGTTACGGTCGTTAATGCGGAGATGACCGTTAACGGAAAGGACATTAACAACAGCGCAGAAACCCATTTACACTTCATCGCAGTAATGCCTCCACAGGTTTGTTAACGCTAGTGGTTTTTCAGACTTAACCACCAATCCCAGATACCTACGTGAAAATTTTGGAACACATCAATACCTAACGCGGATTTGATCATATACAGCGTCAACAATACGCAGCAGGTGACGAACAGCACGGCAATCAGCAGCAAAAAAGTGAGCAACATTCTCGACAGGGTCGATTCCTGGCGGTGCTGGCGGCGTAAATCTCTGCCAAACAAAAAAACCAGATAATAACGCTTACTGAAAAAGGGAAAGCTTCTGCGAATATCGATCTGATGCCGCGAAGCCAGCGTCGAGGCCAGGATCGCATTTTCCACCCCTTCTTTTTGTTCAGGGGTCAACCCCTGCGCAATCGTCTCATCAAGATGAGTATAAAATCGTTCGATGACGGGGGGACGATTTTGAGGACTGGTCAAAATTAACCTATATCTTTATCAATTGAGTGATAGACGTTAACCGTCTTTTTGGCGATTTCATGCCAATTGTAGTTTTGCAAATATACACGATAGTCCACGCTATTTGCTGTTACCCCTTGGCCTAATTTTTCGGCCAGACCGGTTACATCTCCCACCTTAAAATAGGTCTCGGCAGGCAGTTGAACTTCAAGGTTAGCAGGAATATCACTGACGACGGCCGGAAGAGAAAATGACATTGCCTCCAGCAGCGCAATGGGCAATCCTTCATGGTATGAAGGCATCACAAATAGCCTGGCCTGCGAAAACACCGCCTGCAGCTCATCACCACGTAAGAAACCGGTCATCACGACACCAGGCGTGTCGGCGGCAAGCTTTTTGAGGCGAATGCTGTATTCGGTTGGATGATCCGCATCACCAATTAACACTAACGGCATGGTCAAACCACTGTGTTGATAGGCGGCAATGGCATCATGCATCCCTTTTTCTTCCACAAACCGCCCAACCACAACGAGATAATTTTTCGGCTGCAGCCCAAAGCGGGAGAGTGTATTGTCGATGGTGAGCTCTGATAACAACCGCGGCTCATTTACGCCATTGTGAATTAAATGCGCATCATAGCGACCATGTTTTTTCTGGATCAGTTGATTAATAACTTCAGAAATCACAATCACCTCGTTGGCATATCTCACCGCCCAACGTTCGCCCAGCAGCAATATTTTTTTTGCAACGAAACCCCATTTCTGACGATCGTAATCAGGTCCGTGGTGGGTGAAAACCACCTTCTTACCCATCACGCGTAAGAGTGGGATCACAAGGCCAGGGCCGATAGCATGGACATGCACAATATCCGAATGGTCGATACGTGTCCTAAACGCCGCTAAAACGGAATGGACAATAGCTTCCAGCGAGCGCTTTTTGGGTGCCCACAGCGCGTAGGTTTCGACTTTTTTATAGACCGATCGTTTGTAATTTACATATGGCGAGCGAGCAATCACGCAAATATCCGCGTCGAACTGCTGCTTAATGGCAGGATAAAGATTCTGACAGTGTGTCTCCACACCGCCCAATACATCGGGAATACCACGCGTTCCAAAAACCGTTATTTTTTTACTCATTCTATGGCCTGCTCAGCAGTTCTTTATACAACGCCTGTAAGGTATCCATATGTTTACTGAGCGCATATTTTTCACTCAACCGCGCACGGCCATGTAAGCCCATATTCCGCGCCTTCTCTTGCGAGTCAGCCAGGGCGTCCATCGCATTTGCCAACTCCTGCGCATTGCCTGGTTCGAATAAAATCCCTTCGATACCGTCACGAATTTGTTCCGGGATGCCGCCAATGCGCGATCCAATAACCGGCTTGC
This sequence comes from Citrobacter sp. MGH104, assembly GCF_001034485.1. NCBI lineage: Bacteria > Pseudomonadati > Pseudomonadota > Gammaproteobacteria > Enterobacterales > Enterobacteriaceae > Citrobacter > Citrobacter sp. MGH104. Next base: position 1,338,154 of record NZ_KQ089818.1, read on the forward strand.
CTAAAGACATCGCTTCCAATATCGCCATAGAACAGTTTTCATAGCATTCAGAAGGAAGGATCACCGCTCGCGCATGCTTAATAAGCTTGTCGAGGGCTTCTCCTTGTTGCACATAACCTAAAAATTCAACATCAGGGTATTTGGCGGCTAATTCATCATGCAACGGACCGTGCCCCACAACTTTCAGCGGCGCGCTGTTCTGCATTTTTTTATGCGCTTCCAACAACGTTGCCACGCCCTTTTCACGGCTCAGACGGCCAAAGTACAGCATATAGCCCTCATCGCTTACTTCGGCCAGGGGACGACTGTCATCAACGCCATTGACGATGACATCAATGCGCGAATTTGGCAGCGTACGCAGCAGGATACCTCGTAAAAAAACACTCGGTGAAATAATCACATCCAGTGCCTGATAGTTTTGTGCAATGTACTGCCAGGTTGCCTCCAGGGAGAGCAGTAAGCTTTTTGAGGCTGAACCTTCCTGGCAACGATACCTGAAGGCATTGAAAACCGTCCCGGTAATACAGGAATCGCACACTTTGCCGTCGCGCAGCATGGAATACGAGGGGCACACAATCTTATAGTCATGCGCAGTCAGCACCGTTTTGCTGCCAAAATTACGCGCAACTTTAATCAACGCCGGTGTTAACTGATGGTAGATGTTGTGAAAGTGGACAATATCCGGGCGCTCTTTTTCTAATAGCGCCAGCATTTTTTTGCAGGCCTGCGAATTATGAATAAAGTTAACCGCCGTTTTGATACCGCCCAGCAGATTGCTCTCTTTGTGGTAGTCCACATTGCTGACGAAATAATCCGCATAGTCCGAGGGGAGATTATTATCATGATGCATAGAGAAATCAATAACCTGCACTCCGGCCTGTTTCAGCATATCGCGCTCTTGAAAATAAACCGTTTCCGCGCCGCCTTTAATGAAAAAAAACTTGTTAACTAATAATACTTTCATGGCGCCTGCCCCGGTTATTCATGAATGATTTTACTGTTGGGTGGAGTCAACGGATCGCGTACTGGTTTAGTCAACCCTTTAACCAGCCCGGCAGAAAGCACGGCCAGGTTCATTACGCTTTGCAGGCCGTTTAATAACGATCGATTCTGTACGGTTTTCAGGGCAATAAATGCAAGTAAGGGCAGAAATGCAATGTCGAAAAGTTCAAGATTGAAGGTCACCGCCGCAATGAACAAGCCAATCAAGTAAACAGAAAAAATCGCCTCGTTCCTGACCATTTTTAACGCTTTGCCGAAATAAGGTTTTCCCCAAGCACAACGTAAAAGCTCGCCAGGGGCCTGATAGTATCCGCTTTTCCAACGGTGCTTGAGCATCTGAAAGGTCGGCATGGTATGCGAAGTATGAATAAAATAAGGAATATCCAGACGCCGCAGTTTATAGCCCGCTTCGATTAAACGCAGACCCAGCTCAGCCTCTTCATACGCGTGCAAATTACGATTAGTCAGATAACCAACTTTCTCAATCGCAGAGCGACGATATAATCCACCACCGCCTAAATGGTCGCTATCCCCGAGCGGATAGATTTTATTAATGCGTTGCTTACGAGACTTAAATTCATAGTTAACGGCATCATCCATTTCAACGGTTCCCGCAACGCCTGCATATTCTGGTTCAGCCTGCAAAAAGGCGACTGCCTGATCCACAAATCCTTCTTCCAGCTCCATGTCGCCGTCCATCAACAACAGATATTCCCCTTCACTATACAGATAACCTAACTGGTGCCCGACGCCACAGCAGCGATCGCCAGGGTCAGTTAAGGACACTACGGTCACCCCTTTATCGATCGCAAGCTGTTGGGTGTTATCCGTTGAGAGACTATCTGCCACAATAATTTTATGTGGATAGTCAATAAGCTGCTTACGGATGCTGTCAATCGTCTTCTCAATACATTCAGATTCATTGAGTGTTTTAATACTCACTGAAATAAACGGTTTATTGTCCATACAATTACCCTACGCAGCGAAGGACGGTTCGACGAATCACTAAACTTGCACCTAGTGATAAATAGAACAGGAATTGTAACATCGGTGTAATCATCAGTATCTGGCTGTAAGGTAAGCTAATTAAGCAACTGATAGCAAAAGCGTTAAACGCCGGTGCAAAACTCAGCAACTGGAGATCCTGCTGGTCCAGTTGTTCAAGTCTCAGTAATGGCTTTGGCTGACAAACTTTCAGGATATAAATGAATAAGCTAACAAAGAGTAATGTACCAATCGCCCCCACTTCCCACAGCAGCATACTCAGGGAAGTCGAGTCGAGAATTAAGTTGTAGATAATATTCAAAAATCCCGGCGACACCGTACTACCACTGTTAGTGGCGTTGAGTCCGTAGCCAAATAACGTTCCTGAAAGCCCCCACAGATCGTTATTTTTCAACCAGAACAGGAACGTCGTAAAGCGCCCTAATTCACCGGTAGACATAATGTAGTTTGGATCAAAGATATAGCTTAAGGAGTCGATAAAAATACTTAACGAGCTTTTCGATGGATCGCCACCGAACGCCGTAGAATAATAGTACGCGAGGATCACAATCGACAGGCTAATGAGCAACAGCATTCCCGCCACAATAACCAATAACGTCTTCAGATTAACCTTACTAACGTCTTTGACGTAGCTCGGTGAGAGCCACACCCACGCCAGGAATATTGGAGATAGCAGGATGACAAACTTCACTTCACCAATTATGCATAACCCGATACCGAGAACAATATGCAGCGCCATGGATTTGAACGTGGTGAGCCCATGCTTATATTCGGAGACTTTTAACAACATAATTAACAGGCAAAACAGCCCCATTGCGGCAGTATTCCCGCCCCCCATGGGGTCACCGCCAAACGTGCCAACCACGGAGTCCCATTTCTCATCTTCGCCGCGCACCGCGACGCGCTGGGGAACGACCAGTAAAACCTGATAAATCATTACCGGGATCTGCGCATAAAAAACCCAGTACAGATAGCGTGTTACACGATAAATCTGCGACTCCCGGCAAAACCCTAGTAGCAAACAGATCATCACCAGCGACAATGCAATTTCGTTTTTAAATGCCACAATCGCGACGGTGATCCCGCCCTGAATCAACGTCGATGTCCCAGCCAGTACCAGGAACGAGAAATACAACGCCAGAACAATCGTCTCTTGCGCATCCAGTTGCAGCGAGCCATCACGCGTCTGCATCACCAATAATCCCACCATCAATAAGGTGAGGAAAAAAGGTATCCACAGCACTGACTGCATACCGGTAAAGTATTGCACCAAGCCACACAGGATCAGCGTGACAAAAGTATAAATCTGTAAATAGTATCCGGTATTCAGTGTCATATTATCACCGGCTTGTCTTTCAGGAGATTGGCTCGCTTATTCATTTTCAGATAAATGAAGGCGTAGCGAATAAATGTCAGTGAAGAAAACAAGATGACCGACGTTGCATAATCTTTATAAAAATAGGGCGTCACGACAAAAGCGAATAGTACAATCGCCAGCTGTTCCAGTTGGATACGCAGAAAATAGCGATGGGAACCAAAAATAAGTTCTATCACCGTCAGAGGGCTTATCGCCAGCGCAGGGAATAAATAGGGCAACATGTAGCGCGACGTCTCAATGGAGTTAATCCAGTCTTCGCTAAAACCGAGGCGCATCACAATCGGATAGAAAATAAAAACCCCAAGGGTACAGATAACCCCTAGTACCAGCAATAGCATACGTACCCTGGTATATTCCTGATAGTTAAAGGTATTATTTCTGAAGTCGATAGACCACTTGGAGAAAATAGTATTGCGTACCGCGTTGCCGATGATCACCACCGGTGCCAGGCAAAAGCGGCTAACCACGGAAAAATAACCCGCCGTCAGCGCCGAGAACCAAAAGTTAATCAGCATAATCGGCAAATTGCTGCTGGCCATCGCCAGCACTTCCGCACTGCCCACTTTGGTAATGTGATGAATATTCTGTTTGAAAAAATGCCAATTACTGGCGGGTCGCAGATGTCTGGCTGCCACCGAACGAATATCAAACGAATGCAAAATACAGCTTATGGTCAGCGCCATCGTCGCGCAGGCCCACGACCAATAAAACAGCTGTACATAATGCGTAATCAGAACCGAAAGTAATACCACCACTGAAACAGAAATACGCTGGAAAATCAGAAAACGAAAGTTGGCCGTGCGTAGCGACAGGTTTTCCGAGATCAAAACCCACGCCGTTGCCAACGTCAGCAAATAGAGAAACAGGATGTTCTGGTGAAACAGCCACGCGGTGAGCACGGCGTAAGGTAAGGCAATGATCGTGCTTTGGATCAGGCAAAACACAACATTCTGTACCAGTTCGTCATCCTGCTGTTTAGGAATTAACAGCTGTGATGCAAAGGTACACACCTGAGCGCCCACCACGGCGATGCTGTAGTTGAGTGCATAAAGCCCCACCTCAGCCATATCGTACTTGTGTGAAATCAACCAAATAGACAGTGCACCAATCAACTGCGAGATGACTGATGAACCGGCTATTGTGGAAGCGCTCTTCAGTAGACTCATACGCGGCCTGGCGTGGTCATCAGTTGATCGGTACTGAAGTTCAGTGAACGCAGACCTTCTTGCGTCTCAAGATCTTTTTCTTCAACCGCATTGAGTACCGCGCCAATTACCACGCCGTTATTTTCTTCCAGCTTATCCAGCGCGTTGGCGATTTGCCCGGCGGACCCCGTCCCCGCTTTCACGATGAAAATCACCCCATCAACGGCGCGTTTAATCAGTTGAACATCCTGACTCTGATTCACAGCAGCGACATCAATAATAATGCGCTGATAGTGCGATTTCAGTTCACGCATTAAGGGCTCAACGTGCCCCGACGACAGCATCAGTAAAGAAGAGATGGTTGTCTTGCCGTGCGGAATAAAATCGAGATGATCACTGAGCGTAATCCGCGCCTTTTCAAGCTGAACCTCCCCGCGCAACAGTTCCGCCAAACCTGCGGATGTTACCGACGCCAGTTCAGAAGAGAGTCCGTCAGTGTTAAAGAAATCCGCATCAATAAGCAGTGTTTTCTGGTCGAAACTAAAAGAGTTAGCTAACAGATTCGCCAACAAAGAACGCCCATCACCGTGCTCCGTCGACGCCACGGCAAGCGTCTGTAAAGGTCGATTATCCAGCATAATCCGGGTACGGATACCGTGCACAATATCGGCATTCAGCGGGTTCTTCATGATCATGTCCCGCACCTGCGCGCGCCCTGAGGTTCCGCTAAAACGACGGATTTCACCCAGCGGAGCAACATTGAGCCGTTTTTTCATGCGACTGAGAGTACCGATTGAGTTATCCATTGCCGCTTTAACAATGAAATACATGATGCTGAACACCACCACCAGCATGACCACCATCAGCAACAGCAAAGATTTATTCGGTTTCGCCGGTTTTAACGCGGGTGCCGCAGGGTCGTATAACACCGCATCAGCATTCACACCGGACAGCGACAGCTCTTGAGTACGTTGATAAAGCGATTTATACAGGTCTTCCATTTTATCTAACGACAGCTTTTGACTGTTCCAGGCATCCCGTTTTGACGCCATTTTCTGGAAGATCTCTTTCTGCTCAGTCACCTGCTGTTGATAGTTTTTTTCGTCCGCCAGCGCCGCCAGATATTGCTGGCGTAAACCGACTTTCAGCTCACCCAATACTCGTCCAGTCTGGTTTTGGATCGACTGAACATCGGCCTCTGCTTTTAAAATGGCGGGATTTTTTGGCCCGTAGACTTTACGCTGTTCGGACAATGTTCGTTGCGCCTGAATCAACGCAATGCGCAAATCCTGGATCTGCGCATGATTAGAGACCGAAGGCAGCGAGATAACGCTCTCAATGGACTTACCTCCCCCGTTCACCTCGTTATAGACGGATTCAGCGGCAACCCGACGCTGAGTTGCATCGGCCAGGCGATTGGTTACGATACTTAGCTGCTCGGTTTCAAAACCATCGATTCCACGGAAGGTCAGCAGCCCGGCATTTTTCAGATAGTTGTCCATCTCGTCTTTTTGCTTAGCTATCGACGTCTGAATCTCTTCCATTTTTTCAAAATTCAGTTTACGAGCTTGCTCCACCTTCAGACGCTTCTGCTCCACCGTGTAGTTGATGAAAGCCTGCGCGACGCCATTCGCAATGTCAGCCGCAACCTGTGGGGACGTTGATTCATAGGTAATAGACGCCAGGTTCGTCGTACGAATACCAATGACATTCAGATTTTTCGCCAGCGTTTTCAGCGCTTGTTCCATTCTCAGTTGCCGACTTTCATTGCTATCAGCCCCCCGAGTACCGGCTTTTTCCCCGGTAAACTCCGGGTTTTCATCCAGCTTCATATCACGTATGGCTTTCTCCAGCACAATACGTGAATGCATCAACGCATATTGTGTTTCGTAGTAACCACTACGCGTTGAATCGAAACCATCAACCTGTGGAAACGGAGAAACGTTATCAGCTTGCGCCTTAATCAGCACCGTCGCCGTTGAAACATACTTTGAGGACATCATGCTGATTAATGGATACGCGACGACCCCAGCAACGATACCGGCCAGCGCGATTTTCCAGGCGTTCTTTTTCAGCTCTTTGGCAAAGCGGGAGAATTCGACACTGCTTTCTCGTTTTTTGCCGTTTTCCACTATAGATAGTTTCATCGTTAGAAGAACCCCATGCCAATAATCACGACATCCCCTGGATGAACAGAGTGCGTTAAATCGACATTCTCAAGCAGCTGATTGCTACCCGACAGACGAATGTTGATATCTTGACGGTCCGCACGGTCTGTAAACCCACCCGCCTGCGCAATAGACTTCTCGACGGTAAGCCCTGGCTCATAGGCGAAGCCATTTGGACTTTTCACCTCGCCTGAAACATAGTATTTGCGGAACTCGGCAATGCTCACCGTCACCATCGGAGTGGTAAAATAATCTCCGGTCAGGCGTTGAGTTAATTCTTTTGTCACTTGATCAACGGTTTTATCTTGTAATTTAAGAGCACCAACAAATGGGAAATTAATTTCCCCACTCTTATCCAAAATAAACCGCATCGTCATATCGGGTTGACCATGAACAGCGATATTGACCGTATCCCCCGCCCCAAGTCGGTAATCCTGCTGAACAGTAGCAGGATCGTCCATTAATCGCGGGCTGGACGTTGTGCATCCAACCAACAGGATACTGAAAAGCAAAACCGCGCACAGTTCTATTATTTTCATTTTAGATCTGAACCTTAGCTTTAAGCATAATCATAGAATTATCATAACCCAACGTTCTAATAACTTCCTGATTGTCGTTGGGACCGATATAAAACGAGTCAGTATCCCTATTCGAATTTAATGTATCTATCTGATATTTAATCTCAAAATTAACCGACGGCGTATAGTCATAGCTCATGGTTACGCTAAACACACCATCTTTATCATGTCGATCCTTGTTCTGTTTTTTATAGTCTTCCGAAGTGAATGAGTAGTCCAATAAAGTAGAAAAACGAGTGCCTAACCAGAAATGCTGGTAAGAAAGGCCATACTGGGTCACTAAAATATATCCCCCAACTTCCGATGGGTCTTTAATGCTTTGCGCAGAGTGGGCCGTGAAAACTGATTGTTGTAATGGCTTCCACTCCGCTTTTATGTCCCAGTTTAGACCATTAAAATCATGCGAGTTTGCGTTGTTTTCAAATGTTTTATACAGCCATGAAATATTCATGTCGACATTGGTTTTCCCCGTCAACTGCGACTTCAGGCCATACAGCAAATAGTACTCATTAGTGTCTTTTTCTGAGTTGTTATCATAGCGACGCTGGTTAGTAATAAAACTATAGCGAAAGCGCGTTCTGGATGTGTACTGGTCAAAAATTTCTGCCACCAAGCTATTTTCGTGCCATTCCTGTTCCTGAATATAATTGTAGAAGTCTTCACTGCTGTCCCGTACATCAGACGTGTTGCCGAAAGTGAGTTTTTTATACAACAACGCCAGTTCCGCTTTCCCACGCCCATCAGGTGCGCCGTAACTGTAACGCAATTCACTGTTGATAAAATTCGTCGTCAGTGGAGATGTAATCCCATACTGCTCGAATTGGCCCGGGAGAAAACCCTCGGTAATACCGCGACCACGGGATTCATGCCCAAGCGTATCCTCCAGATTGAGGGTTAGACCATGCTTGAGCCCGTACCGCCAGGCACCGTTAAAACGGAAAAAATGATCGTTATAGTTATCAGCGGAATCACTGGAGTAGTTACGATAATCTCCGGAATACATCAGTAAATACTTATCCTGACCACGCTCTCCGATCATACTCAGTACAGGCGCTGCGCTCTGAAACGAGGAACCAATAGCATCGCTGCTATGTGGCTGATAAGAAACGTTATCATTATAACCATAATCCACAGCGACCTTGCCCTGGAAGTCGATTCCCGCAAAGCCAATGTGTGATTTCGGGGTTAAATCAGCCCATGCGGGCTGCGATATCACGATTCCGGTAATCACTATCAATTTAGTATGCATTCTTACCGACAAATCCTTTGAAAATAGTTTTAATGATGATTTTTATATCCAGCCATAACGACCAGTTTTGAATGTACTCAATATCGTACTGAACCCGTTTTTCCATCTTATAAAGCGCATCGATTTCCCCGCGGAAACCGTTGATCTGTGCAAGCCCAGTGATCCCAGGCTTCACTTTATGGCGGATCATGTAATTTTCGACCTGTTTGCGGTACTGCTCATTATGCGTTACCGCATGAGGTCTGGGACCGACAATCGACATACTTCCCTGCAAAACGTTAATAAATTGCGGAAGTTCATCCAGCGAAGTGCGGCGTAAAAAGCTCCCGAATCTGGTTACCCGCGGATCGTTTTTCGTGGCCTGAATAACCGTATCGGAATTCTCCATGACGCGCATAGAACGAAACTTCCAGACCTTAATTTTTTGCCCGCTAAGACCATAGCGGTCCTGTTTGAAAAACACCGGCCCGCGGGACGTGAGTTTGATACCAATGGCAATAGCCAGCATCAGCGAGGAAATCATCACCATAATGATGCTGCCAAGAACCAGATCTTCCGCCCGCTTAATAAACGACCCCGCCCCTTCAAACGGTGAACTGAAGATACCGATAGTTTGCAGGTTGTGGATGGAGCGTAACTTGGACATGTTGTTACTATAGGTATAAAAGTCAGGGACAATATAGGTATCTACGGTGGTGTCAGACATCATCGCTAAAAAATGACGAATTCGGTGTAAAGCAACCATCGGTAAAGCGATGTAGATTTCGTCTATATTTCCCTGCCTGGCTTCCTCAACTAAATTGCTCACCGAGCCGCGAAAGGGACTTTTTATTTTCTCCACCACATCGCCGCAACGGGATGGACTGCGCTCATCATAAAATGCCAGGTCTAATTTGATATTGGCATATTCAGTGGTCAATGCGTTTTCCGCCGCCAGACCGTTCTCAGTAAGCCCAATCACAGCAACGCGAATATTTTTTCTGGCGGTGTATTTGAAAAGAAAAAAGCGGATATAGTATAGAAAAGGTAATGGAATGAAGTACCAGTAAATAATGGCTGAATAAAACGGTGAAGGCAGTCTGTCTAAGTAGCCGAGTGATTCAGGCTCAGCCACCGTCATACTGACCAGTTCGTTAAAAAAAATCGCCAGCAGCGTACAAAAAACCAAGCGTTTTTGATTACGCAAACCGATCGTCTTAATCTTTTGCTGGTACATTTTAATGTATTCAGCAAACAGTAAGAAAAAGATCGAGAAGAGAAGACTCAAAATCGCAATGGTGTTAAAGGGCACCAAACCCAGCAGATGGGCGCTAAAAATTAACACCACATTGATAACAATGAAATCGACCAGTTTTAAAAAGACCGGATATCCTTGACTGCTAATCTTTAGCGAATTTTTAAGCATATCTCAACCTATTATCGATTGATCTTTAATTGTTTTTTTCTTATTTCATGAAGTTAATTATATCACAAGCTTAAAAAACACAAGGGTAGATTGTCAGCAAATGTAAAAAGAAAGATGGCAAGTTGTGACAAGCACCTCACAAGATATCAGCATCAATATGATTTTATTGACTATTAAAATCAAGCTCGATTTATTTTCCACATTAGAAAATATAATTACCTGCAACAAAAATCGCATTGACAGATAACAGTTCATGAACTAATAGCAAGTGCAATTGTATGATGAATACCCGGGTCACTTACTGGGGTAGGCTCATCGGGAGCCTCTCACTTGCCGCCTTCCCACAACGAGAAATCCGTAGCATATATAAGCGTATATAATATCCTTAAGAAAAATAACACGGGAATATATTAACAAGAAAATGATTAGCAAGCTTATTGTGAGCGTGATGCTTACTGATTGGATCTTAGAATTATCGTCATTCTGATGTACAAAAATGAAGAACAATCAAATTCAGCACAAAAAATTTAGTTTAAATAATTGTAGCAACTCCGATGACTGAAGATGACCAACATGACTTTACAGGTATAAAAAACACACTGTAACTGTTCAACCCCAAAATGAATATCACATCTCGCTAATATCAACATTCTGCGAACTTATACATCTAACAACAGTAATTTCAACACAGATCAATCCGCTCATTCAAAACACCCAAAAAGAATAAATGACAACATTGATATTTTGTTAAATGTACCACAACGATAATCCCATACGTTATTTATAATCATGTATACACCGTGTTAAAAAACCTTAAAAGATTACTAAAACACCCTTTCATCACACATAAAAAATTATGTTTACTTATTTTTCGCAAATAAATAATATCCGCAGCGGATGACTTGTTGAGCAATTTACAAACGTTAATCGTTTCTTTTAAATGAAGTCCTGCATCATTTTTTGACATTGATGTACTCCGGCTGAATCTGCGCCTCTGACAAGTACTCTTCTGGGTAAATAATAAATTTAACGGAGTTATGATGAAGAAAATTACACTCACCTGCACCGCGCTGGTTGCTTTGTTTGCGGCTAATGTTGGCGCGGCAGGAAGTACTAATTACGCCACCACCGCGGGAGCAGGTTCTAAAGCCACCGCGACGGTCCATTTTACCGGTGAAATTGTTGCCAGCACCTGCGTAGTGAACACCGCCAATCCAACAAATACAAACGTCGTATTACCGCAAGTCACCAACCAGTTATTTGGCGGCGCAGGCTCTACCACCGGCGATACTCAGTTTACGTTGCAATTTACCGGCTGTAGTGGCGCAACGGGAGCACACAGCTATGTGGTGGTCTTTACCGGTAAAAATCCTGGCAGTAATACCACATTGTTGGAAGCAACTCGTACAACAGGAGCAGCCACCGATGTCGGCATTGAAGTGGACAATAAAGGTAACTCAGGTAAAGCCCTCGATTTCTCCGCTAGTCAGAATGAAGTGTCATTGACACCGGACCAAAACGGCGATGCACATATTGATTTGGTCGCCAAATATCAGCAAATAGGCGCAACGCTGCCTGCGGCAGGCACAATTACTGCGGATATGAATTATACCGTCATTTATAAATAACGGACGTTGATTGCTATGGATGGCACTGTTCCCTGAATCTGGAAAGTGCACCTGATGAATAAAGTCTTCTTTTATCTGTTGCTGTGCGTGGTTAGCACCGCACACAGCGCGATTAATTTGGGTCAAACACGCGTTATTTATAATGAGAACGATAAAGCAGCGATGTTTGACGTCAACAATAATACAGACAAGCCATATATGGTACAGACATGGCTGGATAAGGGTAATCCAGATGAGACGCCGGCCAATCTACCAATGATAATTACCCCGCCGATCCTGAAACTCGACGGCCATAAATCCGCCGGGCTACGGGCTATTTACCAGGGCAACGGGCTTCCCCATGATGTTGAATCGGTATTGTGGATTAACGTGCAGGAAATCCCCACCATTGAAAACGAGGAAAATACCTTACAACTGGCGCAACGAATTCGCATCAAACTCTTTTATCGCCCTGCGGGGTTGAATATGACGCTACCTGAAGCGGTCGAGAAATTACAGTGGCAATGTCACGGAAATACTCTGCGTGCCGTTAATCCGACACCGTTACATATTTCTCTGACGCAATTGCATATTAACGGCCAAAACGTTGATGCCGATATGGTGAATCCTCATGGCGAACGCACGTTTACGCTGTCGCAGCAAAAAGTTAGCCACATCGATTTTAACTGGGTAGATGATTACGGCGGCACTAACGCGGTCAATAACGTCCCGATATCGTGTTATTAAGTCAGAGGTTGCAATGATGATAAAAAATAAGCAACCGCAACGGTTTAAGGAAAAGGTCTTTACGCTGTCAACGTTGGTCCTGTGTATGCCTGCTTACGCCAACAGTGCGCCACAATTTAATACCCGTTTTGTGCACGGTGCGCAAAATATTACCTCCGTGGTGCAAATCGCCCGTAATGATGGGCTTAGCGAAGGGACGTTTGAATACGATATTTATATTGATCATAGCTTCGTTGAGACGCGCAATGTTGCCTTCAAAAGACGTCAGCCAGAAGGCAAGCCACAACCCTGCCTAAGCGCTGACGATCTGCGCAGATACGGGATTAAAATCCCGGATGACCGCAGCGATACCTGCATTGAGCTCACAGCGCTGATAGCAAACAGCCGCCTGACGGCAGATGCAAACTACCAGCGTATTGATATTTCAGTGCCGGAAGCTTTTCTGCTCTCGACCGCACACGATGCAGTCCCGGAGTCTGCCTATGACGATGGGGTTAATGCCGCTTTTGTCGGCTACAACGTCAATACTACCCGCCTGGCCGAACAGGGTCAGGATCATGACTCCGTTTTTGCCAGTTTTGCCAACGGCATCAACCTGGCGGGATGGCATTTCCGTAACCAGTCCACGTTCAGCTACGCCAGCGGTTCAGGCCGCCAGGGGCAGGCGGTTTCTACGTGGGTGGAGCGCAATATTGTTGCGCTACGTAGCCGCTTGCGCATCGGGCAAACCTACACGGATGACAATGTGTTCGACAGCATCCAGTTTACCGGGGCGCAGCTCACCAGCGATGAAAATATGTTGCCTGATAGCCAACGCGATTTTGCCCCGGTCGTTCGCGGCGTCGCCAACAGCAATGCCACAATCGAAATCCGGCAAAATGGCTACCTGATCTACAGTAAAAACGTCGCGCCGGGCGCGTTTGACATCGACGATATTAACCCCAGCAACCAGAGTGGCGATCTGGATGTTAGCGTTATTGAAGCCGATGGCAGCCGTCGCAATTTCAGCGTGCCTTATTCGGCGGTACCGAACATGCTGCGCGCAGGTAACAGCCGTTTTCAGTTTACGGCCGGGGAATACCGTGACGGTTACAGTGGCGGCTGGCGGCCCCGTTTTGTCCAGGGAACGTTGAGCTATGGCCTCAGCTCTGGAACCACGCTGTACGGCGGTTTACTGACGGCGGAAAGTTACAACGCGATTGCCACTGGGGTCGCTCAGGATCTGCATCAGTTCGGCGCGATCTCCTTTGATATCACCACCGCCCGAGCACAGCTTGCCAGCGGAGAAGCGTCCACGGGGCAAAGTTACCGTTTCCTGTATTCTAAATCGCTGAACCAGTACGGCACGGATTTTCGTCTGGTTGGCTACCGCTACAATACATCCGGCTATTACAGCTTTAGCGACACCATTAACGAGCATAACAGCTGGTCCTCGGGTTATTACGACATCGCCTATGACGACCCCAATCAGCAGCTGCGTTACCCTGGCGAGCAGCACAACAAAAAGCATTACTACACCAGTAACTACAATAATCGCCGCCAACGTTTTGAGGTTTCTGTTAATCAGCGTTTGTGGGATAACGCCTCGCTTTACGTCAGCGCCAGCCAGCAAAACTACTGGCACAACGGGAGTCACGACCGCACGATACAGCTGGGTTACAACGATACGCTGGGGAAAATCAACTGGAGCGTATACGTGCAGGACACCCGCAACCAGTACGACTACCAGGACCGCAGTATCAACCTGACGTTATCCATCCCATTTGATTTCATGGACAGCCACGGCTTTGTCTCTGCCAACGTGATGCATAGCCAGCAGAATGGCGACAGCTACTCCACCAGCTACAGCAACACCGCATTTGACGATCGTCTGAGCTGGGGCGTTCAAGGCAGTACCACCGATCGACAAGATTCCGCTGCCGGCGTTAACGCCGCCTGGCAAGGCGACAAGATGAACGTTCAGGGAGGCTATAGCGCCGGGCGCAACTACCAGAATATGAATATGGGCATCAGCGGCGGGGCGATGCTGCACGCAGGCGGCGTTACGCTTATGCACTCTCCGGGTGACACCATGGTGTTGGTCGAGGCTCAAAATGCCGACGGCGTCCATATCCAGCAACAAAACGGCGTGGCGATAGACGGTAACGGCTATGCGGTCCTGACTGCGGCAGATGCCTGGCATTACAACGTGGTGAGTCTGAATACCGCCGATATTGGCGCCGGTCTGGATATTCCCCAGGCACAGAAAAAAATTGTCCCGACAGAGAAAGCCATCGGCAAAGTCGTGTTTGAAACCTTCAGCGGGCGCAACTATCTGGTGAATGCAGTCATACCCGGCAACATAGCCCCGCCGGTTGGTGCGATCGTTCGGGATGCCAAAGGCCGCAATCACGGCCTGGTCGGTTTGCATGGCGCTCTGTATGCCAGCGGCGTGGAAGATAATTCGCGCCTGGAAGTGCGCTGGGGCTCACATACCAATGAACACTGCTTTATTCAAATGCCGGATAACCATCACCAGCCGGTGAAGAAAATCGGATATACACAAATTACTGCCCAGTGCGTCGGTTCGTAAGGTGCAATCAATGAATCCGTTAAAAATAGTTAAACTCGTGGTGCTGTTTTGTTTGCCGATCTTCAGTAGTACAAGCTATGCGGTTACCTGTACAGCAAACAGCGTCTCTGTACACGTTGATCCGATTAAAATTAGCCGCAGCACCGCCGCCGGAGACACCGTCTGGGTGTCCAATTCACAAACCGTTAGCGTCACCTGCAGCGACACGGACCATATGCCCCAGGGCGAAGCGGCCAGAATCTACATCGATCCCGACCATGAGTTTGCGCATTTTTTGCAGGGAACCAATATGAAACTGGTGGTGAGCATCGATGGTCGTTCTTACGATCAGAGCGCGCAGGCCGTCACCACGCAATATCAGGCAACGCTGCCCCGAACAGGTTCAAACGGCTACTGCAATAGTAACAGCCACAGAAATACCAGTGCCTGCCTGGCACTTCCGCAAACTTTCTCTTTCACCTTTAACCTCAGTCTGGTCGCCACCGGAAAGCTCCCGGATCCTTTGCCCGCACTGGCGGGTCGCACCATCAACAAAGTTTTCGTCGTCGACGGTATTGGCAGCATTAACTCTTGCAGTACGCATTGTTCCGCCAGCAATCCGGCAAAAAACTTTGGCCCCGCGCTGACCGGCCTGAATAACATCAGTTATATCAACTGCGAACCGATCGTCTTGATCGCCTCTGATAAGGGAACGGATACCGTCGAGTTTGGCAGGATCAGCATTACCGAAGCCAAAGCGGGCAAGGATAACAGCCACAGCAAACAGTTTGCCGTTATCGCTGCAGAAGCTGCCGGGAAGCATGAATGTCGCGGCATCAATTACGCGATAACCTTTACCGGCACCACGCACAACAGCGGCACGGTTTTTACCGGTCAGGGTACGCCGGATATCGGCGTTACACTTCAGGATGCTGCACGGCCCGGCGCCGGGGATATTATCAGCGGCAACCGCATCGATTTTACCAGCGGCGCGTTTAACAACCAGAGCGACAGTCGGCGCAAAGAGTTCATGGCGACCCTGTTCTGGCTGAAGAACCCTCCTCAACCAGGCGCATTTAGTATCCCGGTCAATGCGACAGTGACCTTTAAATAACGGGCGCAGGACGACACCGATCGTCCTGCCCTTCTCGCTCCAGACATAAAAACCGCATCCGTACGCTTAACCCGCCTAATGCTTCACTCCGGGATAGCTGTGGGTGCGTACGATGCAGGCGAGCAATGTCGTTGACCAGCGCCAGACCGATTCCTGCCCCAGGAATATTGCCGACGTTATCCAGACGATGAAACGGGAGCAGCGCCTGATGCACCATTTGTTCATCAATGCCTGGCCCGCTATCTTCAACCACCAGCACCACAGCCTCTCCTTCTCGCCGCAGTCGGGCAGTCACCACGCCACACGGCGGCGTGTATTTCAGTGCGTTATCCAGCAGATTCCCGCACAGTTCCCCGAGCAAGACTTCGTCGCCCTCAACCCACACCGCGTCCTGATCCCCTTCATAGCCCAGATCGATCCCTTTACTACGCGCTTGCGCCAGTCGGGTAAAACAGCTGGTTTGCACCACCTCATACAGATTAACCGGCGAGAAATGCCTTTCCCCTTGCTCTTTGCGCTTCACCGCAGACAACTGCAACAGCCTTTCAGTCAGTTGAATGGTGTTATCCAGCGTGGTACTCATGGCTTGCAGACTCTCGTACCACTGCTGCGGCTGCTGACTGGCGAGAGCCACCGCCGCCTGAGTTTTCAGCACTGCCAACGGCGTTTTAAGCTGATGGGAAGCATCCGCGCTGAAGCGCTCCTGGCGAGAAATCAGGCCGCGAAGTCGGTCCAGATAGCGGTTAAACGCCACAATCAGTAGACGGGTTTCCGACCACGGCAGCAGCTCCGGCAGCGGCGTCAGTAGCCCCGGCTCACGACGCACCATCAGCGATGACAGCTGGCGCATCGGGCGTAGCACCCGGCGCAGCAGCCAGCCAACCAGCACCAGAGTCAGTAGTACCAGCAGCCCTTGCGAGACCCACGAGGAAAACAACAGCTGTCGCGCCAGATAACGCCGCGATTGCAGCGTTTCGGCAACATAAATCTCCGCCATGCCAACAATGCCACCTTCGTTGACAGGCTGCAGCAGACGCGCCACACGGATTGCCTCACCGCGATATTCAGTGTGATAAAACCATGCCAGCGCCGGATAAAGCCGCGTGCGCGAGGTAGCAGGCGGCATCGCCGGTAAATCGTCATAACCAGAGATAACCTTCCCCGCCGGATCAACCACTTTGTAATACAGTCGGTCGTTCATATTCAATTCAAAGCTGTCCAGCACCACCCATGGCACATTCACTTCTAACTGTTTATTGCGCACCACCAGCCGCTCGGAGACGGTCCTGGCGGATGAAAGCAGCGTGCGGTCATACGCCTGGGTCGCCGCCTGTAGCGCGCTGACATAGCTGTTAAATGCTGACAGGCCCCACAGCAACATTAGCGGCAGGCCCAAAAACATCAGCAGTTGCAGGTATAGCGATTGGGGTTTAACCCACTTCATCGCTACGCTCCAGCACATAACCCAGACCACGCAACGTGGCGATGCGCACATCGCTTCCCTGTAGCTTTTTGCGCAAACGATGGATATACAGCTCAATGCTTTCAGGACTGACCTCATCACTCAGGCTGAAGACCTGCTCAAACAACTGCTGGCGTGAAACTGGTCGCAACCGACGGTACATCAGCACCGTCAACAGCGCCTGTTCTCGCGGCGTGAGCGCCAACGGCAACCCCTGCAACAGAAAATAGCCTTCATCGTGAAACGCCAGCTCCCCCAGTTGCTGTATGCCTTGCACCTGTCCCGCACTGCGACGCAGCAAGGCTCGCAACCGAGCATCCAACTCCTCGATCTCAAACGGTTTTGCCAGATAATCATCGGCCCCGACGTTCAACCCTTTCACCCTATCGGCCACCGCGCTACGCGCCGTCAGCAGCAGGACAGGAAGCGTCTGCCCGCGTTTGCGCAGCCGCTTAACGACTTCCAGACCATCCAGCCCCGGCATATTGATATCCAGCACCGCCAACGCGTATGTTTCGCCATGTAAAAGATGGTCGGCCGCCAGGCCATCAAAAACGCAGTCAACGGCAAAACCGTTTTGCACCAGCGCTTTCACCAGCCAGTGAGCTAACTCACGGTTATCTTCCGCTAATAAGAGACGCATATCACATCCTGTAAAGTTTCTGCCGCATTGAAAGGGAATTGAAAGGTTAATGTTTTAACAATCACGCAACCGAACTGCTACACATCGGCTCACATAATCACAAAAATCTTCTTCCGTACCCGAAAATCCGGTTTTCCGGCGTGAGGATAAACAATGAAAAAACAGTTACTTCGTACCCTTACTGCAAGCATTTTACTGATGAGTACCTCTGTACTGGCCGAACAAGCGCCATCGCGCACTGAATGTATCGCCCCTGCTAAACCCGGCGGTGGTTTCGATCTCACCTGTAAGTTGATTCAGGTGAGCATGATGGAAACCGGTGCTATCGAAAAACCGATGCGCGTGACCTATATGCCTGGCGGCGTTGGTGCCGTGGCCTATAACGCGATCGTCGCTCAACGCCCGGCTGAAGCGGGAACCGTGGTGGCCTTCTCCGGCGGCTCCCTGCTGAACCTGTCACAGGGCAAGTTTGGTCGCTACGGTGTGGATGATGTCCGCTGGCTGGCAAGTGTCGGCACCGACTACGGCATGATTGCCGTACGTCAGGATGCGCCATGGAAGACGCTGAAAGATCTGCTTACGGCAATGGAGAAAGACCCTAACAGCGTGGTCATTGGCGCAGGTGCTTCTATCGGTAGCCAGGACTGGATGAAGTCGGCGCTGCTGGCGCAAAAAGCCAATGTCGATCCGCACAAGATGCGCTATGTGGCTTTTGAAGGCGGTGGCGAACCGGTTACCGCATTGATGGGAAATCACGTACAAGTGGTTTCCGGCGATCTCAGTGAGATGGTGCCCTACCTCAGTGGCGACAAAATCCGCGTGCTCGCGGTGTTCTCCGATCAACGCCTACCGGGCCAGTTAGCCAACGTGCCAACCGCCAAAGAGCAGGGTTATGACCTCGTGTGGCCTATCATTCGTGGCTTCTACGTTGGGCCAAAAGTCAGCGACGCCGAGTATCAGTGGTGGGTTGATGCCTTTAACAAACTCCAGCAGACCGATGAGTTTAAAAAACAACGCGATCTGCGCGGTCTGTTTGAGTTCAACATGAGCGGCAAACAGCTCGACGACTACGTGAAAAAACAGGTTACGGATTATCGTGAGCAGGCGAAAGCCTTCGGTCTGGCGAAGTAAACGCAGAGGCAAAGATGATGAGCGATCGTATTTTTGCAGGTATCTGGCTGTTGCTCTGCATAGCCGGGCTGTTCGTGGCCTGGCAAATCAGCAGCGAATACAGCTATGAACCCGTAGGGCCGCGTCCCTTCCCGCTGGGCATTATCAGTCTGATGTTGGTATGCGCCGTGGCGCTGCTGTTGCGCCATCCGGATACCATCAGTTGGCCCCGTCGCCACGTGCTGCAAAAGCTGCTGACGATGGTAATTGTTCTGTTGATGTACGCCTGGGGTTTTGAGTGGCTCGGTTTTCCCATCGCCACCGCCATTCTCACCGTGGTGATTGGCATGCTGTTCGGCGCAACCATCCCGGCTGCGGGTATTTCCGGCGCGGTGCTCGGCATTCTGCTGTGGTATGCCTTTGACCGACTGCTTGACGTCACCTTACCACTCGGCGCCTGGCTGGGTTAACGGAGAAACGATGGATACCTGGATTTATCTTTCTCAGGGTTTCGCGGTGGCAATGACGCCGGAAAACCTGGTCATCGCCTTGATAGGCTGTTTTGTAGGCACCATTGTGGGTTTGCTGCCTGGCCTTGGGCCAATCAACGGCGTGGCGATCCTGCTGCCGCTGGCCTTTGCTTTGCATCTGCCCGCAGAATCCGCGCTGATCCTGCTGGCTACGGTCTACATTGGCTGTGAATATGGCGGGCGCATCTCCTCCATCCTGCTGAATGTTCCCGGCGATGCGGCGGCGATTATGACCGCGCTGGATGGTTACCCGATGGCGCAGCAAGGACGCGGCGGCGTGGCGCTCTCTATCTCGGCGGTCAGCTCTTTCTTTGGTTCGCTTATCGCCATCGGCGGCATCATTCTGTTTGCCCCGGCGTTAGCCCAATGGTCGCTGGCCTTCGGTCCGGCAGAATACTTTGCCTTAATGGTTTTCGCCATTGCCTGTCTCGGCAGCATGATGGCGCAAAATCCGCTGAAATCATTTCTGGCAGCGCTTATCGGTCTCGGACTTGCGACCGTCGGCGTAGACGCCAACACCGGGGTTTATCGCTTTACTTTTGACAGTGTCCATCTCTCCGACGGTGTGCAGTTTATCGTAGTGGTGATTGGGCTGTTCTCTGTCTCTGAAATACTGTTAATGCTGGAACATACCAGCAGTGGCCAGACGCTGGTGCGTAAAACGGGCCGCATGTTGTTCAACGCCAAAGAAGGCGCTCAGTGCGTAGGGGCCACCCTGCGTTCATCAGTGATTGGCTTTTTCGTCGGCGTTCTGCCTGGCGCTGGCGCCACCATTGCCAGTGCCATCACCTACATGACCGAGAAAAAGCTCAGCGGCAACAGCGACAGCTTTGGCAAGGGGGATATTCGTGGCGTAGCAGCACCAGAAGCCGCCAACAACGCCTCGGCCTGCGGCTCTTTCATCCCGATGCTGACGCTCGGCGTGCCGGGCTCCGGTACCACGGCGGTGATGATGGGCGCGCTGACGCTGTACAACATCACCCCGGGGCCGGCGATGTTCACTGAACAGCCGGATATCGTCTGGGGGCTGATTGCAGCGCTGCTGATCGCTAACGTAATGCTGCTGGTGATGAACATTCCACTGATCGGTTTGTTTACCCGCATGCTGACCATTCCGCTGTGGTTTTTGGTACCCGCTATTGCGGCAGTCTCCGCGGTAGGTGTGTACGCTGTCCACAGCACTACCTTCGATTTGGTGTTGATGGTCGCCCTCGGCGTGCTGGGCTACATTTTGCGTAAAATGCACTTCCCAATGTCGCCATTGATTCTGGGCTTCGTTCTCGGGGAAATGCTGGAGCAGAACCTGCGCCGGGCGTTGTCTATCAGTAACGGGAGTATGGATATTCTGTGGGCCAGCGGCGTGGCGAAAGTGCTGCTGGTGATGGCGGTACTGGTTATCGTGGTCCCGCCGGTGCTGCGCATGATCCGTAAACGCAACAGCAAACCACAGGTGGATATCAGTTAATAACGCGCCTTGTCCGGCCTACGATTAATCGCCACTGTAGGCCGGATAAGCGCAGCACCATCCGGCATTTTCATCTTAATTCCTGAACTGCACTAAGAACGTGCTCAACAAACCGTGTCAGCTTGGGCAACGGACGCAAATCCTGTCGCCACAGCAAATGAATCGGCCGCGGCTGTGGCGTAAATCCTTCCAGAATACGAACCAACTTGCCAGTAGCCAGCTCTTCTGCCAACAGCACCTCCGGTTGCAATAACAGCCCAGCCCCCGCTACCGCCGCCATACGCAGTCCATGACCATCGTTACAGCGCAGGATCGCATCGCGTTTCCATCTGACTTCCCCCGTCACGCCAGGCAGTATCCACTCGTTGCGGGCCGTCCACACGGTATGGGACAGACACAGATGATCCACCAGATCCGCGGGCGTTCGGGGGGTGCCATGGCGGGCAAGATATTCTGGCGAAGCACAAATTGCCATACGGTAGGGACACAGGTATTTCGCCACCACGTCAGTCTGATGGATATCGCCAATGCGGATCGCCAGATCAACACCTTCATTAACCAGATCAACCATCCGGTTGGTTAGATCCAGTTCAATGCGCACCTCTGGCCAGGTCTGTAAAAACGCAGCGGCCAATGGCGAGATCACGCAAGCGCCAAAAGACGTGGGCGCGCTTATGCGCAGCGTCCCTGCTGGTGCCAGCCGCAGACGCTCTACCGAACGTTCAGCTATCGATACCTGCTCCAGCACGCGACGGGCTTCTTCAAAATAGACGCGTCCGGCATCGGTCAGACTCTGGCGACGCGTATTGCGCTCCAGCAAACGCGTGCCGAGCTGCGCTTCCAGTTGGGCAATATATTTTCCCACCATCACCGCAGACATCTCGAGCCTCGTCGCGGCAGAAGTAAAGCTCCCGCTCTCCACCACGGCGACAAACGTTTCCATGCCGCGTAACTTATCCATATTGCAAACCTCTGGTTAGTAATAATCTAACTTTTAGCCAGTTTATCCGATTTCATTTTCATTAAAGAATAGCGGCTCACACTATTGCGGAGGTGGTTATGAAAATCGTCATTATTGGTGCCAGTGGTACAGTGGGTCGCGCAGTCACAGAAACGTTAAGCCGTAAACATGAGGTGATCCGCGTAGGTCGCACGCAGGGGGATTACCAGGTCGATATCACCTCGCAGGAGAGTGTCGAGGCATTGTTCGAAAAAGTCGGTCGGGTAGATGCGATCGTTTCCGCCACCGGCAATCTATTCTTTGGACCGCTGTCGACAATGACCGACCAGGACTTTAATCAGGGGCTTCAGGATAAACTGTTAGGCCAGATACGTCTGGCCTTAACCGGGCAGCATTTCCTCAATGATGGCGGTTCGATAACGTTAATTAGCGGCATTATCGCCCACGAGCCCATCGCACAAGGCGCAAATGCGGCAACGATCAATGCCGGTCTGGAAGGATTTGTGCGCGCTGCTGCCTGTGAGCTAGAGCGTGGTCAGCGTATTAACCTGATAAGCCCGACCGTGCTGAGTGAATCCGCTGCAGCCTATGACGGGTTCTTCCCCGGCTTTGAAAGCGTCCCCGCCGTCACGGTCGCCAACGCCTATCGCCGCAGCGTCGAAGGCATCCAGAGCGGGCGCATTTATAAAGTGGGTTACTGTTAACCGCTTTTTCTCGCCTCTTACGTCATCAGTAAGAGGCGATGAGTCGCATATTTCAGGCACCCGTTTCGTTTCTGATCCGCGCATTGATGTATTCCACGGCCTGCGTGACGTCCATAATGCCGTTAATCGCATTCGTCACGCCTTGCCCGATAATAATCTCTGCCTGTCGCAGGTTAAAAGGCTCACCTTTACTTCCCTGAGACTCCCGTATTCCCGTCATGCCTTTTTCATTCAGTAAATTAAACCACGGGTAGAGATTGAGAACATTTTGATCGTGACATATTCCAGACCAGGCGCTGTTGCCCCCCAATAGAACCAGATGGCGCGAAATTTCATCGGAATAAAGCCAATGAAAAAACTGCTCAACCTGTTTTTTCTTCTTACTGTAGCGAGACATTCCAATAGAGCCACCGCCCAATTGTGGAAGCTGCCCCGGAACGGGAGCATAGCCAATCGTGGGGGCGATGGTCGTATGCGCAACATCGTTAAACAAATTGAGATACATAATCAGCATGGCGAGATTTCCACGCTCAAACTGTTTAACCGCATCACTCCACCACTCACCAGGGAGATTCACGGCGATAGAAAGCTGGTGCAGATATTCTTCGAGTGCAGCGGCAGCAAGCGAAGCATCAAGTTGTACCGGCTCGCCCTCACGCACCAATCGTCCACCTAACGCGTAGTAACGTAGCAAGTACTCAGTGGCGATAAGTCCTGAGCTGCCCAACGTCACCGCCGTTCCCATTGGGCGCTGTCTGTTTTCTGGCTGATGCAATTGACTAAAGAAAGCGGCAATCTCATCAAATTGTGCGAAATTCTCTGGTAGCGTTAACTCTTTGCCTGTTGATTCATAAAACATCCGTTTAATCGTCGCATCTTCAAACAGATCTCGTCGATAAAACAGAAGCTGCATACTGGCATCAAAGGGAATTGCCCATGCAGTCCCATTCACCTGGCTGAAGTGCTGCTGAATTTGCTCAGAGAAGTTATCCAGCAATAACGGGAGTTCGGGGGAGACCGACTCCAGCGGCAATAATGCTTTTTCTGCAAACCAGGGAAAACATGCCATATCGATTCGCAGTAAATCGTAATAAGGGTGCAGGTGAAGATGAGAGAGAATTTCAAAAACCTCATCATACGGATAAACCGCAAGATTAACCTTAATACCGGTCTGGCGATAAAAGTGAGGTAACAGTTTCTTCAGCGCATCGGTCGAAGGGCTGGGCAAAATTAACATATTCAGCGTCGCCTCCGTCTCATGAGGCGGAGCGTATTGCCCATTCCAGGAAAAACCGCAATTCGTCAGAATACGGTGCTTCTCTTTACTTTTGGGTTGGCGAATACATGAAGCAATAGTTGTCCCCAGGCGGGCATAATCCATCTGATAGCTGGTGATTCCATCAAAAGATGCAGGAAGATTATCACTCAGTTGTACTATCGGCGGGCAGGACTGAGAACTCCCAAACCAGGACGCTTGCGTCAACGCACGCGTCTTCTCACTGTCCTGAACAATAAACAGATCGGGTATCGCCCCCCGGAAAAAGTCAAACGCGACGGTGTTAACTTCACTGGCATGCGCAGGTATAACCGTAAGCTTTGTGTGCGTACTTAACTCCCGGCATACCTTCTGTATCGCTTGAGTAAAGCGTGCACTGTGGGCAAATTCCAGCGGCTCGCAGAAAACACCAATATGACCCGGCAGCTGCGCCAGTGCCCTTCTTGCGGTTTCTTCCCCTGCGGTCACATAGTCAAGGCTAATATAACAAACTGCACCGGCTGGCTGGCGATACGCAAAAAGCACATTCTCCGGAGAGAGCCTGAGCATATCGTAATAGGGCTGGCTGTTGTCCAGGCAACTCACGGTGACAACAGCCTGGTAAGACTTTGCCGCCAGTGTTTGCAAAATATCCAGTTCCAGATTGGGCAAATCATTAGTCAGGTAAAGATCAACCGGTTCGCTGAGTGAAGGTTGCCAGGCCTGGTGTAATCCCCGATAAAGTTGATAGTAACGTTCCGCATTGATGTCCGGCAGAATCAAGGCCACTCCCTGACTTTTGCTGGCTCTCAATGATTGCGCCTGCGCATTCAACTGATAGCCAACTTCTCGGGCCGCACGTTGAACCGCTTCAATCTTCTCAACGCTTACATTTCCTCTGCCATTGAGCACATTCGAGACAGTCCCATGCGATACACCGGCAATTCTTGCTATGTCTTTGATAGTTGGCATTTTTACACCCTTCCCCTGATGTTTTGATGCTAGCACGGCGCTCATCAGGAAACTATCTCCAGCAAGATAATTTGAACGTTACAATATTAAAAAGTGCATTTTATCAACACATTCTTATAACCACCTTTCAACCCCACATAGCACGAAGAAATGAACTAAAAATCTCAACGCTATGAAATATAAAAATAAATTATTAAATCCTTGAAGAGGATCACTTATGCAACAAAAGATCGTTGTTGCCTTAAAGCTGCAGGATAATAATTGACACGTTCCAATTACGTTTCATTACATTTTCGTTCAAAAAACAACACTCTGTTTTGATCAAGAGGGAAACATGAATATTCATTTTCTGGGAACCGCAGCATCCGAAGGGATACCCAATCCTTTTTGCCGTTGTGAGCACTGTCAGCAAGCCCGTATTCGTAAAGGCAAAGACATACGCACGCACTCCTCAGCGATCATCGACGATGAACTGTTGATCGATGTCGCGCCTGAATTCAGCCAGCAACTGCTGCGAGATGGCCTGGACGCAACAGAGATCAAATCGCTGCTGTTCACGCATACACATCCCGATCATTTCAACGTCGGCGATCTTTTTAGCCGAATGGAAGGGTACGGATTTGAGATTACTCATCCGTTGCACATTTTTGGTAATGACCGTGCGATTAACGGCGCGGCACAAGTGTTACCAGGCTACAGCGCAGAAAGATTTGCTTTTCATTGCCTGGTTCCCTTCGTAACCGTTGAAACCCGCGGATACCGAATCACTCCACTGCTGGCGAACCATGCCAAATGGGAGCTTTGTTATACCTGGTTTATCGAAAAAGATGGTCAGTCAATTTTCTATGGACATGATTCGGGCTGGTTCCCTGAACTCACCTGGCAATGGTTAAAAGGGAAAAAGATCGATTTAACGGTGCTGGAATGTACCTACGGTTTTAATGGTGATAACCGTACAAATAACCACATGAGTCTGGAAACCGTCTTCGCTGCCAGAGACAGGCTTGCAGAACTGGGCTGCCTTGAGAAAAATAGCCAACTCATCGTCTCGCATGTCTCACACAGCGGCGGTCTACTGCACGACGATCTCGTGGCGGCGTGCGACAAAGAGAACATTCTTGTCGCCTGGGATGGGCTTAACCTGAGCATCAACCAATAAGGATATGCAATATGGACCTTAATAAAACACCACGCCTGCTGGTTATGATGTTCATACAATATTTCATGCAGGGCGCCTGGAATATGACCATGGGACTGGTATTAAGTACCTATGGTATGGCGACCATTATTGGCTCATCTTATGCTTTGCTTGGTCTGGCGACCATTCTTTCGCCACTCTTTATTGGCATGGTAGCCGACCGTTTCTTTTCGTCACAAAAAGTCATGGCGATCCTGCATTTAATTAATGCTGGCGTACTGTTGTTTGTTCCACAATTTATTGAGGCACAAAACACGGGCATGACGTTGACCATGATCTTCCTGGTCGGTCTGCTGTTTTATCCAACAACTGCGCTGGCTAACAGCATCAGTTTCAGCCACATTAACGGGGTGAAATACTTCCCCTTTATTCGTGTGTTCGGCACATTTGGCTTTATGGTCATCGGTTTTATTATTGGTGAAATGGGCTATTCTGGAAATACCATCACCTGGTATATTGCGTCAGCCTCCGGTGTCGTGCTCGGCCTTTACTGCTTTACGTTGCCAAACACCCCACCGAAAGCAAAAGGAAGCGTATTTACACTCCGCGATCTGTTATGTCTGGACGCTCTGGCACTCTTCAAGGACCGCAGTTTCTCGGTTTTGATGCTCAGTATTTTTGTCCTGATGATCCCCAAAACAGCTTATTCCGCCTATATCCCGGTCTTTTTAAAAGCGCTTGGATTCGATAACGCCGCGTCAATGATGCAGGTCGGCATCGCCTGTGAAGTCATTTTTATGTTCCTGCTCTCGTTTTTCTTACTGAAAGCCGGCTTCAAAATTACTCTCATGTTGGGCGCCGTTTGCTGGATCATCCGCACACTGTTGTTTGCTCATGCATCACTGGATGCCAACATGATGTTTGTGCTGATCGGTCTGATGTTGCAGGGATTCTGCTGGGACTTTTTCTTTACCGTGGGCGACATTTATGTTGACCGTAAAGCCGCGCCAGAGATTAAAGCACAAGCCCAAAGCTTGCGATTTATCGTCTCCAACGGCGTCGGTTTGCTGTTTGCCTCTACCGTATGCGGTCAAATCTTCAACAGCACCGTGACGGAACAAGGCCCACAGGCGTTACCGCAATGGGAAACATTCTGGCTAGTTTCAGCAGGCGTTGCCGCAGTGGTCAGCGTATTCTTCCTGATATTCTTCCGGGACGATATTTCAAAACGCAAAGCAGACCTCCCATTGAAAAAAGCAAACTCCTGATCGTTAAAGACTCTTTCATTAAGGTAATTGCATGAATAATCTGGCCGCCATCATCAATGAGCAAGGATTGTTGCCTTTAACTACGATCATCAAAATCAGCATTGCATTTATTCTGGGTGGCATTATAGGCCTGGAAAGAGAATCGAAAGGGAAACCGGTTGGCTTCAAAACTTGCGTTATTTTATCCGTAGCCAGCTGTGTATTAACTGTCGTATCAATACAATCTGCAGAATACTATGCTGAAATTTCGATGAACATCCGTAGCGATCCTATGCGTCTGGCGGCTCAGATTATTAGTGGCGTTGGTTTTCTCGGTGCGGGAGTCATTCTGCACCGACACGACGATGCTATTTCTGGTCTCACTACTGCGGCAATTGTCTGGGCATCTGCTGGGGTGGGAATCACCTGTGGGGCCGGTTTTTATTTTCATGCTTTTTTTGCCACGGCTTTATTTTTATTGGCAATTAAATTAAGCCCGTTCATTATTTTCTTACAGACTAAAAACCAGTTCCCCGGAAAAGTAAAAGTCAGGGTTATTCTTGATGAACGCGATGCGCTCGAAAATCTGATAACCCGCATCCATCAACAGAAAAACATTATTGAAAACATAACGATCAGGGATATTAAGAAGGGTAAAATCGAGGTTAATCTCAAAATCGTAATTCGTAAGAAGATGACCTTGCCTGACTTGTACCACGATCTCACTCATGTTGAACACGTCTGCGCTATTGCTCTTGAACATTAAGATGCTTTATTTACCTCTTAAAAATCAGGTGGTTACCACCTGATATAACCGCTCTATCCCTGCCTTCGCTTTAAATCCCTATTGTTTGCAATGTTAAATATTTGTTGCTTTTGATCACAAATAATAAACAAACAAGCTCATTATGTGCGCGTTTTTCAAAAATGTAGATATTTTTAATTTATGGCTACGAAACGAGCTGCGCCATATCTCCCTGACAATCTACTGAGAGGAACGATTTGATGAACGCACTGACTGCCGTAAAACCGAACGCTGAAGATCCAGCCCAGCACTACAGCGGTTTCACGCTGAAACCATCAGCCCAGTCCCCACGCCTGCTGGAGCTGACTTTTTCTGCTGAGACCACTGAGCAATTTCTGCAGGCCGTCGCGCAGTGGCCGGTGCAGGCGCTGGAATACAAATCCTTCTTGCGCTTCAAAGTGGGCAAGATCCTCGACGACCTGTGCGGCAATCAGTTGCAGCCTCTGCTGCTGAAAACGTTGCTCGATCGTGCCGAAGGCGCACTGCTGATCAATGCCGTTGGCGTGGATGATGTGGCGCAGGCAGAAGAGATGGTCAAGCTGGCGACGGCGGTAGCACATCTAATCGGACGTTCGAATTTTGATGCGATGAGCGGTCAATATTACGCACGTTTTGTGGTGAAAAACGTCGATAACTCAGACAGCTATCTGCGCCAGCCTCACCGAGTGATGGAATTGCACAACGACGGAACCTATCTCGAAGAAATCACCGATTACGTGCTGATGATGAAGATTGACGAGCAGAACATGACCGGCGGTAACTCGCTGCTGCTGCACCTCGACGACTGGGAACATCTGGATCAGTACTTTACCCATCCGCTGGCGCGTCGCCCTATGCGCTTTGCCGCGCCGCCAAGCAAAAACGTGAGCCAGGAAGTGTTCCATCCGGTATTTGACGTTGACCAGCAGGGTCGTCCGGTGATGCGCTACATCGACCAGTTCGTCCAGCCAAAAGACTATGAAGAAGGCGTCTGGCTGAGTGACCTGTCCGACGCGCTGGAAACCAGCAAAAGTATTATTTCCGTACCGGTTTCAGTGGGTAAATTCCTGCTGATCAACAACCTGTTCTGGCTACACGGTCGCGATCGTTTCACCTCGCATCCTGACCTGCGCCGCGAACTGATGCGCCAACGTGGTTATTTCGCTTACGCGACAAACCACTACCAGACTCATCAGTAAGCGCGAAGGAAAAAAGCGGATGTATGATTTTGTGATTATTGGCGGCGGCATTATCGGCATGTCGACCGCCATGCAGCTGATTGATGTCTATCCGGACGCCAGAATCGCGCTGTTGGAAAAAGAGTCCGGCCCGGCCTGTCACCAGACGGGCCACAACAGCGGCGTCATTCATGCCGGGGTCTATTACACTCCCGGCAGCCTGAAGGCGCAGTTTTGCCTGGCCGGAAATCGCGCCACAAAAGCCTTTTGCGACCAAAACGGCATCCGCTACGACGTCTGCGGAAAAATGCTGGTTGCCACCTCCCCTCTGGAAATGGAGCGCATGCGCGCGCTATGGGATCGCACCGCCGCTAACGGTTTGGAGCGCGAATGGCTGAATGCGCAGGAGCTTCGCGAGCGTGAACCGAATATCACCGGTCTGGGCGGCATTTTTGTTCCGTCGAGCGGGATCGTCAGCTACCGTGAAGTCACCGCCGCGATGGCGAATATTTTCCAGGCCAAAGGCGGTGAGATTATTTACAACGCCGAGGTCAGCGCGCTGAAAGAGCACGCTACGGGCGTGATTGTCCATACCCGTCAGGGTCAGGAATATGAAGGCGCGACGCTGATTAGTTGTTCTGGCCTGATGGCGGACCGACTGGTGAAAATGCTCGGCGTTGAACCTGGCTTTATCATCTGCCCGTTCCGTGGCGAATATTTCCGCCTGGCGCCAGAACATAATCAGATAGTTAACCATCTGATCTACCCCATCCCCGACCCGGCAATGCCGTTTCTCGGTGTTCATCTGACCCGGATGATTGACGGCAGCGTCACGGTCGGCCCCAACGCGGTGCTGGCATTTAAACGTGAAGGCTACCGTAAGCGTGACTTCTCGCTCAGCGATACGCTCGAGATCCTCGGCTCTTCTGGTATTCGCCGCGTGCTGCAAAACAACCTGCGCTCAGGGCTTGGCGAAATGAAGAATTCGCTGTGCAAAAGCGGTTATCTGCGGCTGGTACAAAAGTACTGTCCGAGCCTGATGCTTAAGGATCTGCAACCGTGGCCTGCGGGCGTGCGGGCACAGGCGGTATCACCTGATGGCAAGCTTATCGACGATTTTCTGTTTGTCACCACGCCACGCTCAATTCACACCTGTAACGCGCCTTCTCCGGCGGCAACATCGGCAATCCCTATCGGTGCACATATTGTCAGCAAAGTTCATGCGCTGCTGGAGAACCAGAGTAATCCCGGACGCACGCTGCGTGCGGCACGTAGCGTGGAGACATTACACGCCGCATTTACCCGTTAAACCGATTAAGACAGGAAGCAATCATGCAACTTAACGATCCAACCTTATTTCGCCAGCAGGCACTGATCGACGGCAACTGGCGTGACGCTAACAGCGGCGAGACCATCGCGGTGACCAATCCCGCCAACGGTCAGCAATTGGGTAGCGTACCTAAAATGGGGGCAGATGAAACCCGCGAAGCGATTAACGCCGCAAACCGCGCTCTGCCGGCCTGGCGTGCGCTGACTGCCAAAGAGCGAGCCAATATCCTGCGCCGCTGGTTCAACCTGATGATTGAGCATCAGGACGATCTCGCCCGCTTGATGACCCTGGAACAGGGTAAACCGCTGGCGGAGGCCAAAGGCGAAATCACCTATGCCGCCTCATTTATTGAGTGGTTTGCCGAAGAGGGTAAACGCATCTATGGCGATACGATCCCTGGCCATCAGGCCGATAAGCGTCTGATCGTCATCAAGCAGCCGATCGGCGTTACCGCCGCGATTACGCCGTGGAACTTCCCGGCGGCGATGATCACCCGCAAAGCAGGTCCCGCGCTGGCGGCAGGCTGTACGATGGTGCTTAAACCCGCCAGCCAGACCCCCTACTCCGCACTGGCACTGGCAGAACTGGCTAATCGCGCCGGGATCCCGGCTGGCGTTTTCAGCGTGGTGACCGGTTCTGCGAGCGCGGTCGGTAACGAGCTGACCGGCAACCCGCTGGTGCGCAAACTGTCATTTACCGGCTCAACCGAAATTGGCCGTCAGTTAATGCAGCAGTGCGCCAAAGACATCAAAAAGGTATCGCTGGAACTGGGCGGCAATGCGCCGTTTATCGTCTTTGACGATGCCGATCTTGATAAAGCCGTGGAAGGTGCGCTGGCCTCGAAGTTCCGTAACGCCGGGCAAACCTGCGTCTGCGCCAACCGCCTGTACGTACAGGACGGTGTGTATGAGCGTTTTGCCGAAAAACTCCAGCATGCAGTGAGCAAACTGCATCTCGGCGATGGTCTGCAACCAGAGGTCACCACCGGACCGCTGATCGACGATAAAGCGGTTGCCAAAGTGCAGGAACACATCGCCGATGCTCTGGATAAAGGCGCGCGCATTATCGCGGGCGGTAAACCTCATGCGCTCGGCGGTAACTTCTTCCAGCCCACCATTCTGGTGGATGTGCCTGACAACGCGAAGGTCGCCAAAGAAGAGACGTTCGGACCGCTGGCTCCGCTGTTTCGTTTTAAAGACGAAGCCGACGTCATCGCTCAGGCCAACGACACCGAGTTTGGTCTGGCCGCCTATTTCTACGCCCGTGATTTAAGCCGCGTCTTCCGCGTTGGCGAAGCGCTGGAGTACGGCATCGTCGGGATTAACACCGGCATTATCTCCAACGAAGTCGCCCCGTTTGGGGGAATCAAAGCCTCCGGTCTTGGCCGTGAAGGATCAAAATACGGCATCGAAGACTACTTAGAAATCAAATATATGTGCATCGGCCTTTAATAAAATAAATACTGGAGAACACCTGATGAGCACCAACAACGAACTTATGCAACGTCGCAGCAACGCCGTTCCCCGTGGCGTAGGCCAGATCCACCCTATTTTTGCCGAGCGTGCAGAAAACTGTCGGGTCTGGGACGTTGAAGGCCGTGAATTCCTTGACTTTGCTGGCGGTATTGCAGTGTTGAACACCGGTCACCTGCACCCGCAGATCGTCTCTGCGGTAGAAGCGCAGTTGAAAAAGCTGTCCCATACCTGTTTCCAGGTACTGGCCTATGAGCCATACCTGGAGCTGTGTGAAATCATGAATAAGAAAGTGCCGGGTGATTTCGCCAAGAAAACCCTGCTGGTGACCACCGGTTCTGAAGCGGTAGAAAATGCGGTGAAAATCGCCCGCGCCGCCACCAAACGCACCGGCACAATCGCCTTCAGCGGTGCTTACCACGGCCGTACCCACTACACCTTGTCACTGACCGGGAAAGTGAACCCATACTCTGCCGGAATGGGGCTGATGCCGGGCCACGTGTATCGCGCGCTTTATCCTTGCCCACTGCACGGCATCAGTGACGACGATGCTATCGCCAGTATTCACCGCATTTTCAAAAACGATGCCGCGCCAGAAGACGTCGCCGCCATCGTAATTGAACCCGTCCAGGGCGAAGGTGGTTTTTACGCCGCTTCCCCTGCTTTTATGCAACGTCTGCGCGCTATTTGTGACGAACACGGGATCATGCTGATTGCTGATGAAGTACAGAGCGGTGCGGGCCGCACCGGTACGCTGTTTGCCATGGAGCAGATGGGCGTTGCGCCCGATCTCACCACCTTCGCCAAATCCATCGCCGGAGGCTTCCCGCTGGCAGGCGTGACCGGACGCGCCGATGTCATGGACGCTATTCCACCGGGCGGTCTGGGCGGTACCTATGCAGGTAACCCAATTGCCTGTGCCGCTGCGCTGGCGGTACTAAACATTTTCGAGCAGGAAGATCTGCTGCAAAAAGCCAACGAGCTGGGGCAAACCCTGCGTGAAGGCCTGTTGGCTATCGCGGAAACCCACCGCGAGATTGGCGACGTACGCGGGCTGGGCGCGATGATTGCTATCGAACTGTTCGAAAACGGCGACCACACGAAACCAGACGCCAAACTGACTGCGGAAGTGGTGGCGCGTGCACGTGAGAAAGGACTGATCCTGCTCTCCTGCGGACCTTACTACAACGTGCTGCGCATTCTTGTCCCGCTGACTATTGAAGATGCGCAAATCCGCCAGGGGCTGGACATTATCGCCCAGTGTTTTGCCGAGGCAAAGCAGGGTTAAACCCGTATCAAAACGGGGAGTTTTAAGCCGGATAAGGCGGAGCCGCCATCCGGCAAACAGGGTCAATAACAATAATACGCGTGCCCCGGCGCGGGAATGCCGGGGTGCTCTCCCAAGTGAAATACTTTCGAGAGGTTTAAAGATGGGGCAAGTGTCACAATCACATGATTTAGGGGGCGGGCTGAAATCACGCCACGTCACCATGCTGTCTATTGCCGGGGTAATCGGCGCAAGTCTGTTTGTCGGTTCAAGCGTGGCGATTGCAGAAGCCGGCCCCGCAGTATTATTAGCCTATCTGTTCGCCGGATTGCTGGTGGTGATGATTATGCGCATGTTGGCCGAAATGGCCGTCGCCACACCGGATACCGGTTCTTTTTCCACATACGCCGATAAGGCCATCGGCCCTTGGGCAGGTTACACCATCGGCTGGTTGTACTGGTGGTTCTGGGTGTTGGTTATCCCGCTGGAGGCGAATATCGCCGCCATCATTCTTCACTCCTGGGTGCCTGGCATTCCTATCTGGCTGTTTTCTCTGGTTATCACGCTGGCATTAACCGGCAGTAATTTACTGAGCGTCAAAAATTACGGTGAGTTCGAGTTCTGGCTGGCGCTGTGCAAAGTGATTGCCATTCTGGCGTTTATAACCCTCGGCGCAGCGGCGATTAGCGGTTTCTACCCTTATGCCGATGTCAGCGGGGTTTCGCGCCTGTGGGATCAGGGCGGCTTTATGCCCAACGGTTTTGGCGCCGTGATCAGCGCAATGTTAATCACTATGTTCTCCTTTATGGGCGCAGAGATAGTTACCATCGCCGCCGCCGAATCCGATACCCCGGATAAACATATCGTTCGCGCCACCAACTCGGTTATCTGGCGTATCTCCATCTTCTATCTGTGCTCTATTTTTGTGGTGGTGGCGCTGATCCCGTGGAACATGCCGGGACTGAAAGAAGTCGGTTCTTACCGCTCGGTACTGGAGCTACTGCATATCCCGCACGCGAAACTGATCATGGATTGCGTCATTTTGCTGTCGGTGACTAGCTGTCTCAACTCCGCGCTGTATACGTCCTCGCGTATGCTCTACTCCCTGAGCCGCCGTGGCGATGCCCCCGCTTTTATGGGTAAAACGAACCGCAGTAAAACGCCTTATGTGGCGGTGTTGCTGTCTACCGGTGCCGCATTCCTCACCGTCATCGTCAACTATTACGCCCCGGCCAAGGTGTTTAAATTCCTGATCGACAGTTCCGGTGCCATCGCACTGCTGGTCTATCTGGTCATTGCCGTTTCTCAACTGCGGATGCGTAAAATCCTGCTGGCGCGAGGCGGCGAAATTAAACTGAAAATGTGGCTCTATCCGTGGCTTACCTGGCTGGTCATCGCATTTATTATCTTTGTGCTGGTGGTCATGCTGTTTCGCCCGGCACAACAGCTGGAAGTTATCTCTACCGGGTTGTTAGCCATAGGAATTATTTGCACCGTGCCCATTATGTCACGCTGGAAAAAACTGCTATCTTGGCAAAAAGCACCATTGCAAAATACGCATTAAACCTGTTCCCGGCGCAGGCCGGGAAATCCTTTCAGGAGTATGACCATGACCGCCATTCCCCAACCGACGGCCATTGATGGATACCGCTGGCTGAAGAACGACATCATCCGCGGTGTGTATCAGCCTGATGAAAAACTGCGTATGAGCCTGCTGACCTCACGCTATGATCTTGGCGTTGGACCGCTACGCGAAGCGCTTTCGCAGTTAGTTGCCGAGCGGTTAGTGACGGTAGTAAATCAGAAAGGGTATCGTGTTGCCCCGATGTCAGAGCAGGAGTTGCTCGATATTTTCGATGCCCGCGCCAATATGGAAGCCATGCTGGTCGCGCTGGCCATTGAACGCGGCGACGACGCCTGGGAAGCTGAAATTCTGGCGCGCGCGCATATGCTTAGTAAGCTTGAAGCCATTGATGCCAGCGAACAGATGCTCGACGAGTGGGATCAGCGCCATCAGGCGTTTCACTCGGCGATTGTCGCTGGCTGTGGTTCACAATATCTGCTGCAAATGCGCGAACGACTG
Source organism: Citrobacter sp. MGH104 (assembly GCF_001034485.1). NCBI lineage: Bacteria > Pseudomonadati > Pseudomonadota > Gammaproteobacteria > Enterobacterales > Enterobacteriaceae > Citrobacter > Citrobacter sp. MGH104. The sequence continues at coordinate 1,373,704 of NZ_KQ089818.1, forward strand.
TTCGATTTGGCGGCGCGCTACCGGTTTATCTGGCTGCGAAAAACGGTGCTGTCGGTGGAGATGCTGGAAGACAAACACGATCAGCACCAAACGTTGACCGAAGCAATTCTGGCACGCGATGCCGCGCGCGCCAGCGAATTAATGCGCCAGCACCTGCTGACGCCGATTCCGATTATTCAACAGGCGATGTCCGGTAAATTGCTGACGGAATAAGCCTGCATAATATTACTGCTCCGGAATACGTAACACCTGCCCAGGATAGATTTTATCCGGACTTTTCAGCATTGGTTTATTCGCTTCAAATATCTGGTTATACAGGTTGGCATTACCGTAAACCTGTTTAGCAATAGCACTCAGGGTATCCCCTGATTTCACAGTATAAAACTGGCTTTCGCTCGCGGGCGCAGAGGTTTTAACCTGATCATCTACGCTGGCAATACCGGAGATATTACCAATCGCGATCAGAATTTTTTCTTTCGCCTCCTGACTTAATCCATCACCAGAAACAGTGGCTTTGCCTTCGTTAATTTGCACGTCCACTTTATCCGCATCAGGGATGCCAGTTTTGTTCAGGTGTTCCTGCACTTTTTTTGCCAGATCGGCTGTGTCATGGTTTCCAGTGACCGCATCCCACAGTTTTTCACCCGCATCTTTTACAAAATTGAAGAGTCCCATATCCACCTCGGTAATTAACAATTAACACCCAAAAGTGTAGCAGAGGAGAAAGGGGGCCAAAGAAAACGGCGCCAAAGCGCCGTAATTGAAAGGAATTAATTACGCGTCTGTATCCAGAAGGCATGGATCAAACCAGGGATGTAGCCCAGCAGCGTCAGAACGATATTGAGGATAAATGCCCAGCCGAACCCCTTCCCCAGCAGCACGCCAAGCGGGGGCAGAATAATAGTAAAAACGATTCTCCAGAAACCCATACACACTCCCTACAAGCAAAAAATTAATCATTGTTTAAAAAGAGATTTTATCTCTAAGAGTAGCCATTCTACCCAACTCTGCCAGCATTCCGCGGCTGTTTTACCCTCCTTTACGCTCTTTACGCTGGCGTACGTTGGTTGGTTTATTTTAGAATATACTTAATTTAGATTATGCTTAAATACATATGACTGAACTTGAACAACTCCAGGCCAGCGCTGAACAAGCTGCCGCCCTGCTAAAAGCGATGAGTAACCCGAAACGGTTGCTGATTTTGTGCATGCTCTGCGGTTCACCCGGTACCAGCGCAGGCGAGTTAGCCCGTGTTACCGGCCTTAGCCCTTCCGCCACTTCCCAGCATCTGGCGCGTATGCGTGAAGAAGGTCTGATAGAAAGCCAGCGCGATGCCCAGCGCATCCTCTACTCCATTAAAAATGCGGCCGTGAATTCGCTGATCGCCACATTAAAAACACTGTATTGCCCATAAGGAGCCATCATGACTATTGGGACGATTTCCCCGCGCGAGGCGCAGACACTGGTCGCGCAAGGTGCAAAACTGATTGATATCCGCGACGCTGACGAGTATCTGCACGAGCATATTCCTGAGGCTCATCTGGCGCCGTTGCCCGCGCTTGAGCAGGGATCGCTGCCTGCGAATTTACGCGCCGAGCAGGTGATTTTTCACTGCCAGTCAGGCAAACGTACACAAAATGCGGCAACAAAACTGAGCGCCATTGCTGCGCCCGCGCAGGTCTGGCTGCTGGAAGGTGGAATTGACGGCTGGAAAGCCGCAGGGTTGCCGGTGACGAAAGACAGTTCACAGCCGTTACCGCTGATGCGTCAGGTGCAGATAGCCGCAGGTAGCCTTGCCTTACTCGGTGTTATTCTGGGTTACACCGTCAGCAGTATTTTCTTCCTGCTGAGCGGTTTTGTCGGGGCCGGGCTGATTCTCGCTGGCGTGACCGGCTTTTGCGGCATGGCGCGTCTGCTGGACAAAATGCCCTGGAACCGACGTACTCATTAAGCGGTAATCATTGAAACAGCACTGTACCCGCCGGTTGACGTGATCTATGGTGAGTTCTGCGATAAATGATAAATAAAGGAGCGCAACAATATGTTTAAACCTGGCGATCTGGTTCAACCGCGTATGGGCGGTCCAAAACTGAAAGTTGTTGAAGTCAATGACGATCAAATTGTGGCGGTACAAGCCAGTAATGAAAACGGTGATAAATTCACGCTGAAAGCAGCTGATGTCACGCGATATACCGAAGAGGGTGATTTCGGCGTTTGCTGAAAATAAGCGGTGAGGATCTCCTCACCGCCTTCATAATTAGATCAAAAAGTCATCAAGAGATTTACCGGTAGCCAGCGCCTGGGCAATTGGCTTCGGTGTGCGACCTTGCCCAGTCCATGTTTTCGTTTCACCATTGAGATCGATAAAACGATATTTCGCCGGGCGCGGTTGGCGTTTTTTAACTGAACGTGTCGTAGCAGGTGTTATGCTCAGCAGCTCCTCCGGGCTGATCCCGTCTGCCTGCATCTGCGCCAGCAAGGCATTAATTTTTGCCTGCTGTTCTGCGCGTTGGCGCTGTAGCTGTTCTTCTTCATCGCGCCGTTCTTTGGTCACTACCCTGAATTTTTCAAGCATATCTTCCAGTACATCAACGGAAAATTCACGAGCCATTGCACGCAGCGAGCGGATATTATTTAAGTTTTTTAACATTGAACTCATATTAACAAAACCTCTTTAACGTAAAACATAAAAATGGTATTACGCTAAATATTGTATGCAACTGATTATTATATTTCCAGTCTAATTTATTCGCAGGTCATTAAACAAATAGCCAACTCTGATATTTATAGCATCCATTCTGCTATCGCTCAGACAATATATTCTATGACCCTGATTGCAGCTTTGAATATACCTGCAAGGTATCTCAGTACGTCACTTAAGAAACAGGCCACGGCATCGCGTGGAACCAACGAGTATACATATTGCACATCAGTCAACATTCAGAAAAGGAGCGCAAAAAATCCAGAAAAACAAGCAAAAATAACTCTTTGATCTAAAAGAATTTTAATTAACACAGCAACGAAAACACCAAAACGAACAAAAAACAAACCATTACAGAGCATTTTATCGACAAAAAGACAATAAATAAAAATTTTAAGCTAGTTGATAGTTATTATCCAGGCAGATATCCTATTAAAACGCGAAAGCAGCAAGACAAATCACTAGCAGTTAAAGTATTCAAAACCTTTTTCCCCCTTTTTACAAGGAGCATTAACATGTTCTCTCCGCAGTCACGCTTGCGTCATGCAGTAGCAGACACGTTCGCGATGGTTGTTTATTGTTCTGTCGTGAACATGTTGATCGAAATATTCCTTTCTGGAATGAGCTTCGAACAGTCGCTGTATTCCAGATTAGTCGCTATCCCTGTCAACATACTGATCGCGTGGCCATACGGCATGTACCGTGATTTGTTCATGCGCGCGGCGCGTAAAGCCACGCAGGCAGGATGGGCAAAAAATCTGGCGGATGTGCTGGCTTATGTCACCTTCCAGTCGCCGGTGTATGTGATTATTCTGCTGACGGTTGGCGCAGACTGGCACCAGATTACGGCTGCAGTAAGTTCGAACATCGTGGTATCAATGCTGATGGGCGCTGTCTATGGCTACTTTCTTGATTATTGCCGCCGCTTGTTTAAGGTCAGCAGCTATCATCAGGCTAAAGCCTGACACGCTTCTTTGCGACTGGCACTGCCAGTCGCGTTATTAGTTAGAATTAACGTCGCCAAACAACCCGCTCAGATAACGCTCAAGCGCAATACGCGAGCTAAAGCCATGCGGAATACCATAATGCTCATGAGTATCTCCGGCTAAATACAGCGGGAATTGCTGGTAATGATCGCAGGTTTTAATATCCGTCGCTGGTTCTGCCAGCGAAGAGCTGCGCTCTTTTAGCGTGGGATGGATAATTAATGCGGTACGTCCCATGCGTGCTTCACGGTTAACGTACACATAATTTTCGCCACGACGATAGCCGTACGTTTTCTGCGTCACTACATCAACGGTAAAGCCCACTTTTTCAAGTACGCGCGCCACCTCATCAGGTCGTAAATACATATTATTTTCCTCGTTATCTTTTACTGCGGGCTTACCTTACCTGATTCAGCATTAGCAACGCTTTCAGAAAAGTCCATAAACGGGTGGCGATGGTGGGACGCATATCGTAAGAACCTTATATACCCTAAATAATTCGAGTGGCAGGAAGGCGGCAAGGGAGCTAATCCCCAGGAGCTTACTAAAGTAAGTGACTGGGGTGAACGAACGCAGCCAACGCACATGCAACTTGAAGTATGACGGGTATAGATTTATGTCAGCGCCATCCGCAGTTGGTACGCCGCCTGTTGCGCCATTTCCGCCGAGCTGATATTGGTAAATGACAGCAATATTCCCCCCTTTCCTTCTGACGTTATTCGCCAGCGGCTTAACGCCTGAACAGCTAACCCGGCCTGATTCGCTTTACGCACCAGCGCAACATCATCTCCGTCCACACTCATCACCAGTTGAATCCCACCTTCCTGAGGAATGACGCTAAATCCTTGTTCGGTCAGGGCGTTTTCCATCCATTGTCGTCGTTCGGCATAATGTTGTCGCATACGTTTTAAGTGTCGCCAGAAGTGGCCGTCTCGCATAAAATCCGCCAGCGTTTGCTGCCATAGAACCGGAACGCTACAGGCCGTTAGCGCCGCTTGTTGGCGAAAGTGTTCAACCTGGGTCAGGGGCACCACCAGCCATGCCGTACGCAAAGCCGGAAACATCGATTTGCTGAACGTTCCGGCATAAATCACCCGCTGGGGCGCATCCAGACTTTTTAGCGGCGGCAACGGCTTACCGTGGTAACGAAATTCACTGTCATAATCATCTTCGATTACCCACGCCTGCGCACGAGTCGCCCACTCCAGCAACTGGTGGCGACGGTCTAAAGACAGTGCTACCCCCAGTGGGCTTTGATGTGCGGGAGTGAGCAGTACAAAACGCGCCTGCGGGTAGTCGCGAATCCCGGCGCTGACATCCAGACCATCGGCATCCACCGCTACCGGCTTCAACTCAATGCGTTCTTGAGCCACCACGGGCCGAATCAGCGGAAAGCCGGGATCTTCGACCCACATTCCCTCTCCGGGATGCGCCAGAGCGCGCAGGATTAACGTCATTGATGCCGCATAACCTGAAGTGATAAAAATCTGCTCTGGCTGGCATTCAATGCTGCGTGAGACCCGCAGGTAATCCACAATCGCCTGACGTAACGCCCGCTCGCCACACACATCGCCCACCGCCAGATCAAAACGCGTTTGGGTGCGCAAACGCCGTCCCATCACCCGCGCCCAGACTTCGCGCGGAAAAAGATCGAGTGCGGGTAATCCCATCTGAAAAGTTTGCGGTCTGGGATTTTCTCCGGCAAAGATGGCAGGAGATGCAGACGCCCTTTCTGGTTGCAGTTGCTCACTGACAAACGTTCCTGCCTGTCCACGCCGCGCGAGCCAGCCCTGCGCCACCAGCTCTGCATAGGCATTTTCCACCGTCGAGCGTGATACTCCCAGCTCCTGGGCCCAGGTCCGACTGGAGGGCAATCTGGTACCGGGCTTGAGTTCACCTTTCTCAATTGCGTTTTTTAACTGACGGGCGATTTGCTGATAGCGCGGCATTTATGGTCTGCTTTTTTGGCAACAATATGGCTCTCTGTAGCAGTCCATTATAGTGCTACATTGCGGCTCATCCAAACGAGGAGAAATACCATGACCATGTTACGCCAGCCCTATTATGAACTCAGCCCCGAAATCTATAACGCTCTGGTTCAGGCAAGCAAAGCGCTGGAGAACTGCGCGCTGGAACCTACGCTGACGGAACTGATTTACCTGCGGGTCTCGCAAATCAACGGCTGCGCCTTTTGTCTGGAAATGCACAGTAAAGCACTGCGCAAATCCGGTGTTGCGCAGGCCAAACTGGATGCGCTGGCAGGCTGGCGGGTGAGTCACCACTTCAGCGAGCAGGAACGTGCGGCGCTGGCGTGGGCCGAATCGGTCACCCAAATTGCCACTACTCACGCCGAAGATGACGTTTATCTGCCACTACTCGACCATTTCAGCGCGAAAGAGATTAGCGACCTGACATTTGCCATTAGCCTGATGAACTGCTTTAACCGCCTGGCGGTGGGGATGCGCATGTGATTCTGCGCTGCCGGATGCCGGCATAAACGCCTTATCCGGCCTGGGAAGTACTTTCCTGTAGGCCGGATTAGACGCGACGCCATCCGGCAACCTGCGATGGAACATATCACTTCCCCTGCCACGCCCATCACCCAGCCCATCATCAATCTAAAATTCCCATATCTTGTATGGTTGAATATTTTTAAAACTACATCTAGTATCTTTCCTATCAGGACACACACAACCCGACGCCCTCTATCGCGCCGATCTTTTATTTTTAAATGGAAATACGAATCATGCGTATTATTATTTACACTCGCAATAACTGTGTTCAGTGCCATGCCACCAAACGGGCAATGGAAAGTCATGGTTTTGACTTTGAGATGGTAAACGTCGATTTACAGCCCGATTTGGCTGATAACCTGCGCGATCAAGGGTTTCGCCAGTTACCGGTCGTAGTCGCGGGTGAAACCAGTTGGTCAGGGTTTCGCCCGGACATGATCAACCGTCTGCATCCGGAACACCGTGTGGCCAGCGCATGAGTCAGCTCGTCTACTTCTCCAGCAGCTCCGAAAATACGCACCGCTTTATGCAGCGTCTGGGGCTGCCTGCCATCCGCATTCCGCTTAACGAACGCGAGCCGATCCGGGTAGACGAACCTTACATATTAATCGTGCCGTCCTACGGCGGCGGCGGCACTGCTGGCGCGGTCCCAAGACAGGTGATCCGCTTTTTAAACGATACGCACAACCGGGCGTTAATCCGTGGAGTGATCGCCTCCGGCAATCGTAATTTCGGTGACGCCTACGGTCGCGCGGGTGATGTCATCTCACAAAAATGCGGCGTGCCGTGGCTCTATCGCTTTGAGCTGATGGGCACCCAAAGCGATATCGACAACGTTCGAAAAGGAGTGAGCGAATTTTGGCAACGACAACCGCAGAACGTGTAATGCAGCCAACGCTGGATTATCACGCCCTGAACGCCATGCTGAATCTGTATGATAAAGCCGGGCGCATTCAGTTCGACAAAGACCATCAGGCGGTGGAGGCCTTCTTTGCCGCACACGTCCGCCCCAACTCGGTGGCGTTTGCCAGCCAGCAGGAGCGCCTGGAAACGTTGGTGGATGAAGGCTATTACGATGCCAGCGTGTTAGCCCGCTACGATCGCGCGTTCGTGCTGAAGCTATTCGCCCACGCCCACGCCAGCGGATTCCGTTTCCAGACGTTCCTCGGCGCATGGAAGTTCTACACCAGCTATACGTTGAAAACGTTCGACGGTAAGCGCTATCTCGAAGACTTTGAGGATCGGGTAACGATGGTGGCACTCACGCTGGCGCAGGGCGATGAAGCACTCGCGACGCAACTGACCGATGAAATGCTCTCCGGGCGCTTTCAGCCCGCCACGCCAACCTTTTTAAACTGCGGTAAACAGCAACGCGGCGAGCTGGTCTCCTGCTTCCTGTTGCGTATTGAAGACAACATGGAGTCTATTGGTCGGGCGGTCAACTCCGCACTTCAGCTCTCCAAACGCGGCGGTGGCGTGGCATTTTTGCTCTCCAACCTGCGCGAGGCAGGTGCGCCCATTAAACGCATTGAGAACCAGTCCTCTGGGGTGATCCCGGTAATGAAAATGCTGGAAGATGCGTTTTCTTATGCGAATCAACTCGGGGCACGTCAGGGCGCAGGCGCGGTGTATCTGCACGCACACCATCCGGATATTTTACGTTTTCTCGATACCAAGCGCGAAAACGCCGACGAGAAAATCCGCATCAAAACGCTCTCGCTTGGCGTGGTGATCCCAGATGTTACCTTTCGACTGGCGAAAGAAAATGCCCGGATGGCGCTGTTCTCACCGTATGACGTGGAACGGATTTACGGCAAACCGTTCGGTGATATCGCCGTGAGTGAGCGGTATGACGAACTGGTGGCCGACGAACGCGTGCGCAAAAAATACATTAACGCCCGCGAATTCTTCCAGCGGCTGGCCGAGATCCAGTTTGAGTCTGGTTATCCTTACATCATGTTTGAAGATACGGTGAATCGCGCCAATCCGATTGCCGGTCGGATCAATATGAGCAACCTGTGCTCGGAGATTTTGCAGGTTAACAGTGCCTCCACCTACGATGAAAATCTCAATTACGAGCAGATCGGGCACGATATCTCCTGCAATCTCGGCTCCTTGAACATTGCCCATACCATGGATTCACCCGATTTTGGTCGTACCGTGGAAACGGCGGTTCGCGGCTTAACCGCCGTTTCGGACATGAGCCATATCCGCAGCGTGCCTTCGATCGACGCCGGGAACAGCGCGTCGCACGCGATTGGTCTTGGGCAGATGAATCTGCACGGGTATCTGGCGCGGGAAGGGATCGCCTACGGCTCGCCGGAAGGGCTGGATTTCACCAATCTCTATTTCTACACCATCACATGGCATGCGCTGAATACGTCAATGAAGATCGCTCGCGAGCGGGGTCAAACCTTTGCCGGATTCAAACAGTCACGCTACGCCAGCGGCGAGTATTTTAACCAGTATCTGCAGGGCGACTGGCAGCCAAAAACCGACAAGGTCCGCACATTGTTTGCCGTCAGCGGCATTACGCTGCCGACGCGCGAGATGTGGGAGCAACTGCGTGAAGATGTGATGCGCTACGGTATTTACAACCAGAATTTACAGGCGGTTCCGCCCACCGGTTCTATCTCCTACATCAACCATGCCACGTCAAGCATTCACCCGATCGTGTCGAAAGTGGAGATTCGTAAAGAGGGCAAAACCGGGCGCGTTTACTACCCTGCCCCGTTTATGACCAATGAGAATCTGGCCTTGTATCAGGATGCCTACGAGATCGGTCCACAAAAAATCATTGATACTTACGCTGAAGCAACGCGGCATGTCGACCAAGGGCTTTCACTGACGCTCTTTTTCCCCGATACCGCCACCACGCGCGATATCAACAAAGCGCAGATTTACGCCTGGCGTAAGGGCATCAAATCCCTGTACTACATCCGACTACGCCAGCTGGCGCTGGAAGGCACCGAAATCGAAGGCTGCGTGTCATGCGCGCTGTAAGGAGGAGAAAATGACATTATCCCGCGTGAGCGCCATCAACTGGAACAAGATTGAGGATGATAAAGATCTTGAGGTATGGAACCGTCTGACCAGTAACTTCTGGCTCCCGGAAAAGGTCCCGCTCTCCAATGACATTCCGGCCTGGCAAACGTTGAACGCAGCCGAACAGCAGCTAACAATCCGCGTTTTTACCGGGCTGACGCTGCTCGACACCATTCAGAATGTTGCCGGAGCACCAGCGTTAATGACTGATTCGTTAACGCCGCATGAAGAGGCGGTGCTGTCGAATATCAGCTTTATGGAGGCGGTGCACGCCCGTTCCTATAGCTCTATTTTCTCCACCCTTTGCCAGACCAAAGATGTGGATGCAGCTTACGCCTGGAGTGAAGAAAATACCCCACTCCAGCGCAAGGCGCAGATCGTTTTGGCACATTACGCCAGCGACGAACCGTTGAAGAAAAAAATAGCCAGCGTGTTTCTGGAATCCTTCCTGTTCTATTCTGGCTTCTGGTTACCGATGTATTTCTCCAGCCGCGGTAAACTGACCAATACCGCCGATCTCATTCGTCTGATCATTCGTGATGAAGCGGTTCATGGGTATTACATTGGTTATAAATATCAAAAAGGTCTGGAGCATATTTCCGAATCAGCACGCGAAGAGTTAAAGCATTTTGCCTTTGACCTGTTGATGGAATTGTATGATAACGAAGGGCGTTATACGGAAGAATTGTATGCAGAGACCGGCTGGGTGGATGACGTCAAAGCCTTCCTTTGTTACAACGCCAATAAGGCATTAATGAATTTGGGATATGAGGCGCTATTTCCGCCTGAAATGGCGGAGGTTAACCCGGCAATCCTTGCCGCGCTGTCGCCCAACGCTGACGAAAACCACGATTTCTTCTCGGGTTCCGGTTCATCCTATGTGATGGGAAAAGCGGTCGAAACCGAAGATGACGACTGGAATTTCTAGCACTCATTTTCACGGGAAATACCGTACATTTTTCGCGGAAATATTTTAACAGGATCACACTTTTGTCGTGCAAATATAATTGTGTGATCTACACTCAATATCAGACGCATTATTCGCCTGCATTCCAGCAATTCAGGCGACTTTTCATTGCCATTTACAAAAAATATTAAGCCGCTCACATTCGCGCTCAGCCCTTATATCACGGGAAGTCCCGCCACCTGGCCTTTGGCAATATTCATGCCACAACCAAATTCAGGGTTGTCTCAGATTCTCAGTATGTTAGGGTAGAAAAAGGTCACTATTTCCATCAGGTAATATATCGATATAAACAAATAACAGGAATCATTCTATTGCATGGCAATTAAATTAGAAGTTAAAAATCTCTATAAGATATTTGGAGAGCATCCGCAGAGAGCCTTCAAATATATTGAAAAAGGACTTTCAAAAGAGCAGATTCTGGATAAAACGGGGCTATCGCTTGGCGTTAAGAACGCCAGTCTGGCCATTGAAGAAGGCGAGATATTTGTCATCATGGGATTATCCGGTTCGGGTAAATCCACAATGGTACGCCTTCTCAATCGCCTGATTGAACCCACCCGCGGGCAGGTATTGATTGACGGCGTAGACATCGCCCGGATATCCGATGCTGAGCTTCGCGAGGTGCGCAGAAAAAAGATTGCGATGGTGTTCCAGTCCTTTGCCCTGATGCCGCACATGACGGTGCTGGACAATACGGCATTCGGCATGGAATTAGCCGGTGTTGGTGCGGATGAACGTCGTGAAAAAGCGTTAGATGCGCTACGTCAGGTTGGTCTGGAGAATTATGCTCACGGATACCCGGATGAACTTTCAGGGGGTATGCGCCAGCGTGTAGGCCTCGCCCGCGCATTAGCCATTAACCCTGATATCTTATTAATGGATGAGGCCTTCTCAGCCCTCGATCCATTAATTCGTACTGAGATGCAGGATGAACTGGTAAAACTACAGGCGAAGCATCAACGCACCGTGGTCTTTATATCGCATGATCTCGACGAAGCTATGCGTATTGGCGACAGAATTGCCATTATGCAAAACGGTGAAGTGGTCCAGGTCGGCACGCCGGATGAAATCCTGAATAATCCAGCCAATGATTATGTACGCACCTTCTTCCGCGGCGTTGATATTAGCCAGGTCTTCAGTGCGAAAGATATTTCACGCCGTAGCCCCGAAGGTTTAATTCGTAAAACGCCCGGGGTGGGCCCACGTTCGGCGCTGCAATTATTGCAGGACAAAGATCGCGAATATGGTTACGTGATCGAACGCGGCAATAAATTCGTTGGCGTTGTTTCAATCGACTCCTTAAAAACAGCGTTAAGTCAGGCGCAAGGTATTGAAGCGGCATTGATCGATGAGCCGTTAGCCGTAGATGCACAAACTCCTCTCAGCGAGTTGCTTTCTCATGTCGGCCAGGCCCCGTGCGCGGTGCCGGTTGTTGATGAGGAACAGCAGTATGTGGGCGTCATTTCAAAACGCATGCTGTTACAGGCTTTAGATCGTGAGGGGGTAAACAATGGCTGATCAAACTAATCCGTGGGATACCACACCAGCGGCCGACAGCGCCGCACAAACTGCCGATGCCTGGAGCACGCCATCCGGTGCGCCCACTGATGGCGGTGGCGCGGACTGGCTGACCAGCGCCCCCGCGCCGGCACCAGAGCATTTCAATATTATGGATCCGTTCCATAAAACGCTGATCCCGCTGGACAGCTGGGTCACAGAGGGGATCGACTGGGTCGTTACCCATTTCCGTCCAGTCTTCCAGGGCATTCGTGTCCCGGTGGATTACATTCTCAACGGTTTTCAACAGCTGCTGTTAGGTATGCCAGCCCCGGTGGCGATTATCCTGTTCGCGCTGATTGCCTGGCAAATTTCCGGCGTTGGGATGGGCGTTGCTACGCTGATTTCCTTGATTGCCATCGGTGCCATCGGCGCGTGGTCGCAGGCCATGATAACCCTGGCGCTGGTGTTGACCGCGTTGCTGTTCTGCGTGGTGATCGGTCTGCCGATGGGGATCTGGTTGGCGCGCAGTCCACGGGCAGCAAAAATTGTTCGCCCGCTGCTGGACGCCATGCAAACCACACCCGCGTTTGTCTATCTGGTGCCGATTGTCATGTTGTTCGGTATTGGTAACGTCCCGGGCGTAGTGGTGACGATTATCTTCGCCCTGCCGCCAATCGTACGTCTGACTATTCTGGGGATTAACCAGGTGCCAGCCGATCTGATTGAAGCCTCGCGTTCGTTTGGTGCCAGCCCGCGCCAGATGCTGTTTAAAGTGCAGCTCCCGCTGGCAATGCCCACCATTATGGCTGGGGTTAACCAGACGCTGATGCTGGCGCTCTCAATGGTCGTCATCGCGTCGATGATTGCCGTTGGCGGGCTGGGTCAGATGGTTCTGCGCGGAATTGGTCGTCTGGATATGGGGCTTGCCACCGTCGGCGGAGTTGGGATTGTGATCCTCGCCATCATTCTGGATCGCCTGACACAGGCCGTTGGTCGCGATTCGCGTAGCCGTGGCAACCGTCGCTGGTACACCACTGGTCCCGTTGGGCTTATCACTCGCCCTTTCACGAAGTAATTCACCCGTTGCCCGGTGGCGCATTGCTTACCGGGCCTACACGTCCCTCCAATAATTAAGGAACAACGATGCGACAGAAAATTATTATTGCCACAGCGTTTGCCACCCTTGTCTCCACCAGCACTTTCGCTGCCGACCTGCCGGGCAAAGGCATCACCGTACAGCCAATCCAGAGCACTATCTCTGAAGAATCCTTCCAGACGCAGTTAGTCGCTCGTGCGCTGGAGAAACTGGGTTACACCGTTAACAAAACCAGCGAAGTTGACTACAACGTCGGCTATACCTCCATTGCCTCTGGCGATGCAACTTTTACCGCCGTGAACTGGCAGCCGCTGCATGATGATATGTACGCCGCGGCGGGCGGAGACAAAAAGTTTTATCGCGAGGGGGTATTCGTTACGGGTGCCGCACAGGGTTATCTGATCGACAAAAAAACCGCTGAGCAGTACAAAATCACCAATATCGCCCAGTTAAAAGATCCGAAGATCGCCAAAATCTTTGACACCAACGGTGACGGAAAAGCCGATATGATGGGCTGTTCACCAGGCTGGGGTTGTGAAGCAGTAATCAACCACCAGAACAAAGCTTTCGATTTGGAAAAAACCGTCGAAGTCAGCCACGGTAACTATGCAGCAATGATGGCTGACACCATTACCCGCTTCAAAGAAGGTAAACCCATTCTTTACTACACCTGGACACCGTACTGGGTCAGCGACGTAATGAAGCCGGGTAAAGATGTGGTCTGGCTGCAGGTGCCGTTCTCTTCCCTGCCAGGCGAGCAGAAAGATATTGATACCAAGCTGCCAAACGGCGCCAACTACGGCTTCCCGGTGAACACGATGCATATTGTCGCCAATAAAGCCTGGGCAGAGAAAAACCCGGCTGCGGCGAAACTGTTTGCCATAATGAAGCTGCCGCTGGCGGATATCAACGCGCAGAACGCAATGATGCACGACGGGAAAGCGTCTGAAGCCGACGTGCAGGGTCACGTTGACGGCTGGATCAAAGCCCACCAGCAGCAGTTTGACGGCTGGGTGAACGAAGCGCTGGCCGCGCAGAAATAACCCACTCACAGGCCTGATGAGCGTATTGCCATCAGGCCAGTAACCGCATAAATGCCGGATGGTGGCGCGATGCGCCTTATCCGGCCTATCCACCCTCCTCCAATCGCACAATCCATCACTCAACAAATCAGCAACATTTAATCACTTCCGTTATGATTGTTTTCTGCAATCCATTATTCAGTTGAAAACCATGACGAAAACAACTCAGGGACTTAGCCCTTCGCTAATCCTGTTAATGTCTATCGCCACCGGCCTCGCCGTCGCCAGTAACTATTATGCGCAGCCGCTGCTCGACACCATCGCGCGCAACTTTTCGCTCTCTGCCAGTACCGCAGGGTTTATCGTCACCGCGGCCCAGCTCGGCTACGCCGCCGGCCTGCTGTTCTTAGTGCCGCTCGGCGATATGTTTGAACGCCGGATGCTGATTGTCTCCATGACGCTGTTAGCGGCTGGTGGCATGCTGATCACCGCCAGCAGCCAGTCGCTGGGTATGCTGATCCTTGGTACTGCCCTGACCGGGCTGTTCTCGGTCGTGGCACAGATTTTGGTTCCGCTGGCGGCAACACTTGCCACACCGGACAAGCGCGGTAAGGTCGTCGGCACGATTATGAGCGGCCTGCTGCTAGGTATTCTACTGGCGCGCACCGTGGCGGGATTACTGGCGAATCTTGGCGGCTGGCGCACTGTATTTTGGGTCGCATCAGTATTAATGGCGCTGATGGCGGTTGCACTGTGGCGCGGCCTGCCGAAGATGAAATCCGATACCCATCTCAACTATCCGCAGCTGTTAGGCTCCGTATTCAGCCTGTTTATTAACGATAAATTGCTGCGTACCCGCGCGATGCTGGGCTGCCTGACTTTTGCCAATTTCAGTATTCTGTGGACCTCGATGGCATTTTTGCTCGCCGCGCCGCCGTTTAACTATTCGGAAGGAATGATTGGTCTGTTCGGTCTGGCGGGTGCCGCAGGGGCGTTAGGCGCACGTCCGGCGGGCGGTTTTGCCGATAAAGGTAAATCCCACCTGACCACAACTATGGGGCTGCTGTTACTACTGCTCTCCTGGCTTGCTATTTGGTTTGGGCATGCTTCAGTCCCCATGCTGATTATCGGTATTCTGGTGTTGGACCTCACCGTTCAGGGAGTGCACATCACCAACCAGACGGTTATCTATCGCATTCATCCTGACGCGCGTAATCGCCTGACCGCCGGATACATGACAAGCTATTTTATTGGCGGAGCGGCAGGTTCGCTGATTTCAGCCTCTGCCTGGCAGCATGCCGGGTGGGCTGGCGTTTGTCTGGCAGGTACGACCGTTGCCATACTCAACCTGTTGGTCTGGTGGCGAGGTTTTCACCGTCAGGAAGCCGTAAATTAAGCGTATAACGCATGTTTACCGCTGATTGGGCTCCACAGGGTGTTAAGGAGCCCATCAGTCTGCTAAGGTTATAACTCATTGAACCAAGTTATATTAATTTCGGTAATGAAACCTATAACCCTATGGAAAGCCCTGTACCCCAGTCTGAATCCAGTTCGGCAACGTTAACGGAAGGATTCAAAGACAGCCTGCCAATAGTTATCAGCTATATTCCGGTCGCTTTTGCATTTGGTCTCAATGCCACTCGCCTTGGCTTTACGCCGGTTGAAAGCATCTTTTTCTCCTGCATTATCTATGCGGGAGCCAGCCAGTTTGTTATTACCACCATGCTCGCCGCAGGCAGTTCGCTGTGGGTCGCCGCGCTGACCGTCATGGCCATGGATGTCCGTCATGTTTTGTACGGCCCTTCCCTGCGTAGTCGGATCGCCCAGCGACTGAGTAAACCCAAAAGCGCGCTGTGGGCTTTTGGCCTTACCGATGAAGTCTTTGCCGCTGCAACGGCGAAACTGGTACGGGATAACCGGCGCTGGAGTGAAAACTGGATGATCGGCATTGCGCTATGCTCCTGGGCCTCCTGGGTGTTTGGTACGGTGCTCGGCGCGTTTTCCGGCAGTGGTTTACTCAAAGATTACCCGGCGGTTGAAGCGGCACTGGGCTTCATGCTCCCGGCGCTGTTTATGAGCTTCCTGCTCGCGTCATTCCAACGAAAACAGGCGCTCTGCGTGACTGCGGCCCTGGCCGGGGCGCTGGCTGGCGTCATGCTGTTTTCCATCCCTGCCGCTATCCTTGCAGGTATTGTCTGTGGATGCCTGACGGCGCTCATCCAGTCATTTTGGCAAGGAGGTCCTGATGAGCTATGAAGTTCTGCTACTTGGCCTGTTGGTCGGCTGCGTAAATTACTGTTTTCGCTATTTGCCGCTCCGTCTTGGGGTCGGCAATGTTCGCCCGACGAAGCGCGGCGCGACGGGCATATTACTCGACACTATTGGCATTACATCAATTTGCGCCCTGCTGGTGGTGTCTACCGCGCCAGAAGTGATGCACGACGCTCGTCGGTTCGTGCCTACTCTGGTGGGGTTTGTCATACTGGGTGCAAGCTTCTATAAGACCCGCAGCATCATCATTCCAACGTTACTGAGTGCTCTGGGCTATGGATTAGCCTGGAAAATGCTGGTTGTCTTATAGATAAAAACAATCATTTTAAATTAATAATACATTTACTTTATTTGTCACTGTCGTTACTATATCGGCTGAAATTAATGAGGTTATACCCAAATGGATAGTTCGTTTACGCCCATTGAACAAATGCTAAAATTTCGCGCCAGCCGCTACGAAGAGTTCCCTTATCAGGAAGTGCTTCTGACTCGTCTATGCATGCACATGCAGGGCAAGCTGCTGGAAAATCGCAATAAGATGCTGAAAGCTCAAGGGATTAACGAGACGTTGTTTATGGCGTTGATTACGCTGGAGTCTCAGGAAAACCACAGTATTCAGCCTTCTGAACTGAGTTGTGCGCTTGGCTCGTCACGTACTAACGCTACCCGCATCGCGGATGAGTTAGAAAAACGTGGCTGGATCGAACGTCGCGAAAGCGATAACGATCGCCGCTGTCTGCATCTGCAATTGACCGAGAAAGGCCATGCATTTTTGCAAGAGGTGTTACCGCCTCAGCATAATTGCCTGCACCAGCTCTGGTCGTCTCTTAGCACCACCGAAAAAGATCAGCTTGAGCAAATTACCCGTAAACTTCTGACCCGTCTTGATCAGATGGAGCAGGATGGCGCGGTGTTAGAAGCGCTGCGCTAAGGCGTCGACTCGCTCAGAAATCCAGATTTATAAATGAAAAAACCGACAGGCCAGCACGCATACTGCTGGCCTGTCTGATAAACAGGTCGGCTCAGCCGATGTGAATAAAAAGAAGATCGTGGAGAACAACATGAGCGCAAATGCGGAGACTCAAACCCCGCAGCAACCGGTCAAGAAGAATGGCAAACGTAAAAGTCTGCTTCTCCTTCTGACCTTGCTCTTTATTATCATTGCCGTGGCATATGGGATTTATTGGTTTTTAGTACTGCGTCATTACGAAGATACAGACGATGCGTACGTGGCAGGGAACCAGGTTCAAATCATGGCGCAGGTATCAGGCAGCGTGACGAAAGTCTGGGCTGATAACACTGACTTTGTAAAACAAGGCGATGTGCTGGTCACCCTCGACCAGACAGATGCCAAACAGGCATTTGAAAAAGCCAAAACTGCGCTGGCCTCCAGCGTGCGTCAGACGCACCAGTTGATGATCAACAGCAAGCAGTTACAGGCCAACATTGAAGTGCAGAAAACAGCTCTGGCGCAGGCACAAAGCGATTTTAATCGCCGAGTCCCGCTGGGCAACGCCAACCTGATTGGCCGCGAAGAGCTGCAACATGCGCGTGATGCCGTCGCCAGCGCTCAGGCTCAGCTTGATGTCGCAATCCAACAATATAATGCTAACCAGGCAATGATTCTCGGCAGCAAGCTGGAAGATCAACCCGCCGTACAACAGGCCGCCACCGAAGTGCGCGATGCCTGGCTGGCGCTGGAACGTACCAGAATTGTCAGCCCAATGACCGGTTATGTATCCCGTCGCGCCGTACAGCCTGGTGCGCAGATTAGCCCAACCACGCCGTTAATGGCGGTTGTTCCGGCCACCAACCTGTGGGTGGATGCCAACTTCAAAGAAACACAGCTCGCCCACATTCGTATTGGTCAACCCGCGACGGTTGTCAGCGATATTTATGGCGATGACGTGAAATATACCGGTAAAGTTGTCGGCCTCGATATGGGAACGGGCAGCGCCTTCTCCTTGCTGCCAGCACAAAACGCGACCGGGAACTGGATCAAAGTCGTCCAGCGTCTGCCGGTGCGTATCGAACTGGATGCGCAGCAACTGGCACAGCATCCTCTGCGGATCGGTTTGTCTACGCTGGTTACAGTCGATACCTCCAATCGTGACGGACAAATTCTGGCAAGCCAGGTCCGCACCACGCCGGTATCAGAAAGTAATGCACGTGAAATCGACCTTGCTCCGGTCAATAAGATGATCGAAGAGATCGTGCGGGCCAACGCGGGCTAATTCAAAGGTGCGTGTGATGCAACAGCAAAAACCGCTGGAAGGCGCGCAGCTCGTCATAATGACGATCGCGCTGTCCCTGGCGACATTCATGCAGGTGCTGGACTCCACCATTGCTAACGTGGCGATCCCCACTATCGCCGGGAACCTCGGCTCTTCATTGAGCCAGGGAACCTGGGTGATCACCTCATTCGGGGTAGCGAACGCTATCTCTATTCCGATCACCGGCTGGCTGGCAAAACGCTTTGGCGAAGTAAGACTCTTTATGTGGTCAACTATCGCCTTCGTCATTGCGTCATGGGCATGCGGGATGTCCACCAGCCTGAACATGCTGATTTTCTTCCGCGTAATCCAGGGTATTGTCGCCGGTCCATTAATTCCGCTGTCACAGAGCCTGTTGCTGAATAACTATCCACCCGCCAAGCGTTCCATCGCCCTCGCGCTATGGTCGATGACGGTGATTGTTGCCCCGATATGTGGCCCAATTCTTGGGGGCTATATCAGCGACAACTATCACTGGGGCTGGATATTTTTTATCAACGTGCCAATCGGAGCTGCGGTGGTATTGATGACCCTGCAAACCCTGCGCGGTCGGGAAACCAAAACCGAGCAGCGGCGCATTGACGCCATTGGTCTGGCACTGCTGGTCATCGGTATCGGCAGTTTGCAGATTATGCTCGACCGCGGCAAAGAGCTGGACTGGTTCGCCTCGCAGGAGATTATCATCCTGACGGTGGTCGCAGTGGTTGCTATCAGCTTCCTGATCGTCTGGGAGCTTACCGACGAGCACCCGATTGTCGATCTCTCGCTGTTTAAGTCGCGCAACTTTACCATCGGCTGCCTGTGTATTAGCCTGGCCTATATGCTCTACTTCGGCGCAATCGTCCTGCTGCCGCAGCTGTTGCAGGAGGTATACGGCTATACGGCAACCTGGGCCGGTCTGGCGTCAGCGCCGGTAGGGATTATTCCGGTGATCCTGTCGCCAATTATCGGCCGCTTTGCGCACAAGCTGGATATGCGTCGGCTGGTGACGTTCAGTTTTATTATGTACGCAGTCTGTTTCTACTGGCGTGCGTGGACGTTCGAGCCGGGTATGGACTTTGGCGCATCGGCCTGGCCGCAGTTTATTCAGGGGTTCGCAGTAGCCTGCTTCTTTATGCCGCTGACGACCATTACGCTGTCCGGTTTACCGCCTGAGCGTCTGGCGGCTGCATCGAGCTTGTCTAACTTTACGCGAACGCTGGCCGGCTCTATTGGTACATCGATTACAACAACGATGTGGACTAACCGTGAGTCGCTGCACCATGCGCAATTGACGGAATCCGTTAACCCCTACAACCCAAATGCTCAGGCAATGTACGACAAGCTGCAGGATTTAGGGATGACGCACCAGCAGGCGTCAGGGTGGATAGCCCAGCAGATCACTAATCAGGGTCTGATTATTTCCGCCAACGAAATCTTCTGGATGTCGGCGGGGATCTTCCTGGTTTTGCTTGGTCTGGTATGGTTCGCTAAACCGCCCTTCGGCGCGGGCGGCGGCGGCGGTGGAGCGCACTAACTATCTGATAAAAGGGATCTGCGGATCCCTTTTTTATTGTGGCCAGCATCAGAAATAATATTTGAATCTCAGGCGTCCGCCGTAACGTGCATCTTCGCTGTTGTCGCCATTGTTCGGATCGGCCTCAACCCATGAGGCATAAGCACCGAGATAGATATTAAAGTTTCTCATATTCATTACGTTAGGGAATAAGTATGAGGCATGGATGGTGTGAATATCATAGCTGCCCGGATCGGTGATCCAGCAGTCTTCCTCGCAAACGGCCTCCAGGTTAGTGGCATTGAAAGCGTCAATGTTGTTATGCGCATAGATATAGCCCAGTTCGAATCGATGCCACAACGCGTTCACCCCAGCGGTAAAATCGGTCTCATCGGTCGCGTCCATATAAGCAGTATTCAGGTTAATCACCGCGCCGTCTTCCGCATCGGTTTTTTGTCCGTCCCAGGTCATGGTAAAACCATACCCCGTACGATCGGACTGATCGATCCACTTCCCGTTCTCATAATAGCCGTAGGCGTTGTTAACGACGTTACTTTCCATCGCCACTGCCGTCGAGAAACGCCCGTTTTGCCAGGCGATCACCGGGCGCACGTAAGCCACGTTTTTATCATTGGTTAAGTCCATCCCGTGGTACTGCTTCTCGGTATAGAGCGTACTGCCATTTTCCATCAATGTATTCACTTCAAAATACCAGTTATCGATGGTTTTACTTATCAGGAAATTACCGCCGCTGTCGCTACGTCCACGCCCCTCTTTCATCATATAAATATAGCCATAGCCATCACTGTAAAGATCATTCGCCGTATTACCTGAATATTCAATAAACGTATCCTGATTCAGCGGGAACATATCGTACGCTTCAAAACGTCCGACCTTAATTTGCCAGTCTTTTTCCTGGCCAAAAAAGAACACTGCATCATCGAGATTCATTTTTCCGGTCAGGTCTGCCAGCGGCTGAACTGAGAATCCGGCGAAATTACCGTTGTTCAGTCGTTGGTAGCCATCAAACCCTAATAGCAGACGCCCGTTGATATCCCAACGTTCATTCGTTCCCGGCGCCCAATCTTTATTTGCTGAAGTTCTGGTTGATGTCAGGCTACCAGAGCGGCTTGCCGCATCCATATTAAACTCAACGTCGCCATAGAACTTGATATCGCTAAAACCGGATAGCGTTAACTTGGGTGGATTTTCCGTAGAGGCGGAGGGTTCAGCAGATTGTACTTGCACCGTCGGCGCTGCGGCTACCTGCTGCTGCCTCAGCGAGCGAATTTGCGATTCAGCATCTGCGGCTCGCTGTTCGGCATTAATCACGCGCTGTTCCAGTTCAGCAAGACGCTGTTCAATAGCGGTATTTGCTGCCCAAAGGTTATGCGAAAAGCAAGCGCCGACCACAAGCGCTAAATATTTCACCTTCATTTTTTATCCCTAAAGTTTAATGTATACCAGATAAGATTTGATAAAAACCCCATCCACCAGCGATGAAAAGAGTCTTTTTATTACCTGGATACCTGGCGTATTCCATTATGTTTTTCTATTAATTATTTATGTTTTTTGATTTATGTGATCGGTGTGGGCTGGCATCGTTAATTATCCATTATTTTCTGTTTACCAGATCACGTTTTATTATTTAACAGGTCACCCATTAATTAACTGAAATTATATTCCTGTCGTAAATATAATAGATATAGATTATATTACGAAATAAAAAACCCCGGACATAAACCGGGGTTAATTTAAATACTGGAACAGTTAATCAATAAGACTAAATATGCAGTTCCTGCAATTTCTCTTTCGGCAGCGCCAGCTCTTCATTGCTGTTCACGCGTACATCCCGCTCCAGAATATGACGCGCGATATCCTGTGCTTCGCTAAGAGAGTGCATCTGATACGTACCGCACTGGTAAACGTTCAGCTCCGGGATCTGGTTCTGATCCTGTACTTTCAGCACGTCCGCCATTGCCGCTTTCCACGCATCGGCAACACGCTGCTCGTCCGGCGTACCAATCAGGCTCATGTAGAAGCCGGTACGGCATCCCATCGGAGAGATATCAATAATCTCAACGCCATTACCGTTCAGGTGGTTACGCATAAAACCTGCAAACAGGTGCTCCAGCGTATGGATACCTTTCTCAGGCATGACTTCTTTGTTCGGAATGCAGAAACGCAGATCAAACACGGTGATTGCGTCGCCATGCGGGGTATTCATCGTTTTTGCAACCCGGACCGCGGGAGCTTCCATCCGGGTGTGATCGACAGTAAAACTATCTAACAACGGCATTTAGCCACCTCCGATAAATTTTTTAAAAATAATCTGAACTCTTTGTTCCGGGGCGAGTCTGAGTATATGAAAGACGCGCATTTGTTATCATCATCCCTGTTTTCAGAGATGAAATTTTGGCCACTCCCGAGTGGCCTTTTTCTTTTGTATCAAGCGTGCTTTTCCAGCCACACGCTAAACGGCTCAGTATCAGCCGCTTCGATCTCCTGCTGACGACGCTTCGAAGCCTCGGTTTCAGCAATAAATTCAGCTTCCTGCAATATTTCTAATGGCTCTTCACGTAGCAGATTTCGGTAAGCCTCACCCAGCGCTTTGCCCGTGCCGCCAATGCCTTCATCAATCATAGACCGTAGGATCCGGGCAGAGAAAGTCAGTTCAGGATTGTCAAAACAGACAACCAGTTCATCACAGACCTTCTGATACTCCTCTCCCCCATCGATGCTGTCCAGCGTTTGTGCCACGCGTTTCAGATCGCGGAACAAATCTTTCCCAACCTTAGGCAGCGGGAACTGGGCTGTTTCACAGCCAATACCTAACGTCAGTCCAGGCTTACGCCCTTCGAGAATCACACGATTCCAGTTTTTACGCGTACACAGCAATTCATCACTGCTCATTTCCGGGGCATCGGCCAGCGCACACCAGACCATAAACAGATCGAGGAAGCGCACCTGCTGCTCGTCCACGCCGATCGGTGAGAACGGGTTGATATCCAGCGAGCGTACTTCGATGTACTCGATACCGCCACGCAGAAGCGCATCAGATGGTGTTTCACCACGACGAGTAACGCGTTTCGGGCGGATAGGCGCATACAGCTCATTTTCAATCTGCAGAACGTTGCTGTTGATTTGCAGACGCTTACCGTCTTTCTCCAGACCGATCGCCGCGTACTCCTCGGAAGGAGTCTTAATCGCGCGCTTTAATCCTGCCACATACTCATGCAAATCGTTAAACGTAATTCCAAGATTGCTTTGCGACTTATTGGTATAGCCCAAATCACTCAGACGCAACGAGGTCGCGTACGGCAGGTAGTACATCCCGCAGTCGGTTTTTTCAAACGGCAGGGTTGTTGGTTTTCCTTGCAGGAATGAGGAACAAATGGCCGGAGAGGCGCCAAACAGATACGGGATCACCCAACCAAAACGGTAGTAGTTGCGGATCAGACGGAAGTAGCCCGCGGAGATCTTCTCTTTAGCATCTTCGCCTTCGGTTACGCCGCACTTCGCCTGCCAGAAAGCCATTGGCAGCGAGAAGTTGTAGTGTACGCCTGAGATTGTCTGCATCAATGCACCGTAACGGTTTTTAAGGCCTTCACGGTACAGCGTCTTCAGGCGACCGGTGTTCGACGTGCCGTACTGCGCCAGTTCGATATCCTGGCCTTCGGCAATATAGCAAGGCATGCTCAACGGCCACATACGCTCGTCGCCCAGGTTTCTGGCGGTATAACGATGCAGGTCGCGCATGAATGTGAGCATTTTCTCAATGTCATCGCCTGGCGGAGTGATAAATTCCAGCAGCGCTTCGGCAAAGTCAGTAGTTATCCATTTATGCGTTAGCGCTGAGCCTAACACCTCAGGATGGCCTGTCGTTGCTAATGACCCATCTGCATTAACACGCAGCGTTTCGCGCTCCAGACCACGTTGAATCCCCTTTAACGCCTGAGGATGGTTTTCCAGCCAGGCCAGCGCCTGTGATACGTCCGGGATCAAATTGACCTCCCGCCTGTCAAAATCGTTTTAATTAGCATAATGGTATTGGTTACCCTGAAGGCTATCTCACAACACAATTAGTGCCACCACATAATGCCTTGCGTCGTAACCGCTGCGACAACAACATAGCGCAGCGCCTTGCCAAGGCATAAGAAAAAGAGAACTGGACCCCACGAGATGCGCATCCACCCGGCTAACAGGCACAATAAATCACCTACAACCGGCATCCAGCTTAATAATAGTGTGACAGCGCCATAGCGCTGCAGCCAGCCAGTGGCTTTTTCTTGCCAGCGCGATGTTTTACGCAAAGGAAAGAAACGCCCAAGGATAACGTTAGTTAACCCTCCAAGGCTATTACCCATTGTTGCTGTTAAGACTAAGACCCAGGGATGACTTATCCCGGAGACCAGCAAAGCAACTAAAACGACTTCAGAATTACCGGGTAATAGCGTGGCGCTGAGAAAACTGCTGGCAAACAGTGACAGGAGCGACAGTCCATCACTCACAATAACCGGACATCCACGGCGTCCATTCCCGCAGCGTGCGCCGCCTGTATTCCAAAATCGGCATCTTCAAACACGACGCAACGAACCGGAATAACCCCCATACGTTCGGCACAAAGCAAAAACGTATCAGGAGCAGGTTTGTGGCGTTGTACGTGATCGGCTGCGACGACAGCATCAAAATAGCGACGCAGTCCAAGGTGAGCGAGCAGCGCTTCTGCAATTGCGCTTTCACTCCCCGTTCCTACCGCCATAGGCCGACGCCCATGCCAGGCTTTCACGACGTCAACCAACGGCAGAGGCTGGACGCTATCCAGCAACATGCTTTTCACTTTGTCAGTTTTCTCGCGCGCTAAGGCATGGGGGTCAAGATCGGCATGATTCAATTCAATTACCGACTGGGCAATACGCCACGTTGGGGAGCCGTTGAGGGCGACCATGGCTTGTTCATCAAACCGCAGCCCATAATGCCCCAATACCTCATGCCACGCCTTACGGTGCGTTGGCTCAGTATCCAGGATGGTGCCATCCATATCAAAAATCAAACCCGCATAACGTTCGTACATCGTCTTCTCACAAGCCGAATGACCAGACGTTATTTTATCGTAATTGATTGATTTTGTCGCTGACAGCGAATTGAGGGGGGTTCAGAGAGTATGTGGAAATAATTTAAAGGGGGAGATGGTGCATCCGGGAGGATGACTCACTAGCGTTCGCCCTGCGGGCCGTTGCTGGAGCAACGTTATCCTTCCTGGTGCTCGCGATTATCTCGCAGACCATGAAACAACAGTTTTGCTGCTATCTCGGAGAAGATGGTGCATCCGGGAGGATTCGAACCTCCGACCGCTCGGTTCGTAGCCGAGTACTCTATCCAGCTGAGCTACGGATGCATCGGGAATTGCTGATTACTACTGATACTGCGAAGAAGATGGTGCATCCGGGAGGATTACTCGGCTGCGCCTCGCCCTGCGGGCCGTTGCTGAAGCAACGTTATCCTCCCTGGTGCTCGCGATTATCTCACAGACCATGAAACAACAGTTTTGCTGTTATCTCGGAGAATATGGTGCATCCGGGAGGATTCGAACCTCCGACCGCTCGGTTCGTAGCCGAGTACTCTATCCAGCTGAGCTACGGATGCATCAGGAAAACTTACTTACTGCAGATTTGATATCGCTGCTAAAGTGATATCGATTTCCGTAACAACGCTAATGCGTTATTGCAGAGAAGATGGTGCATCCGGGAGGATTCGAACCTCCGACCGCTCGGTTCGTAGCCGAGTACTCTATCCAGCTGAGCTACGGATGCAAATGGCGGTGAGGCGGGGATTCGAACCCCGGATGCAGCTTTTGACCGCATACTCCCTTAGCAGGGGAGCGCCTTCAGCCTCTCGGCCACCTCACCAACACGCCTCTTGCGAGTGCTTCGAAGAACTTGTTTCTGCTCATCGTCGCTGCGTGGCGCACATATTACTTTCTGGGACTTATAAGTCAAACAATTTTTCCAGAGCTTTTATCGTTTGCACATTTCACGCGCAATTAGTCTGCAAAAACGGCAAAAAGAGTGTTTTATCAACAGATAAATTGGCAATTTCCTGAAGCAGTGAACAAACGGAAACTTCGTCGGGAAAGGCATTACGCCCAGTAGAATCGAAAAAATGGGGAGGACGAAGAAGAAAAGAGAAGAGAAGAAAAAGGGTGACTCAATCAGGTTGCGCCTCACCAGAAAGGTGAGACGCGAAAACCTTAGTAACTGGACTGCTGGGATTTTTCAGCCTGGATACGCTGGTAGATCTCTTCACGATGGACAGAAACTTCTTTCGGGGCGTTTACGCCAATGCGCACCTGGTTGCCCTTCACCCCTAAAACTGTCACGGTGACCTCATCGCCTATCATGAGGGTCTCACCAACTCGACGAGTCAGAATCAGCATTCTTTGCTCCTTGAAAGATTAAAAGAGTCGGGTCTCTCTGTATCCCGGCATTATCCATCATATAACGCCAAAAAGTAAGCGATGACAAACACCTAAGTGTAAGCAGTCACGGCATCACATTCTGTTAAACCTAAGTTTAGCCGATATACACAACTTCAACCTGACTTTATCATTGTCGATAGCGTTGATTCGCATGCCGTAACTTAGGGTTTCGGCATGCGCTGACGCTTATAGTTATTACAGTTTTGCGCTGACCCAGCCTTTCACACTGGCTAACGCTGCAGGCAGAGCCGCTGCATCCGTACCACCGGCTTGCGCCATGTCCGGACGACCGCCACCCTTACCGCCGACCTGCTGAGCGACCATTCCAACCAGTTCCCCTGCTTTCACGCGATCTGTCACGTCCTTAGACACACCCGCAATCAGAGAAACCTTACCTTCCACTACCGTTGCCAGAACGATAACGGTAGACCCCAGTTGATTTTTCAGATCATCAACCATGGTACGCAACATTTTCGGCTCAACGTCCGCGAGTTCACTGACCAGCAGCTTCACACCGTTGATATCAACCGCTTTGCTGGAAAGATTTGCACTCTCCTGCGCCGCAGCCTGTTCCTTCAATTGCTGCAATTCTTTTTCCAGTTGACGTGTACGCTCCAGCACGGAACGAACTTTGTCAGCGATATTCTGGCTATCGCCTTTCAGCAGCTGCGCAACATCGCTTAAGCGATCGCTCTCAGCATGCACGGTTTGGATAGCGCCTTCACCGGTTACCGCTTCGATACGACGAACGCCTGCCGCAGTACCTGACTCGGACACTATGCGGAACAGACCGATATCACCCGTACGGCTGGCGTGAGTACCGCCACACAGTTCGGTAGAGAAATCACCCATGCTCAGAACGCGCACATGGTCGTCATATTTCTCGCCAAACAGCGCCATTGCGCCTTTGGCTTTTGCCGCTTCGAGATCCATGATGTTCGTTTCAATCGGCAAGTTGCGACGGATTTGCGCATTCACCAGATCTTCAACAGCACGGATTTCAGCAGGCTTCATCGCTTCGGTATGAGAGAAGTCGAAGCGCAGCAGTTTATCGTTAACCAGCGAGCCTTTCTGTGCCACATGTGTGCCCAGAACCTGGCGCAGCGCCGCGTGCATCAGATGCGTTGCGGAGTGGTTCAGGCGAATACGCGCACGACGTGCTTCATCCACATCAGCCTGTACTGCATCACCAATTTTCAGAGAACCCGCAGACAGCTTGCCAATGTGACCAATGGCCTGGCCATATTTCTGTGTGTCGCTAACGGCAAACGCAAAACCTGCGCCTTTCAGTTCACCCTTATCGCCAACCTGACCACCAGACTCCGCATAGAACGGCGTCTGATCCAGTACGACAACAGCGTCCTGACCTGCGTTAATTGCGTCTACCGCTTTACCATCAACAAACAGCGCGGTGACTTTGCCGTTCAGTTCCAGGTGCTCGTAGCCTTTAAATTCAGAGGCGCCATCAACACGAATCATTGCATTGTAGTCTGCGCCAAAACCGCTGGCTTCACGCGCACGACGGCGCTGTTCTTCCATTGCAGCTTCAAAGCCAGCTTCATCAACCTTGATGTTACGCTCGCGGCAAACGTCTGCCGTCAGGTCAACCGGGAAACCGTAAGTGTCATACAGACGGAATGCGGTTTCGCCGTCCAGCGTATCGCCAGACAGTTTTGCCAGTTCTTCATCCAGCAGCGCCAGACCACGCTCCAGAGTACGTGCAAACTGCTCTTCTTCGGTTTTCAGAACCTGCTCAACCATAGCCTGCTGACGCTTCAGTTCTTCACCAGCAGAGCCCATGACGTCCACCAACGGACCAACCAGCTTGTAGAAGAAGGTATCCTTCGCGCCTAGCATGTTGCCATGACGTACCGCGCGACGAATGATACGGCGCAGCACATAGCCACGGTTTTCATTCGACGGCACAACGCCATCGGCAATCAGGAACGCACAGGAACGGATATGGTCGGCGATAACGCGCAGCGACTTGTTGCTCAGATCGATCGCGCCGGTGACTTTCGCCACGGACTCAATCAGTGAACGGAACAGGTCGATTTCATAGTTGGAGTTAACGTGTTGCAGCACGGCCGCAATACGCTCCAGACCCATACCGGTATCCACGGACGGTTTCGGCAGCGGTTCCATGGTGCCGTCAGCCTGACGGTTGAACTGCATGAAGACGATGTTCCAAATCTCAATGTAGCGATCGCCATCTTCTTCTGCGCTTCCCGGAGGCCCACCCCAGATATGGTCGCCGTGGTCGTAGAAAATTTCGGTGCATGGACCACAAGGACCGGTATCACCCATCTGCCAGAAGTTGTCGGAAGCATAAGCCGCACCTTTGTTATCACCGATGCGGATGATACGTTCGCGCGGAATACCGACTTCTTTTTCCCAGATTTCATAGGCTTCATCGTCAGTTTCATAGACGGTGACCCACAGACGCTCTTTTGGCAGGGCAAACCAGTTTTCACCGGTCAGCAGTTCCCATGCATATTGAATAGCATCGTGTTTGAAGTAATCGCCGAAGCTGAAGTTGCCCAGCATTTCGAAGAAAGTGTGGTGACGTGCAGTGTAACCGACGTTTTCCAGGTCATTGTGCTTACCACCCGCACGTACACAACGCTGCGAGGTGGTTGCGCGGGAATAATTACGCTTGTCGAGGCCAAGGAAAACATCCTTGAACTGGTTCATCCCGGCGTTGGTAAACAACAAAGTAGGGTCATTGTTCGGTACCAGGGAGCTGCTGGCAACTACCTGGTGTCCTTTACTATGGAAAAAATCGAGAAACGCCTGACGGATCTCAGCGGTGCTCTTGCTCATAATTATCCTGAAGAAATCAAGCTAACGAAATGTCATTACCAGCATCGGCAAGCAAACTGCGCCTCTGGCAATCGAAAAGTGGGAATAAGATAAGTTTTCTTTACTGGGAAGTAAAATCCCGTATGCGGTCAATCGTCAAAATTTCGCCATATTGCCTGAATATCTTCCATCAGATAGCCGCGATAGAGCAAAAAACGCTGGACCTTTACCTTATCTGAAAAATCGACAGGTAAAGGTTCACCGTACTTCCGAATGGCCTGCTCACGCGCAAGCACTGCCCAGTCAATTTCGCATTCACGCATGGCCCGCTCGATAGCTTCACGCGTGATCCCTTTTTGGTTTAATTCCTGGCGCACCCGGGCAGGTCCATAACCTTTGCGGCTACGGCTGGCGATAAACTGCTGCACGAAGCGATCATCATCCAGATAACGACTTTCAATACACCAGGCGATGACCTTGTCGTAATCCTCCGGCGTGGCATCAATTTCTTCTGGTCCATTTTTCCCCATCACCGGAGCGGCCAGCTTGCGCCGCAGTTCCTGCTCGCTGTGATCGCGCATCGCCAGAATACGTACGGCGCGGTCAAGCAGTCGGGAATAAGCGGAACGGCGGGAAGTTGCTTCTGTCATAGTAAGCCTTCAGAAATGAAAAAGGGCTGCATGATATGCAGCCCTTTACTATATGCGATTCAAAACATGCGATTCAAAACAGATTATCAGAAATCTTCGTTCGTTTCTTTTACGTCTTCGCCGCTGTCATCAACGGAGAAATCAGGCGTTGAATCCTGGTTATTGAGCAGTAGCTCACGTAATTTCTTCTCAATTTCTTTCGCAGTTGCCGGGTTTTCTTTCAGCCAGTTGGTCGCATTCGCTTTACCCTGACCGATTTTCTCACCGTTGTAGCTGTACCATGCACCAGCTTTTTCAATCAGCTTCTCTTTCACGCCCAGGTCAACCAGTTCGCCGTAGAAGTTGATGCCTTCACCGTAAAGGATTTGGAATTCAGCCTGTTTGAACGGCGCTGCAATTTTATTTTTCACAACCTTAACGCGGGTTTCGCTGCCAACCACGTTGTCACCTTCTTTCACCGCACCAATACGACGGATATCCAGACGAACAGACGCATAGAATTTCAGGGCGTTACCACCGGTGGTGGTTTCCGGATTACCGAACATAACGCCAATCTTCATACGGATCTGGTTGATGAAAATCAGCAGCGTGTTGGACTGCTTCAGGTTACCGGCCAGCTTACGCATTGCCTGGCTCATCATACGCGCCGCAAGGCCCATGTGAGAGTCGCCAATCTCGCCTTCGATTTCTGCCTTCGGCGTCAATGCGGCAACGGAGTCGACAACGATAACGTCAACCGCACCGGAGCGCGCCAGTGCATCACAGATTTCCAGCGCTTGTTCACCGGTATCCGGCTGAGAACACAGCAGGTTATCGATATCAACGCCAAGCTTACGGGCATAGACCGGGTCCAGTGCGTGTTCTGCATCGATAAATGCACAGGTTTTACCTTCACGCTGCGCAGCGGCAATAACCTGCAGGGTCAGCGTTGTTTTACCGGAGGATTCAGGCCCGTAGATTTCGACGATACGGCCCATTGGCAAACCGCCCGCGCCCAATGCGATATCCAGAGAAAGCGAACCGGTGGAGATAGTTTCCACATCCATGGAACGGTCTTCACCCAGGCGCATGATGGAGCCTTTACCGAATTGCTTTTCGATCTGACCCAGCGCTGCCGCCAACGCTTTCTGTTTGTTTTCGTCGATAGCCATTAATTACTCCTGTCATGCCGCTTTCGGGTTAAACCGCGAAACGTGATAGATAATGTTCTGTTGAGGCAATTATACTGTATGCTCATACAGTATCAAGTATTTTGTAGAAATTGTTGCCACAGGGTTTGTAACGCGTAGGCGGTCGCCTGTCGACGGACCGCATCGCGATCGCCGCTAAAGCATTCCCGGCGGGTAATCCCCTCGCCGCTCGCGCTGGCAAAGGCAAACCATACCGTTCCCACAGGTTTTTCTTCGCTACCGCCATCCGGCCCCGCAATACCGCTTATCGAAACAGCGAAATGCGCGCGGGCGGCTTTTAACGCGCCTATCGCCATCTCCACCACCACAGGCTCACTCACCGCGCCATGTTGGGCCAGCGTCTCTTCGCGCACGCCAATCATCTGCGCTTTGGCTTCATTGCTGTAGGTCACAAACCCGCGTTCAAACCAGGCGGAGCTTCCGGCAATATCCGTAATCGCTTTGGCTACCCAGCCGCCGGTGCAGGATTCCGCCGTCGTCACGGTTGCCCCGCGCGCTTTCAGCGCCAGGCCAACCTGCTCGCTTAACTGCATCAGTTCACTGTCGGTCATTTCAGCCTCTGTCAGTTAAAAAAATATGCCGGACAAGATAGCACTTTCATGACCAATGTGGGGATGGGGAGAACGTTTTACGAGGGGGATTCCAAAAATTGCTCCGTTGCACAAATAAGGCCTGCCGGATAGCGATGCCAGGACATCTTATCCGGCCTACCAGAGATATCTTCCGGTAGGCCGGTGGAGCGATTACTGTACGCGCGCCAGCGCCACCGCCTGACCTAACTGCCAGACTGCCATCGCGTAATGCGTGCTGTGGTTATAGCGGGTAATCGTGTAGAAGTTCGGCAGTCCGTACCAGTACTGATAACCCGTGCCAATATCCAGGCGCAGCAGGCTGGCCTGCTGATGATTCCCCAACGACTGCTGCGGCGTCAGACCCGCGGCAGCAAGCTGAGAAATGCTGTACTGGGTTTTAAAGCCGTTCGCAAGCCCAGGTGCCTGACCATTTGCCGGAACCGCGACCGTATCGCCTTTCACCCAGCCGTGGCCCTTGAAGTAGTTCGCCACACTACCGATGGCATCAACCGGATCCCACAGGTTAATGTGTCCATCACCATTGAAATCAACGGCATATTGTTTATAGGAAGACGGCATAAACTGGCCGTAGCCCATTGCCCCCGCGAAAGAACCTTTCAAATCGAGCGGATCGTCGCTTTCATCTCGCGCCATCAGCAGGAAGGTTTCCAGTTCACCAGAGAAGTATTCCGCACGACGAGGATAGTTAAACGACAGCGTCGCCAGCGCATCCAGAATCCGCGTTTTACCCATCACGCGGCCCCAGCGAGTCTCTACGCCAATAATACCGACAATAATTTCCGGCGGAACTCCGTAGACCTGCCACGCACGGTTCAGCGCATCTTCATATTGATTCCAGAAAGCCACGCCGTTTTGCACGTTGTCAGGTGTGATGAACTGTTTGCGATAGCGCAGCCATGCGCCGTTAGGTCCGGCTGGCGGTTGAGTCGTCGGTGCCTGGCGGTCCATCAAACGCAATACCGAGTCCAGACGCTTGGCCTGCGACAGGATCTCCTG
The DNA here is from genome assembly GCF_001034485.1 of Citrobacter sp. MGH104. Lineage (NCBI taxonomy): Bacteria > Pseudomonadati > Pseudomonadota > Gammaproteobacteria > Enterobacterales > Enterobacteriaceae > Citrobacter > Citrobacter sp. MGH104. The sequence goes on from NZ_KQ089818.1 coordinate 1,406,282, forward strand.
CAGCTGCTGGCGGTCAAAGCCGTGCTTGTTCACCATTTTCTCGATGAACTGCTGCGCGTTCGGATTATTGGCAAAATCGCCGCCCGTTTGCATGACGTTGTGCTGTGGCTCAAGCAGGAAGCCGCCGGATGGCGCACCCGTAGTCGTTTGAGTCTCTGAAGGTTTAGGTTTGCTGCTACAGGCAGCGAGCAGTACGAAAAGGGGGAGTAACGCTACATAACGACGCTTGAACATGAGACATCCATTAAACAAATTCAGCCTGGGAGAAGTATGGTAAAGCATCCTCCGCCATACAAGGAAGCGGTAGTCGCTCTCCTTCACAGAATTTACATCCCCTTTCATCTCTGACCATCACATTTGCGAGCTTTCACGCAAAAACTTTCAAATTAAAATATTTATCTTTTATTTTGAGATCAAAATAACACTTTTATATCTTTCAATCTGATTAAAATCAGCCACCGTTTGGCAAGATAACTAAAAATCCCTACAGGAGAGAATAATGATCGACACCATCACACTCGGTGCTGAGTGGTTTATCGGGCTGTTCCAGAAAGGCGGAGAAGTATTTACCGGCATGGTGACCGGTATTCTGCCCCTGCTGATCAGTCTGCTGGTCATCATGAATGCGCTGATTAACTTTATCGGTCAGCAGCGCATTGAACGTTTTGCCCAGCGTTGCGCCGGAAACCCGCTGTCCCGCTATTTGCTACTGCCGTGCATCGGCACATTTGTATTTTGTAACCCAATGACGCTGAGTCTGGGTCGCTTTATGCCAGAAAAATACAAGCCCAGTTACTACGCCGCCGCGTCTTACAGTTGCCATTCCATGAACGGCTTATTCCCGCACATCAACCCCGGCGAACTGTTTGTCTATCTGGGGATCGCCAGCGGACTGACCACGCTGGGGCTTCCGCTTGGCCCACTGGCGGTGAGCTATTTACTGGTCGGTCTGGTGACCAACTTCTTCCGTGGCTGGGTGACCGATTTCACCACCACTATCTTCGAGAAAAAAATGGGCATTCAACTTGAGCAGAAGGTACATCTGGCGGGAGCAACATCATGACACGTATTCGTATTGAAAAAGGCACCGGCGGCTGGGGTGGCCCACTTGAACTGGATGCCGTTCCGGGCAAGAAAATTGTCTATATCACCGCAGGAACTCGCCCCGCGATCGTCGACAGGATAGCAAGCCTGACCGGCTGGCAGGCCGTTGATGGCTTCAAAGAGGGCGAGCCGCCGGAGAGCGAAATTGGTGTGGCGATCATCGACTGCGGCGGCACGCTGCGCTGTGGGATCTATCCCAAACGTCGTATACCGACGGTGAATATTCACGCTACGGGTAAATCCGGCCCACTGGCTCAGTATATTGTCGAAGATATCTATGTCTCTGGCGTAAAAGAAGAAAACATTACTGTTGTCGGCGAAGCGTCCGCCACGCCAACGCCCGCAAGCAGCAGCATGGGACGCGATTACGACACCAGCAAGAAAATTACCGAGCAAAGCGATGGTCTGTTGGCAAAAGTGGGGATGGGCATGGGTTCAGCCGTTGCGGTTCTGTTCCAGGCCGGGCGCGACACCATCGATACCGTCCTGAAAACTATTTTGCCATTTATGGCGTTCGTCTCAGCACTGATCGGCATCATTATGGCTTCGGGTCTGGGAGACTGGATCGCCCATGGACTCGCACCACTAGCCAGCCATCCGCTGGGACTGGTCACGCTGGCACTGATCTGCTCTTTCCCACTGCTGTCGCCTTTCCTCGGCCCCGGTGCGGTTATCGCCCAGGTTATCGGCGTGCTAATCGGTGTACAGATTGGTTTGGGGAATATTCCCCCACATCTGGCGCTACCTGCCCTGTTCGCCATTAACGCCCAGGCCGCATGTGACTTTATTCCTGTCGGGTTGTCGCTGGCCGAAGCGCGTCAGGACACGGTCCGCGTCGGCGTGCCATCCGTTCTGGTGAGCCGCTTTCTGACCGGCGCGCCAACCGTTCTCATCGCCTGGTTTGTTTCCGGCTTTATTTACCAATAAGAGGCACTCAAAAATGACCGTGATTTATCAAACCACCATCACCCGTATCGGCCAGAGCGCCCCGGATGCATTGTGCGACCAGATGCTGATTACCTTTCGTGAAGGCGCGCCCGCGGATATCGAGGAGTTTTGCTTCATCCATTGCCACGGCGAGCTGAACGGTTCGTTGCAAGCTGGGATCCAGTTTGAACTAGGCCAGCATCACTACCCGGTCACCGCCGTTGGCAGCGTGGCGGAACAAAACTTACGTGAACTCGGGCATATCACTCTGCGCTTTGACGGACTGAGTGAAGCGGAATTCCCCGGTACCGTACACGTTGCAGGTCCCGTACCGGACGGTATCGCGCCGGGCTGTATTTTGAAGTTTGTTGCTTAAGATTGAAGGAGATAAAGATGAATCAGGTTGCCGTTGTCATTGGTGGAGGCCAGACCCTTGGGGCATTCCTTTGCCGTGGGCTTGCGACAGAAGGATACCGCGTCGCGGTGGTGGATATTCAAAGCGATAAAGCCGCCAACGTGGCGCAGGAAATTAACGCCGAGTTTGGCGAAGGCACCGCCTACGGTTTTGGCGCAGATGCCACCAGCGAACAGAGCGTGCTGGCGCTGTCGCGCGGAGTGGATGAAATATTCGGTCGTGTTGATCTGCTGGTTTACAGCGCGGGTATCGCTAAAGCCGCGTTTATCAGCGACTTTCAGCTTGGGGATTTCGACCGCTCGCTGCAGGTCAATCTGGTTGGCTACTTCCTCTGTGCACGTGAATTCTCACGCCTGATGATCCGCGATGGCGTGCAGGGACGCATTATCCAGATCAACTCCAAATCAGGGAAAGTGGGCAGCAAACACAATTCAGGCTACAGCGCGGCAAAATTTGGCGGCGTGGGCTTAACCCAGTCACTGGCGCTGGATCTGGCGGAATACGGGATCACCGTGCATTCACTGATGCTCGGCAATCTGTTGAAATCACCGATGTTCCAGTCGTTATTACCACAATATGCAACCAAACTTGGCCTTAAGCCAGATGAAGTTGAGCAGTACTACATTGATAAGGTTCCGCTTAAGCGCGGCTGCGATTATCAGGACGTGCTAAACATGCTGCTGTTTTACGCCAGTCCGAAAGCCTCTTACTGTACCGGGCAGTCCATCAACGTCACTGGCGGTCAGGTGATGTTTTAATGTTGAATTGCCGGATGGCGTCTGCGCTTATCCGGCAAAATCAAAGGAGTACATAATGGTTTCCGCACTGATTACCGTCGCCGCTATCGCCTGGTGCCTGCAACTGGCGCTTGGTGGCTGGCAAATATCCCGCTTTAACCGGGCGTTTGATAGGCTTTGCCAACAGGGTCGGGTTGGTGTTGGTCGCTCCGGTGGGCGTTTTAAACCGCGCGTGGTAGTTGCCATCGCGCTGAATGAGCAGCAGCGGGTGACCGACACGTTATTTATGAAAGGTCTTACGGTATTCGCCAGACCCGGCAAAATTGCCACGATAACCGGCAAACATCTTGATGATTTACAGCCTGATGTGATCTTTCCCCATGATCCGTTAGCACAGAATGCACTATCATTGGCGCTTAAACTGAAACATGGGTAATTTCGTTGTGAATGCTAATAGCTTGCGAAATTATCATTTTGCAAATTTAAGTCAGGGTAATCACGCCTATGAAACCTCGTCAGCGTCAGGCTGCCATATTGGAGCACCTGCAAAAGCAGGGAAAATGCTCGGTTGAAGAACTGGCCCACTACTTTGACACGACTGGCACGACCATTCGCAAAGACCTGGTCATTCTGGAGAACGCCGGAACCGTCATTCGTACCTATGGCGGCGTGGTATTAAATAAAGACGAATCAGATCCGCCAATCGATCACAAAACGCTAATTAATACGCATAAAAAAGAGCAGATTGCCGAAGCTGCCGTCCGTTTTATACACGATGGCGACTCTATTATTCTGGATGCGGGTAGCACCGTACTGCAGATGGTGCCGATGCTCACACGCTTTAGCAACATCACCGTCATGACCAACAGTCTGCACATTGTTAACGCCCTTTCGGAGCTGGACAACGAGCAAACCATCCTGATGCCGGGCGGGACCTTTCGCAAAAAATCTGCGTCATTTCACGGTCAGCTGGCAGAAAACGCCTTTGAGCAGTTCAGCTTTGATAAACTCTTCATGGGCACCGACGGCATTGACCTCAATGCCGGCGTGACCACTTTTAATGAGGTGTTTAGCGTCAGTAAAGCGATGTGTAATGCCGCTCGCGAAGTGATTCTGATGGCTGACTCGTCAAAATTTGGGCGCAAAAGCCCTAATGTTGTATGCAGTCTGGAAAGCGTCGACAAGCTGATTACAGATGCGGGTATCGACCCTGCATTTCGTCAGGCGCTGGAAGCAAAAGGGATTGAAGTGATCATAACCGGAGAAACCAATGAGTGATGCACTACTGAATGCGGGCCGTCAGACGTTAATGCTGGAACTACAGGAAGCCAGCCGTTTGCCTGAGCGACTGGGCGATGATTTTGTCCGCGCCGCCAATACTATCATCCACTGTGAAGGCAAAGTCATTGTCTCCGGTATTGGTAAATCAGGTCATATTGGCAAAAAAATTGCGGCGACCCTCGCCAGTACCGGCACGCCTGCCTTTTTTGTGCATCCGGCGGAAGCGCTGCACGGTGACTTAGGGATGATCGAAAGCCGTGATGTCATGCTGTTTATCTCCTACTCCGGCGGTGCGAAAGAGCTGGATCTCATCATTCCGCGCCTGGAAGACAAATCCGTCGCCCTGCTGGCAATGACCGGAAAACCGACCTCACCGTTAGGCCTGGCCGCCAAAGCCGTGCTGGATATTTCCGTTGAGCGCGAAGCCTGTCCGATGCGCCTGGCACCGACGTCCAGTACCGTAAATACGTTGATGATGGGCGATGCGCTGGCAATCGCCGTAATGCAGGCGCGCGGCTTTAACGAGGAAGATTTTGCCCGCTCGCATCCGGCAGGTGCGCTGGGCGCTCGTCTGTTAAATAAAGTGCATCATCTGATGCGCCGTGACGATGCCATCCCGCAGGTGACGCTTACCACCAGCGTCATGGACGCGATGCTGGAGCTCAGCCGCACGGGTCTTGGCCTGGTCGCGGTCTGCGACGACCAGTCACTGGTGAAAGGGGTCTTTACCGACGGCGACCTGCGCCGCTGGCTGGTTGGCGGCGGAGCGCTCACCACTCAGGTTAGCGAAGCAATGACCCAGAATGGCATTACACTGCAGGCGCAGAGCCGCGCGATTGACGCCAAAGAGATCCTGATGAAGCGCAAAATCACTGCCGCACCGGTGGTCGATGAAAACGGTAAACTCACCGGTGCTATCAACCTGCAGGATTTCTATCAGGCCGGTATTATCTAATCCTTCAACCCCAGACGCTTCGCCAGCCGGTGCAGGTTGGCGACGTCTGTTTCCAGCGCCCGCGCACTTGCCGCCCAACTATGGTTATTTTGTGCCAGCGCCCGGCGGATCATCTCCCGCTGGAACGACTCTGTTGCTTCACGCAGGTTGTGATGCTGTGGGATCTCCGCAACAACTTCCGCCGCCGGTGTTACTGGCGCTTCATCCTGCAGGGCAAAATGCTGCGCCTCCAGCACCACTTCATCCCCTGCCCTGGTCGCCCTTGCCAGAACCACCGCGCGGTGAATGGCATGTTCCAGCTCGCGCACATTCCCGGGCCAGGCGTAGCTCAACAGATGACTACGCGCGCCAGGACTTAACACCACGCGGGAAAGTCCCAGCCGCAGCCGACACTGTTCGCAAAAATAACCCGCCAGCAAAACCACATCTTCACCGCGCTCACGCAGAGGCGGTACCGAAAGGGGAAAGACGCTCAGCCGGTGGAACAAATCCGCACGGAAATTCCCGGCCAACACCTCTTCGCGTAAATCACGGTTTGTCGCCGCCAGCACTCGCACATCCACGCGCAAGCTGCGATCGTCACCTACGCGCTGAATATCACCGTACTGCAATACGCGCAGCAGCTTAGCCTGTAGCGCCAGCGAGAGTTCGCCTATCTCGTCGAGAAATAGCGTCCCATTGTCGGCCATTTCAAACTTACCGCTACGATTGCTGATAGCCCCGGTAAACGCGCCTTTTACGTGACCAAACAGTTCGCTTTCGGCAACGCTTTCCGGCAACGCCGCGCAGTTCAGATACACCAGTGGATTCACCGCGCGCGGCGAACCTTCATGGATAGCTTTAGCCACCAGTTCCTTCCCGGTCCCTGTTTCGCCGCTAATCAGCACGTTGAGATCGGACCCCGCCACAATCTCAATCTCTTTTTTCAACTGCATCATATTGGGCGACAGGCCAATCATCTGGGTTTCCGTCACCTGCTCAAAGTTGGTTGACGAACCTGGCAGCATATTCTGGCTTTCCAGCTGTTCAATCAGCAACGCATTGCTCAATGCGCCAGCCGCCAGCGCGGCAATCAGCCTAAGCTCCTCATCGCTGAAAACATCGAACTGATCGGGCTCCATGCCATCCAGGGTTAACGCACCAATCAAATTTTGACCGGCGAACAATGGCAGTCCAATACAGGCATGCACCTTCAGACTCTCCTGCCCCGGAATCAGACCATCATACGGGTCTGGCAAATCGCTGTCGGCAGGGAAACGAACCACGTCCCCGGCGCGGGCAATCGCCTCCAGACGCGGATGCCCTTCCAGAGTAAAGCGTCTGCCGAGAACATCCTGCGCCAGCCCATCGATCGCCAGCGGAATAAACTGTCGCGACTCGTAGCGCAGCAGTGCCGACGCGTCGCACTCCAGCACCTGACGCAAGGTGGTTATCAGTCGTTGAAAACGGTCCTGATGCCCAATACCGCTTTGTAATTCAATGGCGATGCCCGCCAGCACGTCTACGGAAAAGCTCATGTCTACCTCATTGTCATTTTGACAATTAATATTGTCATATTGACAATAAAACATATAGTCATTTTGACTACCACCTTATAGGTGGTAAAACAACTAATCCTTTAAAATCAAACAAATAAAAAGTTGGCACGCAACCTGCAATTAGCAAAACATCTTTTTTGAAAAACGCTGAATTAATTGAGGTTGTTATGTCTATTCTGGTTAAAAATAACATTCATTGGGTTGGCCAACGTGACTGGGAAGTGCGTGATTTCCACGGAACTGAATACAAAACGCTGCGCGGCAGCAGCTACAACAGCTATCTCATCCGTGAAGAAAAAAATGTCCTGATCGATACAGTAGACCACAAGTTTAGTCGTGAATTCGTGCAGAACCTGCGCAGTGAAATTGACCTCGCGGATATCGACTACATCATCATTAACCACGCTGAAGAAGACCATGCCGGGGCGCTGACCGAGCTGATGTCCTGCATCCCGGACACGCCGATTTACTGCACCGCCAACGCCATTGACTCTATCAACGGGCACCACCATCACCCGGAATGGAACTTTAACGTAGTGAAAACCGGTGATTCGCTGGACATTGGTAACGGCAAGCAACTGATCTTCGTTGAAACGCCGATGCTGCACTGGCCGGACAGTATGATGACCTACATGACCGGCGATGCTGTGCTGTTCAGTAACGACGCCTTCGGTCAGCACTACTGCGACGAACGTCTGTTTAACGACGAAGTTGACCAGACTGAACTGTTCGAACAGTGCCAGCGTTACTACGCCAACATCCTGACGCCATTCAGCCGTCTGGTTACACCGAAAATTACTGAGATCCTCGGCTTCAACCTGCCGGTCGATATGATTGCCACTTCCCATGGCGTGGTATGGCGCGACAACCCGACACAAATCGTTGAGCTGTACCTGAAATGGGCGGCGGATTATCAGGAAGACCGCATCACCATTTTCTACGACACCATGTCCAACAACACCCGCATGATGGCGGACGCGATTGCCCAGGGCATCAACGAAGTCGACCCGAACGTGGCGGTAAAAATCTTTAACGTCGCCCGTAGCGACAAAAACGAAGTTTTGACCAACGTCTTCCGCTCTAAAGGCGTGCTGGTTGGGACTTCCACAATGAACAACGTGATGATGCCGAAAATTGCCGGTCTGGTGGAAGAGATGACTGGCCTGCGTTTTCGTAACAAACGCGCCAGTGCCTTTGGCTCGCACGGCTGGAGCGGCGGTGCAGTAGACCGTTTGTCCACGCGTTTGCAGGATGCAGGTTTCGAGATGTCACTGAGCCTGAAAGCGAAATGGCGTCCGGACCTGGATGCACTGGAACTGTGCCGCCGGCACGGCCGTGAAATCGCGCGTCAGTGGGCGCTGGCTCCATTGCCGGAAACAACCGTGAAAGCCGTCGCCCCGGAAGAAGCCTGTGCGTGTGCCGCCGATCTTGGTCCAAGCATGCAGTGCAGCGTGTGCCAGTGGATTTACGATCCGGCGAAAGGCGAACCGTTGCAGGACGTTGCACCGGGTACGCCATGGAGCGAAGTTCCGGACAACTTCCTGTGCCCGGAATGCTCACTAGGTAAAGACGTCTTCGACGTACTGGCAACGGAGGCAAAATGAGTCACGGCATTGTCATCATTGGTTCGGGCTTCGCCGCCCGCCAGTTAGTCAAAAATATCCGTAAGCAGGATGCGAATGTTCCGCTGACCTTGATTGCCGCGGACAGCATGGATGAGTACAACAAGCCCGATCTCAGCCACGTTATCAGTCAGTCACAGCGTGCAGACGACCTCACCCGCCAGTCGGCGGGGGAGTTTGCCGAACAGTTTAATTTGCGCCTGTTCCCACATACCTGGGTAACCGACATCGATGCCGATGCCCACGTAGTGAAAAGTCAGGACAAGCAGTGGCAGTACGACAAGCTGGTGCTGGCGACGGGCGCTTCAGCCTTTGTACCGCCGGTTACCGGACGTGAGTTAATGCTCACGTTGAACAGCCAACAAGAGTATCGCGCTTGTGAAACGCAATTGCGTGACGCCCAGCGGGTGCTGATTGTCGGCGGCGGCTTGATTGGTAGTGAACTGGCGATGGATTTTTGTCGTGCCGGTAAAGCGGTAACGCTTATCGACAACGCCGCCAGCATTCTGGCTTCGCTGATGCCGCCGGAAGTCAGCAGTCGCTTACAGCATCGTCTGACCGATATGGGCGTACACCTGCTGCTGAAATCACAGCTTCAGAGCCTGGAGAAAACCAGCACCGGTATTCGCGCCACGCTCGATCGTAGCCGCAACGTAGAAGTCGATGCGGTGATTGCCGCCACCGGACTGCGACCGGAAACCGCACTGGCGCGTCGCGCCGGATTGAACATCAATCGTGGCGTCTGCGTCGACAGCTACCTGCAAACCAGCCATCCGGACATTTATGCTCTCGGCGACTGTGCGGAGATTAACGGTCAGGTGCTCCCGTTCCTGCAGCCGATTCAGCTGAGCGCCATGTATCTGGCGAAAAACCTGCTCGGCGGCAATGCGCCATTTAAACTGCCAGCCATGCTGGTAAAAGTCAAAACGCCAGAACTGCCTTTACATTTGGCCGGGGAAACCCAGCGCCGCGATCTGAACTGGCACATCGCCACCGAAGCACAGGGGATGGTCGCCAGAGGGATGAACGACGAAGGCCAGCTGTGTGCATTTGTCGTCAGTGAAGACCGCATGAAAGAGGCCTTTGCGCTGCTGAAAACGTTGCCCGTATAAGTCTGTGATGCCGGATGGCGCCGCTTCGCGTCTTATCCGGCCTATGACTTTGCCCGGCAACGCTGCTACTGATTTATTAACCTCACGCACATGGATGTGCGTTGCCACTTGTCGGTATGCCCCGACATGTTTTTCTTGCCCCGCCAGTCCCGGGGCTTTTTTTATTTTTGCGTCAACACCCGCGCCGCGGCAATCACGCCCTGTCCCAATGACAACCCGCCGTCGCCCGCCGGTAAACGCTGCGGGAACAGTAAGGTAAAATCACGCAGATAAAACGCCAGACGGGCCGACAATAAGCGGTTATGCATCACGCCACCGCTGAATACTAACGTTTTAATTCCGCGCGCTTCGGCCTGCTCACGCATCAGCGTGGCAAAACCACACGCCAGCGCGTCGTGAAACGCCCACGCTCTTTCTGCAGGGTCGGTCTGCCAGGTCAGCCATTGCTGCCAAAAAATCGCTAAGTCCAGTTGATTGCCATTAAGCGGCACCGTAACAGGGTGATCAACGCCTGCACACTGAGATGCCAGCGCCTCCAGCGCACAGGCCGCCTCACCTTCATAACTCAACGATTCCGGCGCACGATGCAACGCGGCGGCAACCGCATCAAACAGTCGTCCGCACGACGATGCCAGCGGGGCATTGATTCCCCGCTCGATGGCGCGCGCCAGTACGTTCCAGTTTTGATGCTGTAGCCCCGATGTTTCTGGGTAACGCTGCCAGTCAGGAACAAAACGCAGGCACTGCGCTAGCAGATTGCGCCATGGCTGTTTTGCCGCTAAATCGCCGCCCGCCAGCGCTACCGCCGGTAAGCCGCCAAGGTGTTCGCATTCACGATAGTTGACCCGCAGACATTCGCCGCCCCACAGCTCGCCATTTTCCCCCATGCCGATACCGTCCAGCGTCAGAGCAATCACATCGCCGCCATCGAGCGGCCAGCCGTGCTCGGCAAGACATGCAGCGGCATGCGCATGGTGATGCAGTACCGTTTCGGTTGGCAGATTCATTTCGCTGGCCCACTGGCTGGAAACATAGCCAGGGTGGGCATCATGCACGATACGCAGTGGCGTAAAATCATAAATATTCTGGATCAGGCGTAGCGCATCACGCCACTGCTGTTGAATGCCGTCATCGCTGAGATCGCCTAAATGCTGGCTGATAACCGCCTGTTCGCCACGCACCAGGCAGAAGGTATTTTTCAGATCCGCGCCTAAGCACAGCATCGGCGGCACGTCGCGAAATCCTGGCGGCAGCGCGACCGCATCCGGCACGTAACCCCGGGAACGACGCAGCATTTCCCCACTGTCACGCACCACGGAGTCATCCATCCGCTGCACAATTTCGCGGTTATGCAGCAGGAAACCATCAGCAATCGCACTTAAATCTTCCAGCGCCTGGGCGTTGGTAATGGCCGGAGGCCTGCCGCTGAGGTTGCCGGAGGTCATCACCAGTGGACAATTCATCTCTTGTAAGAGCAAATGCTGCAACGGATTCGCGGGCAGCATAACTCCAACCTCCGTTAACCCTGGCGCAATGCCCTCGCTCAATGCAGCGACATAGCGTTTCTGCACCAGCACGATCGGTGCGGCGGGGGTTGTGAGTAAACGACGCGCGGGTTCAGGCAGTCCGTCACCACCTGGCAGCATTACCGCCAGCGGTTTCGCCGGACGGTGTTTACGCAGCCTGAGCAGCGCGACGGCGTCATCATTGCGCGCATCGCACACCAGATGAAACCCACCAATGCCTTTAACCGCCACAATACCGCCTGCTTTCAGTCGCGATACCGCCGCCTGCAGCGCCTCTTCTTTCTCCGCCCGCTCATCCGTGCTGAACCACTCAAGATGAGGGCCGCACACCGGACAGGCAACGGGCTGGGCATGGAAGCGACGATCATACGGGTCACGATACTCTTTGTCGCATTGCGCACAGAGTGGGAACGACGCCATCACGGTGAACGGGCGGTCATAGGGCATGGCGCGGATAATCGTAAAGCGTGGACCACAGTGGGTGCAGTTGATAAAGGGGTATCGGTAGCGACGTTCGCCGGGGGTGTTCATTTCAACAAGGCATTCGGGACAGGTCGCGGCATCCGGAACGATTTGCGTATTCATCGTACCGCCAGCACTTTGACGAATCGAGAAATCGGCAGGTTGCTGCGTCCAGGCGAATGCTTCGCTCTCAACGCTGTCAATGCGCGCCAGCGGTGGGCAGTGTTGATGTAACTGCGCAATAAATACCGCCGGATCTTCCTGTAAGCGCACAACCACACCGTCACCGTCGTTACACACATCGCCATGCAGTTGTAACCGCTGCGCCAGTTGCCAGACGTAGGGGCGAAATCCGACGCCCTGTACTTTGCCGCGAATACGCAACTGTACGCCGGAGTGGTTGTTTATTGTCATTAGATTATTCCCGCAGTCATCAATCCCGGTTAGCCTGATGGCGCGATGCTTATCAGGCCTACGGGGATGCGATCAGTAGGCCGGATAAGGCGAAGCCGCCATCCGGCATAAGTACTACCGTATTTTACGCGGATTTTCAGATATCAGAACAGCAAAGATGCGGTGGAATCCAGCGCCGCGCGACGGCGTTTTTCCGCACTAAGTTGCTCAAGCTTATTGCGATCGACATAAATCAGCGCGTGAGTCGGGCACACTTCCATACAGGCAGGACCGGCCTCGCGATGGTGGCACAGGTCGCACTTATTGGCTTCAGCTTTTTCTGCACGGACGTTCAGACCCGCGCCGCTGTTACGCACAACCGGACGCACGACTACTTCCATTGCGCCGTAAGGACAAGCCACAACGCAAGTTTTACAGCCAATGCAGCGTTCCTGCATTACGTGAACAAAACCTTTATCACGGCTGATCGCACCGTTCGGGCAGACGTTAGCGCACGGCGCGTCTTCACACTGGCGGCACAGCGTCGCCGTAGAGACATTAACGCCTTTGATGACGTGAATGCGGGGTAAAAAAGTTTCAGGGGTCAGCGATGCGCAGTCCTGGTTATCCTGATGGGATACCACGCAGGCCACTTCACAGGTACGGCAACCAATGCATTTATTGGCGTCTGCAATGATGAAACGGTTCATCAATTTCTCCAGCAATGACAGAATATCTGCCGAAGCATTCACAAATCGTGCCAGAATTTAATTCACTGTTATTAAAGGAATTTTATTTTGATGGACGCAAGAAGGGCGTGTCATCGTCACTAGTGACGATGACAAATGACAGCCGTCAGCGCGAAGCGGGCGGCGCAACTGAGTCGCGCTGGATGAGTTCACCGGTGAAAGTCTTTGGCGGCGTAAACGCCCCGTCACCCAACATAAAGATCAGGCGCCCAATCGTTTCCTGAATCATTTCTGTTACCGGAATTTTAACGCTGGAAAGCGCCGGAATAGTGTATGCCGCAAGGGCGATATCATCAAAGCCAATCACCGACACCTGTGCAGGAACGCTCACGCCATGCTCGTGCAACTGCTTCATCGCGCCGATCGCCATATCGTCATTACTAGCCACCAGCGCGGTAAAATTGACCTTGCGCGAAAGCAAAGTATCCACACCCGCTGCGCCGCAGGCTGGCGTCCATTTCCCTTTAACAATCAGATCATTATTTAGCGCGATACCATGATGTGCCAGCGCGTCTTTATAACCTGAAAGTCGCTCCACGCCGGTTGGAGAATCCATCGAGCCGGTAATAAAACCAATCTCTTTATGCCCGGCGGCAATGAGCTGAGTAACGGCGTTAAAGCTGGTCTGCTTTTGATCACACCATACGCTGTGGCTACTGTTTTTCCGCAGGCGTCGATTAAGCACCATAATCGGCTGGCTGTGGGCATCGATGATATCGTCTATCTCATCCACGCTGAGAAAACGCGGATAAATCATAATCGCGTCACAGCGCAGGTCGAGCAGGTACTGGATCGCCTGACGCTCTTCCTCAGCGCTGTGCTTACCGTCAGCCAGCAACAACTGGCGTCCTTTATCTTCCGCCATCCGCGCGGTATGAAACAGCAGCTCGCTGAAATAGACGCCGTGATAAAGGGTATTTGTTACCACCAGGCCCAGCGTCTGCGTGGTTTTCGCCGCCAGACTGCGCGCCAGCAAGTTTGGGCGGTAACCACTATCTTCAATGGCCTGAAACACGCGGTCTTTGGTCTCCTGGCTGACGTAGCCGTTCCCGGAAAGCACCCGGGAAACTGTCGCTTTCGACACCCCGGCACGCTTCGCCACCTCCAGCATCGTGGTCATATTACTCATCCCTATTCTCTCAATGTGACGCAGTGTACTGCACCGTTTCGCCGCTGTCCTTGCTGCTAAATCGCAGACGCTGACATCTGGTGATCGGAGTCACAATTACAAAAAATGATCAAAATTAAATCTTGCTCATTACTCATATTTTAAACATGATTTTGTGGAACCGGTTTCCTATCTGCGTTTCATAACCCAGAAAAGCGACCCAACGTAAACGGATAAAACATAACGTACCCTACTGATAAAACAGGATTAAATCCGATGTCCAAGAATTATGCAGCGCTGGCGCGCTCCGTTGTGACGGCTCTGGGAGGCGTCGACAACATCACAGCAGTGACCCACTGTATGACCCGTTTGCGTTTCGTTATCAAAGATGACTCGCAGGTCGACAGCGCGACGCTGAAGACGCTTTCTGGCGTACTTGGCGTGGTGCGTAGCGATAACCAGTGCCAGGTGATCATCGGCAACACCGTTTCGCAGGCGTATCGCGAAGTGGTCAGCCTGTTGCCTGCCAATATGCAGCCTGCTGAGCCGCAAACCAAACCCCGACTGACGCTGAAGCGGATTGGCGCGGGGATCCTCGACGCGCTGATCGGCACCATGTCGCCGTTGATCCCGGCAATTATCGGCGGATCAATGCTCAAACTGCTGGCAATGATCCTCGAAATGACCGGCGTGCTGGAGAAAGGATCGTCCACGCTCACCATTCTGACCGTTATCGGTGACGGCGCATTTTTCTTCCTGCCGCTGATGGTCGCCGCGTCGGCCGCTATCAAATTCAAAACCAACATGTCGCTGGCAATCGCCATCGCGGGCGTACTGGTGCATCCCAGCTTCATCGATCTGATGGCGAAGGCTGCGCAGGGTGAGCACGTTGAGTTTGCCCTAATCCCGGTGACGGCAGTGAAATACACCTACACGGTGATCCCGGCGCTGGTGATGACCTGGTGCCTGTCATACATCGAACGTTGGGTCGATCGCATCACTCCGGCGGTAACCAAAAACTTCCTTAAACCAATGCTAATCGTGCTGATCGCCGCGCCGCTCGCCATCGTCATCATTGGCCCGATCGGTATCTGGATCGGTAGCGCAATTTCAGCGCTGGTCTATACCATTCACGGCTATCTCGGCTGGCTGTCGGTGGCCATTATGGGCGCACTGTGGCCGCTGCTGGTAATGACCGGTATGCACCGTGTCTTTACGCCAACCATTATTCAGACCATTGCCGAAACCGGAAAAGAAGGCATGGTGATGCCGTCAGAAATCGGCGCCAACTTGTCGTTAGGTGGTTCATCGCTGGCAATAGCATGGAAAACCAAAAACCCGGAACTGCGTCAGACGGCGTTAGCGGCAGCCGCCTCCGCCATCATGGCGGGGATTTCCGAACCTGCGCTGTATGGCGTAGCGATCCGCCTGAAACGACCACTGATTGCGAGTCTTATCAGCGGTTTTATCTGCGGTGCCGTTGCCGGAATGGCCGGACTTGCAAGCCACTCCATGGCAGCTCCTGGCCTGTTCACCAGCGTCCAGTTTTTCGATCCGGCCAATCCGATGACTATCGTTTGGGTATTTGGCGTGATGGCGCTGGCGGTAGTGCTTTCCTTTGTATTAACGCTGATTCTCGGCTTTGAAGATATCCCTGTCGAAGATGCAGCCGCGCAGGCCAGAAAAAACCAGGCCGCACAACCGGGCAATATCAATGGAGCCAGCATTTGACTGGTATGAACTGAGGTTAATTATGTCTGTTTTTCCACAAGGATTTTTATGGGGCGGCGCACTGGCCGCCAACCAGTCTGAAGGGGCATACCGGGAAGGCGGCAAAGGACTGACTACCGTCGATATGATCCCCCACGGCACACATCGGATGCCCGTCAAGCTGGGTCAGGAAAAGCGCTTTGCGCTGCGGGATAACGAATTTTATCCTAGCCATCAGGCGATCGACTTTTATCATCGCTATAAAGAAGATATCGCGCTGATGGCGGAAATGGGTTTTACGGTATTTCGTACTTCCATTGCCTGGAGCCGTCTCTACCCTAACGGCGATGAGCTGATGCCGAATGAAGAGGGCATAGCGTTTTACCAGAGCGTGTTTGCCGAGTGTAAAAAATACGGTATTGAGCCATTAGTCACGCTGTGTCACTTCGATGTGCCAATGCATCTGGTCACCGAGTACGGCTCCTGGCGTAACCGCAAAATGGTTGAGTTCTTTACCCGCTACGCCCGTACCTGCTTCGAGGCCTTTGACGGTCTGGTGAAGTACTGGCTGACGTTCAACGAAATCAACATTATGCTGCACAGCCCCTTTTCAGGCGCCGGGCTGGTATTTGAAGAAGGTGAAAATCAGGATCAGGTGAAATATCAGTCCGCTCACCACGAACTGATAGCCAGCGCCCTGGCGACTAAAATAGCCCATGAAATTAATCCGCAAAACCAGGTCGGTTGTATGCTGGCTGGCGGTAATTTTTATCCTTATTCGTGTAAGCCGGAAGATGTGTGGACCGCGCTGGAAAAAGACCGCGAAAACCTGTTCTTTATTGATGTGCAGGCGCGCGGGGCCTACCCGGCTTATTCTGCCCGCGTGTTTCGCGAAAAAGGCGTGGTCATAGAAAAAGCCCCAGAAGATGACGACATCCTGAAAAACACCGTTGATTTCGTCTCGTTCAGCTATTACGCATCGCGCTGCGCCTCGGCGGAAATGAACACCGGCAATACCAGCGCCGCCAACGTGGTGAAGTCGCTGCGTAATCCGTATATTGCGGCCAGCGAATGGGGCTGGGGCATCGATCCGCTTGGTCTGCGCATCACCATGAATATGATGTATGACCGCTACCAGAAACCGCTATTTCTGGTGGAGAACGGGCTGGGAGCGAAGGATGAAATCGATGCCAATGGTGAGATCAATGACGACTATCGCATTAGCTATTTACGCGAACATATTCGCGCCATGGCAGACGCGATTGAAGATGGCGTGCCCCTGATGGGTTACACCACCTGGGGCTGTATCGATCTGGTTTCTGCCTCAACCGGTGAGATGAGCAAACGCTACGGTTTTGTGTATGTGGACCGCGATGACGCGGGCAACGGCACGCTGGCGCGCACCCGCAAGAAATCATTCTGGTGGTACAAAAAAGTAATCGCCAGCAACGGCGCCGATCTGGCATAACAGATCTGCCGGAGGGGGTTACAGTCTTCCGGCAGAATTACATATTTTCATTTCATTTATTACATTCCAGATGTGGAATCGTCCTTCCAGTTTCAGGTTTGCCCTCATCCTTTTTTACTGGCATTTTATTCAGTAGTTTTTAATCCTGGCCGTTCACCACAAGGAAGCGTGCATGTTTGATAAAAAGGGTAAATCAGCAGAGGTAATCACCAAACCGGTACGTCGCTTGAAAGTCAGCTATGTCAGAAAACGCCATGAAGATCCAAAAACGGGTTACACGCGACGAATCAGTCGGCACGCCTCGCTCACGCTGAACGGCGACTGGCTGGAACAAGCTGGATTTCCGACCGGTACGGCAGTGAATGTATCAGTGATGCAGGGGAAATTAATTATTGAGCAGGCAATTGAATGACGAGGATACACTGGGAAAACAGGCCGGATGTCGTTCACATCCGGCACTGATACGGTTTACTCTTCTGGCGCTTCCAGCTCGGAGAATCCACCGTGTCCTTCCCAACCGGCTAATCGCTGATAGACGGTATCAACAGCATCTTTGATCGGCTGTGTCATCGGGTAGTAAAAACCGACGATGTCCGGTTGAATGCCGAGGAAAATCACCTCGCCAACGTCGTCTTTCAACTGATCGACCAGGTAATTCAGCGGCATGTTATGAGTGGTCATCATGAACATCTCGGCAATGTCATCGGGATCGATAATGCGGATTTCACCAGGGTTCAGCCCCATATCGGTAGCATCAACAATCAACAAACGTTGCGGACGCAGTTCACGGATGGCGACAATATCGTTTTCTGGCGCACTACCACCGTCGATGACAACCCAGTTGCCTTGAGGATTTGCAGCACACATTTCAGCCAGCAGCGGGCCCGCGCCGTCATCGCCCATCATGCTGTTACCCACACATAATAAAACGTCAGTCACGGTGTCTCCTCACCATCAGATAGATGGCGCTTTCCTGGTGTATGTCGTGCAGCATGCTAAGCATCAGCTTGCTCCACTCCTGCTGCTGCGGGGTCTGTACGGCACGCGCATCATCGAACGCGCGTGCCAGCATTTGCACATGGTTGAAATCGATAACGATCTCGCCGTATTTCGGCACACCTTCCATTTTCCGGCGAGCTTCGCTTCCCTCAGCAAGGGTAGCAATCCATGCCAGATATTCGTCCCATGGACAAGTTAACGCCGCTTCCAGGCAATCGATGATCCCAAGGTGGTGACCAATCGCCAGGCTGTAATAGACAACCTGCTGCGCCTCAGCGGGCGTCGCATCGTTCTCATCAATAAACTTACGGCTCAGTTGACTGAACACCACCGTTTCACTCATCGGATACGCGCCTCTTCGACAACATGGTTAAGATGCGTGACGATCTCGGTCAGACGCGGATCGTTTTCCGCCTCCAGCCAGCGCGCCACCTGATGCTCGCCCTGCCCTAACTGCGTCATGTAGTCATCAGCAATCTGGCGACCGTAGCGGTATCCCGCCAGACGGCGAGCCTCGCGATCCACCTTCACTCGCAGCGGCTGAACCATATCCGGATGCAGAATTTCGGCGGGCTGTTCGTCCAGTTCACCCGGCGCACGCGCGTGAATTTTTTGTTCCAGCAGACCCAGCGCCATGGCAAAACCATACAGCGTGGCTGCAGGCGTTGGCGGGCAGCCAGGGATATACACATCCACCGGTACGATTTTGTCCGTGCCGCCCCAGACGCAGTATAAGTCGTGGAAAATACCGCCGCTGTTACCGCAAGCACCGTAAGAGATACAAATTTTCGGGTCTGGCGCAGACTGCCAGGCGCGTAGCGCCGGAGAGCGCATGGCACGGGTTACCGCGCCGGTAAACAGCAGGATATCCGCATGGCGCGGGGACGGTACCACTTTGATGCCAAAACGTTCGGCGTCAAACAGCGGAGAAAGCGTGGCGAAGATTTCGATTTCGCAACCGTTGCAGCCGCCGCAGTCCACACGGTAAACGTACGCTGAACGCTTGATGCTTTTTAGCAGCGACGCTTTCATGCTGGCAATGGATTCATCCACCGTCATCGGTACCGGAATACCGTTGGCGTCACGTGGGCCTAATAAATTGCTCATCAGCTGGCCTCTTTCATATGGCGAGTCAGTTCAATACGGTCAGACGGCACCAGGCATTTCTGGCGCTTACAGTCCGGGCAGGTCTCAAAGCTTTCACAGTGGTTTTCCGCGCGGCTATCACCGTTGTGCTTAAGTAGCGCAATGGCGTAATCAATCTCTTTTTGTACCGCAAACGGACGGTTACATACGCGGCAATTACACAGCGCAAAGCGGGACTGCTGCAGGAAATCCTCTTTCTTCCACACCGCCAGCTCATACTCCTGCGACAGCTTGATCGCCGCCGTCGGGCAAACTTCTTCGCAACGGGCGCAGAAGATGCAGCGACCGAGGTTGAACTGCCACGCCAGCTCATTGGTGGCCAGATCGGTTTCGACCGTCAACGCGTTCGACGGGCACGCATTCACACAGGCCGCACAGCCAATGCACTGCTGCGGATTATGTTCCGGTTTGCCACGGAAGTTTTTATCGACCGCGATCGGCTCCAGCGGATACGACGACGTCGGTGCCCCGGTTTTGATGACTTTTTTGATAAAGGTAAACATGGCGATTCCTTATTTCAGCGGCGAGTTTTTACGCTCGATGCTGTAGCGCTCAAGTTCTTTGTACGGCACGACTTTGCTCTTCTTCTTACGTACATCGACCACGGTCATACGGTCAGTACAGGAGTAGCAAGGATCGAGGCTACCGATAATCAGCGGCGCATCGGAAACGGTATTACCACGCAGCATGTAGCGCAGCGTCGGCCAGTTGGCGTAGGTCGCCGCACGGCAGCGCCAGCGATACAGTTTCTGGTTGTCGCCGGTCATGCTCCAGTGAATGTCATCTCCGCGCGGCGCTTCAGCAAAGCCCAGTGCGAAACGGTGAGGAATGTAGGTAAAGCCTTCCACCATCAGCGGGCCGCCCGGCAGGTTATCCAGACCAAAGTCGATCATATTCAGTGCGGTGTAGACTTCATTAATACGAACTTTCAGACGAGAAATAACGTCGCAGCCTTGCTCGCTATGAACTTCCATCGGCAGCAGACCATAGCCGACAAACGGGTGATCGGCGCGGGTGTCACGCGCGTGGCCGCTGGCGCGAACCATCGGGCCGACGTTACTGAAGTCACGGGCAATTTCCGGATCCAGACGACCAATACCAACGGTACGCTGTTCCATATTCGGCGTACTGAGCAGCATATCGACCAGTTCCTGCACGTCACGACGCATCTGCTGCGCCAGTTGACGGGTCTGGATCATATCTTCTTTCAGCAGATCACGACGGATACCGCCGATCAGGTTCAGACCGTAAGTTTTACGTGCCCCGGTGAGGATCTCCGCCATCTTCATCGACGTTTCACGCACGCGGAAGAACTGCATAAAGCCGGAGTCAAAACCGGTGAAGTGACAGGCCAGGCCGAGGTTCAGCAGGTGCGAGTGCAGACGCTCAACTTCCAGTAGAATGGCACGGATCATCTGCGCACGTTCCGGCACCACGATACCCATCGCATTCTCAACGGAGGTGGTATAGGCGGTGCTATGCGCAAAGCCGCAGATGCCACACACGCGATCTGACAGGAACGTCACTTCGTTGTAACCCATACGGGTTTCCGCCAGTTTCTCCATGCCGCGGTGGACATAGAACAGACGGTAGTCGGCATCGATAATGTTCTCGCCGTCCACGAACAGGCGGAAGTGACCGGGTTCATCGGAGGTGACGTGCAACGGGCCAATCGGCACCACGTTATTTTTCTTGTCGCCCAGTTCGTTGATGAACTCGTAGGTTTCAGCATCGGTAGTCGGCGCCGGGCGCTGACGATAATCCATGCTGTCTTTACGCAGCGGATAGAGTTCGTCCGGCCAGTCATCGGGCAGTACCAGACGGCGCTCATCCGGCAAACCAACCGGGATCAAACCGTACATATCGCGCACTTCGCGCTCGCCCCAGACCGCAGCCGGAACGCGCGGCGTGACGGACGGGAACTCCAGCTTGTTGGCATCGACTTCAACGCGGACGGTTATCCAGCATTTGGTGCCCTGCTCCATCGACATCACATAATAAACAGCGTAATGGCCGCACAGCTGGCGTTCGTCGTTACCAAACAACACGGACAACCAGCCGCCCTGTTTGTAGTACAGGAACTCCACCACTTCCGGCAGATAGTTCACCTTGACGGTGATCGTCAGCTGATCTTTGGTCTGCCAGGCTTCATCCAGCACCACGCCCGGAAAGGCCTGATGCAGCGCAGCGAGATATTGTTGACCTAATTTTTCTTCAGACATGCTCAAACTCTCTTAAATCACGCCACCAGCAAGGAGACGAACGCTAAAAACGCAAACCCAAAACCGGCCCAGGTCACGCGTGAAGTGGCGCAAAAACGCAGACGCGCCATGCTGTTTTCGAACAGGGCGATGACCAGCACGCCGAGGACCAGCTTGACGACGGCAATCACCAGCGCCAACAGCAGCCCACCCGCGGTGAAGGTTTCCATCTGTCCCCACGGCAGGAACACACCAACGAACATTTGCAGAACGACCAGTTGCTTGAGGCTAATGCCCCATTTCAGCACGGCAAAACCGCTGCCGCTGTATTCAGTCAATGGACCTTCCTGCAGTTCTTGCTCTGCTTCTGCCAGATCGAATGGCAGTTTGCCCATTTCGATAAAGGTGGCGAAAGCACAGGCGCACAGTGCCAGAATCAGCGGGATGCTGCGCGCAGCAGGCCAGTGGTAAATGGTATCGGCGATATTGCTGATATGGGTTGACCCCGCAACCTGTGCCGCTACCCATAGCCCCAGCAACAGGATAGGTTCAACCAGCACGCCGAGCATCGCTTCACGGCTGGCACCAATGGCGGTAAACGGGCTACCGGTATCCAGTCCCGCGATAGAGAAGAAAAAACGGGCAATGGCGAACAGGTAAATTAAGGTGATCAGATCGCCCAGTTGCGGCAGCGGTGAGCCAACGGTCACTACCGGTAGCGCAGTGGCGATAGTCAGCATCACGCCCACCATCACAAACGGCGTCAGGCGGAAGACCCAGCTGGAATCCGCAGGCGCAATGCTCTGACGGCCCAGCAGTTTGATAATGTCGCGGTATTCCTGCAAAACGCCAGGACCACGGCGATTGTGCAAACGCGCGCGCGCCACGCGGGTAACACCGGACAGCAGCGGCGCAACGGCAAACAGCACCAGCGCCTGAATTAACGGATATAAAACACTCATTTTCAGGCTCCTCGTGAAACCACAATCACCACCAGCACCGCCAGCTCAATCAGCGCCAGGCGACGGAACAGCACCGGCGCAGCCGCATTCTGCCAGCCCGGAACCAGTGATACCGGATTCAACCACTTACGCAGTTTGAGTACCGGGGCAAAGGCTTCTTTCACCGGCATGGCAAAACCGTGCGCGGTAATGACCATTGACTGCTCGTGATCGTAACCACACACCCATGCCGCACCGCGTGAACGCGACGGCAGACGGTTGCCTTTGAAAATTGCCATGATGATGAACGGCAGCAGCGGACATGCGATCAGCAGCAGCGTGATCATTGGCTGAGAAACGGTGGTGTTCGCAGTTTCCAGCGGCAGCGGAACGGCAGAGGAGATCATCGGCAGCAGCCACGGCGCAGCCACGCCGCCAATCACACAGCAGATAGCCAGCGCAACGACGCTCACGCCCATCAGGATTGGTGCGCAGCAGGCATTCTCAGCTTCCTTCGTGCGCGGTGCGCCAAGGAACGTTACGCCATAGACTTTCGCCATACACATCACCGCCAGCGCGCCGGTAATTGCCAGCCCAACCGCCAGCAACGGCCCTAACAGACGACCGACAAACGCCCCGCTGTTACCCAGCTTGAAGAAGGATTGATAGATAACCCACTCACCGGCAAAACCGTTCAGCGGCGGCAGCGCGGCCATCGCCATCAGGCCAACCAGCATCGCCAGAGAGATAACCGGCATGCGTTTGCCGATACCGCCCAGTTTTTCGATATCACGATGACCGGTACGGAACCAGATGCTGCCTGCGCCCAGGAACAGAACGCTTTTGAACAGGCTGTGGTTTACCAGGTGGTAAAGACCGCCGGTCAAACCCAGCGCAATCAGCGCCGGTTGATTCAGGGAAATCCCGGTCACGCCAGCGCCTAGCCCCAGCAGAATAATGCCGATGTTTTCCAGCGTGTGGTACGCCAGCAGGCGCTGGATATTGTGTTCCATCAGCGCATACAGACCGCCAACAAATGCGGTGATCATGCCCAACACCAGCAGCGTAATTCCCCACCACAGCGGCGCATTACCGCCCAGCAGCGACAGGGAGAGAATACCCAGTAGACCGACCTTCATGACCACGGTAGAGAACAGTGCCGCAGCCGGTGCGCTGGCATTGGCGTGTGCCTGTGGCACCCAACCATGCAGAGGAATAATCCCGGCCAGCAGGCCAAAACCTGCCACGCCCAGCAGCCAGATATCAGACCCGAGCGGCAGCTCCTGGGTGCGCAGGTCTAGCAGACGCAGCTCCAGAGTGCCGTAACGTTGCCACACAAGGTAGCAGGCAACCGCCAGCAGCAGCGCACCAATACGCCCCAGCGCAAACCACAGTTTGCCTTCTTTACTGCATCCGGTGAGGAACACGGCACACAGCGCCATGATTTCCGCCATCACCACCAGCGTACCGAGGTTGCTGGCAACCACCGCACATACCGCCGCGGCCATCAGCAGATTCACCAGCAGGCCGTTAGCTTTCACCTGCGGATGACGATGCCAGTCAATGTTGTACAGGCTGACAAACAGGCCGCACAGTCCCAGCGTAATCAGCCAGATAGCATTCAGTGGAGTAATTTGCAGACTGTGCCCAATAAACGGCATCACGCCGCTCACCGCCAGCGCATTAGTCAGAATGGTAAAACCCGCGGCTGCCGTACACAAGCTGCCGACCGCACCGCCAACTCCAGCAATCCAGCCGCTCAGCGATTTATGAAATGAAAACAGAAATGCCAGAACCGCAGCCGCTGTAAACCAGGCCACGCCGCTGTTAATCAGTGAAATTGCGCTCATTTTGCATCCCCACTCTGAGCCTGCTGAAACAAGGTGAGATCGCCGAAATCGGTATTGAAAGTCAGCTCACGCTTACGTTTGCTGGCGCGGGCGATATCCATGTTGCTCACCAGGTGCAGGGCTTTGGTCGGACACATGCGCACGCAGGCCGGACCAAGCTCGTCAAAACTGCACAGATCGCATTTCACCGCGATGGCACGAACGCCAGGAACCCAGTCCAACAGCGAACTCACGCGAGCAGGCGCTGGCGGAGCCGGAGGCGCTTTTGGCGTATTGGCGTTTGCCGGGATATGCAGCGGACGGCTACCAGAAAACTCTATCGCGCCAAACGGACAAGCGATCCCGCACAGTTTGCAGCTTACGCACAGGCTTTCATTCAGCTGTACGGCGCCATCAACGCGGTTAATGGCATTAACCGGACACACGGTGGCGCAAGGCGCATCTTCACACTGGTGGCAAAGCTGCGGCGCGGATTCTTTTTCATTTAACATCACTTTCAGGCGCGGCATTGACTGCAGGCCATGCTGGCGATGTGTCTCTGAGCAGGCAGCTTCACATGTGTGGCAGCCAATACAAAGAGTGGAGTCAGCAATTACAAAACGATTCACCAGGCATTCCTCAGGTGATAGTCATTTTTGACGAAAACATGTCTGCAAAATGTCATTTCGACATTTTTCGACATGCCCATTCCCTAAAACATCGTGACGCAGTATGTAAACCGCATCATGACAAAGTGGACAGCACCTGAGGCTTAAGCCGGGCTATGTCCCTCAACCAGTTGGCTTAAATTCACCGGCATATTGTTCTCAACCGCGGTGTACAGGCTGTCGTAGACGGTGGCGATTTTCTCGAGATAGTGCTCCAGCACCTGTTCGCGATCGCGGTTACTGAAACGCTCATCGACTTGACCGTCGATGGTCAACTGTGCCTGTGCAATCAGTTGCTTATCATCACCATCTTTTGTTTCGACGTAGTACTCGATGGTGTGGCTATTGAAGCCATCCGCCAGCGTGACGTAGATAGTGAAGTGTTCAAAAAGGACAAAGCAGAGATCTTTGTCCGGCGCACAGCTCATTGCATGATGCAAACGCGCTTTCGACAGGGTGATCCCCTGAACCAGCGAGTTACAGTAAATACGCCACTGGTCCTGTAGGCGACGATGCCGTTCAGCGATGTAATCGGCTTTTTCGCTTATTTCCCAAATAGTCATGTCAGGTTACCCGTTTAGCAGAGATGAACAGCCTTAAGCACATTTCATGCCAAAATTAAATTACTTAATTTTCATATAGATAAAAAATTAAAGGCGGGTGACGACATGTCATTTCGTCATTGTCGTCATTGTCACGAATGAAAAAAATCAACCTGGCATGCTTATTGCTTTTGATACGGCAACTTCACAGGAGGCGGTATGCACGAAATAACCCTCTGCCAACGGGCACTGGAATTGATTGAACAACAGGCCACGCAACACGGTGCTCAGCGAGTAACTGGGGTCTGGCTCAAAATTGGCGCATTTTCTTGCGTAGAAACCAGCGCTCTCTCCTTTTGTTTTGATCTGGTATGCCGCGGGACCCTTGCAGAAGGTTGTAAACTCCACCTCGAAGAACAAGAAGCCGAATGTTGGTGCGAATCTTGTCAACAATACGTCACGTTACTGACGCAACGCGTGCGCCGATGTCCGCAATGCAACAGCGATATGCTGAGAATTGTGGCCGATGACGGCCTACAGATTCGACGTATTGAAATAGATCAGACTCCAGCGCCGGATGGCGACGCTTAAGCGTCTTATCCAGCCTACAGAAAGAGCTCGTTTGTAGGCCGGATAAGGCAACGCAGTCATCCGGCAACAGATGTATCGCAAGTAAAAAGATCAGGAGTGAGCGATGTGTACGACATGTGGTTGCGCTGAAGGCAACCTATATATAGAGGGTGATGAGCATAATCCCCACTCGGCGTTTCGCAGCGCGCCATTTGCCCCAGCGGCTCGTCCAGCGCTGAATATTACCGGTGTGAAGACCTCAAATTTCACACCGAGCCAGACCGAAGAAGGCGATTTGCACTACGGTCACGGTGAGGCAGGAACCCACGCACCAGGTATGAGCCAACGCCGTATGCTGGAAGTGGAAATTGACGTACTGGACAAAAACAACCGCCTGGCCGAACGCAACCGTGCCCGCTTTGCGGCCCGTCAGCATCTGGTGCTGAACCTTGTTTCAAGCCCGGGCTCCGGTAAAACCACGCTGCTGACCGAAACGCTGATGAAGCTGAAAGATAGCGTGCCGTGCGCCGTTATTGAAGGTGACCAGCAGACGGTGAACGATGCTGCCCGTATTCGCGCCACAGGCACGCCCGCCATTCAGGTCAACACCGGTAAAGGTTGCCACCTTGACGCACAAATGATCGCTGACGCCGCGCCGCGTTTGCCACTTGACGATAACGGCATTCTGTTCATTGAAAACGTCGGCAACCTGGTCTGCCCGGCCAGCTTCGACCTCGGCGAGCGCCATAAAGTGGCCGTGCTTTCCGTCACCGAAGGTGAAGACAAACCGCTGAAATATCCACATATGTTTGCCGCCGCATCGCTGATGCTGCTCAACAAAGTGGATCTGCTACCGTACCTCAATTTTGACGTTGAAAAATGCATCGCCAGCGCCCGGGAAGTGAACCCGGGAATTGAGATTATCCTGATTTCCGCCACCAGTGGTGAAGGGATGGATCAATGGCTCTCCTGGCTGGAGACGCAGCGATGTGCATAGGTGTTCCGGGTCAAATCCGCACCATTGATGGCAACCAGGCCAAAGTCGACGTTTGCGGTATTCAGCGCGACGTCGACCTGACGCTGGTCGGTAGCTGTGATGAACATGGCCAACCGCGCCTCGGCCAGTGGGTACTGGTCCACGTCGGTTTTGCCATGAGCATCATTAATGAAGCTGAAGCGCGCGATACGCTCGACGCGCTGCAAAACATGTTTGACGTTGAGCCGGATGTCGGCGCGTTGCTGTACGGCGAGGAAAAATAAATGCGTTTTGTTGACGAATACCGCGCACCAGAGCAGGTGATGCAACTGATAGAGCACCTGTCTGAACGTGCCGCCCACCTCCCCTACACGGCTGAACGCCCACTGCGCATCATGGAAGTTTGTGGTGGTCATACCCACGCTATCTTCAAATTCGGCCTCGACCAGTTGCTACCGGAAAACGTGGAGTTTATTCATGGTCCGGGTTGCCCGGTTTGCGTTCTGCCGATGGGTAGAATCGACAGCTGTGTAGAAATCGCCAGTCATCCAGAAGTCATTTTCTGCACCTTTGGTGATGCGATGCGCGTCCCGGGTAAGCAAGGCTCCCTGCTGCAAGCCAAGGCGCGCGGTGCAGATATCCGTATCGTCTATTCACCGATGGATGCGCTGAAGCTGGCACAGGAAAACCCAACGCGTAAGGTGGTGTTCTTTGGTCTGGGTTTTGAAACCACAATGCCAACGACCGCTATCACTCTGCAACAGGCAAAGCAGCGTGACGTGCAGAACTTTTACTTTTTCTGCCAGCACATCACGCTTATCCCTACGCTGCGCAGCCTGCTGGAACAGCCGGACAACGGTATTGACGCCTTTTTAGCACCAGGCCACGTCAGCATGGTGATTGGCACAGATGCCTATAATTTCATTGCTTCAGACTTCCATCGTCCGTTAGTGGTCGCCGGTTTTGAACCGCTCGATCTCCTGCAAGGCGTGGTGATGTTAATTGAGCAGAAAATTGCCGCGCACAGCCAGGTAGAAAACCAGTACCGTCGCGTGGTACCGGACGCCGGTAACGCGTTAGCGCAACAGGCCATCGCCGAGGTGTTCTGCGTCAATGGCGACAGCGAATGGCGCGGTCTGGGCGTTATCGAATCCTCTGGCGTTCACCTGACGCCTGACTATCAGCGCTTTGATGCCGAAGCCCATTTCCAGCCAGCGCCGCAGCAGGTGTATGACGATCCGCGCGCGCGTTGTGGGGAAGTGCTGACGGGCAGATGTAAACCACATCAGTGCCCATTATTTGGCAAAACGTGTAACCCGGAGACCGCGTTTGGCGCCCTGATGGTCTCCTCAGAAGGCGCATGTGCCGCCTGGTATCAGTATCGTCAGCAGGAGTGTGAAGCATGAGCAGCGTACAACTCGCCCACGGTAGCGGCGGTCAGGCTATGCAGCAGTTGATCAACAGTCTGTTTATGGAGGCATTCGCGAATCCGTGGCTGGCGGAACAAGAAGATCAGGCACGTCTGGAACTGGCGCAACTGGTCGCTGAAGGCGATCGTCTGGCGTTTTCAACCGACAGCTATGTTATCGATCCATTGTTCTTCCCGGGCGGTAATATCGGCAAGCTGGCTATCTGTGGTACGGCTAACGACGTGGCGGTCAGCGGCGCGATCCCGCGCTATCTCTCCTGCGGTTTTATCCTCGAAGAAGGTTTACCAATGGAGACGCTGAAAACCGTCGTTAACAGCATGGCGGCAACCGCACGCGAAGCGGGTATCGCCATCGTCACCGGCGACACCAAGGTTGTACAGCGCGGCGCGGCGGACAAGCTTTTTATCAACACCGCCGGAATGGGCGCGATCCCCGCCAACATTCACTGGGGCGCACAGACCCTGAGCGTGGGCGATGTGCTGCTGGTCAGCGGTACGCTTGGCGATCACGGCGCAACTATCCTTAACCTGCGCGAACAGTTGGGTCTTGATGGCGAACTGGTCAGCGACTGCGCGGTATTGACGCCGCTTATCCAGACGCTACGTGATATTCCCGGCGTCAAGGCGCTGCGTGACGCCACCCGTGGCGGCGTGAATGCGGTAACGCATGAATTTGCCGCATCATGCGGGTTTGGTATTGAGCTGTCTGAAGCAGCCCTGCCCGTGAAGCCCGCGGTGCGTGGAGTTTGCGAACTGCTGGGACTGGATGCGCTCAACTTTGCTAACGAAGGTAAGCTGGTGATTGCCGTTGAGCGTCAGGCCGCTGAAACGGCGCTTGCCGCGCTGCGCGCGCATCCATTAGGACGCGATGCCGCAATGATTGGCGAAGTGGTAGAACGCAAAGGTGTGCGTCTGGCCGGACTTTACGGCGTGAAACGAACCCTCGATTTACCACACGCCGAACCTTTACCTCGTATATGCTAACTGCCCATTAGCAGCAACGTGTAGGCCGGATAAGCGAAATCGCTATCCGGCAATAATTTACGACTTATACCTATAATTCATTTACCGTTTTCGCACCGTTCTGCGGTGCTTTTCCTGGAAAAGCAATATGTCGTATACACCGATGAGTGACCTCGGACAGCAAGGCCTGTTCGATATTACTCGTACATTATTACAGCAGCCCGATCTCCCGTCTCTTAGCGAGGCGCTTTCGCAGCTGGTCAAGCGTTCAGCTCTGGCCGACTGTGCGGCTATTGTCTTATGGCAGGCACAAACGCAGCGTGCGCGTTATTTTGCGACGCGTGAAAATGGTAAACCCATCGATTATGAAGACGAAACGGTACTGGCTCATGGCCCGGTACGCCGTATTTTGTCTCGCCCCGATGCGCTGCACTGCAACTATCACGAGTTTACGGAAACCTGGCCACAGCTGGCCTCTGGCGGACTGTATTCTGAATTTGGCCACTACTGCCTGCTGCCGCTGGCGGCAGATGGGCGCATCTTTGGCGGTTGCGAGTTCATCCGTAACGAGGATCGTCCGTGGAGTGAAAAAGAATATAACCGTCTACAGACCTTCACCCAGATAGTCGGCGTCGTTGCTGAACAAATTCAAAGCAGAGTCAGCAACAACGTCGATTACGATCTGCTGTGTCGTGAGCGTGACAACTTTCGCATCCTGGTCGCCATCACCAATGCGGTACTCTCCCGCCTGGATATTGATGAGCTTGTCAGCGAAGTCGCCAAAGAGATCCACCACTACTTCGACATTGATGCCATCAGCATCGTGTTACGCAGCGATAGCAAAAACAAGCTCAGCATTTATTCCACCCACTATCTGGATGAACATCATCCAGCGCACGAACAAAGTGAAGTGGATGAAGCAGGTACGCTTTCTGAACGCGTTTTCAAAAGCAAAGAGATGCTGCTGATTAATCTGAGCGAACGCGATACGCTCGCCCCTTACGAACGGATGCTGTTCGAAACCTGGGGCAACCAGCTACAGACTCTGTGTCTGCTGCCGCTGATGTCGGGCAATACGATGCTCGGCGTCCTTAAGTTGGCGCAGTGCGAAGAGAAAGTGTTCACCACTGCCAACCTCAAACTGCTGCGCCAAATCGCCGAACGCGTGGCGATCGCCGTGGATAACGCCCTCGCCTATCAGGAAATTCACCGTCTGAAAGAACGCCTGGTCGATGAAAACCTGGCGCTGACAGAACAACTCAACAACGTGGAGAGCGAGTTCGGTGAAATCATTGGCCGCAGCGAAGCGATGTACAGCGTGCTCAAGCAGGTCGAAATGGTGGCGCAGAGCGACAGCACCGTCCTGATTCTCGGCGAGACCGGAACCGGTAAGGAGCTGATCGCCCGCGCAATTCACAACCTGAGTGGACGTAACGCCCGCCGGATGGTGAAGATGAACTGCGCGGCAATGCCTGCCGGATTACTGGAAAGCGATCTGTTTGGTCATGAGCGTGGCGCGTTTACCGGTGCCAGCACGCAGCGGATTGGTCGTTTCGAACTGGCCGATAAAAGCTCGCTGTTCCTCGACGAAGTGGGCGACATGCCACTGGAGCTACAGCCTAAGCTGCTGCGCGTTTTGCAGGAGCAGGAGTTTGAACGTCTGGGCAGCAATAAACTGATCCAGACCGACGTGCGCTTGATCGCCGCCACTAACCGCGATCTGAAAAAGATGGTAGCCGATCGCGAGTTTCGTAACGATCTCTACTATCGACTGAACGTCTTCCCGATCCATCTGCCGCCGCTGCGTGAGCGCCCGGAAGATATTCCGCTGCTGGTAAAAGCCTTTACCTTTAAAATTGCTCGCCGGATGGGGCGCAATATCGACAGCATTCCCGCCGAGGCGCTGCGTACGCTGAGCAGCATGGAGTGGCCGGGCAACGTGCGCGAGCTGGAAAACGTGGTAGAACGTGCGGTTCTGCTTACCCGAGGCAACGTACTGCAACTGTCCCTGCCGGATATTGCCGCGTTGATGCCGTCTACGCCTCCGGTGGCAACCGAAGTCGCACAGGACGGCGAAGATGAATACCAGTTGATCATGCGCGTTCTGAAAGAGACCAACGGCGTGGTTGCCGGTCCTAAAGGCGCGGCGCAAAGACTGGGATTGAAACGCACAACGCTACTCTCGCGCATGAAACGCCTGGGCATTGATAAGGATGCGCTGGTTTAACGGTTCGCCCGATAGCGCCACGCTTATCGGGCATCTGAATTACTTCTTACGCTGGTATTTCTCTGGCAATTCCGGGACAGGGCGTTTGTCATCAATCAGATGACGCACGGTCAGAATCGGATGACGCCAGAGCATTCTTGGCCCAGCCCAACGCATAATTTGCTTCATCTCTTCGCGTTTAGCAGGTTGATAGCAGTGCACCGGACACTGCTTGCAGGCCGGTTTTTCCTCACCAAAGACGCACTTATTGAGGCGTTTTTGCGCATAGGCAAACAACGCATCGTAATGCCCCGGCTCGTCTGAAGCCTGCGGACACTGGCTTTCATACAGCGAGATCATTCTCTGGATCGTCATTTTTTCACGTGCAATACGTTTGCCGGACATAATGCCTCCACAATTAAGTTGCATAAATAATACACCTTAACCATAGAGGCAACCAATAGCCGTTAACAATTCCAGGAAGAATGACTAAATTGCCCGGCGTTTATAAGGACGGTAGTGCGGTAGCCAAAAATTATCGTTGATGCTCTGCAGCAACACCTCGTCGCTTATCTTCTCTGCCACACCGGACTGCTGTGCCGCCTTACCGACCTCAAAAGCAATGCTGCGAGTCACGTCGCAGATTGTCCCAATCTCCGGCAACAGAGCGCCTTCCCCGTTACGAACCAGCGGAGAAGCATCGGCCAGTGCGCAGCTTGCCGCCATCAGCATAGCGTCTGTTATGCGCGTCGCACCACTGGCGATAGCCCCCAGACCGATAGCCGGGAAAACATACACGTTATTACATTGCGCAACCGGAATGGAGCGCCCATTAAATTCAACTGCATCACAGGGGCTGCCGGTCGCGATGATGGCCTGTCCCCTGGTCCAGCGAACAATATCTTCTGGCCGCGCTTCCATTCTCGAGGTGGGATTCGACAGCGGCATAACAATCGGGTGATCGCAGTATTGATACATCGTGCTAATCACCTCCTGCGAGAACAATCCGGCCTGGCCCGACACACCCAGCATCACCGTGGGTTTGACATTATGAATCACCTCCAGTAATGACGGCGCCTGCCCCTCATACTGCCAGTCAGATAAGGCCTCGGGAGGTTGTGCCAGCGGTTGCTGGAAATCCGCTAAAGCATGATTGGTGGTCATCACCAGACCGTCGCGATCCACCATAAAAATTGTCCGTCTGGCTTCAGACTGGCTCATCCCTTCACTGATGCGACAGGCAATGATATGCCGGGCTATGCCACATCCGGCTGCGCCCGCTCCCACAATCACGATCGGTTGCTTGCAGAAATCGCGGCCGCTGCCACGACATGCGGCAAGTAAGGTCGCCAGAGCTACCGACGCAGTGCCCTGAATGTCATCATTAAAGCAGCACAGATCATCGCGATAACGCTCCAGCAGAGGCACTGCGGTATGTTGAGCGAAGTCTTCAAACTGCAGCAAAACGTCAGGCCAGCGCCGTTTTACGGCCGCAATAAACATGCCAATAAATGCGAAGTAGTCTTCACCGGTGATACGCGGATGACGCCAGCCGATATAGCGCGGATCGTCCAGCAGTCGCGTATTGTTCGTCCCGACATCCAGTAGAATGGGGAGCGTATTAGCCGGATTTACCCCGCCACATACGGTATAGAGCGACAGTTTTCCGATAGGGATCCCCATACCGCCTACGCCCTGGTCACCCAGTCCCAGAATGCGTTCGCCATCTGTAACGACGATGACCTTGATATTGTGCCGTGGAATATCATGCAAAATATCGTCAATACGATCGCGATCGGGCCATGAAATAAAGACGCCACGCGCACGACGATATATCCAGGAGAATTTTTCGCAAGCGGCCCCGACTACCGGGGTATAAACGATGGGCAGCATCTCCGGCAGATGCTTTTTCAGCAGGTAATAAAATAACGTTTCGTTGGTATCCTGAATATTACGCAGATAAATATGTCGAGCGTTGTGGGATTCAGCCTCAAGATATTGTTGATACGCCCGCTCGGCTTGTTCATCAATATTCTCAATGGCGCAAGGCAGTAGTCCACTCAGATTAAAGTCATGTCTTTCTTGCTGCGTGAAGCTACTTCCCTTGTTCAATAACGGAGACTCAAGCAGTAACTTCCCCGTAAACGGGACGTATAAAACATCGTTTGTCACGTTGCCATCCATAAATTACAACCAGATAAAAAAATAAGAGCCTGCATTAACAGGCTCTCGGGATTCAAATCAGGACATAGTTGGCAACCAGCATCGCCGCGATACCGGCCAGCGCTGGAAGCAGCGTTCTTCTGACGATCATAAACGGTGAACATTCCCCTGCTTTGCTTACCGCAATAATGATGCCAGCCACAGGAGACATTGAGCGCCCCATTCCCGCCATCAACTGCATTGGCAGAATCATATTGACAGCGCTCTCACCAAATTTTGCCGCAATGGAGGGAGCCAGGCCGGAGAAAGAGAAAAAGGCGGCTACGCCAGAGCCTGTCAGGACGGCGGTGACGCCCACCAGCGCGGTCATCACCAGCGTCATACTGGTAAAACCCAGGCCTGCGTTTTGCACTGACTGCAACAGGTAGTCCACCGCGCCAATTTTCTGCAGCCCCTGGGCATAGATATCCGCACACACCAACAAGGAAACAATACTGGTAAACATGCTGCCCATGCCTTTGAAAAAGACCTGTAACCCTTTACAGCAGTTTTTGAAATCTCGGGTAGCCACCAGTTCGAAGAAAAACGCGACGACCGCGCCAAGGATCATTGCCGTGACCACGTCAATTTTGATGGATTTGATCACCAAAGGGCTAAAGACCAGCACCAGTGCTACAGGCAGGACCGGTAACAACGCGTAAATAGCGGGTGCCTTGCGGCCCTCTTCTTCTGCTTGCGCGACGCTTTGCTCGCCTGATATGAAGCCATCCTTTTTGTCGAAATACTTCGCGGTGAAGTAAATCACTACAGCAACGGCCAACATCACCACCACCGCCACCGGCATCTGGTAATGAGCGAAGTAGATAGCGCTTTCCATGCCAGCATGCTTGGCCGCCAGATTCGCAGTACCAACCGCAGGCCCTAGATCCATAAATGCGCACAGACCGATCATCGCGGCTGCAGAAGCTTTACTGACCCCAAGACGAACCAGTACCGGGAAGAATGTCACCAGCAGCAACATCGCCAGCCCCGCCGCACTTGAAATTGCCACGTGCAGAAGCTGTGCGCAGATGTACCCCAACGCGAGGATCAGGTAAGGCGCTTTAATCACCTGTAGCGGACGAATGCACATATTCACCATCGCATTCGACGCTTTGATGTGATCCATATAGCTGGCAAATCCACCCGCCGCCATGATGATAAGACCAATACCCGCAATTTGTGTGGTCAGCGATTCTTTGGCAAAGCTAAAGATGTCCAGCCAGGTTGACCCCGTGGATTTCGCTTTATCATAGAGAATGCTGTTTTCAGGATAAAACAATACGGTAATGGTCAATAATGCCAGTCCAGCGAGTAATAAAACAGTTTGCGGCTGATAGTTTTTTACAATTAACCATGCTGCAATAACTGTTATCACTATTGCTATAATAAACGCTGTCATAATAACAATTCCTATGCCATACAAATTTGGTAGGGTTACCCGTCATATCATCATTGCTTATGTAGGATAGTAAAAAAGCGTCTCCATATATAAGCAGTTATAATATGTACGTAAATTTATCGTATTACACACTCAAATATTGAGATTTAATTGTAATGGGTTGTGTGGTTATAAAATACGGGAAAGATATTTTCCCACCCCTTTTTGTGAGTAAGATCGCAACTTATATGAGTATGGTCATATCTTCCAGGAAGAGCTGGATGCGGGTTTCCAGGATATTCATTCAATGATTGACGTCGAAAGCGTATTACCCTATAACAACGTTGATATTCAACAGCAATCGGGTGTTATCCATGTATAATAAAAACACATTAAGTCTGGATGAGTATAACTTACTTACTCTTAATATGGGTGATCTAACTGAATCTGAGTGCCGACTTAATGAGTACATTAATAAACACTTCAATGAACTGCCTTACCATGGCATTGTTGATCTCTCGCAAAATGCGATGGTAAGCAAAGCAACTATTGGCCGATTTTTAAATAAAATGGGGTTTACGGGTTATGCTGCTTTCCGCAAGGCATTAGACATCACGCTGTCAAAAAATAAAATATCCGCACCGTTTGAGAAAAACATCAAACTGCGTAACAATCCTGGGATTACCACTGAAAGTATCGTTACCGATTTCACCTACAAAGTATCAGAATTATTTAATCAATTTAAAAATAATATCGATATTGAGAGCCTTAATGCATTTATCGATCTGGTGCTGAACAACAAACGTCATATTTATGTCGTCGGCCCTTCATCGTCTCATGCCATGGCAACGCATTTTTGTACACTGCTAAAGTACTTCCGCAGTAACATCTCCCTGTTACCGACGGACATCAGCGAACTCCCCAAATGTCTCGTCAACATTGAGGAAGGAGATGTCCTGATTGTTTTCTCTTACTATCGATTTAACCGGGTCGCCCTCAATATTGCAAGATGGTTCAGAAAAAAGAATGCCGCCGTAGTGTTGGTGACCAACTCAGAGGCGAACCCTTACGGTAAGTTCTGCGATCTGCAGTTTGTTCTCCCAAGCGACGTACATTCCATTTTTCAAAGCCGTATTCTTGGCTTCTTTTTTATCGAACTCATTCTACATCTGGCTTATGAGAAAGGAGATAGCGAGGGGAATTTTGCCCAACTGGAAGAATTATTCGTCTTTTTCGAAACATTTTCGGCATCGTCCCACAATACTTAGTGCCACCAACCGCCAGGAGAGCTATCCCTCCCGGCGACATGACGAATCAGGCAATATCTGCGGTTTTCACGCGATCGAACTCAGCGATAGTCTCAGCGATTAACGCGTCGTTAGCCCCGATATATGACAGCGGCTCGCAGGCGGCAGCAATTTCCGCCCCAGATAATGACGCGCGGATTTCCGGGCTAGCCTGTACGATCTCCATGAAGCTGTACTCGCCGGTTGCATGCTTCAGCAGATTTTTCACCAGGTTATAGGCGGACTCTCTGCCAATTTTGGCGGCAAGCTTCATCGTCAGCGACTCAGACATAATAAAGTGCTTTGAGCAGTCAAAATTAGCGCGCATCTTATCTTCATTAACAATGAGATGCGAAAGCAGATTCTTTGCGCGTGTCAGGCTGGTCGATAACGCATTAGAGGCCTCCGGGAGGATCGTCCAGTTTAATACCCGCATTGAGGCAGCTCGTACATCCTGTTGATCCAGCATTGCTGGCGCGCCGGAAGCATACATCCACCCCATTCTTGCCAACGTTTGCACCATATTACTGGCGCGTGGATTAACTTTGTGTGGCATGGTGCTGGATCCGCCACCGCCCTCTCCTTCGAGTACTTCTGCAATCGGCGTGCGTCCCATGGTTTCGACATCGTTGGCCAGACGACACAGCGTGCCGTGAACAAGAGCAAAAAACTGCACAACCTCAACAACCGCATCCTGGCTGGCATTATTAATCCCGCAGGGCACGTTCAGACCCAACGCTAACATCAGCCGCTGGCGCGTTTCCATTCCCTGCTTACCTACAGAAGCCAGATTCCCCACCGCACCGCCAAAAAGTCCGGTTACGGCACGCGGATACAGCTGCTGTAGTCGTGTCAGGTGGCGGTTTATCTCCGCCAGATAACTGCAAACATGAAGCCCCCACGTCGTTGCAGAGGCATCCACCGAATTGGTACGCGCAACCATTACCGTACGCGCGTGTCGTAACGCCATCGCTTTCATGGCTTCGCCAACATCAAGCAATTGCTCACGCAATAGCCGCAGCGTTTGCTGCAATCTCATCGCCATGCCTGAGTCGAGTAAATCCTGAGTGGTGCATCCCCAATGCAGAAACTGACTGACCAGCGGTGTTCCGCTGGCGGAGATCTGATCGATCAGCGGCTTTATCGCCATGCCGACCGTTTGTGTTTCCTGCGCCAAGGCTGGCCAGTCTATCTGTATTTCCCGACAGGTTTGTTCAATTTCAACGGCTGCTTGTTCAGGAATAATTCCCAACTCACTTTGCACTCGAGCGACCGCCGCCTCAAAACGCAACCAACAACGCAGCAGATTGTCGTCAGACCATATTTCCCGCATTTTATCCTGAGTGAACAATGATGAATAAAGGTCAGAATCAAATACCGTTGTTTGCTTCCCGTACATACAGCGCCTCTCCGGCTAGTGAATGCGTGATAATAGAAAATTTGATTAATCAATTTTGCGGGATTTGTCTGCCAAATTATAGGGGAAAATAGTATTCCCACCTCAATAGTAATCATGAGAATACAACATTCCCATTTTCAGCTTTTCTACCCAGTAGTAATGAGACGTACTTCACAGTAATTTTCATGATCATATATTGTAGAGCCGTAACATTTTAAAAGCCCCATAATTAAATATTAGAACCATTAATACAATAGTAAAAACAAAGATATTTATGCGTGAATAATCACATTTTATCACGAGAAAAAATGATTCCCATATCACTACCATTCCTTTTTCACGAACAATTATCCCGCTGTAAACTTTATTTATGGTCAGGAAATCAATGCTGGTTTGAGGGATGATATGAAGCTAAAAAATTATTCACTAATATTACTAATGGGTATGAGTTCCTCGGCGTTCGCCTTAAATGTGTATAATAAAGATGGAAATACGCTGGACATCTATGGCCGCGTTGAGGGTAAAATCGCGAGTGGTCAGAATTCATTTGCTGGCAGTGAAAGCCGAAGCGATTTGGGTGGACGTATAGGTATTTATCTCACGCGAGATTTGGATATTCTGCCAGAGACCAAAATCGTGGGGCGCCTGGAATGGCAGGTGCGTACCGAAAAAAATGATAACAATACCGGTGAAAGCGATATGGAGGCCCGATATTCCTATGTCGGCCTGTCAAATAAAACATGGGGTGAACTGATCACCGGGAGAACCAAAAACCCGTTGTATCAGGTAATGAAAATGACCGATAAATACAAAAATTTCACCCCTAATATCTACAGCTATGGCATTACAACCATTGATGATTCGTACCAGTTCAACCGACAGGACGGCACCGTTCAGTGGAACGCTAAATTTGCCGGCAATGAGATTCAGCTGGCATGGGTCTCCGGTAACGGCAACAGTGATAACGAAGCTCTGGATTACGGCGCGATGGCCAGCTATCGCAAGTCTTTCAAATTTGGCGACTTTAGGATTACACCTGCGATAGCGGCCAGCCGTTATAAACGACAGGACGGCGTAGTGACCACCGATGGACGTAATCAAAACGATCAAATCATGGGAGGATTACAACTCAGTTATAAAGCCTATGAAGTCGCAGTAACCGCATTACGTACGTCTATCTCTCGCGATAACAAAAGCGATAATAATTACAAGGGGATGGATTCGCTCATTTCCTACAACTTTGGCACCGTCAAGGTTCTTACCGGATATAGCTTTTTAAATGAAGATGGTAAAGATATTGCTGAAAAAGAAGACTGGCGTGCTGAAGCGCAATTAACATTGGCTAAAGACACGTGGTTATCATTTACTTACGATAAAGAGTTCGCAAGTAAGAACAAAAAGACCAATGATGATGCGCTTATCGTTGGGCTCCGTTATGATTTCTAAGAGATAAAAAATGAAAAAAATAACATTACTTGCCGCAGCGACGACTTTCGCATTAAGTAGTATCTGTGTTCACGCGGATACGTTATTAGCGCCTTCCGCACATGCGAAAATGGATGGTGAGAATAAAATTGTCGCGCTTTATGGTAACTCTTTCACTTTCTATAACAATAATATTAATACCCGCCTGCGGGATTTGACGCAGTCCTTACTGCCTGATCACGCCAAAGGCTATAAATATCGGGGGATCACGATTTCCAGCGGTCATTTAGGCTGGCAAATTGAGAATATGCGCTATCAGAACACGCTACAGAAATGGGATGTCGTCGTCCTGCAGGGAAACTCAACAGAAACGATTTCAAAGAAAGAAAGTACCCGGCAAAACTTCGTGGACTCTGCAACCCAAATGGCCGAAATGGCGCATAAAGCCGGTGCAAAAGTCGTCTATTTCATGACCTGGCCGAAAAAAGACAAACCCGAAGATAGCCAAAAACTGGCAGATGCTTATCTCTCGATTGCGCAAAAAACGGGGGGATATGTGGCTCCGGTAGGCCTGGCTTTCGAGAAAGCACGTAAAACGCACCCAGAAATTAACCTGTATTATCAAGATGGTGTACACCCTTCGATTTCTGGAACGTATCTCGCCGCCTGTGTATTTTTCGCTACTCTGTATAACCAGTCTCCGGTCGGCGGTGCGCTTCCTATTGATACAGACATGAGCCCTGGCGACGCCAAAGCCTTGCAGCAAGTGGCCTGGGAAACCGTCACTGAGTTCCAGAAGCCATAATCATCGGGTTAGTCTTCCCCCACACGCCGACAATCGTGTCGGCGTAAACGCATTATCCTCATCCATTCCTTAGCGCCCTACGCAAATAAGAATTATTTTCATTTATTTATGCCATGTGCTATATAACATAGCAAAGGCTATATTCGATGATAAATTAACCATTTTGTTTTGAGGGATACTATGCCGCATCTGCCCCATCTCAAGTCATTTCTCCTTGCCAGTGCGTTAACGGCGCTGACGCTGTCACCCGCCTGGGCGAAAGAAAAATTTAAGGTAGTAACCACCTTTACGGTGATTGCCGATATGGCGAGCAATGTGGCGGGAGATGCAGCAGAGGTCAGTTCCATCACCAAACCTGGCGCAGAAATTCACGAATATCAACCAACCCCAGGTGATATTAAACGAGCGCAAGGCGCACAGCTTATTCTCTCCAACGGTCTTAACCTCGAACTATGGTTTGCCCGCTTCTACCAAAATTTGTCCGGCGTACCAGAAGTGATGGTCTCAAACGGCGTCCAGCCAATGGGTATCAGCGAAGGGCCGTACAACGGCAAACCGAACCCGCATGCCTGGATGTCAGCGGAGAACGCACTCATCTACGTGGATAACATTCGCGATGCGCTGATGAAATACGATCCAGACAATGCCGCCACTTACCAGAAAAATGCACAGAATTATAAAGCGAAAATCCAGCAGACCCTGGCGCCACTGCATACAGAACTGGTAAAGCTCCCTGCTGATAAACGCTGGCTGGTCACCAGTGAAGGCGCATTCTCCTACCTGGCACGTGATAACGGCCTGAAAGAGCTGTATCTGTGGCCGATCAATGCCGATCAGCAAGGTACGCCGAAGCAGGTACGCAAGGTAATCGATGCGATCAGAGAGCATCATATCCCAACGGTATTTAGCGAAAGCACCGTGTCCGACAAACCAGCGCGTCAGGTTGCCCGTGAGTCTGGCGCGTATTACGGCGGCGTGCTGTATGTCGATTCGCTCAGCGCTGCCGATGGTCCGGTGCCGACCTATCTGGATTTACTGCGCGTCACCACGCAAACCATTGTTAACGGCATCAACAAAGGTCTGGAGAGCCAACCATGAGTCACTCTGCGATTACCGTAAATCAGGTTACGGTGACGTATCGCAACGGTCATACCGCATTGCGGGACGCCACTTTTCAGGTTCCGGGCGGCTCAATTGCCGCTCTGGTCGGCGTAAACGGGTCGGGAAAATCAACGCTTTTTAAAGCGCTGATGGGTTTTGTCCGCCTGGCGCAAGGGGAAATCTCAATTCTGCAACAGCCGGTAAATAAGGCGCTCAAACAGAATCTGATCGCCTATGTCCCTCAGTCAGAAGAGGTGGACTGGTCGTTTCCGGTACTGGTGGAAGATGTGGTGATGATGGGACGCTTTGGCCATATGGGCTGGCTGCGTCGACCAAAACAGATCGACCACGCCTGCGTGGATGCGGCGCTGGCGCGGGTTGATATGCTGGACTATCGCCATCGTCAGATAGGTGAACTGTCCGGTGGGCAGAAAAAGCGAGTTTTTCTGGCAAGGGCCATTGCACAGGACGGACAGGTTATTTTACTGGATGAACCCTTCACCGGCGTGGATGTAAAAACCGAGGCCCGGATCATCGACCTGCTGCGTGAACTGCGTGATGAAGGTCGAACCATGCTGGTCTCTACCCATAATCTGGGATCCGTCACCGAGTTTTGTGATTACACGGTGATGATTAAGGGCACGGT
Organism: Citrobacter sp. MGH104; assembly: GCF_001034485.1. NCBI lineage: Bacteria > Pseudomonadati > Pseudomonadota > Gammaproteobacteria > Enterobacterales > Enterobacteriaceae > Citrobacter > Citrobacter sp. MGH104. The sequence goes on from NZ_KQ089818.1 coordinate 1,448,104, forward strand.
GCTGGCAAGTGGACCAACCGATACCACCTTTACCCCCGAGAATCTCGAGCTGGCATTCAGCGGCGTACTGCGTCACGTTGCGCTGAGCGGCGGCGAACAACACGTGATTACCGACGATGAACGCCCGTTTATTTCGCGACGTGCGGCAAGCGAGGGGGAATAATCATGAACTGGCTGACAGAGCCGTTTAGTTACCAGTATATGCTCAACGCCATGTGGGTCTCGGCGATGGTCGGCGGCCTGTGCGCGTTTCTCTCCTGCTATTTGATGCTCAAAGGCTGGTCGCTGATCGGCGATGCGCTGTCGCACTCTATTGTTCCGGGCGTGGCAGGCGCTTATATGCTAGGGCTTCCCTTCGCGCTTGGCGCATTTCTTTCCGGTGGGCTGGCAGCGGGCAGTATGCTGTTTCTCAATCAACGTTCACGCCTGAAGGAAGATGCGATTATCGGGCTGATTTTTTCGTCTTTCTTCGGTATCGGGCTGTTTATGGTGTCGCTCAATCCGATGTCGGTGAACATCCAGACCATTATTCTCGGTAATATCCTGGCAATTGCGCCGGAAGATATTCTGCAACTGGCCATCATCGGGGTTATCTCGCTGACTATCCTGTTTTTGAAGTGGAAAGATCTGATGGTGGTCTTTTTTGATGAAAACCACGCGCGCTCTATCGGTTTGAATCCGGGCCGGTTGAAGCTGTTGTTTTTTACGCTGCTCTCCGTTTCAACGGTAGCCGCCCTGCAAACCGTCGGTGCATTTCTGGTGATTTGCCTGGTGGTTACGCCCGGAGCGACGGCCTGGCTGCTGACCGATCGTTTTCCACGCCTGCTCACCATCGCCGTAGCTATCGGCAGCCTGACCAGCTTTTTCGGCGCATGGCTGAGCTACTGGCTGGACGGCGCAACCGGCGGAATTATCGTCGTTCTGCAAACATTGCTGTTCCTGCTGGCATTTGTCTTCGCACCAAAACACGGTCTGCTGGCGAATCGCCGACGCGCCCGGCTGGTGAACAAGGAGTCAGTATGATCTTAACAACGCTATTAGAACCCTTTCAGTTTAGCTTTATGGTCAATGCGCTGGTTATCTCCACCATTGTCGCCGTGCCCTGCGCGCTGCTGTCGGTATTTTTAGTACTCAAAGGCTGGGCGCTGATGGGCGATGCCATGAGCCATGCGGTTTTTCCAGGGATCGTTCTGGCTTATATCGCAGGCATCCCGCTGGCAATTGGCGCATTTGTCGCTGGATTGTTCTGCGCGATAGCAACCGGATACCTCGACGATAACAGCCGCATTAAGCGCGACACCATCATGGGCATTGTTTTCTCCGGGATGTTCGGTGCGGGACTGGTGCTGTATGTTTCCATTCAGTCGGAAGTGCATCTGGATCATATTCTGTTCGGCGATATGCTCGGTATATCACTGACCGATATCATGCAAACAACGGCGATCGCTTTGGGGATAGCGCTTATTATTGGGCTTAAGTGGAAAGATCTGCTACTGCATGCGTTCGATCCGCATCAGGCAAAGGCCAGTGGGCTTAACACTGCACTGCTACATTACGGCCTGCTGTGCATGATCGCCCTGACGATTGTCGCCACGCTAAAATCAGTAGGGATTATTTTGTCGATCTCCTTACTGATTGCGCCTGGCGCCATTGCGATTTTAATGACGCGGAAATTTTCCCACGCCTTGTGGCTGGCGGTGATTATGTCGGTCGTTACCTCGTTTATGGGCGTGTACCTGTCTTTTTTCATCGACAGTGCACCGGCCCCCACCATCGTCGTACTATTTTCACTGCTGTTTGTGATTACTTTTATTTATGCAACCCTGCGCGATCGGCGTTTAGAGAATCAACTTCAGGTGCATGATGTATAAATAATGCTTCATAATATGTCAGCTAATGATGTTTATGCCTCTAGAGCCTCGTTTCCACATCCTGACGGGTATTATCGTTATTCCATAAGATAAAAAAGATCAACCACGAAATGAAAGAGTAATTTGATACAAACTTCACCGGCCACACCACAATGGTAAATTAGGGTGTGGCGTTGATACTTGAAGTTCATCTGTTAAAGATAAAGAAATCGACTCATTAACCAGTTTTTAATTAACTATCTAATTTTATGATCATTATTTCTCCACTCACTGAAGAAATATAATCTGCAGGTTTATAGATAAATCCATACAACATCGGCAAAGCTCATATCACACCCCAGAAAATAATTAATAATTTTTTATTAAGCCATACTAGTGCGGGTTATGGCTCCAAAATCCTTCGCCGCACCAAACACCCCATAACTGAACCGTATATACACTCTAAGCATTCACGTACGCTCTTTGACCTGCCTGGGCAGACATTAATCTCAAAGGTTAAATTACATCAACATCATTATTTAGCCTGCACTTCGGGAAATGATATCAGGCATAAAAGCAATACTGAGAGGTACTCGTCCCATATCATTAAAAGATGAAATTTAACGCTTCACAAGCAAATAAACAAAGAATAAAAAACTATAATCGCCAATTTTTTCGAATCATATAGCTAGAAAAATAAAAATACTGTTTCATATCCGTCATCCAATCCGACCTGTAACCAGGCTCATTAATCAGGAAAGTTAATATGACGTTAAGAAAGACATACATGAAACTTGCTCTGGCTATTTTGTTCGAAATATTTGCAACAACTATGCTGGTCCTTTCTGAAGGATTTACTCGCATCCTTCCTTCTATTTTATCCATAATAGGGTATGGGCTTTGCTATTATATCCTAACTTATGTATTTCGCAGAATGCACCTTGGCGTTGCTTATGCGATCTGGTCTGGTGTGGGTATCGTCGCAGTAAATATAATTGGCGTGTTAAATTTCGGCTATTCAATAAGTGGCGGCCACTTACTGGGCATGTGGTTAATCGTCGCCGGAGTTATTGTTATTAATTTTTCCGCAAAATATAAAACGATGGAAAACACATGATTCAAATAATACTCATGAGTACAACATGGTTATTTATTGCCATTCTTACTGAAGTTTTTGGTACTGCCATGCTACCCAAAACCCGACATTTTCGGAGACTCGCCCCAACCATATTTTGTGCGTTAAGTTACGTAGTTTGTTTTTATGCCCTGGGGCAAGCAATGAAATTAATGACACCAGGTATCGCTTACGCAATCTGGTGTGGTATGGGCACAGTATTAATTACTGTGATAAGTAGTATTTATTACGACATGCATACCAGCATATTTGAAAAAGCAGGTATTGCACTGATCCTGAGTGGCACGCTGCTGATGGGATTTGCATAAAAGGAGTTATTAAATGGAAAAGCAACTTACCGATCGTATTGACGCCCTGAAAGCCCAATATTTCAGCGCAAAGCCGTTTATCTCTGTTTCAAGGGCACAGGCGGTTACAGAGGTCTATAAAAACAACCCCGGGCTGGATCTGATTATGTTACGGGCACTTGCCTTTCGGCGCGCCTGCGAACGGGCACCTTTATGGATTGCCGAGAATGAGCTTATTATCAGCCACCCGGCAGGCGGTCCGCGCGGTGGAGAAGTATCACCTGAGCTCAGCTGGCGCTGGGTAGCTGAAGAACTGGATACCGTAAAAGAGCGTAAACAGGATCCCTATCAGATAAGTGACAGCGCAAAGCGTATTCTCAGAGAAGAAATCTTCCCTTTTTGGCGCGGTCGCTCGCTGGATGAAATCGCGGAAACTCAACTCCGTCATGCAGGCCTCTGGGAATGGTGCAATGAATACGGCGTCTGCGACGTAACCATTAAAACCCAGAATGGCGGAGGTGATACCTGTCCGGGTTACGACACGTTATTACTGACAGAAGGTATGGGCGGTTTGCGTGACAGGGCTATTCACGCAATTGAACAGCTAAGTTTAACCTGCGCAGAAGATATGGAACGCCACCAATTTTATCTGGCAACGAAAGAGACCTGCGATGCGGTGATCCATTACGCCCATCGTTACAGCGACTACGCCGCACAACTGGCTGATGAACAAACCGATCCTCAACGCAGAGTAGAATTGAACCGTCTCGCTGACATTTGTCGCCGTGTACCTGAACACGCGCCGCGTAATTTTTATGAGGCGCTTCAGTCCCTGTGGATTGTACAGTCTCTGTTTTGTCTTGAAGAAAACCAGACCGGTATTTCACTGGGACGCGTCGATCAGTATCTCTGGCCATTACTGGAGCGTGACCTGGCAGAAGGGACATTGACTCATGCCCACGCAGAAGAATTACTGTGTTGCTGGATGATTAAAATGGCAGAGAGTTTGTGGATCTGTAGTGAGTCTACAGCAAAATATTTCGCTGGATATCAACCATTTATCAATATGGTTGTTGGCGGGCAAAAACGTGAGGGCGGCGATGCCACTAATCAGCTGACAATGATGATTATGGCCTGCTCACGGAAATTGAAAATTTATCAACCCAGCCTGGCTGTAAGGATACATAACCAGTCGCCGTGGCACTATCTGCGGGAAATTGTGGAAGTTATCCGCGGGGGAACGGGTTTTCCGGCCTGCCATTTCGATGACGCGCATATCAAAATGATGCTGCGCAAGGGATTTGATTATGAAGATGCTCGTGATTATTGCCTGATGGGCTGTGTTGAGCCTCAAAAGTCCGGAAAAATGTATCAATGGACATCTGTAGGCTATACCACGTTTACTCGGCCACTGGAACTGGCGTTTAGTAATGGTTATGGGCCACAGGGTGAGCGTATCGGTCCTCAGACCGGCGAACTGACAGAGATGACCAGTTACAACGATTTTGAAGCGGCAGTAAAACAGCAACTGGCGGCTATTACGGCTAAAGCGGCCCAAGCCACACTCATCATTCAGAAGTTGCACAGACAGTATGCCCCAAAACCGCTTATTTCCTGCCTGATTGAGGGATGCCTGGAAAAAGGTCGCGATGTTACCGCGGGCGGAGCGTGGTTAAACAACGGCCCCGGGCTTATCTGGACAGGTCTGGCTGATTTAGCGAACGGGTTGATGGCCATTAAAAAAGTGGTGTATGAGCAAGAGCAGGTCACTTTGTCTGAGCTGGATGAAGTGTTGAAAGCCAATTTTGTTGGGCATGAAGCGCTTCGCCAGCGCTGCCTGCGAGCACCGAAATACGGCAATGATATTGCAGAAGTTGACGAACTGGCGCGTTCCCTTATTCATTACACTGAGCAAGAGCATCGCCGCTATCACATGCTTTATGGCCGCTTCACGCATGGCACGCTATCTATTTCAAATAATACGCCGTTCGGACTGGCAACCGGTGCGTTACCTGGCGGCAGACTGGCTCATAAACCTCTGGCCGACGGAATAAGCCCATCGCAGCAAACCGATATCAATGGCCCGACGGCAGTGATTAACTCGGTGAGCAGGATAAACGTTGAAGAGATGGAAATCGGCATGGTGCATAACCTCAAACTAATGCACGGTATGTTGGAAAGCGATGAAGGCATTAATCAACTGATTAACCTGCTTCGCACCGCCAGTATGCTTGGTAATGGGCAAATGCAGTTTAGCTACGTCGATAATGAAGAGCTGAAGCGCGCGCAGGCACGTCCGGAGGAGTATCCGAATTTGATGATTCGTGTGGCCGGATATAGCGCATTTTTTGTTGAACTCAGCCGTGAGGTGCAGGATGAAATCATTAGCCGTACCGTTCAACATGAATGCTGAGCCGCTAACAGGCCGCGTCTTTAATATTCAGCGCTTCTCGTTACATGATGGCCCGGGTATTCGCAGCGTCGTATTCCTTAAAGGATGTCAGATGAGCTGTATTTGGTGCGCGAATCCCGAAGGATTGCGTCAGGATAATGACGTGCTGTGGCGTGCCAGTAGTTGCCAGCACTGCGGGGCCTGCGTTGATGCCTGCCAGAAAGGTATTCATCAGTGGAGTAATAAGAATCACGTTATTGATCCCAGTATGTCGTGTGATGGCTGCCGTCTTTGTGAAGAAGCTTGCCCGTCCCAGGCGCTTAAGATTGTCGGACGTCAGATGTCAGTTGATGAGGTACATCAAGAGGTCGTAAAAGATGTAGCTTATTATCAGTTATCAGGAGGAGGCGTTACGCTCAGCGGCGGTGAAGTGATGCTTCAACCGGATTTTGCAGTCCAGGTACTACAAAACTTACGCCGGGAGGGTATCCATACCGCGGTGGAAACGGCAGGGTTCGCCCCCTGGTCAGCGGTTGAGAAAGTCAGCACTGTGGCTGATCTGGTGCTCTATGATCTCAAGCTGGCGGATGACACACTTCATCAACGATTTACCGGGGTCAGTAATATCCGTATTTTACGCAATCTTGAAAAATTACTGACGTTGAATACTCCAGTACGCCTGAGGATCCCAGTAATTCCCGGCGTTAACGATTCATCACATGAAATAAATAATATGCTCCTGCTTATCAGCAATCTTACTGCCGGAAAGACATCTTTTCAGGGTATTGATTTATTGCCTTACCATGCTTACGGCGTACAAAAATACTCACTGCTGGGACGCGATTACCCGGCCAGTACTATTATCAGGAAGGGTACAGAAAGTAATGGCGCAACATTCCTTCAGATTGCAAAAGACAGAGGAATCTCCGCTACGCTTTCAACCAGCCTGGTGGGTTAAAAGAACTGTGCCGCAATTGCACAACTTTGGCTTAACAACATTACTCATTTTTTCAGCAAACTGTCTGTTATCTGTAGTGATTTTGCTTATAAGCTAATAACTGAGAATATTACTACTTCGGGCTAAATTCATTAGCAACTGTTAAATTCGTTAATAATTACCAGTTACATTGATGAGAGTTTTCATAAATGTAACCAATATACGGGAGGCAATTTAGCGCATAATCACCCGGATATCTGTGTTATAATTTTCTGTAATAACGCAGGTATCTGGTAATTGCCAATATGATTTTTTTAATTGCGGAGAAAATAAAGTTTAATCCAGAGGATGGATCGCTAACCCATTGCGCCACAAAGGAAACGGTAAAACTCACCCTAACGGCCAGCCGCTTGCTGGAAACCCTATTAAGGGCGTCAGAAGGGATACTATCACGTGAGAAATTATTAACTATGGTCTGGGACGATTATGGTTTACAGGCGTCCAATAGCAGCCTTAATCAGTATATCAGTATCTTACGTCGCGCATTATCTGCATTCGGCTGTGAAGAACTGATAATTACTGTACCGAAGATGGGGTTCAGGCTAAATCCTGACATCACACTTCAGTTAACCCAGACAGTGCCGCTCAGTATACCTGAACAGGTCACTTCTCAACGTACCGGGAAACTGTTTTCTTTAAAAAATGCGTACCTCACGATGATTATCGTTCTGACATTATTCATTTGCGGTGCGATCGTTTTTTTTAATACCGTCTCATCGGTCAGTACCAGTCACTACCCGTTGTATAAAGACAGTCTGGCGACCGGGTGCGAGGTGGTGTATATGAAAAATCTGAGTGAGCGAGATCGGGAGAAAGCCAGGAAGAATATTGCTGCCATTCTTAAGGACAATGCCGCCACCTGCGGCCCTGAACAAAAGGTGATATTTGACAGCAATGACTCCTTTACCGCGCAAAGCGCCGGGCGCACCCTTTTTTCGCTTTGCACAGCAGGAAAAAATAATCAAATTATCGCGTGTGACAACGTCTACTACCACAACTGGAAGCAATCATGAAAATTAAATGGATAGTGTGCATGGGTCTTGTCCTGATTGCTGTCTGCCTGGGTGTTTCATTTAACTATGCCCATGGAATCAGTAACTTCAAATGTACGAATCAGTCACGCTATCGTATAACAAGAAATTCAGTGGTATATGATTTCTATGTTAAGCAAACCATTCAATTATATGAAGATAATACGGGTTTTATTTCATTTAATGGTAAGGTTGTGGGAGGCGATGTAACACAAAGCGTGAGCCGTAAAATTCTTCTGCGGGATGGTCATCAGATAGATAACCATACTCTCCAGTACCAGAATGACGGCATTCGCAGATTACCGGCAGATCATGTTGAGGATGATATTTTTCAAATCTTACTGGCAGAAGTCAGCGGTGATGACGCAACCCTGATTTTTGAGCGAGAAAGAATTGATAACCACGCCTGGCTTATCGGTAATCCGGATGCCTGGGTTCTCACTTGTGTTGAATATTAAAACAATAAAAGCGTGACTGCAGAGTTAAATAATTAAACCTGTAATGACATTAAATCACTTCCTTTGTTTTAATATTAAATCACAGCAGTATTAAACAACATCCTGAATTTACCATACCATGTACCAGTGGCTACCCCTCATTACGGTTGCGGATACGGTATTAATTAAAAATCACATATTAAAGAATCTGTTAAGTATTAGTGAGATTGGAATTCACAATTTATCAGAGATCCGGTTTCATCTAAATATAACATTGTTATATACACAGTGATATTGAAGGCGCGAATGAAATTTTACCAATAAGAATTTGAATTAACTTGTCCACTCCTCCGGAGTAAGGACCGTGTTGTATCTGTTTCTTCTTGTACGACAAGAATGCATGTAACTAGCGGAAAAACTAAAGGAAGTTATATACCAACCAAACTGAGTCTGCATTGTGTCAGCCTCTGGCTGGCATTCTGCTTTCATTCGCTCACATATATAACCCTACAAAATTAATTACATCATTATCGCTGAGGATATAAAATTGGCTCGTTATTTACCCCTGATTATCTTTGCCGTTTTTTTAATTACAGCGTGCGAGCAGAAAGAAATAGATTTACCCATTCAGCCTCGCACAATTAAAGTTGTGGAGGTGGGAAAGTCTGAAAAGGCCCGTCAACGTATTCTCCCCGCAAGAATTGAGTACAGTGATTCCACCGCACTATCTTTTGAACGCTCGGGCCGTATTGAATGGCTTGATATCCGCCAGGGAACTCCAGTGGCGAAAGGACAAGTGATCGCCCGGCTCTCTAGCGATGAAGCCCGGCAACGGGTAAAAGAACGGCAGACCACCGCCGACCTCGCACAGCGACAGTTTGAACGCTTCCAGGCATTGTCTGCGCGCCATGCCGTCTCACGTGATGAGATGGATGTACAACGTGCCAAAAGAGATGCTGCAAACGCGGCGCTACAGATCGCTCGTGAAGAACTGAACCAAATGATACTCACCGCCCCGTTCTCCGGTATCGCTGTCAGTGTAAATGCTCGAAGCCATCAGGTTGCGACAGCCGGACAAACTATCGCCACTCTGGCTCGCACCGACATGCTCGATGTGGCATTCAGCGTACCGGAAAACCTGTTTACCGCAATGGACATTCGCAATGTGACCTATCGACCACTGGTGCAAATCACTGCACTGCCTGGCCGCCAGTTTCAGGCTGATTACAAAGAGCACTCGGCTAGCAGCAACAATAACACGCTCACCTGGAAGATGATTTTAACCATGCCACGACCGTCTGACTTCCCTGCTGTTGCTGGGGTCAGTGGTACGGTCACCATCGATCTGTCAAAACTGCCAGTCAGTACCTTGCGTGAAAAGCTGGTCGTGCCAGTTGAAGCTGTGTTTAACCCGGACAACAGCCCACTCAATCACCCCCACGTCTGGGTGGTAAAGGGCAGCGGCGAGCAGCTTACGCTGGAAGAACGCAGTGTAACCACTGGTGAACTCACCGAGGGCGGTATCGTAATAACCCACGGTCTAACAAACGGTGAACGGGTGGTCGCTGCCGGGGTGAATGAAATACATGCTCAGCAGCAGGTCCGTATCTGGACACGTGAAGGGGGACTGTAATGGATATCTCCCGACAGTTTATTAATAATCCCGTCCGTGTCTGGCTGCTCATTCTGTTACTAGGTATCGGCGGTATTTTTGCACTACTTAACATCGGTCGTCTTGAAGATCCAGAGTTTGCTATTAAAAGCGCCGTGGTTGTTACCCTCTATCCAGGGGCATCCGCCGAGCAAGTAGAAGAAGAAGTAACACTGCCACTGGAAAAAGCCCTGCAGCAACTGCCCTATCTGGATAACATCAGTTCGATTTCATCCAACGGGATGTCGCAAATCACAGTGAACATCGCTTCGCACTACCACTCGGATAAATTACCCCAAATCTGGGACGAATTACGTCGTCGGGTAGGTGATGCAGGACGCGTATTTCCGCCTGGTGTCATGCAGCCTTTCGTAAACGATGATTTTGGCGATGTTTTTGGATTTTTCTTCTCAATTTCCGGTGACAATTTCAGCAATAAAGAGCTTGCACAATATGCCGAACAGCTGCGACGTGAGCTGGTACTGGTGCCTGGCGTAGGCAAGGTCATGACCGGAGGAATCATAACGTCACAGATCAATGTAGAGGTGTCACTGATAAAAATGGCTGCGCGCGGCATCACGCCGGCTCAGCTATCCGCTGCGCTGAGTCGACTGAATGTTGTGTCAAACGCTGGGGTGATAAAATCTGGTACAGAATCAATCCGTATACATTCCACTGGCGAATTCGAAAATCTTGATGAACTGGGCCATCTACTTGTTAGCCCAGCGGGTGACAGCGCCAGCACACGCCTGAAAGATATAGCCACACTCACGCGCGGTCTCGCTGATTCGCCCTCCAGCATTTATCACGCCAACGGTCAACCCGCCGTGATGATGGGGGTATCATTTATACCCGGCGTGAATGTGATTGACGTGGGACAAGCGCTGAAATCTAAGTTACTACAGATGTCTGAGGAAAAACCCGCCGGTATACAGATCGGTGTATTTTACGACCAGTCTGCTGAAGTGGCATCTTCAGTAAATGGCTTTCTTACTAATTTTCTAATGGCGCTAACGATAGTCATCGGAATATTGGTGATATTCATGGGGCTGAGCAGCGGCATTATTATAGCCCTGTCATTAGCGCTCAATGTGCTGGGCACGTTGTTTATTATGTATCTGTGGGGACTTGAGCTTCAGCGCATCTCCCTGGGGGCGCTGATAATCGCGCTGAGTATGCTGGTAGATAATGCGATAGTGGTTGTGGAGGGATTACTCATTTCGCGTCAGCAGGGCGTGTCAGGGGTAAAAGCGCTAAACTTAATTATTCGGCGATCCGCACTTCCGCTGTTGGGAGCCACAATTATTGCTATCCTGGCATTTGCTCCTATTGGCCTGTCACAGGACTCAACGGGCGAATACTGTAAATCGCTGTTTCAGGTATTGTTAATTTCACTGATGCTGAGCTGGTTCACGGCCCTAACCATTACGCCAGCACTGGTTAAATGGTGGCTATTTAAAACCGAATCCCCTCTTAAGCAGCCATCAGAATTCGCTCCCTATAGTGGCAGTTTTTACCGACTCTATCAGCGTATCCTGAATACACTGTTGGCACACAAAACAGCCACACTTTCAGTCATGGCAGTACTGCTGGCGTTGGCAATCTGGGGCTTTGGCTCGGTACGACAAAATTTCTTTCCTTCAGCCAGTACACCGATTTTTTTTGTGGATCTGTGGCTACCTTATGGTTCGGACATCACCTCCACGGAAAAGATGGCTAGTGATATTGAAAAAATAATTGACGGTCGCCCGGGCGTGGTTTCCACGGTGTCAACGATAGGTCATGGCAGCATGCGGTTTATCCTGACTTACAACGGTCAGCGCCAGTACAGCAATTACGCACAAATCATGGTAAGAATGGACAATGAGCGCAATATTGGGGTACTGACGAGCCAGTTGGATACCGTTATCGCGCAGGATTACCCGCAGGTCAATGCCAGTACCAATCGCGTGATGTTTGGCCCTGCGGGCAGTAGCAGTATTGAGGTACGCATCAGAGGGACAGCGCCCGATATCATGCGCCAGATTGCCAGCAAAGTAAGTACTATTCTGGCCGACAATCGCGATACCAGTAGTGTAAGTAACGACTGGCAAAACCGCAGTAAAGTCATTCGCCCACAATATAATCCAGTGCTCGGTCAAGAGTTAGGTGTGGATAAAAAAGAAGTAGATGACGCGTTGGAAATGAATTTTTCCGGCAGTCGCATCGGGCTATATCGCGAAGGCACGGATATGATGCCGATAGTGGTGCGTCCGCCCGAAAACGAGCGGCATGACATTAATCATCTTAATAATGTCCAGGTCTGGAGCCAAAATCAGCAACGCTACATTCCGCTCAGTAACGTGGTCGATGGGTTCATATTACAGTGGGAAAATCCACTGATTCTGCGTCGCGATCGCAGCAGGGTTATGACCATCATGACCAACCCTGACCCACTGAGCAATGCCACTTCCGCCGATATTCTGGCACGCGTTCGCCCACAGATTGAACAGATTCCGTTGCCGCACGGTTACAACATTACGTGGGGAGGAGATGCGGAAAGTTCAAGCGAGGCACAGCAAGGCCTGTTCTCTACCCTGCCGTTAGGTTATCTGGTGATGTTCACCATTACCGTGTTGATGTTTAGTTCGCTGAAAAATGCTTTCGCCATCTGGCTTACCGTGCCGCTGGCATTAATTGGCGTCACAACAGGGTTTTTACTTATCGACATTCCGTTTGGCTTTATGGCCCTGATAGGTTTGCTGAGTCTGAGTGGAATGTTGATCCGTAACGGGATTGTCCTGGTTGAGGAGATTGAGCATCAGAAACAGGTGAAGCCGCAACATGAAGCGCTTATATCCGCCGCCACTTCACGTTTACGTCCTGTTCTGCTCACAACCTTCACCACTGTACTGGGTTTCGCGCCGCTGCTGAGGGATGTCTTTTTTCAGGGCATGGCCGTGGTTGTTATGTTTGGTCTGGGTTTTGCGACAATCCTTACCTTAATGGTTCTGCCGGTCCTCTATGACTGCCTGCACCGTCCGGAGACACCATGAAACATCACGGGGTAAATGTTAAAAATCGACAGGCTGCTTGTCGTTTACAGGAGAACAGACGTCAATGCATCAGAGCGGGTTAAAATCATTAACGCCCCTTATTCAGGGGCTACTTTTGCTGACATGTTTGACCATACTATTGGCTGGATTGCACATGGCAGCACCACTGGTTAATCAGGTCCTCCTGGCGCTGTTTCTCGCCGTGATGCTTGATCCACTGATCGAACGCCTGGAGAAACACGGACTCCCTCGACTCCTTACTTCGCTATCAGTGATTGTGGCTCTGCTGTTACTGATCGTTATTATCATCAGCTCGCTCAGCGCCTCAGCACCGGGGTTAATTCAGCTCAGTCGCCTGGCATCGGTTCAGATCGCCACCCAGCTTCATGCTCTGACATTTTTTCTGAGCGAGGCGGGTATTTTCCTTTCCACCAATCTGGTGCTTAGTTTCATCGATACCAGTGCCATACTTCGTCTGATAACCAGCCAGCTGTCGCTGATTCCGGGCATGTTGTCCTGGTGGCTGATGGTATTTCTTATGCTGCTATTTATGTTGTACGAACTGCCAGTGTTAAAAACCACTCTGCGCACCACTCAACATCGTTCGGGTGTGATCCGTGCGCTGCTGGAAGGCATACAAAGCGTGATCGTTTATGCACGCGTAAAAACGCTGACGGGACTGCTCGGTGGCCTGGTTGTCTGGGCCGCCGCCTGGCTACTGGGTTTAAAGTTTGCTTTTCTCTGGGGCATGCTGATGTTTATTTTCAATTATGTCCCGGTGCTCGGCTCCTTACTTGCCGCGATTCCGCCGGTCCTTCAGACGATGATCTTTTTCGATATACAGGCCGGCCTGTTGGTCGCTGGATTTTTCGTGGTGCTAAACCTTTCCCTGAGTTCAGTGATGGAACCACTTATGCTCGGCAAACGGTTGAATTTACCACTGACGGTTCAACTACTGGCATTCCTGATCTGGCAGGCACTACTTGGCATAACTGGAGCTATACTGGCCATTCCACTCACCTTTTTACTGAAAAAAGTGTGGCAAGCATTACGTGAACTGGAATGACGTATATATGCAGACGAGAGAAGTTGTGGAAAGTTACCAATTTTAAACTGAATAAGTTTACCAGTCGGGGACTCGCGTAACGTTAGAAAAAAGACTTCATCCTGGTGGCACCAGATGAGAGACGTAAACCATGATTTTCGCCTACGTCAGCTTCATCTTTGCCACCAGGCTTCATCATTTTTACCGCTTTAAACGAAAGTGGCTTTCCCTCTTGTTTTCCTGCCATAAAGACTCCGTTATCATGCACCTCATACCGTCATGAAATCCTACTGTTAACTGTAGGATTTCATGATATTCGATGAGACAACGTGAAACCTAATGATAACCATAAAATTCACTAACTCATTAAAAATTAAGAAATATGGACATCACACTCCAATGAGTACAATAGAAAACCTAGACTCTCACACGCCGATGATGCAGCAGTATCTCAAGCTGAAGGCTCAGCATCCGGAGATACTGTTGTTTTACCGCATGGGCGACTTTTACGAACTGTTTTATGACGATGCAAAACGCGCGTCTCAGCTGCTTGATATCTCCCTGACCAAACGCGGCGCATCAGCAGGCGAGCCTATCCCGATGGCGGGCATTCCTCACCATGCGGTCGAGAACTACCTCGCCAAGCTGGTTAATCAGGGTGAATCTGTCGCTATTTGTGAGCAGATTGGCGATCCGGCAACCAGTAAAGGTCCGGTTGAGCGCAAAGTGGTGCGTATCGTCACGCCTGGCACCATCAGTGATGAAGCGCTGCTGCAGGAACGCCAGGACAACCTGCTGGCCGCTATCTGGCAAGACAGTAAAGGTTACGGCTACGCCACGCTGGATATCAGCTCTGGGCGTTTTCGCGTCAGCGAACCGGCCGACCGCGAGACCATGGCCGCAGAATTGCAGCGCACCAATCCCGCTGAACTGCTGTATGCCGAAGATTTCGCTGAAACCTCACTGATTGAGGGGCGTCGCGGATTACGTCGTCGCCCACTTTGGGAATTTGAAATCGATACTGCTCGCCAGCAGCTGAACTTGCAGTTTGGCACGCGGGATCTGATTGGTTTTGGCGTGGAAAACGCCCCGCGCGGATTATGTGCTGCTGGCTGTCTGCTGCAATACGTAAAAGATACCCAGCGCACCTCGCTGCCGCATATTCGTTCCATCACCATGGAACGTCAACAGGACAGCATCATTATGGATGCCGCCACGCGCCGCAATCTGGAAATTACCCAGAACCTGGCGGGTGGCGTTGAAAACACGCTGGCTTCAGTACTCGACTGCACCGTGACGCCGATGGGCAGCCGTATGCTCAAGCGCTGGCTGCATATGCCGGTCCGTGACACCAAAGTCCTTACCGAGCGTCAACAGACTATCGGCGCGCTACAGGATTCCACCAGTGAATTGCAACCCGTGCTGCGTCAGGTCGGCGATCTGGAACGTATCCTGGCGCGTTTGGCCCTGCGTACTGCGCGTCCGCGGGATCTGGCCCGTATGCGTCATGCCTTCCAGCAATTACCGGAACTGCGCGCGCAACTGGAAAGTGTAGACAGTGCCCCCGTGCAGATGCTGCGCGAGAAAATGAGTGAGTTTGCAGAGCTGCGCGAACTGCTGGAACGCGCCGTTGTGGAAGCTCCGCCAGTGCTGGTTCGCGACGGTGGCGTCATCGCCCCGGGCTATAACGAAGAACTGGACGAGTGGCGAGCGCTGGCTGATGGCGCAACTGACTATCTGGACAGACTGGAAATCCGTGAGCGCGAGCGCACCGGTCTGGATACGCTGAAGGTTGGGTTTAACGCCGTTCATGGCTACTACATTCAGATCAGTCGCGGGCAGAGCCATCTGGCGCCGATTAACTATGTGCGTCGCCAGACGCTGAAAAACGCCGAACGCTACATTATTCCGGAACTGAAAGAGTACGAAGACAAAGTTCTGACGTCAAAAGGCAAAGCACTGGCGCTGGAAAAACAGCTGTACGATGAGCTGTTCGACATGCTGTTGCCGCATCTGGCTGATTTGCAACAGAGCGCCAGCGCGCTGGCGGAGCTGGACGTACTGGTCAACCTTGCAGAACGCGCTTATACCCTGAATTACACCTGCCCGACCTTCACCGATAAACCCGGCATTCGTATTACTGAGGGACGTCATCCGGTGGTTGAACAGGT
The DNA here is from genome assembly GCF_001034485.1 of Citrobacter sp. MGH104. Taxonomy (NCBI): domain Bacteria; kingdom Pseudomonadati; phylum Pseudomonadota; class Gammaproteobacteria; order Enterobacterales; family Enterobacteriaceae; genus Citrobacter; species Citrobacter sp. MGH104. Next base: position 1,464,135 of record NZ_KQ089818.1, read on the forward strand.
GCTAACCGAGCCGTTTATCGCCAACCCGCTTAACCTCTCGCCTCAGCGACGGATGCTGATCATCACCGGTCCGAATATGGGGGGTAAAAGTACCTATATGCGCCAGACCGCGTTGATTGCGCTGTTGGCCTACATCGGCAGCTACGTTCCGGCGCAGAAAGTGGAAATAGGCCCGATCGATCGGATCTTTACCCGCGTGGGCGCGGCGGATGATCTGGCATCCGGTCGTTCTACCTTTATGGTAGAAATGACCGAAACCGCCAACATTCTGCATAACGCCACCGAGAACAGCCTGGTACTGATGGATGAGATTGGACGCGGCACCTCCACCTACGACGGCCTGTCGCTGGCATGGGCGTGCGCGGAAAACCTAGCCAATAAAATCAAAGCATTAACGTTGTTTGCCACCCACTACTTCGAACTGACTCAGTTACCGGAAAAAATGGAGGGCGTCGCGAATGTGCATCTGGATGCGTTAGAGCACGGCGATACCATCGCCTTCATGCACAGCGTACAGGATGGTGCAGCGAGCAAGAGCTATGGTCTGGCAGTAGCAGCCCTGGCTGGCGTGCCGAAAGAGGTTATTAAACGCGCGCGGCAAAAACTGCGCGAACTGGAAAGCATTGCGCCAAACGTTGCTGCGACCCAGGTCGATGGAACACAGATGTCGCTGCTTTCAGTGCCTGAAGAAACCTCGCCCGCCGTTGAAGCGCTGGAAAACCTCGACCCGGATTCACTAACGCCTCGCCAGGCGCTGGAGTGGATCTACCGGTTGAAAAGTCTGGTGTAACGTTGTAATGCCCGATGGCGCTTTGCTTATCGGGCCTACGGCAACGCGAGAATGGGTGCAAGAGGACGAAACCAGACCATCAAGACGCGGGGTTTCCCCCGCGTTGTTGCTACTTCTTCGGTTCGTAAGCGAGAACAGCTTTAAACTCCATACCACGTTCTTTAATACTTAACTCGCACAACGAATCTCGCACCATTAACGTGAATCCCAGCGCCGTGAAACACAGCACTACAATTGCCACAAGGGCATATTTTGTCAGCATGTCTTGCCTCCCTGCAAAGAAGAGACTAACATCCAAAGGGTCTAGGTTTGTACGTTAGCCTCAGGTTGATAGAACTATCTCCTGGGGCTTTTGTCTTTCCGGGACCTTGCCAATGCTCAAAGCCCAGAAAGCCTCAAGCACCCGCCGCTATTCTATTCCCGATGCCGCTGTAATAAATCAATTTATCAATACGTTACGAGTCTGCTCGCAAAAAAAGACCCGGAATCCCAGGCCTTCAGTATTAGCGCTTACCTTCCGCCAGCAGCGGCGGGATGCTCGGCACCATTGGCGCATCATCCATATCTTTTTGCGTCATACGAAACGCCTCCGGGTAGTGCTCGCGGCTGGTACGACGTAGCGGTTCGGTATTACGCCAGGTGTACAGACAATGCTGGCACTGATATACCGTCCAGACACCTTTTACCGGCGAGTTTGCCATCACTTCAATATGTTCATCGGCACAACGTGGACAAATCATCTGCTACTCCTTATTTACGGTTGGCCAGCATGGCGGTCAGTTTTTCTGCCCAGGCTTTCGTTTCCGGTAAATCACATACCGGCTGGCTGTAGTGCCCACGGTTATCCGGCGCGACCGGCGTGGTAGCATCAATAATTAACTTGTCGGTAATCCCCGCCGGACTGGAACCCGGATCAAGCTCCAGCACCGACATATTCGGCAGTTGCACCAGATCGCCCGCCGGATTAACTTTCGAAGACAGCGCCCACATCACCTGCGGCAGATTGAACGGGTCAACATCCTCATCAACCATAATCACCATTTTCACGTAACCCAGGCCATGCGGCGTGGTCATTGCGCGCAGCCCCACCGCGCGGGCAAAGCCGCCGTAGCGTTTTTTGGTGGAGATAATCGCCAGCAAACCGTGGGTGTACATGGCATTCACCGCCTGCACTTCCGGGAACTCGGCTTTCAGCTGTTGATACAGCGGTACGCAGGTTGCCGGCCCCATCAGGTAGTCAATCTCCGTCCACGGCATCCCCAGATATAGCGATTCAAAAATCGGTTTGGTGCGATAAGAGACTTTATCGATACGTACGACCGTCATATTACGTCCACCGGAATAGTGCCCAGTAAACTCGCCAAACGGCCCTTCGATTTCACGCTTACGGCTTTCAATGACCCCTTCGAGGATCACTTCCGAACCCCAAGGCACGTCAAAACCGGTGAGCGGTGCGGGAGCGATCGGGTACGGGCTTTCACGCAGCGCTCCCGCCATTTCGTATTCCGACTGATCGTACTTCAGCGGCGTGGCCCCCATCAGGGTGATGATAGGATCGTTACCCAGCGTGATGGCAATCGGCAGATCTTCACCGCGCTCTTCAGCTTTATGCAGATGCAGCGCGATATCATGCATCGGCACCGGCTGCAGGCCAAGCTTGCGTTTGCCCTTCACTTCCATACGATAAATGCCGACGTTCTGTTTGCCGAAGTTGTCCGGATCCAGCGGATCGCGCGACACCACGCAGGCTTTATCAAGATAGAAACCGCCGTCACCATCGTTCAGACGAAACAGCGGCAGAATATCAAACAGGTTGATCTCCTCACCATCAACACAGTTTTCAGCCCACGCCGGGTTGGCACGACGCTCCGGCGTAACCGGAAATTTATCCCAACGGCGAATAAACTCATCAATTTGTTTTTTCACCGGCGTATTGGGCGGCAGGCCTAATGAAATGGCATGATTCTGCCATGAGCCGATGGTATTCATCGCCACGCGGGCATCGGTAAAACCGCGAATATTGTCAAACCACAGCGCAGGCGCACCATCACCAATACGTCCGGTCGCGTTAGCCGCCGCAGCCAGATCCGGCTCAGCGTTGACTTCTTCACTGATTTTCAGCAATTGTCCCTGGTCGTCCAGCGCTTGTAAAAAGCTGCGCAAATCATCAAATGCCATTATTCATTCTCCTGTGAAAAATTCTGCGCCTGCCGTAAACCCTGCCAGCGACGGGCGTTTGGATGCTCCAGACCAAACTGATCGAGCACACGCGCAACGATATGCTGAGTGATGTCATCGACCGTTTGCGGGTGGTTGTAAAACGCGGGCATCGGCGGGACCATCGCCACGCCCATGCGGGAAAGTGCGAGCATGTTTTCCAGATGAATAGTGCTGAGCGGCATTTCACGCGGAACCAGAACCAGCTTGCGCCCTTCTTTCAGCACCACATCAGCAGCGCGCCCCACCAGTCCTTCCGCGTAGCCTGCTCGAATACCGGCCAGCGTTTTCATACTGCAGGGGATAATGATCATGCCGTCAGTACGAAACGATCCTGAGGATATGGTCGCCGACTGGTCCGCCGGGTTGTGGCAATAATCGGCCAACGCCGACACATCACGGACGCTGTACGGCGTCTCCAGTTCAATAGTGGTTTTGGCCCACTTTGACAGCACCAGATGGGTTTCTACCCCCGGCATTTCCCGCAGCGCCAGCAATAGCGACACACCAAGCGGTGCGCCGGTCGCCCCGGTCATTCCTACAATCAGTCTCATTTCGCCCTCAATTTTGTTCGTGTACGAACATTTTGATTAAAATACTCCCTCGATGCATTCCGGACAAGAGCACCTCGCACAGATTGCTAAAGCAGCAATGGTTAAACTATGACGCGTTACCCGTTAAGATAGAGACTGACAGATATTCCGGAGCTCTCATGCCGTTAAGAAACACAGCCTTTCACCTTTTACGTCAGCTTTTTCAGCAACATACGGCTCGCTGGCAACATGAATTACCGGATCTGACCAAACCGCAGTATGCGGTGATGCGCGCCATTGCCGAGCATCCCGGCATTGAGCAGGTCGCCCTGACCGAAGCCGCAGTCTGTACCAAGGCAACGCTTGCGGAAATGCTGAGCCGGATGGAAAAACGGGAGTTGGTCAGACGGGAACACGACCCGGCGGATAAGCGTCGGCGATTTGTTTATTTGACCGCGCAAGGAGAAGCATTACTGACCAGCGCAACCCCGTTAGGCGATAGCGTGGATGATGAGTTTCTGGGGCGATTATCTGATGAAGAACGTGAGCAGTTCACACGTCTGGTGCGTAAGATGATGAACTAATCTGCCGGATGGCGACATAAATGTCTTATCCGGCCTACAAAGTCCGGCTCCCCATAGGCCTGATAAACGCAGTGCCATCAGGCAACAAACATAGAAAAAGGCCAGTCTCAATGAGACTGGCCTTTCTTGATAGAACTTGTGCTTACTCGCGGAACAGCGCTTCGATATTCAGTCCCTGAGTCTGCAGGATTTCACGCAGACGACGCAGACCTTCAACCTGAATCTGGCGAACACGTTCACGGGTGAGGCCAATTTCGCGGCCCACATCTTCCAGTGTCGCAGCTTCATACCCCAGCAGACCAAAGCGACGTGCCAGTACCTCACGCTGTTTGGCGTTCAGTTCGAACAGCCATTTGACGATGCTCTGTTTCATATCATCGTCTTGCGTGGTGTCTTCCGGGCCGTTTTCCTTTTCATCGGCCAGAATATCCAGCAACGCTTTTTCGGAATCGCCACCCAGCGGGGTGTCTACCGAGGTAATACGCTCGTTGAGTCGGAGCATACGGCTGACGTCATCAACCGGTTTGTCCAGTTGTTCAGCAATCTCTTCTGCGCTCGGTTCGTGGTCCAGTTTATGCGACAACTCACGCGCGGTACGCAGATAGACGTTCAGCTCTTTTACAATGTGAATTGGCAGTCGGATCGTACGGGTTTGGTTCATAATCGCCCGTTCGATCGTCTGGCGGATCCACCAGGTTGCGTATGTTGAGAAGCGGAACCCGCGTTCCGGGTCAAACTTCTCGACTGCACGGATCAGTCCCAGATTGCCCTCTTCAATCAGGTCCAGCAATGCCAGACCACGATTGCCATAACGACGAGCAATTTTCACCACCAGACGCAGGTTACTTTCAATCATGCGACGGCGGGATGCGACATCCCCACGCAGTGCGCGACGCGCAAAATAAACTTCTTCTTCGGCTGTTAACAGTGGTGAATAACCAATCTCACCAAGGTAAAGCTGAGTCGCGTCCAACACACGCTGTGTGGCCCCCTGCGATAACAGCTCTTCTTCAGCCAGGTCGTTATCACTGGGTTCCTCTTCACTCAAGGCTTTTTCATCAAAAGCCTCTACTCCGTTCTCATCAAATTCCGCATCTTCATTTAAATCATGAACTTTCAGCGTATTCTGACTCATAAAGGTGGCTCCTACCCGTGATCCCTAACGGAACTAGCACGTGAAAGCCTGGTTCCGCCGAATTATCGCTGCGGTAAATAACGCAGCGGGTTTACGGATTTCCCCTTGTAACGAATTTCAAAATGCAAGCGTGTTGAACTGGTTCCGGTACTACCCATGGTAGCTATTTTCTGCCCCGCCTTGATTTCTTGTTGTTCCCGGACCAGCATTGTATCGTTATGGGCGTAGGCACTCAGGTAATCATCGTTATGTTTGATGATAATAAGATTACCGTAACCACGCAGCGCGTTACCGGCATAGACGACGCGTCCATCTGCGGTCGCGACAATAGCCTGTCCCTTGCTGCCTGCAATGTCGATCCCTTTATTGCCACCTTCGGTAGCCGCAAAGTTTTCGATCACTTTGCCGTCGGTCGGCCAGCGCCAGGTAGAGATTGGCGAGCTGGTTGACGTTGAGCTTGCAGTTGATTCGGTTGCGCTAACTGCCGGAGCCGTTACAGGCGCTGTGACCACAGTCCCAGCAGGCTTGTTGTTCGGCAACATTTTATTAGCACTTTGTTCACCTGAATCCTCAGAATACGTAATTGTTGGTTTCGAAGCAACAGCAACGGTGGAATTTTGTGCAGGGTTGGTCACAACTCCTTGCTGTGCTGCATCCGCCTGGGTGATGGCATTTCCACCGGTAATCGGTGCGCCAGACGCATTGCCCACTTGCAGAGTTTGACCGACATTCAGGCCATACGGGGCCGGAACGTTATTGCGTTGTGCGAGATCACGGAAATCGTTCCCGGTAATCCAGGCAATATAGAAAAGGGTATCGCCTTTCTTAACAGTATAGGTACTGCCGCCCGTATAGCTACCTTTCGGAATGTTCCCATACTTACGGTTGTACACAATACGACCGTTTTCCATTTGCACAGGTTGTTCCGCAACAGGCTGGATCTGTGTTGACTGTGTGGTCGGACGCTGCACCGGCTGGATCTGCGGCGTTTGCTGTACTGTCGACGTCGAGCCCATTTTTGGTGGAGGCGTAATCAGCATACCGGAATTGGTGTTCGTTGATGCACCGCCATCAACGGAACTGACCGGTGCAGGTGGATTCGAGGTATTTGAACAACCTGCCAGCCATAATGAAACCAGTGACAATGCCGCAATACGGCGAACGGTAAATTTGTGGCTTCCCGCGCTCATTTATCCCCCAGGAAAATTTGGTTAAAACCAGTGACGTAATCACCGTGCAAGGCATCGGACTGGGCACTGGAAACGTGACCACGATACGCTTACTAATTCCAGAATATCCAGGAAAACTCCAGGTATTCAGAGCCTGTATCTACGCAAGCTCCCCTTTTACTAAGGGAACGAAGCGTACGGCCTCCACGGTATCGATAATAAATTCGCCTCCCCGACGACGCACCCGTTTCAGAAACTGGTGCTCGTCACCCACGGGTAAGACGAGAATGCCGCCTTCATCCAACTGCATCATCAATGCGGTTGGGATCTCAGGCGGCGCTGCCGTAACAATGATAGCGTCAAACGGGGCTCGCGCTTGCCAGCCTTGCCATCCATCACCATGACGGGTAGAAACATTATGTAAATCAAGCTGTTTAAGTCGACGACGCGCCTGCCACTGCAAACCTTTAATGCGCTCAACAGAGCACACATGGTGCACCAGGTGCGCCAGAATCGCCGTTTGGTAGCCAGAGCCGGTACCAATTTCCAGCACCCGAGACTGTGGCGTTAACTCCAGCAGCTCGGTCATCCGTGCAACCATATAGGGCTGCGAAATCGTCTGCCCCTGACCAATCGGCAGGGCAATATTGTCCCAGGCCTTATGTTCAAACGCCTCATCAATGAATTTTTCACGCGGCACGGCGGCAAGTGCATCGAGAACAAGCTCATCTCTGATGCCCTGCGCACGTAATTGTTCAAGAAGAGTGTGTACGCGTCTGCTTACCATTGCGTGTCGGCTCCCACGCTGTCTAACCAGTCAGAAACAACTTCATGCGCGCCGTATGCGGTTAAATCGACATGCAGCGGCGTGATGGAAACATAGCCTTCATCGACGGCGGCAAAATCAGTATCCGGTCCGGCGTCGCACTTTTCGCCCGGTGGCCCGATCCAGTACAGCGTATTACCGCGCGGGTCCTGCTGTGGTATCACCTGATCCGCAGGATGGCGACTACCGCAGCGGGTGACGCGGATACCTTTAATCTGATCCAGCGGTAAATCCGGCACGTTGATATTCAAAATGCGCCCGGTGCGCAGCGGTTCACGACTCAGCGCCCGTAAGATACGGCAGGTTACTGCGGCAGCAGTATCGTAGTGTTTATGCCCATCAAGTGAGACAGCCAGCGCAGGGAAGCCCAGGTGACGACCTTCCATCGCCGCCGCAACGGTACCGGAATAGATAACATCATCGCCGAGATTAGGACCTGCGTTAATACCAGACACAACAATGTCCGGACGCGGACGCATTAATGCGTTAACGCCCAGATAGACGCAATCGGTAGGTGTACCCATTTGTACGGCGATATCACCGTTATCATAGGTGAACGTGCGAAGTGAGGATTCCAGCGTCAGCGAGTTGGACGCGCCACTGCGGTTACGATCCGGGGCAACCACCTGTACGTCAGCAAACTCACGCAGCGCTTTCGCCAGCGTTTGTATACCGGGTGCGTGAACCCCATCATCGTTACTCAGCAATATACGCATAATCACCCATTGTGTTAATAAGTTCCCTTACAACACTGGTGGCGAAGCTACCTGCCGGTAGCCAGAAACGTAACTCAACGGTTACGTCATCCCACCAGTTCCAGCTTAATTGTTGTGGATACAGCAACATAGCGCGACGCGACGCGTCGACTTTCTCGCGCAATAACAGAGACTGCAGCGCGGTTTCATCAGCAACAGCGGCTTCTTCAAACGCCAGCGCGTCGCGTTGAGTTCCCCACTCACCGCTGCCCGGCAATGCCGCTGTAATCATCAACTCTTTCTCATCGACGCGACGCTGTAATTCAGTTTGTTCTTCCTGTGTGGCGACAAACCAGCTTCCGCGCCCCGATAATTGTAGCGCATCGCCGTCAACAACTTGATTAAAGTCTGTTTTTTTCAGGCGTTCACTGACTATCTGATTAAACAACGCGCTACGGGCCGCCGACAACCAAAAACTGCGTTTATTGCGATCGCGCACCGGCGCATCGCTTTGCGCCCAGCGCAGCGCCCCTTGCAGGTTGCTGCCGCCGATACCAAAACGCTGAGCGCCAAAATAGTTCGGTACGCCGCGCTCGTTAATTGCCTGCAAACGCGCTTCAACATCATTTCGCTCGCTCACTTCACGCAACACCAGCGTAAATTCGTTGCCTTTCAGCGCCCCTAAACGCAGCTTACGCTTGTGGCGCGCGTACTCCAGCACTTTACAGCCTTCAAGCTCAAATTTGCTTAAATCAGGCATCGCATTGCCCGGCACACGCGCACACAGCCACTGTTCCGTGACCGCATGCTTGTCTTTCTGGCCAGCAAAGCTCACTTCGCGGGCATGAATTTTCAGGAATTTCGCCAGTGCGTCAGCCACAAAACGGGTGTTACAACCGTTTTTCAGGATACGCACCAAAATGTGCTCGCCTTCGCCATCGGGTTCGAAGCCTAAATCTTCGACGACGACAAAGTCTTCCGGATTCGCTTTCAGAACGCCATGGCCTTGTGGTTTGCCATGGAGATACGTCAGAGCTTCAAACGCAGTCATTTCGTTGCCTTAATGAGTAACGCCACCGCTTCACAGGCAATCCCTTCCCCACGCCCGGTAAAACCGAGTTTTTCCGTGGTGGTCGCTTTCACGTTAACATCATCCATATGGCAGCCGAGGTCTTCGGCAATAAACACACGCATTTGTGGAATGTGCGGCAGCATCTTCGGCGCCTGAGCAATAATTGTCACATCCACATTACCAAGCGTATAGCCTTTGGCTTGAATACGCCGCCAGGCTTCACGCAATAATTCACGACTATCTGCACCTTTAAAGGCCGGGTCGGTGTCCGGGAATAGCTTACCGATATCCCCCAGCGCAGCCGCGCCCAGCAGAGCATCGGTTAACGCGTGCAACGCCACGTCACCATCAGAATGCGCCAGCAATCCTTTTTCATACGGGATGCGCACACCACCAATGATAATTGGGCCAACTCCTCCAAAAGCGTGTACGTCGAAACCGTGTCCAATTCGCATTATGCCTTCTCCTGATATACACAGCGTCCTCCAGGCAGCCTGAAGGATGATGTATCTAGATAGTTCGGGTCAGATAAAATTCCGCCAGCGCCAGATCTTCCGGGCGGGTGACTTTGATGTTGTCAGCACGCCCTTCGACCAGCTGCGGATGAAAGCCGCAATATTCCAGCGCCGAAGCTTCGTCTGTAATAGTTGCACCTTCGTTGAGTGCACGCGTCAGGCAATCGTGCAATAACTCGCGCGGGAAAAACTGCGGCGTCAACGCATGCCATAAATCGGTACGATCGACCGTATGGGCGATGTCTGTTCGCCCCGGCTCCGCGCGCTTCATTGTGTCACGTACCGGTGCGGCAAGGATCCCGCCGGTACGGCTGCACTCGCTAATTGCCAGCAAACGGGCCAAATCATCCTGGTGCAGGCACGGACGCGCGGCGTCATGCACCAGCACCCAACGGGCCTCCCCTGCGGCTTGCAAACCGGCAAGGACAGAATCGGCACGCTCGTTGCCGCCATCCACCACCGTAATTTGCGGGTGCGCAGCAAGTGGAAGTTGGGCAAAGCGACTGTCGCCTGGGCTGATAGCGATGACGACTCGCGTCACCCGGGGATGAGCCAGCAGCGCATCAACCGAGTGTTCAAGAATGGTTTTATTGCCAATAGAGAGGTACTGCTTAGGACACTCTGTTTGCATTCGGCGGCCAAACCCGGCAGCCGGCACCACGGCGCAAACGTCCAATAAAGTGGCTGCCATGTTAAATCCCTGGACGGTTTATCGATTGTTTTGCCCTGCAGTCTGAGCGCGTTTAGACGCGTCAGGCACCAGACGATAAAAAGTTTCGCCCGGCTTAGTCATACTGAGTTCGTTACGCGCACGCTCCTCAATAGCCTCTTGTCCGCCATTGAGATCGTCAATTTCGGCAAAGAGCTGATCGTTACGCGCTTTAAGTTTCGCGTTTGTAGCTTGCTGCGCAGCAACATCATCGTTGACGCGACTATAGTCATGTATGCCGTTCTTACCGAACCACAGCGAATACTGCAGCCAGACTAATAAAGCCAGCAACAGCAGCGTTAGTTTACCCATCCTGCCCCCTGAAAAACGGCATTAATATCCCATAACTTCCGCAGACAACTTTACATCAACGGTCGGGAATGCCGCGACAACGCGGGCAAATGTACCACATTTGCCCGTTGTTACGTATACCCCGTGTAAGGAGAACATAATCTCATTGTTGGTTACGGTTTGAATTATGACCAGAGAGTGAACAACGTCGGCGATTGTTAAAAAAAAGCGTTTGCCTAACCCAATAACCATAAAAATAGGGCGCCAAACATCGCCCCAACCACCAGCAGGGTACAGGTAATGCTCAGCAGCAACCTTCCCTTCAATAGCGAGTGTAAGGCAATACCCGCGACAATCGCCACGGGCAGCAATGCGAGGAAAAAGGGCCAGGTATAAATGAAGAAAAACAGTGTATTAGGGCCATACATCAGACACGGGAATCCCAGCGCCAACAACCACGCGATAAAACCGACCACGGCCCCCGGTAGTGACCAGGTGGTTTCGTCGTCGGCGGCGAAGGTATCTGACTCTGTAATAGTAATGTTATGGCTGTTACGCATATCTAATCCTGTGACCGTGACTGACCGGGCATGTGAGCTCGGGTGTCTCAGGATCTGATAATATCTTCCTGCCTCAGCAGGTCTAATAATTGGGGTACCAAATTTGTTACCAATTGTTCACCATCAAGATGAATCTCTGGCGATTCAGGCGCTTCGTATACCGAATCAATTCCGGTGAAATTGCGTAACTCACCCGCCCGCGCTTTTTTATACAGCCCTTTTGGATCGCGTGCTTCACACGTTGCTAATGGCGTATCGACAAAAACTTCAATAAAACGCCCTTCGCCAACTCGCTCACGAACCATTTTGCGCTCAGCGCGATGCGGTGAGATAAAGGCGGTCAACACCACAAGCCCCGCATCCACCATCAGGTTAGCCACTTCACCAACCCGGCGAATATTCTCCTTACGATCGGCATCACTAAATCCAAGATCGCTGCACAGACCGTGACGCACGTTATCGCCATCCAAGAGATAAGTACTCACCCCCAGCTTATGCAACGCTTCTTCAAGCGCCCCTGCTACCGTGGATTTACCGGAACCAGACAACCCGGTAAACCACAGTACAACACCACGATGACCGTGGCGTTGTTCCCGCTGTTGCGGTGTAACAGGATGGGCATGCCAGACGACGTTTTCGTCATGCAGCGCCATTATTTTCCTCCCAGCAGATCGCGCGCACCCCAGTGTGGGAAGTGGCGACGCACCAGTGCATTAAGCTCCAGCTCAAACGCGCTGAACTGAGAAGCCGCGGCGTGCTCCTGAACAAGTGGCTCACGCACCAGTCCCGCGCCAACGGTAACGTTGGTCAGGCGGTCAATAATTATCAGCCCGCCCGTCACCGGGTTCTGCTGATAGGTATCCAGCACCAGCGGCTCATCAAAGGTCAGATTAACCAGACCGATGCCGTTTAGCGGTAGCGCTTCAACGTCACGTTGGGTCAGGTTGTTTATATCGACCTGATATTGCACGCTATCAACGCGTGCGCGGGTCTTCTTGCCTGCGACTTTGATGTCGTAGCTTTGTCCAGGCGACAGCGGTTGTTCCGCCATCCAAACCACATCAATGGCAGCGCTTTGAACCGCCGGCAACGCCTCACCGGCATCAAGTAACAGGTCGCCCCGGCTGATATCGATCTCATCTTTCAGCACCAGGGTGATCGCTTCACCTGCATGCGCTTCCTGTAAATCGCCATCAAAGGTCACGATCCGCGCTACGCTGGACTCAACGCCGGACGGCAGCACTTTGACGCGCTGCCCGACCTTCACGCTACCGGAGGCCAGCGTTCCGGCATAACCACGAAAATCCAGATTCGGTCGGTTCACATACTGCACCGGGAAGCGCATCGGCTGAGTATCAATACTGCGCTGGATCTCAACGGTTTCCAGCACTTCCAGCAGCGTCGGACCGCTGTACCACGGCATACTGGCGCTTTGCGAAGCCACGTTATCGCCTTCCAGCGCAGAGAGCGGCACAAACCGGATATCCAGGTTGCCCGGAAGTTGTTCAGCAAAAGTAAGATAGTCTTCGCGAATGCGATTAAATGTCTCTTCGCTAAAGTCCACCAGATCCATTTTGTTGATCGCCACCACCAGGTGTTTGATCCCAAGCAGCGTGGAGATAAAGCTGTGACGACGAGTCTGATCCAGCACACCTTTACGCGCATCGATCAATAGGATCGCCAGGTCGCAGGTCGACGCACCGGTCGCCATGTTACGGGTGTACTGTTCATGCCCGGGAGTGTCCGCAATAATAAATTTGCGCTTCTCGGTAGAGAAATAACGGTAAGCCACGTCGATGGTGATGCCCTGCTCGCGCTCGGCCTGCAAGCCGTCAACCAATAACGCCAGATCAAGCTTTTCGCCCTGAGTGCCGTGACGTTTACTGTCATTGTGCAGCGATGAAAGCTGGTCTTCATAAATCTGACGCGTGTCATGCAGCAAGCGACCAATCAGGGTGCTTTTCCCGTCATCCACGCTACCGCAGGTTAAAAAGCGCAGCAGACTTTTGTGTTGCTGGGCAACCATCCAGGCTTCAACGCCGCCTTCATTAGCAATTTGTTGTGCAAGTGTCGTATTCATGGCGGCTCCTTAGAAATACCCCTGACGTTTCTTCAGCTCCATGGAGCCCGCCTGGTCGCGGTCAATCACGCGGCCCTGACGTTCACTGGTGGTTGAGACCAGCATTTCTTCGATAATTTCCGGCAGCGTCTGCGCATTCGACTCCACCGCGCCTGTCAGTGGCCAACAGCCGAGCGTACGGAAACGCACCATGCGTTTTTTAATCACTTCCCCGGGTTGCAGATCGATTCTGTCGTCATCAATCATCATCAACATGCCATCGCGTTCAAGCACCGGACGCTCCGCCGCCAGGTACAGTGGCACGATGTCGATATTTTCCAGCCAGATGTACTGCCAGATATCCTGTTCGGTCCAGTTGGAGAGCGGGAAGACGCGAATACTTTCGCCTTTGTTAATTTGTCCGTTGTAGTTGTGCCACAGCTCCGGGCGCTGATTTTTAGGATCCCAGCGATGAAAACGATCGCGGAAAGAGTAAATACGCTCTTTGGCACGCGATTTCTCTTCGTCACGACGAGCACCGCCAAATGCGGCATCAAAACCGTATTTATTAAGCGCCTGCTTCAGCCCTTCGGTTTTCATAATGTCGGTATGCTTGGCGCTGCCGTGGACGAACGGGTTGATGCCCATCGCCACCCCTTCCGGGTTTTTATGCACCAGCAGTTCGCAGCCGTAGGCTTTCGCCGTACGGTCACGAAACTCGTACATTTCGCTGAATTTCCAGCCGGTATCAACGTGCAGTAATGGGAACGGCAGCGTGCCAGGATAAAACGCTTTACGCGCCAGATGCAGCATTACGCTGGAATCTTTGCCGATGGAATACATCATCACCGGATTAGAAAACTCGGCGGCCACCTCACGAATGATATGGATGCTTTCCGCTTCCAGTTGCCGCAGGTGGGTAAGTCGTTTTTGATCCATAACCGTTCCTATGTAATGCCGTTATTTTGCTAACGATGCTCAGATAACCTGACTATAGGGAGGGCAAGAGGGCGAATGAAATTACGAATTGGAATGAGTAGTTCCTCAAAGGAATAACGATCCGGAAAAGCAAATATCAAAAAGTGCTTAAGCTACCGGATTTCGGGCATTTAGGAGCAAATGAAATTGTTTTACCTCGATCACAGTTTCATACTAGCGGCTGAAAATTTCTGCTTGGTATTTAAGGACTCATTATGTTTTCCGCAACGCGCCACCTTATTGCTGCCATGGCGCTCGGCGCGTGTTTTATCCTTCCTGCACAGGCAACATCCTCCAAACCTGGCGATATCGCAAATACCCAGGCTCGATATATCGCAACGTTTTTCCCGGGCCGCGTGACGGGATCTCCGGCTGAAATGTTATCTGCTGATTATATACGTCAGCAATTTCAGCAGATGGGCTACAGCAGTGATATTCGGACGTTTAATAGCCGTTATGTTTATACCGCCAAAGATAACCGAAAAAACTGGCATAACGTAACGGGAAGCACCGTTATTGCAGCACATGAAGGCAAAGCGCCGCAGCAGATTATTATTATGGCGCACCTCGACACCTACGCCGCACAAAGCGATGCCGATTCAGATGCCAATCTGGGTGGATTAACCCTGCAAGGGATCGACGACAACGCCGCAGGTGTTGGCGTGATGCTGGAACTGGCGGAAAAACTCAAAGACGTGCCGACGCAGTACGGCATCCGATTTATCGCCACCAGCGGCGAGGAAGAAGGCAAACTGGGCGCGGAGAACATCCTGAAGCGAATGAGCGCCGCCGAGAAGAAAAACACGCTGCTGGTTATCAACCTCGATAACCTGATTGTCGGTGATAAGCTCTATTTCAACAGCGGTAAGAAAACCCCGGAAGCGGTGCGAAAACTAACGCGCGACCGGGCACTGGCTATCGCGCATAGTCGCGGCATTGTAGCCAGCACCAATCCAGGCCTGAACAAAGACTATCCGAAGGGTACAGGATGTTGTAACGATGCGGAGGTCTTCGACGACGCGGGTATTGCTGTGCTCTCCGTTGAAGCGACCAACTGGAACCTGGGCAAGAAAGATGGCTACCAACAGCGCGCCAAAAGCGCCTCGTTCCCGTCTGGCAACAGCTGGCATGATGTGCGACTGGATAACCAGCAGCATATCGATAAAGCCTTACCGGGCCGGATAGAGCGCCGTAGCCGCGACGTAGTACGCATTATGCTGCCGCTGGTAAAAGAACTGGCGAAAGCAGGTAAATCCTGAAGAAGAAGCCCGGTAATAAATAAACGTTACCGGGCTTTTAACAGTTAGCCTTCGTGCAGCCCGCACTCTCTTTTCAGCCCAAAGAACCGCGTCTCTTCTTCCGCCATTCCCGGCTCCCATTTGCGGGTGGTATGGGTATCGCCGACTGACAGATAGCCCTGATCCCACAGTGGATGGTACTTCAGACCATGCTTTTGCAGATACTGGTAAACCGTACGGTTGTCCCAGTCGATGATCGGCAGAACTTTAAACACACCACGCTGAATAGCCAGCACCGGTAAATGCGCACGACTGCCCGATTGCTCACGGCGCAGACCGGCAAACCAGGTCTGCGCGTTCAGCTCCAGCAATGCCCGGTTCATCGGTTCGACTTTGTTGATGTCATTGTATTTTTCAATGCCCTCAACGCCCTGCTCCCACAGTTTGCCATAGCGCGCTTCCTGCCAGGCCGCACTTTCCTTCGCCCGGTAGACTTGCAGATTAAGCTTGAGCGTGTCCGTTAACTCGTCAATAAACTGGTAGGTTTCCGGGAACAGATAACCGGTATCGGTGAGGATCACCGGGATATCCGGGCGAACCTGATTTACCAGGTGCAGGCTCACTGCCGCCTGAATACCAAAACTTGATGACAGTACATATTCGCCAGGCAGGTTTTCCAGCGCCCACGCCACGCGATCCTCGGCGCTCAATTTTTCCAGTTGGTCGTTGGTTTGCGCCAACGCCATAACGCGTTCAACTTTCGGCAGTTCGTTCAACGCGTTGAGATCGAGTTTGGACATAAGTTCCTCACTGTTTGCCTTGCCTGATGGCGCTGCGCTTATCAGATCTACCAATTCAGTAGACCCGATAAGTCAATTTCACATTATTCCCAGAAATCCCGGGCAGGATCGAGCACCGGGCGAATAATGCCCGCACGCACCGTAAAGTCACCGAAGCCTTCACCCGCTTCGCGCTCTTTCGCCCAGCGCCCAATCAGTTCATCCAGCGATGCCAGAATTTCCGGCCCGGTGATGTTCTCTTTAAACATCCGGGGAATGCGAGTTCCAATACGGTTGCCCCCTAAATGGAGGTTGTAACGTCCGGGCGCTTTCCCCACCAGACCAACTTCCGCCAGCATCGCGCGGCCGCAACCGTTCGGGCAGCCAGTCACACGCATGACAATATTTTCATCACTCAGGCTGTGCTTCGCCATCAGCGTGTCGATGTTGTCGATAAACGTTGGCAGGAAGCGCTCGGCCTCCGCCATCGCCAGCGGACAGGTTGGGAACGACACGCAGGCCATCGAGTTTTCACGCTGCGGAGTGACCGCATTCATTAAGCCACTCTTCTGCGCAATCTTCTCGATCTTCGCCTTTTCACTCTCAGGAACACCTGCAATGATCAGGTTCTGGTTCGCGGTAATACGGAACTCACCTTTGTGGATCTTCGCGATCTCAAGCAGACCGGTTTTCAACGGGCGGCCCGGATAATCCAGGATACGGCCGTTTTCAATAAACAGCGTCAGATGCCATTTATTGTCGATCCCTTTCACCCAGCCGATACGATCGCCGCGACCGGTGAACTCGTACGGGCGGATGGGCTCAAACTTGATCCCCGCGCGGCGCTCGACTTCCGCTTTGAAGGTCTCAACGCCAACGCGTTCCAGCGTGTATTTGGTTTTGGCGTTTTTACGATCGGTACGGTTACCCCAGTCACGCTGAGTCGTCACCACCGCTTCCGCCACAGCCAGTGTATGCTCAAGCGGCAGATAACCAAATTCGCTTGCCGTCCGGGCGTAAGTTTTCTTATTGCCATGCTCAATGGACAAACCGCCGCCCACCAGCAGGTTAAAGCCCACCAATTTGCCGTTTTCCGCAATCGCCACGAAGTTCATGTCATTGGCATGCAGATCGATGTCGTTCTGCGGTGGGATCACCACCGTGGTTTTAAACTTACGCGGCAGATAGGTTTGACCGAGGATCGGCTCCTCGTCGGTGGTCGCAACTTTTTCCTGATCAAGCCAGATCTCTGCATAGGCGCGGGTGCGCGGCAGCAGATGTTCGGAGATCTTTTTCGCCCACTCGTAGGCTTCGGCGTGCAGCTCAGATTCATACGGGTTGGAGGTACACAGCACGTTACGGTTCATATCGTTGGCGGTCGCCAGTGCGTCCAGGCCGACGGAGTGCAGCATCTGGTGTACCGGCTTAACGTTCTTCTTCAGAATGCCGTGAAACTGGAAGGTCTGACGGTTGGTCAGACGAATGCTGCCGTAAATAGTGTTGTCATGGGCGAACTTGTCGATCGCCTGCCACTGTTTGGTGGTGATCACTCCACCCGGCAGACGACAGCGCAGCAGCATCGCGTGACGCGGCTCCAGCTTTTGCTCGGCACGTTCGGCGCGGATATCGCGGTCGTCCTGCTGGTACATACCGTGAAAACGGATCAGCAGGAAGTTGTCGCCTTTAAACCCGCCGGTCAGGCCGTCGTTTAAATCTTCGGCAATGGTACCGCGCAGATAGTTGCTTTCCAGCTTCATACGCTCAGCGTCGGACAGTTTGCCTTCGACCACCAATGGTCCTGGATGTTTTTCGCTCATTAGTAGACATCTCGCTGATAACGGCGCTCAATGCGCAGCTCACTTAAAAATTCATCCGCCGCTTCGATATCCATACCACCGAATTCGGCAATCACTTCCAACAACGCCTGCTCAACGTCTTTCGCCATACGATTGGCATCGCCGCAGACATAAATGTGGGCACCGTCGTTAATCCAGCGCCACAGTTCCGCGCCCTGTTGGCGCAGTTTATCTTGTACGTAGACTTTTTCTTTTTGATCGCGGGACCAGGCGAGATCGATACGGCTCAGTACGCCCTCTTTGACGTAACGCTGCCATTCCACCTGATACAGGAAATCTTCGGTAAAGTGCGGGTTACCGAAAAACAGCCAGTTTTTGCCTTCGGCTCCATCAGCCGCACGCTGCTGCATGAAAGCACGGAACGGTGCAATTCCCGTACCCGGGCCAATCATAATTACCGGCGTCTGCGGGTTTGACGGCAGGCGGAAATTGTCGTTGTGTTCAATGAACACGCGAACTTCACCTTCTTCTTCCACGCGGTCGGCGAGGAAACTGGAAGCACCACCAGCACGGGCGCGACCTTCTATCTCATAACGCACCACGCCCACGGTGACGTGCACTTCGCTTTCCACTTCCGCCTGAGAAGATGCAATGGAGTACAAACGCGGCGTCAACGGACGCAGAAGATCAACTAACGCCTGAGCATCCAGTTGCGCCGGGGAAAAGCGCACCATATCGACGATGGGCGTGGTGGCGGCATAATGCTGCAACTGTGCTTTGTCACCCACTAACGGCAGCAATGTTTCGCTGCGGGTTAAGGTGGCATAGTTCTCCACGATATTGCCGGTATTCACCGTCAGCTCGAAATGCCACTGCAACGCTTCAGCGAGCGACAAGGTTTTGCCTTCAACCGTCACCGGTTCATCACCTTTCAGCCACAGCAGTTCAACCAGCTCTTTGACCAGCGCCGGGTCGTTCTGATACCACACGCCCAGCGCGTCGCCCGGCTGATAGCGCAGACCGGAATCGCCAAGGTCGATTTCGATATGGCGGACATCTTTTTCCGAATTACGGCCGGTAATTTTCTGATTCACCGCAAGCGACGCCGTCAGCGGCGCTTCTTTGGTATAGGGGCTGGAGTGAATCTCGTTCACCGCGCCGCCCGCCACGGCCTGCACCGATGGCGCCGCCGGCGCGCGGGCTTTCAGTACCTCGACCAGACGCGCGCGCCATTCAGCGGCGGCGGCCTGGTATTCCACGTCGGCATCGACGCGGTCAAGCAGGCGCTCACCGCCCAGCTCGGCCAGCTTGCTGTCGAAGTCTTTCCCGGCCTGGCAGAAGAATTCATAGGAGGTATCGCCAAGGCCCAGCACCGCAAAGGCGGTGTTATCGAGCTTCGGCGCTTTTTTCGAGAACAGGAACTTATGCAGCGCCACGGCTTCTTCCGCCGGTTCACCTTCCCCTTGCGTCGACGCCACCACGATCAGCAGTTTTTCATTGGCGATTTGTTTGAATTTATAGTCGCCAGCGTTGATCAGAGTGACGTTGAGCTTCGCGGCAATCAGATCATCGCGCAGGGCTTCCGCCACACGACGCGCATTACCGGTTTGCGAGGCGGAGATAAGCGTAATGCCTGGCATTTCAGCGACAGGCGCAAGCGCCGCTGCATTGCTACCAGGCTGCTGATTCAGCACGCCCCAAAAATAGCCAGAAACCCACGCAAGCTGTGCGGGAGTGAAATCGGTCGTGGCTGCCTGAAGGCGTGCCAGTTGCTCCGGGTTTAGCGGTAGCAGAGCGGAAGGTGGGGCCTGTGTCGTCATGCGTTGTCATGTTCCAGTAAGCAAAGCGGATTTCAGCAATAAAACCCAAACTGAAGATAAGGTTAACGGCGGGGATAGTAACAATTAAAGAAGGGATAGAAATAACAAATAACCAAATGGACTAACCTGTTTTAGTTATAGTCATTAACGACAAAAACGATTTAATAACTATATGATATATAAATAGTTATTAAACATTAACAGCGTAAATATGACGTTCTGATGCTTAGCGCCCTTTTAACTAATGATAAAAATTGTGCTTTACGGTACCCTACGGCGGTTTTTCGCATTCTTGAGAGTAAATAATGTCCACCACCTTGTTTAAAGATTTCACCTTCGAAGCCGCTCACCGCCTGCCGCACGTACCGGAAGGGCATAAGTGTGGCCGCCTGCATGGTCACTCATTTATGGTGCGTCTTGAAATTACCGGTGAAGTCGATCCGCATACCGGTTGGATCATGGATTTTGCTGAGTTAAAAGCCGCGTTTAAGCCGACTTACGACAGACTCGATCACTACTATTTGAACGATATTCCTGGCTTAGAAAATCCAACCAGTGAAGTGCTGGCCAAATGGATTTGGGATCAGATTAAACCTGTGGTCCCTCTGCTAAGTGCTGTAATGGTGAAAGAAACCTGCACAGCAGGCTGCGTGTACCGCGGCGAGTGATTGTAGCCTTGCCGGATGGCAATGCGTCTTATCCGGCCAGCGACGAGCAACAAACTCTGGCCGGGTAAGCGAAACGCTCCCGGCACAGTTATCAGGCAATATTCAGATATTTATGGGTTTGCATCGACAGACGCCAGTTGCGCGCAATACAGGTATCAATACACAAACGCGTCGCATCTTCTTTCTGGCTGATTGGCTGTAAGGCGATGATTCGTGGTTTGTCGTCGCTCAACGTCGCCAGCAGTTCATCCAGCGCTTCAATATCGCGAACGCGACCAACCGGATGTTTGATTTCATTCGCGCGCTCCAGCGCCTGCGACAGCACATCATAACCGCCACGCATATTTACCTTCGGCGATACGGTCACCCAGGTATTCGGCGTACAGCGTACTTCGTGGGTACTACTGGTTTCAATCTGGCAGCTAAAGCCGTTCTTTTCCAGCAGGTCAGTCAGCGGCATCAGGTCATGAATGCAGGGCTCGCCGCCGGTGATCACCACGTGACGGGCGGTATACCCCTGACGCGAAATGACTGCCAGCAGATCCTCACTGCTCGCCGCCCCCCATTTGTCGCTTTCTTTGGTCTTGGCCAGGATGCTGTACAGGGAGACTTCCCGATCCTCAAGCTTATCCCAGGTGTGTTTGGTATCGCACCAGGCACAGCCAACCGGGCATCCCTGTAAACGAATAAAAATGGCGGGGACGCCGGTAAAGTAACCCTCACCTTGCAGGGTCTGGAACATCTCGTTAATCGGGTACTGCATAGCGCTCTCAATATGGGGATAAACGATAATTATCGCAGATCCCCGCCAAAGTATCATGCCCCATCGATGCTTTACGAGGCGATCGCCGCGACAAAGCGTGCCGTTATCTGCTGCGGACGCGTGATTGCGCCACCAACCACCACGGTATGGGCACCTAATTCCAGGCATCGTGCGGCACGTTCCGGAGTATCGACGTTTCCTTCTGCCACGACAGGTACGCTGACCGCCGCCAATACCTCACGTAAAAAACCGCAGTCGTTTTCCGCCAGCACATGCCCGGCAGTGTCAGCGGTGTAGCCGTAGAGCGTGGTGCCCACGCAGTCAAAACCCAGACGCTCAGCTGTCACCGCCTCGTCTATGGTGGCGATATCCGCCATCAGCAGCACAGACGGGTAGCGAGCGCGGATTTGCATAACTAATTCTTCCAGCGTTTGTCCACCTGGGCGCGGGCGCGCTGTCGCATCCAGAGCAATAATCTCCGGCTCAACGGTCATTAGCTCATCCACTTCCTTGAGGGTGGCCGTGATAAACACATCGCTACCCGGATAATCGCGCTTGATAATCCCAATCACCGGCAGGGAGACGCTCTCTTTGATCGCGCGAATGTCCACCACGCTGTTCGCACGAATACCTACAGCACCTCCCTGCGCTGCCGCCAGCGCCATACGCGACATAATAAACGGACTGTGCAGGGGCTCATTTTCCAGCGCCTGGCAGGAGACGATTAATTTACCTTTCAGGGAATCCAGTACAGTTTTCATTACGATAAGATCTCTTCGACTTCGTTTTTGATGATGGTGACATGCGGGCCATAAATCACCTGAACCCCGTTGCCGCGAATAATTACGCCACGCGCTCCGGTCGCTTTCAGCGCCGCTTCATCGACCTTGCTACTCTCTTTTACCGTCACGCGCAGACGTGTGGCGCAACAGTCCACCTCTTCCAGATTCTCTTTACCTCCCAGTCCGGCAATCACGGCCGCAGCACGCTCACTTTGCGGCAGGCCGGATTCAGTCGGTGCTGCGTTTTCACGACCAGGCGTCAACCAGTTAAAGCGGTTAATCAAATAGCGGAAGGTGAAGTAGTAAAGGAAGAACCACGGGATCCCCACCATAGGGACGTACATCCAGTTGGTTTTAGCTTCCCCCTGTAGCACACCGAAGAGGAGGAAATCGATAAGCCCACCCGAAAAGGTTTGCCCGATAGTGATATGTAAAATATGTGCCATCATAAACGCCAGACCATCGAAGAAGGCGTGAATGACGTATAACACAGGTGCGACAAACAGGAAGGAGAACTCGATAGGCTCAGTGATCCCCGTCAGGAAAGAGGTCAGGGCCGCAGACAACAGCAGTCCGGCGACAAGCTTTCTGTTCTCTGGTTTGGCAGTATGGTACATCGCAAGACATGCGCCAAGCAGGCCAAACATCATGGTGATAAAGCGCCCGGACATAAAGCGCGAGGTGCCCGCATAGAACTGCTGCGTATTCGGATCGGCAAGTTGCGCGAAGAAAATACGCTGCGTGCCTTCAACCAACTGGCCGTTGACGATTTCACTCCCGCCAAGCGCTGTGGTCCAGAACGGTAAATAAAAGATATGGTGTAACCCCAGTGGGCCAAGCATACGCAGGATGAAGCCGTACAACAGCGTACCCAGATAACCGGTCGCATCCACCAGACCACCCAGTCCAAAAATGAGTTTCTGGAAATGCGGCCAAACCACCGTCATGACCGCACCCACTACAATCGCGGCAAGGGAGCTAATAATCGGCACAAAGCGCGAACCGCTGAAGAAACCAAGGAACTGAGGCAGCGAGACTTTATTGAAACGGCTATGCAGCGCGCAGGTGACAAGCCCAATCACCACCCCACCAAATACGCCTGTTTCCAGCGTCTGAATACCCAGCGTCATCCCCTGGCCTACGGCACCGGGATTCTCGTGCGCCAGCGTTCCGTTGAGTGTCAATAAAGCGTTGATGGTGGCGTTCATCACCAGAAATGCCAGCAATGCAGCAAGCCCGGCGGTGCCTTTGTCCGTTTTCGCCAATCCTACTGCCACACCCACCGCAAAAAGCACCGACAGGTTGGCAAACACAATAGAACCTGCGCTGGTCATGATCGTGAAGATTGCCTGTAACCAGTCAACGTCCAAAAACGGATACGCCGTCAATGTGTTTGGATTCGACAGCGCACCGCCAATCCCTAACAACAGCCCCGCAGCGGGCAGTACCGCAATCGGCAGCATGAACGATTTGCCGAACCGCTGTGCCTTTTCAAACCAAGCGCCCGATGAGGCGCCGCTAAACATTTGCATCATTTTTTCATCTCCCCGATTAATGATGAAAATTTTTACCATATTTACTTTTATAAATGAAAATTATCATCAAAAACCAGGAAGCCGATCATACTTTTTTAAAATGACTGGCATCTCTCCCCTGCTTTCCGCCACACTATCAGCAGAGAAACGCATTAAGGATTTTGCATGTCAGAAAATGAAAACCTGCTGCTGAGATTGCGCCAGGGCGTTGACGGATATAGCCGAACACAGCAGAAGCTGGGAGAGTTTGTGCTTAGTGATCCGGCAAAAGTTGTCTACCTGACGATTACCGAACTGGCGCGTGAAAGCGACACCAGCGAGGCGAGCGTCACACGTCTGTGCCGCACGCTTGGGTGTAAGGGTTATAACGAATTCAAAATGGCGCTGGCTCTCGATCTCCAGCAAGGACAGCCGGTAGAGCACAGCGGGGATGAAATTGACAATGTGGTCAATGAATCCGTGCAAGCGCTGCAGGACACAGCAAAGTTACTCGACAGGACATTACTGGAATCCGCCGCTCTGGCGCTACATCAGGCTCAGTCGGTACAGATTTATGGCGTAGCGGCCAGCGCGATTCTGGGGGAATATTTACATTACAAACTCCTGCGCCTCGGCAAACCCGCGCAACTGTTCAGCGACATGCACCGCGCAGCCATGAATGCCACTACGCTTAGCAAAAATACGCTCGTGGTAGCGATCTCCAGTTCAGGCTCCACGCGCGATCTGCTGCATGTCGTGAAACTGGCGCGTAAGCAAGGCGTGCGCGTACTGGCGCTGAGTAATACGCCGCGCAGTCCGCTGGCTTCGCTGAGCGATATTCAACTGGTCGCAGCCAAACCAGAAGGTCCGTTGAGTGCTGGTGCGCTAAACGCCAAGGTGGGTGTGATGCTGTTGGTAGAACTTCTCACCACGTCGCTGATTGCGCTGGATGAAAAGTATAGTGATGTGAGCCAGCAAACCGCCAGCGCAACACTTCCTCTACTGCTTTAAAAGCATAAAAAAACCCGCCGAGGCGGGTTTTTACGTTAAGAGCTAAAGAACAGGATGACGAATAAAAATAGTGGGGATACCGACAAAGTAACCCTCATCTGGCAGGGTCTGTAACATCTCGTGAATGGGGACTGTTAGCGTTCTCAGTATGAAGATAAGCAATAATTTTCCCAGATTCCGAAAACGGGTCATACGCTGCGCTTGTTTAAGGTAAGACTCCCCTGTTCACCAGAAAGTATATCGAGTTTAGTTTTTCTACCGCTTACCCATTAGTTTGATCTGTAACTTGATACTCCAAACCAGATTGATAAAGAAAGGGTTAAAGAAGACTGAAATCAAGGCTAAGATGAGGCAACAAAGTATACACATTATAAATAGCTCAAACCCTCCCATTGATGCAGGAAAAAGCATAGAGAAGAATAACGCGCCACCCCAGGCATAGTATTTCCAGGCGTAGAGAAAGAAAGCTCGGCTTACGCTGATGTTTTTCTTTCTCGCTAATTTAAGCAAGAAACGAACATTTTTTTCTTTCATTCCAGCATTCACGAGTATAGATTTTATATCATTATTCATAACAATCATCAGTTAAAGTCATTGCAATATATAAAACATCACTTGACTCCCCTTTAAAATAACACCAGATTAATCACTTAGATTCCTCGTAACTTGATATAAACTTTCCAAACCTTAAGGTAATTTTTATGAAGCCGACAAGTTAACTCAATAACAAAAAACAACAACCCGAATATTAAAAAGAGCACCAATAACTCAGTGTAATCTTCTTGTCCAATTGAAAATATAAAAAATGACATAACAAAAGCCATGATAATATCAACCTTAATGATACTTGCATCTGTTAATAAATAGGCTTTTTGTATATTCACTTTGTTTTCATTAGCAAAACGAATAAGTTTCTGTGCTTTATACTCACTCAAACCCGCAAGTTTAATACTTTCAGTTAAAGACTTATCATTCTGATCATATGCTTTGAAGATCATATCCTTATTCCCTCAATTCAGCCCAGTTAGTACTTTCTCCACCAAAAAGTTGATAAATAGTGAATCCACTAACTACATCACCGGTTAACTCACTAGCCACCCCGACTGCCCCCAAGGTTCTCCAACTGCGGATATAATCTTCCTGTATATAGCGGAATAATTTCCACG
Source organism: Citrobacter sp. MGH104 (assembly GCF_001034485.1). Lineage (NCBI taxonomy): Bacteria > Pseudomonadati > Pseudomonadota > Gammaproteobacteria > Enterobacterales > Enterobacteriaceae > Citrobacter > Citrobacter sp. MGH104. The sequence continues at coordinate 1,489,805 of NZ_KQ089818.1, forward strand.
AATCTGTTCTCAAGGTCAGCGTTGAGGCTGAACCAAATGAAAGAACAAGATCTCCCGTTGAAAAAGCAATATCACCACCCTTATCATCACTCCCCAAAAGTTTAGCTACCTGGCGGTAGGCATACCTCAAAGGCATTCTTTTGGGGTCTTCATGATATAGTAAATAATAACCATTTCCCCAAACATTCTCACTTCCCTGCATCATTAAAGGGACCCCATAACTTTTACATGCAGCACCAAGGCTTGCTTTACATAAACCAAACCCACCGATAACTTGCATTGATCCACTAATGAATCCAACTCGCTTTAATGTTATTGTAAGCGTAGAGTGCCGTTCTCTTTCACGCTCAGCTATTGCATATAATTTAACACTCCCCATTCTTAAATTCATATGATGGTTAGTTAAAGACATATGATATTCACGTGATCTATCCATCGCTCTGCCAAAATCTAATTTCCCATAACGATATTCATCAAGAAAATATGATGTAACCCTACGTTCTTCTAACATATATTTTGAACGTATATCTAGATCATTAAGATATTGAAAACTGATATCATAGACAAGTCGATCAATCTTTTCTTTTTCTCGTTGCAAATTCATTAATCCATAACTACTCAAAATAACCTCCTGTTATTTCCCAAGCAATTTATATTGAACCTTAATGCTCCAGATTAAATTTATGACAAAGGGTGTAAAGAAGAGTGAAATGAGACCTACACCAATACAGAAGAGAATGTTTACTATGAAGAAATCTATACCCTCAGAAAGTGATGAGAAAATTACAGCCAATAGCAAAGCCGTACACCAGGCGTAATATTTCCAGGCATAGAGAAAAAATGCCCGACTTAAGCTGATATTTTTCAGTTTTGCCAACTTTATCAGGATAGCAGCATCCTTTTTTTTCATGCCCGCTTTCGCCAGTATGTCTTCCAATTCGCTATTCATTCAATATTTCTATTATTGTTAATGATAAATATAAAAACATATACAAAAAATAATCACATAATTAAATTACTCTTAGTGAAATAATAACAAAGTGATAAAGATCAAATCGTTCATCAAAATTTTCAATTAAGAATAAATTAAAGACATAAAAAAACCCGCCGAGGCGGGTTTTTACGTTAAGAGCTAAAGAACAGGATTATGCCTGGCCTTTGATCTCTTTACGACCGTTGTACGGCGCTTGTTCACCCAGAGCTTCTTCGATACGAATCAGCTGGTTGTACTTAGCAACGCGGTCAGAACGGCTCATAGAACCAGTTTTGATCTGGCCCGCAGCGGTACCAACAGCCAGGTCAGCGATGGTAGCATCTTCAGTTTCGCCAGAACGGTGAGAGATGACAGCGGTGTAGCCAGCGTCTTTCGCCATTTTGATCGCAGCCAGAGTTTCGGTCAGAGAACCGATCTGGTTGAATTTGATCAGGATGGAGTTAACGATGCCTTTTTCGATGCCTTCTTTCAGGATCTTGGTGTTGGTTACGAACAGATCGTCACCAACCAGTTGGATTTTGTCGCCCAGTACTTTAGTCTGGTATGCGAAACCGTCCCAGTCAGACTCGTCCAGACCATCTTCGATGGACACGATCGGGTACTGTTTGGTCAGTTCTTCCAGGAAGTGAGTGAATTCTTCGGAGGTGAATGCTTTGTTGCCTTCGCCAGCCAGAACGTATTTACCGTCTTTGTAGAATTCAGAAGCTGCACAGTCCATCGCCAGAGTGATGTCTTTGCCCAGCTCGTAGCCAGCTGCTTTAACCGCTTCAGCGATTACAGCCAGAGCTTCAGCGTTGGAACCCAGGTTCGGCGCGTAGCCACCTTCGTCACCAACTGCAGTGTTCATACCTTTAGCTTTCAGAACTTTAGCCAGGTTGTGGAACACTTCAGAACCCATACGAACGGCTTCTTTCAGAGTCTTAGCGCCAACCGGCTGAATCATGAATTCCTGGATGTCGACGTTGTTGTCAGCGTGCTCACCACCGTTGATGATGTTCATCATCGGAACCGGCATGGAGTATTTACCCGGAGTACCGTTCAGTTCAGCGATGTGTGCATACAGCGGCAGGCCTTTAGCAGCAGCTGCTGCTTTGGCGTTCGCCAGGGACACAGCCAGGATGGCGTTTGCACCGAAGTTGGATTTGTTTTCAGTACCGTCCAGATCGATCATGATCTTGTCGATGCCAGCCTGATCTTTAGCATCTTTACCCAGCAGAGCCTGAGCAATTGGGCCGTTAACAGCTGCAACAGCTTTCAGTACGCCTTTACCCATGAAACGGGATTTGTCGCCATCGCGCAGTTCCAGTGCTTCGCGGGAACCAGTAGAAGCACCTGACGGAGCTGCTGCCATACCAACGAAACCACCTTCCAGGTGTACTTCGGCTTCAACAGTCGGGTTACCACGGGAGTCGATGATTTCACGACCGATGATTTTAACGATTTTGGACATTAGATTTTCCTCAGTACAAGTTAAACTAAAACTCCAGACAAACAATGCACCCTGATGGGTGCATTGCCGTTCTAACTTATTTACTTCTTACTTCGCCTGACGCTTCTGATGTTCACTGGCGGCTTTCACAAAGCCGGCAAACAGCGGGTGCCCATCACGTGGCGTGGAAGTAAATTCCGGGTGGAACTGACAGGCCACGAACCACGGATGATTCGGTACCTCAATGATCTCGACCAACTGATCATCACCGGAACGGCCTGCAATACGCAGACCCGCAGCTTCAATCTGTTTCAACAGCATATTGTTGACTTCGTAACGGTGGCGGTGGCGTTCAACAATTGTCTGCGCGCCGTACAGTTGACGAACCAGGCTATCGTCGCTCAACTGACACTGCTGCGCACCAAGACGCATAGTGCCGCCCAGATCGCTCTTCTCGGTACGGACTTCGACGTTGCCGTCTTCATCGCGCCATTCGGTAATCAGGGCCACCACCGGGTACTTACAGTCTGGCACAAATTCCGTGGAGTTGGCGTTGTCCATACCCACTACGTTACGTGCAAACTCAATCAACGCAACCTGCATACCCAGGCAAATGCCCAGATAAGGAATATTGTTCTCACGCGCAAAGCGCGCCGTCGCGATTTTACCTTCAACACCACGGTAGCCGAAGCCGCCAGGGATCAGGATTGCATCAAGACCTTTCAGGATCTCAACGCCACGCGTTTCGACATCTTGTGAATCGATCAGCTTGATATTGACGGTGACACGATTCTTCAGACCGCCATGCTTCAGCGCTTCGATAACTGATTTATAGGCATCCGGCAGTTCAATGTACTTGCCGACCATACCGATAGTCACTTCGCCTGCCGGATTAGCTTCTTCGTAGATAACCTGTTCCCATTCTGACAGATTAGCTTCCGGACAGTTCAAGCTGAATCGTTTACAAATATAATCGTCAAGGCCCTGAGATTTCAACAGGCCCGGAATTTTATAGATGGAATCGACATCTTTCAGAGAAATCACCGCTTTTTCCGGAACGTTACAGAACAATGCAATTTTTGCACGTTCATTAGCCGGAACTGCGCGATCGGAGCGGCAAATCAGGATATCTGGCTGAATACCGATAGAAAGCAGCTCTTTTACAGAGTGCTGAGTCGGTTTAGTTTTGACTTCACCTGCCGCCGCCATGTACGGAACCAGCGTCAGATGCATAAACAGCGTGTGCTCGCGGCCAATTTCTACAGCCATCTGGCGAATCGCTTCAAGGAACGGCAGAGATTCGATATCCCCAACGGTTCCGCCGATTTCAACCAGAACAACATCATGACCTTCACCGCCTTCCAGAACACGCTCTTTAATGGCATTCGTGATATGCGGGATAACCTGAACGGTCGCGCCCAGGTAGTCGCCACGGCGTTCTTTACGCAGAACGTCGGAGTAGATACGACCCGTAGTGAAGTTGTTGCGGCGGCTCATTTTGGTACGAATGAAGCGCTCATAGTGACCCAGGTCCAGGTCGGTTTCAGCGCCGTCTTCGGTAACGAACACTTCCCCGTGTTGGATTGGGCTCATAGTACCTGGATCGACGTTGATGTACGGATCCAGTTTCATCATGGTTACATTGAGGCCACGGGCTTCAAGAATGGCTGCCAGGGAGGCTGCGGCAATGCCTTTTCCCAGAGAGGATACGACCCCGCCGGTCACAAAAATATAGTTCGTTGTCATGCTGGACCTGAGAAGTTAGGGTGAAACGATGGAATTACCAAGACGGGAAAGTAGTATACCCGAACATGACGAGCGCCACAAACTTTCATTATTCCTCCTCTTCACCAGGCTCACATTAACATCGGGAGTGAGAAAATAGCCCCTTTGGGGTAAATGTTTTTGACGTAAATCAAGCGCTTGTTATTTAAAAAATCACACAAATCGCCCTTGACCGACGAAATCCCTTAGAGATCAATTTCCTGCCGTTTTACCTGTTGCCAGACTTCTTCCATAGTTTCCAGATCAACACCAGTCATTTCCAGACCGCGAGCAGCCACAATTCGCTCAACCTCACGAAAACGTCGCTCAAATTTCTCGTTCGCTTTTTGCAAAGCAGTCTCTGCTTTAGTGCCTAAATGCCGGGCCATATTGACCGTGGCAAACAGCAGATCGCCCATTTCCTCCTCCAGTTTAGCCTGGTCGACAACAGCCTGCTTCGCCTCAAACATGACTTCGTCGATCTCTTCGTAAACCTTGTCGACAACCGGTCCTAATGTTTTCCAGTCGAAGCCAACATTTGAGCAGCGTTTCTGGATTTTTTGGGCGCGCATTAATGCCGGTAAACTACGGGGAATATCGTCGAGCGCGGAATGCTGTGCCTTCTCAGCACGTTCTTCGGTTTTGATTTGCTCCCAACGGGTAAGCACCTCGGTGCTGTTACTGGCAGAAACGTCAGCAAAAACATGCGGGTGGCGGCGTTCAAGCTTATCGCTTATCGCAGCGCAAATATCATCAAAGTTGAAGCGCCCTTCTTCCTGAGCCATCTGGGCGTAAAACACCACCTGGAACAGCAGATCCCCCAACTCTCCACGCAGGTCGTCGAAGTCTTCTCGCGCAATCGCGTCCAGCACTTCATAAGTTTCTTCGAGGGTATAAGGAGCAATAGTGGCGAATGTCTGCTCTTTGTCCCACGGACAGCCGTTCTCCGGGTCGCGCAGGCGCTGCATAATACCGAGCAGTCGGTCGATTTGATTCATTGGAATATCCTGAAATTTCAATACGGTAGGCCGGATAAGGCGACATCCGGCAACATAGCAATGCCTGATGGCAACGCTAACGCGTCTTATCAGGCCTACAAGGTTATCCGGCCTACATAATGATTAATTACCGTGCAGACGACGTGCGTCGATCACATCCGGTACCTGGTTCAGCTTGCCGAGCACGCGCCCGAGCACCTGCAGGTTGTAGATTTCGATGGTCATATCAATGGTGGCAAGCTGTTGTTTGGTATCACTCCGGCTGGCAACGCCCAGCACGTTCACCTTCTCGTTGGCGAGAATCGTGGTGATATCACGTAACAAGCCACTGCGATCGTTGGCCTGGACGCGAACCACCAGCGAATACCCTGCAGAGTAACTTTCGCCCCAGACCGCATCAACAATACGTTCCGGCGCATGGGAGCGCAGCTCAGTCAGCTGTTCACAATCCGCCCGGTGCACAGAAATACCGCGTCCCTGGGTAATAAACCCGACAATCTCATCGCCTGGAATCGGCTGGCAGCAGCGAGCGATGTGGTGCATCAGGTTACCTACCCCTTCCACCACGACACGACCGTCGTCTTTACGGCGACTCTGCGGTGCGTGCGTTTTCTGCTGAAGCTGTTTCAGCGCGGCGGCATCCTGTTCGGCAGCGCTTGGCTTATTAAACTGCGCCTGCAGGAAATTCACCATCTGGTTGAGGCGGATGTCTCCTCCGCCAATCGCCGCCAGCAGTTCATCCAGCTCATTGAAACTGTAGCGCGGCAGCAGATGTTTTTCCGCTTCTTTCAGGCTGATGCCTAAATGCGCCAGTTCATCGTCGAGGATCTGGCGACCTGCAAGAATGTTCTTATCACGGTCCTGTTTACGGAACCAGGCGTGGATCTTCGAACGCCCACGACTGGTGGTTACGTAGCCAAGGTTAGGGTTCAACCAGTCGCGGCTTGGGTTTGGCTGTTTCTGGGTGATAATTTCAATTTGATCGCCCATCTGTAGTTGGTAGGTAAACGGTACGATGCGTCCACCAATTTTCGCGCCAATGCAACGATGCCCCACATCACTATGAATGTGGTAAGCAAAATCGAGCGGCGTGGAGCCTGCAGGCAGATCCACAACGTCGCCTTTCGGCGTAAAGACGTACACGCGGTCATCAAAGACCTGGCTACGAACTTCATCCAGCATTTCACCAGAATCTGCCATCTCTTCCTGCCAGGCGATCAGCTTACGCAGCCATGCAATACGATCTTCATGACCAGAGCGCGCGGCGCCTGAAGCAGTGCCCTCTTTGTACTTCCAGTGTGCCGCGACGCCCAGTTCGGCATCTTCGTGCATCTGTTTGGTACGGATCTGAATTTCAATAGTTTTCCCACCCGGCCCCAGCACAACCGTATGGATTGACTGGTAGCCGTTGGGTTTCGGGTTCGCGACGTAGTCATCAAACTCATCCGGCAGATGGCGATAGTGAGTATGTACTATCCCGAGCGCGGCATAGCAGTCCTGTAAACGCTCTGCCACGATACGCACTGCGCGCACATCGAACAGTTCATCGAAGGCCAACTGCTTTTTCTGCATTTTGCGCCAGATGCTGTAGATATGCTTCGGACGTCCGTACACTTCAGCTTTGACGCCTTCCGTTTTCATCTCTGAGCGCAAATGACCAACGAACTCATCAATGTAATGCTCTCTGTCGATACGACGTTCATGCAGCAGTTTGGCAATGCGTTTGTATTCAGCCGGGTGCAGATAACGGAAGCAATAATCTTCCAGCTCCCATTTTAATTGCCCGATTCCCAAACGGTTGGCCAGCGGTGCATAGATATTGGTGCACTCTTTTGCCGCCAGAACGCGTTCATCTTCCGGCGCGTCTTTCACTTCACGCAGATGGGCAATCCGCTCTGCCAGCTTGATGACCACACAGCGGAAGTCATCTACCATTGCCAGCAGCATGCGGCGGACGTTATCGACCTGCTCGGAAGAAACTGAATCGGTATGCGTGGCTTTAAGCTGGCGTATCGCCGCCATATCACGCACGCCGTGGATAAGATGAACAATGGATTTGCCCACGCTCTCGCGCAGGATGTCTTCACTTACCACGTTGGCATCAGCCAGAGGGAACAGCATTGCTGCACGCAGCGTGTCGATATCCATGCTCAACATGGAGAGAATTTCTACCATCTCCACGCCACGCCACAGCAGCAGATCCGCATCCGGATGCCCCTGTGTCTGCTGGAGGCAGTACGCCCAGGTTTCGGCTAAGCGTTCACACGACTGCTGGCTGGAGATCCCCAGACTCGCGATCCATTTCTTGGGATCAAACTCACCAGCTTTATTTAAATGTGCACTTCTTACCGCAACCATCGTCCTCTCCTTAAGGGGCATGGCCTGTCGAAGTCGACAAGCCGAACCCATTGTCTTTCACACAGCATTACAAGGCGAAATCCAATAGGTATTAAGTTCATTACAAACGCTCAAACAGGACCATTGATTCCAGGTGTCCAGTGTGCGGGAACATATCGAGCATCGCCAGCCGCCGGATGGCATATCCCGCATTGAGCAAAGCATCGCTGTCACGAGCCAGCGTTGCCGGGTTACAGGATACATAAACAACGCGTATAGGTTCTAATTTTATAATATGTTGCATCACACCAGCAGCCCCCGCACGCGCAGGATCGAGCAAAACTTTGTCGAATCCGTTTTTCGCCCACGGCTGCCGGGTAACATCTTCCTCAAGGTTTTCATGAAAGAACGTCACATTGTGTAATCCGTTATTCAGCGCGTTCTCCCGACCTTTCTCCACCAACGCCGGAACACCTTCCACGCCAACCACGCTTGCTGCCCGAGTTGCCAGCGGCAGAGTAAAATTGCCCATTCCGCAGAACAGATCGAGTACGCGATCTTCAGGTTGAACATCGAGCCATTCCAACGCACGGGCCACCATTTGCTGGTTTACCCCTTCATTGACCTGAATAAAATCACGCGGGCTGAAGGTTAACCGTAGTCCATTTGAGTCATACCAGGGTGATTCTTCTGATATTGATTCCAGTATCTCGCTTTGCGGGGCCAGAAACAAAGACAGCCCCAGAGAATGCGAAAAGCATTCCAGTTTTTCTTTATCCGCTGCACTTAATGGCGCCGTGTGGCGCAAAATCATCAGGGTTCCGCTCCCTGCCTGCACCAGTTCAACATGTCCAAGGTGGCGTAACCCTTGAAGACTTTCCAGACACGCCCTGAGATGGGGCAATAACGCTTCAAGCTGGGGCACCAAAACAGGGCATTGTTTGACATCGATAATGTCGCTGGAGCCTGATTTACGAAACCCCATCTGCAATTTTTGTTCTTTTGGCCGATAGTTCAGGCTCAATCGGGCACGACGACGATAGCCCCACGGCGTATCAGCTATAACATCCGACACGTCACATTTCATTAAACGCGACAACGCCGCGCTTTTACTACGCTGCTGTAACGAGATGCTGGCATGCTGCTGCTGGCAACCGCCGCATACGCCAAAATGCGGGCAACGTGGCACTTCACGCTCAGGGCTGTTGTTCAAACGTCGTTTTACTTGCGCGCGGGCGAACTGTTTTTTATCTTCGGTAATCACCACCTCGGCGCTTTCCTGGGGTAGCAATTCCGGTATAAACAACGCTTTTCCGTTATGGCGAGCGACGCCCTGACCAAAAGGATCGAGGTCATTGACGGTAACGGTTATGATCTGACGCGTCGTCACGCGTCGTTTTGCAGAGTAGAATTGCGCCATCGACGAGATATTTCTCTATTTAACAGTGTGACCCTAATTGTCCCATAACGGAACTCCATGACCAACTACAGCCTGCGCGCACGCATGATGATTCTGATCCTGGCCCCGACCGTCCTGATAGGTTTGTTGCTCAGTATCTTTTTTGTTGTGCATCGCTATAACGACTTGCAGCGTCAACTGGAAGATGCTGGTGCCAGCATCATAGAACCACTCGCGGTCTCCAGCGAATATGGCATGAACCTGCAAAACAGGGAATCTATCGGCCAGCTTATCAGCGTGCTGCATCGTCGCCATTCCGATATCGTGCGGGCAATTTCTGTTTATGACGAAAATAACCGACTGTTCGTCACCTCTAATTTTCATCTCGATCCGTCTGAAATGCAGTTGGCGACAGGTTCACCGTTTCCCCGTAAGCTAAGCGTCACCCGGCACGGGGATATCATGATCCTGCGTACCCCGATTATATCGGAAAGCTATTCACCAGATGAATCCGCCGTAAGCGATGCGAAAAACACCAAAAATATGCTGGGGTATGTGGCGCTTGAGCTGGATCTTAAGTCCGTGCGATTGCAGCAGTACAAAGAGATCTTTATCTCCAGCGTAATGATGCTGTTTTGTATTGGTATTGCGTTAATTTTTGGCTGGCGTCTGATGCGAGACGTAACCGGCCCGATTCGCAATATGGTGAATACCGTTGACCGAATTCGTAGAGGACAGCTCGACAGCCGCGTGGAAGGTTTCATGCTGGGCGAGCTGGATATGCTCAAAAATGGTATCAACTCGATGGCGATGTCACTTGCGGCTTACCATGAAGAGATGCAGCACAACATCGATCAGGCCACCTCTGACCTGCGTGAAACGCTGGAGCAGATGGAAATCCAGAACGTCGAACTGGATCTGGCGAAGAAACGCGCCCAGGAAGCGGCGCGTATTAAGTCTGAGTTTCTGGCTAACATGTCGCACGAACTGCGAACACCGCTGAATGGCGTGATTGGCTTCACCCGTCTTACGCTAAAAACCGAGCTCAACACCACGCAGCGCGATCACCTGAATACCATTGAACGCTCGGCTAACAATCTGCTGGCTATCATCAATGATGTACTCGACTTCTCCAAACTTGAGGCGGGCAAGCTGATTCTGGAAAGCATTCCCTTCCCGCTGCGCAGCACGCTGGATGACGTCGTTACGCTGTTAGCGCATTCATCCCATGATAAAGGGCTTGAGCTGACGCTGAATATTAAGAATGACGTGCCGGACAACGTCATCGGCGATCCGCTGCGCTTACAGCAGGTAATCACTAATCTGGTTGGCAATGCCATCAAATTTACCGAAGGCGGCAATATCGACATTCTGGTCGAGAAGCGCGCCCTTAGTAACACGAAAGTGCAGATTGAAGTACAAATCCGCGATACCGGAATTGGTATTCCTGAGCGCGATCAGTCACGCTTGTTCCAGGCCTTCCGCCAGGCAGATGCCAGTATTTCCCGCCGCCACGGCGGTACCGGGCTGGGCCTGGTCATTACGCAAAAACTGGTCAACGAAATGGGCGGGGATATCTCCTTCCATAGTCAACCGAACCGGGGTTCCACGTTCTGGTTCCATATCAGCCTCGATCTTAACCCTAACGTTCTCGTTGACCGCTCAACCACGCTCTGCCTGGCCGGTAAACGACTGGCCTACGTCGAACCGAACGCCACTGCCGCACAGTGCACATTAGATATCTTGAGCGAAACGCCGTTGGAGGTGATTTACAGCCCTTCATTCTCCGGGCTGCCGAAGGATCACTACGATATTCTGCTGCTCGGCATTCCGGTTACTTTACGCGAACCGCTCACCATGCAGCATGAGCGGCTGGCAAACGCTGCGGCGATGACCGACTTTTTGTTACTGGCCCTGCCTTGCCATGCGCAAATTAACGCCGAGAAGTTAAAACAGGGCGGCGCGGCGGCATGTCTGTTGAAACCTCTCACCTCAACTCGCTTACTGCCTGCGCTCACAGAGTATTGTCAGTTGAATCACAGCGCGGATCCGCTGCTGTTAGACGATAGCAAAATCGCGATGACCGTTATGGCGGTAGACGACAACCCGGCGAACCTCAAGCTGATTGGCGCACTGTTGGAAGATAAGGTGCAGCACGTCGTGCTCTGCGACAGTGGGCATCAAGCGGTGGATCGCGCCAGACAAATGCAATTTGATCTGATCCTGATGGATATTCAGATGCCAGACATGGACGGCATTCGCGCTTGTGAACTAATCCACCAGCTTCCTCATCAACAGCAGACACCGGTCATTGCGGTCACCGCACACGCCATGGCCGGGCAGAAAGAGAAGCTGCTCAGCGCCGGGATGAACGATTACCTGGCGAAGCCTATCGAAGAAGATAAGCTGCATAATCTGCTGTTACGCTACAAACCCGGCGCAAGCACAGCGCTTAGGGCGATCGCCGCTGAACCTGTTGAGCCGGTAGTCAATCCGAATACCACACTCGACTGGCAGTTAGCATTAAGACAAGCCGCAGGTAAAAACGATTTGGCGCGGGATATGCTGCAAATGCTGCTCGATTTTCTGCCCGAAGTACGTAACAAAATTGAAGAACAGCTGGTCGGTGAAAACCCTGAAGGTCTGGTGGATATGATCCACAAGCTGCACGGCAGCTGCGGTTATAGCGGCGTTCCCCGCATGAAAAACCTGTGTCAGCTTATTGAGCAGCAATTACGTAGCGGGACCAAGGAAGAAGAGCTGGAGCCTGAGTTTTTAGAGCTTCTGGATGAAATGGACAACGTTGCGCGCGAAGCGAAGAAGTTGTTGGGGTGATATTCGCAGGAAGGCGGCGTGACCGCCTTATCCAACCTACAACTCAGCGTAATTGCTGCCCGGCTTTAAGCGTTGCGGCCACGTTTCGCGCCGTCATTCGTACGTTGTCGCTCGCGTTCTTTAGCGCCTCATCCAGGGTACAGATGGTATAGATGACGCTGAAAACCGCATCCAGCCCATGCTCGTGGACCACACCGACATCCGCCGTCAGGCTACCGGCAATGCCGATAACCGGTTTGTTGTAACGCTTTGCGACCTTCGCCACGCCAACCGGAACCTTACCGTGAATGGTCTGACTATCAATGCGCCCTTCACCCGTGACCACTAAATCCGCATCCGCAACGCAGGCGTCAAGGTGCAACGCATCCGTTACTATCTCAATACCGCAGCGCAACTGTGCGCCGCAAAACGCATATAGCGCCGCCCCCATACCACCAGCGGCGCCACCGCCGGCCAGATCCAGCACGTTGACGTCCAGATCGCGGGCAATGAGTTGCGCATAGTGCGTGAGTGCCCGATCCAGGCGGGTAATCATCTCCGGCGTCGCCCCTTTTTGCGGGCCAAAAACCGCAGAAGCGCCCTCTTCACCGGTCAACGGATTAGTCACGTCGCAAGCAACTTCAATACGACACGCAGCAAGTCGCTGGTCTAACTGAGAAATATCAATCCGAGCGAGCGATTCGAGGCCAGCCCCGCCATGGGCAATATCGTTATTTTGCGCATCCAGCAATTTTGCTCCCAGCGCTTGCACCATCCCGGCACCGCCATCATTGGTGGCGCTTCCGCCAATTCCAATGATGATATGCTCAACGCCAGCGTCCAACGCATGACGGATTAACTCCCCGGTTCCCCAGGATGTCGTTTTCAGCGGATCGCGTAACCCCGCAGGAACCTGTTCCAGTCCGCTGGCGGCCGCCATTTCGATAAACGCCGATCGCTCATCACCGGATAAACCATAAAATGCCTGAATTGTGTTGCCCAAAGGGCCGGTAACATCAACATGCACAAGGTGACCTTGCGTTGCGGCAACCATCGCTTCGACCGTTCCTTCACCGCCATCTGCAACCGGAATCTTCACGTAATCCGCATCGGGCCAGATCTCACGAAACCCCTGCTCAATAGCCGTTGCCACTTCAAGCGCACTCAAACTTTCCTTATAGGAATCCGGTGCGATTACTATTTTCATAAAGCATCCTTACGCATGTTGACTGTGTTAAGCATATACCAGGATAAAAACCGCCCCTTAATGGGAGCGGTCCCAGTTCGCTTAGCGTACCATGCACGGACGCTTATTATCAAACGTCCAGTTCGGGATCAGATACTGCATTCCCATCGCATCATCACGCGCCCCCAATCCATGTTGCTGGTACAGCTCATGCGCTTTCATGACCTGATCCATATCCAGCTCCACGCCCAGACCCGGTTTTGCCGGAACCTGCACCATGCCGCCTTTGATTTCAAATGGCTCTTTGGTCAGGCGTTGATTGCCTTCCTGCCAGATCCAGTGGGTATCAATCGCGGTAATTTTGCCCGGAGCCGCTGCCGCGACATGCGTAAACATCGCCAGCGAAATATCAAAGTGGTTGTTGGAGTGCGATCCCCAGGTCAACCCAAACTCATGGCACATTTGCGCCACGCGGACAGAACCCTGCATGGTCCAGAAGTGCGGGTCCGCCAGTGGGATATCCACGGACTGCAACGACAGCGTATGCCCCATCTGACGCCAGTCGGTGGCGATCATGTTGGTGGCGGTCGGCAGGCCGGTAGCGCGGCGGAATTCCGCCATCACTTCACGACCAGAGAAGCCCTGCTCGGCGCCACACGGATCTTCCGCATAGGCCAGAGAACCCTTCAGATATTTGCCGATCTTAATCGCTTCATTTAGCGACCACGCGCCGTTCGGATCCAGCGTGACGCGGGCCTGCGGGAAACGCTTCGCCAGCGCAACGATAGATTCCGCTTCCTCTTCCCCGGCGAGAACGCCGCCTTTCAGTTTAAAGTCGTTGAAACCATACTTCTCATACGCAGCTTCCGCCAGGCGCACTACCGCATCCGGGGTCATCGCCTCTTCATGACGCAGACGATACCAGTCGCACTTCTCATCCGGCTGACTCTGGTACGGCAGCGGCGTTGCCTTACGGTTACCGACAAAGAACAGATAACCCAACATTTCAACTTCGCTACGCTGCTGTCCATCACCCAGTAGAGAGGCGACGTTTACGCCCAGATGATGACCTAACAGATCCAACATCGCCGCTTCGATCCCAGTAACCACATGAATAGTGGTACGTAAATCAAAGGTCTGCAAACCGCGACCGCCCGCATCACGATCCGCAAAAGTATTGCGTACCGCATTCAGCACGTTTTTGTATTCACCTAACGTTTTGCCTACTACCAGCGGGATCGCATCTTCCAGCGTTTTGCGGATTTTTTCTCCGCCGGGAATTTCACCCACGCCGGTATGACCGGAGTTATCTTTAATAATCACAATATTGCGCGTGAAGAATGGAGCATGTGCGCCGCTCAGGTTCATCAGCATACTGTCATGACCCGCAACCGGAATAACCTGCATAGAGGTAACCAATGGGGTAGAAAATTGTGCGCTCATAATTAAGTCCTTATTCAAAATTAGTGGCGGCCGAAAACGGGACGTTTACGGTCAAAAGTCCATCCGGGGATCAGATACTGCATTGGGCCTGCGTCATTACGCGCGCCGCCGGGCAGTCTCTTGTAGGCTTCATGAGCCTTGTTAACCTGATCCCAGTCCAGCTCTACGCCCAGTCCAGGCGCGTCAGGAACAGCAATTTTCCCGTTCTTAATCTCCAGCGGATTTTTGGTCAGACGGCAATCGCCCTCCTGCCAGATCCAGTGGGTGTCGATAGCCGTCGGGTTGCCCGGCGCAGCGGCGCCAACGTGGGTGAACATCGCCAGCGAAATATCAAAATGATTGTTAGAATGGCAGCCCCAGGTCAGGCCCCAGTCATCGCATAACTGTGCCACGCGTACCGCGCCGGAAAGGGTCCAGAAGTGCGGATCGGCCAGCGGAATATCTACTGAGTTCAGCATCACCGCATGGCCCATTTCACGCCAGTTGGTGGCTATCATGTTGGTTGCTACCGGTAGACCGGTTGCACGGCGGAACTCGGCCATCACTTCGCGGCCAGAAAAACCCTGTTCAGCGCCGCATGGATCTTCGGCGTAGGTCAGAACATCGTTCAGCCCTTTACACAGGGAGATGGCTTCATCCAGCAACCAGGCACCGTTGGGATCAACCGTAATACGCGCATCCGGGAAGCATTTTTTCAGCGCACGAACGGTGTCGATTTCCTGCTCGCCAGGCAGTACACCACCTTTGAGTTTGAAATCTTTAAAGCCGTAGCGATCCTGCGAAGCCTGAGCCAGACGTACCACCGCCTCACTGTTCATCGCTTGCTGGTGACGCAGGTGATACCACTCATGGTTTCCCGGCGTGCTTTCCAGATACGGTAACTCGGTCTTTGTGCGATCGCCCACATAGAACAGATAGCCGAGTACGGTGACCGCATCGCGCTGCTTGCCCGGCCCTAACAGTTCACAAACCGGCACGTTCAGCGCCTTGCCCAGCAGGTCGAGCAGCGCCGCTTCAAGCGCCGCTACCGCGTTTACCCGTAGCTCAAACGTCCAGGCGCCTTTGCCGAAGATGTCAAAATCAGCGGCCTGGTTGCCTTTATGCACCTGCTGTACCACCTTATTCAGGCGCGCGACCTCCTGACCCAATACCATCGGGATAGCGTCAACCAGCGTCTGATAAATCACTTCGCCGCCCGGCGCTTCACCGACGCCGGTATTGCCGGCGTTATCGGTAAGAACCACAATATTGCGGGTGAAATATGCATTGTGCGCACCGCCAATATTGAGCAGCATGCTGTCATGACCGGCCACCGGGATGACCTTCATATCGGTAATAACGGGACTCGATTGT
Source organism: Citrobacter sp. MGH104 (assembly GCF_001034485.1). Taxonomy (NCBI): domain Bacteria; kingdom Pseudomonadati; phylum Pseudomonadota; class Gammaproteobacteria; order Enterobacterales; family Enterobacteriaceae; genus Citrobacter; species Citrobacter sp. MGH104. The sequence continues at coordinate 1,505,522 of NZ_KQ089818.1, forward strand.
GTTGTCATCATCATTGTCCTGCGACAGGTTTCAGTTCGATACGTTTAATATCGCCCACCAGTACCAGATAGCTCACCACCGCAATCAACGCATGCACCCCGACGTAAATCAACGCGCCGTTAAACGAGCCGGTGGTCCCTACGATGTAGCCGATAGCAATTGGCGTGACGATACCGGAGATATTGCCAAACATGTTGAACAAACCGCCGCTCAGACCGCTGATCTCTTTAGGTGCAGTATCAGCCATCACCGCCCATCCCAACGCACCGATACCTTTGCCGAAGAAGGCCAGCGCCATAAAGCCGATGATCATCCACTCCACGTTGACGTAGTTACAGAACACCATCACCATCGACAGCAGCATGCCGAGTACGATTGGCGTTTTACGGGCGATATTTAGCGAACCGGTACGGCGCATCAGCCAGTCGGAAATAATGCCGCCGAGCACGCCGCCGGCGAATCCGCAAATGGCCGGGACCGAAGCGACAAAACCGGCTTTCAAAATCGACATACCGCGAGCCTGCACCAGATAAACCGGGAACCAGGTGATAAAGAAGTAGGTCAGCGCGTTAATGCAGTATTGCCCGATGTAAATACCGATCATCATCCGTGAGCCCAGCAGCTGTTTGATTTGCCCCCACTTCACGCTGAACGGCACTTTAGCTTTGGCGGCCGCCTGATCCATATTGATCAGCGCCCCGCCTTCAGCAATGTACTCCAGCTCTTTTTGGTTTACGCCCGGGTGCTGGTTTGGTTCATGAATCACCTTCAGCCAGATAAAGCTGATAACAATCCCGAGGCCGCCCATAAAGAAGAACACATGCGACCAGCCCACTTCGTGGGTCAGCCACCCCATGATTGGCGCAAAAATAACGGTGGCAAAGTACTGCGCAGAGTTAAAGATTGCGACCGCCGTGCCCCTCTCCTGTGCCGGGAACCATGCCGCAACTATACGACTATTGCCGGGGAAGGAAGGTGCTTCAGCTAAACCGACAAGGAATCGCAACGTAAACAGCGCAACGATAATGCCGAAGCCGCTAAAGATATCGACGAAGCCCTGCAGCAGGGTAAACATGGACCAGATAAAGATGGACCAGAAATAAACACGTTTTGAACCGAAGCGGTCAAGCAACCAGCCGCCAGGGATCTGGCCGATAACATAGGCCCATGAGAAAGCGGAGAATACATAACCCATCCCTACCGCATCCAGACCAATGTCTTTGGCCATCTCCGAACCGGCAATGGATAAGGTGGCGCGATCGCCGTAGTTGAAGGATGTGACGATAAACAACATCACCACTATCCAGTAGCGAGCGTTAGTGCGTTTTTCAGCGCTGCTCGCCGCCTGACTTAATGAACTCATTGTTGCACTCCTGAATCTTGGCTTTCGCCAGTTCATTCTGTACAGCACCTGTAGGGTGATCAGAATGAGAGGTTAGTGTGTGGCAGTTTTGGTACAGCTCAGGGCCGTTTTATTCTGACTCGCTGCCTTTTCGGGAACTGACGGGAAAAGTATATGAAGGAGTGGCTCTTACCCTCACCGTGCATGAACACAACATTCGGGAGGCAGTAAGAAGTTGTTTGGGGCATAAGCCCAAAGCAGTGGAAGTTAGTTCACGTAATTGGGGTTTTATTGCCGGGTGGCGGCTTCGCCTGACCCGGCCTACGGTTCAAATGGGGGTTGTATGCCCGTACGGGCGAGAGATTATTTGAGCAAGGTTCCCCAGTTTTCTACCCAAGGGTTGGATTCGCTTTCCGGTTCAGGATGTTCGCTGGCGTCAATCAGCAACATTTCACCCACGCGCTGTGCGCTTTGCTCCTGCAACAGCGCATCAAACTGTTTGCCACCATTACAGAAATTAACGTAGCTGCTGTCGCCCAGCGCAATGACTCCGTAATGCAGATTTGGCTGGAAACCGAGATTATCTTTGATCCCCTGAAACAGCGGCACAATGCTATCGGGCAGATCGCCCTGCCCGGTCGTTGAGGTCACCACCAGCACATATTTATCCTGATATACCTGCCAGTCGCTAAGCTCCGGATCTTCAAACACCGTGGCTTTATGACCCTGTGCCGTCAAAATGGCCTCGGCCTCTTCGGCAACCAGCAGCGCGTTTCCGTACATTGTGCCGACAAAAATTCCAATTTCCGCCATAACCGTAATCTCCTGGGACTTAAGAATCTATCTGCTCATCCTGACCTGACCGCTCGACGAACTCAACCCTTTCATTCTCAGGGAGAAGTCCACGCCAGCCAAATTGTGACAATGCCTGCATCCAGACGTCATCCAGCCCGGCGCGAATAACCAGAGGCTCACCGGTGAATGGATGCGTCAGCGCAAGCTGGCTGGCATGCAGCATTAATCGCTGACAACCGAAATGCTCTGCGGCGCTGCGGTTTTGCCGTAAATCACCGTGCTTGCTGTCGCCAATTATCGGATGGCGTAAGTGGGCCAGATGGCGCCTGAGCTGGTGTTTCCGACCGGTTTTAGGATCCAGCTCCACCAGTCCATAACGGGTGGTCGGATAACGCCCGGTCGCTACCGGCATTTCTACCGTTGCCAGGCCGCGATAATGGGTGACGGCAGGCTGCGGGCCTTTATCATCGCGGGCAAACTTATCGGCAATCTTATCCAGCTCTTCGACCAACGGGTAATCCAGCACGGCATCATCCATCAGCCAGCCACGCACAATCGCATGATAGCGTTTCTGAATTTGATGATGTTCAAACTGCTGAGACAACAAACGCCCGGCTTCGCTGGACAGTCCCATCAGCAGCACACCGGAGGTTGGTCTGTCGAGTCGATGGGCGGTAAAAACGTGCTGACCAATTTGGTCTCGCACCGTTTGCATCACCACCACTTTCTCATCCCGGTCGAGCCAACTGCGGTGAACCAACCAGCCCGAAGGTTTATTGACTGCAACCAGCCATTCGTCCTGATAAAGAATTTCCAGCATCAGGCGTTATCACTGGTAAACAGCGCATCCAGCTCCTGCAATGCCGCCAGGAGAATGTCGCGTTGCGGATGATCGGCTGCTAGCGCCATTTCGTAATACGGTGCAACGGCAAAAGCCTGCGGAAGCGGCTGCGCGTTATCGAGTAGCGTATGCATGCGGGGAATCAACACCCACTGCAGCCACTCGACCGGCTCCATGGTATCCATACAAAAAGGCTGCGTACTGGTAAACAGATGCTCTGCTGGCTCATCCATCCGCCAGTGATTATGTTCACGCAGTAGCGCTTCAAGTGCGTGTAACTGCTGGCGCACACGGTCATGAGTCGTCATGAAATAAACCTCAATGATGAAAAATCTGGCGCGAAGAATAGCACTAGTGGAGGGAAATAAAAAAAGGGAGCACTGTAAAAAACAGTGCTCCCGGTTCGTTTCGCAGCATTCCAGCTACTTTTAGTGCTCCCTGCTCATCCGTGACAACTTTTCCTGTGGTCTTGCGACCTTGTTCATCCTGAACTTTTGCATCCTGCTCACATCACCCCGATGTGAAAACTTCATCCTGAAGTATCCTGGCCATCCTGACCCGCCGAACATCCTGACCGGCTCTCATTCTCCGTCCTGGAGGTGTCCTTTAACGCATCCAGCGTCTTCCTCTTTGCTTCGTCCTGAAGCCTGTCCTTGCAACACCGTCCTGGTGTATCCAGGTGAAGAGCCATCATCCTGATGTTCTCTTCGTTGTGCGACTCCTTGTCGACAGATATAGAATCGCCTGTTTCGCTTTGTCTTACAAGATGCTTACAGGCTTACCCTTACGATTATTTTCGTATGAAAGTTGACAATAAAAGACTAACCAATTGAATAATAATAAATTATTATTTTATTAATTCATTAAGTCTTTACTTATCACCTGGCAATGTCCTACAGGGTTTGTAAGAGATCTCTCACAAGATTCAGGGCAAACAGGATTACAGAACTGGCTTAAGTTGAGTGAGGAATTCCGCAAGTGAGGCCGCCAGCACCGTTCGTTTACGGGTTCCCAGCGTTTCTTTGCACACTTCACCGGACAGATTGCACACCGAAATGACGTCAAGCTCATTATCTTGTGTGGCAATAAAAAGCGTAGGCGAAAGCTTAAGTCGCTTTTGCGTAACCAAGTGACCAATCAGGTTTTCCTGAACGCGCCTGAAGTCATCTTCACTCCAGGTCTGCAGCAGCGTCAGCTTTTCATCCGCAAACTGCGCGTGCATATCCCCGGCAAACTGGGTGGTGTAAAAAGCGTGAGCGGCAGGTTGTACCACAATATCAAAGGCCCGTTCAACCGCATTGAGGTTTTTTTCGCCGACAAAAGGCTGAGGCTGCCAAAATACCGCATCGTCTGTGGAAGAAATGATGCACGGAGAAGGTACGCCATACAGCTCTTCACTGAGTGGCCAACTGTTGTTTTTTTCATGCCATGCGTCGCAATAACGCGTCGTAAAGGCTACCAACGCCTGCGCTGTCAATTCGTCCACTGATTTCTCTCTTCACAAAAGCCAGGATACACTTGTCGCATAGTGTATCTGGTTTATGACGGTGAAACATGTCCTCTTATGAAAATCATCAGGCGCTTGACGGCCTGACTCTAGGTAAATCAACGGATTACCGAGACAATTACGATGCAAGTCTGTTGCAGGGCGTTCCGCGCAGCCTAAACCGCGATCCGCTGGATTTAAAGGCCGATACCCTGCCTTTTCACGGTGCAGATATCTGGACGCTGTATGAACTGTCGTGGCTGAATACCAACGGCTTACCCCAGGTCGCAGTCGGTCACGTGGAACTGGATTACACCAGCGTAAATCTGATTGAATCGAAAAGCTTTAAGCTTTACCTGAACAGTTTTAATCAGACGCGTTTTGATTCCTGGGATGCGGTACGTCAGACACTGGAAAACGATCTTCGCGCCTGCGCTCAGGGCGATGTCAGCGTGGCGCTGTACCGCCTTGACGAACTGGAAGGGCAGCCGATAGCCCACTTTAACGGCACCTGTATCGACAACCAGGATATCGTCATCGATAACTACCAGTTCAGCACTGCGTATCTGGAAAATGCCGTGAGCGGTGAAAAGGCAGTGGAAGAGACACTGGTCAGCCATCTACTGAAATCCAACTGTCTGATTACCCATCAGCCCGACTGGGGCTCCATACAAATTCAGTATCGCGGACGGAAAATCGACAGGGAGAAGCTGCTGCGTTATCTGGTCTCCTTCCGCCACCATAATGAATTTCACGAGCAGTGTGTGGAACGCATTTTCAATGACATTCTGCGCTTCTGCCAGCCGGAGAAACTGAGCGTTTACGCACGCTACACGCGACGTGGTGGCCTGGACATTAACCCATGGCGCACCAACACCGATTTCACTCCGGCAACCGGTCGTCTGGTGCGTCAGTAATCTTTTTTCTCAATTTTGCGTGTCGGATTCCGCGCACAAGGTTGTGAAAGGTCATAAGCCAGGGCTATTGTAATCACAGGGAATGACGTGTTGCGTCCCATAAGGAGTTTACTTGATTACACATATTAGCCCGCTTGGCTCAATGGACATGTTGTCGCAGCTGGAAGTCGATATGCTTAAACGCACGGCCAGCAGCGACCTGTATCAACTGTTTCGTAACTGTTCGCTTGCCGTTCTGAACTCCGGCAGTTTGACCGACAACAGTAAAGAACTGCTGTCACGCTTTGAAAGTTTCGATATTAACGTACTGCGCCGCGAACGGGGCGTGAAGCTGGAACTGATCAACCCACCTGAAGATGCGTTTGTTGATGGACGCATTATTCGTGCGCTACAGGCTAACCTGTTTGCCGTGCTGCGCGACATTCTGTTCGTCAATGGCCAGATCCATAACGCCGGCCGTTTTCAGCATCTGGATCTCGAAAGCTCGGTCCATATCACCAACCTCGTATTCTCGATCCTGCGTAATGCCCGGGCGCTGCACGTCGGTGAAGCGCCGAACATGGTCGTCTGCTGGGGCGGTCACTCAATCAACGAAAATGAGTACCTGTACGCCCGTCGCGTCGGCACCCAGTTGGGCCTGCGCGAACTGAACATCTGTACCGGCTGCGGTCCAGGGGCGATGGAAGCGCCAATGAAAGGCGCTGCGGTAGGCCACGCCCAGCAGCGATACAAAGACAGCCGCTTTATTGGCATGACCGAACCGTCAATCATCGCCGCTGAACCGCCTAACCCGCTGGTAAACGAACTGATCATCATGCCGGACATTGAAAAACGTCTTGAAGCGTTCGTGCGTATCGCCCACGGTATTATCATCTTCCCGGGTGGCGTAGGGACAGCAGAAGAGCTGCTGTATCTGCTGGGGATCCTGATGAATCCGGCCAACAAAGATCAGGTTCTACCACTGATCCTGACCGGACCAAAAGAGAGTGCGGATTACTTCCGCGTGCTTGACGAATTTATCGTGCACACGCTGGGGGAAGATGCGCGTCGCCACTATCGCATTATCATTGACGATGCAGCGGAAGTGGCGCGCCTGATGAAAAAAGCGATGCCGCTGGTGAAAGAAAACCGTCGCGACACAGGTGATGCTTACAGCTTTAACTGGTCGATTCGTATCGCGCCCGATCTGCAGATGCCGTTCGAACCGTCTCATGAAAACATGGCCAACCTGAAGCTGTACCCGGATCAACCCGTTGAAGTACTGGCGGCCGATCTACGTCGCGCATTCTCCGGAATTGTCGCTGGTAACGTGAAGGAAGTCGGCATCCGCGCTATTGAAGAGTTTGGCCCGTACAAAATCCACGGTGACCGCGAAATGATGCGCCGCATGGACGATCTCCTGCAGGGCTTTGTTGCACAACATCGTATGAAGTTACCGGGCACTGCGTATATCCCTTGTTACGAGATCTGCGCCTAACCTTCTACACCCGCTAGCAGCACTATAGCGATGACAGTTTTGTCCATATTAAAGCCGGGTTTGGCGCATTTGCCTCCCGGCTTTTTTTAGTGATACCAGTCACATAGCTCTGACAATCACATAAATACTAGTGATGATTCATTAAAAACAGCGTGTCACGCAAACGATTACCTTGAAAAACCAACCGTGATTTATCTTAGTAAATTATTATTAGTCGCCGAAATCATCTAAAAACAACAGTTTTTACAGCTGAACACGCCTATCTTCGCGCCTTCGCTTTCATGAGATATGTCGTTAATGTTAGCCTTCGCGCCCGTAAATTCGCTTTGACTATTTTTTAACAGATTAATGGCCCAAATTTATCCACATAAAAGGTGGATTATTGCATTTGGGATCCCGATCACTGATACATTCATTACTAAAATGTATCTTTCCGCCCGAAAATTATTACGGCGAAAAATTATATAAAAATCGCTCAACGAATTTCGATTTACAGCCGGGTACTTTCTCATTGGATTGACCTCAAACCCGGCTTTTTAAGCTTCCTCCAGGAGAAATAGATGGAAAACACTCAAACCAGCACTATCGTTACGGGCCAGACCCGCAGCGCATGGCGCAAGACAGACACCATGTGGATGCTGGGCCTTTACGGCACGGCGATTGGCGCGGGTGTATTGTTCCTGCCGATCAACGCAGGCGTAGGCGGTATGATCCCGCTGATCATCATGGCGATCCTTGCCTTCCCAATGACCTTCTTTGCACACCGCGGTCTGACTCGCTTTGTGCTGTCCGGTAAAAATCCGGGTGAAGACATCACTGAAGTTGTAGAAGAACACTTCGGCGTTGGCGCAGGTAAACTGATTACCCTGCTCTACTTCTTCGCTATCTACCCGATTCTGTTGGTTTACAGCGTAGCAATCACCAATACCGTTGAAAGCTTCCTAACCCATCAGTTGGCGATTACTCCTCCGCCGCGTGCAATCCTGTCTCTGATCCTGATTGTCGGCATGATGACCATCGTGCGCTTCGGTGAGCAGATGATCGTTAAGGCGATGAGCATCCTGGTATTCCCGTTCGTTGCGGCTCTGATGCTGCTGGCGCTGTATCTGATCCCTCAGTGGAGCGGTGCGATTCTGGAAACCATGTCTTTTGACTCTGCGGCAACCACCGGCAACGGCCTGCTGTTGACCCTGTGGCTGGCGATTCCGGTAATGGTGTTCTCCTTCAACCACTCCCCAATCATCTCCTCCTTCGCCGTGGCGAAGCGTGAAGAGTACGGTGATGAAGCTGAGAAGAAATGCTCCAAGATTCTGGCATTCGCTCACATCATGATGGTACTGACCGTTATGTTCTTCGTCTTCAGCTGCGTATTCAGCCTGACCCCGGCGGACCTGGCAGCAGCAAAAGAGCAGAACATCTCGATTCTGTCTTACCTGGCGAACCACTTTAACGCGCCGATTATTGCCTGGATGGCACCGATCATCGCGATTATCGCTATCACCAAATCCTTCCTCGGCCACTACCTGGGCGCACGTGAAGGCTTCAACGGGATGGTGATTAAGTCTCTGCGCGGCAAAGGCAAATCCATCGAAATCAACAAACTGAACAAAATCACTGCACTGTTCATGCTGGTAACCACCTGGATTGTGGCGACGCTGAACCCGAGCATCCTCGGTATGATTGAGACCCTGGGTGGCCCAATCATCGCGATGATTCTGTTCCTGATGCCGATGTATGCCATCCAGAAAGTTCCGGCAATGCGTAAGTACAGCGGCCATATCAGCAACGTCTTCGTTGTGATTATGGGCCTGATCGCTATCTCCGCTATTTTCTACTCTCTGTTCAGTTAATTCCCCTGCGCCGCTCTTCGGGGCGGCGCATCTCGATACACAATGGACGCCTCATGATTAGCGTATTCGATATTTTCAAAATCGGCATTGGCCCTTCCAGCTCCCACACTGTTGGCCCGATGAAAGCAGGCAAACAATTCACGGATGACCTGATTGCACGCGGAATTCTCACTGACGTAACCCGCGTAGTGGTTGATGTCTATGGCTCTTTATCTCTGACGGGAAAAGGTCACCATACCGACATCGCGATTATTATGGGCCTGGCGGGTAATCTGCCGGATACCGTAGACATTGATGCCATCCCCTCCTTTATCCAGGATGTGAATACTCATGGGCGTTTGCTGCTGGCAGACGGTCAACATGAGGTCGAGTTCCCGGTCGACAAGTGCATGAATTTCCATGCGGACAATCTGTCCCTGCACGAAAACGGAATGCGTATTACCGCACTGGCGGGCGAAAAAGCCATTTACAGCCAGACTTACTATTCCATTGGCGGTGGTTTCATCGTTGATGAAGAACATTTTGGTTTACCGAATAACTCTCCGGTAAACGTGCCGTATCCGTATAAATCCGCAGCTGATTTGCAACGTCATTGCCAGGAAACCGGCCTGTCACTTTCCGGTCTGATGATGCAAAACGAACTGGCGCTGCACAGCAAAGAAGAGCTAGAACAGCACTTTGCTAACGTCTGGGAAGTGATGCGTAGCGGGATTGAGCGCGGCATCACCACCGAAGGTGTATTGCCGGGCAAACTGCGCGTTCCGCGTCGTGCTGCTGCGCTGCGTCGCATGCTGGTCAGCAGCGACAAAACCACCACTGACCCGATGGCGGTTGTTGACTGGATCAACATGTTCGCGCTGGCCGTGAACGAAGAAAACGCAGCAGGTGGACGTGTAGTTACCGCGCCAACCAACGGTGCATGCGGGATTGTTCCTGCCGTACTGGCGTATTACGACAAGTTTATCCGTGAAGTGAACGCTAACTCGCTGGCACGCTATATGTTGGTCGCGAGCGCCATTGGTTCACTGTATAAGATGAACGCCTCTATCTCTGGTGCCGAAGTCGGCTGTCAGGGTGAAGTTGGCGTGGCCTGCTCCATGGCAGCGGCTGGTCTGGCTGAACTGCTGGGTGGTAGTCCAATGCAGGTGTGCATCGCGGCGGAAATCGGTATGGAACATAACCTGGGTCTGACCTGCGATCCGGTTGCCGGCCAGGTACAGGTACCGTGCATTGAGCGTAACGCGATCGCGTCCGTGAAAGCGGTGAACGCCGCACGTATGGCGCTGCGCCGTACCAGTGAGCCACGCGTGTGCCTCGATAAAGTTATCGAGACCATGTACGAAACCGGTAAAGACATGAATGCCAAATACCGCGAAACATCTCGCGGCGGTTTGGCTATGAAAATTGTCACCTGCGATTAAGTCCCACCCCATTGCCGGATGGCGCAAGCTTATCCGGCCTACAGTGCCGTATTCATTTGTAGGCCGGATAAGGCTTCAGCCGACATCCGGCAAAATGTTGTATCAGATCTTCGCCTCCACTCGCCGTGAATGTTACCCTACAGACTGATTTGTTAGGGAGAACACCGTGGCCGTCCATCTGCTCATTGTCGATGCACTGAATCTTATCCGCCGAATTCACGCCGTACAGGGCTCACCCTGCGTGGAGACGTGCCAGCACGCGCTAGATCAGTTGATTGTGCACAGTCAGCCCACACACGCCGTGGCGGTATTTGATGACGAAGCGCGCAACAGCGGCTGGCGTCACCAACGCTTACCTGACTACAAAGCCGGTCGCCCTCCAATGCCTGACGATTTACACAAGGAAATGCCCGCCTTACGCGCCGCCTTTGAACAGCGCGGTGTCTGCTGCTGGGAATCCTGCGGGAATGAAGCCGATGATTTAGCCGCAACTCTGGCGGTGAAAGTTAGCCTGGCCGGACATCAGGCAACCATCGTCTCAACCGATAAAGGCTATTGTCAGCTACTCTCCTCAACGCTGCGTATTCGCGATTATTTCCAGAAACGCTGGCTGGATGCGCCGTTTATCGAGAAAGAGTTCGGCGTACTGCCGCAACAGTTGCCTGATTACTGGGGACTGGCAGGGATCAGCAGTTCTAAGATACCTGGGGTTGCCGGTATTGGTCCTAAAAGCGCCACACAATTGTTGACGCAGTTTCCAACGCTGGAAGCACTGTATGAACATCTGGATGACGTACCGGAGAAATGGCGTAAGAAACTCGAAGAACATCGGGAGATGGCGTTTTTGTGCCGCGATATCGCGCGGCTGCAAACGGACTTACATATCGACGGAAACCTACAGCAGCTACGGCTGGCACGGTAGTCTTTTTTTCGGATGGCGCTGCGCTTATCCGGCCTACTTAACGCATAACCCTGTAGGCCAGATAAACGCCAGGTAATTACCAGGCGGTATGGTACAGCTCAACGATATCCCCAAGGCTCGCTTCACGCGGATTTCCCCCGGTACAAACATCGTCAAATGCGGCTTGCGCCAATGCAGGAATATCCTCTTTACGGACGCCAACATCGCGTAAGTGCAGTGGGATCCCTACATCGCGATTAAGGGCGAAGACAGCATCCACTGCCGCTTTGCGTGCTTGCGCCAACGTCAGTCCTTCAACCTTACCCCCCATTACCCGGGCAATATCGCGGAATTTTTCCCCAGTGAATTCGGCGTTATAGTGCATCACGTGCGGCAGCAAAATGGCATTCGCGATGCCGTGCGGCGTGTTGTAGAACGCGCCTAACGGGTGTGCCATGCCATGCACTAATCCCAGACCAACGTTGGAGAAGCCCATCCCGGCAACGTACTGGCCCAGGGCCATCGCTTCACCCGCCTGGCTGTCACCCGCAACAGAACCGCGCAATGACCCGGCAATAATTTCGATGGCTTTAATGTGCAGCGCATCGGTAAGCGCCCACGCTGCCCGGGTGATGTAACCTTCAATGGCATGAGTCAGTGCATCTACTCCAGTAGCCGCTTTTAATGCAGCAGGCATGCCGTCCATCATATCAGCATCGATGAACGCCACCTGCGGGATGTCATGTGGATCGACACAAACAAACTTACGCCGATTTTCTTCGTCAGTGATCACGTAGTTAATGGTCACTTCCGCCGCTGTTCCCGCGGTGGTTGGGATAGCCATAACCGGTACGCTCGGGAAGCGTGTCGGCGATAACCCTTCAAGGCTGCGTACATCCGCAAACTCCGGGTTATTATTGATTATGCCAATCGCTTTACAGGTATCCTGCGGGGAGCCTCCTCCGATGGCTATCAGATAGTCTGCGCCGCTTTGCTGAAAGACACTCAATCCCTCCTGCACTACCGCAATGGTTGGATTAGGAATAACGCCTGAATAGATTTCCCATGCCAGACCTGCAGCATCCATTCGGGATGTCACTTTCTCAACAACGCCGCACTGCACCAGATTTTTATCAGTCACAATCAACGCCTTGCGATAACCGCGACGAATAACTTCATCGGTTAATGCGCCAACAGCCCCCCGGCCAAACCATGCTGTTTCATTCAGAATCATTCTGTTCGCCATTGTATTTCTCCTTTTCGCTATGCGAAATTACTCTTCAATGCGTAATCCGTAAGATTTGAATTTCTCCAGCACAATAGCGATCTCCTCGTCATCCAGCACCGGCACCGGGTCAACAATCGCCAGCGTGCTCAGGTACAGACGGGCCAGAACTTCCACTTCATGCGCCAACCACAGTGCTTTTTCCAAATTCGCTTCGCAAGCAATCAACCCATGGTGCTGTAAAAGCGTTGCCTTACGGTTTTTCAGGGCGACGCTCACATGCTCTGACAGCTCTCGTGTACCAAACGTCGCATAAGGCGCACACGGAATAGAGTTCCCCCCCGCCGCTGCAATCATGTAGTGAATTGCCGGGATAGGGCGATTAAGAATTGAAACGGCCGTGCAGTGTACGGCATGGTTATGGACAACCGCATTGGCATCCGGACGCGTCTGGTATGCCGCCAGGTGAAAACGCCATTCACTGGAGGGTAATTGTCCTTTATCATATTTCCCGTCGTTATCTACATACACGATCATGTTTTCAGTAAGTCTTTCGTAAGGAATACCGCTGGGCGTGATCAGCATCCCGTTTTCATAACGCGCACTCACATTTCCCGCCGTCCCCTGATTCAATCCAAGGCTGGTCATTTCCAGACAGGTTTCAATGATTTCTCGCGACAAACGCATTCTTTCCATAATGATTCTCCGGGTACAGTTTCCCCTCGTCTTTATTGCGAAAAATGCAGCCGCAGAATAAGACGGGTCAGGTTTTAGGTACAGGCAGCCACTGAACGTATTTATTCAGATTCAGTTGGCCGATTTATTTATAGCGACATATTAAGGTTGTCTTACGCGCTTAATAAGTTTCATCTCAACTTTTACAGTTTCTTTAATTGGGTGATCATCAATAGCACTCATCATCATATCGAATGCTTTTTCCGCCCAGACATTTTCATCCTGTTGCATTGACCAGACATTATTGGCGAGGAATCCCAGCATTGGGTGTTCATCGAATGTCCCAATATTAATTTCCGGTGGAATTGTGCCCAAACGATTACGAATAGCGTTAATGGCCCCCTCCAGTACCGGTAATGATGAGGCGATAAACGCCTGCGGACAGCCCTGTTCGCCGATCAACTCATCCATCAGTCGATAACCACCTTCAGGTGTGTTGTCCGGACCTTCGCGCACCCAATCTCTATGTGAAATGCCATTATTGTTCAATGCATTAAGATAACCTTGCAAACGATCACCAATGCTGGGTAATCCAGTATCCCCCACTAAAAACCAGATTGGCGACTTTCCAGCGTCAAACAGACTCTGCGTCAATTTCTCGCCGCCCAAGATGTTATGACTTTCTACCAGTGCGTTATCGGTATACTTAAAATCACGGTCAAGTAACACCATCGGTTTTCTGACCTGACGTAAATGGTGTTGCTGATTCTCTAACGTTGAGGGAACAATAAAAAGGCCATCGACATTACGGGCGATTAACGCTTTGGTCAGTTTATTTTCGTAATCAACATCGTCATAGGTACAGCTAATCGTTAACTGATAACCTGAACGACGACAGCGTTGCTCAAGTTTTTCTGCGAGTGTGGCAAAAAAGACGTTGGAAATATTGGGTACAATCAATCCCAAAGTATCCGTTTTATTTAATTTCAGGCTACGTGCTGAATGGTTAATGACGTAACCATAGCGCTCGACATATTCATTAATACGCGTTTGGGTTTTGACACTGATTCGATATTGCTCTGCTTTCCCGTTCAGCACCAGTCGTACGGTCGTAACCGATAAATTCAGATCGCTGGCTATCTGTTCTACTGTTTTAGCCATCTATATGCCCCAGTCCACATCCAAAAACGTCAATCTACAATCATAAAAGTATTTTAAACTTTTGTCTTACTGCATAAGTTGGTTAATCGCCTGCTGCTGCTCCCACAACATCAGATAAGCCTGGTATTTGCGATCATAGAAGTTCCGCCGCGCCGGGTTCGCCTTAATCACCTCGCCCGATCGAACCATTGCCCGGCATGCGGACGGTATAGTTGCCCACGCGCCGCATGCTACCGCGCCAGTGATAGCCGCACCTAACGTCACCGCATCCTCTTCCTGCATAAGATGAATATCGCATCCGGTAGCATCGGCATATTCTCTCATCCACAGTGGGTTATGCGTTGCGCCGCCGCACAGCGTCAGTCGGGAAATGGTGTGACCGTTTTCACGCATCACTTCCATAATATGCCGCGTACCGCAGGCGATCGCCTGTAATGTCGCCAGGTACAGACGAGCTACCTGCATCTCGCCTCGTTCCAGCGTCAAACCACAGATGCTGCCTCGAGCATCGGGCCGTGCGCGCGGCGAACGATTACCGTGGTGATCGGCAAGCACATGCAGATAACGACCAGGCTCAGACTCCTGCTCCTCAAGTGCGGCAACCCATTCATTAACTAAAACAATGGGATGGCAGCCCCGGGCCTCAGCTTTGTGAAACAGCTCAGCACTGGCTCCTGATTCCTGAAGCGTCCAGTCGACTAACGCCCCAGCAGCACTCTGCCCCCCTTCCGTCAGCCAGTAGCCTGGCAGCATGGCTGACCAATAAGGCCCCCAAACACCTGGCGTATGAATTTCCTGCTCGCTGCACAGCATATGGCAATTTGACGTTCCGCTAATCAGCGCCAACGTCCCCTCAGGCTCAACCCCGGCAAGCGCAACTCCGCCAGCATGGGCATCAATCATACCGCTGGCGACGACCACTGCAGTCGTCAGCCCCAGCGCCTGGGCCGAATCGCTGCTAAGCGTTCCAACGCCAGCGCCTGGCGGAAGAATACGCGACGGGATTTTGCCTAACAAATCCGTTAATTCAACGGCGTCTAGCAGGGAGTGGCTAAAGCGTTGTTCATGTGCCAGATAGTTCCATTTACAGGTCAGCGTGCACAAACCGGCAACATCAGTGGCGGTAGCTTTAGAGACCAGAAAGTCCGCAAGATCATAGAAACGATGTGCACTCTGCCACGTTGCGGGAAAATGATTTTTCAGCCACAGCACCTTGGGAAGTTCCATCTCTACGCTGACTTCGCCGCCGACATAGCGCAGAGCCGGATCTTGCGTGGCATTAATGCGTTTGGCCTCATCTACCGCGCGATGATCCATCCACATGATGATGTTATGGTCTGGCGATTCACCAGGTGAAACCGCCAGTCCCTGCCCGTGTTCATCGAGGGCAACTAAGGAGCAGGTGGCATCAAATCCCAGTGAACGAATCTCCTCGACGGGAACCCCCGCTGACGACACCGCTCCTCTCACCGCATGGCAAACCTGCTGCCAGATTTCTGCAGATGACTGCTCAACCCGCTCAGGACCGGGTCGAAACTGCGAGATGGGGCGTGTCGCAAAAGCCAGCCGTGTGCCACTGGCATCAAAGACACCAGCCCTGACGCTGGCGGAACCGACATCCACACCGAGGAAATATCCACTGCCCATAGTAACTCCCTGACGCTGGCTAATGATGGGGCGAGCACCTCGCCCCAACGGTCTTATTTTTTACCGAATGGGTGTAACAATTTGTCAATTTCTGGGGTATCAATGTTCTTCGCACTGACAAATTTCACCGGAATATCAATCTCTTTCGGTACAGACTGACCCGATACCGCTGCATTCAGCGTCTTGATACCCTGGTAGCCAATCTGATAAGCGTCCTGTACCACAAATCCCTGAATCACTCCGGACTTCAGGAAGGCAATGATTGCCTCGGTGCTATCAAAACCAATCACCTTCACTTTACCTTTCAGATTTTGGCTATCAATAGCGTTTGCTACGCCCAGCGTTGAACCTTCATTCGTGCCATAAATCCCTGCAATATCAGGATTGGCCTGGATCATATCGATGGTTTTATCCATCGCCTTTTGCGGATCGCCATCACTGTACTGGACCGGTAGCACCTGAATATCCGGATATTTCTCCTTCATACGGGCAATAAACCCTTCCGAACGCTCAATCGCAGAAGAGGTCCCTGCTACGTGCGCAATAATGCCCACTTTCCCTTTACTGCCCACTTCCGCTGCCAGCGCGTCTGCGGCTTCAGCACCGGCTTTACGGTTATTCGTGGCGACAAAGCTCACCGGGATATCAGAATTCACGCCGGAGTCAAACGTCACAACTTTAATACCGCGTGAATTTGCGGTCTCAACTAATGGCGCAAGCGCATTGGCATCTAACGCGGCCAGTAATAGCCCATTAGGTTTTTGCGCCATCGCGTTTTCAACCAACTGAATCTGCTCAGCAATTTGAGTTTCATCCGCCGGGCCAACATAGCTGGTTTTATCGCCCAACTCTTTTGCTGCCGCTTCCGTCCCCATTTTCACGGTTTGCCAGAATTCATGCTGGAAACCTTTACTGACCACCGGAAGGTTCATATCTTTAGCCAATACGCTGGATGTCATACAGGCCAGCAGGGATAACGCATAGACAAAATTCCTGGTTCTCATTGTTTTACTCCGTTCTGAGTGAGTCACCCTAAACGTCAGGGTTATGATGCCCCGTGACTTCCGGGAGCGTAAATCAACGAATTTTTTTGCGTAATGTATCGAGATAAACCGCGGCAATGACCACCACGCCCATGGCTACCATTTGCCAGAACTGGGAGACGCCCATCAGGTTCAGACCATTCTTCAGCACGCTCATAATGAATGCGCCGATGATCGTGCCGCCGATGGTACCAATTCCGCCCATTAGGCTTGTACCGCCAATAACAACCGCCGCGATGGCTTCCAGCTCATAACCCACGCCGACCGTTGGTTGTCCTGAGTTCAAGCGAGAGGCCAGAATCACCCCGGCAATCCCAGTCAGCAGACCACAAAAGGCGTAGACGAAAATTTTGACGCGCTGAACTTTAATACCGGAAAGATGTGCGGCTACCTCATTGCTACCCACGGCGTAAACATAGCGACCAATCACCGTTTTCTTCAGGATGTAGGCGGCAATTAACGCCACCACCACCAGGTAAAAAACGGGATAAGGCAGCACATCAAACAAACGTCCCTGGGCCAGCATTTTGAAGGTGGGGTAATCAGCGAAATAAATCGCACGACCATCGGTCATCACCATATTGATGCCTCTGACTGACATCATCAGGCCCAGCGTGGCGATAAAAGGCGGGATAGTCATTTTGGTGACCAGCAGGCCGTTGATATAGCCGCATAATCCCCCGGCCAGCACCCCCGCCAGAATACATACGGGCAGAGGCAATCCCAGCGTGGCGCTGATGCCTACCGCAACACCAGAAAAGGCCACTACCGAGCCAAGAGAAAGATCGATTCCTGAAGTGATAATGACAAAGGTAACGCCAATTGCCATGATGCCAATCACTGACGTTTGCAAGGCAATTGTCATGATGTTTTCAGTGTTAAAGAAAAATGGCGAACCAAAACTAAAAAATATTACTAAAATAATCAGACTCAAAAGCGGCGCAAGGCGCATTAAAAGTTCTTTGTTAATTTTTATTTTCTTATTATTGCTGTCTGAAGAGGTTACAGAGATAGTCATAAATTAGTCCTCTAACGTCGCATATTGCATGATTTTTTCTTGTGTGGCGTCATCAGAAGCTAACTCCCCGGTAATACGTCCATTACGCATAACCAAAATGCGATCGCACATACCCAGCACTTCCGGTAATTCAGAAGAAATCATGATAATTGACTTCCCTTTTGCCACCAGTCGATTCATTAATTCATAAATTTCAAGTTTAGCCCCCACATCAATACCGCGAGTGGGTTCGTCAAAGATGAGAATATCGGTATCTTTACATACCCATCTGGCAATAATAATTTTCTGCTGATTACCGCCACTTAAATTCAGTGCCGCCTGCTCTAAATGTGGTGTTTTAATCCGTAGGGCTTTAACCTGTTCCTCGCTGGTTTTCTGACAACGTTTGCTGTCCACATTGCCATAGCGGTCGGAATATTCAGGATAATTGCCCAACATAATATTACGCTCAACGGACAGTCCTAATGCCAGCCCCTCTTTTTTTCTGTCCTCGGTTAAATAGCTGATACCCTGTTGGATAGCATCAGGAATATCTTTAATTACCGTCACTTTTCCGTTTAGCTTGAGGGTACCGCCATCAATGGGATCCGCGCCAAAAATCGCCCGCGCCAGCTCGGTACGCCCTGCGCCCATCAGACCAGCGAAACCCAATATTTCGCCCTGATACAGGGTGAAATCAATGTTGTTCAGTACACCATTGCGAGTCAGACCGCTGACTTCCAACACCGGCTTACGTTGAGCCAAAGGTCCACGACGAGGATAGATATTGCCGAGGTCCCGCCCAACCATCATGGCAATCAGGTCGCTAATTTTAACCGCATCATAATCTACAGTGGCAATAAACTGACCATCACGCATCACCGTCGCACGATCGGCTATCAGCGCCAGTTCCTCCAGCCTGTGCGAGATATAAACAATGCCCGTCCCCTGTTCTTTCAGCAAACGGGTTACCTGAAATAAACTGTCGATTTCCGTTTCCGTCAGTGCCGCCGTCGGTTCATCCATAATAAGGATCTTAGCATTCACCGATATCGCTTTAGCAATCTCAACCATTTGTTGTTGCGCGACGGTCAGATCGGCCACCAGCGTTTCTGGGGAGATATTCAGGTTTAATTTTTGCAAAATATCGATAGCAGCCTGTCGCTGTTGTTTTTCATCCAGACGCCAGCGGTTATTTTTGCAAAACTCCCTGCCAATAAAAATATTTTCTTCTACCGTGAGTTCAGGGAAAAGATTAAATTCCTGGTGAATAATCGTGATACCTGCGCTTTGTGCGCTCAACGGGTTCGCAAAAGAAACAGATTGCCCTTCAAAAATAATATCTCCTTCATCAGGCTGATAAACACCGGATAAAATCTTCATCAACGTAGACTTTCCTGCGCCATTCTCACCCAGCAGCGCATGAACCTCGCCTTTGCGTAAAGCAAAATCCACATTACTCAACGCTAATACGCCGGGAAAACGTTTCGTAATATGACTCATCTGTAAAAATGTTTCAGACATTGCTGCTTTCCTCAATATACAGAAACTGCAATCAGTGAATCAGGCGAAAAAACGTTGCCAGGAAGCCATCGTCACCGTTAATGCGAATACTACCTATACGTTCATATGCGTTTTATCAATCATGCTAACTCGAGTTAGCGAAGTGCCTTTTAAAGCTATTTTAGCTACTCAAATTAGCCAAATCATTTGGTTTAAATCTGTGACGCTGAACAAACATTTTATTGCAAATACTTAATTTAAAAGGATTTATACAAAAATATGCGTTCTGGTTTATTTGACGCAGATCGAATTTTAACCACTTCTCGTGAAGCCTCTCACAGTTCCACAACAAAAAAGTTGTGCAAAAAACTCTCTAATACCTAAGCTAACTCGAGTTAGCAAAAATGAGTTATTCAGCCAACTGCGACGGTGGTGTTCAACATCCGCTTTTGCAGCACGGCATAAAGTGAGATGAGGAACCTCGAATGAAAAAAAATAGCTTACCGAAGATTGGCATTCGTCCGGTGATTGATGGGCGCCGTATGGGTGTTCGTGAATCGCTCGAAGAGCAAACCATGAATATGGCTAAAGCCACCGCTGCGCTGATCGCTGAGAAACTTCGTCACGCCTGCGGCGCGCAAATTGAATGTGTCATTGCCGACACCTGTATCGCCGGGATGGCGGAATCTGCCGCCTGCGAAGAAAAATTCAGCAGCCTGAATGTGGGCGTGACCATCACCGTGACCCCATGCTGGTGCTACGGTAGCGAAACCATCGACATGGATCCAATGCGTCCGAAAGCTATCTGGGGTTTCAACGGTACGGAACGTCCGGGGGCCGTTTATCTGGCCGCCGCGCTGGCTGCGCATAATCAAAAAGGACTTCCTGCCTTCTCTATTTACGGCCATGACGTACAGGACGCCGGCGACACCACGATCCCTGCCGATGTGGAAGAAAAATTGCTGCGCTTTGCCCGCGCGGGCTTAGCCGTCGCCGGTATGAAAGGCAAAACCTACCTGTCCGTAGGCGGCGTTTCAATGGGCATTGCTGGCTCTATTGTCGATCATAACTTCTTTGAATCCTGGCTGGGAATGAAAGTTCAACCCGTTGATATGACCGAACTGCGTCGTCGCATCGACCAAAAAATCTATGACGAAGCTGAGCTGGAAATGGCGCTGGCGTGGGCGGACAAAAACTTCCGCTACGGCGAGGATCAGAACGCGCAGCAATATAAGCGCAACGCAGAGCAAAGCCGCACGGTGCTGAAAGAGAGCCTGCTGATGGCCATGTGCATTCGCGACATGATGCAGGGTAACCAGAAGCTGGCAGACAAAGGTCGGGTTGAAGAGTCGCTGGGGTACAACGCGATTGCCGCAGGCTTCCAGGGCCAGCGTCACTGGACCGATCAATATCCGAATGGTGATACCGCCGAAGCGCTGCTCAACAGCTCCTTTGACTGGAATGGCATACGCAAACCGTTCGTTGTCGCCACCGAAAACGACAGCCTGAACGGCGTGGCGATGCTGTTCGGCCATCAACTCACCGGCACGGCGCAGGTCTTTGCCGATGTGCGCACCTACTGGTCGCCAGAAGCGGTAGAGCGCGTCACGGGTAAACCGCTGACCGGCCTTGCTGAGCACGGCATTATTCACCTGATTAACTCCGGCTCGGCAGCACTGGACGGCTCCTGCAAACAGCGCGACGACGCAGGGAAACCGACCATGAAACCGCACTGGGAAATCTCGCAAAAAGAGGTCGATGATTGCCTGGCGGCAACCGAATGGTGTCCGGCTATTCACGAATACTTCCGCGGCGGCGGCTACTCCTCTCGCTTCCTGACCGAGGGCGGCGTGCCGTTCACCATGACTCGCATCAACATCATCAAGGGCCTGGGGCCGGTACTGCAAATCGCAGAAGGCTGGAGCGTGGAATTACCGGAAGATATGCATGACCAGCTCGATGCGCGCACCAACTCTACCTGGCCGACCACCTGGTTTGCCCCGCGCTTAACCGGTAAAGGCCCGTTCAGCGATGTCTATTCGGTTATGGCTAACTGGGGCGCAAACCACGGAGTGCTGACGATTGGTCACGTGGGCGCAGACTTTATCACTCTGGCCGCCATGCTGCGTATCCCGGTTTGCATGCACAACGTGGAAGACGAGAAAATTTACCGTCCTTCAGCCTGGGCAGCCCACGGAATGGATACGGAAGGCCAGGATTATCGTGCCTGCCAGAACTACGGTCCGCTGTATAAGCGTTAAACATCGAGCAATTGCCTGATGGTGGCGCTTACGCGTCTTATCAGGCCTACGAAGCGCACGGTTTTGTAGGCTGGATAAGGCGAAGCCGCCATCCGGCAATAGGTAATCTCCCAGGAGCAATTATGAAACAAGAGGTTATCCTGGTCCTCGACTGTGGCGCGACCAACGTGCGGGCCATAGCCGTTGACCGTCAGGGAAAAATTATCGCCCGTGCCTCTACGCCCAACGCCAGTGATATTGCCGCGGAGAACGGTATCTGGCATCAGTGGTCGCTGGAAGCCATTTTGCAACGCTTCGCCGGCTGCTGTCAGCGGCTCTCCACGCAACTGGCCAATTGCCGTATCTGCGGGATCGCCGTCACCACCTTCGGCGTAGACGGTGCGCTGGTCGATCAACACGGCAGGCAGTTATATCCGGTAATCAGTTGGAAGTGCCCACGCACCGCAGCAGTAATGGAAAATATCCATCGCTACATGTCACCGCAGCAGTTGCAGGAAATCTCCGGCGTCGGCGCGTTTAGCTTTAACACGCTGTATAAACTGGTGTGGCTGAAAGAAAACCATCCACAATTACTGGAACAGGCGCACGCCTGGCTGTTTATCTCATCGCTTATCAACCACCGTTTAACCGGCGAGTTCACCACAGATATCACCATGGCGGGCACCAGCCAGATGCTGAACATCCAGCAGCGCGATTTCAGTGATGACATTTTGCAGGCGACCGGCATACCGCGCCGACTGTTTCCACGCCTGGTGGAAGCGGGCGAACAGATTGGGGTACTGCAAAACGAGGCCGCCAGCCTGCTCGGGCTACCAGTGGGTATTCCTGTGATATCTGCCGGGCACGACACGCAGTTTGCGCTCTTTGGCGCAGGAGCTCAGCCAGACGAACCGGTGCTCTCTTCCGGTACATGGGAAATTCTGATGGTACGCAGCGCACAGGTGGACACCTCTCTGCTCAGCCATTATGCGGGTTCCACTTGTGAATTAGACAGTCATGCCGGGCTGTATAATCCCGGCATGCAGTGGCTGGCTTCCGGCGTGCTTGAATGGGTGCGTAAGCTGTTTTGGACTGCCGAATCGCCCTGGCAAACGCTGATTGACGAAGCCCGGTCCATTCCTGCTGGCGCAGAAGGCGTCAAGATGCACTGCGACCTGCTGACCTCTCAGAATGCGGGCTGGCAAGGGGTTACGCTCAATACCACCCGCGGGCATTTTTATCGCGCCGCACTGGAAGGACTGACAGAACAGTTGCAGCGGAATTTACACACGCTGGAAAAAATCGGTCATTTCCAGGCCACTGAATTGTTATTGGTTGGCGGGGGAAGCCGTAACGCATTGTGGAACCAGATTAAAGCTAATGTTCTCGGGATCCCTGTCAAAGTGCTGGATGACGCCGAAACCACCGTCGCAGGCGCCGCGATGTTTGCCTGGTCAGGCATTAGAGAATTTACCTCACCGGAACAGGCCCGTGCACAGGTGCGCTACCAGTACCGTTACTTCTATCCGCAAACCGAATCCGAACTGACAGGAGTCGAGTAACATGCTCAAAACAATATCCCCCTTAATTTCCCCCGACCTGCTGAAGGTGCTGGCTGAAATGGGTCACGGCGATGAGATTATCTTTTCCGATGCTCATTTTCCGGCTCATAGCATGGGACCGCAGGTGATTCGCGCCGACGGTCTGCTGGTCAGTGACCTGCTGCAGGCGATTATTCCGCTTTTTGAACTGGACAGCTACGCCCCACCGCTGGTGATGATGGCCGCAGTAGAAGGCGACTCTCTCGATCCTGACGTCGAGGCTCGCTATCGACAGGCGCTTTCATTGCAGGCCCCCTGTCCAGACATCACGCGTATTGACCGTTATGCCTTTTACGAACGAGCGCAAAAGGCGTTTGCGATCGTTATCACAGGAGAGCGGGCAAAGTACGGGAATATTCTTTTAAAAAAAGGGGTAACGCCGTAATCTCTGGTCAGAATGCCCGTCTGGTACGGGCATTTATCATCAGATGAGGATCTGAACATGAAAGCGGCGCGCCAGCAGGCAATCGTAGATCTGCTTACCCACCACAAAAGCCTGACAACTGAAGCCCTGTCTTTGCAGCTAAACGTTAGCAAAGAGACCATCCGCCGCGATCTCAGTGAATTACAAACCCAGGGCAAGGTGCTACGCAATCACGGGCGGGCCAAGGCTATTCATCGGGAAAATCAGGACAGTGGCGACCCGTTTCATATTCGACTAAAAAGCCACTATGCCCACAAAGCAAATATTGCCCGCGAAGCGCTGGCATGGATCGAAGAAGGTATGGTGATAGCTTTAGACGCCAGCTCAACCTGCTGGTACCTGGCGCGACAGCTACCGGACATCAACATTCACGTTTTTACCAACAGCCAGCCCATCTGCCAGGAATTGGCTAAACGTGAACACATTCAGCTTATCAGCTCCGGCGGTCGCCTTGAGCGCAAATACGGTTGCTACGTTAATCCCTCGCTTATCTCGCAGCTTAAATCCCTCGATATTGACCTGTTTATTTTTTCCTGCGAAGGGATCAATAGCGACGGCGTGCTCTGGGACTCAAATGCAACCAACGCAGACTTCAAATCCATTCTGCTTAAGCGCGCATCGCAATCTTTATTGTTGATCGATAAAAGTAAATTTAATCGTTCGGGAGAGGCCAGAATTGGGCATCTGGATGATGTGACGCATATTGTTTCAGATACACAGCTGATTGAATCAATCCAGGCCGAATAGGGCGATTTCGCCGCCATCCGACCTGGATTGTAGCCTTATCGCTCGTCGCGACGACCGCCGACGGCCGCCCACAGACGACGTACGTGAACGGTTACTTCTTCACGGTCATGATACAGCTGACGCGCCTGAATTTGGGCATTTACGCCATGTTCATCAAGCTGGGCCTGAATGTAAGCCAGGTTCTGTGATACCTCTTCGTAGCGTTTTTTCATTGGCAGCTTGAGGTTGAATATTGTCTCACGACACCAGCCGTTGACCAGCCATTGTGCCATCAGCGCGGCGACCTTCGCCGGCTTCTCCACCATATCGCAGACCATCCACGAAATATTGTTGCGATTCGGACGGTATTTAAATCCGTCTTCACGCAGCCAGGTGACCTGTCCGGTATCCATCAGGCTTTGTGCCATTGGACCGTTATCCACGGAGTAAACCCACATGTTGCGTTTAACCAGCTGATAGGTCCATCCGCCCGGGCAGGCCCCTAAATCCACCGCATACATTCCGTTCGCCAGACGCTCATCCCATTCATCGGCAGGGATAAACACGTGCAGCGCTTCTTCCAGTTTCAGCGTTGAGCGGCTCGGCGCATCGGCCGGGAATTTCAGTCGCGGAATACCCATGTAGAACGGTGAGTTATTGTCAGGCCAGGAATAACCGGTATAACAACAGCCAGGGGCGATAAAGAAAACATGAACCACCGGACGTTTCGGCGTTTCATATTTTGCCAGTACGCCCGCTTCACGCAGCGCCGCGCGAAGCGGTACGGTAAATTTACGGCAGAACTTAACCAGCTCTTTGCTTTCATTGGTGTCGGCGACTTCGACACGCAGATCGCCACCCTTTTCCACCACGCCCTGCAGCATGCCAACGATCGGCGTAATGCGGTCTTCCGGCGGTAAATATTGCAGCAGTTCGCCCACCACAAACATTTGACGGGCAAAAATCAGTGAGCTAAACGGCAGCTCTTTCACTAGCTTTTCGGCATCATCCTGCTGATAGCATTCGAAGATGACGTAACCCGCATTGTCTTTCACGCGGGCAAAACCGAAGATTTCCCGGCGCCCTGCTTTATCCGTAATTTCTGCGGCGCACTCTTTTTCAAAACCCGGGCGACACAACAACACAACCTTATTCATGGCTAACGCCCTTACGTTTCAATCTAATAGCACCCACTAACATCAGCGCCCAGCCCACAAGGAAGCTGAAACCGCCGACGGGGGTAACAAACGCCCACAGGCGTAAATGAGAGAGTGCAAGGCAATACAGGCTGCCGCTAAACAGCACCGTTCCTAATGCCAGAAACACGCTACTCCAGTAAAACCAAATGCTAATGCGTCGCTGCATGGCGACGGCCAGGCCAAAGATAGCCAACGTATGGAACGCTTGATACTCAAGGCCAGTCTGGATCCACCCCATCTCAACGACACCGAGGGTTTTACTCAGAACATGTGCCCCAAAGGCACCCAACGCCACAAAGATAAAGCCACTTACGGCGGCAAAAATCAGCATAAAACGGCTGGTCATGTGAATACCCTACGTAAATTATTGTTCATAACGAAAGCGGAATTTTTCTTGTTCCGTGGCCGCTTTAGCCAAAATCCACTGACGGAAGGCGGCTATTTTACCCAGTTCTGCCTGACTGTCATGACAAACCAGATAAAATGCGTTTTTGCTGACCAGAACATCGTTAAACGGACAGACCAGACGTCCGGCTTCTATTTCGGACTGCGCCATGACGTTATTCGCCAGCGCAATCCCCTGTCCGTGGATAGCAGCCTGTAGCACCATGGCGCTATGGCTGAAGATAGGTCCCTGCTGTACGTTGATATGATTCAGGCCAAGCTGGCGCGTATAGGCTTGCCAGTCACGGCGCGACGCATCGTGCAATAATGTGTGTTTAGCCAGATCGTCGGGCGTCTTCAACGGTTTATCACCGGTGAGTAATAGCGGCGAGCAGACCGGCAATAAATATTCTGCGTACAATTTTTCAACGCGCAGACCCGGCCAGTTGCCGCGTCCGTAGAAAATCGCCACATCTACATCGTCCGCCAGTTTGTCTTCCTGACGGTCCACCGCCTGGATCCTGACATCGATTCCCGGATAAGCTGAGTTAAAGCTAGAGAGTCTGGGCACCAGCCATTGGATCGCAAAACTGGGCAATAAACTGACGGTAAGTGCACCTTTTGCACTACGTGCCTGAAGTTTACGCGTCGCGTCGGTTAATTGCGAAAAAATCTCTTTGATGTCGAGGAAGTAGCTTTGGCCTTCTTCCGTTAACAGCAAAGATCGATTGCGTCGACGAAACAGCTTCAGCCCCAGGAAATCCTCAAGAGACTTGATTTGATGACTTACTGCGGCCTGCGTCACAAAAAGCTCTTCTGCTGCGCGAGTAAAGCTCAAATGACGCGCTGCAGCATCAAAAACACGCAACGCATTTAAGGGTGGTAATCGTTTTGACATGACTTTTAGGCTTTGATGTTAAATGAATTTAACAATTAGCTAACAGGCTGTAACCTATTAGTTTTTTTTATCTGAGCCATTATAAATTGTCCGTTGAGGTTCTACCAGCAAATACCTATAGTGGCGGCACTTCCTGAAGCCGGAACGAAAAGTTTTATCGGAATGCGTGTTCTGGTGGGCTTTTGGCTTACGGTTGTGATGTTGTGTTGTTGTGTTTGCAATTGGTCTGCGATTCAGACCATGGTAGCAAAGCTACCCTTTTTCACTTCCTGTACATTTACCCTGTCTGTCCATAGTGATTAATGTAGCACCGCCAAATTGCGGTGCTTTTTTTTGTCCGACTCTTTGTCGATGGATGACCGGTTAGTTATCCAGTTCTACCATCTCTTTCACGTCAGTGCGGTTAATCTGCTGTTTGTTGCCGTTAGCGTCTTTATACGAAATCATCCCCGTTTCACTATCGGTCTGTGGCTTACCGTCAGCTACGATTGATCGACCATCGTTGGTATGCATCACGTAATTCGAACCGGAACAGGCGCTCAGGGCAAAAGTCAGCATACAGGCAGAGATAATTGCGGCAGTCTTTTTCATCTTCTTCTCCTTAAAGCGATTTATGCTATTAAAAACACACTCCGTAACAGGCAAAATTGCTCGCCTAACGCTATTTAGCATAAGACACTGAGCGGGCTTTGCCAGGATATCCAGAGTATTCCGATGGTTAGCGCAACCCTTGTATCAATGCCCTTTTTGCGCCACGATCTGTTTACTGAACTGAGGAATACCATGAACGCTTTTAACCCCGCGCAGTTTCGCGCACAATTTCCCGCACTCAACGATGCTGGCGTCTATCTCGACAGCGCTGCTACGGCGCTGAAGCCACAGGCGGTGATTGAGGCTACCCACCAGTTTTATAGCCTGAGCGCCGGAAACGTCCATCGCAGCCAGTTTGCTGAAGCCCAGCGCCTGACCGCACGTTATGAAGCCGCGCGGGAAAAAGTCGCAAGCCTGATTAATGCGCCGGATGACAAAACCATCGTCTGGACCCGCGGCACAACGGAAGCGATCAATATGGTTGCTCAAAGCTATGCGCGTCCACGCCTTCAGCCGGGTGATGAGATTATCGTTAGCGCAGCGGAACATCACGCCAACCTCGTGCCCTGGCTGATGGTCGCGGAGCAAACGGGGGCTAAGGTCGTCAAACTCCCACTCACCCCCGATTTATTGCCAGACGTTGAGCGCCTCACGCAACTCATTACCCCGCGCAGCCGCATTCTGGCACTCGGGCAAATGTCGAACGTCACCGGTGGCTGCCCGGATCTGGCCCACGCCATCACGCTCGCCCATGCGGCTGGCATCGTGGTGATGGTTGATGGTGCCCAGGGGATTGTCCATTTTCCTGCCGACGTACAACAGTTAGATATTGATTTCTATGCGTTCTCGGGCCACAAGCTGTATGGTCCAACCGGCATTGGCGTGCTGTACGGTAAGCCTGAATTACTGGAAGCTATGTCACCGTGGCTCGGCGGCGGAAAGATGATTAGCAAAGTCAGCTTCGATAGTTTCACCACCCAGGCAGCCCCATGGAAGCTGGAGGCCGGTACGCCTAACGTTGCTGGCGTTATCGGGCTAAGCGCAGCGCTCGAATGGCTGGTGGACGTCGACGTTGCACAGGCCGAAAACTGGAGCCGGGGTCTGGCGACGCTGGCAGAAGATGCGCTGGCGAAACGCCCCGGCTTTCGGTCCTTCCGCTGCCAGGATTCCAGTCTGTTAGCCTTTGATTTCTCGGGTGTTCATCACAGCGATATGGTTACGCTATTGGCCGAATATGGCATTGCGCTGCGCGCGGGGCAACACTGCGCGCAACCGCTACTGGCAGAACTGGGCGTATCCGGGACACTACGCGCCTCATTTGCCCCTTATAATACACAAAGCGATGTGGATGCGTTGGTCGCAGCCGTCGACCGCGCGCTGGAAATATTGGTGGATTAATGACAAGCCCTCTGTTCGCCGGACACCCGTTTGGCACAACCGTAACCGAAGAGACGTTATGCAATACCTTTATCCCGCTCACTCAGTGGGAAGATAAATATCGTCAGCTGATACTGCTGGGTAAGCAGTTGCCGGCACTTCCGGATGCGCTAAAAGCACAGGCCAAAGAAATCGCGGGCTGTGAAAACCGCGTCTGGCTGGGGCATACTCTTCATGAGAATGGCACTCTGCATTTCTTTGGTGACAGCGAAGGTCGAATAGTACGCGGGCTGTTGGCGGTATTACTCACCGCGGTCGAAGGTAAAACGGCCGCCGAGTTACTGGCGCATTCACCAATGGAATTATTTGACGAGCTGGGTTTACGCGCGCAGCTCAGCGCCTCGCGTAGCCAGGGGCTACATGCTCTTAACGAGGCAATTATCGAGGCTGCCCAGAAAGCCGGATGACGGCGCTGATGTGTCTTATCCGGCCTACAACACCGCACAAACCGTAGGTCGGATAAACATAGCGCCATCCGACACAATCAGGGCTGGCGCGCCGCTTTGGCCATCATCTTCTTCAGCGCATGGGAGACGGCAACAAAACCAAAGGTGGCGGTCACCATCGTGGCCGCGCCAAACCCGGATGCGCAATCCATACGTTTCGGCCCTTCCGCCGTCGCTTTCATCGCACATACCGAGCCATCTGCCTGCGGGTACACCAGCGCTTCGGTCGAGAACACACAGTCCACGCCCAGCTTGCCTTTGCTGTTTTTCACCACGCCAAAATCGCTTTTCAGCCGCTCACGTAGCTTGGCCGCCAACGGATCCTGGATGGTTTTTGCCAAATCAACGACCTGAATCTGCGTAGGATCAATCTGTCCGCCCGCACCACCGGTGGTCACCAGCGGAATTTTGTTACGCCGACAGTACGCGATCAGTGCCGCTTTTGGGCGCACGCTATCAATCGCATCAATGACATACGAAAATCCCACACTCATATATTCAGCAACGTTATCCGGCGTGACAAAATCATCGACCACGTTCACCCGGCACTCCGGGTTAATCTGGCGGATACGTTCAGCCATCACTTCAGCTTTTGCCAGGCCGACGTTATCGCGTAAAGCATGGATCTGGCGGTTAGTATTGGTGACACACACATCATCCATATCGATGAGCGTGATGGCGCCAATGCCGGTTCGCGCCAGCGCTTCCGCCGCCCATGACCCCACTCCGCCAATCCCAACCACGCAAACGTGCGATTGAGCAAACAGTTGCAGCGCATTTTCGCCATACAGACGCGCCGTACCGCCAAAACGCTGACGCCAGGCATCACTTATAACCACAGACATAGAACCTCAGATATAGAAAACAAAAAGGGCGGACAAATACCGCCCTTGATGACTGCATC
Organism: Citrobacter sp. MGH104; assembly: GCF_001034485.1. Taxonomy (NCBI): domain Bacteria; kingdom Pseudomonadati; phylum Pseudomonadota; class Gammaproteobacteria; order Enterobacterales; family Enterobacteriaceae; genus Citrobacter; species Citrobacter sp. MGH104. The sequence goes on from NZ_KQ089818.1 coordinate 1,535,653, forward strand.
ACTGCCTGATGGTGGCTACGCCTTATCAGGCCTACTCAATAATTCAGGCTTGATAAGCGAAGCGCCATCCGGCAATTAACCGCTGAACACGTTACCCGCACCCGGCGCTGTTTTTAGTACCCATACGCGACCGTAATGATTATACCACCCGGCACGGTGTCCGGCGTCTGCGCCAATACCCTGATAGATGTCGAAGTGCTGCCCTTTTATCGCCCCGCCCACATCCAACGCCACCATCAGACGCAGTTCGTACTGGCCGGTAAACTTGCCGTTATTGTCCAGTAACGGGACTTCCGCCAGTAACGTTGTGCCCGCAGGAATGATACTGCGGTCAGAAGCCACGGATGCGCGGCCAATCAACGGTACCGCGCTGGCCCCTTTCACCGGAGCAAAAGATTGTGGTTTAAAGAAGACAAACGATGGGTTCTGCTCCAGCAGCTCACGCACTTCGGCTTCGCTGTGCGTTTCACCCCAATGACGAATAGCCTGCATCGACATATCTTCTTTTTTCACTTCGCCACGGTCGATAAGCACTTTACCGATACTGCGATAGGCGTGGCCATTTTTCCCGGAATAGCTAAAGAAGTTGAGCGGGCTGCCATCGCCAAAATCGATGTAACCACTGCCCTGAACATCCATAATGAAGTTATCCATCAGGGAGTTGCTGTATGCCAGAATATAATTGTCGCTTAGCGCGCCCGCGTAGATCTCGGCACGGGATGGTAAGCGCCCACGTTTTGGCGGCATACGATAGATAGGATACTGAAACTCGCCCTGGCGCGTATGCCGCGCCTGGATAACCGGCGTGTAGTAACCGGTAAACTGGACGTTACCGTAGTTATCAGCCCCTTCCATTTGCCATGCATCAATACCAAACTGACGCATACTGCGCGTATCACCGCCCGCGCGTAACCATTGCTGGATAGCGTTGTAGACGTTGCTCTGGTTACCGTACAAACGTGGCGAAGCGCTGCGAATTTGATTAACCTGCTCGGCGAAATCACCGGCATTGATTGGTGCGCCAACCGCATCAGGCTGGTTCACCAGTGAGAAAGGCTGGGTAAATTTCCCGTCTTTATACTGCTGCCCACGATCGGTGGGTTTTGAGGAACACGCGGCGAGCATCGCGACTACTGCTCCCGCCAGAAGATATTTTGCCCAACGTCCTTTCATTGTTCTCGTCTTATGTTGCCTGAATGCGAGACGAAGATAACAAACCCCCGAACCTAATGAAATGCGTATACATACCCGAACGCAAATTTTGAGCAAAAAATAATCCAGAATGCGTTGTTTTTGTTCATTTTCACCCTAAAAACGTGATCAAGGTGAAAAAAGGGTTGCATGAAAATGCGAGCAGAGTATAGTGCGCATCCACGGACGCGGGGTGGAGCAGCCTGGTAGCTCGTCGGGCTCATAACCCGAAGGTCGTCAGTTCAAATCTGGCCCCCGCAACCAATTAAAATCAGAAGCAGTAACGTTACTCGATGGAAGAGTAATGACGGACGCGGGGTGGAGCAGCCTGGTAGCTCGTCGGGCTCATAACCCGAAGGTCGTCGGTTCAAATCCGGCCCCCGCAACCAACATTATGAACACCCTGACGGGTGTTTTTTTGTATCTGCGGTCCGTAAAAAAAGCGCTTTTCAGCGCTTTTTTGTTATCCCCTTCTCGCCAGCGTCGCCCCATCGGCAAAATAGGCTTTAATCCCTGCCAGAATCGACTCTGCAACTTCCTGCTGGAAGGTCGCCGTTTTGAGTTTGCGCTCTTCCTCAACGTTACTGATAAATGCCGTTTCGACCAGAATGGACGGGATATCCGGCGCTTTCAGTACTGCAAACCCGGCCTGTTCAACTTGGTTCTTATGCAGGTTGTTGATTTTACCAAGCTTATTCAATACCGCCTTACCAAACTTCAGGCTGTCGGCGATGGTCAGCGACTGCACCATGTCAAACATGGTGTGGTCGACGTAACGGTCACCGCTCTTACTGACGCCACCAATGAGATCCGAGGCGTTCTGGGTCTGCGCCAGATATTTCGCTGCGGTACTGGTCGCGCCTTTGGTCGAGAGCGCAAACACCGAAGAACCGCTGGGTTGTCGACTGGTAAAGGCATCGGCGTGAATAGAGACAAACAGGTCTGCGCGCTGCTTCTGCGCTTTTGCCACACGGACTTTAAGCGGAATGAAAATATCTTCATTTCGCGTCATAAAGACCTTCATGTTGCCCTCTTTCTCTATGAGAGCTCGCAGACGGCGGGCAATCTGCAGTACCACATCTTTTTCACGCGTCTTGTATTTCCCCACCGCACCGGAGTCTTCCCCGCCGTGGCCCGGATCCAACATAATGACAATGGGGCGATCGCGTCCCGCTTTGCCCGGCTGTGGGCCACTCTGCGCAGGCGGTACCTGTTTATCCAGATCGCCCCTGTTGTAATCTTCCAGCAATGCCAGCAGCGGATCCTGAACATCCTGGGCATTTGCGGGATAGAGATCCATCACCAGACGTTCTTTAAAGCCCGCCACCGGTGCCAGGGCAAAAAGTTGCGGCTTCACATTCTGTTTCAGCTCGAACACCATCCGTACGGTCTTTGGATCAAACTGGCCAACGCGCGCCGACTTAATATACGGATCGTCAGGACGAATCTGCGCTCCCATGCCCTTGAGCACCGAATTCAGATTAACGTCTTCAATATCCACAACCACACGCTCAGGATTACTCAGGGCAAACTGTTTGTATTTCAGCAGACGGTTAGATTCTACCGTGACGCGGGTATAGCTGGACGCAGGCCAGATACGTACGGCAACGACCTGACTCGCGGCAGCCAGACCCACCTGGCTGACGCTTAAAAGCCACATAGCACCCGCACCTTTCAGTAAACGGCGGCGACTGATTGCTGAGTTGGATCCCGACATGCTTCTCCCGAGCAAAAGAAATCTTTTTAGAGGTAATACGTAAAACGTCCGAATTGACCGGAAACTTTAGCGAAAGACGCATAATCTGTCATCTATAAAAGGGTAAACATTCTTTTTATATTCACGGTATTACTGATAAAAATCTTCAGCATGGGTAAAAATTACGCTTGCGCACAGAACCAAAACAGAATAAAAATACACAAATTACGAATAATCATGCAATGAGGGTGTGCCGTGGTGAAGGAGCGTAGAACCGAACTGGTACAGGGATTCCGCCATTCTGTTCCCTATATCAATACCCATCGGGGAAAAACGTTTGTCATTATGCTGGGCGGTGAAGCCATCGAGCATGAAAACTTTTCCAGTATCGTCAATGACATTGGTCTTCTTCATAGCCTCGGCATCCGCCTGGTCGTGGTCTATGGCGCTCGACCGCAGATTGATGCCAATCTTGCGGCGCATCATCATGAGCCGGTGTACCACAAAAACACGCGCGTCACCGATGCGAAAACCCTGGAGCTGGTCAAACAGGCTGCAGGGCTACTTCAGCTTGATATTACCGCCCGCCTGTCGATGAGCCTGAATAATACGCCATTGCAGGGTGCACACATCAATGTGGTCAGCGGTAATTTTATTATCTCCCAGCCGCTGGGCGTTGATGACGGCGTAGATTACTGCCATAGCGGGCGTATTCGTCGCATCGATGAAGATGCCATTCACCGCCAGTTAGATAGCGGCGCGATTGTGTTGATGGGCCCGGTCGCCGTTTCCGTAACTGGTGAGAGCTTTAATCTGACGTCAGAAGAGGTCGCCACGCAGCTGGCTATCAAACTGAAGGCAGAGAAAATGATCGGTTTTTGCTCGTCTCAGGGTGTCATCAACGATGATGGCGATATTATTTCCGAGTTGTTTCCTAACGAAGCTCAGGCTCGCGTTGAGTTGCAGGAAGAGAAAGGCGATTACAGCTCCGGTACGGTGCGCTTCCTGCGCGGAGCAGTGAAAGCCTGTCGCAGTGGCGTACGCCGCTGCCATCTGATCAGCTATCAGGAAGATGGTGCATTGCTGCAAGAACTGTTCTCCCGCGACGGCATCGGTACGCAGATCGTGATGGAAAGCGCCGAGCAGATCCGTCGCGCTACCATTAACGATATCGGCGGGATTCTGGAGCTTATCCGCCCGCTGGAACAGCAAGGTATTCTGGTCCGCCGCTCGCGCGAGCAGTTGGAAATGGAGATCGACAAATTCACGATTATTCAGCGTGATAACCTGACTATCGCCTGTGCCGCTCTGTACCCTTTCCCGGAAGAGAGAATTGGCGAAATGGCATGCGTAGCGGTACATCCGGACTACCGTAGCTCGTCGCGCGGGGAAGTGTTGCTGGAACGGATCGCCGCGCAGGCCCGGCAAATGGGGCTGAGCAAGCTGTTCGTGCTGACCACGCGCAGCATTCACTGGTTTCAGGAGCGAGGCTTCACGCCGGTAGATATCGACCTGCTGCCGGAAAGCAAAAAAGAGATGTACAACTATCAGCGGCGGTCAAAAGTGCTGATGGCGGATTTGGCATAGGCGTGGTTGCCGGATGCGGCATAAAGTTCGCTGGCACATCTTTGGTATGCAGATCGTAGGCCTGATCAGACGCGATAGCGTCGCCATCAGGCACACAGCCGGATGGCGCTGACGCTTATCCGCCCTACATCATGCCATCATTAAACAACGCCGACAATCCGCTGCGGCGTTCGGTTCGGGTGGCAATGGCGCCACTCAATATCCGCTCATCAGCATACAGCGACAAACGACGGCGCGCGCGGGTAACGGCGGTATAGACCAGCTCGCGAGTCACCACAGGTGAATGCTGGTTGGGTAAAATCAACGCCGCGTGGTCAAACTCAGATCCCTGCGATTTGTGCACCGTCATTGCCCAGGTGGTTTCATGTTCAGGCAAGCGGCTGGGCTGGACCGATTTGATAGAACCGCCCGGCAGCGCAAACCACACCCTCAGACCCTGCCCACGATCCAGGGCAATGCCAATATCACCGTTAAATAATCCCAGCGAACTGTCATTGCGCGCGATCATCACTGGCCTTCCCTCATACCAGCGGCTATGCGTCGAACGGTGAATTTTGCGTTTTTGCGCCATCACCTGCTCAATGCGTTCATTCAAACCACCCACGCCAAACGGTCCTTCCCGCAGGGCACACAATAGCTGATACTCATTGAAGGCCTGAATGACAGCATCCGGCTCGGCGCGCTCGCGCAGTAAATCCAGATAGTGACCATAACCCGCCAGCGCTTCCTCCAGCATCGCAGCGTAATCTTCGCTGCTGTGCAGAGCGCGTTTTTCGATGTCGCTAAATCCCTGCTGGAAGACCGTTTTTATCGCGGCTTTGTCACCACGATTAATCGCCGCAGCCAACTGACCGATTCCGGAATCGCTACCGAAACGGTAGCTCTTTTGCAGCAGGCACAAACTGTCGCGCAGAGCAGCCGCCTGAGTTCCCGAACCAGCCGGAATAGTGGTTTCAGTCAGGCGACTAAGCTGGCGGGCACGCTCCGGGGTAAAACCATCACCGACGAAAGCACAGATATCCCCCAGCACCGCCCCCGCTTCAACAGAAGCGAGCTGGTCGCGATCGCCCAGAAAAATCACCCGCCCGTGTGGCGGTAGCGCATCGATAAGGCGCGACATCATCGGCAAATCGATCATCGAGGCTTCATCCACTACCAGCACGTCAAGATGCAGCGGGTTTCCTGCATGATGCCGCAAGCGTTGGCTACCAGGCTGAGCGCCTAATAATCGATGCAGCGTACTGGCATCATCGGGAATGCGCTTCTTTTGCTCATCGGTCAGCGGCAGTTCACGCAACGCCGCGCCCAGCGAGGCGGTCAGACGTGCTGCTGCTTTTCCCGTGGGCGCCGCCAGACGAATACGACAGCGTTCACCGTCCGCCATCTGAATCAACGCCGCCAGAAGCCTCGCCACCGTTGTTGTTTTTCCGGTCCCCGGTCCGCCGGAGATCACCGATATACGACGGGTGAGCGCGACAGCAGCGGCCACTTTTTGCCAGTTAACGCCTTCAACGGGCGGAAACAGCGCTGCCAGCGTGTGGGTCAGCCGTTGTTCATCCACCTCAATGGCGTAGTTAACTTCACCGAAAAAGCGCGCCACCGCGCGTTCGTTATGCCACATCCGGTTCAGATACAAACGATCGCCGTACAGCACCAGCGGTGTGGGCTGCTCGCCACGGCTTACCGCCCCGGAGGCCAGCAGGCATTCCGCCCAGTTTTCGGGCTCTCCCGCTTCAGCGAGCCAGGCGCTTAACAGAGGATGGGCGCCCTCACTTCGGGATAGACGCGAAAGCGGTAAGCAGACGTGCCCTTCTCCTGCTTCACGGCTGAGCAACGCCGCTGCCAGCGCAACGGCAGGGTTATCATTTCCGGCAACCGCCAGCGCGAACTGGGCATCCAGAGGGCGAAGCTGCTTTTGCTCAACGGCTTCCAGTAATCGTTTCTGGATTGTCATGACATCTCCTCCAGCGGCACACCGGCAAACAACTCGTCCATCAAAGCGATCAACTCTCCGTCAGGTCGGGTCGCATAAATTCCCTGCTGCGGATTTTCACGGTCAACGCCACGCAGGAAGAGATAGATAACTCCGCCAAAATGGCGTTCATAATCGTAATCAGCAATGCGATGGCGCAAGTAGCGATGCAGCGCCAGGGTATAAAGTTGATACTGCAGGTCGTAGCGATGCGCCTGCATGGCAGAGGCCATAGCTTGCTGCGTATAGGCGGAGCTGTCTTCACCCAGCCAGTTCGATTTGTAATCGAGCAGGTAATAGCGCCCCTGATGGCGGAATACCAGGTCAATAAAGCCTTTTAGCATGCCGCGCACCTGCATAAAGTCCAACGCAGGGCACCCCGCCGAGAGCGGATCGTACTGGCGAATCAACGCATCAAGTTGGTTGGCAATCAGCGGCTGCGAAATCGGCAGATAAAACTCCATCTCCACCTGTTTTTCTCGCGCGGAAAGCTGGCTCAAACTCACGCCCGTCTCGTTGAGAGGCGCCTGCAAAATGGCGTCCAGCCATTCGGTCAAAACCGGCGTCCAGTGCGCGTCATAACCGCCCAACGCCAGTTGCTCCTCGACCCAATGCGGATCCACCGGTTGCGTAAAATCGAGATTTTCAAACAGGCTATGCAAGAACGTACCCGGCGAAGCGCCGCGCGGGAACTGATGCGGTGTGAGTCCTGATTCTTCAATAACCTCACCGACGCCTGCGGCATCGATATCCAGTCGAGGGATCAGATCCTGCGCAATACCATGTCCACGCTGTTGCAGACCGGAATAACTGGTCACGCGCCAGCTATCGCCGGGCGTACGCTGCAGTATTTTTGCACTCAGTTCACGGCTAACAGACTGCGCAACCTGCCAGGGTTCGCCGTCAGGCTGCGCGGGAATCTGGCAGGCAATATCGTCGCAGCACAGCGCTTCAATCGCGCCACGCAGACCCGCGGCATCCATCGGCTCGCCTTTTTGCAACAGGCGACCAAGGGCGCTCTGATGCACATCGGTATCCCCTTTTTTATCGCCCCGACGTCGTACCAACGGCGCAACGCCAAGGCTGCAGTGCCATACCGAACGGGTTAGCGCGACATACAGCAAACGCAGGTCTTCCGCCAGACGTTCCGCTTCTGCCAGCTCAACGCTCTCCTCGGCATCGCTGAGATCCAGCACCGCTTCAAAGGAGCTGCGATCGTGGTAGAAAGCCTGATCCTGGACGCGGAAATTGGTGATAAATGGCAGCCAGACCAGCGGATATTCCAGCCCTTTCGATTTATGGATGGTGACGATTTTAACCAAATGCTTGTCGCTTTCGAGCCTGAGCTGCTGACTGGACGCATTGCTGTCGGGTTCACGAATATGCTGGGACAACCAGCGCACCAGCGCATGCTCGCTTTCCAGCTGCGAGCCCGCTTCCTGCAACAGCTCGCTGATATGTAAAATGTCGGTCAGTCGACGTTCGCCCCCCGCCGTCGCCAGCAGGTTCTCCGCAATCTGGCGGGCAGCCATCAGCGCGCGCAGCATCGGCATCACGCCGCGTTTATGCCAGATCTGACGATAACCATCGAACTCCTCGACCACCGCATCCCAGGCATTTTCGTCGTTATTTAACGCTTCAAGATCCTGCGCATTCAGCCCCATCATTGAGGTCGCCAGCGCGCTACGCAGCGTGTTCTCACGCTCCGGCGTCATCACCGCCTGCAGCACCCACAGCAACTCCTGCGCTTCCAGCGTTTCAAATACGCTGTCACGGTTAGAGAGGTAGACGGAGGGAATGGCCAGTTGCGTCAGCGCATCGCGGACCAGCGCCGCCTCCTGGCGGCTACGTACCAGTACGCTGATGTCCGACGCGCGTACTGGGCTGGAGGCTTTGCCACTGACCAGTTGCGCAGCGCCAGAATGCCCGGCCTTAAGCCAGTCACGAATTTGCATGGCGCACACCTGCGCCATGTAGTTCTGATAGTCGCCTACGCCACAGCTTTCCCCTTCCATCAGCCACATACTCATGGCTGGCTGCGTTTCACCGTGTAAAACAAACTGAAGCGACTGGTTTTTTTCTGCGAATTTTACCGGACTGAAGGGGATTTCGCGGAACATAAAGGCGTCGTCCATCTGGCTGAAAAGCGTATTCACGCTATTGACCATGCCAGGGGCCGAACGCCAGTTAGTATCGAGCGTATAGTGTGCGCTGACTTCGCTGCGCGCCTTCATATAGGTGAAGATATCCGCGCCACGAAACGCGTAAATCGCCTGTTTTGGATCGCCAATCAGCAGAAGTGCGGTATCCGGCTGATGCTGCCAGATCCGACGAAAAATACGGTACTGCTGCGGATCGGTATCCTGGAATTCATCGATCATGGCAACCGGAAAACGGGTACGAATAGCCGTCGCCAGCGCATCACCGCTTTCACTGCGCAACGCCGCATCCAGACGGCTGAGCATATCGTCAAAACCCAGCTCGCCGCGGCGGCGTTTCTCTTCGGCAACCGCCGCGCGGATCTCCGCCAGCGCCCGGGTGATCACCAGATCGCGCAGGGTTAACGGTTCGCTAAGCAGTTCATCAATAGCGACGAAAAGCGGGTGCTGAGGAGTTATCCCGCCCGCTTTGGTTCGCTCTTCTAAAAAGCGCTGGGAGAATTTCTCCAACGCATCAGGCAGCTGATAGCTTTGAGTTTCTTCCTGCGCCCACGCGCTGATCTTTTCGATCCACTTACCCTGGTTAGCGCGATTAAATTTACGCCGATCGATCCCGGAGGCTTCCAGCAGACCATCCAGCTCATCAACAGAATCACGCCATTGCTGCTTGATCTGGTTAATGCGTGCAAGAATTTGTTCATGCCGGGAGGCCAGTGTTTCGTCATCGGGCGGAGGAGCCTTGATAACCGGTGCTTCCCCTTGCAGATAGCGATCGATATCTCTCAGCAGCGCCTGCGGCCCTTTCCACGTTTCAAAAACCACCTGCGCAATGTCGCGGGGCAGCGGGTAGCAGTGCCGACGCCAGAAGTCCGCGCAGGCCTGATAGCGCAGCAGCGATTCATCTTCTATCAGCTGCTGTTCGAACAGCATGCCAGACTCAAAGGCGTTAAGGCTGAGCATACGCTGACAAAAACCGTGGATGGTAAACACCGCCGCTTCATCCATCTGTCTTTCAGCCAATAACAGCCACTGAGCAGCCTGTTTTTTATCGGCAATTTCATCTAACAAACGGGCATATAGCGGGTTGTCGGTGGTTTCACGCAGGCAGGCAATTCGCAGTTCATGAATGTTGCTAAGAATTCGACCGCGCAACTCTTCGGTAGCCGCCTCAGTGAAGGTGACTACCAGCAGTTCTTCGACGGTCAGAGGACGAGGAAAGGCGGCAGAGCCGCCCAGTCCAAGCAGTAAACGTAAATACAGGGCGGCGATGGTAAAGGTTTTACCGGTGCCCGCAGAGGCTTCAATCAGACGCTCGCCCGTCAGGGGCAAACGCAGTGGATCAAGGGACTCAGCGGCATCATTCATTCTTATCACTCATCAGGGGTAAGGTTTGCTGCAACGCGCTGACGGTCTGCCACACTTTCCAGCCTTCCGGGTGCACATATTCTGCTTGCCCGTTCTGACTGCCGGAAACCTGTGACAATATCGCCATGCCTTGCGGCTCAACCACCGCCTGATGGAAGAAGTCGGCAAGTTTTTGCGGCGTCAGCAGTTTAATCTGAGCCACTATTTTATCACGTGAATCGAAGCGCATATTGCCGCGATCAAAATCTTTGCTTAACTGTGAGGCTTCTGCCCCCAGCGTTTGCGGCGCCTGCAGCATTTGCGCAATAATCGCCTGCTGAATTTGCGCGAACTCTTCAGGTTTCATCGCCCGCAGCTTCGCTTCCGCCGTCGGGAAGAACGCTTTATAACGCTCCCAGAGGTAAGACGGCTGCTTATCACTGCTTTGCAGCAGGAACCCCATTCCCCACTGACGGCCAACGCTCATCGGGAAAGCAAATACGGCGTAACCTAACTGTTCTTCAGTACGCAGCTGATTGTAGAACCACGGCTGAACAATCTGCCCCAACATGGCGCTGTAGGCTGAACTGGTGTATTCATCGTATCCGGTTGGCACAAATACCGCCGCCAGTGCTGAATCCGTGCTGCTGCCTGCTTTTTCAAAGATGACGGACTGCTTCTTGTCCACCACCACATCTTTGTTACGACACCACTGTGACCCGTTCGCACCAAGCTGTTTTTGGATATCCCGCGCCATGCTCGTTGTCTGAGCTTCGCTCATATTTCCAATGACCAGGAATTCAGGTCGCGCACCGGTTTTTAAGGCGTCGCGGTAGGTCATCACCTCTTTCAGGGTGATGGAAGGCAGCAACTGACGGCGCTCATCACGTGAAAAATAAGGCACCTGAGAAAGCATCTGCACCGGCATAATAGCCTGATCGTAGGCTTTACCCTTTTCTGCGGAATCCATCATCTGGGCATACCAGGATTTCGCCTGTTCCAGTTGTTCATCCGTTGAGGTATAGCTGAAATAGCCGCTCAGCAGCGCCTGAAAAAGCTGCGGCAAACGTTGGGTGTAGCCGTTGGCGTTAAGCATCAACCCATTGTTAGCGTTGGTAGAGAAACCAATTCCACCTACCGATGCCTGGTTACTTAACTGATCGAGCGCAATCCCCGCCAGGTAATCGTTAAGTGCGAATAAGACCTGGTTGCGGGCGCTGTCCATGGCTTTCGGGTTACGCAGGATCACGCTGACGTCAGCCTTCGGCTCGCTGGCAAAATACTGGCTCGGGGCATACACCACGCGTAAATCCGGCTCATCAACAATCAGCTCCGGATGAGCGTATTTTTTATCCGTCTTAATCAGCGTGAAATCATCCGGAATGTAGGGGTTCACCTCCGGTAACGACAGCGCAATGCCCTGTGCTTTTTGCTGCCAGTCGGCAAAGGTTTTGTCACTGATTTTATCCACCTGGTAAGGCGCATCGACAAAATAAGCGGTTTTATTATGCGGCTCTTTCGCGCTGATATACCAGATACGCGCATTCTGCGGCGTCATCATTGCCAGACGTTGCTCAACAGCTTTCGCATCGTACTGGTCAGCAATATTCACCGCATCCAGCGTATGCTCGACGGGAACGCGGATCATGGTATCAGCCAGCCATTCCACGTAGTCCATATCACGGGTGATGGAGGGATAACGGAAATCGAGATCCAGCACATGCGCCAGCTCGTCAAAATAGCGTTTATCGACGCCTTTCTCGCGTAACAAATTGAGGTAGCTAAAGATTGCCGCGACAACTTCATTGCGATTCGCCAGCCCCTTGTCGGTTAACGTCGCGGAAATGGCTAACACGCCGCTGTTCCCGTTGACCACCGGATCGGAGTCTGCGCGAATACCTTCAACCAGGCCCTGCTTTTGCAGCCAGTCAGACAATGTGCCCGGACTACGATTGCCAATCAGGTAGGTCACCAGCTCATCGGTTTTACTGCGGAACTGCGCGCTGTTGTTATCGATACGAAACTCGACGCGCAATACTTTACGCGGCATTGCCGGAACATAGTGGATGATGATGCCCTTTTGCGCATCAGTGACGACCGGTACGGTAATTTCAGGCTTTTCGATATTTCTGTTCGGCACGCGCCCAAAGGTGTCAGCCGCTATCCGCGCCAGCTCTGGCAGCGGTTTATTGCTATAAATCACCGCCTTCATCAGGTTCGCGGAGTAGTACTTTTCATGAAATTTTTGTAACGCCTGTACCACCGGGTTGCCCGGTTTGTCGCTTAATGTCTCTAGATTCCCGCCAGAGAAACGCGAGCCAGGGTGCGCCGGGTTGATAGTCTCAGCGCTCACCTGCGCCATACGCATCCCGTCTCGGGTACGCGCCAGCGTCAGCTCGGAGTTAACCGCGTTACGCTCACGGTCGGCATATTTTTTATCCAACAATGGATCGGCAATAGCATCCGCCAGGCGATCCACCGCCCCCACCAACGCGTCGTTTTCGACTTCAAGATAGAAGGCCGTACGATAAGGCGCAGTGCTGGCATTGTGGCTACCGCCGTGCATTTTCAGAAATTCAGCCAGGCTGTCCGGCTGCGGGTATTTTTTCGAGCCCATCAGGCACATGTGTTCGAGATAGTGCGCCAGCCCCTGATGATCGTCCGGATCTTCCAGCGAGCCCACGGGAACTACCAGTGCAGAAAGGGATTTCACGGCCTGAGGATCGGATACCAGCAGCACAACCATGCCGTTATCAAGGCGCACGGCCTGATACTGACGGGTATCTTTATCGCTTTTACGGATGGTTTCAGCTAAAGGCTGCCAACCGGTATCTGCCTGACTTACGGGAACCCAAAGGGCGACGAACAACAGTAATGCGCTGAACCAGGTGCTGCGGGGCATTCACAAACCTCATCATTAACGTATTCACCTGTTCACTACAAACCACGCATAAATACATGGTCTGAACAGGGCAAGACTATGTGCTGAACGAGCCAGCATCTTCTCTTTGTAAGAATCAGTCCGTGACAGAATGCGCATCATAGTGGAAGCTATCGAATTGCGCAATTTTTATACAGCCATCATGACTGATTGAAGCGAAAAATCGGTAACAGGTAGCGTTGAGACTGTAAAACAATAGTCTCCAGCGTATCAGCATCCAGTTGACGCCAAAGACGCTGATACCAGATATCATCACCTTCGCCACGTACTATCATGTTGCCTTCATAGGCTTGCAGAAACTTACTGCGCGCTTTTTGCAACGTTGCATCGTCATCTAACATGGCATCATTTGCGGCGTCATAACAGGTTTTTATCCATGCACCGCCGCTTTCGGGCAATACCAGCAATGGTGACGACATGCCTTCCCGATACCCCTCAATGAGTTGCGACAGATACAGCAACGCCTGTTCTGCATCCAGCGGCGGAAAACGCCATTCCCCGTCTTTACGCAGGAATAATCGGCTCTCTCCCGTACCGCCACTCGCACAATAGACAAGATGTTCCAGCCAAAGTTGCACGCCCTGCGCAATGCTGATCAAAGATGGGCGCCAGCGCAACAAACCGTCCTCTTGTACCTGCGGCAACCAACCGGTGATTTGTACGCCGTTACAGTTAAGATCGATTTCCATGCTCTGACAGGGCTGACGACAGGCGATAATACGCTCAGCCAGCGACTGCATCTCCTGACGCTGCGTATCCCACAGAATTTCGCCAAACGGCCCATAGGGTAGCGTGCCCGCCGCACGAAAACGGCGGAACAGTCGTTCAGCGTCGTTCTCTTCAACCAGTGTATTAAGCAATTGCTGATTAAGCTGATAGCGGGTTAATCCTTCAAGGGTGAAAGGCTCCGTGTCCGGGATCTCACTCTCTTCAGAGCGGAAGTTGACCCTCAGACGCATCTGGAAAAAGGCGCGTACCGGATGTGCCCAAAATCGCTGCAGTGTTTCCAGCGTTAGCGTTTCTGGCATTTCAAAAGGAAGAGGCTGCACAAAATCCGTGTGCGCTTTTCCTGACAGGCTCGCCGCAGGTAGCCATTCCCGGGCATAGCTTTGCTGTTCGCCTGGTAGATAGTTTTGCGCATCAAAGGGCATACGGGTATGCAAACGGGTAATGTGCGCTTTTACCCTTGTCTCGCTTTGATCGCAGGTCAACAATTCGTCACCCGGCAGATAATGGCTTTGCCCAATGTAGTCCATCAGTTCTTGCACCAGCACCGACGGGAAGCGCTCGCTGTTATCCTGGATCGAGCGGCCAATGTAGCTGATGTAGAGCGTCTGCTGTGCCGAAATCAATGCTTCGAGGAACAGATAGCGGTCATCATCACGACGGCTGCGATCGCCCCGCATCGGTTTTTGACTCATTAAATCAAAGCCCAGCGGCGCAAGCTGGCGTGGATAAACGCCATCGTTCATACCCAGCAGGCACACCACTTTGAACGGAATGGAGCGCATCGGCATCAGCGTACAAATGTTAACGGGACCCGCCAGGAAGCGCTGGCTGATGCGTTCCTGATCAAGGCGCTGGGCCAGCTCATCACGTAACAGAGAGAGCGGTATAGCATCGCCGTACTCGGCCCCTAAACCTTCGGTGATAATAGCCTGCCACTGCTGTTCAATCAGCGTCATCGCAGCTTCGGTATCCGCGTCCGGCAGGAAGAAATCATTGAGCATTTCCCGACAAACAGGTAGCCACTCTTCCAGCGGTCGTTCCTGCGCTAATCCTCTACGCCAGAGATTAAGCTGCATCAGCAACGAGGCCAGATGCCCTACCAGCTCGGCAATCAAACCGCTGGACTCATCGTAAGGCAATACCGATTGCCACTCGCCCTGCGCGCTTTCCATCGCGTAGCCGAGCAGCATACGCGTTAAACCAAATTGCCAGGTATGCTGACCTGTAGGCGGAAGTTCCAGTTCACGCACGTTATCGTCGTCAATTCCCCAACGAATCCCGGATTCATTGACCCATAAGCGAAGATAGCGCAACCCTTCTTCATCAATGTTGAAACGCGCCGCCAGCACGGGGACATCCAGTAACGCCAGGACATCCTCTGAGACAAAACGGCTATCCGGTAGAGACAGCAGACTAATAAAAGCCTGTAAGACGGGATGAGACTGGCGTGCCCGACGGTCGGAAATCGCATAAGGTAAGTAACGCTCGGCTGGTGCACTGCCAAAGACCGACTGAATGAATGGGCTGTAGCTATCGATGTCCGCCACCATCACGATAATATCGCGCGGCGTCAGCGTTGGGTCCGCTTCCAGCATGGCCAACAGCCGATCATGCAGAATTTCCACCTCGCGCTGTGGGCTATGGCAGACATGGAAAGTCACGCTGGTATCGTTCAGATCAAGCCGGCGTTTATTGTCACTACGGGAATATTCTTCCAGCGTGACGCCCGCCACGGCATGACTTTCGAGTTCCAGAATATCCGATTGAATATTATGCAAAAGGTTGTCAGGCGTAATGTCGACAAACGCATCCAGTTCCTGACTATTTTCCAGCTCCGAAAGCAAATAAATGTAATCACGCCCCAGCTTGCCCCACGAGGCCAGCATCGGGTTGCCCACATCCTGTTCGCCATCGCTGTTAAATAATCCTTCGGCTTTCTGGTTATCACGAAACAGCGGCAGGTGCCGTTCTTCAAAGCTGTGCCGACGCTGACGCGCCATCAGCTTCGCCAGCCAGGCAGGATCTTTAATATCTCCCCAGTAGTAGCGACAAGGGTTGGTAAACAGCAGATGAATATCGATGTGCTTACCCAGCGCTTGCAATGCCTGCAAATAAACCGGCGGCAGCGCCGAAATGCCGCAAATAAAGACGCGAGAAGGCAGTCCCTGCGGGCACTCGGACGCGTTTTCCAACGTCTGAATAAATCGTTGGTATAAATTGGCACGATGCCAACGCGGCTGGCCCAACTCCGCGGTGTATTCCACCAGCGCTTTCCACAACGGTGCCTGCCAGGCCTGAGACTCGCCGAGTCCCTCAACCAGTCGCCCCGCTTCCCACTGGGTCAACCAGTCAGGGCGGTAGACTAAATACTGGTCGAAAAGGTCAGCCGCGCGCGAGGAAAGCTGAAAAAGCTTACGTTTATCGGTGTCGTCCGTCAGATAGTGGCGCAACAATGCAAAGTCATCGCCATCCAGTAATTGCGGCAACAGCGTCATCAACTTCCAGCTCATGCTCTGTTTGTTGAACGCGCTCTCTTTCGGGATATCCGGCAGCACGCGCACAAACATATCCCAGATAAAACTCGCGGGCAGCGGAAAATCGATATTGGCGGCAATACTAAACTTCTGTGCAAGAGTCATTTGTAACCACTGCGCCATACCGGTACTTTGAACCAGGATCATCTCAGGCTCAAAGGGGTCGTCCAGCCGCTCGCGCTCAACGATAAACTCCATTAACGCTTCCAGCACATCCAGACGGTTGGAGTGGTAGACCCTTAACATAGCGACTCCTGACTACTGACGATTCGGGCAATGCAGACGCGTCATCTGACCCTGCCTGCCGAGGGGTGAAGAAATTATGACGTTGATGCTGACACATCCCGCTCTCGTTGTCTGCATTCGGTTAACCCGCCAGTTCACAGGCGATGAAAACTGGTACAGCTGGCTTTGCTGCCAGGCGTGACGCCAGAGTTGTTGATACTGGTTTCTGATAATAAAGCTGTTCATTAGCACCCGCTGGTATCCTGACAACGCGGTCACAATCATGATCATCAGTACCATTGCCAGCATAACTTCCGGCAGACTAAAGCCACGCTGACTGTTCAGGGGATCTGGCATAACGTCTGCTCCTTAAGCGGACAAAAATCGCTCCAGCCATGCGCCGAGAATTCTATGTTGCCATCAATAACCGCCCCCTGACGCCATAAAAATACTCCTTCATAGTGGGCGATTAGCAGCACGAAATTATTGGTAAGCAGGCGCAGGCAAACCGCGGCATTCTGCGTGGGATCGCGCCGACACTGTACGACGGGTTGTAAGCGCCAGGGTTGTATACGCCCCCATTCCATCGCGGATTGCACTACCGCCTGACGCTGCAGCGCCTGACTTTGTGTGACCACACGCGCAGCAAAACTAGCCTCCTGTCTGCTAACGCCTTGCAGCAGCAGACTACCGAGCACCAGCAGCAACAGGACCATTGCCAGAGAGGATACGCCTCGCTCACGGTTCACAGGTTGAATCCCGTAACGCTGTAGACTGCTTCAACAACTTTTTGTGGTTCGTCATTGCTCACTCCACGCAAACGCAGCGTAAGAAGCGGGGAATATCCGCTAAAATTCAGCCGTTCAACCTGGAATGCCTCAATCTGGATGGTAGTCTGATCGGTCATTTTCTCCCATCCTTTTCCAGTACAGCCGGTGGCTCCACGCAGGGTTTCCAATACCTTGTCCTGTAAACGAAACCCGATAGCATCAGCCTCTTTCGCGGAACTGCTCTCCCAAACGCCGTTGCCGTTGGCATCCCAGCGTGCAATGACACAGTCCCCCTTAGCCGATATCACCAGTCCCTCTCCGACACAGTTTCCTCGGCAATATCCCGCCCGTTGAAGATGCTTCGCCACGGTGTAGGCCCGCTGCCATATTTCATCTTCCAGCGCTAACTGGCGCGTGTTACGCAGAATCTCTCGCTGTAGCGCCGGTAAAAATCGTGCTGAGCTAAGTAATAAAATACTGCTAATCGCCATGGCAATGAGCACCTCCAGCAGTGAAAATCCCCGTTCGTTTACTGACATAATCTGGCCTCATCGCGCTCACAAAGCCTGATTCGCCCCCAGCCAGACACCACCACGCGCCATTCCCCTGCCGCATTTTTCAGGCGTATATGTCCGGCCCATGCCGTATTGCGCAGTCCAAAAAAAGCCAGTGAAGGCGTGATATCTGCCATTTCGACATCAGCCCAGAGTGGCGCAAATATCAACGGTGAAACAGGCTGACACGAAGCTTGTGATGTCGCTGAGCTTGCCAGACACCATGTCCCCCCTTCGCGGAGCACGTTGATGACGTGATCACGATTGCGCCAGTTAGCATCTTCACGCAGTTGCAGCAGGTAGTCCCGCACCTGGCAGGCGGTCTGCCACAGCTGCTGTTGCTGCTGCCAGCGCTGCCAACCATACAGCCCAGATGCACCAAGCGCCGCGACGATCAGCATCGCAATCAGGGTTTCGAGAAGCGTGTAACCTTGTTGTTTTTTCATGTCGCCAGTATGGCGTGAGGAAAATGAATAACGAGCGGGAAATTCGGTTTCTACGGCGAGCTACGGGAAATATTTGTCGCGTTGCAGACCGTTGCACTATTTCAGGAATATTCGCCGAAGAACATGATTTTAGACAAAAAAAACCGACGCTCACGGGCGTCGGTTGTGTCAGCATGAAGCTGGTTAGATAGCCACCGGCGCTTTAATACCCGGGTGCGGATCGTAGCCTTCAATTTCGAAGTCTTCGAAGCGATAGTCAAAGATAGATTCAGGCTTACGTTTGATAACCAGTTTCGGCAACGCGCGAGGTTCACGGCTAAGCTGCAGATGCGTTTGATCCATATGATTGCTGTACAGGTGCGTGTCGCCACCGGTCCAGACAAAATCACCCACTTCCAGATCACACTGCTGCGCCATCATGTGTACCAGCAAAGCGTAGCTGGCAATGTTAAACGGCAGGCCGAGGAACACATCGCACGAACGCTGATACAGCTGACAGGAGAGCTTGCCATCCGCGACGTAAAACTGGAAGAACGCATGGCACGGTGCCAGCGCCATTTTATCCAGCTCGCCGACGTTCCATGCAGAAACGATAATGCGGCGAGAGTCCGGGTCATTTTTAAGCTGGTTTAACACGGTGGTGATCTGGTCAATATGGCGACCATCTGGCGTAGGCCACGCGCGCCACTGTTTACCATAAACCGGGCCTAAATTACCGTTTTCATCCGCCCATTCGTCCCAGATTGAGACGTTGTTTTCATGCAGGTAGGCAACGTTAGTGTCGCCCTGCAAAAACCACAGCAGCTCATGAATGATCGAGCGTAAATGGCAGCGTTTCGTCGTAACCAGCGGGAACCCTTCCTGCAGATTAAAACGCATCTGATGACCAAAAATGGAAAGCGTTCCGGTTCCGGTACGG
Source organism: Citrobacter sp. MGH104 (assembly GCF_001034485.1). Lineage (NCBI taxonomy): Bacteria > Pseudomonadati > Pseudomonadota > Gammaproteobacteria > Enterobacterales > Enterobacteriaceae > Citrobacter > Citrobacter sp. MGH104. The sequence continues at coordinate 1,554,720 of NZ_KQ089818.1, forward strand.
TCGTTTTTCTGTGTGCCTTCATCCAGCACTTTTTGCATCAGTTCTAAATACTGTTTCATGGTTCCTCAGGAAACGTGTTGCTGTGGGCTGCGGCGGTACGCCCAAACCATCATAATAATGCCTGCGACAATCATCGGGATAGAGAGGATCTGCCCCATGCTGATGTACTGTACCCAGGTGCCAGTAAACTGCGCATCCGGCTGGCGGAAGAATTCAACGATAATACGAAACGCGCCATAACCAATCAGGAACAGACCGGATACCGAGCCCATTGGACGCGGCTTACGAATGTACAGGTTGAGAATGATAAACAGCACAACACCCTCGAGCGCCATCTCATAAAGCTGTGAGGCGTGGCGCGGCAGCGAGCCGTAGGTATCAAAAATAGACTGCCATTGCGGGTTAGATTGCAGCAGTAAAATATCTTCGGTACGGGAGCCCGGGAACAGCATGGCGTACTTGAAGTTCGGGTCAACGCGTCCCCACAGCTCACCATTGATAAAGTTACCCAGACGCCCTGCACCCAGACCAAACGGAATCAGCGGGGCAATGAAATCAGAAACCTGGAAGAACGAACGTTTGGTGCGTTTGGCGAAGATAATCATCACCAGGATCACACCGATAAGTCCACCGTGGAAGGACATACCGCCGTCCCAGACGCGGAACAGATACAGGGGATTATCGAGGAACAACTCGAAGTTATAGAACAGTACGTAACCAATACGCCCACCGAGGAAAACCCCGAGGAAGCCCGCATACAGTAAGTTTTCTACTTCATTTTTGGTCCAGCCACTGCCCGGGCGATTCGCGCGGCGCGTCGCCAGCCACATCGCAAAAATAAACCCCACCAAATACATTAAGCCGTACCAGTGAAGCGCGACGGGTCCGATTGAGAAAATGACCGGATCGAAATCCGGAAAATGCAGATAGCTACTGGTCATCTGTCACCACAAGTTCTTGTTATTTCGCTGAAGTCAGACAGCAATTGATAAGCGCGCCTGCATAATGCAGGCGCTCCAAAGGTGCGAATGATAGCACAAGGGGTTAGAAGCGGATGCCGGGAAGATGTAAAAGATCTGTATAAGTAATCTTTACCCCGTAATGCCTGATGACACTACGCTTATCAGGCCTACAATCCCCCGCGGATCAACCCCCCCATGCCGCGGCGCTCCATAAAGGCCGCTACCTGATGGCGTACCTCTGCTGCCATCTGCGCTTCCAGGCTGCGCTGCGCCAGCGTTTGCGCCTCATCAAAATCGATATGACGCAGCAGATATTTAACGCGAGCGACAGAACGACCGTTCATCGACAAATGACGGAAACCCAGGCCGATCAGAATAGCCACGCACATCGGGTCGCCCGCCATTTCACCGCACAGGCGTAAATCGATACCGCTTCTTTCGGCTTCCTGCGCAATCATCGCCAGCGCACGTAACATCCCCGGATGCAGACTGTCATAAATGCTGGCTACCCGTGTGTTGTTACGATCGACGGCCAGTATGTACTGGGTAAGATCGTTGGTTCCGACCGAGATAAAGTCAATCCGGTTTGTCAGATGCGGCAGCATGAACACCATCGACGGAACTTCCAGCATGATGCCAATGCGCGGTTTCGGGATCTCGTAACCGATCATCTCCTCCACTTCGCGTCCGGCGCGTTCAATCAAACGTCGCGCTTCGTCCACTTCATCAATGCTGGTTACCATCGGCAGCAAAATGCTGAGGTTGCCGGTTGCCGCGTTGGCACGCAGCATGGCGCGAACCTGGATCAAAAAGATCTCTGGTTGATCGAGCGTTATGCGGATCCCTCGCCAGCCAAGGCACGGGTTCTCTTCACTGATCGGCATGTAGGGCAGCTGTTTATCGGCACCGACATCCAGCGTACGTAGGGTCACCGGCTTGTCGTTAAACATTTGCAGCATGCCCTGATACTGCGCAACCTGTTCTTCTTCCGAAGGAAAACCGCTTTGCAGCATGAACGGGATTTCGGTGCGATACAGGCCAATACCGTCGATCCTGCTACCCAGCTTTTCTTCATGTTCCGGGCTGAGACCCGCATTGAGCATCACCTTCACGCGCTCGCCGCTTTTCAACTGTGCTGGCTGGTTGACGTCGTCTTCCGCCAGGCGGCTCAGCTCAATTTCTTCACTGATAAGACGCTGGTATTCCTGAATCAATACCGGTTCCGGATCGACCAGCAGTTCACCGCGATAACCGTCCACCACCAGCGTGCGACGATGCAGCACCGACGGCTGGATATCGGCCCCCATAACGGTAGGGATACCCAGCGCACGAACCATAATTGCCGCATGAGAGTTGGCTGCGCCGTCCCGGACAACCACGCCGACTAACCGGTCCTGAGGAAGCTCCGCCAGCGTGGTCGCCGAAAGTTCATCCGCCACCAGTACGAAACGTTCCGGCCAGGCATTCGGCCCCTGGATAGAGTCGTCAAGGTGGAACAGCAGACGCTGGCCGAGCGCGCGTAAATCTCCGGCCCGCTCTTTGAGGTAGTTATCGCTCAGCGCGGCAAATTGTTCGGCAAACTTTTCAATGATCGTTTTAACCGCCCACTCGGCCACTGAACCGTTATCCACTTCCGCAAACAGCTCGCGGCGCAGACGGGTATCGGAAAGCAAGTGCGAGTAAAGATCAAAGATCGCCGCCGTTTCTTTCTGCGCCCCAGCGGTAAAACGCTTGCTGTAGCGGCGGAATTCGTTCGCCGCCTCTTCCAACGCACCGGTCAGTCGCTCGCGCTCAAGCACCGGATCCAGCGTTGAAGCCTGATAGACCTGCTCCATCAGCGGCAGCGTCGCATCCTGCCAGCCTTCAGCTATTGCCACGCCGGGGGCGGCAGGCAATGCACGGATGCGCGTTTGCCGGTATTGACCGAACAGCGCGTTTAGTTGCGACTGCGAAAGTATGGCCGCCATTTGCGTGGCGAGCGTGACGAGGAAAGACTCTTCACTTTCATCGTACTGACGCAGTTCACGCTGCTGCACCACCAGCACACCTAAAAGCTGGCGACGCTGAATGATCGGTACGCCTAAGAATGCACGAAAACGCTCTTCTTTTACCGAAGGTATGTATTTAAAGCTGGGATGTTTTTGCGCATCGGCGAGGTTGATAGGTTCCGCCAGCCTGCCAACCAGGCCAACGATACCTTCATCAAACGCGAGTGCGACAGTGCGACCACGTGGTTTTTTCAGTCCCCGGGTCGCCATGAGGTAATAACAACGTCGATCGTGATCGGCCAGATAAACCGAACAGACCTCTGTATCCATCGCAAGACAGATGTCGGTAACCAGTATATTGAGCGCTTCATTCAGACGCGGAGCACTGGCCACCTTTTCGACTATTTCGCGCAGGCGGGTGAGCATAATTTGCGTAGCTTAACCTCTTTTACGTCTGTACGCAGGTGTGCTTTGCGGCTTAGGAGTGCTCTCCTGAAGCGCCATGACAACACTTGCGAATTCTTTCATCACCCTGCGATAGACATCGCGTTTAAATGACACCACCTGTCGAACCGGATACCAGTAACTCACCCAGCGCCAGCCGTCGAACTCAGGTGTACTGCTGGTTTGCATATTGATTTCAGCATCGCTGCTGACCAATTGCAGAAGAAACCACTTTTGTTTCTGGCCGATACAAACCGGCTTCGTGTCCCAACGCACCAAACGTTTCGGTAACTTGTAACGCAACCAGTTACGAGTAGAAGCAAGGATCCGTACATCTTTACGACTGAGACCCACTTCTTCAAAGAGTTCCCGGTACATCGCCTGCTCTGCTGTCTCTCCTGCGTTGATCCCACCTTGTGGAAATTGCCAGGAGTGCTGACCAAATCGCCGGGCCCACATGACCTGCCCCTGGCGGTTACAAATTACTATCCCTACATTCGGGCGGTAGCCATCGTCATCAATCACCGGACTACCTCAACATAAACCTTATATACAAACGATTGTTTCACACTCCTGAGGGGCGGTAAACCACTCTGTTAAGGGTGCGATATTCTAATAACAATTGAATAACTCACAGTTAAAGGCCGAGTTATAAACAGAAGAAGGGCAAGCAAGGCGATTTTATTCACCTTTTCTGTGGATATAGTTGTGAAGAAGTACGGAATTACTATGGGAAAACCCAGAACAGTCCGAATAAGACATTCGTCACAGAGTAAAAATAGTCTTATACATTCATAAAGTTAAAACTGATCCACGCAGATAAACACACAGAAATGTGATGTACATCACTCATACGATCTTCACGCTGATGAAAGATCGACCAGCGTCGGTTTTATCCACAGATTATGCCAATAAGTTAGGCACAATTTGTGTGAAAATTCGATTTTCGTCGCACGTCAAGGCTGTAAATTGAAACAGTAGTGGGGGTTTTTCACAGTTATCCCATCTTTCTGTGGATAACATGGTGTAAGATCCTGTTCATTGTCAGTGACCAGAATTGGAAAACCCGCTTCGCTGTTGCGCAACTCTGCAAACGTGAATCTAAAAACCAATATAAATCATATAATTGAATAAAGCATGTGGAAAAAGATAAACTCTGTCCACACGGTATAAAATCATTGCTTATTTTTTCACCTAAGGGTTAACCCGATGCCAGAACTCCGTCCGTTGCTTTCTCCCCCTGAATCTGAAGCCCAGTTGCTGAGCCAGGCACGACAGCTTTCGGGCTACGCGTTAGGAGAATTAGCGGCAATGGCGGGAATCGTTACGCCGAAGGATCTTAAGCGCGATAAAGGCTGGATTGGCGTGCTACTGGAAATCTGGCTCGGTGCCAGCGCGGGCAGTAAACCAGAGCAGGATTTTGCGGCGCTGGGCGTGGAGCTGAAAACGATCCCTGTGGACAGTCTTGGCAGACCGCTGGAAACCACCTTTGTGTGCGTGGCACCGTTAACCGGCAATACCGGCGTCACCTGGGAAACCAGCCATGTACGGCACAAACTCAAACGCGTTCTGTGGATCCCGGTAGAAGGCGAACGCAGCATCCCGCTGGCTGAGCGCCGCGTCGGCTCTCCCCTGCTGTGGAGCCCGAATGAAGAAGAGGACCAGCAATTGCGTCTGGACTGGGAAGAATTAATGGACATGATTGTGTTAGGTCATGTCGAACGCATCACCGCTCGCCATGGGGAAGTACTGCAACTGCGTCCTAAAGCCGCTAACGCCCGCGCGCTTACCGAGGCCATTGGCGCCAACGGCGAGCCCATCCTGACCCTGCCACGCGGCTTTTACCTGAAAAAGAACTTCACCCGCGCATTGCTTGAGCGACATTTCTTGTTCCAGGCGCAATAGGCACCGCCCGGCCTTTCACCCGCCGCGTTACGGGCCTATAATTACCGCTTCTTTTTTTTGGCAGGACTTTGTTCGATGTTATTTGCATGGATAACCGATCCTAACGCCTGGCTTGCGCTCGGTACGCTGACGCTGCTGGAGATCGTTCTTGGGATCGACAATATTATTTTCCTTTCTCTGGTTGTAGCCAAACTCCCGACAGCGCAACGCAATCATGCCCGACGTATTGGGCTGGCGGCGGCGATGATCATGCGTCTGGCTCTGCTGGCTTCTATCGCCTGGGTAACGCGCCTGACAAACCCGCTATTCGAGTTGTTTGGCGAGGCGATATCAGCACGCGACCTGATCCTTCTGCTGGGGGGATTGTTCCTGATCTGGAAAGCCAGCAAGGAGATCCACGAATCCATTGAAGGTGAGGAAGAGGGGTTAAAAACCCGCGTATCTTCTTTCCTGGGCGCGATTGTGCAGATCATGTTGTTAGACATTATCTTCAGTCTGGATTCCGTGATTACTGCGGTTGGTTTGTCCGATCATCTGTTTATCATGATGGCGGCAGTAGTGATTGCCGTAGGCGTGATGATGTTTGCTGCTCGCCCAATTGGTGAGTTTGTCGATCGCCACCCTTCAGTAAAAATGCTGGCGCTCTCGTTCCTGATTCTGGTCGGTTTTACGCTGATTCTGGAAAGTTTCGACGTCCACGTTCCGAAAGGATATATCTATTTCGCCATGTTCTTCTCTATCGCGGTAGAGACCCTGAACCTGTGGCGTAATAAAAAAAATCCGCTCTGATGAAATCCATCGCTCCCTGCAAGGGGAGCGAATGCCCACCACACCTACCCCTTCTCACAGTTTAAGATTTTACTGCTTTCACCCTGCACAACTTCGCGTTATTACTAAACTATTGTCAGACGCAGGCCATGTGAGGATAAGCAGATGAAAAAATGGGCAGTTTTGATTTCCGCCGTAGGACTGGCTTTTGCCGTTTCCGGATGCAGCAGCGATTATGTAATGGCGACAAAAGATGGTCGAATGATCCTGACCGATGGAAAACCAGAAATTGACGATGATACCGGTCTGGTTAGCTATCACGACCAGCAGGGCAATGCGATGCAGATTAACCGCGATGATGTGTCCCAAATCATTGAACGCTGATGGTTGAGGTCAGCAGCGCGCTGGCCTTAACAATTTTACTTCCCTTTTTCGCTTCCCTCAGCCATTTTTATAATCCTTATGTCGTGATTATAAAAAGGAAACGGCTATGCAATATCACCGTATACCCCACAGCTCGCTGGAAGTCAGTACACTGGGGCTGGGCACAATGACGTTTGGTGAACAAAACAGCGAAGCCGACGCACATGCACAGCTCGATTATGCCGTAGCACAGGGCATTAATTTGATCGACGTTGCCGAGATGTATCCGGTACCGCCGCGTCCTGAAACCCAGGGTCTCACCGAAACCTACGTAGGTAACTGGCTCGCCAAACACGGCAGCCGCGAAAAGCTGATCGTCGCTTCTAAGGTCAGCGGACCATCACGCAACAACGACAGCGGCATCCGCCCGAATCAGGCGCTGGATCGAAAAAATATCCGTGAAGCGCTGCACGACAGCCTGAAAAGACTGCAAACCGATTACCTGGATCTGTATCAGGTTCACTGGCCGCAGCGCCCGACCAACTGCTTTGGTAAGTTAGGCTACAGCTGGACAGACTCCGCGCCGGTCGTTTCCCTATTGGACACGCTGGACGCATTGGCAGAGTTTCAGCGCGCCGGGAAAATTCGCTACATCGGCGTTTCTAATGAAACCGCATTTGGCGTGATGCGCTATCTGCACCTGGCGGACAAACACGATCTGCCACGCATCGCCACCATCCAGAACCCCTACAGCCTGCTGAACCGCAGCTTTGAGGTTGGACTGGCAGAAGTGAGCCAGTATGAAGGCGTTGAGCTGCTGGCCTACTCTTGCCTGGGCTTCGGTACATTAACCGGGAAATACCTGAACGGCGCGAAACCTGCCGGTGCACGCAATACGCTGTTTAGCCGTTTCACGCGCTACAGCGGCGAGCAGACGCAGAAAGCCGTTGCGGCCTATGTGGATATCGCGAAACGCCATAATCTGGATCCTGCGCAAATGGCGCTGGCATTCGTGCGTCGTCAGCCGTTTGTCGCCAGCACTTTGCTGGGCGCCACGACCATGGAGCAGCTAAAAACCAACGTTGAAAGTCTGCATCTGGAGTTGAGCGAGGAAGTGCTGGCAGAGATTGAAGCGGTGCATCAGGTGTATACCTATCCTGCACCTTAACAGTTAGCGCCTGATGGCGCTGCGCTTATCAGGCCTACAGACAGCGTTCCCTGTAGGCCTGGTTGCAACAGCATATAACAGACTAATGGCGGCGCTGCCAAATCCACAGCGCCGCAATCGCCAGCGCAAACAGCGCACCGAACCCAATACCAATCGCTACCGCCGGAATCCCCACCAGCACCGCCAGTGAGTAAATACCCAACATCAACAGCATCGCGCTGTTTTCACCCAGGTTTTGCACCGCAATCGCATTACCTGCGCCGACGCTTTTCTTACCCCGTTCCTGCAGCAACGCATTCAGCGGCACCACAAAGAACCCACCACACACGCCGATAAGCATCAGCAATGCGTAGGCCGGAAGCAGCGAATGTTGAAGAGAAAAAATCAGCACCACGACGCCAATCAGGATCCCCGCAGGCATACAGCGCGACACGGTTTCCAGCGTCACTAGCTTCGCAGCCGCCCCCGCGCCGACGACAATCCCGATCGCGACCATGGCATTGAGATAGGTCGGCGTGGCGTTATCGGTGATGCCGAGCGCCACCGGAACCCACAGTACCAGCAGAAAACGCAGCGTAACGCCCGCCCCCCAAAAAAGGCTGGTTCCCACCAACGAGAAGCGTGTTTCACCGTTGCGCCACAGCGAAGAGGCGGCACAGAAGAAACTGCGCGTCATTTTCCCCAGATGCCAGGACTGGCCAGGGCGAGCCGCGGCCAGTTTCGGGATATACAGGTTGGCGACCACTGCGCCAGCATAGGCCAGCGCACAGGCAGAAAGCGCGGCAATCACGTGCCAGTCGGCCAGAACGCCGCCGGCGACAGAACCGAGCAAAATCGCGGCAATGGTGGAAGCTTCCATCAGGCCGTTGGCCTTCACCAGTTTGTCGCCGGTGGTTAGTTCACCGAGAATGCCATACTTGGCCGGTGAATACGCCGCCGCGCCAATCCCCACTAGCGTATACCCGAGAAACGGATTAATGCCGAAGCAAATACTTGCCGCACCCAGCAGTTTCAGGGTGTTCGCGAACATCATCACTCTGCCTTTGGCAAAGCTATCCGCCACCTGTCCAACAAACGGCGCAAACAGAATGTAAGCGCCCACAAACACCATTTGCAGGATAGGCTGACTCCAGTCCGGATAAAATTGCTCCTTCAGCAACGCCAGCGTAGCAAACAGCAACGCGTTATCGCCAAACGCCGACAGAAACTGCGCGGCGATAACGGACATCATCCCTTTGGACCAGATTGACGTGTTAGTGTGCACTGACTCACTCATGTTGTTTTTCCGGCTCATCGACCCAGCTTTTCAGCGTAACAAAATCCGGCTTACCGCTGCCGAGTAATGGGAGTTGCTTCAGGTGGCGTATATCACGCGGTACGGCGAGTTCAGGTACGCCGTGCGCCCGCGCATACTGCTGTAGTTTTTCACGCGTGAGTTCGCTATCGGTGGTAAACAGCACCAGCGCCTCACCTTTGCTGGCATCGCTCTTGATCGCCGTGGCATGCATTTTGTCTGCTGATACCGCCAACGCCAGTTGCTCAACCATTTCCAGCGACACCATCTCTCCGGCAATTTTAGCAAAACGCTTAGCGCGCCCCTGAATCTGTACAAAGCCGTTTTCATCAAAGCGCACGATGTCACCGGTGTCATACCAGCCGCGCTCAATCTCACCTTGCGCATTCTCTGCCGTCGGCACTTCTAGCACCCCAGGTTTTTCGACGCGCAAATAGCCGCTCATAATATTAGGGCCTTTCAGCTGTAAACGCCCACCATCCTCAATTCCCGGAACGGCCAACAGTCGAGCATCCATACCAGGCAAGATGCGCCCTACCGTTCCCGATTTTGCCGCCATCGGTACGTTAATCGACACCACCGGCGCACATTCCGTCACCCCATAACCCTCAAGGACGCGCAGACCAAACTTCTCCTGCCACAGTTGCTTTGTGCTGTCCTGCAGTTTTTCCGCTCCCGCAACCACATAGCGCAGGCGATGGAAATCGTATGGATGCGCGAAACGCGCGTAGTTGCCGAGGAACGTTGACGTACCAAACAACACGGTGCAGTTCCGGTCATATACCAGCTCTGGCACAATGCGGTAATGCAGCGGGCTGGGATAAAGAAACACTTCTGCGCCAGTCAGTAGCGGCGTGAATAATCCCACCGTTAGCCCAAAGGAATGGAACAGCGGCAGCGCCGACATAAAGCGGTCATCGGCGGTGAAATCGGCAATCGTTTTAATCTGCTCAACGTTCGCCAGAATGCTTTTATGACTGTGAACCACGCCTTTCGGATGGCCTTCTGAACCGGAGGTAAAGAGGATCACCGCAGCGTCTTCCGGCTGCTGCTTCACCTGCGCCAGATGCGGTGCCAGCAGATGTGAGAAAATCCACAGCTTATCGCTAAAGGTCACATCAGCTTTCAAGTCTTCCAGATACACCCAACGCACCTGGGTGAGCTGTTCCGGTAAATGCCAGAGTTTGCCTTTATCAAGAAACTGTCGGGATGTGAAGATCGTTTTTATTTCAGACGCAGTAATGGCGCTGGTTAATCCTTTCACACCCGCGGTGTAGTTCATCATGGCTGGAATGCGTCGACGCGCAATGGCGCCAAAAATGACCGCCGCGCTGATTCCCGCATTTGGCAGCATCAGGCCGATTCTTTCACCCTCGGTGCTGTATTTTTCCAGAATACGCGCGACAAACAGCGTTTTCGTCAGCAGTTTACGGTAGCTGTCCGGAGTGAAATTAATATCTTCAATGCAGTTTTTGCCTGCGCCAAAACGGTATTTCGCCGCCAGCAGCGACTCGTAGAGGGTCTCGCGCGGACGAACCGCCATGCGTGCTTCCATCATAATTTGATGCAGCATCTCTCCGGCGATTTTACGGCGATCGCGAGCTCGCGGTGCTTCCGGCATCGGCAGTTGTGTCGGCGGTAGGATGTGTAAGCGGATGCGCGGGAAGAATCGCTGTTTAACCAAACCTTTCAGGCGACTAAAGCGGGAAAGCTCCGCGCCTTCGATGCGCACAGGAACCACCGTGGCCCCTGACTTTGCCGCGACAAACCCGGCGCCGTCATAGATTTTCATCAATGAACCGGTGGTCGAAATACGCCCTTCCGGGAAGATAACCACCGGGCGGCCCTGTTCGACCAGACGAACCAGATGTTTAATCGACATCGGTTTGGTTGGATCTAACGGTACGAAATCAATCAGCGGGGTTAGCCAGCGCATATACCATTGCTGGCTGATCGAGGTGTAAACAGCGAAGACGGGACGAATCGGTAAAAAGAGCGCCAACAGGATGCCGTCTATAAATGAGACATGGTTGGGAGTGATTAGAACGCGTTCTCCCTGTAGCGCGCTGACATCGCCCGTGACGCGAACGCGGAAAAGCACGCGAAACAGATTACGAAAAAAGCCAAATAGCATCTCAACTCCCTGTGCCATTAATTATATAAACATCAATGGTGGGAGAGTATACGAGTTGGGGAATAGGCGCGACAGGTAACTGTTAAATACAATTCGAAAAAAAACCTGCGCATCCGCGCAGGTTGGTGCAAGAGACAGGTACGAAGTGCGTACCGAATAATCTCACCAATCAATACCTCTGGGATCTTGATTGTGGTCGTCAGCAGCCAGATACGCCAGTGCGAAAACGCAAAGGAATGAACCCAAATGCAACGAGTTGTGTAAATTATCGGTTACTGTTACAGATAGGCTGAAGGTAAAAAAAAACCTGCGCATCTGCGCAGGCTGGTGTAATTCTAGTGATCAACCCGAAAGTTGATTTCACCTATCAATACCTCTGGGATCTCAACTCTAGCAATCTGCTCAGTTCCCTCACCAGCGAACAATCGCAACAGCACATCGCAAAGTGTAAGCAAAAATTAGCATTTTCTATTTTCTGTCTTACTTCGCTCGTGTGCGCTCACATTTGCGACGTTCTGACGGGCAATCTGCTTGAACAGCCAGCCATTTTCCGTAACACTGACGGAATGTAAGCGTTTACCCACAACAGGTACTATCATGGCGACCATAAAGGATGTAGCCCGACTAGCAGGTGTATCAGTCGCCACCGTTTCTCGAGTGATTAATGATTCCCCTAAAGCCAGCGAAGCATCGCGCCTGGCTGTAACGAGTGCAATGGAATCTCTCAGCTACCACCCCAACGCCAATGCGCGTGCGCTGGCACAACAATCCACAGAGACCATCGGTCTGGTCGTTGGTGATGTGTCCGATCCATTCTTTGGGGCAATGGTTAAAGCTGTCGAGCAGGTGGCCTATAACACCGGTAATTTTTTACTGATTGGCAACGGCTACCATAACGAACAGAAGGAACGACAGGCGATTGAACAGCTCATTCGCCACCGCTGCGCAGCCCTTGTTGTCCACGCAAAAATCATCCCGGATGCTGAGCTGGCATCACTAATGAAGCAAATCCCCGGCATGGTATTAATTAACCGAATTCTGCCAGGATTCGAACAACGCTGCGTTGCCCTTGATGACCGTTTCGGCGCATGGCTGGCGACCCGCCACCTCATTCAACAGGGCCATACGCGCATTGGCTATCTGTGCTCCAATCACACAATCTCAGATGCGGAAGATCGTCTGCAAGGCTATTACGACGCGCTGGCAGAGAGCAATATACCGGTCAGCGATCGCCTGGTAACGTTTGGTGAACCGGATGAAAGCGGCGGTGAACAGGCGATGACCGAGTTACTTGGTCGTGGCAAAAACTTCACTGCGGTAGCCTGCTACAACGACTCAATGGCGGCTGGTGCCATGGGCGTATTAAATGATAACGGCATTGATGTACCGGGAGAAATCTCGCTGATTGGTTTTGATGATGTGCTGGTTTCCCGCTACGTGCGCCCGCGTCTGACCACGGTACGCTATCCGATCGTGACGATGGCAACCCAGGCTGCCGAACTGGCGCTCGCGCTGGCGGAGAAGCGCCCCGTGCCTGAAATTACCCACGTTTTTAACCCAACTCTGGTGCGTCGCCACTCCGTTTCGACGCTGACAGAGCCGGGGAATTCATCGTCAAACGATTAACCAGGATAGCGTTATGACTACGATGTTGGACGTTTCACGACACGCAGGCGTCTCAAAAGCGACCGTTTCGCGCGTACTGAATGGCACGGGTCAGGTAAAAGAGAGCACGCGCCAGAAAGTGTTTAAGGCCATGCAGGCACTTGATTATCGGCCTAATTTTTTAGCGCGATCTTTGGCAAACCGCACCAGCAACAGTATTGGTCTGGTGGTTTCTACATTTGATGGATTCTACTTTGGCCGGCTGCTGCAACAGGCTTCACGCCAGACGGAATCTCACGGCAAGCAGTTGATCGTCACCGACGGACACGACACACCAGAGCGTGAACAGGAAGCCGTGCAAATGCTGGCGGACAGGCAGTGCGACGCCATTATTCTCTATACCCGCTATATGAATGAAAAAGAGATAATGTCGCTGATGAACAGCATCGCTATGCCCTTGCTGGTCATCAACCGTGATGTCAGCCAGGCCCGCGATCGCGCGATTTTCTTTGAACAGGAAGACGCGGCCTATCAGGCGGTCAATTATCTTATCTCCCAGGGCCATAGCGATATTGCTTGTATCACTGTGCCAGGCCATACCCCGACCGGTAAATCCCGCCTGATGGGGTATCGTAAAGCGCTGGAAAAAAACGGTATTCCCTGGGATCCCGACAAGGTCAAATACGGCGACTCCACGATGACACGAGGCTATGAAGCCTGTCGTGAACTGCTGGAGGAAGGGGTGAAATTCAGCGCACTGTTCGCCTGTAACGATGACATGGCATTGGGCGCATCAAAAGCGTTACATCAGGCCGGGCTGAGGATCCCAACGGACGTCTCACTGTTTGGTTTTGATGATGCACCCAGCGCCAAATGGCTGGAGCCGGGGCTGTCTACCGTTTACCTGCCGATTGATACCATGATAACCACGGCAATCGACCAGGCTATCCGGCTGGCCAACGGCGAGAGCGTCGAGCCAATCCCACCGTTTACCGGCAAACTGGTACTACGTGACTCAGTAACGCTCGGGCCGTATTTTAAGTAATTAAATGCCGGATGGCGGCACAAGTGCCTTATCCGGCCAACAGCGCCCACAGTTAATTTCGTAGGCCGGATAAACGTAGCGCCATCCGGCATTTCACCACGCTGTAATCAGATTAATTCCAGCGCTAACAGCTCATCAATGGTCTGGCGACGGCGAATCAGCCGCGCCACGCCGTTATCGAACAAAACCTCCGGCAGCAGAGGACGGCTATTGTAGTTTGACGACATAGACGCGCCGTACGCCCCGGTATCATGCAAGACCAGATAATCACCCGGCACCACCGCAGGCAACAGACGGGTTTCCACATTTCCGCCCTCCTGCTGGGTAAACACGTCGCCAGATTCGCACAGCGGCCCGGCCACCACGGTTTCCCGTTGCGGGGCGTGTTCCAGAGACCGACCATCCCCAGCCAGCGCGGAGATATGGTGATAGCTGCCGTACATCGCCGGGCGCATCAGATCGTTGAAGCCCGCATCGATCAGCACAAAGTGACGGCTACCCATCTCTTTTACGCTGCGTACCTGTGCTACCAGCACGCCGGCTTCCGCGACCAGAAAACGACCCGGCTCTATCTCAAGCGCGACCGGGTGCCCCAGGTATTTAGCAATCTGCTCACGCGCAGCGTTCCACAATCCAAAGTAGTGATCGGTATCGATCGCCTCTTCACCTTCGCGATACGGGATTGATAAACCGCCGCCCGCAGAGATCGCCTCCAGATCCTGATCAAATTCAATCACCTGACGCACCATCGCACCGCACACCTGCTCCAGATGCGCGTAGTCCACACCGGAGCCAATATGCATATGAATCCCCACCAGCTTCAGCTTGTAGCGCTGAATCACCTCCAGCGCCGCGGGAAGATCGCTATACCAGATCCCGTGCTTGCTGTTTTCGCCGCCGGTATTGGTTTTCTGACTGTGCCCATGCCCAAAGCCAGGGTTTACGCGTAGCCACACGCGATGGCCCGGCGAGACCTGACCCAGTTGTTCCAGCATATCCACCGACCCGGCATTTACCGGAATGCGCAATTCATGCACCCGCGCAAGCGTCGCCTCATCAATCATATCGGCGGTAAAGACGATTTCATCTTTCCCCGGTACAAAACCTGCCGCTAGTGCACGTTCAATTTCGCCCAGCGAGACGGAATCCACCTTCACGCCCTGCTCGCGCATCAGGCGCAGAATATGAATATTCGAGCATGCCTTCTGGGCAAAACGCACCACGTCAAACTGGCTCAGTTTGGCAATCTGCGCGCGGATAATCTGCGCATCATAGACCCACACCGGGCAGCCGAATTCGGCAGGCAGGCGCAGCAGGTTGTCGGCGGTCAGGTCAGTGTCTGTGTTGTTGAGTGGGCGTGGCATGGTGTGCTCCGGTATTGGCTTTTTTATGATTACGCCACAGCCCGAAAAGAATGAAAAATATCGTTTTATCGTGAGTCTATGCAAAAATGATATGGATTGGTTCATTCGAGGATTGCCCATGCCCGCCGTTAACCTGCGACACATCGAAATTTTTCACGCCATCATGACGGCAGGCAATCTGACGGAAGCCGCGCGCATGCTACATACCTCGCAGCCCACCGTCAGTCGGGAACTGGCCCGATTCGAGAAAGTACTGGGATTAACGCTGTTTGAACGCACGCGTGGCCGGCTGCACCCAACCGTGCAAGGGTTACGTCTGTTTGAAGAGGTGCAACGTTCGTGGTATGGCCTGGACAGAATTGTGAGCGCCGCCGAAAGCCTGCGCGAGTTTCGCCAGGGCGAATTGTCGATTGTTTGCCTGCCGGTATTCTCACAGTCCTTTTTACCACCACTGCTGCAGCCATTCCTCGCACGCTATCCGCAGGTCAATATTCAGATAGTGCCGCAGGAGTCACCGCTGCTGGAAGAGTGGCTGTCGGCGCAGCGCCACGATCTGGGGTTAACGGAAACGCTGCATACGCCAGCCGGAACAAAACGCACCGAATTGCTGGCGCTGGATGAAGTGTGTGTGCTGCCCCAGGGGCATCCGCTGACTAAGAAAGCGGTGTTAACGCCGCAGGATTTTCAGGGGGAAAACTACATCAGCCTGTCACGGACCGACAGTTACCGTCAGCTACTGGATAGCCTGTTTAATGAGCACCAGGTGAAGCGCCGTATGGTGATTGAAACCCATAGCGCCGCTTCAATTTGTGCAATGGTGCGGGCAGGCGTGGGGATCTCGGTGGTAAACCCACTGACCGCGCTGGATTACGCCAGTAGCGGGGTCGTTATCCGCCGCTTCAGTATTTCGGTACCCTTTACGGTCAGCCTGATTCACCCACTTCATCGCCCCGCCTCGGCGCTGGTTGATGCTTTTACGGCGCATCTGCAGGACCATCTACCAAGTCTTATTGACCCGCTGGAGGCTATTTTGCATCCACAACCGAAAGCATAAATGCCACCGCATCTTGCGCATGGATTGCCGCGGTGTCGAAAACCGGTAGTGGGCTTCGCTCGGTGGGAACCAGCAGACCAATCTCGGTACAGCCAAATATCACCCCTTGCGCCCCCTGTTTCGCTAACTGGTTAATGACGCTCAGGTAATAGTCGCGGGAGGACTCGCTGAATTCACCGAGACACAGCTCATCGAAAATAATTTGGTTTATTTTCTGACGGTCATCAGCTTCAGGAATCAGCGTGCTAATGCCAAATTCAGTCTGTAAACGCCCGCGATAAAAATCCTGCTCCATGGTGTAACGCGTGCCCAGTAGCGCCACATTGCGCATCTGCTGCTTTTGTATCGCCCGCCCCGTCGCGTCGGCAATATGCAGGAACGGCACATCACAGGCGCTTTCAATCGCCTCAGCAACCTTGTGCATGGTGTTGGTACACAGCACAATCCCTTCCGCACCCGCCTGCTGTAACCCCAGCGCCGCCTGCGCCAGAATATCGCCTGCTTTATCCCACTCACCGCGACTCTGGCACAACTCAATCTCATGAAAATCCACGCTGTGCAGCAGGATCTGCGCTGAATGCAGGCCGCCCAGGCGCTGTTTTACCCCTTCATTAATGAGTCGATAATAAGGAATGGTAGATTCCCAGCTCATACCGCCTAACAGACCGATCGTTTTCATCATTTCCCCTGACTCGTTGTTGTCTCTCCAGTGAACCAAAGATGTGATCAACTTTCCACATATGTTGGCGTGCATTTCTTTTTTTAATTTTCTGATATAGGTTTAATGAAACATTGTTTTAATTAATCACAGGAAGGCCGGATGTTTATTTTTCATAAAGAGACCACGCTTGACGATCTGGGCAATGGCGTTACCCGGCGCATTCTTGCTCACGACGGTAACATGATGGCGGTTGAGGTGAACTTCGAGCAAGGCGCGATAGGCCCGATGCACAATCATCCGCACGAGCAGCTGACTTACGTGTTGTCCGGTGAGTTTGAATTTACCATCGGCGAAGAAAAGCATGTCGTTAGGGCGGGCGATACCCTGTATAAACAACCCAACATTATGCATGGCTGCGTCTGTTTAAAACCGGGAACGCTGCTGGATACCTTTACGCCCATACGCGAAGATTTTCTACACGGGTAAAGCGCTAAATAAAAAAGCCGGGTATCGCTTACCCGGCTTACATGAGACGTCATCCGACACTCCGTCTCAACATTTACACCCCAATATCTCTTAACTTCTCACCTGCCATCAGCTTACGTTCGATATGCTCAAGCGTGACGTTTTTGGTTTCTGGAATCAGCCAGAACGTAATACCGATAAACACGACGTTCAGCGCAGTATATAGCCAGAACGTACCAGCAGCGCCAATGCTATCGAGCAGCGTCAGGAACGTTGCACCAATGATCATGTTCGACACCCAGTTGGTGGTGGTGGAGCAGGTAATACCAAAATCACGGCATTTCAGCGGCTGAATTTCCGAACACAGGATCCACACCACCGGCGCGGCGCTCATCGCATAGCCTGCAATACACATCATCGTCATGCCAACTGACAGCCAGGATAGTCCACTGGAAGCCGTGCCGTTATCAAACTGCATCAGGCAATATCCGAGCACCAGCGTCCCGATGGCCATTACGCTGAAACCAATTTTCAGCGCCGGTTTACGTCCTGCTTTGTCGACCGTGAAGACGGCAATAAAGGTAGCGAACATAAACGTTAAGCCAACCACCAGCGTGGCAATCATCTGCTGCTCTGTGGTGGTAAAACCCGCCATTTTGAAAATGCGCGGCGCGTAATACATGATGATGTTCATCCCGGTGAACTGCTGCATCGCCTGCAGTAACATCCCAAGAAAAACTGCGCGGCGCACGTTACGGTTAATTTTAAACAGCGCCCAACCACCCTGCTTCAGCTTCAAGCTTTCACGGATTTCGTTCAGCTCATCGCGGGCCTTTTCTGAGGTATCACGCAGCATGCGCAATACTTCTTCAGCTTCAATGTGGCGACCTTTTTCCGCCAGCCAGCGCGGGCTGTTGGGCAGGAACACAACCAGAATAATCAGCAATACAGCCGGAAGCGCCAGCACGCCCAGCATAGCGCGCCAGTTACCGCTGTAGCTGAACGCGGTATCAGACAAAAAGGCCAGAACGATGCCCAACGTCACCATCAGCTGATACATACTGATCATCTTGCCACGCACGTTTTCGCTTGCCATTTCAGAGAGATAGAGCGGTGCGGTGTAAGAGGCGATCCCCACCGCAACGCCCAGTACCACGCGGGCAAAAATGAGCATTTCTACGCTGGAGGCAAACGCCGAGCCCAGAGATCCGACGACGAAAAGGATCGCCCCCGCCATCAGACTGTATTTACGTCCCAGGCGGAATGACAGCCAACCGTTAAACAGCGCACCAATTGCCGCGCCCAGCATCATGCTGCTGACCACCCACTCCTGCAGGCGGCTGGTCAACACAAAGTGATCGGTGATGAAAGGCAACGCCCCGGCAATCACACCAATGTCCAGGCCGAATAACAACCCTGCGACAGCCGCAGAGATAGAAACAAACATATTCATACGTCGCGTATCGCGCACTGGGCGCGGTGCTAAAGCAGCATCATTATTTATTGAGACCATTTTTTCCTGCCAGATACAGAGTAACCATGCCATTGAAAGTAAGGGATCCCTTGCAGGAAGCGTCAGGCGGGAAACGGCAAAAACATGGATTAAATAGCTACACCACATCGTTATGTGATGGATATTCCAATTTTAAAATTTACCGACAATCACTCAATTAAATTTAATTAATTGATATTAAAGAATATTAAAAACAATAAATTGATACGCATGAAATTTAATATGGAATAATTTATAACCACAATATGGATTTTAATGATTCAAAAGTAAAAAAAACCCTGCCATTTAGCAGGGTTTGTTGGCTCTGGAAAGCAATTAACGCGCCAGCCAGCCGCCGTCTACCGCAACGGTATAGCCGTTGATATAGTCAGATGCGCTGGACGCCAGGAACACGACAGGCCCCATCAGGTCGCTCGGCAGACCCCAACGCCCCGCCGGAATACGATCGAGGATTTCTGCGCTACGCTGCTCATCAGCACGCAGCTGTTGAGTGTTATTCGTCGCCATGTAACCCGGTGCAATCGCGTTGACGTTGATGTTATGTTTTGCCCACTCGTTCGCCATCAGACGGGTAACACCCATTACGCCGCTTTTAGACGCGGTGTAAGACGGCACGCGGATCCCGCCCTGGAAGGAAAGCATAGAGGCGATGTTGATAATTTTACCGCCGTTACCCTGGGCGATAAAGTGCTTCGCCGCGGCCTGAGACATAAAGAACACGCTCTTAATGTTCAGGTTCATCACGTCATCCCAGTCTTTTTCGCTGAAGTCGATCGCATCGTCACGACGGATAAGACCCGCGTTGTTGACCAGAATATCGATATGGCCGAATTCTGCCACTGCGCGCTCCAGCAGCGCCGGAATACCGTCGATTTGACGCAGATCGGCGGTCAGGCTTAAAAAACGGCGGCCCAGTGCGGTCACACGTTCGATGGTTTCTGTCGGTTCAACAATGTTGATACCGACGATATCGCAGCCCGCTTCCGCCAGGCCCAGCGCCATACCCTGACCCAGACCGGTGTCACAACCGGTCACAACGGCGACTTTACCTTCAAGAGAGAATGCATTCAAAATCATTGTAAATCCTTAATTTTTTATAATGCCCGCCGCAGCAGGCACGGCTGTCGCCCGCAACTAGCGCAGATCTTTTACTGCAACATGGTCCATATCATCAAAGACCTGGTTTTCGCCGACCATGCCCCAAATGAACGTATACGCTTTTGTGCCGACACCGGAGTGAATAGACCAGCTTGGAGAAATCACCGCCTGCTCGTTGTGCATCACAATATGACGCGTTTCCTGAGGCTGCCCCATCATGTGGAAGACGCAGGTATCTTCTTCCATATTGAAGTAGAAATAGACTTCCATACGACGTTCATGGGTATGACACGGCATGGTGTTCCACAGGTTACCCGGTGCCAGTTCAGTCAGACCCATGCTCAACTGGCAGGTTTCCAGAACATCCGGCACAAAGTATTTGTTGATGGTACGACGGTTACTGGTGAGGTTATCGCCCAGCGTCACTGGCGCAACGTCTGCAGGCGTGACTTTCTTAGTTGGGTAAGTCGTGTGGGCCGGCGCGCAGTTGTAGTAAAACTTCGCCGGTTTTGTCGTATCAATACTGGCGAATACCACTTCTTTTGCCCCTTTTCCGACGTACAGCGCGTCGCGATGGCCAATTTCATAGCACTGGCCGTCAACGGTAATCGTGCCCGGGCCGCCGATATTGATCACACCCAGCTCACGACGTTCGAGGAAATAGGTTACGCCCAGCTGTTTGCCGACTTCGCCACCCACAGAGACGGTTTTGGCCACTGGCATAATGCCGCCAACAATGATGCGGTCGATGTGGCTGTAGACCATGGTGTATTCATCTGCGACAAACACTTCTTCGACCAAAAACTCATTACGCAGCCCCTGAGTGTCCAGGGTTTTCGCATGCGCACTATGGATGCTTTGTCTTACGTCCACATTTACCTCCAGTGATAAATTGACCGTGAATGCTTAAACGAATAGCAAAACGCTGTTCCGTTTTATCTTATGCACTCATGATATTCCTCCCTGAATGTGTTTTCAATTATAAATAAAACGATGTTTCACTTTTTTTCGCATCTTATTATCAAAAGTGTAAGTGCGATCACGCTAGCGCGTATGAATAGCGAAATGGACCTTAATAAAATGATTGAATAACAATACGATAAATTTATTTATTCATTAGGGGCGGGGATAAAAAATGGAAAATTCAGGCGAGATGATCAGTCGAAAAGACACCTTTTCTAACAAAGTGCGCAGTTAATCACATGAAATGAAACAATGTTTTGATAAGTTAACTGTGTTTAGAGTGTATGTTTCTGTAACTGGCCTTGCCCTCCTGCTGGAGGGCTTTTTTACAGGTGCAGTGAAAACACGTAGAAAGGCGTTTAAGACGGTAAATGTAAGATCGTTAATCTCGTTCGATAGCGAGCGCCACACCCTGACCACCACCGATACACAGCGTTGCCAGGCCCTTATGCGCCCGACGCTTCACCATTTCATGCACCAGCGAAACCAGAATTCGGCAGCCAGATGCGCCAATCGGGTGACCGAGCGCAATGGCTCCGCCGTTAACATTCACCCGCCGTTCATCCCACTCCAGCATTTTCCCAACGGATAATGCCTGCGCGGCGAAGGCCTCATTAGCTTCGATAAGATCAACATCAGCCAGTTGCCAGCCCACACGCTCAAGGCAGCGGCGCGTCGCATACACTGGCGCAATCCCCATGAGCGCAGGGTCGACCCCCACGCTGGCAAAGGCGCGAATACGGGCCAGTACAGGTAAGTTCAACTCTTGCGCCTTGGCCTCGCTCATCATCATCACCGCAGCGGCGCCGTCATTGATGGATGACGCGTTACCTGCCGTTACCGAACCGAGCCTGTCAAAGGTAGGATCCAGACGCGCCAGCCCTTCGGCGCTGGCATCGGTACGCGGCTGCTCGTCGGTATCCACCACCAATGATTGCCCATTACGCTGTGTTACCACCGGCACGATTTCATCTTTAAAGCGTCCAGCATCAATTGCCATCCGCGCTTTGTGCTGCGAGTGCAGCGCGTAGGCATCCTGTAATTCGCGGCTAATGCCGTATTCTCGCGCCAGGTTTTCCGCAGTAACGCCCATGTGATAATCGTTGAATGCATCCCACAGACCGTCATGTACCAGGCTGTCGACCAGTTGGCTGTTCCCCAGCTGTGCGCCGGTGCGGCTATCGGTAAGGACATGCGGGGCACGGCTCATATTCTCTTGCCCGCCCGCAATCACAATGTCGGCTTCGCCGCACTGAATAGCCTGGGTCGCCAGATGCAGCGCTTTCAGGCCCGAACCGCAGACATCGTTAATGGTGATGGCGGAAACGGTATTGGGTAGCCCACCATTGATGGCAGACTGACGCGCCGGGTTCTGTCCGGCGCCTGCGGTAAGCACCTGACCGAGGATCACTTCATCCACAGCATGAACGTCCACGCCCGTGCGTTCCAGCAACGCCCTGACCACCATGCTGCCTAATTCAACGGCAGAGTGGCGCGCCAGCGTCCCCTGGAAGCAGCCAATCGGTGTCCGTAACGCCCCGACTATCACAACCTCTTTCATCACCACCTCAGCGCAAAATAACACCGCAATAGTAGATGATTGTTAAAAATAGTTATCAAGGTTGTTTAAGAATGGTGATTTTTATCACAAAGGAAATTCGTATCATTTATTGGTCATCTGAACGCCACTCTGCTGTAAATGGTCGCGCAGCCAACTTCCCGCCACGCCAGGCGGTGATTTCTTATTCCACAACAGATCGATAGAGATAGCCTTTGGCCAGCCGGGCAGCTTTAATTGAACCAATGGTTTTTCTGCCGCAAACTCCTCCACCAGCGCACACGGGAGCGCGCACCAGCCGAATCCCTGAACAGCCATACTTAGCAATAACAGGTAGTTAGGAGCCGACCAGACGGGACCGCGCGCCACGTTAGTCCCGCTTTCCAGATAGGTATTCAAACGCAGCTCGCGCCAGGTGTGTAGCTGCTCCCACTGCAGTTTTTCTTGAGCCGCCAACGGATGCGATGCCGCCACGTATAATCCCATCCAGGTTTGCATCGGCAGACGCGTAACGCCCATGTCGGTCGGGTAATCCTCCCGCGCTTCGATCAACCCCACCTGAGCACGTCCTTTTTGCAGCAGATCGATCACGTCCTCGTCTTCGCCAATCAGACATTCAAACTCGGTATGGGGAAACTTGCGATCAAACTGCACCATCAACTCTTCCAGCACATCCGGATGCAGCGTGTCTGACAACACGAAGGTCAGACGCGCTTCCGTTTCACCCGACAGTGAAATCGCCGCTTCATCAAGTCGTTCGCTGGCCGTCAGAATCGCCTGCACATAACCCAGCACCCGCTTACCTTCTTCGGTCAGCGTTGGCTGGCGTGATGAACGGTCAAACAGCGCAAAACCAAGGTCGGCTTCCAGATGCGCAATGGCCGTACTGATAGTGGACTGGCTTTTACGCAGCCGACGAGCCGCAGCAGAAAATGAGCCGCAGGAAACGGTCTCTACAAATGCCGTTAACGCTTCAGGAGAGTAACGCATGAACTATCTACTTTATCGATGGGTACTATCTTTTAGATATCACATTAAACGATAAAATTGCCACCATTCCGTTATCCGGGCATCAAAGAAGGTTTTAGGTTATGCAACACGATACAGTCCAACGCCGCTCGTTAGTAGAGCGTATTTTTCATGCCGTCTGCTTTGAAGGCATTGCCACCGCTGTTCTCGCACCAACCACCGCATGGTTGATGCAGCGCTCGGTGCTGGAAATGGGCGGACTGACCATTCTTCTCGCCACTACAGCGATGATCTGGAATATCATTTATAACGCCCTGTTTGACCGTCTGTGGCCGTCGCACCTGGTAAAACGTACGGCGAAAGTGCGAGCATTTCACGCCTTAGGTTTTGAGAGTGGTTTTATTGTGATTGGGGTGAGCATCGTGGCGTATGTGCTGAACGTCAGCCTGTTTCAGGCATTCACGCTGGAAATAGGTTTCTTCCTGTTCTTCCTGCCGTATACCATGTTCTATAACTGGGCTTATGACACGTTACGCGAGCGTGTTATGAAGCGTCGCCAGCAGCGCGTTACTGCCTGATAATTAAAATAATAGTCGGAATTTTCTCGGTTCCGGCTATTCATCCATTCACCAGCCCGCTTGTTCACACCTCCCCCAGCCCCTGCCATTTGTGGTAAATTGCGCTTCTTTTTGTTTATTTTATAGTTGATACGTTCAAATAATGTCGAAATTTTGGTCAAAAGAAGAGACTCTCTGGAGCTTCGCACTATATGGGACTGCCGTCGGCGCAGGAACCCTATTCCTCCCCATACAGCTGGGTTCTGCAGGTGCGGTGGTGCTGTTTATCACCGCTCTCGTCGCCTGGCCTTTAACCTACTGGCCGCACAAGGCGCTGTGCCAGTTTATCCTGTCTTCAAAAACGTCGGCTGGTGAGGGGATCACTGGCGCGGTTACACACTACTACGGCAAGAAGATTGGCAGCCTGATCACCACCCTCTATTTTATTGCCTTCTTTGTGGTGGTACTGATCTACGCCGTGGCGATAACCAACTCACTCACTGAACAGCTGGCAAAACATATCACTATCGACCTGCGGATCCGCATGCTGGTCAGTCTGGGCGTGGTACTGGTGCTGAATTTAATTTTTCTGATGGGTCGACAAGCCACTATCCGGGTGATGGGCTTTCTGGTGTTCCCGCTCATCGCGTACTTTTTGTTCCTTTCGCTCTACCTGACCGGAAGCTGGCAGCCAACGTTACTAACCGGCCAGATGTCTGTCGATCAGCACACGCTTCATCAGGTTTGGATATCTATTCCCGTGATGGTTTTCGCTTTTAGCCATACGCCAATTATCTCCACGTTCGCCATCGACAGAAGAGAGAAATACGGCGAGCAGGCCATGGGTAAATGCAAAAAAATCATGAAGGTAGCCTACGTTATCATCTGCCTGAGCGTACTGTTTTTCGTTTTCAGCTGTTTGCTTTCGATTCCGACAAACTATATCGAAGACGCGAAAAATGAAGGTGTGACCATTCTTTCCGCGCTGTCGATGATGCCTAACGCACCGGCATGGCTGTCGATTTCCGGGATCATCGTTGCCGTCGTAGCGATGTCAAAATCGTTCCTTGGCACCTACTTTGGCGTGATTGAAGGGGCAACGGAGGTAGTAAAAACATCGTTGCATCAGGTGGGTGTGAAGAAAAGCCGGGCCTTTAACCGCGCTTTGTCCATCATGCTGGTCTCGGCTATCACGTTTATCATCTGCTGCATTAATCCTAATGCTATTTCAATGATTTACGCGATTAGTGGGCCGCTGATTGCCATGATTTTGTTTATCATGCCGACATTGTCTACCTATCTGATCCCGGCGCTGAAGCCATACCGTTCAGTGGGTAACCTGATCACCCTGATTGTCGGTCTGCTGTGCGTATCTGTGATGTTTTTTGGCTAGAACGTGTTGCTTAACGGCTCATTTTCAGAAAGCATCAACCAGTGTTGGCGGAGGTAATAAACATGTTATCTCAGAGAAAGGATTCCGTTCACCTCATGTTCATCGTTTCTCTGAAGCACCGATTCCTGTGAACGTGCAAGGGAGGCTCACCGCCGCCTCCCTTGCAACCCAGGCTCCCGGCGGGAAAATCGTCGCTACGCGATTCATTCGTCTTATTCCGTCTGCCTGTCGGGTCGGGGCCGAGCCTGCGTCCATGCAGCCCGTCCCCTCTGTCCGCATCCCTGCGGACAGCCCCGGTCAGACGTCAACTCCTCATCGATTTTCAGCCGGACCCGAGTCATCGCTTCAACGCTCTGATTTCCAGTTAAATCTGTTTTGCTGTTCAGACCAAAAACGCAGATGGTGAGGTGTGGGCTGGTCCGGCTGAAAATTGCCGACGTGTTTCCGTAAGCCCGGGAGAGCCAGCATGGATGCTGGCTCAGGGCGCGCTTTGCAGGGACGCTACCTCGCGCCCGACCCGGTAGCCTGGAGGAATAAGCGGAGGGGACCGCGGAGCGGCAATTTTCCCGCCGGGAGCCGGGATTGTAAAGGGCGTGGCGAAGAACGCCCTTTACACGTTCACGGGTATCGATGCTTCAGAAAAATAACACTGCTGAGGTGAACGGAACCCTGAGAAAGAATCACATGTTCACCCTACATGCTTAACTGGACGGTATTGAACGTGGATGAGCCGTTAAACTGGCTTATTTGATGTACGAATCCAGTACTTTCAGAATCACATCCAAATCTTCTTCGCGCTTAATTTCATCGCCCTGATGCACAATGTGCTCGGTCAGATGACCTTTAATCACTTCACGCATTAATCCATTTACCGCCCCGCGGATCGCCGCTATTTGCTGCAATACCGCCGCGCATTCATGCGGTTCATCCAGCATGGTTTTCAACGCCGCTACCTGCCCCTGAATCTTGCTGGTTCGGGCTTTCAGCTTTTGTTTGTCGCGGATCGTATGTGACATAACTTTACCTTTTTAACATCTGGCTGTAAGGACAATACCATCGACATTCTACTGGGGGGTAGTATTTGATACTGGGGGGGAGTAGAATCAGGCGAAATTAAACAACTAAGAATCATTCTCATGGGTGAGTTTTCTACGCTTCTTCAGCAAGGCAACGCCTGGTTTTTCATTCCCAGCGCGATTCTATTAGGTGTGTTGCACGGTCTGGAACCAGGGCATTCCAAGACGATGATGGCGGCCTTTATTATTGCTATTAAGGGGACCATCAAACAGGCGGTGATGCTGGGGCTGGCAGCAACGCTGTCGCATACCGCCGTAGTATGGCTGATTGCGCTCGGTGGGATGTATATCAGTAAAGCGTTTACCGCCCAGGCCGTTGAGCCCTGGCTGCAATTTGTCTCGGCGATAATTATTCTCGGGACCGCATTCTGGATGTTCTGGCGAACCTGGCAGGGAGAGCAGAACTGGCTGGCCCAGACGCATCACGACCACGATCACGGGCATCACCACCACCATGATCATGACGACCATCACCACCATCATCATGACCACGATGACGATCATCACCATCATCATCACGAACACGAGCATAATCACGACCATGGCGCACTGGCCGGACTCACCGAAGGCTCAAAAGAATATCAGGATGCCCACGAACGGGCGCATGCCACCGATATTCAGCGCCGCTTTGCGGGCAAAGAGGTCACCAACGGCCAAATATTACTGTTCGGTCTGACCGGCGGGCTGATCCCGTGCCCAGCTGCCATTACGGTACTGCTGATATGCATCCAGCTCAAAGCCTTCACGCTGGGCGCCACCATGGTGCTGTGCTTTAGCCTCGGGCTGGCGATAACGCTGGTAACAGTGGGAGTGGGTGCGGCAATCAGCGTGCAGCAGGCAGCCAAACGATG
This sequence comes from Citrobacter sp. MGH104, assembly GCF_001034485.1. Lineage (NCBI taxonomy): Bacteria > Pseudomonadati > Pseudomonadota > Gammaproteobacteria > Enterobacterales > Enterobacteriaceae > Citrobacter > Citrobacter sp. MGH104. Next base: position 1,581,918 of record NZ_KQ089818.1, read on the forward strand.
GAGCGGATTTAACACGCTGGCACGCAAAGCGCCCTATTTTTCCAGCGTGCTCATTGCAATGGTCGGCGTATATATGGGGATTCACGGCTATATGGGGATCGTCGGTTAATATATGAGAGCGCAGCAGCGATAGCCGCTGCGCGGAAAACCAAACTAGCTTGCGACATTCCCCCACACCAGTTGCCCTTTATGGAAGGTCGCAGTGCGTGGGGAGATTCGCGCGACCGCTTCCGCTGAGCATGAGGCATCTACCAGCACAAAGCTGGCTTCATCCTGCGCTTTCGGCCAGACGCGCTCACCTTTATCGTTAAGCGGCAGCACATCACCGGTAGCGAGGAACAGCGCCCGCGACAGATTAAGTTCATTCGGGCGAATATAGAGCTGCGCGTACAGATTCGCCTTTTCCAGCATGTCTCCCAGGCCGTACGGCGACCAGTGATCAATCACGCTGTCGGTGCCGGTAATCACTTCCACGCCTTTATCGCGCAGCTGTTTTAGCGGCATGTGCATCGTGCCAATCGGCACCGTCGAGGCAATGGTAATCTGCTGCGCCGCCATGCGGGTTGCGAGTTCATCCACCTGCTGTTCGTTCAGCGTAGACAGCGCAAACGCGTGGCTGATGGTCAGTTTGCCCTTTAACTGCGGCGTTTTCTCCACCGTTTCTACCATGTAATTCACCGCCGCCACGCCCGCCGGACTGGTTTCATGCAGATGGATATCCACGCCTTTGTTGTAATCGAGCGCAATCTGGAACATGGTATCGAGTGATTTTTCCATCGCCCCATCCACGCTGGTTGGGTCCAGACCGCCGACATAATGCGCTCCCGCCTGCATCGCTTCACGCATTAGCGGTTCAGATTTTGATAACAGCAGGCCATGCTGTGGAAATGCCACAATTTCACAGGCAAAACCCGGCTGGCGACGCGCCAGCACCGCCTGCAGGTTCTCCAGGTTTTTCAGTCCGGAAACCGGTTCTATGTTGCAGTGGCTGCGGGCAATCGAGGTGCCTTTTGATTGCAGCAAATCGATCAGCTTTTCCGCCCGCTCCTGGGTGTAAGGCTGGAGTTCAGGCAGCAGCTTTTGTTCCAGGCGGATCATATCCTGAATGGTGGTACCCGCCGGACGGTTCAGCGAACGCCAGGGACCGCCGTAAAAGGTTTTATCCAGATGGATATGCATGTCGCGCATGGCGGGCAGCATCAGCTTTCCACCCGCATCGTAGTGCGGCAGCGTCGCATCCGGATGCTGCTTATTCTCGCGCAGCGCAACTATTTTCCCGTCCTGGATTTCAACGGTTTGCAGCGCGGTACGGGTGTGCACCACCACTGAGTTTTCGTAATCAAACCCCGCTTCCAGCAGGACGTTATCCAGGTAATAGTGCTTATCGTTAATCGTCATTGTGCTCTTCGACCCGCAGGTGTTCCCGACAGGATTAGCAGCATACGCGACCGGGGCGACTGCGCCAAACAGCGCGGCAGCAGTGACCATTTTTCCGCTCTGGCTTAAAAATTCACGGCGGCTGTTACTTTCCTTCATTCGCATCTCCTCTCAGGAATGGACAATATGGGTGCCCGTTTCGCCGCGCAGTGCGGCGGGCAGGCATTCCGGCGTGGTGATGATCACTCGTTTACCGCCATGCTCCAGAAACGCCAGGCTGGCAACAATCTTGGGTAACATGCTGCCCGGCGGGAAATGTCCCTCCTGCATGTAACGGGTCATCGTTGCGACATCCACCGTATCCAGCGTCTGCTGGTTAGGTTTGCCAAAATGAATACAGACCTGCTCGACGCCGGTGGTGATCACCAGAATGTCGGCACGGATCTCCTGTGCCAGCAACGCCGTGGAGAGATCTTTATCAATCACTGCATCCACGCTCTGGTAATCCCCCTGATCGCTACGCACCACCGGGATGCCACCACCACCCGCACCAATCACTACAAACCCCTGCTGGGTCAGCGTTTTGATCGCCTCTGCTTCAACAATACGTTTTGGTTCAGGGGAAGCCACAACCCGGCGGTAGCCACGCCCCGAATCCTCAACAAAGCGCCAGCCCGGATTGACCCGCAGCAACTCATCGCGCTGCGCTGCATTAAAGAACGCCCCGATAGGCTTGGTCGGGTTAGCAAAACCGGGATCGTTTTTGTCGACCTCCACCTGCGTGACCACCGTGACCGCCTTCTGCTCGCCGCGTCGTGCCAGACGGTTGTTCAGCGCCTGTTGGATCAAATAGCCGATGCCCCCCTGCGTATCTGCGACGCAGTTTGCCAGCGGCGTCAGCGGCAAGCCCTCCCGTTCGTGGGCAATCTCCGCGCGCCGCAGATCCAGCCCCACCTGCGGCCCGTTACCGTGTGTCAGCACAATGTTGTAGTCCGATGCCAACATCTCCAGCACCGTATCCGCCACCGCCTTCACCGCTTCAGCCTGGTGCTCAATCGACTGGCTGGCGTTATCTTTGATAATGCTGTTGCCGCCAATGGCAACGACCACAAGTTCTTTCATAGTGTTATCTTCCGCTTACAGGCGATTCAGGTCGTTTTCGTCGGTTCCTGCTCAGGCGCAGTCACCGCTTCACGGCTATCAAGAACATGCTTGAGGACAAACATGCCGCTCATCATCAGGTAGGCCACAACAAACATCATCGAGCTGCCCTCAGCAAAGCCAACTGCCGGGGAGTGGATCACGCCAAACAGCGATAACAGTGCCCCAAAGGCTGCGGCAATCGCCCCGCGCAGCGGCTTATTCATAATGGCGAAGATAGCAACGCAGCCCCACAGCATACTGGCCAGCGGCGCACCGCTTCCCAGATGCACCAGTCCGTCGTAATAGACACCTTTGCTGTGCAGTAAGTCGCTACCCAGTTTCCCCGCAGATGTTCCGGCAGCGCCCATCACGCTGTTAACGATGGTCAATGCCCAGTTAGCGATCCACGGGAACAGGCAGATGAAGATGACAGGAACCTCGACTTTGGGCGTTTCTCGCACCACCTGGTTGGCGGTCACCACGCCGATAAACACCAGAATCGGCACTATCGCAGTCATCGGAATAATGGCGAGCATAAACGCGCCCAGGCCAAACAGCGGTACCAGGAACATGGTGATGCCTGAAGCGAGGGTATAGCCGATGCTGGCGCCCATCGCTTTCCAGCCCGCATGCCCAACATACACGGTCACCGGGAACGGGTTGCCCAGCATGCAGCCAAGCATGGAGGCAAAGCCGTTCGCCATCATCACCTTACGGGTGTTGTACTCATCCCCCGCCGCGTGCGCACTTTCAATGTTCTCAAGGTCGAAAATGTAGTTCGCCAGACCCAGAGGAACCGCAGAAGCCAGATACGGCAGTGCATGCGGCAAACCTTGCAGGAAGCTGTCGACATGAATTTCCGGCGGGTTGAAGCCAAAGGAAGACATCGACGCTTTAATGGCTTCCGGGCTTTGTAAACCGGAGATCCACGCCAGGGCCGTACCGGCAATCAGCAGCAGCAAGCCGGTAGGAATGCGGGCAAAAATCGGCTTCTTACCGAACCAGTTAATGAAGATCAGCAACAGGACGATGAAGGAGACGGTCGGCGCTTCGAATGCCTGCAGCATCGGGTTCATCGCCAGCAGCAACAGTCCCAGGCCGGACAGACAAGAAAGCAGTACCGTACGTGGAATCATCTTGCGGATGGTCTCGCCCAGGAAGGAGCCGCCGACCAGGATCAACGCTTCGACAAAGCACCACACCAGGGCTATCTGGATAGCAAAGTTGGCATCTTTGGTTTGCTGATAAACCGGCATCAGTACCAGGAAGGTTACGGTAAAGATTGACGGTGCGCTCGGTCCGGACGGCAGCGCCGTCACATCTTTACGCCCGGTGTGTTTTGCCATCTGCAGGCCAAACCAGGCGTAGCAGACGCTGGCCACCAGCACCGCCAGACCAAAGGCAGGCGCAATGCGACCATAGACAATTTCGGTAGGGATCCCGACAACAAAAATGAGCAGCCCCATCATTGTCAGCAGGTTAGTCAGGTTGTTGGTCATCAGCCCAAAGTAAGCTGCCCAGTCACCACGTTTCCATTCTAGTTTTATGCTGTTCATGGAATATCCTTAACAGGTTAAGCATCGTTTGCGATCGCGGAGATCGCCCAGCCCTGCAGGTAAGCAACGTTTTTCGCTTCGCTACTGTGGGGCTAACCGCGTTAGCCCCGATTGTTGTTATTGGCAGTAGCGGTCGCGCCAGTTGAGGATCGCCTTTTCAAAACAGGCGAACGGCGGGTGGACTATTCCGGCGCCGATCATGCCGATCCCCGCATCTTTGTGCGCAATTGCGGTGTTAATCACCGGCAGAATGCCGGTGCTGCCCACGCGCGTAATATCGATAGCGGTCGGTACGCCCATAAAACCAAGCAGCGGAATGGTGACGTTGGGGTTTTCGCCGAGAGTGATTTCACGCATCTGGCGCGAGAAATCAACGGCCTCTTCGACCGTACCACCCACCAGTGCCACGATGGCCGGCGCCGTCGCCATGGCGAAACCGCCAATGCCGTAGGTTTCGGTGATCGCGCTATCGCCAATATCACGTCCGGAATCTTCCGGCTTGTAGCCTGCAAACATCGGGCCAATCACCTGCTGCGCCGGACCGGTAAACCACTGACCCGGTAAGCCGCTGATGCGCAAACCGAACTCAACACCGTTTCGCGCCATCGTCGTCACCACGGTGCTGTATTCAATGCCGTGGGCGGCGTCCATTGCGGCTTTACACATCGCCATCCAGGTCGGTCCGGAGAAGTAATCGCTGCTGAGGACAAATTCAAACACCTCACGCTGCTGCTCAACCGGATAACCGGTCTGAATAATCCACGGCGTCAGCGCCTGAATCAGCAGCGCCGTCCCGGCGTTGTTGCGGTTATGACACTCATCGCCCATGTGCAGCGCCTGCGCCAGCATCAGGCGCAAGTCTATTTCTCCCGCCAGCTTCATGGCGTCGCGCAGCATCGGTCCCAGCACATCACGCATCCAGTTCAGACGATCAATAACGCTCTGATCGTTCGCGCCCATACGCAGGATCTTCGCCATCTGCTCGCTCATATTGGTATATGCGCGGTTGCCGTAGGTTTTGTTCTCAACGATGTGCATAAACATCGACGCTGACGTCACACCCGCCATCGAGCCAACGCAGTCATGCTCGTGACATGGTGAGAAGATAATTTCACCCGAGGCGGCCAGTTCGGCAGCTTCATCCAGATCTTTCGCCAGTCCTTCAAACACCAGCGCCCCGGTTACCGCGCCCTTCATTGCACCGCACATTTTTTCCCAGCGGATTGGCGGCCCGGCGTGCAGGATGGTGTTGCGGGTCATCCCCGGCACGACATTGATTGCCTGGTCATAGCCAATCAGCACCGGATGCGACTGGATAATACGTTCCAGCGCCTGCTGGTTAGCGGCAGCGATTTTGTCTGCTAGCGGCGAATCGGCAATCTCGTCCAGTGCAGCAACCACCTGCATGTTGCCCTGGCCCGGCGGCGTCCAGTCGAGTTGGGTCACGGGAACGTTCTGCTTTTTCAGGTCATCGCTGAACATCGCGATACCGACATTAATCACATTCAGCGGCTGGTTAAACAGTGTCTGGCTCATCAGGCTTCCTCCCCTTTACAGATAAATTCACGCGCCAGCAATCCGGTGTTGGTGCTACTGCTCGCCCAGATAACGCCCGCATCAGTCAGCATCTGACATTGTTTTTCCAGCGACGGCGTATCAAGATCGGTCCCCAGCACATAGCCGAGGATCTCAAGCGGACGACCGTCTGCGTCGGCGATCGCTTTGGCTTCAACGATCGCGTCGAGCATCACGCCAACCGGATCTTCATGCGATCCAAAACCAAGGACGAAGTCCATCACGATCACGCCGACTTCAGGATCGCGCGCTTCCTGCAACAGACGACTAATGCGGTTGGTGGGATCGATCATCGGGTGCGGTTTACCGTTGGTAAAATCGTCATCACCGAAATCGAGGAAGGTATGCGCCACGCTGCGGTTGAGATCTTGCAGGCGGAACGCCGGGTCCGGATGAATGTTGCTGTAAACTTCGGCATGTTTTTCCATGGCAGCAAACATCGCCTCATCGCACAACGTGCCACCGCAGAACAAGCCACGGATGTACTTTTGTTGCGGGGTCAGACGGGCGCGAACCTCTTCAATCAGCGGCCAGTTGAGCGGATGCAGATCCAGGCTCTCTTTTTTCACGCCGGTAAGTAGTACCGCTTTCAACGCCGCCTCTTTAGTACCGCGGGCAAACTGCAGGCCTTTTTCATCCGCAGGCGCGGCTTCACGTCCGAGGAAACACACCACCACGGGCTTATGACAGGCGCGCGCACGTTCCAGCACCTTGCGCGCCACCGCTGGCGCAGGAGGTTTGGAGATAAGCGCGATGATCTCAGTTTGCGGATCGGCCTCCAGCATGCCAATCGCGTCAAGCATCATCAGGCCGCCAATCTTCTCACTCAGATCGCGTCCACCGGTGCCAATCAGTTGGGAAATTCCGCCGCCAAACTCGTGAATGCGTACGCTCAGCTCCTGGCTACCGGTACCGGACGCACCAATAATTCCGATGTTGCCGCGACGCACTGTGTTGCCAAAACACAGCGCCGCGCCGTTAATGATGGCGGTTCCGCAGTCTGGCCCCATCATCAACAGCCCTTTTTCGTGCGCCAGTTGCTTAAGCGTCAGCTCGTCTTCAAGAGAGACGTTGTCAGAGAACAACATCACGTTGAGGTTATTTTGCAGCGCCTGACGCGCTTCACGCGCGGCAAACAGGCCGTTGACCGAGATCACCGCCAGGTTGCTGTCGGGAACGTGCTTCTTCGCGCTGGCGAGCGTGGCATAGCGCGCTTCGTGCTGGCCACCCTGCTCTTTATGCGTAAACAGATCGTCAATCGCCACCAGCGTTTGCGCGTTTGCTTCGTCGCTCGCGCCTTTAATGACAATCATCAGATCGCCACTCTTCGCCTCTTCCAGCTCAGGCGTGAGCAGGCCGAGATTCTTCAGTACGCCCTTATTCATTTCTGTCGCCATAGCTACGAACGCCTGCTCAACACCATCGAGCTTATTTGCGCGCGTGGAGATAGACATCAGTGAGACAGAATCAAAATACGTGTTCTTTTTAACAACTATCCTGATCGACATAATTCCCTCCGGACCTGTGGCTCAGGGCGCAGGCATCCGCCATGCCATACAGCATGTCGCAGCCAGAACTTGAGCCAATATTTTTAATGTCAGTAATATATTGCGTAGAAACGGGTTGTTGCTCAGTAATAAATTGGTTCAGCAGCCGTCCAACACTTTCCCGATAACGCTGATGAAAAGCTTCCTCTAACGTTATTTTGCTGAGTAGCGTCGTATTATTTCCGGCATATTGTAAAGCTGCTAAAAAATCTTCACGATATTTCCTCAGCGGATGTCCAGGAATAAATAGAATAGTGCTTAGGCCCACTAAATAATCATCCGATGAGGGCGTCAGACCAATCCCCAAACCAATTAAATGGCTGACCGCTGTAGAGATATTTTCTCCTGTACGCAACGCCGTCAGTAATGTTTGTCGGCGGTTGTGTAATTGACGGGTGATTTCCTGAAAAAACGGATTGTCACCCTGATACAGAAATAATGTGTCGTCGCTTCTTAGCTGTTGGCGGATAACCTCTTCCCAATGCTGCCAGCCGACTGCGGCAAGACTTGCTGCATCAGATGTCCACCGTGGTATTCGCCACAGCAGGCAACCGGCGGTTTCTATCCATTTATCATTGCCAACAACTATTCCCGACCCGCTAAAATTGACCAGCTCACCGGGATGAAACAGGTCTTCACAATGCGTCAGCGCCAGCCGACAGCTGTTAGGTGCGTTATCACAATCTTCACTCAGTAACGTCAGCAACCGCTGCTGTTCAGGTATCAACAGGTTTACCGCGTGGGAAAAAACCTGTTCAACCCGCCCCGTTCCCCGGAAAGTGAGAAACGCGCTGTCTGCGGTTAGCGCCCGTACGCATCGCCGTGATGGCGTAGCGATAATGGCGCTCCTGTGTCAGGCTCCGGCCGCAATCAGCAGCTCGGCAATTTCGTGGTACCCTTTCTCTCGCGCCAGTTCCAGCGGGGTTTTACCGTATTTATCCGTCATGTGCGGATTTGCGCCATGGTCGAGCAGCAGCTTAACGATCTCCTGCTGCTTCGCGCCACCGTCATTAAGTACGATGGCTTCCAGGAGCGGCGTCCAGCCAACAAAATTAGTATGGTTGACATTGATATCGGTACGCAGCAGCAGCTCACGCACGATCTCAACATGGCCTTTTTCGCTGGCTGGCGTAATACCGACACCGCCAAAACGGCTCAGACAATTAAGGTCAGGGTTAGCCGGTAATACCGTACGCAACAGCGTTAAATCATTCGTCAGGCAGCTAATCAGGAAGGGGTTAAAACAAGTTTGATCTTGTTTATTAATATCGGCACCCTCAGCAATCAATAAAGAAACACAGTCATAATGTTTATTCAGGCTGGCTATAATAATGGCAGTACGCCCCTGGCGGTTAGTGGCATTAATATCCACATTTTTTGCCAGACAGGATTTTAATCCATCGGCATTGCCCTGTTCTGCCGCCAGCAGAAATTCAGTAATGAGTTCTTTCTCTGACATAATCGCTCTCCTGCAGTTTTTTAGACTTTTTAAATATCCGATAACCTGAGAATAGCAACAGAGTGCAGAGAATAACATCCGCTTAAATTTCATTCATCGTAAGCGCATCGATTATTGAATCAATTTTAACAATGAGAACAAAACGTGCTGTAGTGCAATCTTTCCCTTATGGCTGGGACCCTTTTAGCCACTAATCAGTAGTCCGGTGAATCAGGCGGTATGCTGCACGGATAGCGGCCTGCAATTAAAATACAGAAGTGTGATTGCCTTCAAATCAAATGTAAAACTAGTGTTAAATTTTGTTCAAAACTGATTGCTCTGTATAAGGATTACAAATACATTCAACAATCATCGTGTTGCGGATGCGCATTGTCGCCGGAGGGGAGAAAGATGAATTCAATATTTACCGAGGAAAACCTGCTGGCGTTTACGATGGCAGCCCGCTACAGCAGCTTTAGCAAGGCGGCTGAAGAGCTTGGCTTAACCACATCTGCAATTAGTTACACCATTAAGCGCATGGAAATGGGTCTCGACGTGGTGCTGTTTACCCGCAGTACTCGCAGCATTGAACTGACCGAGTCCGGGCGCTACCTGTTTCGCAAGGCGACCGACCTGCTCAACGATTTCCACGCCATCAAGCGCAGCATTGATACCATCGCTCAGGGCATTGAAGCCCGGGTACGCATCTGCATTAACCAGCTGTTGTATACCCCTCAACATACAGCGCGGCTGCTGCAGGTACTCAAGAAACAGTTTCCAACCTGCCAGATAACCGTCACCACCGAGGTGTATAACGGCGTCTGGGATTCGATCATCAACAACCTGGCTAATATCGCCATTGGCGCGCCCGATACGTTACTGGATGGCGGCGGAATTGATTACACCGAGATCGGCGCGATCCGTTGGTCGTTTGCGATTGCCCCGGATCATCCCCTCGCCTTTATGCCGGAACCCATTTCTGAGAGCCAGTTACGCCTGTACCCGAACATCATGGTGGAAGACACCGCACACACCATCAACAAGAAGGTCGGCTGGCTGTTACACGGACAGGAGTCGATTCTGGTTCCCGATTTTAATACCAAGTGCCAGTGCCAGATCCTGGGTGAAGGCATCGGTTTTCTGCCGGACTACATGGTGCGCGAGGCGATGGAAAAGTCGTTGCTGGTGACGCGGCAGATCCACAACCCGCGTCAGGATTCACGAATGCTGTTGGCCACCCAGCATTCGGCAACCGGTCGTGTAACTCAGTGGATTAAAAAAGAGTTTGGGCCACAAGGGATACTGACGGGGATTTATCAGGATCTGCTGCATCGGGAGTGATGAACCGGATGGCTGTTATACCTTCCGGTACACATAAGATGATCAGGCGCGGATATCGTCGTACTCGCGGGTTTTATCAAATTCATGTTTGGCAAACGGGCACAGCGGAATAACTTTGCGGTTTTCAGCGCGCATCTTCTCTACCACTTTCGCCACCAGCTGTTTGCCGACGCCCTGACCTTTCAGGCTGGGGTCGACATCGGTATGTTCAATGATGCTCAGATGCTCGCCCGTCGGCACAAATACAATCTCGGCAACCTGGTTGCCCTCAGCATCATTGACATAAAACTTGTTGTGGCCTGCAAGAATTTCCATGGTCCCCTCACTCATTTCTGGCGATATTTCAGCGCACCGCTCGGACAGGTATCGATGACCTTGATGACCGTCTCGACATCCACTTCATCCGGAATGATCCACGGTTTACGTTTCAGGTTAAACAGTTTCGCGCTTCCCCGCACGCAATTGCCCGAATGCTGACATATCGCCGTGTTGAAATAGACGTCAATCTTCTCGCCGGTATAGGCCCGGTAACCTGCATCCAGTAGTTCCTTATCCACGACATTGCCTCACATTTTTTTATTGTCTGGGTCTAATCATAGACCTATGCGAGGCTGAAGGAAGCTGCTGAAAGCAGAAATATCACTCGGGCCTTTTCTGCAACAACGGCTGCTGCTCTGGTGGCAAATACTCCAGCATCGCAGGCGTTGGCGGCGGGAGGCGGTTATCGGCAATATCCCTATCCACATCGATATGACTGATTTCGCCATTCTCATGATGGTGGACCGTCAGCACCCTCGCCTTGTTCAGTTCCGTAACCAGCTCCCGGGTAATACGCAAACTTTCTGCCAGCTCATGGTCTTCCAGCCCGGGTCTGCGACTGCGGCGTTCCACCCGAAAACGAAACTGGTTGTACTTAGCCCAGCCAATCAGCACCAGGCCGTTGACCAGGGCGACAAGGATATAAAACGTGACCGTATCCAGCGTGGTGAAAAAGGGTCGCACCCCCATATACGGTGAATGCGCCAGGGCCGTGATCAACCCTTTATAGATCAGGTATAAGAAACCAACCCAGGCGATGAGCGTCAACAACACATCGATAATGCGAGGCAGCAGACGCCGCTCCGTAAAGATCAGTGGCTGATTCACGATTCGATCCTCCCAATTCCACGGTCAGGACTCACCCAACGCGCTCTGCCGCGTTTGCGTTTGAGCATCACTTTCGGGAACGCGACCAGTGTGGTGAACAGGCTTAGCATCCAGTACACCACCGGGAACCAGATAATCCAGAACAACGAGGCGCCAATGCCTTTTTCATAACGTCGTTCAATCATCAGGCTCACCGCAAACTGCAGCAAGCACACCACGCCGAGGATAAGTCCGGTAAAGGCTGGCGGGAACAGATGCTGCACATACAGCGAGTCCGGCATCGGGATCATCAGCCCTAACAGGAACAGCACGATACTGATCGCATAGGCAAACGACCAGGCGGTAGAAAAACAAAACTCAAGAAACAGCGGCCACATGCGACGGAACTCCCACGACCACAGACGACGCATGTTAACGATAAACACCTCTGCACCACCCTGCGCCCAGCGCAAACGCTGCTTCCACAACCCTTTTAACGTTTCAGGCATCAGGATCCAACACAGTGCGCGCGGCTCAAAGAATACCGACCAGTGGCGCAATTGCAGCTTCCAACTGATATCGATATCTTCAGTGATCATGTCCGGGCTCCAGTAACCGACCTCGGCCAGCGCGCGACGACGAAACGCCGCAACTACGCCTGAAACGGTAAAGATCTGCCCATAGACTCGTTGAGTACGCTTAATTAAGCCGATAATGGAAGAGAACTCACCGACCTGCACACGGCCGATTAACGTAGAGCGGGTTCGAATACGCGGATTCCCCGTCACCGCACCAACGCGCGGGAACTGGATCAGTGGAGCCACAATATAGGCAACGGCATCACGATCCAGTAACGCATCGCCATCAATGCACACCAGGTAATCGCTGCGCGCCGCGGCCGCACCGGTCTTGAGCGCCAGCGCTTTGCCCTGGTTTTCAGCCAGATGAATCACCCGCAGGCTGGGGTATTCCACTGCCAGTTGTTCCAGCACGTCGTGAGTGTCATCCGTTGAACCATCGTTGATGGCAATCACTTCGATATTCTTATATCGCTGTGCCAGTGCGGCCTCAATGGTTTCACGCGCGTTGATCCCTTCGTTAAAACAGGGGATCAGAATGGAAACCAGTGGATTCCCCGGCAGGGTCGGTGGTGGCGTGTCATCTCCCCATTTCCAGTGACGTTCACGGTAAAACCAGAAATAGACTCCGCCGCTTATCCACAAAGCAGACATGAACAAAGGCCAGAAGAAGACGAAGTTCAACATCACTTCACCTGTAAAGATGACAGCCACGCCAAACGGCAGGCTGAACATCAGGCAAAGTATCAGGAAAGCAATAATGCGATCGGTCATTTTTGCGGATACCAGTATGAGGAGAACGTCGAGCGAATCTCTGACATCTCAGGTTTGTCGCTGATGAAATCATCCGGGTAATAGCCGTAGTTACCTGCACCGCTTAATTTCAGCTGGCGCATCCATTCGGCTATTTGTTTTCCGCTGATTTCAGCCTGATCCCCGGATTTACGCCAGTCTCGTGCCTGCAGTTCAAACACGGTTTTATCCAGCGCCCCAGGGTTTTGTGCAACGGCATTCACCAGTCGGTCAAGCCATGCGTTGGCATCATTGGCCGGGATCTGTTCCATGAATGGCATCGCCATCGGCGCCGTCCAGTCATAGGTATTGAGGAAATCATTCAGGTTTTGTGCAAACCAGGCTTCACTTTCAGGCTCCAGTACCGGCATGGCGTAAATATTGCGCGCAGTTTGCACCTGTGGACCGCGAATATTACGCACAGACTGGGTCAGCTGTTTGGTGAAGTCGATCAGCATCTTACTTTTCAGGCGCGTCCAGCGCTCGAACGCCTGAGGATTATTACGTATTTGCTCGATACTGCCCGGAAGCCCTGCGGCACGGTAGGCGGCTAACGCCTCCGGTGACGCATCTTCAAAGTCCGTCAGGAAAGCATCGTCATGAAACAAAATACCTTTGAAGCTGGCGTGTTTCGCCAGGTCTTCATAGATTTCAGTGATGCGCTGACGCGCTTCGCTGCTCCAGGGTGAAAGGCGGACATAGTTCTCGTGATTGATAGCAGTACGTCCCGTTTTCGGATCCCATGCGGTTACGCGTGGAATAGACGCGTCGAGATCGAAAGCCAGAACCGGCATCCAGGCATATACCGTCACCCCTGCCCGCGTTTGTAATTGCCAGGAGATATAGTTAAAGAGATCGGCACGCATCGGCAGCCAGCGGTTGGGGAAATAGACCTCACGAATATTCCCGTCGCCTTGCGGATCGGCGTACGCCTGCAGGAAGACATGAGAAATACGCATGTCATAAACGCGCTGGATCAGCTTATCGATATTTCGCTTCTGCTGAGCAGGGTCCTTGTCATATACGTAATCCAGATCGACATGCATCACGCGCATCGTCTGTGGCTCACGGACCTGAGCGACCTGACTGGCAAAGTGCTTAAGGGATGGGTTATCAGAGATCAGCACGCGCGGAATATCATCGAGAAACGCGGCATTCGCCAACCCTTCATTAAGCGTAAAGGCCATCTTATAGCCATGCTCTTTGGCCAGGTTTAACGTCGTGCCGTTGGCTGCGCCGTACGGCCATACCCACGCGCGCGGCGATTTCCCTGTCACCGATTTGATCTTGTTAGTGATCAGAGAAATATCCGTGTTTATACGTCGCGTGTACTGTTCGTCCGTTTCGTAAGTGCCGGTTTTCTTATCATACAGGCGGTTCGCTACAGCTGGCTCTTTACTCCCCTGCGGATTGGCCTCAGCGCCAAAGTGCGAGTTCCAGGTGTGCGCACCGACTTCCACCAACGGCGATTTCCCCATTTCTTCGACCATTTTCCAGGTGGCGAATTTATCTCGCGCTGTCATTAAGCCGCCAAAATCGACTTTTTTGTTGGCTGGCGCATCAACCCAACTGCCTACTGGCGCCCAGAGAGCAGGCCAGTTGTAGGCTTTCAGCAATGGCCAGACGCGGGTATAAAAACTGCTATACCCGTCATCAAAGGTGAGTAATACCGCTTTTTCCGGCAGTACAATTTTACCGTCATGGGCATCCAGAATTTGCTGCACGCTGATCGGCTGATAGCCATTATCACGCAGCCAGGCCATTTGGTCGCTCAACGCGCTGGTACGCACAGAGAGGTAACGCTGGTCGGCAGCACCATCTTCAACATCGTGATAACCCAGTACCAGGAAACTATTTTTCGGCCACTGATGATCCGCCGTCAGCGGTGTTCTCTCCCCAGGAGGAACATAGCGAGGCGTTGTATTGTGCGCGCTGCTGCACGCGGTAATCATCAACCAGCCAGCGATTAATGCGCTAAGCCACAGGGATCTTTTCAGCATGAACAATCCTTAAAACCTGACATTTAAATCGAAAGCGAGGGAGATATTCCGCTCACGTTTACCGTCATAGGGGCGTTTATCCCAAATCAGCATCACCCCGCCATCTACGACGTTGTTCCATTTAAGCCGTTGTCCGTATCCTACCTGGACGATAGCGCCTGCATCTTCACCTTGCTGCCAGTAGCCACCTACGCCTGCCAGACCTTGCTGCGTCCAGACGGTATCATAGTGGCGGTAAAGAACCTGCTCAGCGCTCAGGCCAGGGACAACCGAAAAATCACTCTTTGGGTTGTAATACGGCACATTCTCTTTGGTGTTGGTGCTCCCGCCAATGCCCGGCGTAAAGTCCAGCGTGAAGCGAGGCGTGGTCCAGATGCGCTCTTTTCCGCTGAGTCCGTATTCGATGCGATCGTTACCGTCTGAGAAATGTGATGCAGCAAACGACAGTTGATATTCACGTCGTTCGTTTTGATACCAGCGAACGAACATATCGCCGCCGTTGGCATACACACCGCTACGCAGCGCGCGCAATGGCGTATTACGCGACAAGCGCTCGGCCGAACCGCCTACGCGCCAGTTGTCATTGAAGTCATGCCAGCCGGATAGACGCCCCCCAATCTTCTGACCATCGCCATAATTTCGGCCAGACACTTCCATTTCCGCCCAGTAATCACGGGAAGTCCATTCTGCACCCGCCGCCAGATCGCGGCTGATGCCCTTCCCTTCCTCAAATTCACCGGTAGCGAAGTTGAATCCAGTAAACAGTCGCCAGTTGTCATTAATCGGCGGACTGTAAATAGCCGTGTTGATGTTGAAGTCATTCTTACCGCTGACCGGGCTATCGGACGAGATCCCCTGCGTGCCACTAATGCGCACTTCCGACATTTTGTGGACATCACGAATACGCGCGAGGCGCAGCGTCGCTTCATCATCCGGGCTACGGGCAATAACGTCATCCGTCAGTTCATCGGCCTGCTTCCATTCCTGGAGATCCAGCGCAACGTAAGCCTGCTGACGCTCCAGCTCCAGGTTGCTTGGCTCAATCACTTCCGCCAGCTTAAGCTCTTTCTCCGCCGCATGCGGCAATCCACGCGCTTCAAGCACAGAGGCATAGGAAATGCGCAGTCCCTGGTTACCGGAGCCTGTTCGTGCCAGATGCTCTGCGAGCTTTTCTGCCTCTGGCAGTTCATTGGCAGCGATATGATATTGCGTCAGCAGCGACTGTCCGAGCAGCCAGTTATCGTTAGGCTGCGGCGTTGGCGAGCCATAGATACGCCGCAGATACGGACTCTCTTTGATCAAATCATCGACTTGTTTTTTGGCAGCATCGAAGTTTTCATTATCAATGTGTGCATAGAACAGATCTTGTTGATCCTCTGGACTGAGCGGCGTCACCGGAATAGGCCCATTCGGGTAGTAGATGCTCGCCAACATCGCTTCGGTTTTTTCCGGCTGACGCTCGCTTAACCATGCTGATGCCACCCAACGTTTTGCGTAGTTTGGTACTTCGCCGCTTGCGGAAAGGGACTCATATTCCTCGATCACTTCGGCAGTACGTTTACGTACCAACAGGGCACCCATACGGTCTATTCTCGCCCGGCGGACATCATTCTGCGCAGACGGCTCATCTTTCCAGGCCGCCAACAACTGGTCATAACGGGCCAGCGCTTTATCTGCTACGATAAAACGTTCTTCTTCATTACGTGCGGACGTATAAGAGGATCGGACCATTTCAGCCGCCGCATCAAGCTCAAGGCGACGCTTCACAGGATCTGCCGTGGGTACGACTTCCGCCATATTTAAGGCTGGTCCGGAAACACGGTTCGCTGACAGCGCAGACAACAGCGTGGATTTTGCATTTTTGTTGCCAGGATCGACGTCATCCGCCTGGCTGGCAACCAACAGCGCGTCCCAATTTTTCCCCTGAGAATGATATACATAGGCAAGCAATGCGTCGGAATCTGCGCCCGGATGCGCCTGAGCCCATTTATTCGCTTCGGTAAGGGCTTGCTGATTGTAGCGCGCATCTGCCAGCGTCATTATCCAGCCGGTGCGTACATCAACGTTATCAGGTTCTTGCTGTAAAACGCGTTCCCACACCGCCAATGAATCATTCCAGTTTTTCTGGTTACGATACGCACGCGCTGCGGCGACTTTTCCCCGTGCAGGTACATCCATCTGCCCACGATACCGCTGCCAGATTTCAATTGTTGTTTTATCGTTGTTCTCAACCCAACTGGAAACTTGCAGCCAGTCGGCAACCTGGTTTGGCGTTAGCGCACTTTTCTTTCCCTGATCCTCAAGGTAGCGCAATAGCGGCGCACTATTCCCCCCCCGCGCTTCAATAACCAAAGCATCATAATCTGATACCGCAGCAGAGATTTGCATAGGGAAAAGAATGCTGGCCGTAAATAAACAGCTTACGGACTTAAAACGTTTAATGAAGTTGGCATGTCGACGCATACTGAACATATCTGCCCTTATATCTTACATCAGAGTAAAAATAAGCGTTTTCAATAAGTTAAGGTCAATCCCTGACGATTGCCGACCATGTAAGATGCACTGCCGCTTATTTCGTAATAGGGTTATAAAGCAATTAATTCTTTCGTCTTATTGACGACCCGCACTGCGTCCTCTAATCGTTGAGCAGGAGGCATAAACTCGGGAATTTTATCACTCCATGTAGTTCATGGCTACGTAATAAGAAAAGTCTTAGTCAAAAAAGTATTTTAGACTAAATAATCCTAATACTCTTGGGATTGAATTCTGGATTTAAACAAAGTTTGCCCGGTGACATAATGTGACGATGCTTACTATTGCTGGTTAGCATAGCTACACCGCGCAACTGTTTGCATGGTAACTATTTTGAGAGGTGAATAGAGAAAAATCTGATAATAGGCTCTCTGCTAACAACAAAATATAACTTAATTTTTAGGGCTCAAACAGGGCCAATGAAATGAAAATAAGGGTACAGGCGCAAGAAGAATTAGATACAGAAACAACACATTGAAATTAAATAACTTTCTTCATCATTTTTCGAAACCTACCATAATTGGTATTTGGATACACGCTCGAAGACGTGCACGAATAATTGTGTATTACTCTGCGCGTTAATGTATTTACCAACCTTGCGTATTATTGACAACATCAACCACAATCAATTATTTCCCCTTACAATATGAAAGCCTATTAGCATTGCAAGCAACTGTTCGAAGCATAATTTTTTGCACTTACCTTCCCCTCAGTCTTTCAGGTAATCTGGGCAAAGACGCCAATGGGAGCCGGTCAATGAAAATCGTTAACGCAGAAGAAAAGCACATCCCCGCCATACGCGATATTTATGCACATCATGTTCTTCACGGTACCGGCAGCTTTGAAACCGACCCGCCGGATGCTCACCAGATGTTTGCTCGTCTGGAAAAAATCCGCAGCCTCGGGCTGCCGTGGGTCGTCGCGCTACAGGAAGGTAAGGTCATCGGGTATTGCTACCTCACCCGCTATCGCGAGCGTTATGCCTACCGCTATACCCTTGAGGATTCGATTTATATTGCTCCAACGGCTCAGCGTCAGGGTGTAGGAAAAGCTTTACTGCGTCATGTGATCGGCTGGGCTGAAGCACAGGGCTATCGGCAACTGATTGCCATCGTCGGCGACAGCAATAATCAGGGATCGTTAAAAGTCCATCAGCAGGCCGGATTTACGGAAATCGGCACACTGAAAAACATCGGCTTCAAACATGGACTATGGCTCGACACGGTATTGCTACAACGTAATCTGGGTGAAGGTAACAGCACACTGCCACCGGATTTCGGTGTCGCTATTTAACATTTATAAAGAATAACTACAGGAGAGAGTTTTGGAGCGGGCGAAGGGAATCGAACCCTCGTATAGAGCTTGGGAAGCTCTCGTTCTACCATTGAACTACGCCCGCATTGAAGTGCGTAAGGGATTATAAACCTTACGCTCTTCTTGGCAAGGGACTAACCGACTGACTGGCGATTAATTCACCGTCAGCATTTTGGCTTACTCCCCTGCGGCGGTAAATAACGCAGTGGATCGATAGCCGTTGCCCGGTAGCGGATTTGGAAATGCAGGCGCACCGTCGTCGCATCCGAGCTGCCCATCGTCGCTATCTTCTGCCCGGCCTTCACGTTTTGACCGTTGTTCACCAGCATGGTGTCATTATGCGCATACGCAGTGATGTAGTCCTCACTGTGCTTAATCATGATGAGATTACCGTAGCCCCGCAGCTGATTACCGACATAAACCACCTTCCCTGCTCCGGCCGCATAAATCGGCGTACCGCGCGCAGCCGAGATATCGATGCCCTTATTGCCGCCGTCCGCCGTAGAATAAGGCAGGATCACCTTACCGCTGGCAGGCCACTGCCAGCAACGTTGCCCTACTGGTGGCCAGGACGACTGCGGCACAGAAGAAGATGGTCTGACCGCCGCCGTTTTGGTTGAGGATTTCTTGGTTGTTTTGCCAGATCCAGAACTGGTTTTCGCGCCGCCGCTGACCTTCAGCTTTTGCCCCACTTCAATGGTATAGGGCGGTGAAATATTATTCAGGCGAGCGATCTCTTTCACGCTGGTACCGGTGGCGCGCGAAATACGGTATAGCGTATCTCCCCGCTTCACGGTATACACGGAGCCGGAATAACTTCCTGTATCAGACGACTTGCTCCCGGAACAGCCCGCTAACAGCAGACCGACACACAGCAGCATCACGATACCCAGGCCATTTTTCTTCAGGCGTCCTGCACTCAAAACAATACCTCGCAACATTTTCAGACGCTTTATCATAGCAGCCAGAAACCGGATGCCAAATCATATCGCGCAACGAACCGGCGGCTCTGGCATTTCACACCCTCTGTTAATCACTCTGACTTAATTAAGCATATAATGTGAGTGCTTAAGATTGATGGTGGACGCTATGCGACAGGAACATGTCATTTTATTGAATGAGCAGGACCAACCCTGCGGAACGCTGGAAAAGTATGCGGCGCATACCGCCACAACCCCCCTGCACTCCGCTTTCTCGTGCTGGATATTTAACGAGCAGGGCCAACTGCTGGTCACCCGCCGCTCGCTGCACAAAAAAGCCTGGCCAGGTGTCTGGACCAACTCTGTCTGCGGTCACCCGCAGTTGGGCGAAACCAACGAAGCCGCTATTGTCCGCCGGGCTCGCTTCGAACTGGGTGCAGATATCAACTTGCTCACCCCCGTATACGCTGATTTTCGTTATCGCGCCACAGACCCGAGTGGGATAGTTGAAAACGAAGTATGTCCGGTTTATGCCGCACATATCGTCAGTGAGCTACAGCTAAACCCAGATGAAGTGATGGATTGCCAGTGGAGCAATCTTGAGGATGTCTTAAGCGGGATTGACGCGACGCCGTGGGCTTTCAGCCCGTGGATGGTAATGCAGGTTGCAAACAAAGAAGCGCGTGCGCTGTTGCAGAATTACTGCCAACAAATTATTGCCTGATGGCGCTACGTTTATCTGGCCTACATTACGAATCGTAGGCCGGATAAGGCGTCAGCCGCCATCCGGCATTTCACATCTTACTTAACCGGGCGCATCGCCGGGAACAGGATCACGTCACGGATGGTGTGGCTGTTGGTGAACAGCATAACCATACGGTCGATACCAATGCCCAGACCCGCAGTCGGCGGCAGACCGTGTTCCAGAGCGGTAACGTAGTCTTCGTCGTAGAACATCGCTTCGTCATCACCCGCATCTTTGGCGTTAACCTGATCCTGGAAACGCTGCGCCTGATCTTCGGCATCGTTCAGCTCGCTGAAGCCGTTACCGATCTCACGTCCGCCGATGAAGAATTCGAAGCGATCGGTGATTTCCGGGTTTTCGTCATTACGACGCGCCAGCGGAGAAACTTCTGCCGGATACTCGGTAATGAAGGTTGGTTGAATCAGGTGCGCTTCTGCAACTTCTTCAAAGATCTCGGTCACAATACGGCCCAGACCCCAGCTCTTCTCAACTTTGATGCCGATAGATTCAGCAATCGCTTTTGCAGAGTCGAAGTTATCCAGATCGGCCATGTTGGTTTCCGGACGGTATTTCTGAATCGCTTCGCGCATGGTCAGTTTTTCAAACGGCTTACCGAAGTCGAAGACTTCTTCACCGTAAGGCACTTCAGTCGTTCCCAGAACGTTCTGCGCCAACGTACGGAACAGAGATTCAGTCAGTTCGATGAGATCTTTGTAGTCCGCATAAGCCATGTAGAGTTCCATCATGGTGAACTCTGGGTTATGGCGAACAGAGATGCCTTCGTTACGGAAGTTACGGTTAATTTCGAATACGCGTTCGAAGCCGCCAACCACCAGACGCTTGAGGTAAAGTTCCGGCGCGATACGCAGGTACATGTCCAGATCCAGCGCGTTATGATGGGTGATAAACGGACGCGCTGCCGCACCGCCTGGGATCACCTGCATCATCGGGGTTTCGACTTCCATAAAGCCGCGAGCAACCATGAACTGACGGATGCCAGCCATAATCTGTGAACGCACTTTAAAGGTATTGCGGGATTCATCGTTAGAGATGAGATCCAGGTAACGTTGACGATAGCGTGCTTCCTGATCCTGCAGACCGTGGAATTTGTCCGGCAGCGGGCGCAGCGCTTTGGTCAGCAGACGCAGTTCGGTGCAGTGGATAGACAGCTCACCGGTCTTGGTCTTGAACAACTTACCTTTCGCGCCGAGGATATCGCCCAGATCCCATTTTTTGAACTGCTCGTTGTAGACGCCTTCCGGCAGGTCATCGCGAGCAACGTACAGCTGAATACGGCCGCCAACGTCCTGCAGCGTAACGAATGATGCTTTACCCATAATACGACGGGTCATCATACGGCCAGCAACGGATACCTCAATGTTCAGCGCTTCCAGCTCTTCGTTTTCTTTCGCGTCGAAGTCAGCATGCAGTTGGTCTGAGGTATGATCGCGACGGAAATCGTTCGGGAACGGGATCCCCTGCTCACGCAGGCTCGCCAGCTTCTCACGGCGCGTTTTCAGTTCATTGTTAAGGTCGGCTACCGCGTCAGCGCCCTGTACGTGTTGTTCAGACATGTTGGTTCCTCATAACCCTGCTTTCAAACTTGCTTCGATAAATTGATCCAGGCTGCCATCCAGCACCGCCTGCGTGTTACGGGTTTCAACCCCGGTACGCAGATCTTTGATGCGGGAGTCATCAAGGACATAAGAACGAATCTGGCTACCCCAGCCGATATCTGACTTGGTGTCTTCCATCGCCTGTTTCTCGGCATTCTTCTTCTGCATTTCCAGTTCATAAAGCTTCGCTTTCATCTGCTTCATGGCCTGGTCTTTGTTCTTGTGCTGGGAACGGTCGTTCTGACACTGCGTCACAATCCCGGTCGGGATGTGGGTAATACGCACCGCAGATTCCGTACGGTTAACGTGCTGACCGCCTGCACCGGAGGCACGGTAAACGTCGATGCGCAGGTCCGCCGGGTTGATATCGATATCAATATCATCGTCAACTTCCGGATAAACAAACGCCGAACTGAACGACGTATGGCGACGTCCGCCGGAGTCGAACGGACTCTTACGTACCAGGCGGTGTACGCCGGTTTCAGTACGCAGCCAACCGTAAGCATATTCACCAGCAATTCTGATGGTCACGGATTTAATACCCGCGACTTCACCTTCAGACTCTTCAATGATTTCAGTCTTAAAGCCGCGCGCTTCAGCCCAACGCAGATACATGCGCATCAGCATGCTTGCCCAGTCCTGCGCTTCCGTACCGCCAGAACCTGCCTGAATATCGAGATAGCAATCCGCGCTGTCATATTCACCGGAGAACATACGACGGAATTCCAGCTGGGCCAGCTTATCTTCCAGCGTATCGAGTTCTGCTACGGCTTCGTTAAAGGTTTCTTCGTCATCGGCTTCTACAGCCAGTTCCAACAGGCCGGAGACATCTTCCAGGCCCTGGCTCATCTGATCGAGCGTATCAACGATGGCCTCAAGGGAGGAACGCTCTTTGCCCAGCGCCTGAGCGCGTTCGGGTTCGTTCCACACGTCCGGCTGTTCCAGCTCGGCGTTTACTTCTTCCAGACGCTCTTTCTTGGCATCATAGTCAAAGATACCCCCTAAGAACGTCAGAGCGCTCCGTGAGGTCCTGAATGCGGTTATTTACCGGATTAATTTCAAACATTGTCTGATTTCTTTTATTGGACTAGTCAAAATGCGGTGATAAGAGCGGGATTGTAACTAATCCACGCCCTTTTTTATAGCGATTAGTGACGCTAAAGTGGCCAGATATTGTCGATTATAATCTGCAAGCTGCGGTTGCCGCGAAACTCGTTAATATCCAGTTTGTAGGCAAGTTGAACTTCGCGCACGCCGTTGTCCGGCCAGTAGGTGGTATCGACATTAAACGCAATACCGTCCAGCAGCGGCCCACCGCCCACGGGCTCGACCATCACCTTCAGATGACGCTCACCGACCAGACGCTGCTGGAGCAAACGGAAATGCCCGTCAAACAGCGGTTCCGGAAACATTTGCCCCCACGGTCCGGCATCGCGCAGCATTTGTGCGATCTCCATGGTCATCTCCGCCGCGCTCAGTGGGCCATCCGACACCACTTCACCTTGCAGTAAGGCAGGATCCAGCCACTCGGTTACCAGTTCGCCAAAACGCTGCTGGAAACGCTCAAACTGCGCCTCTTCAAGCGATAAACCCGCCGCCATGGCGTGACCGCCAAACTTGAGGATCATGCCCGGATAAAGGGTGTCCAGGCGCTCCAGCGCATCGCGCATGTGCAGCCCCTGAATCGAACGCCCGGACCCTTTGAGAGTACCGTCACCTGCCGGGGCAAACGCTATCACTGGACGATGGAATCGCTCTTTAATACGCGATGCCAGAATCCCCACAACGCCCTGATGCCACTCGGGATGATACATTGCCAGGCCGCCCGGTAGTGTATCACTACTGCGTTCCAGCTTTTCACACAAGGTCAGTGCTTCGGCCTGCATACCCTGCTCGATCTCTTTGCGCGTCTGGTTGAGCGCATCAAGCTCATTGGCCAGCACACGCGCTTCGCCAATGTTGTCGCACAGCAACAGCGCCACACCAACGGACATATCGTCCAGACGGCCCGCCGCATTCAGCCGTGGCCCCAGGGCAAAACCTAAATCACTGGCTGCCAGCTTTAGGGGGTCGCGATTGGAAATCTCCAGCAGCGCTTTAATACCAGGGCGACACTTTCCGGCACGAATGCGGCTTAAGCCTTGCCACGTCAGAATACGGTTATTGGCATCCAGCGGGACCACGTCCGCCACCGTGCCAAGTGCGACCAGATCGAGCAAATCCGCCAGGTTCGGCGGTGCAATGCCCCGTTCATCAAACCAGCCTTTGTCACGCAGGAAAGTACGCAGCGCCAGCATCAGATAGAAGGCTACACCAACGCCTGCCAGCGATTTCGACGGGAACTCACAGTCGGGCAGGTTAGGGTTGATGATTGCCTCTGCGCCCGGCAGCGTATCCCCTGGCAGGTGGTGATCGGTCACAACGACCGGGATCCCCAACGTTCTGGCATGTTCGACACCCGCGTGAGACGAGATGCCGTTGTCTACGGTGACAATCAGCTGAGCGCCCCGGGCATGGGCCTGATCAACGACTTCCGGGCTTAAACCATAACCGTCTTCAAAACGATTTGGCACCAGGTAGTCAACGTTACTGCAGCCCAACGCGCGCATCGCCAGGATGCTTAGCGCCGTGCTGGTCGCACCATCAGCGTCAAAATCGCCGACAACGATGATTCGGGTTCCTTCGCGAAAGGCGTTGTAGAGGATCTCAACCGCTTTTTCGACGCCGTTCAAATGTTGCCACGGCAGCATGCCTTTCACGCTACGCTCAAGCTCCTGCGCGCTACGTACACCACGGCTGGCGTATAAACGGCGCAGCAGTGGCGGCAAGTCGGCAGGTAGCTCGGCGGTCTCGTCGGCCTCACGCCGACGAAGTTGTATCTGTTGTTTCACGCGAATTATTTACCGCTGGTTTGTTTTGCATGTGCGTCGAGGAATTCTTTCATCTCTTTCGGGCCCTGATAGCCAGGTACGACATAGCCATTGCTCAGCACAATCGCCGGTGTACCGCTGACGCCAAACTGTACGCCCAGCGCATAGTGGTTAGCGATATCCACATCACAGGTCGCCGCTTTTACACCCTTGCCAGTCATCGCGTCGTCAAAGGCTTTGTTTTTGTCCTTAGCACACCAGATAGACTTCATGTCCTGCTCAGCCTGGCTGTCCAGCCCCTGACGTGGGAAGGCCAGATAACGTACGGTGATCCCCAACGCATTGTAATCTTTCATCTCTTCATGCAGCTTGTGGCAGTAACCACAAGTGATGTCGGTGAAAACAGTAATGACGTGTTTTTCCTGCGGCGCTTTGTAGATGATCATCTCTTTTTCCAGCGCGTTCAGATGCTTCATCAGCAGTTGGTTGGTGACGTTCACCGGACTTGCGCCGCTCACGTCATACATCGGTCCCTGAATAATATGTTTACCGTCTTCAGTTACGTACAGCACGCCGCTATTGGTCAGTACGGTTTTCATGCCCACAACCGGAGCAGGTTGAATCTCGGTGCTCTGCACACCCAGCTTTGCTAATGACTGGCGAATTGCAGCGTCGTCTGCATGTACCATGCCGGAAAACGCCGTCGCCAGCAGGGTGAACATCATAAAACGTTTTTTCATAGCCTATCCTATCCTGTCCTGTCAGCACTCACGCTCGCGGGTGATGCTGTTGATGTAGTTGCCGCAAGCGCTCCGTTGCGACATGAGTATAAATTTGCGTTGTCGAGAGATCGCTATGCCCCAGTAGCATCTGCACCACGCGCAGATCTGCGCCATGGTTGAGCAGATGCGTGGCAAATGCGTGCCGCAGGACGTGCGGTGACAGCTTTTCGCTGTCGATTCCCGCCAACACAGCATAGTGTTTGATACGATGCCAGAAGGTCTGACGGGTCATCTGTTGCGCCCGCTGACTAGGAAACAGCACATCAATCGATACGCCGTTGAGCAACCATGGACGCCCATGCTCCAGGTATGTTTCCAGCCAGTACACTGCCTCCTCTCCCAACGGGACAAGGCGCTCTTTGTTACCTTTACCGATCACCCGTACCACGCCCTGACGCAGGCTGACGTCACTCATCGTCAGTCCTACCAGTTCAGACACGCGCAGACCCGTTGCATACAACACTTCCAACATGGCTTTGTCGCGTAGCTCCAGCGGTTGATCGATAAGCGGCGCCTGCAGCAGTCGTTCTACCTGCGCTTCGCTGAGATCTTTGGGCAGACGCTGCGGAAGTTTAGGTGATGCAAGCGAGGCGCTGGGGTCATCTTCGCGATATTTTTCGCGGTACAGATGCTGAAAAAAACGTCGCGTCGCACTGAGCAAACGTGCAGAACTGGTGGCTTTATACCCTCCATCCATCCGCTCAGCCAGCAAGGCTTGCAGATCATCACTTTGCGCGGTCGCAAGCGAAGCGCCGCGGTGATGTAACCATTCCACAAGCATGGTCAGATCGCGACGATACGCACTTAATGTGTTTTCCGCCAGATTTCGTTCCAGCCACAGGGCATCAAGAAACTGCTCGATGCGCGCCAGATCCTGTTCCACTCGCGCCCCTTATTCCACTCTCATTTTTGATGCATTATGCCTCATTGTGCCGGGATTGCGGCGATTCTGTTACACTACCCGCAACGCTACAGCAGAATTGAGATGTTTACGTCATGAACATGGGTCTTTTTTACGGTTCCAGCACCTGCTACACCGAAATGGCAGCAGAAAAAATCCGCGATATCCTGGGTCCCGAACTGGTGACACTGCACAACCTCAAAGACGATTCCCCGACCCTAATGGAGCAGTATGACGTGCTCATTTTGGGCATCCCAACCTGGGATTTCGGTGAAATTCAGGAGGACTGGGAAGCGGTCTGGGAGCAACTGGACGACCTCAACCTGGAAGGAAAGATTGTCGCGCTTTACGGTATGGGTGATCAGTTGGGATACGGTGAATGGTTCCTGGATGCGCTGGGTATGTTGCACGATAAACTGATCACCAAAGGTGTAAAGTTTGTCGGCTACTGGCCCACCGAAGGCTACGAATTCACCAGCGATAAACCCGTCATTGCCGATGGGCAGCTGTTTGTTGGTTTGGCGCTGGATGAAACGAACCAGTACGATCTCAGCGATGAACGCATTCAGGCCTGGTGCGAGCAAATTCTTGGCGAAATGGCCGAGCACTGGTCCTGAATTTCTGCCGACTGACGGCTAAGGTCGCAACCTTACCGTCAGTACTACTTCTGCTTCGCCTTTTGCAGCATCAACCGCCGTAAATCCCGCCACTCTGCATCATCCATACTGTCTGCCGCCAGCCACAAATGTTGACGTTTTCCGGCATCAGAGCGCAAACGCAGCATCATGCCTGTTTTAACCATCCAGGGGGCGCTAACGATAGACCACTCTTGCCCTTGCCAGCGCAGACGGCCATCCATCAACAGCCGAATCTCACCCTGACAGGCGTTGATTCGACGCTGACTGCGAACGCTATCGAATACCACCAGAGAGAGCAAAACCAGCCATAATGGGGTGTAGCTCAATGGCCAGGGCATCAATAAAATAAACACCGCGACCAGCCCATGAATTAGCAGTGAAAGCCACTGCGCGCGCCATGATACGCGTAAATCAGATTGCCACTGGACCACGTTCCCGATTCCGTGTCTGGATAAGTCGCACCATCTGCTCCAGCTCAGCATCAGCTGGTTTCCCATGATTCATCAACCAGTTAAATAAATCTGGATCATCACATTCTAGCAGACGGATAAAGATACGTTTTTCTTCGTCACTTAAGCTGTCATATTCATGTTCGAAAAACGGCATGATCGAGATGTCCAGCTCGCGCATACCGCGGCGGCATGCCCAATGAATACGTGCTTTGTTGTTAATATCCATGTTCTTCTCCCTGTCTCGCGAAAACGAAGTATCCCGCTATTGTAACGTGTTTTTCCCGCTCTTTTACGGGAATATCAGTAAACTGAAGCTCGCTCGCTAAATAAAACCTTATTAAGCCAAAGGATTCACCATTTTTTGATGTTTCCTCGCAAAGCGCAATATATGGCACAAATAGCCTGTTTAAACCGCTTGCAATGGGCCATAGCTCTTTTACCATTAGTCATTATCACTGCGTTAAGCAAATCAGGACATTATTATGGCTTTTACATCTTTTCCTCCTCGCCAGCCTTTCGCGTCAACGCGTTTGCCTCTGACGCTAATGACGCTCGATGACTGGGCGCTCGCCACCATCACCGGTGTCGACAGTGAGAAGTATATTCAGGGTCAGGTCACGGCGGATGTCAGCCAGATGACCGAGCATCAGCACCTGTTAGCTGCACATTGTGACGCCAAAGGTAAAATGTGGAGCAACCTGCGTCTGTTCCGACAGGGTGACGGTTTTGCATGGCTTGAGCGCCGTAGCCTGCGTGATGCGCAGCTCACCGAGCTGAAAAAATACGCGGTCTTCTCGAAGGTGGCGATTGCCCCGGATGACGAGCGTGTCCTGCTGGGCGTAGCGGGATTCCAGGCACGTGCAGCGCTGGCCAATCTCTTTAACGAATTACCGAACAGTGATAAGCAGGTCATTACCGAAGGTGCCTCCACGGTATTGTGGTTCGAACACCCTGCTGAACGTTTTCTGCTGATCGTTGATGCCACCACAGCAGAAACCTTGGTTGAAAAGCTGCGTGGCGAAGCAGAGTTAAATAACAGCCAGCAGTGGCTGGCGCTGGATATCGAAGCGGGTATCCCCGTTATTGATACAGCCAACAGTGCACAGTTTATTCCACAGGCTACCAATCTGCAGGCTTTGGGCGGGATCAGCTTTAAAAAAGGCTGCTACACCGGTCAGGAAATGGTTGCTCGTGCAAAATTCCGCGGAGCCAATAAACGCGCCATGTGGACTTTGGCGGGTGCCGCCGGTCGAGTACCGGAAGCTGGCGAAGACCTTGAATTAAAAATGGGCGAGAACTGGCGTCGTACCGGTACCGTACTTGCCGCAGTAAAACTGGCCGATGGTCAGGTACTGGTGCAGGTTGTGATGAATAACGACATGGAGGCCGACAGCGTGTTCCGCGTTCGTGACGACGCAAAAACGCTGCAAATCGTACCGCTGCCGTATTCGCTGGAAGAGTAAATGAATAATGCCTGATTGCGATGCGTCTATCAGGCATGCTGGCTTTTGTTTTGTAGGCCGGATAAGGCGCTAGCCTCCATCCGGCGTCAATGATTACGCCTGACCAACGTAGAGATAGATCGCCAGGAAGTGGCAAACGCTGCCGCCCAGCACAAAGCCGTGCCAGATCGCATGGTTATAAGGAATACGCTTACAGACGTAGAAAATTACGCCCAGGGAATACACCACACCGCCAACAGCCAGCAACGTCACGCCTCCCGCTGCCAACTTAACCGCCAGTTGATACACCACAATCAGCGATAGCCAGCCCATTGTCAGGTAGGTTACCAGCGACAGAACCTTAAATCGGTGCGCAATGGTCAGTTTGAATAAAATACCGATCAGCGCCAGGCTCCAGATAACAATCATCAGTCCACGTGCCAGCGGCGAATCAAGCCCCACCAGCAGGAATGGCGTGTAGGTCCCGGCAATCAGCAGATAAATCGCACAGTGGTCAAATTTTTTCAGCCAGATTTTCGCTCTCTGATGGGGGATCGCGTGATACAAGGTTGAGGCGAGAAACAGCAGGATCATGCTGCCGCCGTACAGGCTATAGCTGGTAATGGCCATAGCGCTGGCGTTGGTATCTACTGCCTGGACCAGTAATAACACCAGTCCGACAATCCCAAACACCAGCCCAATACCGTGACTGATGCTATTGGCTATTTCCTCTGCCAACGAATATCCCTGCGCGATTAATGGCTTCTGAACCATAAGTTACTCCCCAGAAACGAACACTTTCGTTATTGCGCCTCTAGCGTAACTGAGAATGGTTCCAGTGAACACCTGTTAGCTAAAATAAATATCACATTAATATTAATCATTTAAAATCATTGTGTTGTAAGTGATTTTTCAACTAACAGATGTTTCTTTAAATCAAAGGCATTTAAAATCAATCACATAAAATTGCGTCTGATTCGGGTAAATCTCGGCAATCACATGTTTAAGTTCTTCAAGCGTCATGTTTTCCTGCTGGGCATGTTTATCCGTTAGCGTATCCAGCGTGACGGTTGAGGTGCCAACAACCTCAATCGTGCAAAAGTAACCGTCATCTTCGAAGCGCCCAACCCGTAAAATGTCCCCGGCTTTGAAGTGTGATTCGGACTCGTCACGAATGGTGATGGTCTTGCGTCCGGCCAGAATGTCATCCTGGAAACGCTGAAAAAAAGTGATGTCATTTGGCTGCATGTTATTATTCCCTGTAGATGAAGTCTGATGAGTGAGTTTTGCCATTGTGAGTATGTTCTCCCACGCTGCCATCGCCAGTCTCAACAATCTTGAGATGCTGGTCTACAACTATGTCATCAAAAACCGTGACAAAGTCATGTACATGACCATTCGCGAACTGGCCGATGCCGTGGGTGTTTCCACTACCACCGTACTGCGCTTTTGCCGCAAGCTTAAATGTGAAGGTTACTCAGAATTTCGCGTGCGCTTCAAATTATATTTAGAGCAGAATGAACCGCAACAGGCTAATTTCGGTGCCAGCGAAATTATCAGTTTCTTTAAAGGCGTCAATAACGACGAGTTCGATAAACTGCTCGATCAGGCTGTTGATATTATATTATCGTCCGAACGTATTATATTCGTCGGAGCAGGAACGTCTGGAGCGCTGGCAAAATATGGCGCACGTTTTTTCTCAAACGTCGGTAAATTCAGTAATCACATTGACGATCCTTATTTCCCGGTCACTAACGACATGGCCAGAAACGCGCTGGCGATCGTGCTTTCCGTATCTGGTGAAACAGAAGAGATCCTGCGCTTTGCCAGCCAGTTCAGTCTGCACAACTGTAAGGTTCTGTCGGTCACCAGCCATGAACACTCTCGCCTGGCGAAACTCGCCGACTTTAACCTCTCCTGGCATGTTCCACAAACACGTATTGCCGGGGTATACGATATAACCACGCAGATCCCCGTTATTTATATTCTGGAATCACTCGGTCGCAAGCTGGCGAAAAGAATAGCGTAAAAAAAACAATCTGTTTTTTTGATGTAACAAATCACATTTACGCTATTTTGTTATATCGTGACATTTATCCTTCCTTTGTTAGACTCAAAATCAGATTGTATTAATTTGAGACTGAGCGCAGATGAAAAAACTTACCTTACCAAACGATTTTTTATGGGGCGGCGCGGTTGCGGCGCACCAGGTTGAAGGCGGCTGGAACAAAGGTGGCAAAGGCCCCAGCATTTGCGACGTACTGACCGGAGGAGCTCACGGCGTTCCGCGAGAAATCACTCAGGAAGTTGAGTCCGGTAAGTACTACCCCAACCACGAAGCTGTCGATTTTTACAGTCATTACAAAGAAGACATCAAGCTGTTTGCCGAGATGGGATTCAAATGCTTCCGTACCTCAATCGCCTGGACCCGTATCTTCCCCAAAGGGGACGAAACCCAACCGAATGAAGAAGGGCTAAAGTTCTACGACGACATGTTCGATGAACTGCTGAAGTACAACATTGAACCAGTCATCACCCTTTCCCACTTTGAAATGCCGCTGCACCTGGTTCAACAGTACGGTAGCTGGACCAATCGTAAAGTCGTCGATTTCTTTGTCCGTTTTGCTGAAGTCGTTTTTGAGCGCTATAAGCACAAGGTCAAATACTGGATGACCTTCAATGAGATCAACAACCAGCGTAACTGGCGCGCGCCGCTGTTTGGCTATTGCTGCTCCGGCGTGGTGTATACCGAGCATGAAAACCCTGAAGAGACTATGTACCAGGTGCTGCATCACCAGTTCGTGGCCAGCGCGCTGGCGGTAAAGGCGGCACGTCGCATCAACCCGGAAATGAAAGTCGGCTGCATGCTGGCGATGGTGCCACTGTACCCGTTCTCCTGTAAGCCTGAAGATGTGATGTTCGCGCAGGAATCGATGCGTGAGCGCTACGTTTTCACTGACGTTCAGCTGCGCGGCTACTATCCATCATATGTACTGAACGAGTGGGAACGCCGCGAATTCAACATCCGAATGGAGGCCGGCGATGAGCAAATCCTGCGTGAAGGCACCTGTGACTATCTCGGATTCAGTTACTACATGACCAACGCGGTAAAAGCGGAAGGCGGCAGCGGCGATGCCATTTCTGGTTTTGAGGGCAGCGTACCGAACCCGCACGTAAAAGCCTCCGACTGGGGCTGGCAGATTGACCCCGTCGGTCTACGCTATGCCTTATGTGAGCTGTATGAACGCTACCAGAAGCCGCTGTTTATCGTTGAAAACGGGTTTGGCGCTTATGACAAAGTAGAAGAAGACGGCAGCATCAACGACGACTATCGCATCGACTATCTGCGCGCCCACATCGAAGAAATGATGAAAGCGGTGACCTATGATGGCGTAGACCTGATGGGCTACACGCCATGGGGCTGCATCGACTGCGTATCGTTTACCACCGGTCAGTACAGCAAACGTTACGGCTTTATCTACGTGAACAAACATGACGACGGCACCGGCGATATGTCACGTTCACGGAAGAAGAGTTTTGACTGGTACAAAGAGGTGATTGCCAGCAACGGCGAGAATCTGTAATTTTTTGCCGGATGGCGCAGTTCACAATGCCATCCGGAATTTCCAGTGAGATAAAAACTTAGGTATGAGCACTTGCCTCCCATTCTTACCAAGTCTTAATTTTGCAATAAAATTATAAAGCCTCAATTCCCTGCATAACACTAATCATCTCTGCGAGTATGTTTCTTTCCATCACCTTTATTTTCCAGCGGATTAGAATCGTCATCTGGCATCTCAGATGATCGACGTAAGAAAAAATCTTCAGATATAGAAGATGCATGATCAACTCGCTGTATATCATGCACGAAAAAAGAATAAAGTGTATTTGCTATTCGTGAAGAGGAGGATGGTGGATTTTCATTGTTATAAGCCGCACTGGAAAACTCAAGAAATTTCATAGCACGATTAACGGCAGCGTTATAAATTTGAGGTTTAAGTTTTATCCGATTGTCATTTAGCCTCGGATTGACTATAAAATCATTTTTTAAGCCACGAGCCACGTCATTTACATCATCCAGCCATCCCCAGAGTGAATCCAGTTCGGAAATCTGCGCTTTTATCACATCAACTTCCGTATTGGGGTTAATTCCCGTACCCGCTTATCTGTTTACGACGTGCTAACGATAATTTCTTAT
This sequence comes from Citrobacter sp. MGH104, assembly GCF_001034485.1. NCBI lineage: Bacteria > Pseudomonadati > Pseudomonadota > Gammaproteobacteria > Enterobacterales > Enterobacteriaceae > Citrobacter > Citrobacter sp. MGH104. The sequence continues at coordinate 1,614,800 of NZ_KQ089818.1, forward strand.
CCAGTCGCCCCCGTTCATACTGATACATATAATATTGCTCACCCAGCCAGAGAAAATAGTTATCCAGATGTCTCTCCTGTGCAGTATCGCTAAACTCTTTTTCCTTCACCTCTTCTTTTTGATAACGACTGGTCCAGTAATTTACAGGTATCCCCTGTACAGCATCATTCATAAGAAAATAGCTGGAAATTTTAGCATCATATTGTTCCAATGTGTCAAAATCAGGAAATGGCACACCAGCCTGACATGCTGCATGATACATATTGTATAGCGCGACCCGGCACAGTTCTGCGCTGGGTTTCTGTTCATCTGGTTTCAGGCCGCCACCAATATCTTCACTACAACCGGGAAGCAATTCTTCTCTGTATTTTTTATTTTTTGCAGCCTCTCCTAACAGATACAGTCCGCGCCATGGGCGTCGTTCATGGGCTGCTATCAGATGTAGTGCGCTATTTACCACATCCGGTAATGGCGAATTTTGATCGATAGCTTTTTCACCCAAAACCGAACTAATCATGTTTCCCGGTAAATCCAGCCACATAAAAAAATAGTCCAGCCCGTTGTTACTACTGGCTGGCGAATGGCGTGAGCAATCAAAAAGCCCGACGAAAGCAATATCAACAGATACATTCTTATACTGATATATTCCTTCTTTATTTTTCTGGCAAAGTTCCTGAAGAAAATTATCCAGAAATTTACGTGCCAGTGTTGCTCCCATATCAAAACCATATAATGAGACAGAAATTTTTTTGACGGGAACACTCCCCTTCATATTTTCCGTATAAAACTTCTCAAACTGCTTCTTTGCTGCTTCAAGACGTATGGGTTCGCCTGTCATAAAATAGGCACTTATGGCTTCGTGATCACGTAACCAGGGAGTGGACTCGATTCCAGCTTTACCTGCTGCTTTAACAGCCAACTTACCTATCCCTTTAGCCCACTCAACCGGATTATTGAGATCCTCAAGGAGATTGCCAAGCACATCCGTCCATTTTTTATCTCCCTTTATGACTGATTCCCCCGCATCTGATATTGTATCCTCCGGCAGGTTTTTCATATCCTCCAGGAGATTATCCAAACTAATATCCATAAGGGAGTTAATATTGTCGACAGAATCATCTTTGTAGGCTGTTCCCATACCGGAAAAATAAAATTTATTAAAACAAGTATTACCTCTATTTGCATATTCATCAGGATATGCCCGAAACAGACGAGCAATATTACTCAAACGGCAAGCCGGTGCGTCCTGAACGATATTGCGTCCCACACCATCAAAAAAGAAAGCAACATGCCAGACCCTACCACAATTCCCTACCTTGCCATCTTCTGCCTGTTGTGCCCGCACGGCGGCGGAGATAACGGATTCACTGATCATGGCTGCGCCTCCTGCATTTTTTCACTCTGATAAGAAAATTCATTACGTTTTTCATAGGGTGAACCCGCCCCTTCACTCCAGCCTAAAAATACTTTGTCACCCGGTAAAAAATGTACATGCAGAAAATCCTGCCCATGTTTTCTTTCAGGCAAGGGCATGGTGGTACGCCGGACCTCTTCTCGCAGTCCTGCATCATACTGCGCACGGGTTATACTCAACGTCCAGATAACCTCAGCCTCCTTTCCTCTGATATCCCCACAACAAGTTGTTGAGCCTCCTCCGTGCGCAAACGCATTTGGCCCGGTCATACCATTAACACTAAAACTCAGTATCGGTCTGTCCAGTTCACTATGAATCACCAGTATCACACCGCCAGTAGGTAGTCCCCAGATTGACATTCCCACGCTCAACAACAGCCAGGCTACAGGCACCACGATCAGTGTTCGCCATACCCAGCGCCCCCAACGGGCGTAACCGCGCGTCAGTTTTTGGTCAAATTGTTCCAGTCGGGTAAAAAATCCCATTATTCATTCCTTTCAGTTATTGCTTTTCACTGAAAAATATTCCGACAACGATTATCAATCTTCGCGGATGTCAGAAAGTGATATTTCATTTTTTTTAACCTTTTCAAGTACAGCCTGAAATTCTGCTGACTCAAGATATTCTTTCTCACCATTCAGGTAACTCAGTGCATAAATTTTCTGATCCAGCGGCTTTATCAAGCCAATTTGTCGTGCTTTATCGAGTGCTTTCTCCACCATATTCCGCCGTGCACATGGAGGAAATTGATTACCTATTTTCATCATACTCCATTCTCTTACTAGTGCAGAAACATCATCCCGCCCCTTAACTTTCTGCCATAATGAATTATCAAGATTAAGGTTGTCCGGAGCTGGGTTGTTGGTCACAGAAGCCGGTATATTTAACTGGTGCCATTGTGAATTTTCCTGTACCCACCATGATTCGGTTTGAGAGAACAATACCGGATGCCACTCCATATCAGGTCGCGCAGCCAGGTGTTTCAGTACATGTGGCGTATAAAAACGTAGCAGAACTTTGCGGTCGTCCGGTGTTTTCGCTATGCATCCGATGGCAAGTCGGGAAGCCAGATGAGTCAGTGATAACGCAGAAAAAATAATGCCTGCAACGGGTATTTTCTCCGATAACATACTATTCAATTCATTCTCTTCTTTAATATGCGCCAGCCAGGGGCCGTAGGTTATTATTTTCTTTAGTTCCGGTATCTGATACAGGGGTGTACACCGATCTTTATAATTCGTTAACATTAAATGACGAATTTCGTGACTAAGTGCTCCCCCTTCAAACAGGATAAAGGCATTGTGTGTTATATTCTGCTTCTGCCAGTGTTGCTTTAATTGGCATTCTGACGACATTATTATTTCCCTCTCAATATTCATTACATAGCCGATATTCAAGCAGGTCAGCTCTGTCGTTTTATCTGGAAATATAATCGTGGTGAATAGCTCAACGGTTTTTTCGGAAAAGCAGGGGGTATAGTCACCTCGACAATTACAGGTATATCTTCTAAAGGCTACTTCAAAGTGTTCATGTTCCCTGCACTATTGCATCGTCCGCTTTTATGGCGTTAAGTAAACACTCAATACAGATATTCCCCACCGAATTATTTTGTCCATCCTTCCCATTAGAATCGTCACCACCACCACCAGTCCCATCATCCGTTAAGGCTGTCAGGACAACTGGTTGCAGTGTCTGAACCGGTTTACCCGGACTCCCGCCGCTGTTGAGATTGATTTTCGGCCCCATAATATCCACGCCGCCCGGGTGGATGACCACAAACGAACCGCCCACCTTCAGGCTTATCCGGCTGCTGCTTTCCAGCACAATATCGCTCTGAACCTTTATTCCCAGCGCGCCGCTTATCTTCTGCGCCAGGTCTCCCTTCACCTCCAGGCTCTTCATTCCTTTCACCAGGCTGATATGGTC
>NZ_KQ089818.1:1618239-1862746 GCF_001034485.1 Citrobacter sp. MGH104
GCTCTGGTTATTACCGATGGTCTCCGTATGGTCCACCTTCACATCAGTGGTTCGGTGGTTCAGCACCTCCGTATCCATGTTCTTTTGTGCGTGGATATAGACCTGCTCATTGCCCGTCGCATCATCGAATTTCAGTTCGTTAAATCCGCCACCTTTGTAGGTCTTCGAGCGGATGGTCATCTGCGTTTTCGTGCCCGGCAGGCTGCCCGGCGAGCGGTTATCCTGGTGGTAGGTGCGGCCCATAATAATGGGCTGGTCAGGGTCGCCGTTCAGGAAATCGACAATCACTTCCTGACCCACGCGCGGAATGGCGAGGTTGCCGAATCCGGCACCGGCCCACGCCTGTGACACTTACTCATTTTTCTATCTCTTGAATTTTATTCATAATCGATTCTAATCCGTAAGTCTTTACTTTTTGGGAGTTGACTAGTTTTGGGCAAAAATATGTACCCACATTAATATTGTTATCTATATAATCCATTGGCCACTTTCTGTGAGCTTTCATATACCCTCCATTTTGGTGGGCTTTTGAAATGGCTGATTCCTCTCCCACTTGTGCTATTAGCAATTCTTTTGCACCACCTTCAGTAATTTTATTGTTAATAAAACGTTTTGCATCGCTTAGGCCAAGATGATGAGTTAAGTATATAAGCTTAGCTTTTTCAGCATCATTAAGTTCGTCAATCTTATATCCTGCCTTTTTCAGCGATGCTAAATTTTCAACCCCATAATCGACTGCCGCTATAATGGCGTATTCAGGTTTAAAAACGCAGATTTAACCATTGCTGTATATCTGCCGTTGCGTGACGAGGATACGGCGTTATTCCCGTGATATATCTTAATTCATCAAGATTTTTCCACTTACCGGTAGAAATCTAAACATGTGCGATATCCATTGAATCCGTCACCTCAATTTAATAACAGCGATAATCTTACCTTTATTTAACAATACGCTCAACATGTCCATTCATATATTTGAACTTAGATTCATCTTCAAACACAATGATTGCATTTGCTTTTCCCCATGAAACCCAGTCGATAACCGAATTGCCTGAATCCGGAGTGAATCCATTGGATATAACAGGTTTGTCGCCTGAAAAATCGAGAACTACACTGATACTGCAAAAACCCTGATAATCTATTCTATCAAGGCAACGCTCGTTTAAAGTATATGTAATAACTGTCTTAGTGGTAAAGTATTTGTTATTCTTAAAAAAACCCATATCATCATCAAGCATATCATCATCCATGAATGACATGTAATCGGTTTTTGCCTTGTATATATTCACTCCATTAAGGGTAAGGTAAGAGTAATCATCACCAGAGGTGGATCTCGTTATCTGATCGAGAATACCAAACTTAGTATAATAACAAAATGACGAATTAGAATTGCAATCAGCCATGCTTGTAGATGAGAATATTAGTAAGGACAAGATGGGAGCAAAATACTTGGTCATTATATTTCCTTATTGATCTTTTTAATTATATCTATTAGATCGATATCTTCAGGGTTGTTTATGGTTGTTTTCTCATGGCAAAAATAATCACTTAATTTAATGTTTCCATCTATATAATTCATCAGCCACTTTCTGTGTGCTTTCACATACCCTGCTGTTTTGGACCTTGCCTTGGCTGACTCATCTCCCACTTGTGCAGTTAGTAAAATTTTTGCACTACCTTCAGTAATTTCATTCTTAATAAAACGTTTTGCATCACTTAGACCAAGATGATGAGTTAAGTATATGATTTTAGCTTTTTCAGCATCATTAAGTCCGTCAATCTTATATCCCGATTTTTTCAGCGATGCTAAATTTTCGACGCCGTAATCGACTGCTGCCATAATGGCATATTCAGGTTTAAAACGAAGATTTAACCATTGCTGTACATCTGCCGTTGCGTGACGAGGATATGGTGTTATTCCCGTGATATATCTGCCATTTTTTAATTCCTCAAGGTTTTTCCACTTATCTGTAGAAACCTGAAGTTTTTTTTCATACACCACCTCACCTTTTTTGTCTTTTACTGTCTCTCCTTTTTTATTGAGTAAGGGCATGTCTGCAACCAACCCTTGTTTAATCGCTTTTTCAAAAAGATATGTCCCTTCCCTTAACGTCTCCGTTACCCATGTTCCATTTAAAAATTGTGTCATACCCGCCGCTGAGCTTTTATATACTGTGTTTTGCTTTGTCGACTTTTCTGAATCCTTACACACTGAGGTTGGTTTCCAGACTCCACCACGATATTTAGCCGCTTCAGCATGAATAACTGCCGCAATGCTCTGGGGTATAATGCCACTCCGCTCAGATGCACGAATAATATCATTCCAGTAAATAACATTCTTACCTAGCATAAGATCATAATTGTTAGGGCAGGTATGGTTTATATGAACTCTGGGTTTGCCTTCAGAATCTCTTCCAACGTTGATTTTATTAATTTCATCAATTTTACTATCAGCATTACCTGCCGGGCCAGTTATTGTTGTGCTTTTTCCTTTAACTCTCACTTTTGGACTTGAGAGAATGGCATTTAATTTACCTTCCTGAGATATGAACCTGGCAATTTCCTTTATCTTCCCCATACCACTGGAGACAGTTATTTTAATTTCAGATTCGACTTGTACTGCAAAATCATCAATATATCCCAGGCCATCGGTTATGAACTCGAAAAACTCACCCTGCGTCGATGTTACTTTAACCTTCAATCCGGAAAGAGGTTTCTCTATTAGATCTTCAAAAGATAATGATAACAGACACTGATTATCATCTTTTTTTTCCGCGGTGTCGGTCAGTGTGTAATGTCGCGGCGGAAGATTTATTACCTGTCCGGGGTAAATCAACCCTGGATTTTTGATGTTATTATATTTAGCAAGCTCCTCAACGGAGCAGTTATACTCATTTGCAATTTGTCCGAGCGTATCTCCTTTAAGAACAACCACGCTATGCTGATCCGGTGACAACGACCAAATATCATCTAACGGTACAGGCTTATCCTCCTGATCAAGATAACATTTCCAGTCAGCAGACCATCCAAACAGACCATCATACTTTGTCGGTTTATCCTGTGGTTCATCAAAAAATGGAGTGGGTTTGCTAGTCACTTTTATTCCTCTTCAGCAAACGGTCTAAATACAAGTTCTTTACTTTGTATGCCATTAATCCCTTTTATGGACCCAAACATATGGTTTAATTCAGGCTCAGATGTTGGCTGTTCTGATTCGTTTTCCCCACTTGAATCCTTTGATCCCTCTTTACCTTCATATCCAGATGAGGATGGAGAATCACCATTCTCATCCGTCAGCGCCTTCAATACCTCCGGTTTCAGTGTCCCCACGGCCGTGCCTGGACTCCCGCCGCTGTTGAGGTTGATTTTCGGCCCCATAATGTCCACGCCGCCCGGGTGAATGACCACAAACGAACCGCCCACCTTCAGGCTTATCCGGCTGCTGCTTTCCAGCACAATATCGTCCTGTACCTTGAGCCCCAGCGCGCCGCTTATCTTCTGCGCCAGGTCTCCCTTCACCTCCAGGCTCTTCATCCCTTTCACCAGGCTGATATGGTCGCCGGTGGTGGTCTGCTCCTGTTTTCCCTTCACCGACATCTTCCGGTCATTGCCCACAACCAGCGTCTCGTCATTCCCCACCTGCTCACGCCGGTCGTGCATCACTTCTGTCTTCCGGTCGTTCTTTACCGTCACCGTGTCATCATGACCCACCGCCACCTGACGGTCATTCCCCGTCGTGTTGCGCTGGTCATGCGCGACCGTGACTGTCCGGTCGTGTCCGGATGCGTTTTCTTTCCCTACGGTCACCGTCTGGCCCAGTCCCACAGTGATGCTCTGGTTATTGCCGATGGTCTCCGTATGGTCCACCTTCACATCAGTGGTTCGGTTGTTCAGCACCTCCGTATCCATGTTCTTCTGCGCATGGATATAGACCTGCTCATTGCCCGTCGCATCATCGAATTTCAGTTCGTTAAATCCGCCACCTTTGTAGGTCTTCGAGCGGATGGTCATCTGCGTTTTCGTGCCCGGCAGGCTGCCCGGCGAGCAGTTATCCTGGTGGTAGGTGCGGCCCATAATAATGGGCTGGTCCGGGTCGCCGTTCAGGAAATCCACTATCACTTCCTGACCCACACGCGGAATGGCGAGGTTGCCGAATCCGGCACCGGCCCACGCCTGTGACACCCGCACCCAGCAGGAGCTGTCTTCGTTTCCCGGGCAGTAGCGGTCCCAGTGGAAACGCACCCGCACCCGGCCATGCTCGTCGCAGAAGATTTCCTCGCCGGCAGGACCGGTGACAATGGCGCTCTGCGGGCCGTCCACGGCGGGTTTGGGCCGCGGGGAGGCACGCCATGTCCGGTCGGCCGGGATGACGTCCAGGTGGTTACTGAGTGTGGTGCCTTCGCCGGAGCTGCCGTGCTGCGCCTGTGGCTGCTTTCCTTCCAGTACAGAGCCGGTGACCTGCCATTCGCGGTTCAGCGTCTCTGACGGGTGACCGGTCAGGGTAAAACGTTTGCCGGGCCACAGTTTCGGGGAGTTGCTCACGCAGGCTGCCGTTTCAGCATCCTGCCGGTGGCCCTCCGCCTGGTAGCGGGCAAAGTCCTGACCATGCTGTACGTCTTTGAAGCGTCCCGGATAATCAAAGATTTCATACTGGGTGCGCTGGCCGTTGAGGTTTTTGGCATGGTGGCTGAAGTAACCGGGCCATCCGGGGGTTTTGAAGGTGTAATCCTGGTTTTCAACTGAGGAAGGGCGAATCTGCGCCCGGTAGCGGAACGCACTGATGCATGCGGTGGTGGCTTCCCGGGTGTTCGGGTTAAAGGGCATGTCGCCGAATGTGGAGACCCCGGCGACGTCATCGCAGAGCACCAGTTTCTGGTCGGGACCGGTCGGGAGGAACCAGTCAAAGAAGAAAATACCCTCTTCGGCCCACAGGCGGCTCAGAAAATTGAGGTCAGTTTCGCCGTACTGCACGCAGAATTCGCGGGCGGGATGGGGCTCATAAAAGGAAGGCACCCAGTCAGTGACGTCGTTTTCAGCAAGCAGGGTGGCGGAAATAGTCTGGATATCCTGCTGCTGAAAGATGCGGAAGTTCTGGCGCAGTCCGGCCCGCCAGAGCGGGGGCGAAACAGTCAGCTGGTAATTCATCTGCCAGTGGTTGTTCTCCCTGAGCTCCACGCCGGTGATGATGCCGTGAAGATAACGCAGTGCAACAGCCCCCTGCCAGACAGTGAGGGTGGCGTTTTTCTCGAGAAAATCTGTGGCGGTGAGGTCAGGCAGGCCGCTGGCGATATCGACACTGAGTGTAAAGGGGGTGGAGAGATTCTGGTGCAGGGTGAAGCTGACGACGGCGGTGCTCATCGCCAGTAACCCGTCCACTTCCAGCGTAAAGCGCAGTCCCTGCTGTGACATGAGTTTCTCTCCATGATATATCATCCGAAAGTCACCATACGCCAGTAAAGTCAGCACAGGTAGAACTGAAGGGGGGGTTGAATGAGATTCAGAAAACGTTTAGGTAGCGCGGAATCGTAGAGTTCCCTCTATTTCAGAAGCGGCACATTACTTCCCGCCCGCCAGTTCCAGAAAACTGCCCGTTACGTAAGATGCCTTCTCGCTCAACAGCCAGGTAATTGCCTGCGCGACTTCTTCCGGCTGCCCGCCACGCTGCATAGGCAACAGTGATTTCACGCGATCGACTCTTCCCGGCTCGCCGCCTGATGCGTGCATTTCAGTGTAGATAAGACCTGGTCGCACGCAGTTTACGCGGATCCCTTGCGCCGCAACCTCCAGCGCCAGGCCGGTGGTGAGCGTGTCCACAGCGCCTTTCGAGGCCGCGTAATCAACATATTCGAATGGCGCACCAAGCCGCGATGCCGCCGAAGAGACATTTACAATCGATCCACCCTGACCGCCGTGCTTGAACGACATGCGCTTTACCGCTTCCCGACAGCACAGAAAATAGCCGGTAACGTTGGTTGCCAGTACGCGATTAATTCGTTCGGCGGTTAAGTTTTCGACCGTGCTTTGCTCAAACAAGATCCCGGCATTATTCACCAGGGCAGTCAGTTGCTCGCCTTCACGGTCAATAGACTCAAACATTGCCACCACCTGGCTTTCATCACTGATATCCGCACGCAAAGCAAATGCTTTACCGCCTGCAGCGACGATGTTGTTCACCACCTCGGTTGCCGCACGAATATTGTGATGAAAATTCACGGCGACCGTGTAACCCTCTTGCGCCAGTTGCAGCGCGGTTGCTCGACCAATGCCACGACTGCCGCCCGTCACCAATGCTATAGCCATAACGTTTCTCCCAAAAAATAAAGGCGCCGAAGCGCCTTTAAAAGATAGTTGAATCAGCAGATTACTGATATTCGCTCATCGGTACGCAGGAGCAGAACAGGTTACGGTCACCGTAAACGTCATCAAGGCGTTTCACGGTTGGCCAGTATTTGTTCGCCACACCCGCCGGGAAGACGGCGATTTCGCGGCTGTAACCGTGATTCCACTCCGCGACCAGCTCGTTTTGCGTGTGCGGTGAGTTAACCAGCGGGTTATCTTCCAGTGACCATTCACCGGCTTTCACGCGATCGATCTCAGCGCGGATTGCCAGCATCGCATTGATAAAGCGATCCAATTCCACTTTGCTTTCAGATTCAGTCGGTTCAACCATCAGGGTACCCGCGACCGGGAATGACATAGTCGGCGCATGGAAACCGTAATCGATTAGGCGCTTGGCAATATCCAGTTCGCTGATGCCGGTCTCTTCTTTCAGTGGGCGAATGTCGAGAATACATTCATGCGCCACGCGACCATCGCGACCGGTATACAATACCGGATAAGCATCTTTCAGACGGCTGGCAATGTAGTTAGCGTTAAGAATCGCCACCTGGCTTGCCTGCTTCAGACCTTCTGCGCCCATCATACGGATGTACATCCAGCTGATTGGCAGAATGGATGCGCTACCGAACGGCGCCGCAGAAACTGCGCCCTGACGGGTCAGCATCCCTTCAATCTGCACTACGCTGTGGCCCGGTACAAACGGCGCCAGATGTGATTTCACGCCGATCGGTCCCATACCTGGGCCGCCGCCGCCGTGCGGAATGCAGAATGTTTTATGCAGGTTGAGGTGCGAGACATCTGCGCCAATAAAGCCCGGCGTGGTGATCCCAACCTGAGCGTTCATGTTCGCGCCATCAAGGTAAACCTGGCCGCCGAACTGGTGCACAACGTCGCACACTTCACGGATCGTTTCTTCATAAACGCCGTGGGTGGATGGATAAGTCACCATGATGCAAGAAAGGTTGTCGGCATGTTGTTCTGCTTTTGCTCGCAGATCGTCCAGGTCGATGTTGCCGTTCTTATCACAGGCGACAACCACTACCTGCATACCCGCCATCTGTGCAGACGCCGGGTTGGTACCGTGGGCAGAAGCCGGGATCAAGCAGATATCGCGATGACCTTCGTTACGGCTTTCGTGATAATGACGAATCGCCAGCAGACCCGCATACTCGCCCTGCGCGCCGGAGTTCGGCTGCATGCAGACGGCATCATAACCGGTCAGTTTTACCAGCCACTCGGAAAGCTGGCCGATCATCTGGTGATAACCTTCAGCCTGCTCTGGCGGGCAGAACGGATGCAGCTCAGCGAATTCAGGCCAGGTGATAGGGATCATCTCGGCAGCGGCGTTGAGCTTCATAGTGCAGGAACCCAGCGGGATCATTGCCTGATTCAGCGCCAGATCTTTACGCTCCAGTGAGTGCATGTAGCGCATCATCTCGGTTTCGCTGTGATAGCGGTTGAACACCGGATGGCTGAGGATCACATCGTCACGCAGCATGCTTTCCTGAATAGAACGGCTGTCGAGCGCCACGTCTTTATCCAGCGTATCGATGTTCAGAGCGTGACTGTCGTCCAGCAGTACATTGAACAACTGCACCACGTTTTCACGGGTGGTGGTTTCATCGAGCGTAATACCTACCGCGTTATGGATATCGCTACGCAGGTTGATTTCTGCCGCTTCGGCACGCGCCAGCACTGCGGCCTTATCGGCTACTTCAACGCACAGAGTGTCGAAGTAATGCGCATGACGCAGCTTCAATCCTTTCTGTTGCAGACCGGCTGCCAGGATATCAGTCAGGCGGTGGATGCGATTAGCAATGCGTTTCAGGCCAACCGGACCATGATAAACGGCATACAGGCTGGCGATGTTGGCCAGCAGGACCTGCGAGGTACAAATGTTGGAGTTCGCTTTCTCGCGGCGGATATGCTGCTCACGAGTCTGCATCGCCATGCGCAGTGCGGTATTGCCCACCGCATCTTTGGAGACGCCGATAATACGGCCTGGCATGGAGCGTTTGAATTCGTCTTTCGCGGCGAAGAATGCCGCGTGTGGGCCACCGTAACCCATCGGTACGCCGAAGCGTTGTGCAGAACCGAAAACGATATCCGCACCCTGTTTGCCCGGAGCAGTCAGCAGTACCAGCGCCATAAAGTCGGCAGCGACACTGACCACAACTTTACGGGATTTCAGCTCGGTAATCAGTTTGCTGTAGTCATGCACTTCACCGGTGGTGCCAACCTGCTGCAACAGCACGCCAAACACATCCTGGTGATCCAGTGCTTTCGCCGCGTCATCAACAATGACGTCAAAACCAAAGGTTTGTGCACGAGTACGCACAACATCCAGCGTTTGCGGATGAACATCAGCGGCCACAAAGAAGCGGTTGGCGTTTTTCAGTTTACTGACGCGTTTTGCCATCGCCATCGCTTCAGCCGCCGCGGTGGCTTCATCCAGCAGAGAGGCGGAGGCCATGTCCAGACCGGTCAGATCCAGCGTCACCTGCTGGAAGTTGAGCAGCGCTTCCAGGCGCCCCTGAGAAACTTCTGGCTGATACGGCGTATACGCAGTGTACCAGCCCGGGTTTTCCAGCATGTTGCGCAGGATAACCGGTGGCAACTGCACGGCGGTGTAGCCCATGCCAATGTAGGACGTGAAGCGCTTGTTACGCCCAGCGATGGCTTTTAATTCAGCCAGCGCAGCGTATTCGGTCGCCGCCTCGCCGACCTGCGGCGGGGTTGCGAGCTGAATGTCTTTCGGCACAATCTGGCCGATCAGCGCGTTTAACGACTCGGCGCCAACCGCATTCAGCATCTCTTGCTGCTGCGCGGCGTCCGGTCCGATGTGGCGTTCAATGAAAGCGCCGCTGTTTTCAAGCTGGCTTAACGTCTGTGTCATGGGCGATGGTTCCTGAAACGTGCAGTGAATCGTGATTGTCTCTGTCTACGAGCCCGGCAGCGCTAGCGCTTACCGGGTCTACGCATGCTTTGTAGGCCGGATAAGCGCAGCGCCATCCGGCAAAAGCGTATTTACTCGTCTTCTAACAATGCTTCATATGCGGCCGCATCCAGCAGCGATTCAATTTCGCTTTCATCGCTGGCTTTGATTTTGAAAATCCAGCCGCCCGCATACGGCTCGCTGTTGACCAGTTCCGGGGAGTCGCTAAGCGCGTCGTTAACCGCCACAATCTCACCACCTACTGGCGCATAGATATCGGATGCCGCTTTTACGGACTCCGCAACGGCACAATCATCGCCCGCGCTGACGGTTGCGCCAACTTCTGGCAGGTCAACGAAAACCATGTCACCTAACAGCTCCTGAGCGTGTTCGGTGATACCAACGGTGTAAGAGCCGTCAGCTTCTTTGCGCAGCCATTCGTGTTCTTTGCTGTATTTCAGTTCTGCAGGTACGTTGCTCATCAATCAATCTCCAAAAAAGGATGAATTACGCGACGGCTTTGCCGTTACGCACAAAAACAGGTTTAGTCACTTTTACCGGCATTTCACGGTTACGGATCTGCACGATCGCAGTTTCGCCGATACCCGCAGGGACACGCGCCAACGCGATGCTGTAACCAAGAGTTGGGGAGAATGTCCCGCTGGTGATAATGCCTTCCTGCTGGTTGCCGGAAGCATCGGTGAAGCGCACCGGCAGTTCATTACGCAGCACGCCTTTCTCGGTCATCACAAGCCCGACCAGCTGTTCGTGGCCTTTTTCACGCTGCATTTCCAACGCTTCACGACCGATAAAGTCGCGGTCAGCCGGTTCCCATGCGATGGTCCAGCCCATGTTGGCCGCCAGCGGAGAAATGCCTTCGTCCATCTCCTGACCGTACAGGTTCATGCCCGCTTCCAGACGCAGCGTGTCACGTGCGCCGAGACCGCAGGGTTTGACACCAGCCTGTACCAGCGCACGCCAGAAATCTGCCGCTTTTTCATTCGGCATGGCAATTTCATAGCCCGCTTCGCCGGTATAACCGGTGGTTGCGATAAACAAGTCGCCCGCCTGAACGCCGAAGAACGGCTTCATGCCTGCTACCGCCTGACGCTGCTCGTCAGTAAACAACGTAGCTGCTTTTTCCTGTGCGTTTGGACCCTGTACCGCAATCAGCGACAGGTCGTCACGAACGGTGATGTCGATAGCGTATGGTTCAGCGTGTTGGGTAATCCAGGAGAGGTCTTTTTCGCGGGTGGCGGAGTTTACAACGAGGCGGAAGAAATCTTCAGTGAAGTAGTAGACAATCAGGTCATCTATCACGCCGCCCGAAGCGTTAAGCATACCGGAGTAGAGGGCTTTACCCGTCTTCGTTAGCTTTGCGACGTCGTTTGCCAGCAGATAACGCAAGAACTCCCGGGTGCGGCTACCGCGCAGGTCGACGATGGTCATATGCGACACATCAAACATTCCGGCATCGGTGCGAACAGCATGGTGTTCATCGAGCTGAGAACCGTAATGCAGTGGCATCATCCAGCCATGGAAATCGACCATGCGCGCGCCACATAGCGTGTGTTGTTCGTACAAAGGAGTCTGTTGAGCCATCTTTTCCTCGTTGAATAAGCGGGGCTATCAACTCTTTCGCGGTGAAATTATCGCCACGAAACCCAGCACCGCAGCCGCTCCAGGGGCTACGACGCAAACGTTCTCTTTGTCCTGAACTTACCACCGAAACAGACGCTAAACCATAAGTCAAAATTAACCATCACATTAGCTTATGGCGAAAAACAGCCAGATCGCCAACAGAATAAAACTCCATGTATGTAGTAAGAAACCAGAACAACAAACAAAGATAAGCGCAAACTTACAGCATCAATCCACATTAAATGTGGAAAAAATGTCAAAAATGGCGTTATGAAAAAAACGTTATATTAAAAAAACTAATGCGAAAAAAGGCGTGGAATTAGATTATTTCAAATGAGAGAAGCACCCCGGCGCGCAGGCCGGGAGAGGAAAGTGTGACGGGTCTCAAACTCTTAAGATTGTCCTTACGGACACTAACGTAACCACTCGGGAAGATCGTTCAGTCCCATCGCCTGACGGATGAGTTGTGGTTTTACGCCCGGGAGGGTATCGGCCAGTTTCAGCCCAATATCGCGTAGCAGTTTTTTCGCCGGATTCTCGCCTGCAAACAGTTCACGGAATCCCTGCATCCCTGCCAGCATCAGCGCTGCGCTGTGCTTACGGCTGCGCTCGTAGCGGCGTAAATAGAGATACTGCCCAATATCTTTACCCTGACGTTGTAGCCGCTTAAGTTCATCGATCAGCTCCGCCGCATCCATAAAGCCAAGGTTAACCCCCTGACCCGCCAGCGGGTGGATGGTATGCGCCGCATCCCCCACCAGCGCCAGACGATGGGCGGCGAACTGACGGGCATAACGTCCCGTCAGCGGAAACGCCTGACGTTCGCTTTCAAGGCTGCACAGCCCCAGACGATTATCAAAAGCGATATTCAGCGCCTGATTAAACTCGTCAACGCTTGCCTGCTGCATACGTTCTGCTTCCTGCGGCGAGAGCGACCAGACGATAGAACACAGGTGTGGATCGCTGAGCGGCAGGAATGCCAGGATCCCCTCGCCGTGAAACGCCTGACGCGCAACCGCACCGTGCGCTTCCTGCGTACGGATAGTCGCCACCAGCGCTTGATGACGATAATCCCAGAAGGTGAGCGGAATATCCGCTTTGTTGCGCAGCCAGGAGTTAGCACCATCAGCACCGACGACCAGGCGGGCCGTCAGCATTGCGCCATCTTTCAGGGTCAGAAATGCTTCGTTCTCACCCCAGGCCACCTGCTGTAATTCAGCGGGTGCCATCAGCGTAATATCCGCTGAACGCTGCGCCTTTTGCCACAGCGCATAATGAATCTCTGAGTTTTCGACAATGTGCCCCAAATGGCTGTAGCCCATGCTCTGGTCATCAAACGCAATACGTCCAAAGCTGTCTTTGTCCCAGACTTCCATGCCGTGGTAGCAGCAAGCGCGACGGGCAACAATGTCGGACCAGACACCAAGACGGGTAAGCAGTTTTTCGCTGGCGGCATTAATGGCCGAAACACGAAGCTGAGGAGGTGCATCCGCCGCCAACGGCTGCGGAACATGTTGTTCTAATACAGCAACGCGCAACCCGCTGCCCTGTAAGCCGCAGGCAACCGCCAGTCCTACCATGCCGCCACCAACAATTGCTACATCAACACTTTGCACTGTTTGCTCCTGAAAATAGGACAATCAAAAACCGTAGGCCGGATAAGGCAAAGCCGCCATCCGGCATCAATTCCGCGACATTGCCTGATGGCGCTGCGCTTATCAGGCCTACTTCTTTAATTCGGCCTACAGGTTATATTTAGCGCGCAACCCAGCCCAGGGTCCGCTCCGCCAGCGCATCGCGCGCAGGGGTGAATAATTCCATCGCCATCAGCCCGGCATTACGCCCAACAACCAGCGGGGCCCAGTGATTGGCAAACAAATACACTAAATTATTGGTCACACCAATCGTCGTATCACGATCGCTCTCGCGGCGCTGCTGATAGCGAGCCAGCACCGCATAATCACCCACATCTTCCGCGCCGTTTTCCGCCTGCATCAACGTCTCAGCCAGGCTCATTACGTCACGCAGGCCCAGGTTGAAACCTTGCCCGGCAATGGGATGCAGCGTCTGGGCGGCGTTCCCTACCAGCACGGTACGATGGGTAATCGCCTTCAGCGCTGTAGTTAACGAAAGCGGATAGGCGCTGCGTTTACCGGCCTGGGTAATACGTCCCAGTCGCCAGCCAAAAGCGGTTTGTAGTTCACGGCAAAACTGTTCGTCAGACCAAGCCATAATCTCATCACGCTGCTCCAGCGGATGGCACCACACCAACGAGCAGCGACCGTCAGACATCGGAAGCATTGCCAGCGGACCATATTGCGTGAAGCGTTCAAACGCTCGCCCGTCGTGCGGTACAGAGGTCGTAACGTTGGCAATTACCGCCAGTTGCTCATAAGGCTGTTGCAGCCAGTCAACACCGCAGGCGGTAGCCAGTGCGGAGCGCGTACCGTCGGCGGCCACCAGCAGGCGACCATCAATCATTTCGCCATTTTCCAGCGTAACTTCTACGCGCTCCTGCGTGCGCGACACGCTGGCTACGCGATCGGGGCAGTGCAATGTGACGCCCGGTGCTTTGCGCAGCAGCGCAAACAGACGCAGCCCGACGTCGTGCAGTTCTACCACCTGGCCCAGAGCCGGAATACGGTATTCCTGCGCATCCAGCGTCACAAATCCGGCATGACCGCGATCGCTGACGTGAACCGTTTTAATTGCCGTTGCGCAATCGGCAATCGCCTGCCATACGCCAATTCGCGCCAGTTGTTGGCAGGTTCCTGCCGCCAGAGCGATCGCCCTGGCATCAAACCCGGGATGGCGGTCAGTTTCAGGTTCGCTCGCTTCTATCAGATGAACCGGCAGAGTCCCATGGCTGAGCTGAGAAATGGCCAACGCCAGCGTCGCGCCAACCATACCACCACCAACGATAATCACGCTCATTGCAGTCGCGCCGCAGCCATTAATGCTTCAATGTCATCCGCTTTCTTCACTACGCTGGCGGTCAGGTTTTCATTGCCGTCCTCGGTGATGAGGATGTCATCCTCAATACGAATGCCGATACCACGATAAGCCGGCGGTACATCGGCGTCCGGCGCGATATACAGTCCCGGCTCGACGGTGAGCACCATTCCCGGCTCAAGAATACGTGAGCGGTCCTGACCATAAACGCCGACGTCGTGCACATCCAGCCCAAGCCAGTGGCTTAGACCATGCATAAAGAATGGGCGATGTGCATTTTCGGTAATCAACTGATCGACATCACCGTGCAAAATACCGAGTTTCACCAGACCCGTAATCATGATGCGCACCACTTCGCCAGTGACTTCCTGAATGGACGTTCCGGGACGATACAGACGCAGGCTGGTCTCTAAGGATTCCAGCACGATATCGTAGATTTCACGCTGTGCTGGGGTAAATTTACCATTTACCGGAAAGGTACGCGTAATGTCGCCCGCATAGCCTTTGTATTCACAGCCAGCGTCGATCAGCACCAAATCGCCATCGCGCATTTCACTTTCATTTTCGGTGTAATGCAGGATACAGCCGTTTTCACCGCTGCCGACAATCGTGTTATAGGACGGATAACGCGCACCATGGCGGGTAAATTCGTGGTGAACCTCCCCTTCTAACTGGTATTCAAACATTCCCGGACGGCATTTTTCCATCGCACGGGTATGCGCCAGCGCGGTGATTTCTCCGGCACGACGCATGACCGCAATCTCTTCCGGTGATTTGAACAGGCGCATCTCATGCACCATTGGACGCCAGTCGATAATCGCGGCAGGTGCGTGCAGATTTTGTCTGGAGCCTTTACGCAGTTTATCCAGCGCCGTGCACACAATCTCGTCGGCCCAGGCATATTCGCCCTGTGCGTGGTACACCGCGTCCAGGCCATTGAGCAACAGGTGCAGCTGTTGGTTGATTTCACTGAAGGCCAGCGCCCGGTCAACGCCAAGTTTTGCCGGGGCAGCATCCTGGCCCAGACGGCGACCAAACCAGATCTCCGCCGTCAGATCGCGAACCCGATTGAACAAAACGCTATGGTTATGAGTGTCATCGCTTTTAATCAGCACCAGCACGGCTTCAGGTTCGTTAAAACCGGTGAAGTACCAGAAATCACTGCTTTGGCGGTACGGGTATTCACTGTCCGCGCTGCGCGTCGCTTCAGGCGCGGCAAAAATCAGCGCGGCGCTGGCGGGCTGCATTTGTGCCAGTAAAGCCTGGCGACGACGCTGGAATTCTTGCTGAGATATCTCGCTCATCACACTCTCCTTTGCGTTTCGTTCTTAGTGCAGAGTCGGTTTACGGACTTCCGGCGCAGTCGGCTGCTGACGCGTAAACGTGTCATGACACAGCAAAGCGGCTACACGCACGTATTCGATGATCTCTTCGAGCGACATTTCCAGCTCTTCCTGATCTTCGTCTTCGTCATACCCTAACTGCGCGATATTGCGCAGGTCGTCAATCGCTTCCCCGGTTTCGCCGGTTACTTTGTCGAGCTTCGGCTGCGTGACGCCAAGGCCCAGCAAAAAGTGGTTTACCCATCCCGCCAGCGCATCGGCGCGATCGAACACGCTGACGTCATCCCCTTCAGGCAGATAAAGCTGAAAAAGGAAGCCGTCGTCTTCGAGGGCATCGCTGGTGGCAGAGTGCATTTTCAGCAGCGCCTGAGCCAGCTCGTGACCAAAGGCCAGACCTTCGTTCGTCAGGTCGTGCAACAGCGGCTGCCATGAACTGTCGTTGTTTCCACCGCAAATCATTCCGCTTATCAAGCCGTGCATTTCGGCCGGGGTTAATCCAGCCCCTTGTTGGTTCAAAAACTGGCTAACTTCGTTGTAACCAGGCATTTCGTTCTGTATAGACATAAGCATTCGTCATCAAAGGGAGGAATATTCATGGTATGCTACCACTTTGGACCCTGGTGGACCAGAAAAGGGCTTGTATCTTGATACCAGGGTAGCTATAGTGTCGCCCCTTCGCGGACCCACGGTCTGGAGACGAAGGCAGCGCAGTCAATCAGCAGGAAGGTGGCATGTCTGCACAACCCGTCGATATCCAAATATTTGGCCGTTCACTGCGAGTGAATTGCCCGCCTGAACAAAGGGATGCGTTGAATCAGGCTGCGGACGATCTCAATCAGCGATTGCAAGATCTGAAAGTTCGCACTAGAGTCACAAATACTGAGCAGTTGGTTTTCATCGCCGCGTTGAACATCAGCTATGAATTAACTCAGGAAAAAGCGAAGACGCGTGAGTACGCGGCGAGCATGGAACAACGTATTCGGATGCTACAACAGACCATCGAACAGGCGTTGCTTGATCAGGGTCGCATAACCGAAAAAACGGGCCAAAACTTTGAATAACACTTTTCGGTTTACTGTGGTAGAGTGACCGTGAAGACAAAATTTCTCTGAGATGTTTGCAAGCGGGCCAGTCCCCTGAGCCGATATTTCATACCACAAGAATGTGGCGCTCCACGGTTGGTGAGCATGCTCGGCCCGTCCGAGAAGCCTTAAAACTGTGACGACACATTCACCTTGAACCAAGGGTTCAAGGGTTACAGCCTGCGGCGGCATCTCGGAGATTCCCTTCTACCTGGCAACTGCCATGACATTACTTTCTGAACTCCCTTTATCCCGGCAAGAAATTCGTCAACTGATTCGGCAGCGTCGTCGTGCGCTTACCTCCGAACAGCAACGACAATACGGTCAGCAAGCCGCGACCCGAATGCTCAGCTTTCCCCCTGTTGTACTCGCTCATACGGTGGCAGTATTCCTCTCGTTCGATGGCGAACTCGATACCCAGCCGCTAATAGATCAGCTGTGGCGAGCGGGCAAGCGCGTTTATCTTCCGGTTCTTCATCCCTTCAGCGCCGGTAATTTGCTGTTTCTGCACTATCATCCGCATAGCGACCTGGTAACCAATCGCTTAAAGATCCAGGAACCACGACTTGATGTACGTGACGTATTACCGCTGTCACAGCTGGATGTACTGATTACGCCGTTAGTGGCGTTTGATGAATATGGGCAACGCCTGGGCATGGGCGGCGGATTTTATGACCGCACGCTACAAAACTGGCAGCAGCATAAGATCCAGCCCGTAGGCTACGCGCACGATTGTCAGCGAGTAGAAAAGCTGCCTGTCGAAGAATGGGATATCCCGCTGCCTGCGGTGGTGACGCCGTCCAAAATTTGGGCGTGGTAGGAAAACATGGAACATGCGGGCAGGCCAGCAGCCTGCCCGTTAAAAGGAAATCAGTACAGCAGACGAGCACGAATAGTACCCGGGAGGGCTTTCATCGCCAGCAACGCTTTCTCCGCCACATCTTCATCCGCTTCAATATCAATAACCACATAACCTACCTGTGCGGAAGTCTGCAGATACTGTGCGGCAATGTTGACGCCCTGCTCGGCAAAAATCTGGTTCAGCGCGGTCAGTACGCCCGGACGGTTTTCGTGAATGTGCATCAGACGACGACCGCCGTGTAGCGGCAGCGAAACTTCCGGGAAGTTAACTGCAGACAGCGTAGAGCCGTTATCGGAATACTTGGTCAGTTTCCCAGCCACTTCCAGACCGATGTTTTCCTGCGCTTCCAGCGTTGAACCACCAATGTGCGGCGTCAGGATCACGTTGTCGAAATCACACAGCGGCGAAGTGAAAGGATCGCTGTTGGTTGCCGGCTCGGTTGGGAATACGTCGATTGCCGCCCCTGCCAGGTGCTTGGTCGCTAACGCGTCGCACAGCGCAGGAATATCAACAACCGTACCACGTGCGGCGTTAATCAGCAGCGCGCCTGGTTTCATCAACGCAATCTCACGCGCGCCCATCAGATTTTTGGTGGAGGCATTTTCCGGTACGTGCAAACTGACCACGTCGCTCATATTGAGCAGGTCGGAAAGATGCTGCACCTGCGTGGCGTTGCCGAGTGGGAGTTTATTTTCAATATCATAGAAATAGACATGCATCCCCAGCGATTCCGCCAGAATGCCTAGCTGAGTACCAATGTGGCCGTAACCGATGATCCCCAGTTTTTTGCCACGCGCTTCAAAGGAGCCGGTAGCCAGTTTGTTCCACACGCCGCGGTGTGCTTTGGCGTTCGCTTCGGGTACACCGCGTAGCAGGAGAAGCAGTTCGCCAATCACCAGTTCCGCAACGGAACGCGTGTTAGAGAATGGCGCGTTAAACACGGGGATCCCGCGCTTTGCCGCAGCGGTCAGATCAACCTGGTTGGTGCCGATACAGAAGCAGCCAATCGCGACCAGTTTCTCTGCGGCGTCAATCACATCTTCAGTCAGATGGGTACGGGATCGCAGGCCAATGAAGTGGGCATCACGGATGGACTCTTTCAGTTGTTCAGTGTCCAGAGCGCCTTTGTGAAACTCGATGTTGGTATAACCTGCTGCACGAAGGCTTTCGAGTGCTTTTTGATGCACGCCTTCTACCAGCAGAAATTTAATCTTATCTTTCTCCAGTGATACCTTTGCCATTTCCCCGACCCTGTCTTTTTTTGTTCAAACTGATGTGTTGTGTGTGGGATTTTCATCCGCCTCTTCAACATATCAAAAAATAATATTGCGGCAATATGAACGTTTGCGTCGCCGTGCTGAAGAAATGTCATTCAGAGAGAAATGTCAGAGGAAAATACTGGCGATAACTTTTTCTTTGGAGAGATCGGCAGGACAATATTATAAACGTGACACAAGTCACCAAATTTGCCCTGCCAAAATTTTTTTAACGGGAGAAGACACTCCCATCAGATCATTTTACGATAGTTTTCACGCCGTCTGGGGTACCGATCAGCGCGACATCCGCACCACGGTTGGCAAACAGACCGACGGTTACCACGCCCGGAATCGCATTGATGGCGTTTTCCATGGCCACGGCGTCAAGGATCTCCAGACCATGTACATCAAGGATCACGTTGCCGTTGTCCGTCACTACGCCCTGACGGTATTCAGGACGACCGCCCAGCTTCACCAACTGGCGAGCCACAGCGCTGCGCGCCATTGGGATCACTTCAACCGGCAGCGGGAAGTTGCCGAGAATGTCGACTTCTTTGGACGCATCCGCGATGCAGATAAATTTCTTCGCCACGGAAGCAATGATTTTTTCACGGGTCAACGCTGCACCGCCGCCCTTGATCATCTGCATGTGGCCGTTGATTTCATCCGCGCCGTCAACGTATACGCCGAGACTATCAACTTCGTTAAGATCGAACACGTGGATGCCAAGGCTTTTGAGTTTTTCGGTTGAAGCGTCCGAACTGGATACCGCACCTTCAATCTGACCTTTCATTGTGCCCAGCGCATCAATAAAGTGTGCGGCTGTTGAACCTGTACCTACGCCCACAATGGTACCGGGCTGTACATACTGAAGTGCCGCCCATCCTACTGCTTTTTTCAGTTCATCCTGCGTCATGATCGTTTCGCCTGTGGTGTGAATATGGTGGGAAAATTCACGCGCATTATAGAACATTGTGCAGAAAAATGTCCCCACACCCGCTCGCAAGCGGCGGATTTCGTCTTTACCCAACCTAAATTTGTGTCATAGTGCAGAACAAGCAAAATTTTCAGGAGTGCGTCAAAGCAATGAAACGTCCGGACTACAGAACACTACAAGCACTGGATGCGGTTATTCGTGAACGAGGATTTGAGCGCGCGGCGCAAAAGCTGTGCATCACGCAATCCGCGGTTTCACAGCGCATAAAACAGCTTGAGAATATGTTCGGACAACCGCTGCTGGTGCGTACCGTACCACCACGCCCAACCGAACAGGGGCAGAAACTACTGGCGCTTTTGCGTCAGGTTGAACTGCTGGAAGACGAGTGGCTGGGTGATGAACAAACCGGATCGACGCCGCTGCTGCTCTCACTGGCAGTGAACGCCGACAGTCTGGCGACCTGGTTGCTTCCGGCGTTAGCCCCGGTACTGGCCAATTCACCGATTCGGCTGAACCTGCAGGTTGAGGATGAAACGCGCACCCAGGAACGTCTGCGTCGTGGTGAAGTGGTCGGTGCGGTGAGTATCCAACATCAGGCGCTGCCAAGCTGTCTGGTGGATAAACTTGGCGCGCTGGACTACCTGTTTGTTGGCTCCAAACCTTTCGCCGAGCGTTATTTCCCTAACGGCGTCACCCGCTCCGCCCTGCTGAAAGCCCCGGCGGTAGCGTTTGACCATCTTGATGATATGCATCAGGCGTTCCTGCAACAAAACTTCGACCTGCCGCCGGGCAGCGTGCCGTGCCACATCGTTAACTCGTCTGAAGCCTTCGTCCAGTTGGCGCGTCAGGGCACCACCTGCTGCATGATCCCGCACTTACAGATTGAGAAAGAGCTGGAAAGCGGCGAGCTGATCGACTTAACGCCAGGTCTGTTCCAGCGTCGGATGCTGTACTGGCACCGTTTTGCGCCGGAAAGCCGCATGATGCGCAACGTTACCGACGCGCTGCTGGAATACGGGCACAAGGTGTTGCGTCAGGATTAAACCGTTTATTGCTCCAGAGTGCCGGATGGCGGCGTAACGCCTTATCCGGCCGACAAGCCTTTACCCTCTATTCATGCTATTCCCGCCACGTCTTTGAAATAAATCACAAAATCAAACACGCCATGCGGCAAAAAACGACGCCCTGTTGGCTATTTTTTGCTGGCGACAAGCCAAATGAAAAAGCTCACCGTATCCGCAAAGATTCAACTTATTGCGTAATACGGAGCAAAAAATGGCAAACGTGCAGGAGTGGCAAACACTCGCTAATAAAGAACTCAGTCGACGGGAAAAAACCGTCGAATCGCTGGAAAGACAGACGGCGGAAGGAATTGCAATCAAGCCGCTGTACACTGAAGCGGACCTCGATAATCTGGAAGTCACGGGCACTCTTCCCGGCCTACCGCCTTACGTGCGTGGCCCGCGCGCCACCATGTATACCGCGCAGCCGTGGACCATTCGCCAGTACGCTGGTTTCTCTACCGCCAAAGAGTCCAACGCCTTTTACCGCCGCAACCTCGCCGCCGGGCAAAAAGGACTTTCCGTCGCCTTTGACCTTGCCACCCATCGCGGCTATGACTCTGACAACCCGCGCGTGGCAGGCGACGTCGGCAAAGCGGGCGTGGCGATCGATACTGTCGAAGATATGAAGGTGCTGTTCGACCAGATTCCGCTGGATAAGATGTCGGTATCAATGACCATGAACGGCGCGGTGCTGCCGGTACTGGCGTTTTATATCGTCGCTGCAGAAGAACAAGGCGTAACGCCGGAGCAACTCACCGGGACCATTCAGAACGATATTCTGAAAGAGTACCTGTGCCGCAACACCTACATTTACCCGCCAAAACCTTCAATGCGCATCATCGCCGACATCATCGCCTGGTGTTCCGCCAATATGCCGCGCTATAACACCATCAGTATCAGCGGTTATCACATGGGGGAAGCCGGGGCGAACTGCGTCCAGCAGGTGGCGTTTACGCTGGCTGACGGCATTGAGTACATCAAAGCCGCGCTGTCTGCCGGGCTGAAAATTGATGACTTCGCGCCGCGCCTGTCATTCTTCTTCGGCATCGGCATGGATCTGTTTATGAACGTAGCCATGCTGCGCGCGGCTCGCTATTTGTGGAGTGAAGCAGTCAGCGGTTTTGGCGCAAACAACCCGAAATCTCTCGCTCTGCGTACCCACTGCCAGACCTCCGGCTGGAGTCTGACCGAGCAGGATCCTTACAACAACGTGATCCGCACGACCATTGAAGCGCTCGGCGCTACGCTTGGCGGCACCCAGTCTCTGCATACCAACGCCTTTGATGAGGCGCTCGGGCTACCCACCGATTTCTCCGCCCGCATCGCGCGTAATACACAGATCATCATTCAGGAAGAGTCAGAGATCTGCCGCACCGTCGATCCGCTGGCCGGATCGTATTACGTCGAGTCGCTCACCGATCAAATCGTGAAGCAGGCGCGCACGATCATCAAACAAATTGATGAGGCAGGCGGCATGGCGAAAGCGATCGAAGCCGGGCTCCCTAAACGGATGATCGAAGAAGCTTCCGCGCGCGAGCAGTCGCTGATCGACCAGGGTAAACGCGTTATCGTCGGCGTGAACAAATACAAGCTGGATAAAGAAGACGAAACGTCGGTACTGGAAATCGACAACGTGAAGGTACGCAACGAGCAAATTGCCTCGTTGCAGCATATCCGCGCAACTCGTGACACAGATGCCGTCAATGCCGCGCTCGCGGCGCTGACCCACGCCGCGCAGCATAATGAAAATCTGCTGGCCGCCGCCGTTAACGCCGCCCGCGTTCGCGCCACGCTCGGTGAGATCTCCGACGCACTGGAAACCGCTTTTGACCGCTATCTGGTTCCCAGCCAGTGCGTCACCGGCGTGATTGCGCAAAGCTATCACCAGTCCGACAAATCCGCCGATGAGTTCGACGCCATCGTTGCGCAAACCGAACAGTTCCTCGCGGAAAATGGTCGCCGACCGAGGATTCTGATCGCCAAGATGGGCCAGGATGGTCACGATCGCGGCGCGAAAGTGATCGCCAGCGCCTACTCCGATCTCGGCTTCGATGTCGATCTCAGTCCGATGTTCTCCACACCAGAAGAGATCGCCCGTCTGGCGGTAGAAAACGATGTGCATGTAATAGGCGCATCGTCACTGGCGGCGGGTCATAAAACGCTGATCCCGGAACTGGTTACCGCGCTCAAAAAATGGGGGCGTGAAGATATCTGCGTGGTAGCAGGAGGCGTTATTCCGCCACAGGATTACGCCTTCCTGCACGAGCATGGCGTGGCAGCCATTTATGGCCCCGGCACGCCAATGCTCGACAGCGTCCGCGATGTGCTAACCCGTATCAGTCAGCATCATGATTAACGCCGCCACGCTTGAGGATACCGTCCGTCGCTTGCGACTCGGCGAACGGGCAACGCTCGCCCAGGCGATGACGCTGGTCGAAAGCAGCCACCCGCGCCACCAGCCGCTGAGTACGCAGTTGCTGGACGCAATTATGCCGTTCACCGGTAACGCCCTGCGTTTGGGGATAACCGGTACGCCGGGCGCGGGCAAAAGCACCTTTCTGGAAGCATTCGGCATGCTGTTAATCCGTCACGGATTACGGGTGGCGGTGATCGCCGTCGATCCCAGCAGCCCGGTCAGCGGTGGCAGCATTCTTGGCGATAAAACCCGCATGACGGAGCTGTCTCGCGCCGAATCTGCGTTTATTCGCCCGGTCCCTTCCAGCGGTCATTTAGGCGGAGCCAGCCAGCGCGCCCGCGAATTAATGCTGTTGTGCGAAGCGGCTGGCTTTGACGTGGTTATTGTAGAAACCGTCGGCGTTGGGCAGTCAGAAACCGAAGTCGCAAACATGGTGGATTGCTTTATCTCCCTGCAAATCGCTGGCGGTGGCGACGATTTGCAAGGCATCAAGAAAGGTCTGATGGAAATGGCGGATCTGGTCGTCATCAACAAGGACGACGGTGAGAACCATGCCAGCGTGGCCATCGCCCGTCATATGTACGAATCCGCCCTGCATATTCTGCGCCGTAAATATGACGAGTGGCAGCCGCTGGTTCTGACCTGTAGCGCCCTGGAAAAACGCGGTATTGAGGAGGTCTGGCAGGCGATAACCGACTTTAAAACGTGCCTTACTGCCAGCGGTCGACTGGAAAAAGTCCGCCAGCAGCAGGCGGTGGACTGGTTACACCAGCAGGCTGAAGAAGAAGCCCTACATCTGCTGTTTGCGCGGACTGATTTCGACCGCTATTTCCAGCAGACGCTACAGGCCGTCAAAAATAACGATCTGTCGCCGCGCACCGGTCTGCGGCACATCAGCGAATTTATCCAGCATCATTACTTTCAATAAAGAGAACATTATGTCTTATCAATACGTCAACGTGGTCATCATCCAGAAAGTCGCGGTTATTGAGTTCAATTACGCCCGCAAGCTCAATGCCCTGAGTAAAGTGTTTATTGACGATCTGATGCAGGCGCTGAGCGATCTCAATCGTGCGGACATTCGCTGCATCATTCTGCGCGCTCCGAGTGGAGCCAAAGTTTTCTCCGCCGGGCATGATATTCATGAACTCCCGACCGGACGTCGAGATCCGCTCTCCTATGACGATCCGCTGCGTCAGATAACCCGCATGATCCAAAAATATCCAAAACCGGTGATCTCTATGGTTGAAGGCAGCGTCTGGGGCGGCGCATTTGAGATGATCATGAGTTCCGATCTGATCATCGCCGCTGAAACATCCACCTTCTCGATGACCCCGGTCAACCTCGGCGTGCCGTATAACCTGGTCGGCATCCACAACCTGACTCGCGACGCCGGTTTTCACATCGTGAAAGAGCTGATCTTTACCGCCTCACCTATCACCGCTCAGCGTGCGATGGCCGTCGGGATCCTCAACCATGTGGTTCCTGTAGACGAACTGGAGGATTTCACTCTGCAAATGGCGCACCACATCTCGGAGAAAGCGCCGCTGGCGATCGCCGTCATTAAAGAAGAGCTGCGCGTACTGGGTGAAGCGCACACCATGAATTCCGATGAGTTCGAGCGCATTCAGGGCATGCGCCGCGCGGTGTACGACAGCGAGGATTATCAGGAAGGGATGAACGCGTTTATGGAAAAACGTAAACCTAATTTTGTCGGCCATTAATCACGTCTGAGGAAGGAGACGGCCATGAAACGGATGAGCGCCGAACAGGCGGCAGAAATTATCCAGCACGATGATATGGTGGCGTTTAGCGGCTTTACCCCCGCGGGTTCGCCAAAAGCGTTACCCACCGCAATTGCCCAACGCGCCTGCGAACAGCATCAGAACGGACAGCCTTTTCAGATCCGCCTGCTGACCGGAGCATCAATTGGCGCCGCCGCTGATGATGTACTATCCGCGGCGGATGCCGTTTCCTGGCGTGCGCCTTATCAAACGTCATCGGGCCTGCGCGAGAAAATTAATCAGGGCCAGGTGAGGTTTGTCGATCTCCACTTGAGCGAAGTGGCGCAAATGGTTAATTACGGCTTTTTTGGCGAGATCGATGTTGCCGTCATTGAAGCCTCAGCCATCGCGCCGGATGGCCGGATTTGGCTGTCCAGCGGTATCGGTAATGCCCCCACCTGGCTGCTGCGGGCGAAAAAAGTGATCATTGAATTGAATCATTACCATAATCCGCGTGTGGCGGAGTTTGCCGACATCGTGATACCCGGTGCGCCGCCGCGGCGTAACAGCGTACCCATTTTTCATACCATGGATCGCGTAGGCAGTCAGTGCGTACAGATAGACCCCAAAAAGGTGGTTGCGGTGGTGGATACCGAACTGCCCGATGCAGGAAATGCATCGGATAAAACCAATCCGGTCAGCCAACAAATTGCCGATAACGTAGTCTCTTTTCTGCTGGCAGAAATGGCGCACAAACGCATTCCAGCTGAGTTTCTGCCCTTACAAAGCGGGGTGGGCAATATCAACAACGCGGTAATGGCTCGACTGGGCGAGAACCAGGATATCCCGCCCTTTATGATGTATTCGGAGGTGTTGCAGGAGTCGGTTGTGCATCTGCTGGAAACGGGCAAGATTAGCGGTGCCAGCGCCTCCAGCCTGACCATTTCAGCCCCGTCGCTACAGAAGATTTACGACAACATGGACTTCTTCGCCAGCCGGATTGTGTTGCGCCCGCAGGAGATCTCCAATAACCCGGAAATCATTCGTCGGCTGGGGGTTATTGCGCTCAACGTCGGTCTGGAGTTTGATATCTACGGTCATGCCAATTCCACGCACGTTGCGGGGGTGAACCTGATGAACGGCATCGGCGGCAGCGGGGATTTCGAGCGCAACGCCTACCTGTCTATCTTTATGGCGCCGTCGATTGCCAAAGGCGGGAAAATCTCAACCATCGTACCGATGTGCAGCCATGTCGACCACAGCGAACATAGCGTTAAAGTGATCGTGACCGAACAAGGGATTGCCGATCTGCGTGGGTTATCTCCGATGCAGCGGGCGCACACAATTATCAATAACTGTGCGCATCCGCTTTACAGAGATTACTTGCACCGCTATCTGGAGAAAGCGCCCGGCGGGCATATCCATCACGATCTCAGCCATGCGTTCGATCTGCATCGCAACCTTCTCGAAACAGGCTCGATGCTAGGTTAACTTGCACTACCGTCACGATCTTCAGCAATATGCTGGAGCATGGTGGCGGTATACCGATGATTTTTCAGCGAATAGAGAAACTCCTGCATATACATGGGACTGCCGGGCGCGTCGAAATATTTCAGCGTCGACGGGTTCACCAGCCGCCAGGCGAAGTGAGGGATCACCGTCAAAAACTGCCCGCGCTCCACAGCGCTAATCTTGGCCATAAAGCTGTACGGACGATAGATAATCGTCGGGTTGATCCCGCAGGGTCGCATGTATGCATCCAGCATCGCCTCAAAGTTGGCGCGATTCTGGAAGCGCATTTGCAGCCAGGGCAGCTCGCGCAGCAGATCCTGCGGCTGTTTTTCTTCATAGCGTCGGGAAACGAGAAACCCCAGACGCAGCGGAGGCAGTTCGCTGATCGCCAGATTTTCCAGCTCCTGCACGCGGGGGGAAACGTGCTGCGGCGAGATAATAAAATCCAGTTTGCGATCAAACAGGTTATCAATCACCCCATTCTCGCTGAATTCAACGGCCTGAGCCGTCACACCGTCATACTTGTCACCAAGGCTAATCAACTGGTCAAAAATAATCGTTGGGTAGGTATTGTCGATGCCGATAACAATTTCCCGCGAGCGGCGAGAGGCGTTATGGATTTCGTTATCAATGGCAGAGAGACGCTGATAAACGGGAAACAGCTTCTGATACAGTTCCTGTCCGGCTTTATTCAGGCTGATGTTGTTATCTTTGCGGGTAAACAGCGTATAGCCGATTTGATCTTCCAGTGCAGCAATGCTTTTACCGAAGGGCGATGCGGTCATATGTATTTTTTCTGCCGCTCTGGCGATGTTATTGGTTTGCGCCAGCAGAATGAAATTACGCATCTTTTTCGAGATAAAAATATCCATAGCGTCCCCTTAAAAATCGCTATGGCCTATCCTCATTACGGCGAAAAAAAAGACCGGATGTGAAGTCTCATTTTTACAGTTGCTCACAGAAAAAACCCGGCTGGAAAGCCGGGTCTGCAACAATTACTGAGTTTTGGCTGGAGTTGCAGCTGGTTGCCCCGCCGTCGGCTCAATCTGGAAGACGACATCAACCTGATCGTCAAACTGAATAACCGGCTGTTCGTAGGTTTCCTGAGCAGAAGCAGCAGGTGCGGCATCTGCCTTCATCATCCGAACCATCGGGCTAGGCTGATAATTGGAAACGTGGTAGCGCACGCTGTACACCGGGCCAAGTTTGCTATTGAAGCCCGCAGCCAGCTGTTCAGCCTGATGAATGGCATCATCAATTGCCGCTTTACGCGCTTTATCTTTGTAAGCATCCGGTTGGGCAACACCAAGCGATACCGAACGGATCTCATTCAGACCAGCCTTCAGCGCGCCATCGAGCAGAGCGTTAAGTTTGTCCAGCTGGCGCAGCGTGACTTCAACGGTGCGCACCGCACGATACCCTTTGAGGATACTTTTACCGTTCTGGTAGTCGTAATCCGGCTGGGTACGCAGGTTTGCAGCGCTAATGTCTTTCTTCGCTATCTGGTTCTGTTCAAGGAAGGACAGATATTGCGCCACGCGCTCATCGGCCTGCTTCTTCGCTGAAGCCGCATCCTTGGCAGCAACGTTCACTTCAATTGCCAGCGTAGCGATGTCTGGTGTCGCATCCACGCTTGCTGTTCCGGAAGTCACGATGTGCGGTCCATTTGGCAACTCATTTGCCTGTACCGATAGTGCGCTGAATCCGACTAATGCCGCCAGGGCCATTATTTTGAACTTCACGGTCGTTCCTCCATGTTTCAATAATTACCCCGAAACTCAGGGCACATGCAGGCAAGCTTAGACGATCTCGCTCCGTTGTCCATCAGACAACACTTAGTTGAACAACGCATGAACGTGCGCAACACCTTCTTTTGCCAGTTGAAAAGCAATAAACCACATCACTAATCCTACCAGCGTATTGATGATGCGCTGCGCTTTAGCAGTGCGCAGACGCGGAGCCAGCCAGGCCGCCAACAATGCCAGACCGAAGAACCACAGGAACGAAGCGCTGACGGTTCCCAGCGCAAACCAGCGCTTCGGCTCAACGTCCAGTTGCCCCCCCAGACTCCCCAGCACCACAAAGGTATCCAGGTAAACATGGGGATTGAGCCATGTCACCGCCAGCATGGTGGCGATGATTTTCCAGCGCCCCTGCTTCATCACCTCGGCACTGGCCAGTTCCAGATTACTGCTCATCGCCGTTTTTAACGCCCCGAAACCGTACCAGAGTAAAAAAGCCACCCCACCCCAGGTGACCAGCGCCATCAGCCATGGTGACTGCATCAACAAGGCGCTACCGCCAAAGATCCCCGCACAAATCAGCACTAAATCGCTGATAGCACAGAGTAAAGCAATCATGATGTGATACTGGCGGCGAATGCCCTGGTTCATCACGAAGGCGTTTTGCGGACCAAGCGGAAGAATCATGGCCGCACCAAGTGCAAGCCCTTGAAAGTAATACGATAACACGTTAATCATCCCGAACTGTTTCTCTTAGGAGCAGACTATAGCGCGGGGAAAACATTAGCGGAAATGGATAATTTTAATCGCAGATTAGGGAAATTAATGGAAAGAAAGTTTTTATCGGCCCGGAAAGCAAAAGCGCCTCCGGGCGCGTAATTACTCTGCCGCGCGCTCTTTCACACGCTTGAAGTTCACATCCATCTGCGGATACGGGAAGCTGATGCCGTTGGCATCGAACTCGCGCTTAATGCGTTCCAGCACATCCCAGTAGACGCTTTGCAGATCGCTGCTGTTGCTCCAGACGCGTACCACAAAATTAATTGAGGAAGCCCCCAGCTCATTCAGGCGTACCGTCATTTCACGGTCTTTAAGAATGCGATCTTCCGACTGAATGATATCAGTGAGGATTTTTTTCACCTGATCGATATCGGAGTCGTAAGCCACGCCGATAATAAATTCGTTACGACGAACCGGCTCACGAGAGAAGTTAATGATGTTCCCGGCAATAATTTTACCGTTCGGGATCACTACAATCTTACCGTCAACGGTACGCATGGTGGTGGAGAAAATCTGCACGTTGAGCACGGTTCCAGCCACGCCGCCGAGATCGACATACTCACCCGCACGGAACGGACGGAACATTACCAGCAGGACACCTGCGGCGAGGTTGGACAGCGAACCTTGCAACGCCAGACCGACGGCTAAACCTGCGGCACCGAGAACGGCGATCACGGAGGCTGTTTGCACCCCAACGCGGCCCAGAGCGGCAATCAGCGTGAAAGCGATAATACCGTAACGCACCAGTGCAGAGAGGAAGTCGGCAACAGTGGCATCAATTTTACGCGCCAGCATCAGGCGGTTAACGGTATTTGATACAATGCGCGCCACGATCATACCGATAATGACAATCGCGATGGCCGCAACGATGTTGACGGCATAGCTCAACAGCAGTTCCTGGTTGCGCACCAGCCAGGTGCCCGCACCGTTTATGCTGTCGACAACATTCAAATCTTCCATTTAGTATTCCTTGGTCATGTCAAAAAAATTCATGAGATCATTCTCACAAAAACACTGTACTAAAGGTAAACAAAAAAGACCGAACATGCCATTTTTCAACATGATCCAATAAAAGCATTCGTAAATTCAATGCTCAGTTGGTTGATCAATCATCCGCAAGAACCCGCTGACCAGTGAATCTTTCTGCTTAAAGATTTCGGCAATTTCACTGACCACCTTTCCGCTACCTGCATTCTTCCAGGCGATAGAGAGCGGTGACGGTTGGCGTGGATTGATTACCTCACGGGCAATCAATGCTCCAGACTCAACATAAGGACGACACATCCTCTCCGGTAAAAAACCGACGCCAAGGCCGCTTAAATGACAGGCCAGCTTGGTGCTAAGATCTGGGACTTTTATCTCCTTTTGTCCACTAAGCAACCAGGCGACCCGACGCGTGAGGGTACGTGAGGTATCTTCAATATTAATCGCTGGGTATCGACGTAGCATATCATCTGACAGTACAGACGCGGGGTGGAGAGCCAAAGGATGATTCTGCGCCACCACAAACTGCCAGCTGATATCACCGAGCGGCAACAGAGAAATATTATTGGATAGCGACTCCGAACCGGTAACGCCAATCGCTAACTGGAAATCGTCATACAACAGTGAATCCCAGACGCCCATATAAACCTGCCGGGAAATCTGGAATCGGGTAAAGGGGAATTGTTGATGCAGCCAGGTCAGCAAATCCGCTGTGGTTTGCGGCTGATATAGCAAATTATTGATTACAATATTCACCTGCCTTTCAACGCCCGCATTGATTTGCTGAAGTTCATCCGGCATCGCATCCAGCCAGTTGAGCCACTGTCGACAATGCTCAAGCAAATGCTGTCCGGCCAACGTCAGGCTGACAGTGCGCGTGGTGCGCATGAAGAGCTGAGTCCCCACCTGCTCCTCAAGCGTTTTGATACGATAGCTGATCGCCGCTGGCGTTTTATGGAGTGAGCTGGCTGCGCGGGAAAAACTCTCCGTCTCCGCAACCCAAATAAAAGTGCGTATTGTTTCCTGATCGAGCATGCATTCTCCTTGGATCGTTCCTCTGTAACCACTGTTGAGCTATTGCTATCCCTAGCAATATATCTGCTCCCGAGGTATGACCAACAGCAAGCAGATGCGCAATTGCAAAATAAGACTCACGCCCCGGTTGTAAACCGCGTATGACCTTCTGCACTGATGTAGAAAACTCTCCCACTCTGGCGCTGTTCAAATAGCTGCAACTTACTGATGTAGTGAGTTTTGCCAGCTGAGCCCCCGGAGGTAAAAAATACTGAAGTTGCTCAGAAAACCCTGCGGCATACAGTACGGCCAGCATGCCAGTCAGCATGTCATCACCGCTAGGCGTCAGCCCAGGTCCACATCCGATCAGCCAGCTCCAGTCGGGGGTCATGCCGCAATACCAACAATCAAGCTGCTTAATAATCTCAGAATAGTGCGACATCGTGTGAAGCGGTTGATTTAGCGCTCCACAGAGGCCACTGTGTTGCGTACAAAAAGAGAGGTCGACAGGGGCAATGGCGATGGAGTTCATTGGCAATTGCAGTATGCGACGCGGGCAAATTGTGATGTTTCTCCCTCGCAGGATATTTCCTTGTTTGCTTAGCCATTCAATCTGAGCCACGTGGGGAAACTGCGCGGTACTCAGCAATACGGCTGTCGGCCCCATCCCTTTTCCGTGGCGAAGCAACGTCAATAACGCCCCCTCAGGACGCCAAAAGTTAATCGCCTGCGAAAAACGGCTATGCCGTCTCCATTCGCCATCGGGAAGCCGATAAAACCCGGCGCAGGCTAGAGCATAAATTGTCTTCATTTGTAATACTCAGGGGCGGTTTTGCCGCCCCTTCAATATCAGGCGGTGATGTGATGTAGTTCGGCCAGAGCTTCAAGCGCTTTTTCAAAACAGAGCAGCGGTGCGCGTACGGTTCCCGCCCCCACCTGACCAATCCCCGCATC
This sequence comes from Citrobacter sp. MGH104, assembly GCF_001034485.1. Lineage (NCBI taxonomy): Bacteria > Pseudomonadati > Pseudomonadota > Gammaproteobacteria > Enterobacterales > Enterobacteriaceae > Citrobacter > Citrobacter sp. MGH104. The sequence goes on from NZ_KQ089818.1 coordinate 1,649,777, forward strand.
TTTATGTGCGATGCCGGTGTTAATCAGTGGCGTAATCCCTGTTTCGACTACACGGCGGACATCCAGCCCCAGACATGCCCCTTTGAAATCCCATGAGGGGATCTGAAACAGCGGGTTGTTGGCAAGATAAATCTCCGCCATCTCTTCTGAGGTTTCCAGCGCCGCGCCCATACCACCCGCGCCGACGAAGCGCGTTACGCCCGGCGCCGCAATCATTGCCGCACCGCCAATCCCTAATGTTTCCGTGATGGCGCTGTCGCCGATATCCGGATTCGCATCAGCCTGGCTATAGCCGGTAAAGAACAAACCCTGCGGCGTATTTACCGGCGCGGTAAACCAGCGATCGCCGGTTCCGCTCACGCGAATGCCGAAATCACGACCATTACGCGTCATAGCGGTGACCACCGAGCCTGCCTTAATTTCCGCCGCGGCATCCATCACAGCTTTACTGTAGGCCATCGCCAGGTTGAGGAAGAACTGGTCAGTGACGCTCAGGAATTGCAGCACTTCAATGATTTCCGTCTTCGGACGATCCAGGCCAGCGATCACCGGAGAGAGTGTACGCAGTAACAGAGAAGAGGCGGCAATATTACGCTGGTGGAACTCATCGCCCATGGTGATGGCCTGCGCCATCATTGCCGTCAGATCGACGCCGTTTTCCATCTGCGAGAGCGCTTCCTGTAGTACTGGCGCCAGCGTGTCGCGCATCCAGCGCAAGCGCTTTTGCACGTCATCACCGTAGGCGCCAAAACGCATCACTTTGCCAATACCTTCATTGAGGTTGCAGCAGGACTGGTTACCATGCACCACGTCACGCACCACCAGCACCGGCATATTAGCGGAGGTGATTCCCCCCATCGGACCTACCGCACCAACGTGATGGCAAGGGATAAAATCAACCTCACCCTGCTCCAGCATCCGCACGGCATCTTCTTCCGTCACCGCCCAGCCTTCAAACAATGATGCGCCAATGCAGGCTCCGCGCATTGGGCCGGTCATCTCTTCCCAGGCGATCGGCGGACCAGCGTGCAATAATTTGCGTCCAGAAGACAATTCGGCCACCGCTTCTTTTGCAGGGCGCACAGCAACCCAGTGGGGACGCGCGGCTTTAATTCGTTCGATAATGGCTTCGTTGGCCTGTGCAATAGATGAATACATATCCGTACCTCTGAACTTAGTGTAACTGTTTGAGTAAACTGGCAAGACGGGCGTTGCCACCGGCAACAGGCGCCCACTGATAATGCACAACCGGCGTACCGCTGCTTTGCAGATCCAGCGCAAAGCTGCGTAATCCGGCGTTAATGACCTGTACGCCGTCAAGGAGTGCGCTATGGGATGCCGGGATGCTACGTTCCTGGTTATGTGTCAGGTTGACGGCGAGTAAAACTGCCTCTTCCAGCGTTTCTACCACCGCTATCCCAGCCTCGCGAAGTATCTCCGCCTGCCCACTGCGCCCCTGCGGATCGGCATCGGTTCCGGTCAGAGTGGCAATCACCACCAGCGGGGCGGCACGTTTGGCCCGCACCGACTCTACCGCCTCAACAACCGCTCCAGCCGGGTCAGCACAAGCGCCATAGCCCAGCACCACATCCAGAAGCAGTACGCCCACATCCGGCAACGCGGCCAGTTTTTCGATCTCAATACTGCGAGTCGTCGGGTCAATCATCGGATGCGGTCTGCCCAGGGTGTAGCTGTCGTCCCCGAGGTCGACAATACGATGGCCTCCGCCTTCCAGCATCACTCCCTGGTCGTGGCTTTCGCTAACGGGTACTCCCAGCCCGGCAGAGAGCAACATAGCGGCTTCAGCTGCCAGCGTGCCGCCAGCATAAAGGCCATAAATACCTTTACCTGCTACTTCCGGTTGAATCTGTCTCTGCTGCGCCACACGCATCAGCAATACCGCCAGTTGCGCAGCATCAGAAAGTGAATTCGCCAACCAAACGTTACCTTCGCGACGCTGCTCCTGCTTGCTTCCCAAAAACAGTGCGACAACCGGTTTACCGACGTTTTGCATTGCGGCAATAATGCGGGTTCGCACCTGCGGCGACGGCGGTTTGGAGACAAACGCAATCACCTGCGTGGCATCATCCGTAGCCAGCATCTCCAGCGCAGTCAATGCGCTGATACCACCAACATCGGCACTCAGGTCGCGACCACCCAGACCAATAGCGTGACTCACACCCTGCTGGTGTAGCGCAATCTGCGAAGTAATTTCCTGAATCCCAGTACCTGACGCGCCAATCACGCCAATCCCACCTTCAGGGAGTACGTTAGCGAAAGCTAATGGGCTGCCGGCTATCATCGCCGTTCCGCAGTCTGGCCCCATGACGAGAAGCCCGCGCTCGCGTGCCAGCGTTTTCAGCTCAACTTCTTGTTCCAGCGGTACGTTATCGGAAAAGAGCATCACGTTTTTGTTGGCCAGCAGCCCCTCTCTGGCAACGGACGCGGCATACTCCCCTGCGACCGAAACCAGCAACAGATTAGCCTGAGGCAATTTCTGACACGCACTTTCGAAGCGGCGTGCTTTAACCAGTTGATGCGAGCTCCCAGACGCACTGGCAATCGCGTTCAGCTCTTTTTCCAGTTGCTCACGGATCAAATCCATTATCCCAGGCTCTTCGCCTTCAGTTCGGACCGCGACGCAAATATCGTTTGGGGTGGCGTCAGCAAAGTCGTCGTGCCAGAACCCTGTGGAATCCAGCATCGATTTATTGGCTGGCGTTCCCATCATGACTGAAACCTGATCAACTTCCGGGCGTTCACTAAGTTTTCGGGAAATGATCATCAGGCTGACGGAATCCTGAAAACTTCCCTTTTTAATAAAGGCGTAAATCATTACCGCTACCTCTTTATGTGCGTTTTTCTTTTAAAAACAGCATTGCAACTAAACCGATAGCCAGCAGAACGGCTGAAACATAGAAACTGGAAGCCAGGCTTCCGGTCATATCACGTGCCGCGCCGGCAATAATGGGGGCCAAAATAGATGAGCTCATGCCGATGAAGTTAAATAAACCAAATGCAGTACTGTAATTATTTTCATCCACACTGTCGGCAACCAGAGCGACCAGTACCGGATCCAGTGCCAGTTTACCCACCAGACCATAGACACACAGTGCAATGATTACCCCTGTCATATTCGGCATCCAAATAATTGACAGCATGCTGATAATCGCTACCGGCACCAGAAACATAATTAATGGTTTTCGCTTGCCTAATTTGTCAGAAAGGCTGGAGAATAACAGCGCTCCGGGAATTGAAATCCAGGCCACCAGCGAAGAAATAAACCCGGTTTCGCTACCGGCAATACCACGTTCATTTTGCAAATAATAGGGAAGCCAGGTCAGGATCACGAAGAAACCGAACAGGCTACAGAACACCATTATATAAGTAATAATTAAGTTACGATTTTTAAGCAGGTCACTGAACTTACCTTTTTTCACCGGCGCGCCATCAACATCTGCGGTACGTTTCTTCTCTTTTACGAATAACCAGATCGCCACCCCAACCAACACCGAGGGAACTGCCATTGCATAAAATGGCATGCGCCACGAATAACCTTGATCGTATACCAGCCAGCTTGAGGTCATCAAACCCAACGCAATACCAAAGGCCATACCACTGTTGATGATCGCACTGCCAAGAGAACGATATTTCTTCGGGATCTGCTCGGAAGAGAGACCGTATTGCGGACCGTAGTAGGTTCCTTCACCAGCCCCCGTTACCACACGGGCAAATAGCAACGTATACCAGCTTTTCGCCCAACCAGTAACCGCGGTGAAAACACCAAATAGAATAAATCCTGGAACCAGTACTTTTTTCTTACCAATTTTGTCGCCCAGAATTCCGGCTGGAACCTGAAGCAAAGCATAAGAAAAATAGAACACGGAATTAAGAATACCTAACTGTGTGCCGCTTAAACCAAATTCCTTTTCTAATTCGCCCATCACCGGATTGAGCACCGTACGGTCGGCGTACATAAAAATCCATCCGAGCCAGAATAGGAAAACGGTGACCCACCAGGCCGGTATTCCCTTTTTCTTTGTGGCCTCAGCCACTTCATATGAACCAGACATAAGCAATCTCCCGGTAATAATTACCGCTGAATACCCCATGTTACCTGACACGATACGTGAGGTTTGATGTTTTAACTGCGCCTACCTTATCGGGGTAAAAATGTATTTCATTTGAACAAAGTCACACAAAACCCATTGTTATAAATTCCTAGGAACTGACCACAGCATTATTAAAAAAAGTCTAATAATCATTTTCAAAGCAATTTAAATAAAGAGACTGAGATCATCATTAATTATCGAGTTATTTTTGTAGATATTTTACTTGTCGCTCCCATCACATAATAAAGGTAATAAAACGTTATTTTGACCGCGAGATAATTTGCATAATGAGGTCATCAATGAAAAAGAGAATTGTCATTGCTCTTGGCGGTAATGCGTTATTACAGCGCGGAGAAATTTTGAGCGCAGAAAACCAGCGGCGGAGCATTCAGGTATTTGCTGAGATGGCAGCCGAATTAGCCCGTGACTATCAGTTGGTCATTGTTCATGGCAACGGCCCTCAGGTTGGCCTGCTGGCGCTACAGAATGCAGCATACAAAGAATCCCCAGCCTGGCCGCTGGATATTCTGGTCGCGGAAAGCCAGGGAATGATCGGTTTCGCTATTACTCAGGAACTGGCGTCATCCGCGGGCAACTCTCCCGTCACAATGCTGATGACCCGGGTTGAGGTGGATCCGCAGGACGAAGCCTTCTCAGTTCCCGGTAAGTATATTGGCCCCGTGTATCAACCGGATCAACAGGCAGAGCTGGAAGCATGCTATGGCTGGCAGATGAAAACCGATGGGCAATATATTCGCCGCGTGGTTCCCTCACCGACTCCGCTGAAAATTATCGATAGCGACGCCATCCGTACGCTGATGGATGCGGGACATACGGTTATTTGCTGTGGCGGTGGCGGTATTCCGGTTATTGCACAGGGTGATGGTTACCAGGGAACCGAAGCGGTCATTGATAAGGATTTGACCGCTGCCGTATTGGCACAATCCATCAACGCTGACCATCTGCTGATTCTGACGGACGCCGATGCCGTTTATGAAAACTGGGGAACACCGCAGGCGCGTGCGCTACGACATGCCACCGTTGAGGAACTTACGCCATTTGCCGCGCCTGATGGTGCGATGGGGCCTAAAGCGGCGGCAGTGATGCAATTTGTCAAACAGACAGGGAACGCGGCATTTATCGGCGCCCTGAAAGATGCCCCGCAAATTCTGGCCGGAGAAAAAGGCACCTGCGTGACAAAGTAAACCGAGATGAAATAAGGCTTCCCGGAGGAAGCCTTATATGTCATTAGCAGACTGAATTACAGAACGTCAACCGCGTTCAGTTCTTTGAAAGCCTGTTCCAGACGGGTGATCATGGTTGCCTGACCAGCACGCAGCCATACGCGCGGATCGTAGTATTTCTTGTTCGGCTGATCTTCGCCTTTCGGGTTACCCAACTGGCCCTGCAGGTAATCTTCGTTTGCTTTGTAGTAGTTCAGAACGCCTTCCCAGGTAGCCCATTGGGTATCGGTGTCGATATTCATTTTCACTACGCCGTAGCTTACGGAGTCTTTGATTTCCTGAGCAGTAGAACCGGAACCGCCGTGGAAGACGAAGTTCAGGCTGTTGTGCGGCAGGTTATGTTTCTTAGAAACATAGTCCTGAGAGTCGCGCAGGATGGTCGGGGTCAGAACGACGTTACCCGGCTTGTAAACGCCGTGTACGTTACCGAAGGAAGCTGCGATGGTGAAACGCGGGCTGATTTTGCTCAGCTCGGTGTATGCGTAATCAACGTCTTCCGGCTGGGTGTACAGTGCAGAAGCGTCCATGTGGCTGTTGTCCACACCGTCTTCTTCGCCACCGGTGCAACCCAGTTCGATTTCCAGAGTCATGCCCATTTTGGACATGCGCGCCAGGTATTTGGAGCAGATTTCGATGTTCTCTTCCAGAGACTCTTCAGACAGGTCGATCATGTGAGAAGAGAACAGCGGTTTGCCGGTTGCTGCGAAGTGTTTTTCACCCGCGTCCAGCAGACCGTCGATCCACGGCAGCAGTTTCTTCGCGCAGTGGTCAGTGTGCAGGATAACCGGAACACCGTAGTGTTCAGCCATCTGGTGAACGTGATGCGCGCCAGAGATAGCACCCAGGATTGCAGCGCCCTGAGGAACGTCGGACTTCACGCCTTTACCCGCGATGAAAGAAGCACCACCGTTGGAGAATTGTACGATTACCGGCGCTTTAACTTTTGCAGCAGTTTCCAAAACGGCGTTGATGGAGTCGGTACCCACGCAGTTAACAGCTGGCAGAGCAAAGTTGTTTTCTTTAGCTACCTGGAAAACTTTCTGTACGTCATCACCAGTGATTACGCCTGGTTTTACGAAATCAAAAATTTTAGACATTTTACGAGTCCTGTATCTTCGGCCTTGGAAAGGGCGCGCGCCCTAAAGCGCGCTAAAATAAGGGCAGGTTTCCCTGCCCATTAAATTCTTACTTTTTAGCACGCTCTTCGAGCATGGCTACTGCTGGCAGTACTTTGCCTTCCACGAATTCGAGGAACGCGCCGCCGCCAGTAGAGATGTAGGAGATTTTGTCAGCAATGCCGAACAGGTCGATTGCTGCCAGGGTGTCACCGCCGCCTGCGATAGAGAATGCTTCGCTGTCTGCGATGGCATTAGCAACGATTTCAGTACCTTTGCGGAAGTTCGGGAATTCGAACACGCCAACCGGGCCGTTCCACAGAATGGTTTTCGCATTCTTCAGAATGTCAGCCAGCTGCTGTGCAGAAGCGTCGCCGATATCCAGGATCTGCTCGTCTTCTTTTACATCGCTAACGGATTTCAGGGTAGCCGGTGCGGTTTCAGAGAATTCAGTCGCTACGCGAACGTCGGTCGGAACCGGGATGTCGCAAGTGGTCAGCAGACGCTTAGCTTCGTCAACCAGGTCAGCTTCGTACAGAGATTTACCCACGTTGTGACCTTGAGCAGCAACGAAGGTGTTCGCGATACCACCGCCAACGATCAGCTGGTCAGCGATTTTTGACAGAGAATCAAGAACGGTCAGTTTGGTAGAAACTTTAGAACCACCAACGATAGCAACCATCGGACGAGCAGGTTCTTTCAGTGCTTTACCCAGTGCATCCAGCTCGGCAGCGAGCAGCGGACCTGCACAAGCGACATCGGCGAATTTACCGATACCGTGGGTAGACGCCTGCGCACGGTGAGCAGTACCGAAAGCGTCCATAACGAATACGTCGCACAGAGCAGCATATTTTTTGGACAGCGCTTCGTCGTCTTTCTTCTCGCCTTTGTTGAAGCGAACGTTTTCCAGAACAACCAGTTCACCGGCAGCGACTTCAACGCCGTCCAGGTAATCTTTTACCAGGCGAACCGGAGCAGACAGTTTGTCTTTCAGGTAGTTAACAACCGGCAGCAGAGAGAATTCTTCGTTGTACTCGCCTTCGGTAGGACGACCCAGGTGGGAAGTTACCATCACTTTAGCACCTTGTTTCAGGGCCAGTTCGATGGTTGGCAGGGAAGCACGGATACGCGCATCGCTGGTTACTTTCCCTTCTTTAACTGGTACGTTCAGGTCCGCACGGATAAAAACGCGTTTACCAGCCAGATCCAGATCGGTCATCTTAATTACAGACATGGTGAATCCTCTCGTTGATTCATAAAGTTTTGTCGACGCTCAAGCGTCGAGCCTGAAACCAATAGCAGCCATCGCTAACGTCGTATCGAGCATACGGTTAGCAAAGCCCCATTCATTATCACACCAGACCAGCGTTTTGATCAGGTGAGCGCCACTCACGCGCGTTTGCGTACCATCAACGATGGCGCTGTGCGGGTCGTGGTTAAAATCTACTGAGACCAACGGTAATTCCGTATAGTCAACTATACCATGAAATGCACCTTGTGCTGCTTTTTGCAGCAACTGGTTGACTTCACTAGCTTTTACTGGTTTTTTCACCGTCACGCTTAAGTCGATCGCCGTCACATTTATGGTCGGTACACGCACCGCTATCGCTTCAAAACGATCGTTAAACTGCGGGAAAATTCGCGTGATGCCCGCCGCCAGTTTGGTATCAACCGGAATGATCGACTGGCTGGCCGCTCGCGTGCGACGCAGGTCAGGATGATAAGCATCAATAACCTGCTGATCGTGCATCGCGGAGTGGATCGTGGTGACGGTACCAGACTCAATGCCGTAAGCATCATCCAGCAATTTGATGACGGGTATTATGCAATTCGTGGTGCAGGAGGCATTGGAAACGATCCGGTGCTCAGCGCGCAGCTGATCCTGATTAACGCCAAACACAACGGTTGCGTCGATGTCGTGACTACCAGGATGTGAAAAGAGCACTTTCTTTGCGCCGGCGGCAATATGCGCCTCGCCGTGTTCGCGGCTGCCGAAGACCCCCGTACAATCCAGCACAACGTCGACACCCAGTTCGCGCCACGGAAGCGCATCGAGCGTTCGCTCATGCAGAATGCGGATCGCGTCATCGCCAACGATGAGCTGGTCTCGTTCCTGACGAACATCCCAGGCAAAACGCCCATGGCTGGTGTCATATTTCAACAAATGCGCCATGCCTGCAGCATCCGCCAGTTCGTTGATTGCCACCACGGTGATTTCCGCCCGACGCCCGGATTCATACAAAGCACGAACCACGTTGCGTCCGATGCGACCGAAACCATTAATCGCTACGCGTACGGTCATAGGTCCCCTGCAAGGATTTCTCAGAAACGATGTGGCAGACAGAGTAATGCAGCAAATCGCTCAGGGAAACCTTACCTGTCGCAAACTGCGACTAATTGGTTAATTGTCGAACATTTAATCGACTGAAACGCTTCAGCTAGAATAAGCGAAACGCGGAATAAAAGGAATGATTGTCCAGCAACAGAACACAGTTATCTGACTTACGTCACATTTTAACGTCCTTCAACGCGACTTTTATTCCATATTCCAGAATTACGAATAACCGTAGCAAGATTATTTCGTTGCCATGTCACAAATCCTGATTTATATCAGAAAGCTCCCTAACCCGTGTCTATATTATCAGCGCAACGTCCGAGTCTCGGAGTCCCTCAACTATGGCAACATTCTATCCCCAACCATCTGAAGCTCGCTTTCATGCGCTGCGTTTATTACCGGGCCAGGAAGTATTTTCAGCGCTACACGCTTTTATCCAGCAGCATCAACTACAGGCAGCCTGGATAGCGGGTTGCACCGGCAGTTTGACCAACATTGCTCTGCGCTTCGCCGGACGTGAAGAAACCACATTACTTACGGGTACGTGGGAAATTATCTCTCTGAACGGCACGCTGGAACTTACCGGCGAGCATCTTCATCTGGCGGTTGCTGACCCACACGGCGCGATGCTGGGCGGACACATGATGCCGGGCTGTACCGTGCGAACCACGCTGGAACTGGTGATTGGCGAGTTGACGTCTCTGGCATTCAGCCGTCAGCCCTGCGCCGTTTCCGGTTATGACGAACTGGTTATTTCATCCCGCTAACGATTCACTTATACGAGGTCTTTTATGGCGCGTCGCCAATTTTCCAGCCAGTCTCTGGTTCTTATTGTCATTGCTATCGCCATCAACATGGTCGGTGGGCAGCTTATCAGCATGTTGAAATTACCTATTTTTCTCGACTCGATTGGCACGTTGATCAGCGCGGTGCTGTTAGGTCCGGTTGTGGGGATGCTAACCGGATTACTCACTAACCTGTTGTGGGGGTTGCTGACCGATCCGATCGCCGCCGCCTTTGCGCCCGTCGCCATGGTTATTGGACTGGTCGCCGGTTGGCTGGCACGGGCGGGATGGTTTCGCACCTTACCCAAAGTCGTGGTCAGCGGCGTAATTATCACGCTTGCCGTGACCCTCGTTGCCGTGCCGATTCGCACGACTCTGTTCGGGGGGGTCACCGGCAGCGGCGCCGATCTTTTTGTCGCCTGGATGCACTCGGTCGGTCAGAACCTAGTTGAGTCCGTCGCCATCACCGTCATCGGAGCGAATCTGGTCGATAAAATCCTCACGGCAATCATCGTCTGGGTGCTGCTGCGACAACTTCCGCTGCGTACCACGCGCCATTTCCCTACGATGTCTGCCGTGCGCTAAATGCATCCGTTTACGTCGTTAACTCTGTGGGCGCTTGCCGCCTGCTCCACGCTCCTGCTGCCAGCCGGAGTGCCGCTCAGCTTGTACAGCGCCGCGACGTTTGTCGGTTTGCTATGTATGAAGGCTACGCGGTCGCGGGCGAAATACGTACTCTGGCTGATGATTCCCTTAGGACTGGGGCTATGGCTGGTACACGGCGGATGGCTTACCGAGTGGATTAGCGGGCAGCCGCGCACACCAGAACGCTGGGCCGATGCCGTTACGCTCTGGCTGCGGATCCTGGCCATTGTGTCGACATCGCAGATGTGGATGCAGTACGTGCCGGTTGCGCGCTTTATGCGCGCCCTGTTTGCTTCTCGCCTGCCGCCAGGCGTTGCCTATCTGTTCGCAGGCCCGCTGCTGGTGGTTGAACAACTCAAACGCCAATTGGCGATTATTCACGAGGCTCAGCGCGCACGCGGCGTACCGCTGGATGAGTCCTGGTACCAACGTTTACGCGCTATGCCGGCATTGATTGTGCCGCTCACCCATAACGCGCTCAATGACTTGGCCGTTCGCGGTGCAGCGCTCGATATGCGGGGATTTCGCCTGCATCGCACTCGCACCACGCTATGGGCGCCGCCAGACAGCACCTTACAACGTCTGGCCCGCTACGGTATGGTGGTTCTGATGGCAGTTGAGACAGGAATCTGGATATGGTTACGTTAGAGCAGTTTCGCTATATTCCGACGCACGCTATGCGGCCATCCGCCTGTTACGATTTCCATTACGCCAGGCCTGGTATGGTGGCTATTTTTGGTGAGAACGGCTGCGGGAAAAGTACGCTGGCACAGCTGATGGCTGGCTGGTACCCCGACTTCCTTCCGGGAGAAATTGAGGGCACAGGCACGCTACTGGGTAATCCCATCGGGCAACTATCGCTGGTCGAGCAGTCGAGTACCATCCAGCTTGTGCAGCAGTCACCTTACCTGCAGCTTTCAGGTTGTACTTTCAGCGTGGAGGAAGAAGTGGCGTTTGGCCCGGAAAATCTCTGCCTTACCGAGACTGAAATTATGCAGCGCATAGATGCCGCCCTTACGCTGACAGAATGTCAGCCCCTACGCCATCGTCATCCCGGCACCCTTTCCGGCGGGGAAACCCAGCGGGTAGTCATTGCCAGCGCACTCGCCATGCAGCCGAAAATATTGATTCTGGATGAAGCGTTCAGTCGCCTGACGGCGCAAGCCACGGCAATGCTGCTGGCGCGACTGCAACAGTGGGCACAGGAACAGCATGCTTTGGTGATACTTTTCGAACGCAACCCTTCACCTTTTCTCAGCTACTGCCAGCAGGCATGGCAGCTGCGCGACGGAGCATTGTCATCACTATGCTAACGCTAAACCAGGTCAGCTATCGCTGGCCGAACGCCGCCGATGACTGTTTACGCAATATTTCGCTGGAACTCCAGGAGGGGGAATGGCTGGCGCTAACGGGCGATAATGGCGCAGGAAAATCCACGCTGTTGCGCATCATGGCCGGGCTACTGACGCCCTCATCCGGCACAATAACCGTTCAAAATCGTGCGATTGCGCAACTGAAAAACCGGGAGCGCGCCAGGGTGCTCGGCGTACTGTTTCAGGAAGCGGAGAATCAAATCTTTCACAGCAAGGTTGCAGAGGAAGTTGCCTTCGGATTACGGCTACAGAAGCTTCCGGCGACTGAAATTGCGCAACGCACGATGGCGGCGCTGCAATTATGTCAGTTAGAGGATGTCGCCGACGCGCACCCGCTCGATCTGCATACTGCACAACGACGTATGGTTGCCGTCGCCAGTCTGGAAGCCCTCAAACCCGCTATTCTACTGCTGGATGAGCCCAGTCGGGACTTTGATGCACACTGGCTTGGCGTCTTCAAAAACTGGCTGGCAGTGTGTCGTACACGTGGCACCAGCGTTGTAGCGATCAGTCATGACGCTGCATTTACGCAGCGCCATTTTTCGCGCATAGTACGGCTACACAACAAAAATCTCATGCCGTCCGATATGCCCCCTCAAGCGTCATCTCCAGCATAAGGTCTGCTGACAGGCTATCTTCCAGCACCCGACGAACATTCGGTCCGTCGGTACGCTCATAAAATGCCTCAGCGTCAGCTTGTGAGAGTCCGCCAGCCAGTTTACGGCCTACCAGTCGCGTACGCAGCGCATTGGCTGGAGCGCGAATAAACAACGAGTAATCACAAAACTCAGCTAACGCTCGCCATCTTTCATCATCGCGCAATAGCCAGTTTCCCTCCACAATCACCATCGGCGCAGTCACCCGTATGGCCTCTTCGACCGGATCGTGCTTTTGCCGATCATATTGCGGCCAGAATCCTTCTCCTTCCCTTATCTGGCGTAGATTCTGCGCAAGCTTATCCACATCAAAGGTTTCCGGCGCACCTTTGTATGCCCTCAGATTATGGGCATCCAGCCAGCTGTTGTAGTGATGGAAGCCATCCATCGGCAGTGTCTGGATCTCCGGCAGACAAGGATCCTGAGCGCAGAGATATTCCCAGAAGGTGGTCAGCGTCGATTTACCCGTACCCGGTGGCGCGCAGAGAAAAACTATCGTACGTCGCTGCGGATTAGCAGCGTGTATTTTTGCCAGTTGCTGTAATAACGGTTTGTGGACGTTCTCTATCTCATCATCATGGTAATGTGCTTCAACCTGTAGCCCATTCACCGTTAGTTTGATTTTCACGGCGTTAATTCCTTTAAAATCGCCGTCACTGCCAGCGTCATTGCCGTCTTGACCATTGCACTAAAGCGCACCTCAGACCACGCAGCAAAGTCGGCAAATTTCATTGACTCCAGTGCGCCGTAGAGCGTTGCGTTGTGGGTAATACTGTTCACGTTGCTGATAAAATCCCAGGTGATGTCATCGGCAAAACCGGGGATAGTATCCTGCTCGTTCAGGTACTGATAAAACTGGGAAAAATGGGTGATATCGGCGTAAAGCCATTTATCCATTTTTCCCAGCGCATAAATCAGACGTAGCGCAACGTCGATATCGTCAAGCGGTCCACTCTGGGCGAGCAACGGCTTCACTGCATATTCCACGATCTCTTCATCGTTATTAACGAACAGCGACGGCAGAAAGCGCTTAATGCCCTGGAGCAAAATGTTATGTGCCGTCGTCATAAACGAAAGTAAATTATTTTGAGCATCCAGTTGCTCAAGCACATCGTCTTCTGTCAGCGTCGTCATTAGTTATCCGATAAATCACCATGAATGCAGAGAGTCTATTATATTACACGTTCGATCCGCGCCGCCGATCAGTAAAGTTTGCGTGCGCACACCATTCGCAACCTGTTGGATCCCTTTCACAAGATCGCCGCCCGTAACCCCCGTCGCGCTGAAGAGGATCTTATTTCCCCCTACCAGTTCGTCTAGCGCGTAGATACGGTTGATCTCAACGCCCATTTCCCTGCAGCGCTGACGTTCCTGTGCCGCAATCAGACGATTATCTGCGCTATCACCTTTCGCCGCGCAAAAATCAATCAGTTCAGCCTGCATGTCGCCCCCCAGCGCTTTAACTGCGCAAGCTGAAATAACCCCTTCAGGTGCCCCGCCAATGGTGTACATCAGGTCATAGGGATTTTCCTGCATACAGGCCAGCACGCTGGCGGCCACATCACCATCGGGCAGCGCAAAGACTTTGACCCCAAGCCGTGTCGCTTCGGCAATCGCCGGTTGAAGACGCGGTTTATCCAGCGTCACCATCCGCAGTCGCTCCAGCGGTTTGCCCAGTGCCTCAGCCACATTGCGCAGATTGTCTGCCAACGGCAGCGCCAGATTAATCGCCCCTTTTGCATACCGATTAACAACCAGTTTTTTCATGTACATATCAGGGGCGTGTAACAAACTGCCGCGAGGGGCAAACGCCATGACGGCCAGCGCATTGCATTGCCCCATCGCCACCATTCGCGTACCTTCAATAGGATCGACAGCGATATCGACCTCTGGTCCGGCGCCGGTTCCCACTTCCTCACCAATCCACAGCATCGGGGCTTGATCAATCTCCCCTTCGCCAATGACGATTCGTCCGCGGATGGCAATACTGTTCAATGCTTCGCGCATTGCCGTCACGGCCAGACCATCAATCTTGTTTTTATCGCCGCACCCGGTTTGCGGCCAGGCTGCCAGCGCAGCCTGCTCCGTGATACGAAATAGCGGCCATGCCAGCGACATCATATCGCCGCCTCCCCGATATCAACGCCGAAGTGTGCCAGCAGGTATTTTTCTGCCTTTTCGTTCCAGATGCCGTGCGTTTCCTCCACCAGCAGCGCCAACTCTTTGAATAATGGGTCAGTTTTCCCTTTCTCGGCAAAATCAGCAATGGCGGTTAGCGGCATGGTAACGCCGTTATAAATCAGCTTCTTACCGCCAGGAATTGCCGGTAAATTCAATACGGTTTCCGGAACCGCATCAAGGCCGCCAATGTGCGTCACCATAAACGACGGCTGTAGCTGTCCGGTTGCACTGAGTGCAATAGCCTCTTTCATATCATCCGTTGATCCACCGGAGGTCCCGACCACGTGAGTGCTGTTGTAGTGCACGTTATAAAAATTAAACGGCACTTTAAAGTTGCTGTCCGTCGGACCGGCAAAGAAATTCAGGCAACCATCTTCCGCGAGTAAATCGTCAGCCATTTCAATGACGGCTGGCACTGCCGCATACACAAAGACATCATCAAAACCTGCGTCATTAGTAAGGGCGCGCAGCATCGCGGTCGGGGAGTCCATACCGAAGGTATTCACATAGATAAGCTCAATCCCTTTTTCTGCCGCCAGCTCAACCGGTAACAATTTTTTAGCCTGCGCCAATCGTGCTTCGTCAATGTCGACCACCACCACGCGTGACGGCTGAATACTGCCGTTAATGGCATAATCTATTGCGCCGATACCCATCGGCCCGGCGCAGGCCAGAAGCGCAATGCTTCCCCCCGGCTTAATCCCCATGCGATGCTCATAGACGTAAGGCGTGGTGTGAAAATTCGCGTTATACGCGCCAATAATGCAGCACATCGGTTCTGCCAATGAGGCGGCGGCAAAATAAGAGCCGTGGTAAGGTAGAACGCATCCCAGATTAATCGCCACTTCCGGGATAATCATATATGTCGCATTACCGCCAAAATATTCGTAGCTGTATCCCGCGGAATATCCACTTGGCAATCCCATCGCGGGTTGCAACACAAAACGCTGACCTTTCTTATATTTATCCGTAAGGTTTTTTCCCACCTCAACAATGATACCTGCACATTCATGTCCGGTAATGACCGGATGATTTTCCAAATCGTCCGGCACGCGTTTATGATCGCTCCCCAATGCCGCCGCTTTCCAGGTGGACAAACAAACGCTATCGGATATTACGCTTACTAACAATTCGTTATCTGTAATTTCAGGCAGATCAAATTCGCGGATACGAATATCCTGCTTGCCATATATGGCAGCCACTTTCGTTTTCATACTTACTCCCAAAATAGAAGAAGGTTAGTTCGCAGTAATGCGTTTAAATAAATCATCCAACAGTGGATCACCAATATAGTTCTTAATAAGTACTAATGGCTTTTCACTCACTCGTTTAACACGACCTTCAAGACTGGCATGGGTGACAATAATATCGGCATCTTGTGGAACGTTTTCGATAGCATAGTGCGTGACGTTAATATTTAATCCCGCTTTCTCCAGACGCTTACGAAACGTGGTTGCCCCCATCGCACTGGAACCCATTCCCGCATCACAGACAAAAGCGACGCGTTTAATATTTTTATAAGAGAATTTACCTTCCTGCTTCATCGCTTTGACGGTTCTGGCTGATTCAGCAAAGTCATCCTCACTTTCTGTTTCTACGCTCTTTTCCATTTTCAGGATTACAGATGTAATCACAAAAGTAACAATTGTTCCCGCTGTAACGCCTGCGATGGTCGCGAGGAAAGATCCTTTTGGCGTTAATGCCAGATAGGCGAATATTGATCCTGGGCTCGGTCCTGCAACCAACCCACCGTCCAGCAGGTGGAATACCCACGTCCCGGTCATTCCCCCGGCAATCATCGCAATCAGGGTTAAAGGCTTCATCAGCACATACGGGAAATACAGCTCATGAATACCACCGAGGAAGTGGATAATCATGGCACCTGGCGCGGATTTTTTACTCATCCCTTTACCGAAAATGGCAAAGCCGAGTAACAGGCCTAACCCCGGCCCTGGGTTAGATGCCACCATGAAGAAAATCGATTTTCCCGTTTCAGAAGCTTGTTGCATTCCTAGCGGATAATAGACGCCCTGATCGATAGCATTATTCAGAAAGAGGATTTTCGCGGGTTCATTGATTACGGATAGCAACGGCAGATAACCCGCATGAACCAACGCTTCAATACACTCCTTCACAAAGTTATTGGCAATGAGAACCGCCGGGCCAATGACTTCAAATCCCAGCAAACATAAGAGCATTCCCGCAATACCCAGGGAGAAGTTATTGATAACCATCTCGAAACCAGCGGGGATGCGTTTTTCCAGCAGGCGGTCGATATGCTTAATCACCCAGCCGCCAAGTGGTCCCATCACCATCGCGCCAAGGAACATCGGGATATCCGCGCCCACAATAACGCCAATAGAACCAATGCCTCCCATTACTGCGCCACGTTTCCCGCCAACCAGATGCCCCCCTGTGGAGCCAATCATGACGGGCAGTAAATAGGTAATCATCGGACCGACAATTTTGGCGAAATGCTCATTCGGCATCCAACCGGTAGGAATAAACAATGCGGTTATAAAACCCCAGGCAATAAAGGCACCGATATTGGGAATGACCATTGCAGTCAAAAAACCACCAAAAGCCTGGACTTTGGCACGAGCAGACTTGTTTTCCATAATATTATCCTGAAAGGAAAAGATGAATTATGCAAAGGCGATAATATCCGCCAGCTGTTTTTCTGATTTAGCCGCTAACAAAGCGCTTAGCGCTTCCTCTTCACATAATAATTCGCTTAAGGCCTGAATAGCGCCAATGTGAGAGTCAGCATTTGCCGCCGACAACCCAATTAATAATCTGATACCTTCATCATCATCGGCAAATTTCACTTCCCGTTTAAGAAGCGTTAATGACATTCCGGTTTTTAACGCGCCACATTCCGGACGAGCGTGTGGCATGGCGACACCAGGCGCTAAAATATAATAAGGGCCATTGTTAATCGTTGAGTCTTTGATCGCCTGAATATAATCTGAATTGACATAATGATTGGCGAGTAAGGATGACATAGAAAAGTCAATTGCTTCCTGCCAGTTCTTTGCTGAATCTTTTATTGAGATAGATGATTCGGGAAAGTAATCAATCAGCCGCATACATTTTCCTTATTTTATTTTTAGGGTACGAGTTAGCGTTAAAAATAAAATACGCGTGCGGCAAAATGAAATCAATCAAGAGGGAAAATACGTATGGCGCGGAATGTCTTTTTGTGAAGTCTTTAAAAACAATGAATTGAGTCATTAAAAATAAAAAGCAACACTAATTGTGTGATATGCATTGCAAATACCAAATAACACTAAATATCATATTTGTGATTCAGATCTAAATTTACTGATTGCGCAATGTGAATTAAATTCAGCTAAATTAAAAACGGGCCGCCTGAGCGACCCGTTTTCACCTGTAATCGAAATTACAGCAGTTCTTTTGCTTTCGCGACCACGTTGTCTACGGTGAAGCCGAATTCTTCAAACAGCAGTTCTGCCGGTGCAGACTCACCAAAGGTAGTCATACCGACAATAGCGCCGTTCAGGCCCACGTATTTGAACCAGTAGTCAGCAATGCCAGCTTCGATAGCGACGCGAGCAGAGACGGCTTTCGGCAGTACGGATTCACGGTAAGCCGCATCCTGCTTGTCGAATGCATCGGTAGACGGCATGGAAACCACGCGCGCTTTCACGCCTTCAGCGGTCAGTTTGTCCCAGGCAGCCACGGCAAGTTCAACTTCAGAACCGGTGGCGATGAAGATCAACTCCGGCTGACCCGCGCAATCTTTCAGCACGTAGCCACCGCGAGCGATGTTCGCCAGTTGCTCTGCAGTACGTTCCTGCTGCGCCAGGTTCTGACGGGAGAGGATCAGCGCGGTCGGGCCGTCCTGACGCTCAACACCGTATTTCCATGCTACTGCGGATTCAACCTGGTCACACGGACGCCATGTGCTCATGTTCGGGGTCACACGCAGAGAAGCAACCTGCTCTACCGGCTGGTGAGTCGGGCCATCTTCACCCAGACCGATGGAGTCGTGAGTATAGACCATCACCTGACGCTGTTTCATCAGCGCAGCCATACGCACCGCGTTACGGGCATATTCCACGAACATCAGGAAGGTGGAGGTGTACGGCAGGAAACCACCATGCAGGGAAATACCGTTGGCAATCGCGGTCATACCGAATTCACGTACACCGTAATGGATGTAGTTACCGGCAGTATCTTCGTTGATGGCCTTAGAACCAGACCACAGAGTCAGGTTAGACGGTGCCAGGTCAGCAGAGCCGCCGAGGAATTCAGGCAGCAGAGGACCGAAGGCTTCAATCGCGTTCTGAGACGCTTTACGGCTGGCGATTTTCGCCGGATTAGCCTGCAGCTTAGCAATGAACTCGTTGGCTTTCGCGTCGAAGTCAGACGGCATTTCACCTTTCATACGACGGGTGAATTCAGCAGCTTCCTGCGGGAAAGCTTTGGCATAAGCAGCGAACTTCTCGTTCCATGCGGCTTCTTTTGCCTGGCCGGCTTCTTTCGCATCCCACTGCGCGTAGATTTCAGACGGGATTTCGAACGGCGCGTATTTCCAGCCCAGCTGTTCACGGGTCAGTGCGATTTCTGCATCGCCCAGCGGTGCACCGTGAGAGTCGTGGGTACCGGCTTTGTTCGGAGAACCGAAACCGATGATGGTTTTGCACATCAGCAGGGACGGTTTGTCGGTCACTGCGCGTGCTTCTTCAACAGCGCGTTTAATCGCGTCAGCATCGTGACCATCTACACCACGAATCACGTGCCAGCCGTAAGCTTCGAAACGCTTCGCGGTGTCATCGGTGAACCAGCCTTCAACGTGGCCATCGATAGAGATGCCGTTGTCATCGTAGAACGCAACCAGTTTACCCAGTTTCAGCGTACCGGCCAGGGAACATACCTCGTGAGAGATACCTTCCATCATGCAGCCGTCGCCCATGAAAGCATAGGTGAAGTGGTCAACGATGTCGTGACCAGGACGGTTAAACTGCGCCGCCAGCGTTTTCTCAGCGATAGCCATACCCACTGCATTCGCAATGCCCTGACCCAAAGGACCGGTCGTGGTTTCAACACCCGCGGTGTAACCCACTTCCGGGTGACCCGGCGTTTTGGAGTGCAGCTGACGGAAGTTCTGCAGCTCGGACATCGGCAGATCATAGCCGGTGAGGTGCAGCAGGCTGTAAATCAGCATTGAACCGTGGCCGTTAGACAGCACGAAGCGGTCACGGTCAGCCCAGGACGGGTTAGTCGGGTTGTGGTTCAGGAAATCACGCCACAGGACTTCGGCAATGTCAGCCATACCCATCGGGGCACCCGGGTGACCGGATTTGGCTTTCTGTACTGCGTCCATGCTCAGCGCACGAATAGCATTGGCAAGCTCTTTACGTGAGGACATTTTGACTCCAGATCGGATAATGAAGGCCACGCCCTAAACGACTTGACGACAGCGCGTTTTGGGCTACGCCGGAAAAAAGTGCCAACAATGTAACCCAAGCCGCGTGTCATGTACATGGAGCATCCTTTTACCGCTTCAGAAATCTCTGGATCATGCGCGCAAGTTGCGCAATCTTCTCGCCCGCTTATTGTTCTTTTCTTTATACTTATGCCGAGCGTCGGTTCACCTGCAAACGACGCATTTTTTAGAATAATCCTGACTTTGTGCGGAAGAGAAAAAATGAAAATTCGCGCTTTACTGCTTGCTACGAGCATGGCGGCGGCATTGACCGGCTGCCAGAACATGGACTCAAACGGACTGCTTTCCTCAGGCGCAGAGGCTTTTCAGGCCTACAGTCTGAGCGATGCGCAGGTAAAAGCGCTGAGCGATCAGGCCTGTAAGGATATGGACAGCAAAGCTACCATCGCCCCGGCTGGCAGCGAGTATGCAACGCGTCTTGGCAAAATCGCCGCCGCGCTTGGCGATAACATTAACGGCCAGCCGGTGAACTACAAAGTTTATATGGCGAAAGATGTAAATGCCTTTGCCATGGCGAACGGCTGTATCCGCGTATACAGCGGCCTGATGGATATGATGACCGACAACGAAGTCGAAGCGGTGATCGGCCACGAAATGGGTCACGTTGCGCTGGGTCACGTGAAAAAAGGGATGCAGGTTGCGCTGGGTACGAACGCTGTGCGCGCAGCTGCGGCTTCCGCTGGCGGGATTGTCGGCAGCCTGTCGCAATCGCAATTGGGCGATCTTGGCGAGAAACTGGTGAACTCGCAGTTCTCCCAGCGTCAGGAATCCGAGGCGGATGATTACTCGTATGATCTGTTGCGCAAACGTGGGATCAACCCGGCTGGCTTAGCCACCAGTTTTGAGAAACTGGCAAAACTGGAAGCAGGACGTCAAAGCTCAATGTTTGACGATCATCCGGCATCCGCAGAACGTGCGCAACATATTCGCGATCGCATGAGCGCAGACGGGATCAAATAATCTTCGAACAGTGCCGGATGGCGGCGTGAACGCCTTATCCGGCCTACAGAATTACAAATTTAGTCCAGCGATCGGGCGTTATTGGCGAAGCCAGTTT
The DNA here is from genome assembly GCF_001034485.1 of Citrobacter sp. MGH104. Classification (NCBI taxonomy): domain Bacteria; kingdom Pseudomonadati; phylum Pseudomonadota; class Gammaproteobacteria; order Enterobacterales; family Enterobacteriaceae; genus Citrobacter; species Citrobacter sp. MGH104. Next base: position 1,670,753 of record NZ_KQ089818.1, read on the forward strand.
GAGACCGGACAGCGCACAGCCACCGGAGCGTACACGTAGTACGTGAGGATGGCGAGCACTGCCCGGGTTCAAAATGGCGAGTAAAATAGCCCGAAACCGTTACTCGCCTTTTTTCGCCGCCTGGATATAGAGCATTTCTAATGCTAACGTTGCCGCCGCCAGTGCGGTGATCTCTGACTGATCGTAGGCCGGAGCCACTTCAACAACATCCATCCCGACGATGTTCAGATCTTTCAGACCACGTACCAGTTTAATAGCACGATCGGAAGTCAGACCGCCGATCACTGGCGTACCGGTTCCTGGTGCAAACGCCGGGTCCAGACAGTCGATATCAAAAGTCAGGTATACCGGCATATCACCGACAATCTGCTTAACCTGAGCGATAATGTCATCAACGCTGCGGTCGTTAACCTGGCACGCATCCAGTACGGTAAAGCCGTTGTCTTTGTCGAACTCGGTACGAATACCGATCTGCACAGAGTGATTCGGATCGATCAGACCTTCGTTCGGCGCAGTGTAGAACATGGTGCCGTGGTCGAATTCGCAGCCGTTAGCGTAGGTGTCGGTGTGGGCATCAAAGTGCACCAGCGCCATTTTACCAAAGTGCTTGGCATGCGCGCGCAGCAGCGGCAGCGTGACGAAGTGGTCGCCGCCAAAGGAGAGCATGCGCTTACCGGCAGACAGCAGCTTCTCAGCATGCGCCTGCAGTTTTTCACTCATTTCACGCGCATCCCCGAACGCATAAACCAGATCGCCGCAGTCCACCACGTTCAGGCGCTCGCGCATATCGAAGTTCCACGGGAAGCGGTTGTGCTCCCAGGCCAGGTTGGTGGACACCTGACGGATTGCCGCCGGACCATGACGCCCGCCCGCACGACCAGACGTTGCCATATCAAACGGTACACCGGTGATCACCCAGTCGGCGTCGCTATCGTACGGCATGAAGTTCATCGGCAGACGTAAAAAACCAAAGGCGTTAGAAACCAGGGAGTTGTCGTATTGATGACCTAAGGTGCTCATGTACTGACCTCTTTAAAAATCGATGAAAAAAAATCCCCTCCGCGTCGTTAAGCCCGACGAGGAAGGGATTGATTTGGTAACTGCATATTTACGGCAAATTATCGCCGTTATTTTGTACGGATTCAAGTGAGTGCCACAAATGCTGCCCCCGCGGATTCCGACTGCCGGATGGCGGCTTCGCCTTATCCGGCCTACTTTCGTAGGAACGGTAAGCGCAGCGCCACCTGGAATTTATCGTTACTCATCTTCCAGATAAGTATAACCGTACAGACCGGCTTCAAACTCTTCGAGGAACTGCTGTTGCAGCTCAGCGTCCAGATCGGTGTTTTTCACCTGGTCACGGAACTGCGTCAGCAGGGTGTTCGGATCCAGCTGCACGTATTGCAGCATATCCGCCACGGTATCCCCTTCGTCGGACAGCTCAACTTCTACGCTGCCGTCAGGGAAGACGAACACGTCAACCGCTTCGGTATCACCAAACAAGTTGTGCATGTTGCCGAGGATCTCCTGGTACGCACCCACCATAAAGAAGCCCAGCATCGGCGGGTTCTCAGGGTCGTATTCCGGCATCGGCATGGTGGTCGCAATGCCATCACCGTCAACGTAGTGGTCGATAGCGCCATCAGAGTCACAGGTGATATCCAACAGCACCGCACGGCGTTCAGGCACCTGATTCAACCCTTCCAGCGGCATTACCGGGAACAGCTGATCGATCCCCCACGCATCCGGCATCGACTGGAACAGCGAGAAGTTGACGTAAATCTTATCCGCCATACGCTCCTGCAGCTCGTCGATAATCGGACGGTGCGCACGGTTGCTCGGGTCGAGTTGTTTCTGCACTTCATGGCACATGTTCAGATACAGCTGCTCTGCCCACGCACGCTCCTGCAGGCTAAAGGTGCCTGAAGAGTACCCAACGTGAATATCGTGCAGATCCATCTGGCTGTCGTGCAGCCATTCACGCAGCGAACGACGGGTTCCCGGTTCATGCATCTCTTGCCAGGTTTCCCACATGCTTTGCAGGGCACGTGGCGCATCGTCAGCCGGAGGTGTGGCTTCGGTGTGTTCGCTACGCTCAACGCCGATAATGTTAGATACCAGCACGGTATGGTGCGCGGTTACCGCGCGGCCAGACTCGGTGATTACCGTCGGATGCGGCAGACCGTGTTCTTCACAGGCGTCGCCAATAGCCCAGATGATGTTGTTGGCGTATTCGTTCAAACCGTAGTTTACGGAACAGTCAGACTGCGAACGGGTACCTTCGTAATCTACGCCCAGACCACCGCCCACGTCGAAGCACTGGATATTAACGCCAAGCTTGTGCAGCTCAACGTAGAAACGCGCCGACTCACGTACGCCGGTGGCGATATCACGAATGTTCGCCATTTGGGAGCCGAGATGGAAGTGCAGCAACTGGATGCTGTCCAGACGACCACGCTCGCGCAGAATTTCTACCAGTTGCAGCACCTGGTTTGCCGCCAGGCCGAATTTTGATTTCTCACCGCCGGAGGACTGCCACTTGCCAGAGCCCTGCGACGCCAGACGCGCACGCACGCCCAGACGCGGAACGACATTCAGGCGTTCAGCTTCATCCAGCACGATAGCGATTTCAGACATCTTCTCGATGACCAGATAGACCTTATGGCCCATCTTCTCGCCAATCAGCGCCAGACGGATATATTCGCGGTCTTTATAACCGTTACACACGATCACGCTACGGGTCATTCCGGCATGGGCCAGAACGGCCATCAATTCAGCTTTGGAACCAGCTTCCAGCCCCAGCGGTTCGCCGGAGTGGATCAGCGATTCAATCACGCGACGATGCTGGTTGACCTTGATCGGGTAAACGAGGAAATAGTCACCGTTGTAGCCGTAGGATTCACGGGCGCGTTTAAACGCGGCGTTAATCGAACGCAAACGATGTTGCAGGATCTGCGGGAAGCAGAACAATGCAGGCAGACGCTGGCCCTGCGCTTCACGGGCTTTCACCAACTCAGCAAGGTCAACGCGCGCTTCGGGTACGTCCGGATCCGGGCACACGCTGATGTGGCCCAGTTCATTGACGTCGTAGTAGTTATTACCCCACCAGGCAATATTGTAAGTACGCAGCATCTTGCTGGCTTCCTGGGAACTCATTGCAACCTCCTGCATGGAGCGTAGTACACCGTGTTCGCCTGCTGACGAAGGCGAACCCAAAGAAATGTCGTCAGACATAGCGAACCTCAAATTTTATTAACAAGTGTAAAACAGTTGACTACTATCGCAATCCGAAGACGCGATAACAACCCAAATACAGGCAGAATTTGCAGCAGATAGTGCTGACGCTCCGACTGTGCGACCGGTTTCTTTTTCATATCAATGTAAACACGTAACCGAACTTAATGCTGACGGTTCGGCGAAACCACGAGAAAACTCTTGTTTACCAAGAGCGCCCTTGTTCAGTTCTTAGTGACCGTTACCGGCCCTGGAGTCCTGAGAAGCGCCGAGATGGGTATAACATCGGCAGGTATGCAAGATGCAGATTGCGGGGAACATATGTACACCAGAACGGTGCGACAGATTCAGCAGAATACAACGGTTCATTATCTCGTATCACCTCCACGGTTGCTCCTTACGGAACGAACCCACAAGCCAAAGCTAAAGTCTTAACCCGGCTGGAAGTGGCAACACGATGAAAACGTCGTGTGCTTTTGTATGAGCCGCGCGCCGCGTTTTATACCCATAAGGAAGTCAAAAAGCAAAAGATAAATGCGCGCATTGCCAGCACCGTCAGGAAAAATTTCCAGTTACATTTTCAGTACAATGCGACCTCAATCAAAAAAAGCTGGAAATCAGGCGAAGAACTGTCCTAAAATAGCCGTCCAGATGTTAATCCATCTATACCGATTAACACTCAGACTGCCAGTGTCCGTCATCTGCAGACTCATGGTAGAATCTTCTACACATGGCTATTCCACTCGACAGTTTGAGCTAACCAAATTCTCCTTAGGTGAAATTAAATATGGCAAAACACCTTTTTACGTCCGAGTCCGTATCAGAAGGGCATCCTGACAAAATCGCTGACCAAATCTCTGACGCCGTACTGGACGCAATCCTCGAGCAGGATCCGAAAGCACGCGTTGCCTGCGAAACCTACGTCAAAACCGGTATGGTTTTAGTTGGCGGTGAGATCACCACCAGCGCATGGGTTGATATCGAAGAGATCACCCGTAATACGGTTCGCGAAATTGGCTATGTGCATTCCGACATGGGCTTTGACGCCAACTCTTGTGCGGTACTGAGCGCGATTGGTAAACAGTCTCCGGACATCAACCAGGGTGTTGACCGCGCCGATCCGCTGGAACAGGGCGCAGGCGACCAGGGTCTGATGTTTGGTTATGCAACCAACGAAACCGACGTGCTGATGCCAGCCCCGATCACCTATGCTCACCGTCTGGTGCAGCGTCAGGCTGAAGTGCGTAAAAACGGCACCTTATCCTGGCTGCGTCCGGATGCAAAAAGCCAGGTTACCTTCCAGTATGACGACGGCAAAATCGTCGGTATTGATGCGGTTGTTCTGTCGACTCAGCACTCTGAAGACATCGATCAGAAATCGCTGCAAGAAGCCGTTATGGAAGAGATCATCAAGCCGGTACTGCCTACTGAATGGCTGACTGCTTCGACCAAGTTCTTCATCAACCCAACCGGTCGTTTCGTAATCGGCGGTCCAATGGGCGACTGTGGACTGACAGGTCGTAAAATCATCGTTGATACCTACGGCGGCATGGCGCGTCACGGCGGCGGTGCATTCTCTGGTAAGGATCCGTCTAAAGTTGACCGTTCCGCAGCCTATGCAGCTCGTTACGTCGCGAAAAACATTGTTGCCGCTGGTCTGGCTGATCGCTGTGAGATTCAGGTTTCCTACGCAATCGGCGTGGCTGAACCGACCTCTATCATGGTGGAAACGTTTGGTACTGAAAAAGTGCCTTCTGAGCAACTGACCCTGCTGGTGCGCGAGTTCTTCGACCTGCGCCCGTATGGCCTGATTCAGATGCTGGATCTGCTGCACCCGATTTACAAAGAAACCGCTGCTTACGGTCACTTTGGGCGCGAACATTTCCCATGGGAAAAAACCGACAAAGCCGCTCTGCTGCGTGAAGCTGCCGGTCTGAAGTAATTCCCTCACGGTTCAACGCTTATGAAGACCAGCCTCGCGCTGGTCTTTTTTATGTCCTTTTCTCTTCCATACCCCATAGCCAAAGCTACGCTAATCTCCCTTGTTGCAAACAACAAATGAAAGCGATTACATATCGTAGAATTTCGATCCAACATGAATCAACATCTCTTCGTTACTGTGATTGCATCACTGTTACATTATATTTCAGCATTATCTTAAACTCAGACAATCAATGTTATTCATGTGAAATAAATAACGTTATTTTTCAATCAAATAACCAATAACTTACATGAATGCCAGTGTAACCGATTACACTAATGTGATGTGATTCGCATTTTTTTACCCCGTACTCACCTACCCTTAACATCAACAAAACTAGCTACCCAACCGGAGGGCATCATGCCTGACAATAAAAAAACGGGGCGTTCCAACAAAGCCATGACATTTTTTGTCTGCTTTCTTGCAGCCCTGGCTGGATTACTTTTTGGCCTGGATATCGGTGTTATTGCCGGAGCTTTACCGTTCATCACCGACGAGTTCCAAATTACCCCCCACACTCAGGAATGGGTGGTGAGTTCGATGATGTTTGGTGCTGCCGTGGGTGCCGTCGGCAGCGGTTGGCTCTCCTTCAAACTGGGGCGTAAAAAGAGTTTGATGATCGGCGCAATCCTGTTTGTTGCCGGTTCACTGTTCTCCGCCGCGGCACCAAACGTTGAAGTGCTGTTGGTTTCCCGCGTGCTGCTCGGCCTTGCGGTAGGCGTTGCGTCTTATACCGCGCCGCTTTACCTGTCTGAAATTGCCCCGGAAAAAATTCGTGGCAGCATGATCTCTATGTATCAGTTGATGATCACCATCGGTATTTTGGGTGCGTATCTTTCCGATACGGCGTTTAGCTACAGCGGCGCATGGCGCTGGATGCTGGGCGTGATCATCATCCCTGCCCTGCTGCTGCTGGTTGGCGTTATCTTCCTGCCGGACAGCCCACGCTGGTTTGCTGCTAAACGTCGTTTTGTCGATGCTGAACGTGTTCTGTTGCGTTTGCGTGATACCAGCGCAGAAGCCAAACGCGAGCTGGATGAAATTCGTGAAAGTCTGCAGGTGAAGCAGAGCGGCTGGGCGCTGTTTAAAGAAAACAGCAACTTCCGCCGCGCAGTATTCCTTGGCGTCCTGTTACAGGTGATGCAGCAGTTCACCGGGATGAACGTCATTATGTATTACGCACCGAAAATCTTTGAGCTGGCGGGCTACACCAACACCACCGAGCAGATGTGGGGGACTGTTATCGTCGGTCTGACCAACGTGCTGGCAACCTTTATCGCCATTGGCCTGGTTGACCGTTGGGGCCGCAAGCCTACGCTGATCCTCGGCTTTATCGTCATGGCCGTCGGTATGGGCGTGCTGGGTACGATGATGCACGTGGGTATTCACTCGGCGGCCGCGCAATACTTCGCTGTACTGATGCTGCTGATGTTTATCGTTGGCTTTGCCATGAGCGCCGGTCCGCTGATTTGGGTTCTGTGCTCTGAAATCCAACCGCTGAAAGGCCGCGATTTCGGTATCACCTGCTCTACCGCAACCAACTGGATTGCCAATATGATCGTCGGTGCAACCTTCCTGACGATGCTGAACTCGCTGGGCAGCGCCAATACTTTCTGGGTCTACGGTGGTCTGAACGTCCTGTTCATCTTCCTGACCCTGTGGCTGATACCTGAAACTAAAAATGTCTCTCTGGAACACATTGAACGTAACCTGATGAAAGGTCGTAAACTGCGCGAAATTGGCGCACACGACTAATCACGAAAAGCTTCCTCCCCCGCGGGAGGAAGCCTTCCTCTTGCAGTCCCTTCCCTGTCGCACTATCCTCTGGCGCTATGAAAACCTCCCGTCTCCCTATCGCCATCCAGCAAGCCGTTATGCGCAGCCTGCGGGAAAAGCTCGCTCAGGCCAACCTCAAGCTCGAACGCAATTACCCGGAGCCAAAGCTGGTTTACCAACAGCGCGGAACCGCCGCGGGTACCGCGTGGCTACAAACCTATGAAATTCGCCTTAATCCCGTCCTGCTGATTGAGAACGTTGACGCGTTCGTTAACGAAGTGGTGCCCCATGAACTGGCGCATTTACTGGTGTGGAAATACTTTGGCCGCGTGCCGCCGCACGGCAAAGAGTGGAAATGGATGATGGAAAGCGTGCTGGGCGTGCCAGCCCGACGCACGCATCAGTTCGAACTGCAATCCGTGCAGCGTAAGACCTTTACTTACCGCTGCAAGTGTCAGGAACACCAACTGACCGTACGCCGCCATAACCGCGTGATACGCGGCGAAGCCACCTACCGCTGCGTTCACTGCGGCGAACCACTGATTGCAGAATAATCTTCAGAATTATCAGGAACTTTTCTGATCTAACTGATTGCATACAGGAATGACTTTCGCTACGTTGCGGGCTCGTTTTGACACGGAGTTCGTGATGTACCGTAATTTTTCTTTTGCTGCAGCCCTGTTAGCCGCAGCATTTTCAGGCCCGGCTTTAGCCGAAGGCATCAACAGTTTTTCTCAGGCAAAAGCGGCGGGCGTCAAAGTTAACGCCGATGCGCCAGGCGATTTCTACTGCGGTTGTAAAATTAACTGGCAAGGCAAAAAAGGGGTCGTGGACCTCGAATCCTGCGGCTATAAAGTGCGAAAAAACGAAAACCGCGCCAGTCGAATTGAATGGGAGCACGTTGTCCCCGCCTGGCAGTTTGGTCATCAGCGCCAGTGCTGGCAGGACGGAGGGCGTAAAAACTGCGCTAAAGATCCGGTCTATCGCAAAATGGAAAGCGATATGCATAACCTGCAGCCTGCGGTAGGTGAAGTGAATGGCGATCGCGCTAACTTCATGTACAGCCAGTGGAACGGTGGCGAAGGCCAGTATGGACAGTGCGCGATGAAGGTTGATTTCAAAGAGAAAGTTGCCGAGCCGCCTGCCCGCGCCCGTGGCGCCATCGCGCGTACCTATTTTTATATGCGCGACCAATACAACCTGACGCTCTCTCGCCAGCAAACCCAGCTTTTTAATGCCTGGAATAAGCAGTATCCGGTCACCGACTGGGAGTGTGAGCGCGACGAACGCATCGCGAAGGTACAGGGGAATCATAACCCCTATGTGCAACGCGCTTGCCAGGCGCAAAAGAGCTAACCTACACTAGCGGCAATATTTTTAACCATGCCCTGGCCTGTTGCAGCCCAGGGCCATGACGCGGATGTTTAACTATGCGCATTCCTCGCATTTATCACCCAGAGCCACTCGCTTCCGGTAGCCAAATTTCACTGTGTGAAGATGCTGCCAACCATATCGGCCGCGTACTACGTATGGGGCCAGGCCAGCCGCTACAGCTGTTTGATGGCAGCAATCAGGTATTCGACGCCGAAATTACCCACGCCAGTAAGAAAAGTGTGGAAGTGAAGGTGCTTAACGCTGAACTCGACGATCGGGAATCACCGTTGCATATCCACCTGGGCCAGGTAATGTCGCGCGGTGAAAAAATGGAATTTACTATCCAGAAATCGATTGAACTGGGTGTAAGCCTCATTACGCCACTTTTTTCTGAGCGTTGCGGCGTTAAACTGGACAATGAACGCCTGAACAAGAAGCTCCAGCAGTGGCAGAAAATCGCTATTGCCGCCTGCGAACAGTGCGGTCGTAATCGGGTGCCTGAAATTCGCCCGGCAATGGATCTGGAAGCATGGTGCGCAGAACAGGACGAAGGACTGAAGCTCAATCTGCATCCTCGCGCCAGCGCCAGCATTAATACGCTGCCGCTCCCGGTGGAGCGTATCCGCTTGCTGATTGGCCCGGAAGGTGGGTTGTCGGCAGATGAAATTGCCATGACCGCACGGTATCAGTTTACTGATATTCTGTTAGGACCTCGCGTTCTGCGTACTGAGACAACTGCGCTCACCGCCATTACCGCGCTTCAGGTGCGTTTTGGCGATCTGGGCTAAGGCATAAACGGAGAAGAACATGATCAAGCTCGGCATCGTGATGGATCCCATCGCAAGCATCAACATCAAGAAAGATTCCAGCTTCGCAATGCTGCTGGAAGCGCAACGCCGCGGTTACGAAATTCATTATATGGAGATGGCCGATCTTTATCTGATCAACGGCGAAGCCCGCGCCCATACGCGTACCCTGAGCGTAGAGCAGAACTACGACAAATGGTATGAGTTCAAGAGCGAGCAGGATCTCCCGCTGGCAGACCTGGACGTTATTCTGATGCGTAAGGATCCGCCGTTTGATACCGAGTTCATCTACGCGACCTATATTCTGGAACGTGCAGAAGAGAAAGGAACGCTGATCGTCAACAAACCGCAGAGCCTGCGCGACTGCAACGAAAAGTTGTTCACCGCATGGTTTGCCGATCTGACGCCGGAAACGCTGGTCACGCGTAATAAAGCGCAGCTGAAAGCCTTCTGGCAAAAACACAGCGACATCATTCTCAAACCGCTGGACGGCATGGGCGGGGCCTCTATTTTCCGCGTGAAGGAAGGCGATCCGAACCTTGGCGTTATTGCGGAAACGCTGACCGAGCACGGTACCCGCTACTGCATGGCGCAGAACTATCTGCCAGCCATTAAAGACGGCGATAAACGCGTGCTGGTGGTCGATGGCGAACCCGTTCCTTACTGCCTGGCGCGTATTCCGCAGGGCGGCGAAACCCGTGGCAACCTGGCCGCAGGTGGTCGTGGCGAGCCGCGTCCATTAACCGACAGTGACTGGGAAATTGCCCGTCGCATTGGGCCAACGCTGAAAGCGAAAGGTTTGATTTTTGTCGGTCTGGATATCATTGGCGATCGTCTGACGGAAATTAACGTCACCAGCCCAACCTGTATTCGTGAAATTGAAGCGGAGTTCCCGGTTTCGATTACCGGTATGCTGATGGATGCCATTGAGGCGCGCCTGCAAAAATAAAAGAACTCGCCGGTAGAAGGGACCCTACCAATACTAATAGTGACAGCGCTCCTGTTTGCCCACATACTGGGCGCTGTTGCTTTTTTGAACCAGGAAACAGAACCTCTGACAATGAATTTACAGCATCACTTTCTAATTGCCATGCCTGCTCTCCAGGATCCAATTTTCCGCCGTTCCGTGGTGTATATCTGCGAACACAATGAGAACGGAGCAATGGGGATTATCGTCAATAAGCCTCTGGAAAACTTACAAATTGAAGGGATTCTGGAAAAGCTGAAGATTACTCCAGAAGAACGCGATCCGGCCATTCGTCTGGATAAGCCCGTGATGCTCGGCGGCCCGTTGGCAGAAGACCGTGGATTTATACTTCATACCCCACCGTCGCGCTTTGCATCCAGTATTCGCATTTCTGATAACACCATCATCACAACCTCCCGCGATGTATTAGAAACTCTGGGCACGCAGGAGCAACCATCCGAGGTGCTGGTGGCATTAGGCTATTCATCATGGGAAAAGGGCCAACTGGAACAAGAGTTACTGGATAACGCCTGGCTTACGGCCCCTGCCGATCTCAACATCTTATTCAAAACGCCGATTGCCGACCGCTGGCGCGATGCGGCGAAGCTTATCGGGATAGATATTCAGACCATGCCCGGCGTGGCGGGACACGCATGATGAACGGAACATTACTCTCTTTTGATTTTGGTACGAAAAGTATCGGCGTCGCCGTGGGTCAGCGCATTACCGGTACGGCCAGGCCATTGCCCGCCATCAAAGCACAGGACGGTACGCCAGACTGGAATTTGATTGAACGCCTGCTGAAAGAGTGGCAACCGGATGAAATCATTGTCGGCCTGCCGCTCAACATGGATGGCACCGAGCAGCCCCTTACCGCACGCGCACGTAAATTCGCTAATCGCATTCATGGTCGCTTTGGCGTAACCGTAACGCTGCACGATGAACGTTTGAGCACCGTCGAAGCCCGCTCAGGCCTGTTTGAGCAAGGCGGTTACCGGGCGTTGAATAAAGGCAAAGTGGACTCCGCTTCTGCCGTTATTATCCTGGAAAGCTATTTCGAGCAGGGCTATTAAAGCCGCCCCTGCGCCTGTCGCTGCTGCAAACTTTGTGCAAATGTCTGCATACCTGTCTGCTGCCCGGTTTGAATCACGCCGGGTAGCTGATGCGTTTTCCCTTCGCGGATCAAATTGCCCACGGCGGGCGTGTTGACGAGTAGTTCGAATAGCGCCACGCGTCCCCCCTGCTTATCCTCCTCAAGTTTTTGCGAAAGAACCGCCCGCAGGCTGTCTGCCAGTTGGTTACGCACAGGATCTTTCTCTGTTGCTGCAAAGGAATCCACCAGCCGCGCGATGGCCTGCGCCGCACCTCGCGTATGTAACGTTGCCAGCACCAGATGTCCGGTTTCCGCCGCCGTTAATGCCAGCCGAATGGTTTCCACGTCGCGCAGCTCGCCCAGCAAAATAACGTCGGGATCTTCGCGTAGCGCACCGCGCAAACCGGCGGCGAAAGAGGCGCAGTGTGCGCCCACCTCCCGCTGTTGAATCAGACAACGTCGGCTGGTGTAGCGATATTCAATAGGATCTTCCAGCGTCAGAATGTGCCCCTCAATATGCTGATTAAGATACTCCACCATCGCCGCCAGGGTCGTAGATTTACCGCTGCCGGTAGCGCCTGTCACCAGAATCAACCCATTTTCACTGTGAAGCAGTTCAGGTATGACCGCGGGAGGCTGAAGATCGTCTAAATGAGGACAATCCAGCGGTAGCAGTCTTAGCGCCAGCGAGGTTCCCTGCTGATGGACAAATGCGCTGGCGCGCAGCCGCCGGGAGTCCGTCAGGGTAACGGCAAAATCAATCTGCCCTTGCTCCTGCAACTGTACCTGTTGTTGCTCACTGAGCCAGCACATCAGCAGATTCTCTACGTCAGGCGTGGTAAACGGTGCGCTTTCGACTTTTCCACGCCTGCGCCAACGCGCGGGCCATGCATTGCACAGGTGTAGATCCGACACGTTATGCTTTACACTAAGGGCCACTATTTCTTCCATATTCATATGAACATCCTCGGAAAATGAACGATATCGCGCATAACCTGGCACATGTCCGGGACAAAATCTCAGCCGCCGCGACGCGTTGCGGGCGGTCTTCAGAAGAAGTTATGTTGCTTGCAGTCAGCAAAACCAAACCTGCGAGCGCCATCGAAGAAGCCATTACCGCAGGGCAGCGTGCCTTCGGTGAAAACTATGTCCAGGAAGGGGTGGATAAAATCCGCTACTTTCAGGAAAAAGGCGTCAACGATCTGCAGTGGCACTTTATCGGCCCGCTGCAGTCCAACAAAAGTCGTCTGGTCGCCGAGCACTTTGACTGGTGCCATACGATCGACCGTCTACGTATCGCTGCCCGTCTGAGCGAACAGCGCCCGGCAGACTTGCCGCCGCTGAATGTGCTGATCCAGATTAATATCAGCGATGAGAACAGTAAGTCAGGGATTCCGCTGGCAGAGCTTGATGCCCTGGCCGCTGAAGTCGCTGCGCTGCCGCGCATTACCCTGCGTGGTTTGATGGCTATTCCCGCTCCTGAGTCAGATTATGTAAGGCAGTTTGAAGTTGCACAGCAAATGGCTGTAGCATTTGCCGGGTTGAAAACACGCTATCCAAATATCGATACGCTCTCGCTGGGGATGTCTGATGATATGGATGCCGCTATCGCGGCGGGTAGCACGATGGTGCGCATCGGCACTGCCATTTTTGGTGCTCGTGATTACACTAAAAAATAAGGAAAATTAAGGAACACCATGAATACGTTGACCTTCCTGCTCTCAACGGTAATTGAGCTGTATACCATGGCGCTGCTGCTGCGCGTGTGGATGCAATGGTCTCGCTGCGATTTCTACAACCCGTTCTCGCAGTTTATTGTGAAAATCACTCAGCCCATTATTGGGCCGTTACGCCGTATTATTCCGCCAATGGGGCCCATTGACAGCGCATCAGCATTAGTCGCGCTCGTTCTCAGCTTTATCAAAGCCATCGTGCTATTTAAGGTGGTCACGTTCCAGCCGATCATCTGGATCGCCGCCGTGCTGATTGTCCTGAAGACCATTGGGCTGCTGATTTTCTGGGTGCTGCTGGTAATGGCGATTATGAGCTGGGTCAGCCAGGGCCGCAGCCCGGTGGAGTACGTGCTGATTCAACTGGCGGATCCGCTGTTGCGTCCTATCCGTCGCATACTTCCAGGCATGGGCGGGATCGATTTCTCCCCAATGATTCTGGTTCTGCTGCTCTATGTCATTAACATGGGTATCGCAGAAGTGTTACAGGCGACAGGCAACATACTGCTGCCGGGGCTGTGGATGGCGCTATGAGTGCCGTTACACCCTGCGACGACGGTCTGGTTTTACGGCTCTATATTCAGCCGAAAGCCAGCCGTGACAGTATTGTGGGTTTACATGGCGACGAAGTTAAAGTCGCCATTACCGCCCCGCCGGTCGATGGACAAGCCAACAGCCATCTGGTGAAGTTTCTCGGCAAACAGTTCCGCGTAGCGAAAAGCCAGGTCGTTATTGAGAAGGGCGAGCTTGGTCGTCACAAACAGGTTAAAATTATTCATCCGCAACAGATCCCGCCCGAAATTGCGGCGCTAACTGATTAGGTATCCCATGCAAAAAGTTGTCCTCGCGACCGGCAATGCCGGTAAAGTGCGTGAACTCGCCTCTCTTCTGAGTGATTTCGGTCTTGATGTTGTTGCCCAAACGGATCTGGGTGTTGATTCTGCAGAAGAGACCGGGCTGACGTTTATTGAGAACGCCATTCTGAAGGCGCGTCATGCCGCGCAAATTACGGGTTTGCCAGCCATTGCTGATGACTCCGGCCTGGCAGTAAATGCCCTTGGCGGCGCGCCGGGTATCTATTCAGCCCGCTATTCCGGCGAAGATGCGACCGATCAGCAGAACCTGGAAAAACTGCTGCACACCCTGCGGGATGTCCCGGATGACCAGCGTCAGGCGCAATTCCACTGCGTGCTGGTGTATATGCGCCATGCGGACGATCCCACGCCTTTAGTGTGCCACGGAAGCTGGCCGGGCGTGATTACCCGTGAACCGGCCGGAAACGGTGGTTTTGGTTACGACCCAATCTTTTTTGTGCCGTCCGAAGGAAAAACAGCTGCTGAGCTGACCCGCGAAGAAAAAAGCGCGATTTCTCACCGCGGACAGGCACTGAAGCTGCTGCTGGATGCCCTGCGCAATGGTTAACCTTCCGCCGCTAAGTCTTTATATTCACATCCCCTGGTGCGTGCAGAAATGCCCGTACTGCGACTTTAACTCGCATGCGCTTAAGGGCGAGGTTCCTCATGACGACTATGTTCAGCACCTGCTGAGCGATCTGGATACTGAGGTGGCCCATGCCCAGGGGCGCGAAGTAAAGACAATTTTTATCGGTGGTGGTACGCCGAGCCTGCTTTCTGGCCCGGCAATGCAAACGCTGCTCGACGGCGTGCGTGCACGGCTGAATCTGGCCGCAGATGCAGAAATCACAATGGAGGCGAATCCCGGGACGGTGGAAGCCGATCGCTTTGTTGATTATCAACGCGCTGGCGTAAACCGTATCTCAATTGGCGTACAGAGCTTTAGCTCCGCCAAACTCGAGCGTCTGGGACGTATTCACGGACCGGAAGAAGCCAAACGAGCAGCACACCTGGCGAGCGGTCTGGGGCTACGCAGCTTTAACCTCGACCTGATGCATGGTTTGCCAGATCAGACGCTGGAAGAGGCGCTGGGCGATTTACAGCAGGCCATCGCGCTCAATCCACCGCATCTTTCCTGGTATCAGTTGACCATCGAACCCAACACGCTGTTCGGTTCCCGACCGCCTGTTTTACCAGACGATGATGCGCTGTGGGATATTTTTGAGCAAGGCCACCAGTTGCTGACCGCCGCCGGGTATCAACAGTACGAAACCTCAGCCTATGCAAAGCCGGGCTATCAGTGTCAGCACAACCTTAATTACTGGCGTTTTGGCGACTATCTCGGTATTGGCTGCGGCGCGCATGGCAAAATTACGTTCCCGGACGGGCGCATTCTGCGTACCACCAAAACGCGGCATCCGCGTGGCTACATGCAAGGGCGTTATCTCGAAAGCCAGCGTGATGTCGCCGAAGCCGATAAGCCGTTCGAGTTCTTTATGAACCGTTTCCGGTTGCTTGAGGCCGCGCCTCGCGCGGAGTTCAGACAATATACCGGACTTACCGAGGACGTTATTCGTCGACAAATCGATGAGGCTATTTCCCAGGGCTACCTGAGCGAATGCGATGAATACTGGCAGATTACTCAACACGGTAAGCTGTTTTTGAACTCTCTGTTGGAGCTGTTTCTGGCGGAGTAATGGCTGGTGAACATGGCGTTTTAAATCAAGTTCGGTAGCGCTAACGCTACCGAACTCGAAATTTATTTGATAATACCTTTGCGCCGTAAATCAGTAATCTCTCTATCCCAGCGCTCATACTCGCTTTTTAATTGATTGATCTGCGTATCCAGCGCCATTCCCTGACCACGCAGCTCACTTTGCTGGTCATAAAGCGGTTTCAGCTTTTCATCTTGCGCTGCCATCTCTTCTTTGATTTTTGCATTCATAAGCGCGTGCTGACGGTAATATTCTCGCTTCTGTTCATTAAGCGCAGTATCACGCGCAGCGCGTAACGGCGCAGCATCACATTCTGGTTTGGCCTGGCAGGAAGCAAGCGCGGGGTCGTATACGGTTTTATAGTAATGATTCTCGAATTTCAGCGGATCGTTTTGCCTGTCGATCTCGTACATTTGCTGCAACTTTTCTTGCATAACATCGCTGCGGGTACGGGGATTGCCGTTTGCATCCTTACCCCATGATTGCTTAATTTGCGTATCCAAGTCAGCAATCTGTTTTTCCACTTTATCTATCTGGATCTGAGCTTTTTCCTGAGCAATTTTTTTATCG
Organism: Citrobacter sp. MGH104; assembly: GCF_001034485.1. Taxonomy (NCBI): domain Bacteria; kingdom Pseudomonadati; phylum Pseudomonadota; class Gammaproteobacteria; order Enterobacterales; family Enterobacteriaceae; genus Citrobacter; species Citrobacter sp. MGH104. The sequence continues at coordinate 1,686,853 of NZ_KQ089818.1, forward strand.
TGATAGCTGGCCTCTATCCTGGCCAACTTTGGATAGAAATTGCTGTCGGTAATCACGAGGTACTGATCTTTATTTTCCGTTTTTGACAATGGATAACCGATATTTTTAGCCGCTGTTTGCATGGAAAAAAACTCAGTCCGCCACCCTGAAGCAGGTGTACCAACAGATGTCACCATGGCAGAAAATTTAACCTGATGACCTTTAACCCAGTTTTTTTCCATAAATTTATAGTCGCCCGCCATCCCGACCATGCTATAGAGATCTTCAGTAGCGGACATATCACCTTCTGCCGACCACGTTGCCTGGTTTCCTTCTGCGCTAATCAACTTTAACGAAATATCATCTAGCTTCATCAGTCCCGTAAAGTCGGCATAAAATTGGTCTTTAAGGATCTTGTCAGTCGGAGGAGTAACGTCATTAGCAAGGCAATATGTTGATAACATTGCCAGGAGTACAATTCCAGCAGTCCATTGTTTTTTCATTCGTGGGGCTCCACCCAAATAATAACAACAGTTATTATAACAAGGAGCATTATTGCGTGGGAATTACAATGCGTGTACAGAAACGAACCCCGGCCAAATGACCGGGGCCGGAGTGATTAATACTGATTAAACATTTCCTGGATCTGTTTAGGATCCTTGGTTTGAGTCAGCGCAAGCTGCAGCAGAACACGTGCTTTTTGCGGGTTCAGGGAACCTGAAGCCACAAATCCGTATTTTGCATCATCAACTTCTGCATCCTGCGTGGTGGCACCCGTTGGTACACGAGATGAACGCACCACAACGGTACCTTTATGCGCGGCGGTTGCCAGCGTATCGAAAATGGTTTTATACAAGTTACCGTTACCTACACCTGCACTAACGATCCCTGCGTAACCCGCATCTACCAGTGCTTTTGCCGGCAGATCGGAGGCGTTAGCATAGTTGTAAACAATCCCAACTTTCGGCAACTCGGTCAGCTTAGAAACATCGAACGGAGTAGACGTGGTGTGCTTACGCGCAGGCGTACGCTGGTAGTCGATTTTACCGTTATGAATGTAACCCAACGGGCCGTAGTTAACGGATTTGAAGGTAGCAACGTCGGTAGTGTTGGTTTTAGTCACGTCGCGACCATCCATAACGGTGTCGTTCATCACCACCAGCACTCCGCGGTTGGCAGAGGCTTTGTCTGCGGCAGTTACCACTGCGTTATACAGGTTGAACGGGCCATCAGCACTCATACCCGTAGATGGACGCATGGCGCCGACCAGCACGACCGGCTTGTTGCACTTGACGGTCAGGTCGAGGAAATAGGCGGTTTCTTCCATGGTATCCGTACCATGTGTCACCACGAAGCCGTCGGTTTTATCACACTCGGTATTAATCTTTTTGGCCAGCGTTAACCAGACTTCGTCATTCATATCCTGGGAGCCGATGTTCACCACCTGCTCGCCTTTAACGACAGCGATATCTTTCAACTGAGGTACGGCCTCAACCAGATTTTCTACGCCAACCTTGCCTGCCGTGTAGTTAGATTTTGTCGCGGAATCACCACCGCCAGCAATCGTCCCGCCGGTCGCTAAAATGGTGATGTTTGGCAGTGCAAGCGCCGCGCCGCTGAACCCCATAACCAGTGCGGCAAGTGCCGTTTTCTTGAAAAACTCCATGTTATTTCTCCAGTTACTTGAATTTGCAGCATTATGTCTATCCTACAGATGAATAATGTGACGAGTTCCAATTAACCAGATTTATATCTCCATCAAATTGTTATTCTTAGAGATGGATATCAAAAAAACAGAAAAGTACAAAATAAAACGGCGCAGAATGTTTCTGCGCCGTTAAAAAGAGGTGAAGATTATTTCAGAGTGCTAACCAGCGTTTTACGATCGTTTTCCAGCGTCACGACGCGGGCACAAACATCTTTGCCAAACTGTTGGAAGTCTTGTTCCTGATTCTTCCATTCGTTTTGAATTGAGGTTTGCAAGCCACCAAGGCTACCGAGCACGCCCTGCAACGGATTACCACCACCTTTGAGTACGGCTTTGGCACCCATTTCGTTGATGCTGTCCTGCAAAATACCGCCCATCGCCTGATTAACCAGCTGTTGTCCGTCCGCGCGAACTTGATCAATCGCCTTATAATGGAAGGTCAGGCCATCAGTTCGATGCTCGATGATACGGTTCATCTGCTCTTTCAATTGCGCATCCAGCTTGGTTAAGCGGCCACGCATGTTGCTGCTTTCACCGACCTCTTTGGCGATGATTTTATCCAGCGCCACGCGACCTTTCTCTACGCGCGCTCTGGCACCTTCGTCAATCCACGGCAGGCTGCTACGCAACGCCGCCTGATAATCTTTGGCCTGCTCACGCTGTGCGGCGTTCAGGCTGTACTGTTTACCGTTGAAGGTGACATCGCCGGTCTGGGTAATAATCAGGTCGCCGTTCTCGCCCTTCACCTGCACCGTTTGTGGGCTCAAAATCACATCGTCACGCGGGGTGACGCTGCACTGGTAATCTGCATGTGCGGCCATCGCCGTGAACGTTAGGACTGCCGCCAGCAGCGTTTTGCGCATCATATCTTTCCCTCAAGACAAATCGGGCCGGCATTTGCCGACCCTGTGCTACTTAGTCCCACCAAATATCGAAAAGTTCGCTGGTACGCACTTCTTCTAGTTTGTGCTCTTCCAGCCACTTACGCACGATTGCCTGGTGTTCTTCGGTGCATTTGCCGATTTCCTGCAGACAGATCAGACCTTCCCAGGCCAGATAGCCGCTGCCGTCAAAAGCCAGCTTGTTCGGTTCGATAACTTCATTGATAAAGTCATCAACGATTTGATCGACCTGCTCTCCAGATGTACCTTCCGGGAAACGCCATGCAACCGAAAATCCTACTTCCTGGAATTCTTCGATGTGCATCTTTTTACGCAGACGACGGCTACGGTTCTTTGCCATTATTTCACCCTCTCGAACATTAAGTCCCATACGCCGTGGCCAAGACGATGACCACGTTGTTCAAATTTGGTTACCGGGCGCGATTGTGGGCGCGGTACATAATCGTTACTCTCGGACTGGTTTTTATACCCGTCAATGGAGGACATCACTTCCAGCATATGTTCCGCATAAGCTTCCCAGTCGGTTGCCATGTGGAATACGCCGCCCAGCTTCAGCTTACTTAAGATATGCTCAGCAAACGGTACCTGAACGATACGGCGTTTATTATGACGTGCTTTATGCCACGGGTCAGGGAAAAACAGCTGAACCATAGATAAAGAATTGTCAGGAATCATTTTATGCAGGACTTCAACGGCATCATGGCACATGACGCGCAGGTTCTCGACACCCTCTTCATGGGCTGAAGCCAGACACGCACCAACGCCCGGCGAGTGAACCTCAATGCCAAGGAAATTCTGTTCCGGACGCGCTTTCGCCATTGCGACCAGCGACGCTCCCATACCAAAACCGATTTCCAGCGTGACTGGCGCATCACGGCCAAACAGTTCTGCGAAATTTACAGGCTCTTCGCTGAACTCAACGCCCATCACCGGCCAGTAGTTTTCCAGCGCGTGCTCCTGCCCTTTCGTCAGTCGCCCCTGGCGACGAACAAAACTACGAATCCGGCGCAGAGGGCGGCCGTTTTCATCAAATTCCGGTGAAATGACGTCGTTCTTCATAAAAGTTTAGTCTGCTGTGTTTGAGTTCTGAAAACGGGCATTATCCAAAGTTAGTTGCCGGATGCAAGTAAAGGAAGAAAGTGAGCAGCGGAAAGTTCCGGTTTACACCCCGTTGCCGCTGTGCTGCAATCTTGCCCCCGGCAATAATGAAACGGTAATCATGCAAGCGTCTCAATTCTCGGCTCAGGTTTTGAGCTGGTACGACAAATACGGGCGGAAAACGCTGCCCTGGCAAATTGATAAGACGCCTTACAAAGTATGGCTCTCTGAGGTAATGCTGCAACAAACTCAGGTTGCGACCGTTATCCCTTATTTTGAGCGCTTTATGGCGCGCTTCCCAACGGTAACGGATTTAGCCCATGCGCCGCTGGATGAGGTTCTGCATTTGTGGACCGGGCTGGGTTATTACGCCCGAGCGCGTAATCTGCATAAAGCCGCGCAGCAGGTTGTCACGCTACATAGCGGTATATTTCCGCAAACTTTTGATGAGGTGGCCGCCCTACCTGGCGTCGGTCGCTCAACCGCAGGCGCGATCCTTTCCCTCTCTCTGGGTCAGCATTTTCCGATTCTCGACGGTAACGTCAAACGCGTGCTGGCTCGCTGTTATGCTGTAAGCGGCTGGCCGGGTAAAAAAGAGGTCGAAAAGAAGCTGTGGGAGTTGAGCGAGCAGGTGACGCCCGCCCATGGCGTTGAGCGTTTTAATCAGGCGATGATGGATTTAGGCGCCATGGTCTGTACGCGCTCAAAACCTAAATGTTCGCTGTGTCCGTTGGAAAATGGCTGTGTGGCCAGCGCCAATGCAAGCTGGGCGTTGTACCCGGGTAAAAAACCCAAGCAAACGCTGCCAGAACGAACGGGCTATTTTTTACTGATGCAGCATAATGACGAAGTGCTGCTCGCACAGCGACCGCCCAGCGGCTTATGGGGTGGTTTATACTGTTTTCCACAGTTTGACGACGAAGATGGACTGCGCAACTGGCTGGCGCAACGGCAAATTAACGCAGATAATCTGACCCAACTTAATGCGTTTCGCCATACCTTTAGCCATTTCCACTTAGACATTGTGCCTATGTGGCTTCCTGTGTCTTCATTCGGCTCATGCATGGATGAAGGCAACGCGCTCTGGTATAACTTAGCGCAACCGCCGTCGGTCGGACTGGCGGCTCCCGTGGAGCGTTTGTTACAGCAATTACGTGCCGGTACACACGTTTAACGTACCGGTCGATAGAGAGGATTTTTTATGAGCAGAACGATTTTTTGCACTTTCCTGCAACGCGAAGCAGAAGGCCAGGATTTTCAGCTGTACCCGGGCGATCTGGGGAAACGCATCTACAACGAGATTTCTAAAGAAGCATGGGCGCAATGGCAGCATAAGCAAACCATGCTGATTAACGAGAAGAAGCTCAATATGATGAACGTTGAGCATCGTAAACTGCTTGAGCAGGAGATGATCAACTTCCTGTTTGAAGGCAAAGACGTGCATATTGAAGGCTATACACCAGAGTCTTAAGAACCGTTGCCGGATGGCGCTGCGCTTATCCGGCCTACGATTTACTCTGGTCCTTGCAAATAACAAACACAACACGCACTCCCGGAATGATGAAAAAATTTCTCGCGCTTGCCGTTATTGCGCCGTTGCTCATCTCCTGTTCCAGTTCGACCAAAAAAGGCGATTCCTATAACGAAGCCTGGGTCAAGGATACCAACGGTTTTGATATTCTGATGGGGCAATTTGCCCATAACATTGAGAATTTGTGGGGATTTAAGGAAGTGCTGATTGCGGGTCCAAAGGACTACGTAAAGTATACCGATCAGTATCAAACCCGCAGCCATATCAACTTTGATGACGGTACGATAACCGTCGAGACCATTGCCGGGACAGATCCCGCCGGACACCTGCGTCGGGCGATTATCAAGACATTGCTGATGGGGGATGATCCGGGTTCTATCGATCTCTATTCCGATGTCGACGACATTAAGATTTCCAAAGAGCCATTCCTGTACGGGCAGGTGGTCGATAATACCGGCCAGCCCATTCGTTGGGAGGGGCGTGCCACCAATTTCGCTGACTATCTGCTGAAAACACGCCTGAAAAGCCGCAGCAATGGTATTCGCATCATCTATAGCGTGACGATCAACCTGGTACCGAACCACCTTGATAAGCGCGCGCATAAATACGTCGGCATGGTGCGTCAGGCTTCGCGTAAGTATGGCGTCGATGAGTCGCTGATTCTGGCCATCATGCAAACCGAATCCTCATTTAACCCATATGCGGTCAGCCATGCCGATGCGCTGGGACTGATGCAGGTGGTACAGCACAGCGCCGGGAAAGATGTGTTTCGCTCGCAAGGGCGCTCCGGCACACCGAGCCGTAGCTTCCTGTTTGACCCGGCCAGCAACATTGATACCGGTACCGCCTATCTGGCTATGCTCAACAATGTCTATTTAGGCGGCATTGATAATCCAACGTCCCGTCGCTACGCGGTGATCACGGCATATAACGGCGGTGCGGGCAGCGTGCTGCGCGTTTTCTCGAACGATAAAATCCAGGCCGCGAATATTATCAACAGCATGACCCCGGGGGACGTTTATCAAACGCTGACTACCCGACATCCGTCGGCTGAATCACGCCGATACCTTTACAAGGTCAATTCCGCACAAAAATCATATCGACGCCGCTAATATATCCCCTCTTCTGCCCCGGTAAACGGGGCCCGGAAGAGGGTAAAGTGTTAACTCCATCACTCTTTTGCTTTGCAATCAGAAATTGTTTGCAAATATTTGTCACAGGTAACAAAAAAAGAGTGTCCCTCGTTGATAGAATCACATCATCAAGCCCCGGCAAATGTGCCTTTTAAAACATTCATCCGCATTACGGTGTGAGGAAATTAACATGAATCTTAAGCTGCAGCTGAAAGTGCTCTCGTTTCTGCAGTTCTGCTTATGGGGTAGTTGGCTCACTACCCTCGGCTCCTATATGTTTGTCACCCTAAAATTCGATGGTGCATCCATTGGCGCAGTGTATAGCTCGCTGGGGATCGCCGCCGTGTTTATGCCTACGCTGTTAGGGATCGTGGCCGACAAATGGATCAGTGCGAAATGGGTGTACGCCATTTGTCACCTGGTCGGTGCAGCAACGCTGTTCGCCGCAGCCGAAGTCACCACCCCAGGCGCGATGTTCTTTGTGATCTTGCTTAACTCTTTGGCCTATATGCCAACGCTGGGGTTAATCAACACCATTTCTTACTATCGCCTGCAGTCAGCCGGGATGGATATCGTAACGGACTTCCCGCCAATCCGTATCTGGGGCACTATCGGCTTTATCATGGCGATGTGGGGCGTGAGCTTCTCCGGCTTCGAGCTGAGTCATATGCAGCTGTATATCGGTGCAACGCTGTCCGTTGTTTTGGCGCTGTTCACGCTGACGCTGCCGCATATTCCGGTGGCTAACCAGCAGAAAAACCAGAGCTGGTCGTCCATGCTGGGCCTGGATGCTTTCGCGCTGTTTAAAAACAAGCGCATGGCGATTTTCTTCATCTTCTCAATGATGCTGGGCGCGGAGCTGCAGATTACCAATATGTTCGGTAATACCTTCCTGCACAGCTTCGATAACAACCCGCTGTTCTCCGGTAGCTTCATCGTTGAACACGCCTCGGTGATGATGTCGATCTCGCAGATTTCCGAGACGCTGTTTATCCTGACCATCCCGTTCTTCTTGAGCCGTTACGGTATTAAGAATGTAATGCTTATCAGTATTGTGGCGTGGATGCTGCGTTTCGGCCTGTTTGCCTACGGCGATCCGACACCGTTCGGTACCGTGCTGCTGGTTCTGTCGATGATTGTTTACGGCTGCGCCTTCGACTTCTTCAACATCTCTGGCTCGGTATTCGTGGAGAAAGAAGTTCGCCCTGAAATCCGCGCTAGCGCACAGGGTATGTTCCTGATGATGACCAACGGCTTCGGTTGTATTCTGGGCGGACTGGTGAGCGGTAAAGTAGTTGAACACTATACGCTGAACGGTATTACCGACTGGCAGACCGTGTGGCTGATCTTCGCAGGTTACTCGCTGGTTCTGGCTTTTGCCTTCGTTGCGCTGTTTAAATACAAACACGTACGCGTTCCGGCAGGCACCCAAACTATCGCGCACTAACGTTTACGCAGAGAAAAGCGGGTTGCCAAAAGGTAACCCGCTTTTTTTGCGCTTACTTCACAACATATCCATACAGACGCTTAATACCATCTGCATCCGTTTCACTGTAAACACCTTGTAGCTCCGGCGAGAAGCCCGGCAGCAGGTTAACACCCTCTTCCAGCGCCAGGAAATAACGTTGCACCGCCCCGCCCCAGATTTCGCCCGGTACCACGCACAGAACGCCTGGAGGATAAGGCAGCGCACCTTCTGCCGCAACGCGACCTGCGGCATCACAAATACGCACCAGTTCGACATCACCACGGATAAAGGCGCTGTTGGCATCCTGCGGGTTCATCGCCACGGCAGGCAAACTCTCCTGTCGGAACATCGCTTTTTGCAGATCCTTCACATCAAAGCTGACGTATAAATCGTGCATCTCCTGACACAGTTCACGCAGCGTGTAATCCCGATAGCGTACCGGATACTTGTTGAAGATGGTGGGCAGCACATCTGCCAGCGGCGTATCGTCCTCAATATGCTGCTCAAACTGCGCCAGCATCGCCACCAGTTGCGCCAGTTTCTCGGTGCTTTCTGCCGGGGTCAGCAGGAACAGAATCGAGTTAAGGTCGCATTTCTCCGGAACAATGCCGTTTTCACGCAGGTAATGCGCCAGAATCGTCGCCGGAATACCAAACTCAGTATATTGCCCGGTTTGCGCATCAATGCCCGGAGTAGTTAACAACAGCTTGCAGGGATCAACGAAGTACTGGTCGCGCGCGTAGCCGGAAAAACCATGCCATTTAGCACCCGGTTCAAAGCTAAAGAAGCGGCGCTCGCTGGCAATCACCTGCGTCGGATAGCTTTCCCACGGCTTACCATCAACTACCGGAGGAATAAACGGCTGAATCATCTTACAGTGGGTAAGAATCGCTTTACGGGCCTCAATGCCCAGCGCTACACACTCCGCCCATAGCCGACGCCCGCTCTCGCCTTCATGGATTTTGGCGTTAACATCCAGCGCCGCAAACAGCGGGTAAAACGGACTAGTGGAAGCATGCAGCATAAATGCATTGTTCAGACGTTTATGCGGACAGAACCGCGCCTGACCGCGAATATGGTTATCCTTTTTGTGGATCTGCGAGGTTTGCGAGAATCCGGCCTGCTGTTTGTGTACCGATTGGGTGACAAAGATCCCCGGATCGTCAGCATTGAGCTCCAGTAGCAGCGGTGACCCATCGGCCATCATCGGAATAAATTGCTCGTAGCCAACCCAGGCAGAATCAAACAGGATGTAATCGCACAGGCTACCGATCTTGTCGATCACCTGCCGGGCGTTGTAGATCGTACCGTCATAGGTACCGAGCTGAATGATCGCCAGACGGAACGGACGCGGCTGGTCAGCCTTGTGCGGCGCAACTTCACGCAGTTGCTGGCGCAGATACGCCTCATCAAAGCAGTGCTCGTCAATGCCGCCAATAAAGCCAAACGGATTACGCGCCGCTTCCAGATAAACCGGCGTCGCACCTGCCTGGATCAGCGCACCGTGGTGGTTCGACTTATGGTTGTTGCGGTCAAACAGCACCAGATCGCCGCGCGTCAGCAGCGCATTGGTGACCACTTTATTCGCCGCAGAGGTCCCGTTCAGCACAAAGTAGGTTTTATCCGCGTGGAAAACTTTCGCGGCAAATTTCTGCGCATGTTTCGCTGATCCCTCATGAATCAGCAGATCGCCCAGCTTAACGTCAGCGTTGCACATATCCGCGCGGAACAGGTTCTCGCCAAAGAACTCATAGAAATGTCTGCCCGCCGGATGCTTCTTAAAAAACTCACCGTGCTGGTGTCCCGGGCAGGCAAACGTGCTGTTCCCCATTTCGACATACTGGGTAAGCGTGTCATAGAACGGCGGCAGCAACTCTTCCTCATACTGACAGGCAGCAGACTCCAGCTCCAGCCAGTCCTGAGCCTGACCGCAAATCACCGCGTTAACGCCCGCAGGTACATCGACATCAGACTCTGCGAACAAAAACACCGGTATATGAAAACCAGTGCGTTTCAGCAAAGCCAGGATCCCACTGCGGCTGTCCGCAACGGTAATGACGACTGCCGCGACGTCAGTAAAATCGGTGCTGTCCAGCGCAACCACCTGGCGATGGCTGGAAAGACGAGAAGCCAGTTCACCACTGGCGGCAATTTTCATTGATTTCATAAGCGCAATAACCCGTTTCGGGAAAATCAAAAGTCCCGGGCAAAGCCGCATTGCTTTGCCCACGAAATGACGGGTCAAACTGGTTACCAGCCCCGACCGCCAGACATCAGTAAAAGCAGATAGCCTCTGATCTTACTGTTATCCTGCAGTGAGCGTACGCTGCCCTCACCGCATGGTGAGAGCGTGAAGATAAGTCGCAGGAAGGGGCGAACGTCGCGCAAAAAGGCGATGTTGAAGGCGATGTAGGGGGAGTAATGTCATCCCAGGCAGCCCCATTCAGACAGGAGAAAATTCGCGCAATCATGGCACCTTTCACCTACTGGCGCAAGATAAAATCCTGTGCTTAAACCTCACAGATAAACAAGCATTTCGTCTGACAATAGCGGCATAATAATGCAATCTGAAACATAATTTCACCCAAACAGTTGCCTTTAACATCAAGACGATAATGGGTATGCAGGAGCAAACGTGGTAATCGGACCCTTTATTAATGCCAGCGCCATTTTATTAGGCGGTGTTCTCGGCGCGCTGCTCAGTCAGCACTTACCCGAACGTATTCGGATCTCAATGACCTCAATATTCGGGTTGTGCTCGTTGGGAATTGGTATCTTGTTGGTTATCAAATGCGTTAACTTGCCGGTGATGGTTCTGGCGACACTGATCGGTGCATTAATTGGCGAATTCTGCCATCTGGAAAAAGGAATCAATGCCGCGGTTGCCAAAGCGCAACAGCTTTTCACCAAATCGGATGCCAATGCAACACACGAATCCTTTATCCAAAGCTATGTGGCGATCATCGTGTTGTTTTGCGCCAGCGGGACCGGGATATTCGGGGCGATCCATGAAGGGATGACCGGCGATCCTAATATTTTAATCGCCAAGTCATTTCTCGATTTCTTCACCGCTATTATCTTCGCCTGCTCGCTAGGGATCGCCGTGTCTGCCATTTTCATACCGATGCTGGCAATTCAGTTGACGCTTGCCACCTGTGCGGCTCTGATTTTACCGCTGACAACCCCAGCCATGATGGCCGATTTCAGCGCTGTAGGCGGACTGTTGCTACTTGCAACCGGTTTGCGGATTTGTGGCATTAAAATGTTTGCGGTGGTGAATATGCTTCCTGCCCTTCTACTGGCAATGCCGCTTTCCGCAGCGTGGACGGCTTTTTTTGCCTGAGAATGCGTGCAATAGCAACAATGTGGTGATAGATTGTGCAGTCTGCATTGATTTGAAGAAATTTCGTTGACGAAACGAAGTGAATCGGGTTTAATGCGACTCGTTGCCCGGATAGCTCAGTCGGTAGAGCAGGGGATTGAAAATCCCCGTGTCCTTGGTTCGATTCCGAGTCCGGGCACCACTATTCAAAGAACCCGCCCAAAAGGCGGGTTTTTGCTTTGGAGTATTTCTAAAATTATTCCCATCAAATAACCCCGTGGTAGTAACATCACCACCACAGGGGGTTGCGATTATTCCTTCACCACAATCAGCGGTTCGATATCGCTCTCTTTTTTAATCACCAGTGATTCATCGCCGCGCAGGCAGGTACCGCCGTAGTTACCGCCTACGGTGAAGGTACAAACCTGAATATATTTACCGGCAATGTTTGGCAGACACCAAAGCTGCTGATAAATGTTCTTCTGCTCGGCAAACTTACCGCTGGTTTTATCCAGTAGCTCTTCCTGATGGCTCACCAGATCGATGTTGCTGCCACAACGTCCTGCAATGGGTTTCACCGCATAACCGGTTTGTGCCAGCTCTTCATTAACAGTGAAATCGGTATCAAGCAGATAGCGGTGGTGCGGGAATAGCTGCCAGAGGATTGGCAATATCGCTTTGTTGCCTGGGATCACCGTCCACAGAGGTTCGAAGACCAGCACTTCCGGGCGCAGCAACACGTCGATTAAACGCACTTCCTGATTCGTATGCCCGGTACGAATTGGTACCGCGGCGTACTCTGTTTCGCTGACCTCTCGCACCTGCTCAATCGCGGTTTCCCACGCCCAGGTTTTCCAGACACAGTTCACCAGGCGACCGTCACCGTCAATCAGTTGACCAGCATCATCCCAACGTAGCTCATCGAGGCCACGCAGAATTTTGCTGTCAAACCCGGCCTGACGCAGCGCCTGCTGCATAAACTGCGCGTGATAGTTTTCTTCGATATCCTTATCCTGCATGATGTGGACAAACGGACGTGCGCGGCTGTGCTTCCAGGCACCCGCCAGTTCGTTGATCAACCCTTCAGCCGGATTGTGTCCCTGCCCTGTGTAGCCCCGCTCAGCCCATCTTTCGAGAATCAAGCCAGCTTCGGTATGGCACGAGGCGGAATCGGCGTTGTACTCATACACCTTCAGTCCGCGTTCATCCATACAGAAATCCATACGACCCGTGATCATATGATGCCGGCGACGCTGCCAGGAAAGGCGCAGGCGCGGCCAGAGGATTTTCGGAATATCGAAAAGCGCCAGCAAGTTATCGTCTTTCAGCACCTTGTCGGTCGCGTGCAAGTACATCAGGTGCAGCTCGTTGGTGGCTTTGATCAGCTCCTGCTCGGCACTCTCGGTAATAGTGAAGTACTGATGCGGATCCTGATTAATCACATGCCCATTCGCCAGCACGTAGGCTTTTTGCAGCGGATCCTGTTCATCCAGCCATTTACCGTCAAACTGCCCGTTATCTTCCAGTCGCGCGCCGCCAATTTTCAGCGAGTCACTGGCGATCTCCGGCTGCGGCAGGCTGTAACGAGTATCCTCGGTCTGGATCATCCAGCCAAGGATGGTGGTGTCGTCAAAGGTATCCCGCAGGGTGTAGCAACCGTTTTCAACCACCATCTCCAGCTCGCGGGTCCACTGCTGTCCGGGAGGCAGCGGCGTATGGAGCACGTTCTGTTCGGCAATACGGATTTTGTTTTCCAGCAACTGGGTAACGACCGCCACATGCCCGGTATCTTTAAATTCGCCGCCTTTTTGCCAGATAAGCAACGCGCCTGCTACCGGTGCGCGGGGTGAACCATTGGGAAATGCCTGTAACGGCAGGATATTGTCATTCACCACTTCACGTAGGAAGCGTAAGGAGAAGATCTCCCAGGCCATGCCTACATCGGTGAAGACCACGCCATAGTTAAGGAAGAGAAAGCGGCGTGCGAACTCTACGCACTGCCATTTGTGGCCCATGTATTCGTCGTCGATATAGCTGCGAAATGCCGCATCATCGTCGTAGTCCCGTGGGTCGAGGGAGCTGTAATCTGAAGAGTAGATTGCTACGCCACCTGGGGCGTAGCCCAATAATGTCCCGAATGGGGCATCCTGACTGGTCGTTCCTTTGCTCATGCACCTTACCTCAAAACAATACAGCCTGAGCAGGTTGGCGTGAATTTTTCGCTCTGATTGCCTGCTCTGCGACACTAACCGGACAGAGGTCGACATCATCATACACCTCAACGCAGCGACTGGCGCTCAGAGGCGAAAAATTCACAACAGGAACTACACCTGGGTAAGGATTACCGGCACGCTTTTATAGGCCGGAGTCAAACTTTGTGTATCCACCGCCTCCAACGAGAGCAGGACATTCGCTTCAGGCAGATACGCGCCAATTGAGCCCGCCGCCATGTTGTAAATCACCACCGTTAAGCCGTACATGATGCGATCCGCGCAGGGCTGACCGTTGTCGTCCAGCGCCTGAACGTTGACCACATCACCCTGGCTCAGACCGCGGCTCATCGCTTCTTCGGCGCTTAAAAACACCACATCCCGACGACCGGTAATGCCACGATAGCGATCGTTCATACCATAAATCGTGGTGTTGTACTGATCGTGGCTGCGGAGCGTCGCCAGTATCAGCGTATCGGCAGGCTGATTTTCCCGCTCTACCGCCCGCTGATGGCTGACGATAAAATTGGCTTTGCCATTCTCCGTTCGCCATTCACGGCGCGAAGCAGGCATATCCATACGAAATCCGCCCGGCTCGGCAATACGTGCGTTGTAGTCGTGGAACGCCGGGATCACGGCTTCAATGGCATTACGGATCAGCGCGTAGTCCCCGGTCAACGCTTCCCAGTTTACCGGCGAAAGCGGCAGCGTTGCGCGCGCCATGCCCGCCACAATCGCGGGCTCGGATTTTAGCCAGCGGGAAGCCGGCTTCAGCGCGCCACAGGACGCGTGGACCATCGACATTGAGTCTTCGACGGTCACAGACTGAATGCCCGTAGCTTGCAGATCGCGCTCGGTTCTACCCAACGCGGGGAGCAAATAGTTGTGTTTTGCCAGCAGCAGGTGTGATCTGTTCAGTTTGGTCGCCACATGGACCTGCAGATCCAGATTTTTCATCGCCGCAAAGGTACGCTGCGGCTGGGGCATCGCCACCGCCAGATTGCCACCCATGCAGATGAGTGCTTTTGCATCGCCCCGCTCGATGGCCCGAATACTCTCCACGCTGGAACGACCATGTTTGCGCGGAACACGGATAGAAAAATACGTCTCAAGGCGTTGCAGGAAATCTTCGGACGCCGCTTCGTTGATTCCCACAGAACGATCGCCCTGCACATTAGAATGACCGCGCAACGGGCAGATCCCCGCCCCAGGCTTACCTATATTGCCTTTCAGCAGCAGCAGGTTTACCAGTTGCTGGACGTTCTCAGTGCCGTTTTTATGCTGGGTGATGCCCAGGCCGTAACAAACAATCGTGGCGCGGGATTTACTGTAACTGTGCGCCAGATCTTCCATCTGACTGCGCGTCAGACCCGAGTCCTGTTCCAGCTCCGCCCAGCTACGCTGGCGTAAGTCATCATACAACGCGGCATATCCAGCGGTATGCTCTTCGATAAACGCATGATCGAGCGTCGGCTGCTGATCCAATAAGATCCGCGCTTCGTCCATTTCGATTAGCGCTTTCATGATGCCTTTGAGCAGCGAAGCGTCACCGCCAATTTTTACCTGGTAGTAGTCGTTGCTCAGCGCCGTCGCCTGACCAGTGAACATCTCTTTCGCGCTTTGCGGGAAGCTAAAGCGCTCAAGCCCCCTTTCGTTCAGCGGATTAATGGAGATAATTTTAGCCCCGCGTTTGGCAACGTCGCGTAAGGTGGTCAGCATGCGCGGATGGTTAGTGCCAGGGTTATGCCCGATACAAATCACCAGATCGCAGTGGTCAAAGTCCTCAAGTTCAACGGTTCCTTTTCCAAGGCCAATGGCCGGCGTTAGCCCTGCGCTGGTCGGTCCGTGACACATGTTTGAGCAATCAGGGAAGTTGCTGCTGCCATATTCGCGGGCAAACAGCTGATACAAGAACGCTGCCTCATTTGACGTTCTGCCGGAGGTGTAAAACTCAACCTGTTGTGCTGAATCATAGCTGCGCAGACGCTCGCCGATCTCCTGGAAGGCGATATCCCAATCCACCGCCTGCCAGGTATCTGATGCGGCATCGTATTTCATTGGATGCGTCAAACGACCGATATTTTCCAGTTCATAATCGCTGTAATGCCAGAGTGTAGAAACCGGATGACGGCTGAAAAATTCCGGTGACGCTTTCTTGTTGGTTGTCTCCCAGGAGACCGCCTTAACGCCATTTTCGCACAGCTCCATCGGTGCCCGATGGCCAGGGTCTGGCCACGCACAGCCCGGACAGTCGAACCCTTTCACCTGGTTCATTTTAAACATCGCGATAATGTCGCGGGCGACAGCCTTTTGCGAAAACAGCGAAGCAGTGACGGCTTTTACCGCGCCCCACCCACCCGCCGGGCCCTGATAACCGCTTACTCCTGGAACACCCTTTTTCATTATTACTGCTTATTCACCGCCAATTTTTGATGGTGAATACGGTAGCAATTTCCGTGTAACAATGATTTCCTCTTCATGGAGTACGGGCCAGGTACAATGAACGGGTTAGATTTATCTTCCCCTTTCAGCACAAAACGGCATAAAGTCCCAATCTGTTAAATTGAGTTCTACCTGGCTGCTACACTGCATCAAACAACCACTCAGAAGGCAGGTCACTATGTCAGACAATACCTATCAGCCCGCGAAAGTCTGGACGTGGGAAAAATCGAACGGCGGCGCATTCGCCAATATCAACCGCCCTGTTTCCGGCGCTACACACGAGAAAACGCTGCCGGTTGGCAAGCATCCGCTGCAGCTCTATTCGCTGGGTACGCCAAACGGGCAGAAAGTGACGATTATGCTGGAGGAGTTGCTGGCGCAGGGCGTGAAGGGCGCGGAATACGATGCCTGGATTATCCGCATCGGCGATGGAGATCAGTTTTCCAGCGGCTTTGTTGAGGTGAATCCGAACTCGAAGATCCCGGCACTGCGTGACCACTCGCAAAACCCACCGGTTCGCGTATTTGAATCTGGCGCAATCCTACTCTATCTGGCGGAAAAATATGGTTATTTCTTGCCGCAGGATTTGGCAAAACGTACTGAAACGCTAAACTGGTTGTTCTGGTTACAGGGTGCTGCCCCGTTCCTTGGCGGTGGCTTTGGTCACTTCTATAATTATGCGCCGGTTAAAATTGAATACGCGATTAATCGCTTCACCATGGAAGCCAAGCGCTTACTTGACGTGTTGGATAAACAGTTAGCGCAGCATCAGTTTGTCGCCGGAGATGAATACACCATTGCCGATATGGCAGTCTGGCCGTGGTTTGGCAATGTGGTTCTGGGTAACGTGTACGACGCGGCAGAGTTCCTTGATGCAGGAAGCTACAAGCACGTGCAGCGCTGGGCAAAAGAGATTGCGGCGCGTCCGGCGGTTAAGCGTGGTCGTATTGTGAACCGCACCAACGGACCTCTGAACGAGCAGCTTCATGAACGCCATGAAGCCAGCGACTTCGATACCAATACCGAAGATAAGCGCCAGGCTTAAAATGCCTGATGGCGACGCCGGGGCGTCTTATCAGGCCTACAAAGATGTCATGCCGTAGGTCGGATAAGGCGTTTGCGCCGCCATCCGGCACAAAATCACGCGCTGGTGACGTCGTACTCCATACGGCGAAGTGCGTCTAACGTGGCTTTAGCTTCATCTTCATCAATGATGCTCATGGCGAACCCTACGTGCACCAGCACCCACTGCCCGACCAGCTCAGCCGTATCACCTTCACAAATCAGGGCAATATTGACATCACGTTTGATGCCGCACACTTCAACCTGCGCAAGCTGGTGAATATCTTCACCAACGGCCAGAACCTGACCAGGGACTCCAATACACATATCTGACTCCGCCCCATAGCAACCTATGGGTTATTCGACTTCAATACTTTTCACTTTCAGTGAATCGCCCGCATCAACTCGCAGACGATCCCCCTGACAATGTGGACACTGCGCATCATGCTGGGTGATTTCCACAACCTGACTGCAATCCCAGCACCATGCCTGGGCTGGCTTGTAATCAATATGCAGCTCACACCCTTGCGCCAGCGTCCCCTGACAGACGATGTCGAAACTGAAACGCACGGCGCTCTCTTCAACGCAGGAGAGCGCCCCGATTTCCAGCCAAACGCCGGTTACACGTTTGACACCGTGCTGCTCTGCCTGCTGTTGAACAATCTCAACCGCGCTCTGACAAAGGGACAGCTCATGCATTTTCGCAGTTCCGACGACCCAGCAGCAGCGCGCGGCGATTGAGCTGCGGCGCATTTGGATCGCTCACCGGCAGCGATAACAGCATTCGCGCACAATCGTCAGTCAGGCGCACACCTTCTTGCGCAGACATGCTGTGCGAAAGCGGCGACATCAGTGAACAGGAAAGGTATTGTGATACGCCCTCCAGTTCACCAACGGTAAAGGTCATCTCGCCATACGGCAGACGCAGCCCGATTTTTTCGCTGACTTTACGTACCGGCCAGACCTGGTCTGGTCCAGGGAAAATCAGTGCGCTGAGCATCCAGGGTGTGATAACACACCCCGTCCACTGCCCTTCAAACAGCGTAAAATCAGAGACATATACCGGCATATTCGGGTGCAAGAAAGAGAGATCGTGCATCGAACGCCGGGCAACCTCTTCAAACGCTGCCTGAATCTGCATCTTCGGGGCCGTCTGAAAACCGACAAACTCCTCAGACATGAGCCGCCTCCCGAGGGATCGCTTCAACACCTGATTCGCTAAGCGCAGCAAGAACCTGCTCAAGCGCAGGTTCAATCATCGCTTCGACCGTTGGCGTTAGCCCGATATGCGGCTCCAGTGATTCCGGAATAATGCCGACTAACGTCAGCTTTTTCGGAAACTCTCCGGTGAAACGCAGGGCCGACAAAACGTCGGCCAGGCCAAGCTGGTGCGGAGAGATTTTGTTGGTAAACAGCGCCGGGATCTCTTCATCCCGCAGGACCATCATCGTTCCTGGCGTGTTTTTCTTCGACACAATGGCGTCAGCAATGATCAGATGATCTCTGTTCGCCATATCGCCGAGAAGCTCCATCCCAGCCGTACCACCGTCCAGAACATCAACAAAGTCTGGCAGGATGTACCGTTGCTCTAATGCCTCAACGATACGTACTCCGATGGCTTCGTCGGTCAGCAAAATATTGCCGACCCCTAAGACTAATATCCGCATTACAGAACCTTAACTGAGACCACTTCGTTCCCGTCAACGTCCACCACATGCACCGCACATGACATACAAGGATCGAAGGAGTGAATGGTACGAACCACTTCCAGCGGTTTGTTTGGATCGGCAATCGGCGTACCTACCAGCGAGCGCTCATACGGTCCCACTTCATCATTAAAGTTACGTGGGCCAGAGTTCCAGGTTGACGGTACAACCGCCTGGTAGTTGCTGATAATGCCATCTTTAATCACCATCCAGTGAGACAGCATACCGCGCGGCGCTTCGAGGAAACCAACACCTTTGAATTCGCCCGTTGCCGGAATATCCGGTTTCACGAAGGTGGTGTGGTCGCCTTTACCGATGTTCACGATCAGCGCGTTGTACTGATCCTGCAGAACGTTCTGCAGTTCACAGCAGTGAACGGTACGGCCAATAATACGACCCAGCGTAGAGTGCAGCTGAGACACTTCGATAGTTTTACCGGTCAGCTTGGTGTAAATCGCGATGATTTCATTCAGCTTGGCATGAGTAGACTCGCGTTTGGCCGCCAGTTTACACAGCATGTTGGCCAGCGGACCCACTTCAACCGTTTTACCATAGAAGGTCGGTGCTTTAACCCAGGAGTACTTGCCGTCATCTGACCAACCGGTGTAATCAGGAACCGTTGTGCCTTCCCACGGAGCCTGCGGCGCTTCGTCTTTGTACCACGCGTGTTTCGCACTCTCCTGAATCCCTTTGATCAGGTACTCATCGGAGTGAGAGGTGATCGGACGATAGGTCGACAGATCTTCATTAGTAATGTAACCACCCGGGAACAGGAAGCTGCCGTTTTTACCGTCAGTCGGGAATTCCGGCGCGCTCAGGTAGTTAACCGCGCCCTGACCACGTTCCAGCCATTCAGGGTAGAACGCAGCAATGACTGCGGTATCAACCTTGTAAACCTGCTCA
The DNA here is from genome assembly GCF_001034485.1 of Citrobacter sp. MGH104. NCBI lineage: Bacteria > Pseudomonadati > Pseudomonadota > Gammaproteobacteria > Enterobacterales > Enterobacteriaceae > Citrobacter > Citrobacter sp. MGH104. The sequence continues at coordinate 1,706,317 of NZ_KQ089818.1, forward strand.
ACGAAGTCGCTCAGCTTATCAATGAATGACTTGATGTACATCAGGCGTTCAAGGTTCAGCACGCCAAGACCGTCGAGGTTAATCGGGTTAGCAACCCCACCTACCGCCAGGTTCTGGATGTGCGGCGTTTTACCACCCAACAGCGCCACAACGCGGTTGGCATCACGCTGGCATTCCAGCGCCTGCAGATAGTGAGCGACCGCAATCAGGTTCACTTCCGGCGGCAGTTGCATTGCCGGGTGCCCCCAGCAACCGTTAGCAAAAATGCCTAACTGACCGCTGGCAACAAGATCTTTGATCTTGTTCTGAACCTTGGTGAACTCTTCTGCGCTGTTCAGGTGCCAGGAGGACACGCCGTTCAGCATGGCAGATGCTTTCGCTGGGTCAGCTTTCAGGGCAGAGGTGATATCCACCCAGTCCAGCGCAGACAGCTGATAGAAGTGAACAATGTGGTCATGCGTGGTGTGCGCGGCCAGAATGATGTTACGGATATACTGTGCGTTCACCGGAACATCAATATTCAGCGCACTTTCTGCTGCACGAACGGAAGAGATAGCGTGAGTGGTCGTACAAACGCCACAGATACGCTGCACAATCATCCAGGCATCGCGCGGATCGCGGTTTTTCACGATCTCTTCCATGCCGCGCCACATGGTACCGGAAGCCCATGCTTTAGATACCACGCCATTTTCGATTTCGCAGTCGATGCGTAAATGACCCTCAATACGGGTTACCGGATCAATAGTAATTCTCTGGCTCATGCTTTGCTCGCCTCATGACGATTTTGATCGTTTTGTTTTAAAGGAGGAAGTATCGGCAGTAGACGAATGAGTACGATGTATGCACAAATCTCAATAGCCACAAAACCAATAGAAATCAACAGTTCTTCCCAGGTCGGGAAGTAGTGGTAGCCACCACCAGGATTGAACGCCACCAGCGAATAGGACAGACGCCATGTTGCACAACCCAGCAATGCGCTCAGCGCAGACAGATACAGCATGCGCGAGTCATTACGCAGCTTAGTGACGCGCAGCACCACCAGCGGGAAGACCATCAGCACGACCTCAAGCCAGAACATGGCTGAGTAGAAATCGCCTGCAAACGCATACGACAGCTTGTCGCGATAGATCAGTTCGCCAAAGCGCAGAACCACGAAAATCGCCAGCAGCACGCTGATGGTGTTCGTCAGCTTGATGAACAAACTTTTCTCGTCCGGACCGTTACCTTTCAGACCCGCTTGTACCAGTGAGCCTTCAAAGATGACGATCGAGAAGCCCATAATAAAGGCGGTTAATACCGAGAAAAGCGGCAACATTTCATAAGCTTGCCAAAGCGGATGCACCTTATAACCCGCAGAAATCATCAATGAACCCATTGAAGACTGGTGCATGGTTGGCAGCAGCGCGCCGAGGGCAATAACAAAGAACATCACTTTATTCAAACGCTTGAGAGAAACTTTCCACCCCAGACGTTCAAACAGAGCCGGAGCAAATTCCAGCGCCATGATGCCGATATAGATGGTCATACAGACCGCCGTTTCGAACAGTACCGAATTCACGTTGAAGTGACCCGGAATGTAGAAATACGGCAGGTTCCAGTAACGACCGACGTCGATGGTGATTGACAGACCACCCAGCGAGTAGCCAAACAGGCTCGCCAACAGCGCCGGACGTACCAGCGGATGGTATTGTCCTCTGTTGAAAACATACACCGCCCACGCCAGCGCCCAACCGCCGCACGCAAAGCCAGTACCAATCAACAGGTCAAACGCGATCCATACACCCCATGGGAAACCGCCGTTCAGATCGGAGACTGAGCCCAATCCGAAGACCAGACGTTTCACGATCAGGAGCATACACAGGACGATAAGCGGCCCAAAAATAATGACCGGTTTGCTGATTATTTTTCCGCCCAGCGGTTTAGGATCATGACTCATGATCGTCTCCTCCATCGTGATGGTCGTTTTTCGTGTTACGACGAACCAGCACGGTTAAGCCCGCCAGCGCAGCCAGGGGTAATATCATGCCCTTGTACAGGGAATGTTGAACATGTTCGGAACGCGCACCAGTTGAAAGATCATCCAGCTTCGGCAGATCCAAATCCTCGTAAGGAACACCCGTCAGCACCATAACCTGCGTACCACCACCTTCTTTCTCACCGTATAGGTGTGGGTAGTACTTCGGTACCGTATGCAGATAGGTATCGCCTGCTTTCACCGTTTGACGCGGATAGTGGTATTCGCTGCCAGGCTTCAGCGCGAGACGTTTTTTCGCCTCAGCCATCAGCTCTTCACGGGTACCAAAAATCACCGCACCGGCTGGGCACACTTCAACACAACCCGGCAAACCGCCTTTGTCCAGACGCTCAACGCCTTTCTGGTTACACAGTTCACATTTGTGAAGCGCACCAAACGGGTTGTTGTAGTCGTACTTAGGCACGTTGTACGGGCAGGCGACCATGCAGTAACGACAGCCCGTGCAGACGTCTTTGTCATAATGGACGATGCCGGTTTTCGGATCTTTCTTCAGCGCGGAGACCGGGCAAACGGAAACGCAGTTCGGATCAACACAGTGCATGCACTGTTTCTTGATGTATGCGTAGCCATTTTCTTCCTGGTCTTTGTTCACGCCTGTTCCGCTACGCCACACCTGGATGATGTTATTGGTATACGGAGACAGTTTGTCGTTGTTCGACCAGGTTTGCTCGCCTTCCGGGTTACGGGCCGGGAAGTTGATATCCTGACACTTGGTGACACAGGCCTGGCAGCCTACGCACAGCGTCGAGTCATAGAGCATCCCAAGAGAACCCGGGATCGGCGGACGGTTTTCTGCAGCCGCATGACTGATGGACGGCGCTGCGCCCAACAGCAATGCCCCGCTGGAGGCTGCTTTAATAAAGTTACGTCTGTTCACGGTTATTCTCCCCGTGAGTCAGCGTTATCTTTCTTTTGCTGACGCCCCAGTTCACGTACCGCCATCACGCTGACGCCGGCAACCAGTCCTACTACGCCACCCAGCAGTCCAATCGCTCCGGCAGATACATTACCGCCTTCTTTCATATTGACGTCAGGCTTCTCGGAACGCGGCGTTTGGTTTTCCACATGAGCAAGCTGGTGAATACCTTTATGGAAACCGACGCCTTCTTCGTTGCAGCCGTAGCAAGGGTGACCAATAGCCACCGGCCACACGCCGCCAACGTCGCAGAATTGCAGCGTGGAACAGTTGCCGTAGGTTTCTGGCCCTTTACAGCCCAGATGGTAGAGGCACCAACCTTCACGGTGGCCTTCATCGCCAAACTCTTTCGCAAAACGACCAGCATCGAAGTGCGGGCGACGTTCGCAGTGCTCGTGAATCAAACGGCCATAGGCGAATGTCGGACGGTTTTTGGTATCCAGCTTCGGCGGCTTACCGTAAGTGATGATATGGGCGACCGTTGCGAGGAAGTTATGCGGGTTCGGCGGACAGCCGGGGATGTTGATGATGGTTTTGCCTGGCAGAACTTCTTGCAGGCCGACGGCCCCCGTTGGGTTAACGCCAGCGGCAGCAACACCACCCCACGCGGCGCAAGAGCCGATGGCAATGATAGCGGCTGCGCCCTCTGCGGCCCGGCGGATGTGATCCACGATCGGCTCACCGGCAACCATGCAGTAAATACCATTATCTTTCAGTGGGATAGATCCATCTACTACCAGAACATATTGCCCTTTGTACTTCTCCAGAGCGTTATGTTTGTTCTCTTCAACCTGATGGCCGAAGGCGGCAGAGAGCACCTCATGGTATTCCAGAGAGATTGTCTCCAGAACGAGGTTTTCCACTGTAGGGTGTGTCGCGCGAAGCAGCGATTCAGTACAACCCGTACACTCCTGGGCACCAATCCAGATAACCGGTGGGCGCTGAGGACGAGAAACTGATTCGGCCATTTCTGCGGCGGCTTTGCTACTGAGCCCCATGGTAGCGGCCAGTGCTGCACAAAGCTTCATGAAATCACGGCGATTAATGCCGCTCGAATTGATGAGAGAGTTATCTCCAGTCATTTTATAGTTATTCCGTTGCGAAGACCTGGCTTTTATTTTGCACCATTCGCATGTTGCATATTGCGATCGGCGCGCCATTACCACACTTTTTATATGGTTATGTGCATTATAATACTTCGACGGAGCAACAAAACGAAGGCGTAGGTCAATAGTGTAATTAATTAAAGCAAGATAATACCCCTTTCGGATCAAGCTTCGAGTCGATAGCCAGCCATGAAAAAACGAATTGTTGTACTGGATTGATTCTCTCTAAAGAAATCCATAACCATCTCTTTATCCAGTCCATAGCGACGCGTGAGGATGCCCGCTTCCCACGCGCTAAGCTGTCGATCGCCCGTTTTTTCAAACATGCGATGTGAAAATCCCAACACAAAACCACGCTTATAATCCGCACAAAAATTCGCCACTGAGCGTGCGCTGTCCGCACTTGAGGCGTTTAATCCGGCCATCAGGCCTTTTCCAAAATGGTTGTCCATGCATAATCTCCAATCGCTATATAATAAATTATATAGCGATTTTTTGAGCAAAGACCAGAGGTATCACGAACTTTTTATGCCAGCTTAAAAGGACACCCATTCATCCGTTTTAGCTGCCGCAGACGTTTTGTTGTCTGCTGAAGGGGAAGCAGTATTAGCAGCGGCGTATTGCACATCATTCGCTGAGAGGCGGAACTGTTGCACCGAGCGTTGCAGTTCCTCTGTTTGTCTTTCCAACGCCACGGCAGCGGCGGAGACTTGCTCTACCAATGCAGCGTTCTGTTGCGTTACGCTGTCCATCTGCGTGATCGCCACGCTCACCTGCGAGATGCCCTTATTCTGTTCTTCCGAGGCTGAGGCAATTTGCTTCATGATGACCGTCACTTCGGTGGCACCGCGCAGAATTGCCTCCATGGTTAATCCCGTTTCTTTAACCAGACGAGCCCCCTGGTCGACACGACGCGATGACTCGCCAATTAGCGTCTCAATCTCTTTCGCCGCTCCGGCGCTGCGACTGGCAAGGTTGCGTACTTCACCGGCAACGACGGCAAAACCGCGCCCCTGCTCGCCTGCCCTGGCAGCTTCAACTGCGGCGTTCAGCGCCAGAATATTGGTCTGGAAAGCAATACTATTAATAACTGACGTGATTTCCGCGATCTGTTTAGAGCTGGCGGCAATACCATCCATCGTCTCAACCACTTCTGAAACCAGCGTGCTCCCTTTACCTGCCGTTTCTGTGGCCGTATCGGCAAGCTGGCTGGCTTCACGCGCATTTTCAGCGTTCAGTTTTACCGTTGCGGTCAGTTGCTCCATGCTGGCAGCGGTCTCTTCCAGCGCCGCGGCCTGCTCTTCAGTACGTGAGGAGAGATCGTTATTACCGGTGGAAATTTCCGTCGCCCCTCGCCAGATGTTGTCACTACCTGAACGGATGGTACTGACGGCTTCGCGCAGGCTGTCCTGCATCGCGCACAGTAACGGCACCAGTTGACCCACACAGTTACGACCAAAATCTTCAATGGGATGGCTGAGATCGCCCTGCGCAATCTGCTGGAACTGCTGACGGATGCGTCCCAGAGGTTTCACCATCATGGCGACGAGGTAACGGTCGGTAAAGAACAGTAGGGCAATACCGAGGATAACAGCAGTAATAATTAACGTTCGGATGATAGACGTTTTGCCATCGACCATCACGCGGGTGGTATCAAGCCGCTCTCCTGCCGTGGCGTTAAAACGCTCGGCACTGGCGCCAAATTCACGGCTCAACGCTGGCGTAACGGTACTGGCATGTTCCGCAAAGGCCGTGAGCGTGCCCTGCTTTGCCAACTGCATTTGCGGGATCACGCCATTGTCCAGCAGCGCCTGCCACTTCGTCAGTACCGCCGCGGCAACTTCCGGATCCATGGGGCCTGGAGACAATGTTTTCATCTCCTGGAGTTTTTTACTCATATTCTCCAGGGACTGCTGCGCCGGCGCAAAATCAGGCGTTCCGCCGCTCATTTTGACATCCATGGCGCGACTTAAGCGCGTTACGAAGCGAAAGTACTGATCGTTACCCTGACTGAGAACCGTCATCTGATGGACAAGATGGCGGTCAATATCATTGCCTTCAGATATTTTTGATAACGAATGAAGACTGAATAAACCCACGCCCGACCAGAGCAGGCAGAAAAGTCCCAGTATTGCCAACATGACAATACGAATAGTGAAGTTTTTCAGCAAACGCATAATAATTTCCTTGCCGTTGATGAGGAATTCGCCATCAGGCGATACTTATCCTTGTTATCGGCAGGCAGTAGAGAAGATATAATGCGTTCTTTATTTTTTTACTTTCTTAAGTACATCCACTATCTCTCCACCCTATATCAATATGAATGCTAATGAAATTAGGTAGCATTATTATTCAGGTAATTAATTAAAAGCATTAAATAATCTATTGTTTTCTATCGCAAATATTTATCAAACCACGCAAGGGTACGTTCCCAGGCTAATTCAGCGGTAGCTTTATCATAACGAGGGGTAGAATCATTGTGAAAGCCATGATTAACACCGGGGTAGATATATGCTTCATAGACTTTCTTATTCGCCTTTAGCGCCGCTTCATATGCAGGCCATCCCTCATTAATTCGGGTATCTAATTGCGCATAGTGCAGTAATAAAGGCGCGCTTATTTTAGGGACATCTGATGCAGGAACCTGACGCCCATAAAAAGGCACCGCGCAGGCCAGTTCAGGGAAAGCCACAGCTGCGGCATTCGACACACCACCACCATAGCAAAATCCGGTGATACCTACCTTTCCCGTCGTCCCTGAATAATGCTGCATAAATTCAATGGCGGCAAAAAAGTCGTTCATTAACTTTACGGGGTCAACCTGCTGCTGCAATTCCCGACCTTTATCATCATTGCCTGGGTATCCCCCTACCGAACTTAACCCATCAGGCGCGAGTGCCATAAAGCCCGCCTTCGCCACCCGTCGCGCCACATCTTCAATATACGGATTCAGCCCACGATTCTCATGCACTACCACCACCGCCGGAACTTTCCGCGTCACCTTCGTTGGTTTAACCAAATACCCCCGCACATCACCATGTCCTTCAGGCGAGGGATAGGTAATATATTCCGCCAGAATATCGGGATCGGTAAATTCTACCTGCGTTGCGAGAGCGTAGTTGGGTTTCAATAAATTGAATAAGGCCAATGCCGTCATGCCACCCACTGCATATTTCGCTGCCATATTGAGAAACTCGCGTTTCGTTATTTTGCCATGAGCGTAATAGTCATAGTAATCGAGCAGTTCTTGCGGAAAATCTTTGGCAGTCAAACGCGGCATCGTCGCACTCCTGATTGATGTTTTTTTAAGCAAAGCACAGTGACCTGTTTTTGCCCAGTTTTTCATCTCAGTGTGACCTGGTGAACGGGATATTCACCGTGAACCCGCTAGAATAGAAACGTTGTTTCGAAATTCACCTGCACTAAGGAGATCTCATGGCCTGGTTTGCCAATCCTGAACGTTACGAACAGATGCTCTATCGCTACTGTGGGCGCAGCGGTTTGCGCTTACCCGCTCTATCGCTGGGTTTATGGCACAGTTTTGGGCACGTTCAGGCGCTGGATTCACAGCGAGCCCTGTTGCGTAAAGCATTTGATTTAGGCATCACGCATTTTGATTTAGCCAATAACTATGGGCCGCCACCAGGCAGCGCAGAAGAGAATTTTGGCCGATTACTGCGCGAGGATTTTGCACACTATCGCGATGAACTGATTATCTCCACCAAGGCAGGCTATGACATGTGGCCAGGGCCATACGGTTCTGGCGGTTCGCGCAAATACCTGCTCGCCAGCCTCGATCAGAGCCTGAAACGCATGGGCCTCGACTATGTCGATATCTTCTACTCGCACCGCGTCGACGAAAATACGCCAATGGAAGAGACCGCCTCAGCCCTGGCCCACGCCGTACAGAGCGGCAAAGCGCTGTATGTCGGCATCTCATCCTATTCGCCAGAGCGTACGCAGAAAATGGCCGAGCTGATGCGGGAATGGAAAATTCCCCTGCTGATCCACCAACCGTCTTACAACCTGCTTAACCGCTGGGTAGACAGCAGCGGCCTGCTGGATACGCTGGAATCCAATGGCATGGGCTGCATCGCCTTTACGCCACTGGCTCAGGGACTGCTGACGGGGAAATACCTTAACGGCATTCCGGAAGGTTCACGCATGCAGCGTGAAGGGAAAAAAGTTCGTGGGCTGACGGAAAATATGCTGACGGAAGAAAATCTTAACAGCCTGCGGTTGCTCAATGAGATGGCGCAACAGCGTGGACAGTCGATGGCACAAATGGCCTTAAGCTGGCTGCTAAAAGACAACCGGGTGACTTCGGTATTAATTGGCGCCAGTCGACCGGAGCAACTGGAGGAAAACGTTCAGGCGTTGGCGAACCTGACGTTCAGCACCGAAGAACTGGCGCAGATCGATAAGCACGTCGCGGACGGTAAGCTGAACCTGTGGCAGGCCTCATCTGACAAATAGCCGTATATAACATCGTGCCGGGTGACAGCGTTAGCCTCCCCGGCACGTAATACGGGCCAAACAGTCCCCTTCACACCTCTTCCGCTTTGATCTCCGGGCGTTGATACTCCGGCCACACCAGCGCGACAAGCGCGGGATAAGCCTCCAGACTGAACTCCCTGAAACACTGACGCAGGTTGAGCACGTCCAGGTCGGCATGCGGGACCTTCTCACCGCTCAAACAGCGCTTTTTAATATTGTCGTAATATTTATACACCGCAGAGTTGAGATCGCTACAACGCCGCTGCGCATCAAATAATCCAGGTGTCTCATTCAACTCCACCATTGTCATCCGCTTGATCGTGGAGTGGATAAAATCGATATATTCGTGATTAACGCGCCAATACCAGACCGGCGTAATCGAATTCATCAATACCGAGAAATGGTCCTCGCCTTCTTCTTTACTCAGCATTTCCGGCTGGTTTTCAGAGTGCCCATTTTCGGTATGTCGGTTTTTATTTGCACTGCGCATTAACAAAAGTACCCCGCAGGTCAGCAATAGCAGGGTAATAACAGAATAAAATATACTGTTCATATACTGGCTCCATTTTTTTTGATTTTAAAATTACGCCATGCTATTGTCAACGTGGCCTGGTTTATTTAAAACAACATATCATTGGCATCAAAGGATATTTCAACATGCTTCCCGAGCATCTTGTTCCCTCGCACTTTCACTTATCCAGCCCCGCTACCAATACCAATCCCGTAGATAATAGTGAAAATTTGACTCAGGGAAAGAGAACATTAAGCGATTACGAATCCGATATTTTGATTAGCTCAACGGCTACCGGTCAGTCACGAAATATGCTATTTGAAGAGTGCGACCGTCATTTAAAAGAGCGTCTGTTTCGTGCAGCAAAAATTGAGTCATTCTCTCGCCTGCTCAATTCACTACAAGCAGAAGGCGATATTAACGCACAAGAATTAAGTAAAATTTTGACTCAAAAAACAGCCATCATAAATGAACAGGGCAACAAAATTTGGCTTAATTTAATTACGCGTGAAACCAGCGACCCTATTTTTTATTCTCTGGAAAAGAAATAAAATGAAAGATGTTGAGGATAACAATGTTTATTTGGCTTTAGATAACCATAAAAGCGATGAGTTTGTCTTAAAGCAAAATTTAGCCGTGTTGATTGCCAATAAAAACGCGACGCTGGAAAGCGTTGCTCAGGAGATAGTCTCTATTCCCGCTGCACTGGTGCGGATGAAATGGCAAAATCGGCGTGAAATTTACACGCTACAGGCTAAAGAAGAGATCTACGGTGCCGCGATCGAAGCCATTATGGAGCAGCAACCAGAACTGCGGGACAAAATCATGGCCCGACTGGAAAGCACCTACCAGCATATACTCGCGCGGGAAACAGCCACCTTACGCCTGACACGAAAGCTGTCTGAAGGGAACTACGAACCCACCAGGACAACCACGGTCGCGTTAGACGAGAACAGATAAGAACAGGTATGCGAGGGAGTTGAATCAGGAGAGGCACGCCGGGTAAGGCGACAACCATTACCCGGCAATGAGGAGGATTACTTCGCTTTCACAGTCTCTTCGCCAACCAGACCAATCTTCAGGAAGCCCGCCTGATGCAGCGTATCCATAACCTTCATCATGGTTTCATAATCAACGGTTTTATCTGCCCGGAAGAAAATGGTGGTGTCTTTCTTCCCATCTGTCAGTGCATTTAACTCGCTAATCATGGTGTCATCCGTCACCTGATTGTTGCCAATAAACATACTTTTATCGGCTTTAACAGACAGGTAAACCGGTTTTTCCGGACGCGGCTGCGGCGTGCTGGTGGAGGCAGGAAGATTCACTTTCACATCCACCGTTGCTAACGGTGCGGCCACCATAAAAATGATCAATAAAACCAACATAACGTCGATAAACGGCGTCACGTTGATTTCATGCATTTCACCGTTATCGTCCAGGTTTTCATTAAAGCTCATTGCCATGGAACATTATCCTACACGTAATTTCTGCGCTGCACGTACCGGATGCGCGGATGCGCTTGCGTTCAGGTCCAGATCGCGACTTTGCAGTAACAGCACCTGTGCCGCGACGTCACCCAGCATCGCTTTATAGCTGCCAATCTGACGTGCGAAAATGTTGTAGATAACAACCGCTGGAATTGCTGCGACCAGACCAATTGCGGTCGCTAACAGCGCTTCTGCGATACCCGGCGCAACAACGGCCAGGTTTGTCGTTTGAGTTTGTGCAATCCCGATGAAGCTATTCATGATGCCCCATACGGTACCGAACAGACCGACGAATGGAGAGATAGCCCCGATGGTGGCCAGGTACCCGTTACCACGCCCCATATGACGACCTACTGCCGCGACGCGACGCTCCAGACGGAAGCCGGTACGCTCTTTAATGCCTTCGTTATCGTCACTGCCTTCTGACAGTTCCAGCTCGTTTTGCGCTTCGTTAATCAACTGTGCGCCCAGGCTTTTGCCATCGAATCCTGCGGCAATCTCACTTGCCTGATCTAAAGAGCGGGCTTCCGCCAGCAGTTGCTGTTCACGCTTAAGGCGGCGTTTCTGAGTAAAGAACTCAAGGCTCTTACTAAAGAAGATAGCCCAAGTGACCACTGACGCCAAAATCAGCCCAATCATCACGCACTTAACCACGATATCGGCGTGCTGATACATACCCCAGACGGAAAGATCCGTCTGCATCAAATTATTACCCACTCTGTATCTCCAGGACGCAAATCACAAAATCTGAGCGTAATGATATCAAAACGACGTCGAATTGATAGTCGTTCTCATTACTATTTACATATTGCCGCACCTTTGGTTTCTTTTCCTTGCGCTTACGCAGCAAAAAAGTCACCAGAAGCATTTTGAGATTATTTTCTACTGTATAACCGTTCTGCAGGATGCGTCATCTTTGATTCATGGTAGTTTAGACATCCAGACGTATAAAAACAGGTAAGACAACATGGCAGATAAGCAACTTGAAACCAAGCTCGTTCACGCAGGACGCAGTAAAAAATACACGCTGGGCTCGGTAAATAGCGTGATCCAGCGCGCTTCTTCGCTGGTGTTTGACACCGTGGAGGCCAAAAAGCAGGCCACACACAACCGTGCCAACGGTGCGCTTTTCTATGGACGTCGCGGAACCCTGACGCATTTCTCTCTGCAGGAAGCGATGTGCGAACTGGAAGGCGGCGCGGGTTGCGCCTTGTTCCCTTGCGGTGCGGCTGCCGTTGCCAACACCATCCTCGCTTTTGTGGAGCAAGGCGATCATGTGCTGATGACCAATACCGCCTATGAACCCAGTCAGGATTTCTGCACCAAAATTCTCGGCAAGCTCGGCGTGTCCACCGGCTGGTTCGATCCGCTGATTGGCGCCGATATTGTGAAGCACATGCAGCCGAACACCAAAGTCGTATTTCTGGAGTCGCCCGGCTCTGTCACCATGGAAGTGCATGATGTTCCGGCTATTGTTGCCGCCGTCAGAAGCGTAGCACCTGACGCAATCATCATGATTGATAACACCTGGGCTGCCGGGGTGCTGTTCAAAGCGCTGGATTTTGGTATCGATATTTCTATTCAGGCAGGCACCAAATATCTGATTGGCCATTCCGACGGCATGGTCGGCACGGCGGTCTCTAACGCCCGCTGCTGGGATCAACTTCGCGAAAATGCGTATCTGATGGGGCAAATGCTGGACGCCGATACCGCCTATATGACCAGCCGTGGGCTGCGTACGCTGAGTGTACGCCTGCGTCAGCACCATGAAAGCAGCTTAAAGGTCGCCGAGTGGCTGGCCAGCCATCCGCAGGTCGCCCGCGTGAACCACCCGGCACTGCCCGGCAGTAAAGGGCATGAATTCTGGAAGCGTGATTTCACCGGCAGCAGCGGCCTGTTCTCCTTTGTATTGAATAAGAAACTCAATAATGAGGAGCTGGCCGCGTATCTGGATCACTTCAGCCTGTTCAGCATGGCCTACTCCTGGGGCGGTTTTGAGTCGCTGATTCTCGCCAACCAGCCGGAACACATTGCGGCAATCCGTCCGCAAGGCGAGGTGGACTTCAGCGGAACGCTCATCCGTTTGCATATCGGTTTAGAGAATGTTGACGATCTGATTGCCGATTTGGCCGCAGGATTTGCCCGAATCGAGTAAAATTGCCATAGATGGACATATATGCAGACACTTCTGGTGGAAAAGTCTGCAATTGTTGCGTCCGGGATCAAGGCATCCCGGACAATTCAGGAGTACAATCCACACATAAACGCTGTTCCACAGGAAAGTCCATGGTAGTCATTCAAGATATTGTCTCCGCGCTCTGGCAACACGATTTTGCCGCACTGGCGGATCCACACGTTGTGAGCGTGGTGTACTTCGTCATGTTCGCCACACTGTTTTTAGAAAATGGCCTGCTGCCCGCCTCCTTTTTACCCGGAGACAGCCTGTTATTGCTGGCAGGGGCGCTGATCGCTCAGGACGTGATGAGTTTTTTACCTACCATAGCTATTCTGACTGCCGCCGCCAGTCTGGGTTGCTGGCTGAGCTACATTCAGGGACGCTGGCTGGGCAACACGCGCACGGTGAAAGGCTGGCTGGCGCAATTACCTGAAAAATACCATCAACGCGCTACCTGCATGTTTGACCAACACGGGTTGATGGCGCTGCTTGCCGGGCGTTTCCTGGCGTTCGTCCGTACCTTGCTGCCAACGATGGCGGGCATTTCAGGGCTTCCTAACCGTCGGTTCCAGTTTTTTAACTGGCTGAGCGGACTGCTGTGGGTCACCGTCGTTACCAGTTTCGGCTATGCGCTGAGTATGATCCCGTTCGTCAAACGTCATGAAGATCAGGTGATGACCTTTTTAATGATCCTGCCGATTGCTCTGTTAACCGCAGGTCTGTTGGGAACGCTGTTCGTGGTGATTAAAAAAAAATACTGTAGCGCCTGAGTATTAGCCGTATGCCGGAGTCACTCCGGCATTTCATTGATGGCGCACGGCTAGCTTTAAAGCCGACAAGAAATCAACTCCCCTGCATCATACGAATTCTTGCCGCATCTTCCCCCGGCGTTACGCCAAAGAAACGTTTGAACTCCCGACTGAATTGCGATGCGCTCTCATAGCCGACGCGCATTGCAGCCGCACTGGCCTTCATTCCATCGTGGATCATCATCATCCGTGCTTTATGCAGGCGATAGCTCTTCAGATATTGCAGCGGCGAGGTACTGGTCACCGCTTTAAAATTATGATGAAACGCCGATACGCTCATGTTCGCCTCTGCCGCCAGCTGTTCTACATTGAGGTTTTCGGTGTATTTGGTTTCAATCCGCTTGAGTACCCGGCTTATCAAACTGAAATGCGTCTGGCGACTTACCAGCGCAAGTAACGCGCCACCACGCGGCCCGGTCAGCACATGGTAGAGGATTTCGCGAATGATCTGTTTACCCAGAATACGCGCATCCAGCGGTCGCTCCATCACATCCAGCAGGCGCTCAGCAGCACAGAGAATTTCGTCTGAGAGCGTCGCGGAGTTAATCCCACTGGCAGCCATAGCGGGCTGGAACAGCTCGTCTTCCCCAATGTCCATCAACAGCTCCTGCAATTGCAGGATATCGACATTCAGGTAAATACCGGCCAGAGGAACCTCCGGCGTCGCATACGTTTCACATTCGAAGGGTAAAGGTACGGTTAGCAGCAGGTATTCGTTGGCGTCATAGCGAAATACGCGCTCATTAATGTAACCAATTTTATGTCCCGAAAAGAGAAATATGATGCCCGGCTGATACATGACTGGTGTACGCGCCGCCGGCTCCGTACCGTGTAGCAGGCGGACATCTGGCAGCAGTTCGTTAAGTTTATTTTCATTGTTTTTCAGATGCTTAATTTTATCTGTCAGCAGAAGGCAGATCTCATCACGGTTCATGGGGCACCATTTCATTATCGTTTTTCGACCCTGACATAATGCGCAGATTTATCCGTTTTCTCCAGCAGTCTGTAGAAATGGGCAAGACATCGGCAGAAATGAGCATTGAGAGCAGCGCGGCGGGCGACCACAATGTTCATCATCCGGCAGACACTCTCCTGCCCTCTTTTATTACCCACCAAAGGGAACGAGCAATGAACAACTTTAATCTCCATACCCCAACACGTATTTTGTTTGGTAAAGGCGCGATTGCTGAGCTGCGCGATCAAATTCCTCAGGACGCTCGCGTACTGGTTACTTACGGCGGCGGCAGCGTGAAAAAAACAGGTGTCCTGGCACAAGTTCAGGACGCGCTGAAAGGTCTGGACGTGCTGGAGTTTGGCGGTATCGAGCCAAACCCATCTTATGAAACGCTGATGAACGCGGTAAAAATCGTGCGTGATGAGAAAGTGACGTTTCTGCTGGCAGTAGGCGGCGGTTCCGTGCTGGACGGCACCAAATTCATCGCGGCTGCTGCACAGTACGCTGACGGCATCGATCCATGGCGCATTCTGGAAACCCACGGCAACGACGTAACAAGCGCCATCCCGATGGGCTCCGTATTAACCCTGCCCGCAACCGGCTCTGAATCTAACTCCGGCGCGGTAATTTCGCGTAAAACCACCGGCGATAAACTGGCCTTTATGACCCCGTTTGTGCAGCCAGTATTTGCCGTACTGGATCCGGTTTACACCTACACCCTGCCGCCACGTCAGGTTGCAAACGGCGTCGTGGATGCGTTCGTTCATACCGTTGAGCAGTATGTGACTTATCCGGTCGACGGGAAAATTCAGGATCGCTTTGCCGAAGGCATTCTGCTCACACTGGTAGAAGAAGGTCCGAAAGCCTTGCAGGAACCGGAAAACTACAACGTGCGTGCGAACGTCATGTGGGCGGCAACCCAGGCGCTGAACGGTCTGATTGGCGCAGGGGTACCGCAGGACTGGGCAACGCATATGCTGGGCCATGAACTGACTGCAATGCACGGTCTGGATCATGCTCAAACACTGGCCATCGTTCTGCCAGCGCTGTGGAATGAAAAACGTGATACCAAGCGTGCCAAACTGCTGCAATACGCAGAGCGTATCTGGAATATCACCGAAGGAAGCGATGACCAGCGCATCGACGCCGCCATTGCCGCAACCCGCGCTTTCTTCGAACAAATGGGCGTACCGACTCGCCTCTCTGACTACGGTCTGGACGGTAGCTCCATCCCGGCGCTGCTGGAAAAACTGCAAGCGCATGGCGGTACGAAACTGGGCGAACATCAGGACATTACGCTTGAGGTCAGCCGTCGGATTTACGAAGCTGCTCGCTAAGGTTTTTTAACCTCCGCCTTTCGTTTTTGGGTATTTATACCAGACTTAAGTCACACCTATGTCACCGGAGTATGTTCCGGTGACAGTAATTAAGGGGAGGAATTATGACCACTCCAACCATTATCAAACTACAGGATGGTAACGTCATGCCGCAACTGGGCCTGGGGGTCTGGAAGGCAAGCAACGAAGAAGTCATCACTGCCATTCATAAAGCGCTGGAAGTGGGGTATCGCTCAATTGATACCGCAGCAGCGTACAAAAACGAAGAAGGTGTCGGCAAAGCAATACGTGACGCAGGCGTGCCACGGGAAGAGTTATTCATTACCACCAAGCTGTGGAATGATGACCAGAAACGCCCCCGGGAAGCCTTGCTCGAAAGCATGGAGAAACTCCAGCTTGATTACCTCGATCTGTACCTGATGCACTGGCCAGTTCCGGCGATCGACCACTACGTTGAAGCGTGGGAAAACATGATCAACCTGCAAAAAGAAGGGCTGATTAAGAGCATCGGCGTGTGCAACTTTCAGATCAACCATCTCCAGCGGCTGATGGATGAAACCGGCGTACCTCCGGTGATTAATCAGATAGAACTTCACCCGCTCATGCAGCAGCGCCAGCTGCACGCCTGGAACGCCACACATAAAATCCAGACCGAATCCTGGAGCCCGCTGGCGCAGGGCGGCAAAGACGTCTTCGATCAAAAGATAATCCGTGACCTCGCAGAGAAATATGGCAAATCACCGGCGCAGATTGTCATCCGCTGGCATCTGGATAGCGGCCTGGTGGTGATTCCGAAATCGGTCACCCCTGCGCGTATCGCAGAAAACTTTAACGTCTGGGACTTCCGCCTGGATAAAGATGAATTAGGCGAAATCGCGAAACTCGATCAGGGCAAGCGTCTGGGGCCAGACCCGGACCAGTTCGGCGGTTAACCCCTTCCCTCCAGCCCGACACTCTCGTCGGGCCTTTACTGATTTGAAATATCAGGAAACAATTCACGCACATATATTGTTGTATTTCTTGCAGTCACTGGAGCAGCATTGCGCAACATAACCTGTTAATTATCATATAAATATATTTATTTGATGAATATATTCACCATATCCATAGGTGCGTAACCGTGACTGAGAAAAAAGGTAGCGGAGTCAAATGGCTCCCATTAATTCTTATAACATTCATTTCTGCCGGGCTGTGGCAACTTCCCCCTCCATCCGGGTTAAGTGCGCCAGCCTGGCATTCAGCAATTATCTTCGTTGCGACAATTGCTTCTATCGTGGCAAAAGTTTTACCCATCGGCGCGGTTGGCATTATTGGGATTACGGTTTTTGCACTCGCCTATGCGGCCGGGGATAAAACCGCCAGCGGCGCTATCACCACAGCGCTAAGCGAACTGAACAGTTCACTTATCTGGCTTATCGTCGTGGCTTTTATGATTGCCCGCGGTTTTATCAAAACTGGCCTCGGACGACGCATTGCGCTGCAGATGATCCGTCTGCTCGGCAAGCGCACGCTGGGACTCGCCTATGGTCTGGCTTTTGCCGATCTGATCCTCTCCCCGGCAATGCCGAGTAATACAGCACGCTGCGGCGGCGTCATCTATCCGATTGCCGACTCTCTGGCACGCAGTTTCCATTCGAACCCGGAAGATGAGTCCCGCAGTAAAATCGGTACCTTTCTTATCACCTGCATTGGCAACGTCAACGACGTCACCGCCGCGCTCTTTATGACCGGTTATACCGGCAACCTGTTGGCGGTGAAGTTGGCGGCCAATGCGGGCGTCACGCTGACCTGGGGCAGCTGGTTTATGGCGGCGCTGCTGCCATGCCTTGTGTCCTTACTGCTGGTTCCACTGCTGGTCTACTGGATCGTGCGCCCGGAAATAAAGCACACGCCGGATGCCCCGAACCTGGCGCGCAAAGAGCTGGCGGAAATGGGCAGTATGTCTCGCGGCGAATGGCTGATGCTGGTTACCGTCGGCGTACTGCTGGTGCTGTGGATTTTTGGCGATACGTTAGGCGTCGACGCCACTACAGCCTCGTTCGTGGGACTGTCCATTTTATTGCTAAGCGGCGTTCTGAGCTGGGAAGATGTGAAAAGCGAGAAAGGCGCATGGGACACGCTGATTTGGTTTGCCGCACTGCTGATGATGGCGAACCAGCTGAAAAAACTAGGTTTCACTACCTGGTTTGGCAATCTGATCGGCGATAGCCTGAGCAGTACTATGCACGGTACCAGTTGGGTGATCGTCCTGTTGCTGCTGAATGCCGCCTACTTCTATACCCACTACTTTTTTGCCAGCGGTAATGCACAGATTGCCGCGCTGTACGCCGTTTTCCTCGGCGTCGGACTGCATCTGAATATCCCCGCAGCCCCCACGGCGTTAATGCTGGCCTTCACCAGCAGTTTGTACTGCTCGCTCACCCAGTACACCCACGCTCGCGGTCCAATCCTGTTTGGTGCCGGGTACGTTCCAACGGGCGTCTGGTGGCGCACAGGATTTATCATTAGCTTGTTTAACCAGGCGGTGTTTATCACCGTAGGTCTGATGTGGTGGAAGGTGTTGGGTCTGTACTAAACTAACTGCGCCCTGACGAATCACCTTACCTGCGGAGAAAAGGAATGACCTGTATTTTCTGTCAAATTGTTGAAGGTAAAGCACCCTGCCATAAGGTCTGGGAAGACGAGCACCATCTGGCTTTTCTATCGATTTTCCCGAACACCGACGGTTTTACCGTGGTGATCCCGAAAAAGCATTACCCCAGCTATGCCTTCGATATGCCGCCGCAGGCGTTGGCTGACCTGATGATGGCAACCCAAAAAGTGGCTAAGAAACTGGATAAGGCTTTCCCGGATGTCAGTCGTACGGGGATGTTCTTCGAAGGTTTCGGCGTAGACCATGTGCACAGCAAATTAAGCCCCATGCACGGCACTGGCGATCTAACTCACTGGAAACCGATTGAGTCGCGGCAGACCAAATTTTTCGAGCAATATGAAGGGTATCTGTCATCACACGATCATGAACGGGCGGATGATGCAAAACTGGCCGCATTAGCGGCCAGAATTCGTGAGGCATAAATACTGAGCACTTCTGCCGGATGGCGGTGCAAGCACCTTATCCGGCCTACAAAACTGTGCTGCTCGTAGGCCTGATAAGCATTTCACCACCGGGCAAAGCAAATTAACGTCCCGCTACTTTCCCGCGTTTTTTGTTTGCGGCAGGGGTCTGGCGCTGGTGCGCCACCGGGGTGTGCTTGGTCAACGCCGGACGGGTATGACGGTTCTGGCGACGTGCTTCGCGCATCTCTTCCAGCGTAGGCGCCGGAACCAGACATTCACGACGACCGCCGATCAGATGCTTTTTACCCATGTCTTCCAGCGCCTGGCGGATTAACGGCCAGTTAGCTGGATCGTGGTAACGCAGCAGGGCTTTATGCAAACGGCGCTGCTTATCACCTTTCGGCACCACCACGTCTTCACTCTTATAACCAATTTTACCCAGCGGGTTTTTCCCGGTGTAATACATGGTTGTGGAGTTCGCCAGCGGCGATGGATAAAAGTTCTGTACCTGATCCAGACGGAAACGACGTTGTTTCAGCCACAGCGCCAGATTCACCATATCCTCGTCACGCGTACCCGGGTGCGCGGAGATGAAGTACGGGATCAGGTACTGTTCTTTACCCGCCTGTTTAGAGTAGGTATCGAACAACTCCTTAAAGCGATCGTAGCTGCCCATCCCCGGCTTCATCATCTTCGACAGCGGGCCTTCTTCAGTATGCTCTGGCGCAATCTTCAGATAGCCGCCAACGTGGTGGGTCGCCAGCTCTTTGATATAGCGCGGATCTTCAACCGCGATGTCATAGCGCACACCGGAAGCAATGAGGATCTTTTTAATGCCTTTCAAATCACGCGCCCGGCGATAAAGGTTAATCGTCGGTTCGTGGTTGGTGTCCATATGCGGACAGATATCCGGGTAGACGCATGACAGACGACGGCAGGTCTGCTCCGCACGCGGTGACTTACAGCGCAGCATATACATGTTCGCCGTTGGGCCGCCGAGGTCGGAAATCACGCCGGTAAAGCCCGGAACGGTGTCGCGAATGGCTTCGATTTCATTGATGATCGAGTCTTCAGAGCGGCTCTGGATGATGCGGCCTTCGTGCTCGGTGATCGAACAGAACGAACAGCCGCCAAAGCAGCCACGCATAATGTTGATCGAGAAACGGATCATCTCATAGGCCGGAATGCGGCTGTCGCCATACGCCGGGTGCGGCACGCGCTTGTACGGCAGCGCAAAGACGCTATCCATCTCTTCGGTAGACAGCGGAATAGCTGGCGGGTTGATCCAGATGTAGCGATCGCCGTGCTTTTGCATCAGCGCACGCGCGCATCCAGGGTTGGTTTCGTGGTGCAGGATACGCGACGCATGCGCATACAGCACTTTATCGCCCTTCACTTTTTCAAAGGACGGCAGCAGCACGTAGGTTTTTTCCCACGGTTTCGGACGCGGCGGCTGTACGGTTACCGCTTTCGCTTCCTGCTTTTTCGGGGCGACCGGTTTGTTGTCGGCACACGGCAGATCTTCGCCGTACGGATGCGGGATCGGATCAATCTTGCCCGGCGTGTCGAGACGCGTGGAATCCACCCCACTCCAGCCCGGCAGCGCTTCTTTAACCATAATCGCGGTGTTACGCACGTCGCGGATCTGATCGATGGTTTCGCCCATCGCCAGACGATGCGCCACTTCTACCAGCGGACGTTCGCCGTTGCCGAACATCAGCATGTCGGCTTTGGAATCCACCAGAACAGAGCGACGAACGGTATCAGACCAGTAGTCATAGTGCGCGGTACGGCGCAGGCTGGCCTCAATGCCGCCGAGAATAACTGGCACATCTTTCCATGCTTCTTTACAACGCTGGGTATAGACCAGCGTGGCGCGGTCCGGGCGTTTACCTGCTACGTTGTCTGGTGTGTAGGCATCGTCATGGCGCAGTCGGCGATCGGCGGTATAACGGTTGATCATCGAGTCCATGTTGCCTGCGGTCACACCAAAGAACAGGTTCGGTTTACCCAAACGCATAAAATCGTCTTTGTTGTTCCACTCCGGCTGGGCGATAATCCCTACACGAAAGCCCTGCGCTTCCAGCATACGGCCGCATATTGCCATGCCAAAGCTGGGATGATCGACGTATGCATCGCCGGTAACCAGAATGATGTCGCAGCTATCCCAGCCTAGTTGGTCCATTTCGTCGCGTGACATCGGCAAAAACGGTGCCGGGCCAAAACAGGCAGCCCAGTACTGCGGCCAGGAGAAAAGGTCTCTGTCCGGCTGGATCAGGGATATTGCGCTCATAATGCTTCCAAAAATGGTAAAAAAATAATCAAAGGCCGGGGATTATACGCTGTATGTCGACAAGAAATGAAGTGGAGTCTGAACCAGGGCAGTAGAAAGTTATATAAATTGTTAAATTTTACGACGCTCATTTTTATCAATCATAATTAACACCATGCCGGCCAGCTGAGATAACTCTTTTTCGGCGGGGGATTTTTCATTGCGACTCAACGATTCACTGCATATTTCCCAGCTACGGGTTGTTGTTCACCTGTGTGGGTTTCTGGTTCTTCTCTACAGCTTTTCTATGCTGCCACCGATGACCATCGCTTTGTTAAACAAAGAGCGGAGCTTGTTCGCTTTTTTCAGCACATTTATGACTTTCTTCACCCTCGGCGGCGGGGCGTGGCTGGCAACCAAACATGCGGGTATTCAACTGCGAACACGGGATGGTTTCGTTATTATCGTCCTGTTCTGGCTGTTGTTTTCGTTTATCAGCGCGATGCCGATGTGGATGGACGATGGCTTAAACCTCTCCTTTGCGGATGCCCTGTTTGAAGGGGTTTCCGGGATTACCACCACGGGCGCAACGGTAATTGGCGACGTCAGCGCCATGCCGAAGTCGTATCTCTACTATCGGGCTCAGCTCAATTTTATTGGTGGCCTGGGTGTTATTGTCCTCGCCGTGGCGGTATTACCGCTTTTGGGTATCGGCGGCATGAAGCTGTATCAGTCTGAAATGCCGGGTCCCTTCAAAGAAGAACGGCTCACTCCAAGGCTTGCCGATACTGCACGTACGCTGTGGCTGACCTATGTCATTCTGGGTCTAATCTGTACTCTGGCCTACTGGGCTGCCGGGATGTCGTTCTTCGATGCCTTATGCCACGGGCTGTCGACGGTTTCTCTCGGCGGATTTTCCACTCGCAGTGAAAGCATCGGCTTCTATAACAGCCATGCGATCGAGCTGGTCGCTGGGGTATTTTCCCTGCTGTCCGCGTTTAACTTCACCCTCTGGTACGTGGCTATCGCGAAACGTACCTTCAAACCCTTTCGTCGTAATGCCGAACTGCGTTTCTTTTTGCTTATTGCGTTGGTTGTCACTCTGATCGCCACCTGGCAAGTTTGGCGGGCAGGCATGTATGGATTAACGGACAGCCTGGTGCATGCTTTTTTTCTGGCCAGTTCGATGCTGACAGATAATGGCCTGTCGACGGCGGATTACGCGCAGTGGCCTTCGCACACGATCTTCATGCTGCTCAGCGCCAGTTTCTTCGGCGGTTGTGTGGGATCGACCTGCGGGGGGATTAAGGTGCTACGTTTTTTGATTATGTTCAAGCAGTGCCGTCAGGAGTTACACCAGCTCGCGCATCCCCGTGCCCTGCTGAACATTAAAGTGGGCAATAGCGTGGTAAGCGACCGGGTGGTGCGTTCGGTATGGAGCTTTTTCTTTCTCTACGTTTTGTTCACCAGCTTTTTTATCTGGGCGCTCAATCTGATGGGCTACGATCTCTTCTCCTCTTTTGCCACCGTCGCCGCCTGCATCAACAATATGGGGCTAGGATTTGGCGTCACCGCCACGACATTTGGCACCTTAAATGAGGAAGCAAAGCTACTGATGTGCGCGGCCATGATCATGGGGCGTCTGGAGATTTACCCCATTCTGATCCTGTTCTCGCGCATGTTCTGGCGGGCATAACGGAAATCCCGGCGCATTACGGCGCCGGGTTCACCAACATCTGTCCGATTGAGCCGCGATCTGCCATTTCCAGCGTCTGGCTATTAAAGTAGAACGGGAAATGGGCCCAGGAAGGCTGTCCGTAATAAACCAGTAATTCAACCTGGCCGTCAACCCAGACGGTATCTTTCCAGCCTCTGTCTTCCGGGAACGGCATCGCGCCATTCACATTACGGATCAGGAACGAGACGCCTTCAATATGGAAGGACTGGGGCATATCCGCCCGCACAGTCCAGCGCTCCCAGGAGCCCTGCTGAGCGGTAATATCCATACGATTGACGTCCCACAGCTGACCGTTGATGCCAGGGTCATCGTCCAGGCTGATATCACGGCTGCGAATCGGCGAACCGCTGAGGATTTCCGTTGGCAGCAGGCGCATTGGCAGGCTGTCAGTCACCAGCGGCAGAAGCCCCGTTGGACGCAGAGTCAGCACCAGCGTGGAGATGAGAATACTGGAAGGCTCAAAGAACCCGCGGATCCTGTCGACAATACTGGCTGCCTCGCCACAGGTGATAGAGACCTCATTACCGTTCGTCATATCCACCAGGATCTCACGACGCTCGCCAGGCGCAAGCGAAAGCTGCTTCACCGAAACGGGCGCAGGTAAAAAGCCCTGATCGCTGGAAATCACATGCAGCGCACGGCCATCGCTCATTTGCAGCTGGTAACGACGCGAGTTTGAAGCGTTCAGTAAACGCAAGCGCACCCAGCCGCGGGAGACTTCGACATACGGGCTTTGCGCCCCATTGACCAGCAACGTATCACCGACAAAGCCACCGCTGCCGGGCTCGCTGTATTCCGGCGTGCCAAAGTTGTCCAACCGCTTGTCCTGGATAATGACCGGAAAATCATCCACGCCATAGTGGTTGGGAATAGACAGTGATTTACTCACTTCATCTTCAACCAGCCACATCCCGGCAAGGCCGTTATAGACCTGCTGAGCAGTACGATTTGGCGTATTGGCGTGATACCACAACGTGGCGGCATTCTGGCGAATCGGTAGCACCGGCGCCCAGTCAGCATTCGGGGACATCATGCGCGCCGGGCCGCCCATCAGCGGGCCTGGTACCTGTAACCCGGCGACGGTCATCGAGACATTCTCAGTCAGACGGTTGCTGTAGATAAGCTTGACGTCATCCCCTTTCCAGACGCGAATTGTCGGTCCCAGGTAGCGGCCGTTAATTCCCCAGACAGGTGCGCGCGTGCCTTGTGTAAAGGACCAGTGCGCACGTTGCAGCGTCATAAATAGCGGCTGCCCCCGGCGGGATTCCAGCAGCGGAGGCACAGGTAACGGTTGTTGCTGACCGGCAGCATTAGCCTTCAGCGGAACAGCACCTGCACACAGTGCGATCCCCGATGCCTGAATGAACTGACGCCGACTGAATGACATATAAACTCCATAAAAAACTGGCTATTAACACGCAGGAAGTCATTTCCTGTAAAAAACCCGAATTGCGCGGATTAAACCTTACCGGCGGCTTCCCGCTCAGCAACTTCTTTATCGAGCTCTGCGATTTTTTGTTCCATCAACGTGCGGCAATGTGCTGCCAGTTCACGAACCTGATCTTTGCCAAAGTGGCTAATATCCACCGGCGGCAACATCTCGACAATCGCCAGACCATTATTGAGTCTGTTTAATTTTATCTTGTTCGAGGTTGTGGAAACGCATACCGGAATGACCGGGACACCAGCAGCAATCGCTGCATGGAACGCGCCGGTTTTAAACGGAAGCAGACCGCGACCGCGGCTACGCGTTCCTTCCGGGAACATCCAGATAGAAATGCGGCGTTTTTTGAAATGATTAACCACGGCAGCAATGGTGCTGTGTGCTTTTGCGCGGTTATTTCTGTCAATCAGCAGGTTACCGGTTAACCAGTACAGCTGCCCGAAGAAAGGGATCCACAGCAGGCTTTTTTTACCTACCGTCACCGTCGGCGGTTGAACGATATTCGCAGCAGTAACCATGTCATAGTTGTTCTGATGGTTACAAATATAGATAGCATTACCATAGTTCTGCGCGTCTGCCGGCATGCGGCACTCGACCTTCAGACCATAAAGGGGAGCCAGGCGGCCAAACATATGACCGAACGTTGCAACGTGTTTTGGATTTCGCGGGCTGAACAGACAGTATATGCAACCGAAAATACAGACCAGAACGCAGTAAATAACAGTAATAATTAAACGAAAAATATATAGCATAACAACCTCTAAGGCCTAAGAGCCTGGCATTTTACGTCACCTGATTCATCACGCGGTATCAGGTTAGGGCTTTGTTAAGGGCGGCTCTCTGGAAAAGCGTATTGTTAATCGCAACGCACGAATAAACAACGGTTTCACGGGAATTTTTAACGTTGGCTCTCCCTGGGCTTTAACAGGGAGAGCCGGACGGTAGCGTTATTCTTCGCTGTCGCCGTGACTGGCGCGTCGAGGCGAGTCAATCTCAATGCTGTCGATACGCTGCAGACCACGCATTAGCGTGCCGCGACGGCCGCGCTCGCCGGTCACTTTCTGCAACTCTTCGGGACGCAGTTTGATTTTGCGCTTACCGACGTGGATAGTCAGCGTGCTCTGCGGCGGCAGCACGTAAAGTTGCGCCAGACCATCCTCGCCTTTCGCCGCTTCCGCTGAAGGGATATTAATGATCTTGTTCCCTTTGCCTTTCGACAACTGCGGTAAATCGCTCACCGGGAACATCAACATGCGACCAGCCTGAGTAATCGCCAGCAGCATATCGGTTTCATCTTCAATCACCACCGGCTGCATGACACGCGCATTCTCTGGCAGCGTAATCAATGCCTTACCTGCACGGTTACGTGCTACCAGGTCATTGAAGGTGCAGACAAAACCATAGCCCGCATCCGATGCCATCAGCAGTTTCTGATCATCGCCTTCCATCAGCATGTGCTCAACCGTCGCGCCCGGCGGCAGAGTGAGCTTCCCGGTCAGCGGTTCACCCTGACCGCGCGCCGACGGCAGCGTAATCGGATCGATGGCATAGCTGCGGCCGGTCGAGTCCACGAACACCACCGGCTGATTGCTCTTACCCTTCACTGCCGACTTAAAGCTGTCGCCCGCTTTATAGCTTAATCCCGGCGCATCGATGTCGTGGCCTTTCGCGCTACGCACCCAGCCACTCTGGGACAGCACAATGGTCACCGGCTCAGACGGCAGCATGTCGTGCTCGCTCATCGCCTTCGCTTCTTCGCGCTCCTGCAGCGGAGAACGACGATCGTCGCCATAGGCCTCAGCGTCAGCCTGCAGTTCTTTCTTCAGCAGGTTATTCATTTTACGTTCAGAAGCCAGAATGGCCTGCAACTGATCGCGCTCTTTCGCCAGTTCATCCTGCTCGCCGCGGATTTTCATCTCTTCGAGTTTGGCAAGATGGCGCAATTTCAGCTCAAGGATGGCTTCAGCCTGGGTTTCAGAAATACCAAACCGCGACATCAGCTCTGGCTTAGGTTCATCTTCATGACGAATAATTTCGATTACTTCGTCAATATTGAGGAACGCCACCAGCAAGCCTTCAAGGATGTGTAGGCGCTTGAGCACTTTTTCCAGACGATAATTCAGGCGGCGGCGCACGGTATCGCGGCGGAACGCCAGCCATTCGGTGAGGATCTCCAGCAGGTTTTTCACCGCCGGACGCCCATCAAGACCGATCATGTTCAGGTTGATGCGGTAACTTTTTTCCAGATCGGTGGTGGCAAACAGGTGGTTCATCACCTGCTCCATATCCACGCGATTGGAGCGCGGGACAATCACCAGACGAGTCGGGTTTTCGTGATCCGATTCGTCGCGCAGGTCGTCTACCATCGGCAGCTTTTTATTGCGCATTTGAGCAGCGATCTGCTCCAGCACTTTTGCCCCGGAAACCTGATGCGGCAGCGCGGAAATCACCACCGCGCCGTCTTCTTTCGTCCATACCGCACGCATACGTACGGAGCCGCGTCCGTTTTCGTAAATCTTACGAATCTCCGCGCGCGAGGTAATGATCTCCGCTTCGGTCGGGTAATCCGGCCCCTGCACGATATCCAGCAACTGATCCAGCGTCGTTTTCGGCTGCTCAATCAGAGTAATCGCTGCTTTTGCCACTTCACGCAGGTTGTGCGGCGGAATGTCCGTTGCCATACCAACGGCAATACCGGTCGTACCGTTGAGCAGAATATTTGGCAGACGCGCAGGCAGCATCTTCGGCTCCTGCATGGTGCCGTCGAAGTTCGGCACCCAGTCCGACGTGCCCTGACCGAGTTCACCCAGCAGGACTTCCGCATATTTAGACAGGCGGGATTCGGTATAACGCATCGCCGCGAAGGATTTCGGATCGTCCGGCGCCCCCCAGTTCCCCTGCCCGTCAACCAGCGGATAACGGTAAGAGAACGGCTGCGCCATCAGCACCATCGCTTCATAGCAGGCGCTGTCGCCGTGCGGATGGTATTTACCCAGCACGTCACCGACGGTACGGGCGGATTTTTTAAATTTGGCGCTGGCATTCAGCCCCAGTTCGGACATCGCGTACACGATGCGACGCTGAACGGGTTTCAAACCATCGCCAATAAACGGCAACGCCCTATCCATGATGACGTACATGGAATAGTTCAGATAGGCGTTTTCCGTGAATTCATGCAGCGCCAGGCGCTCTGCCATATCGCTCATTAATCGTGGTTCCTCAACTTTGTACCCCTCTATTGAAGGGCAATATTGCCGCAGATACTACCCTATCTGGCGTGTTGAGTCACAAAGAAAAGGGCCGCGAATGCGGCCCTGATGGGGATTACTTAGCAACTTTGGTAATCTGTTTCACGTCGATTTCAACGGAGTTCCAGTCTTTATCCACTTCACCCTGGATTTCAACCACATCCTGCGGTGTGACGGTTACGCCGTTCCAGCGCTTGTGGTCGATATCCACATTCACTGTGCCGGTCGCATCTTTAAACACATACAGGTCGTCGGAAATACGCTCAACGATGTTCCCGCGCAGGGTAACCCAGGTGTCATCACGCAGTGATTTGGCGCTTTCTACTGTCGTGCTGCTACCGTTAGGGCCGACAAATCCGCCGTTTTGGCTCTGCGTAGTGGTTGTCGTTGGCCCAGAGAAGCCGCCCTGCTGAGCTGCCAGAACAGGTGCGGAACACAGTGCCATTACGGCAACCATTGCAGCTAATTTTTTCATCGTCATGTCTCCCTTTCATGTTGGTTTACGACTATTAAATAAGTTAATCCTTAACAATTTCTTAAGGCAAAAAAAGATACTTTTTTTACTGTACAGAGACTGTAGCCACAGGTTTACTGACTGCAAATGAGTTATCGCAGGGAAGAACATATGCGTATTTTACTGATCGAAGATGACACGTTGATTGGCGATGGCCTGAAAACAGGTCTGAGTAAAATGGGTTTCAGCATTGACTGGTTTACCGAAGGCCGCCAGGGGAAAGAAGCACTCTACAGCGCACCTTATGATGCGATAATCCTCGACCTGACACTGCCAGGCATAGACGGACGGGACATTTTGCGAGAATGGCGAGCTAACGGGAAGCAGGAGCCGGTACTGATTCTGACCGCTCGCGACGCGCTGGCGGAACGCGTTGAAGGCCTGCGCCTGGGCGCAGATGACTATCTGTGTAAACCCTTTGCGCTGATCGAAGTTGCTGCCAGACTGGAGGCGCTGGTGCGTCGTGCCAGCGGCCAGGCCAGCAACACATTGCGCCATGGCCAGGTAACGCTCGATCCTGGCGCATTGGTCGCCACGGCGGCGGGTGAACCTTTGTCACTCAAACCTAAAGAGTTCGCACTGCTGGAACTGCTGATGCGCAACAAAGGTCGCGTCCTGCCCCGCAAACTGATTGAAGAAAAACTGTATACCTGGGACGAAAATGTCTCCAGCAATGCGGTTGAGGTCCACGTTCATCACTTACGCCGTAAGCTCGGCAGCGACTTTATCCGTACCGTGCATGGCATTGGCTACACCCTGGGTGACGCATGAAACTCACACAACGCCTCAGCCTGCGCGTCAGGCTAACGCTTATTTTTCTGATTCTGGCATCAGCCACCTGGGCCGTATCCAGTTTTGTGGCCTGGAGGCAGACTACCGATAATGTCGATGAGCTGTTTGATACCCAACTGATGCTGTTCGCCAAGCGGCTTAGCACGCTGGATATCAGCGATGTCACCACCTCAAGCAATATGGCCCGCACGCCAAAGAAACTGAAGCATGGCCATATTGATGACGACGCACTGGCGTTTGCCATCTACTCCACCGACGGCAAAATGGTGCTACACGATGGCGATAATGGCCAGGATATTCCCTACAGCTACAGCCGGGAAGGGTTTAGCGACGGCCAACTCAGGGGCGACAGCGATTCCTGGCGCTTCCTGTGGCTAAATTCCGCTGATGGGAAATATCGCATTGTGGTGGGCCAGGAGTGGGAATATCGGGAGGATATGGCGCTGTCGATCCTTACTGCACAATTAACCCCGTGGCTGGTTGCGCTGCCGCTGATGTTGCTGATCCTGGTGGTCATGCTGAGTCGCGAACTCAGGCCGCTAAAAAAACTGGCGCAAGCTCTGCGCTGGCGCGCCCCGGAATCAGAAGAGCCGCTCGACTCGAAAGGTGTGCCAAGCGAAGTGCGCCCGCTGGTTGAATCGCTAAATCAGCTGTTTACCCGCATCCACTCAATGATGGTGCGTGAACGCCGCTTCACTTCTGATGCCGCCCATGAGCTGCGCAGTCCGTTGACCGCGCTGAAGGTGCAAACCGAAGTGGTGCAACTGTCAGACGACGACCCGCAAACGCGGGAAAAAGCGCTGGCGCAGCTACATGCGGGAATTGAACGCGCCACCCGACTGGTCGATCAGCTCCTGACGCTTTCGCGCCTCGACTCCCTCGATAATCTTCAGGATGTGGCGGAAATTTCATTGGAGGAGCTACTGCAATCCGCGGTGATGGATATCTACCACCCGGCCCAGCAGGCGCACATTGACGTACGTTTGCAGATTAACGCACACAATATTATGCGCACAGGACAGCCGCTGTTGCTGAGCCTGATGGTACGAAATCTGCTGGATAATGCCATTCGCTACAGTCCACAGGGGAGCATTGTGGAAGTGACGCTCAACGCCCGCAATTTCAGCGTCAAAGATAATGGTCCTGGCGTTGCGCCGGAGGTACTTACACACATCGGTGAACGTTTTTATCGTCCACCGGGACAAAGCGTGACCGGCAGCGGTCTCGGCCTGTCAATTGTCCGCCGTATCGCAACACTGCATGGAATGTCAGCCTCGTTTGGCAACGCACCGGAAGGCGGGTTTGAAGCTAAGATCAGTTGGTAGACCAGACTTAGTGGCAATTTAAATAACGCCCCCAAAAAAGCCACCAGCCGAAGAAAAGGCAGGTGGCTATCGCGAGACAAGATAACCAGAAATCAAACATTCTTCGGACATAGAGTTTTCTGATGAGGATAATGATAAGCGGTGTAAGCAAAAAAAAGGCTGCAACGGCAGCCTGCAAACTGCGGTTATCGTTTGACACGACAGGTATACTACAAATTGAGTCATCCAGTTCAAGCATCCAACTGTATTTATTGAAGGCAAAAAATGTGTCGGTTAACCAATATGCAAGGACTATGTATATAAACACTTCAAGTATGGATATTATTTTTTCTTTTAACATATATAATTACTCTCTAAGTAATGTTCTGATATGTTCTCTTATTTCCAGCAATCTCATACCATAGGATATATAGTTATAGTCTTCTGTACCTCGTTTGGGTAGATTTCTTATTAATCGGATGAAATCGTCTAAACGCCTTTGAACTCCCCGATTATACCTCACACCTGCCATTATGTATTGCTCATCGGTCATATAAAGTGTTGCTACATCAGGATAATCATAGAGAATAAGATCTCTCAAATAATTTGCTGTAACACGCAAGTTAAAATCATCCTCCATGAGACAAGTTGCTAACTCCAACTGATCCCTGGTAGTCAGTTCCGAAGGATCAAGACCAAATGTAACAGCCGCAACGCGTATCTGTGCTGCTACCGAACCAAATGATGTTTTATCTATAGGCTTATTCGCCAACCCGATCATTCTTTTAGCTTCAAAAACTTGAAATTTAAAATTTTCAGGCATTCCTCCTGATTCAATCCATGCTACTGCACCAAGCAGGTCAGAGCGTATCCCCGCAGCATTAGCATGATTAATGATTTTATCTCTGTTGTATTGTACATATGCATCTTTATAGGCATTCAAATAAAAAACTCCTGAACGACCACGCGCATCATTTCTACCCAACTTCCAAAATAAAACATCAATTTCATCCCATTTCCGAAATTTTGTCTGTGGGATAGTACAGAAACGGTTTTTCAACACAAAATCAGTTTTCATTGTCAAAAAATCCTTTCATCCCATAAGCTATATGATTCAGTACCGGCAATAAGATGTTTCCATGTAATATTTTTATAACTCAGCATAACAATTTCCTCTGGTTGATTACCAACATGAGTTAGCGCATGAGGATAGCAGGATGAGATGTTAGACAAATAAACTTCCTGTAACTCAATAGAGTAAAATCTTTCAATACCACCACCGGAGGCGGTTCTATAAAAGTCAAATACAACCGATAATTTTTCATTTTCAGATATCGCAGCACTTAACAAGGGTGATGACTTATCTATCGGTTTATAAAATTTCACAGGATGATGTAAAACATTATGCTCTCGACTAATAGAATGATCGAATTGCAGGACAAAAATTTCATCAGTGTGATTTATTTGGTATTTATTACCAATAGAAGCAGATGTTCCACAACCAGCAGAAATCATGCCCTGCTTTTCACCGGTAACAGTCGCATATATAATATTGGCCATTGTTATCCCTCAGTATATTGATGTTTTTGGAAAACTAGCCACAGCATTTTATTCCTTCACTAGGATAAAAAATCTCTTCCCCTATCAGTTACACACATTTCAGAATTCATTTAGCCTTATACTCAGCTAATCACTCTTGGCTCGCAAAAAATTATTGCTATAAACGCAAAAGACTTTGCACATTTTGCTAATTTCACCGCACCGCTGGTGGGGGTAAAATCGTCCTCAAACGTATTTCCTTGAGGACACAAAATGAGCAACATTCTGATTATCAACGGGGCGAAAAAATTCGGCCATTCTAATGGCCAACTGAATGACACCCTGACCGAGGTCGCGGACGGTATCCTGCGCGACCTCGGGCATGATGTTAAAGTCGTACGCGCGGACAGCGATTATGACGTAAAAACAGAAGTGCAGAATTTCGTCTGGGCCGATGCGGTTATCTGGCAGATGCCAGGCTGGTGGATGGGCGCACCGTGGACCGTGAAAAAATACATCGATGACGTGTTTACCGAAGGTCACGGCACGCTGTACGCCAGCGATGGCCGCACACGTTCAGATGCCTCTAAAAAATATGGCTCCGGCGGGCTGATTCAGGGCAAAAAATACATGCTGTCCCTGACCTGGAACGCACCGATGGAAGCCTTCACTGAAAAAGACCAGTTCTTCCATGGCGTTGGTGTTGATGGCGTCTATCTCCCGTTCCATAAAGCAAACCAGTTCCTGGGAATGGAAGCGCTGCCGACCTTTATCACCAATGACGTGATTAAAATGCCGGACGTCCCGCGTTATATCGCAGAATATCGCAAGCATCTGACCGAAATTTTTGGTTAACTGGTAACCTGGAATTAGAAGGAGTTAACCATGCTTACCGTTATTGCAGAAATCCGTACACGTCCAGGTCAACATCACCGCCAGGCGGTACTGGATCAGTTTGCTAAAATCGTTCCGACCGTACTGAAAGAAGAAGGCTGCCACGGCTATGCGCCGATGGTGGATCATGCCGCAGGTGTGAGTTTTCAGACCACAGCGCCAGATTCAATCGTGATGGTTGAGCAGTGGGAAAGCATCGCGCATCTTGAAGCGCATTTGCAGACCCCGCATATGAAAGCCTACAGCGAAGCCGTAAAAGGTGACGTGCTGGACATGAATATTCGTATTCTGGAGTCGGGTATTTAAGGTTGTCGATTTGCCGGATGAGGCATTCAGGCCACCATCCGGCATTCAACCGCAGCGCCACCGGACACTCATTACCAGTACAGCTTCCAGCTCTGAGTGAAGCGCATTAACGCTTCAACGTAGAAGTAATCCCCCCAGCTTGCACACTCATCGACCCCTTTGTTGCTCGACAGGTGATACACCGAGTGTTTCAGTAGCCCGTTCCCCTGCTCATCTTTGCCCATCAGATAATACCTGGTCAGCGAAGACATGATCCCCATCGCCCACTGCTGATAGCGCTCACGATCCGGATCGGTCACCGGCAGATGTTTAATCAGCTCCAGCAGACCACAGACGGCAATCGCCGCCGAAGATGAATCGCGCAGCGCATCGGTTCCGACTAATGCCAGATCCCAGTGGCAAACGGCATCTTCCGGCAAGCGATTAAGAAAGTAGTTGGCCAGCTTTTTCGACAGCTGCACCATTTGTGTATCGCCAGTGTAAATATAGCTCAGCAGAAAACCATAAATCCCCCATGCCTGCCCACGCGACCAGCAAGAATCATCAGCATAGCCCTGCTGCGTATTACCGTAACGCGGTGCGCCGGTTTGCACGTCCATATAGTAGGTGTGGAAGGTCGACGCATCCTGGCGGATCAGATATTTGGCTGCCTGCGCAACGTGGGCCTTCGCCGCATTCGCAAAACGCGGATCGCCCGTTTGCTCGCTAGCCCAGTACAGCAGCGGCAGATTCATATTGCAGTCAATGATCATCCGTCCTGCCTGATCGGGATCGCGAAGATCGCCCCACGCCTGGATGATCTGCGCCTTTTCATGAAAACGCTCCAACAGCGCTTCTGCCGCCATCAGGGAAAAACCTCGAGCATCGCGATTGCCGGTCAATCGCCAGGCCGCCACACAGGAAAGCGTGTAGAGGAATCCCAGGTCGTGGGTGTTGGTATCGTGGCGTCCGGCAATACGCAGACCAAACGAACGCACATGCTTCTCCGCCATCTCACGAAATTTGCTCTCACCACTCATTTCCCACGCCAGCCATAACTGCCCGGTCCAGAAGCTGGTCGTCCATTCCACATTCTCTGTCAGTGGGTAATAACCTTGCACACAGGTTTCGGCAGGAAATTGTTCACCGAATTCCGTTAAATGACGGCTAATCAATTCGAGGACATCTTCTCGGGCGCAACTTATTTGATCCTGAAAACTGCCGGGATTAACCGGACTGCCAGGAAATACGCGCAACGATTCCTCAACGATATGATTTAACATATTTCGGTTCCTTATGACGTAAATTATTTTGCAGGGGTATTTTCAGCAATATCGAGAGCGATATTTTTGCCACGTTTGCTCTGACAGGCTGATAAAGTAAATGCCGATATCAATGTAAAGGTCAGCGCCACAATGCCCATAATGATATATGTCTTCTCAAAGCCTATCCGGTCGTACATTAATCCGGCAGGAGAGGAAACCACCACGTTACCGACATACAGCATCGCCTGATAACCCAGTAAATACATGGTCGCATTGACACGTTTATCAAAATGCTCGGCAATATATTTGAAGACGGAAACCAGTAATAAACAGATCTCCAGGCCGTATAGCGGCTTCAGCACAGAAATTAATAAATGAGAGTCACATAGCCCAGATATCACCAATCGCGCGCCCACCAGCGCCCCAACAATCAGCAGACCACGCTTCGCGCCAATATAATTGACGAATAGCGGAATGACCATGTACATGACAAATTCCATTCCCGACTGCACGGTGCCCAGATAACCAAAGACGGCGTTCCCTTCATGTACATCGGCAAAGAAAGTGACGAAGTAGCGGGAGAACTGCTGCTCCGCGATAAACATCATCCACGCCACGCCCGCAACGTACAGGCAGAATGCCCAAAATTTGCGATTACGCAGCAGGGCGTAAACATCCGTCGGGGAGATTTTCTCTTTAGTTATCACCTCCGAGGCGTTGGCCGCATTGACATTGACTTTCAGACTCACCAGAACAACCAGCATCACCACTGACGTCAGGCTGCCGAGCATAAAGTTATAGGCCGGTGAGAGGTTAAACAGCAGGCCAGAGAACGATGACGCCACCGCCCAGCCAAGCGACCCCCACATACGGATCTGCCCAAACTCCATGCCGTTCAGACGGCTGTAGCGGTCAGAATAAGATTCACAGGCCGCCACCCCGGCATACCACGCAAAGCTCAAGTAAATCGCGCCAACTATAATACCCAGCATGGTATTGGAGAGTAATAATGGCTGATAGACATAAATAAAAAACGGTGCCATTAACGCTGACATCACTACGACGAAATAGAGCAGATATTTGCTCATACCTATTTTATCGAGGATATAACCATAAATAGGCTTCAGAATAACCGAGAAAATACCATTCACAGCAAATACGGTGCCAATCACTGTACCGCTCAACTGCGCTTTTTGCCCCAACCAGATAGCCAACAAACCAATACTTGCGGACCAGGTAAAGAAATAAAGGAATATAAAACTGCTTATTTTATAATATTCAGTCCGATTTCCCGTTGAATTATTTTTCATACCACCCTCGCTATAAAAAGAACGACAACTGGCGTGCACTTTCAGGTTGCTGAATAACAACCTGGTTATTGTTGATGGATAGCTGCGGAACGGCTGAGTACTGTCTTTGCTGCCCGCTAGCACTCACGGCGCAGCAAAGCCAGCTTTCGCCCTGCGGGATTTCGCTGGTCAACACAGGAATCGACGCACATTCAGGGAACATGATGCTACTGTTCGGCGGCGTGACCACGCTGTCTGGCTGGCGAACTATGGACGGCGACAGATCAACGATAACGCTGGTTCCGTTGCATGCCGCAAGGAGGCATCCACACTCACATAACCGAGGCTCGGCTTTCATCACCGCAAATCCCCCTTCCACCGTTTGCAGCGTTCGCGCACTGTTAATACGGTGCAGGCGAAGATGCCATTCGCCAAACGGGACAAGCCAGGTCTCAATCATCACGTCATGCCAGGGAGCCCAGCGGGACCAGATAAAATTCTCATCGACCCGAACCTCGTCGCACTGACGACGGCCACGATAGTAGCCATCGCCGTCCGCCAACAGCAGCATAGAGTCACAGGCTGCATGTTTGATGCCGTAACGGCCGCGCTCAATGGTGAAACCAAAGCGGCTGGAGTAGGCAAA
The DNA here is from genome assembly GCF_001034485.1 of Citrobacter sp. MGH104. Lineage (NCBI taxonomy): Bacteria > Pseudomonadati > Pseudomonadota > Gammaproteobacteria > Enterobacterales > Enterobacteriaceae > Citrobacter > Citrobacter sp. MGH104. The sequence goes on from NZ_KQ089818.1 coordinate 1,742,433, forward strand.
TTTGGTGTATTTGGCTTCGGTATTAACGTAGTTGTTCAGTTCAAGCTGGCCTGAGGTCAACATCATGACATGCTCAGAATGCTCACTATGCTGCAGGATCTGCGCAGCATGGGGGATAACACGTTTTTCAACCAGTTGCGGTAGCGCCAGCTCTTCAGCCTGCCAGAATGGATGATCCTCCGGCAGTGCAAGAATCAAAAAAACCTTCAATGCCCAATAAGGCGATCCCGGCGAGTTGTAGTCTTCACACATCGCCAGATTCGGGTAGGCAAACCCCAGCGTCAGAATGCCATCACGATCGAAAATCGGCTGCTTCTGCCACCAGCGCAAATGACGCAGGATCACCCCTTTGATTATGCCTGGCGAAAGAACATCCAGTTCGGCAAACGCCACCGCGCTCCAGAAGGCAACCATGGCAAAGCGGTAGGTCAGGCTGCGGCCAAACGGCACCGATGCGCCGTCAGCGGCGGACAGGTAAATAAAATCTTCGGCAAACAAGCGCGAACGTTCACGCAGAACGACAGCGCGTTCGGTGTCATCCGGGCTGAGGGTGGCATACAACAGGCCGTAGAAGTGAAAAGCCATTGAGATGTAGTAATCTTTCGGTCGACCGGGACCATCGGAATACCAACCGTCACCAAGATAGTAGGCTTCCATCAGCTCAAAGCGGCGATCGATAGCTGCCTGATCGTAAGGCAGACCTGCACGCTTGAAACCAAGCTGAACGATAATCGCAAAGTAGTTCCAGTTGCTGTCCGGCATTTGCGAGTCGGTTATCTGATTCAGCCAGCGGTGCAGATTCTCGCGTTCGCTCAGGGAGAAATGCTGCGTTAATTGCGTCTGTAACAATGCCAGACCCAGGCCATAAGCAGCCATCTCAACCAGACGCTGATCGTAAGGACCGGTGTCTCCCCAGTAATGTGGGCTTTGTGGGTCAGTACCGAGTTTTATCGCCTGAATGTACTTTTCGGCAAACGGCACTTTAGCCCCGCCTGCCATCAGAGGAAATAGCCCCCATAACGCCCGGGAAAGCCCTTCCATACAGGCAATATCCGCGCTGTAGTGAGCACAGGTATTGCCAAGAGAAAACTGAGCCTGTCCCGCCGGAAACTGCCGATCCAGCGCACGTAAAATGGCGTTAACCGCACACGTTACGTCTTCGCGTGATGACAATGGATTTGATTTTTCTTCAGTTGCTGACCACATAATCTGCCCCTCTGAATTAAGTGGCTAAAGAATAGTGAATCGCAGAGCAGCAGAAATGTTACGTCAATCACAGCACCAGAATTAAAGTAAAACAGTGATTGAGAAAATTTAAAAATAGGGTTTATAAATTACCATTCGGCGGCAAAAATTTAAATTTATTGCACTATGACTTTATCCTCACCACAAGAACGTCTGGAGCTGATCGCCCTTAATGATGCGGTTGCGTCGTTCAGCCGTTTATTCGCCAATACGGTGCGTTATCACCACTGGCATCAGTGTCTGGAAGTGCTGTATGTGGAAGAAGGCTTTGGCGTGGTTACGGTTGACCATAAGCAATACACCATGCGACCGGGACGAATGTTCTTTTTCCCGCCGTTTACCCTACACAAGATCTGGGTCGATGAGCAGGCGCGGGATGGTTATCGACGTACCATTATTCATCTCGATCAACATGCGGTACTGAAGGTGCTGCGCGACTTGCCTCATACTCAACAGCATCTGCAAAATCTGAGCATTCGCGGCAGTGAAGCATGGGTCGTCGACGCGGCGGATGTTCATCCACATGTTGATTTTCTCTTCAGCCGTTATGAAAAAATGGCCGCTCAAAAACCGCTGAGCACTGAGCAGGTTGCCTGTCTGTTAGTCAATTTATTCAGCCTGTTACCCGACGATAATGGCAATATGCCGGAAATTAGCAGCGGAATTGCCAGTCAGGTGATGTTCTGGCTGGATGAACATTACACTCACAAATTTAGTCTGGCAGCGCTGGCGCAGGAACTGAATAAATCAAAAAGCTATGTATCCCGCCGCTTCCAGATGGAAACGGGCGAGAGCATTCTCGACTATCTCAATACGCTGCGGTTACGCAAAGCCTGTGAAGCGCTGTTACACAGTGAAATCAGCGTGCGGGAGATTGCCCAAAAGGTGGGATTTTCAGAGGTAACATACTTCATCAGCGCCTTCGGTAAAGGCATTGGCGAGACGCCGTTGCAGTATCGCAAGCGGCATAAACAATAACGCCGGAAAGCACGTTGCTTTTCCGGCATTCAACGGTCAATTAGCCTTCGAGATCCGCCAGGTCGCCTTTCTCTTGCAACCAGTTACGACGGTCTTCAGAACGCTTCTTGGCCAGCAGCATATCCATCATTGCGTTGGTGCGCTGATCGTCTTCATCATCGATAATGAGCTGCACCAGGCGACGGGTGTTCGGATCCAGCGTGGTTTCACGAAGCTGCATCGGGTTCATTTCACCCAGTCCTTTAAAGCGCTGCACGTTCGGCTTACCTTTCTTGCGCTTTAACTGCTCCAGTACGCCCGCTTTCTCTTCTTCCGTCAGCGCGTAATACACCTCTTTACCGAGGTCGATACGGTATAACGGCGGCAGCGCCACGTACACGTGACCGTGTTTCACCAGCGTGCGGAAGTGTTTCACAAACAGTGCGCACAGCAGCGTGGCGATGTGCAGACCATCGGAGTCCGCATCCGCCAGGATACAGATCTTACCGTAACGCAACTGGCTCAGATCGTCGCTGTCCGGATCGATACCGATCGCTACCGAAATATCGTGCACTTCCTGAGACGCCAGAACTTCATCAGAAGAGACTTCCCAGGTATTGAGGATCTTACCTTTGAGCGGCATGATCGCCTGATATTCACGATCGCGCGCCTGCTTGGCGGAACCACCTGCGGAGTCACCTTCGACGAGAAACAGTTCGGTGCGGTTAAGATCCTGTGCAGTACAGTCCGCCAGTTTACCCGGCAGCGCCGGACCGCTGGTCAGCTTTTTACGCACCACTTTTTTCGCCGCACGCAGACGACGCTGGGCGCTGGAAATCGCCATCTCAGCCAGCAGTTCGGCTGACTGTACGTTCTGGTTCAGCCACAGGCTGAAGGCATCTTTCACCACGCCAGAAACAAACGCCGCACACTGACGCGAAGAGAGGCGTTCTTTGGTTTGTCCGGCAAACTGCGGATCCTGCATTTTTACCGACAGCACGTAAGCACAGCGATCCCAGATATCTTCCGCCGACAGCTTCACGCCGCGCGGCAAAATATTGCGGTATTCGCAGAACTCGCGCATCGCATCCAGCAGACCCTGACGCAGACCGTTGACGTGCGTCCCGCCCTGCATAGTTGGGATCAGGTTCACATAGCTTTCGGTCAGCAGCTCACCGCCTTCCGGCAGCCAGAGCAGCGCCCAGTCCACCGTCTCCGTCTCACCGCTGAAATTACCGATAAACGGTTTTTCCGGCAGCGTCGGTAGGCCATTCACCGCTTCGCTCAGATAGTCATTCAGACCATCCTGGTAGCACCAGCGCTGTTCGCTGTTGTTGACCTCATCCTTGAAGGTGATTTCAACGCCCGGGCACAGTACCGCTTTGGCTTTCAGTACGTGCGTTAAGCGCGAAACAGAAAAACGCGGGCTGTCAAAGAAGCTTTCATCCGGCCAGAAGTGCACGCTGGTCCCGGTATTGCGTTTGCCGCAGGTACCGACAACCTGTAAATCCTGCACTTTATCGCCATTCTCAAACGCGATGTTGTATACCTGCCCATCGCGGCGTACGTTCACTTCCACACGTTTGGACAGGGCGTTAACAACGGAGATCCCCACACCGTGCAGACCACCGGAGAACTGGTAGTTCTTGTTGGAGAACTTGCCGCCCGCGTGCAGACGACAGAGGATCAGCTCAACCGCCGGAACGCCCTCTTCAGGGTGAATGTCTACTGGCATGCCGCGTCCGTCATCAATGACTTCCAGAGACTGGTCGGCATGTAAGATCACGTCCACGCGTTTCGCGTGGCCCGCCAGTGCTTCATCCACACTGTTATCAATCACTTCCTGTCCAAGATGGTTCGGACGGGTCGTATCGGTGTACATCCCAGGGCGACGGCGTACCGGCTCAAGCCCAGTGAGTACCTCAATGGCATCAGCGTTATAAGTTTGCGTCATGGTTTAAATAAGCAATTCGAATTGATCGTCAGAAACTGTGCAGTCCAAGGAAATCGACAATCGGGTTGAAATAATCTTCGAAGCCCGTGAATGCGTGGTTTCCGCCCTCAATAACTGTCTGACGGCAGGAGGCGTAATACGCCACCGCCTGGCGGTAGTCCAACACTTCATCGCCCGTTTGTTGGAGCAGCCAGATCAAATCCGGCGCTTCCAGCGGGTCAATCTGCATGACTTTAAGATCGTAAATATGGCGTGACTCTAGCACATATTGCTGCCCCGTGTAGGGGTTCTCGTTTTGACCGAGATAGTCGACCAGCAGTTCATAAGGCCGTACAGCAGGGTTCACCACCACTGCCGGCAGCATAAAACATTGCGACAGCCAGGTGGCGTAATAACCACCTAATGAGGAGCCGACAATCCCCAACGACTCTCCGCCATGTTCAAGAATGATCGATTCCAGCATCTCTGCGGCCTGGGCCGGATACGGCGGTAACTGCGGTACGATCATCTCAACGTGCGGATGGTGCTCCGCCAACCAGTTTTTCAGCAAACACGCCTTCGCCGAACGAGGAGAGCTATTAAATCCGTGAAGATAGAGAAGCGTAGACATCAGTAGCCTTCTGAAGCGGTATCAGGGTGGAACCGATTACCCTGCAGACGACGTACCTGAGTCTGCAACGTCCCGTCAGCAAAAAGCTCCAGCGTCCGCCAGCCGGGGCTGATGGTATCCAATGTGAAGTTGGAACAGTGCGGCTTAAACTGCACGCAGGTCGATGGCGTCGCCAGCAGGCGGCGTCCGTTCCAGTCCAGATCCAGTTCCTGATGAATATGCCCGCACAGCAGATACTTCACGCGTGGATAATTCACCAGCACGTTATCCAGCTCAGCGGCATTGCGCAGGCTATGCTGATCGAGCCAGCTACAACCCGCAGGCAGAGGATGATGATGCAGAAGCAGCAAGGTATTACGCTCTGGTGCATCAGCAAGTTTACGCTCCAGCCATTCGAGCTGGAATTCACTTAATTCACCGTGGGGAACGCCGAACACCTGGCTGTCGAGCAACAATATTTGCCACTGCTCACCGATGAAAACACGCTTGGCAGGGGAAATTCCCGCGTCCTGCAGCGCGCTGTACATTGCCGGCTGAAAATCGTGATTGCCCGGTAGCCAAACGCAGGGCGCACGAAAGCTTGCGATGCCCTCAGCAAAATGCTGATAGGCCGCAGCGGATTGATCCTGCGCCAAATCCCCCGTCGCGACGATCAGATCGTACTCAGGCGACTCTGCATGTATGGCATCCAGTACGGATTGATAACTGTCCCAGGTATTCACACCCAGCAGCGTTTCATGCTTTTCGGCAAACAGGTGAGTGTCTGTAATTTGTAAGATCCTGACTCTGGCCTCACCAGCCAAAGGAAGGGTTAACAGGCTTTCCAAATGGTGTCCTTAGGTTTCACGACGCTAATAAACCGGAATCGCCATCGCTCCATGTGCTAAACAGTACCGTAGCCAGTCGGCCAGAAACTGATTAATTTGATGCTTTTCGTCGCGTTGATGCAACTTTTTATTTGGATAATCATACCGCGCTTTGAAGCGAAAGATCTGCTGACTTGAACACACTTCAGCCACCCTCGCGTCATGATACAGGCGCACGGTCAATGACGGCAGGCTCCAGTATGTGACGGCCGGCGCCGTTTGTTCGATCGCGACAAGCGTAGTGTATCGGGTCGATTCAACGATCGTTAACCGATATTGTGCGTTTGCTACCTGATAGCTCACTGTTTCACCGGCTGCATCTTTACGTGGCAGCAGGCGGCGCAATTGCGAATAGTTGGTTTCGCACAGGCGCATCATTTCAGGGAAGTCAGGTGTGTAACGCTTCATTTTTTCCACTCAGTTTTTAACTCTTGATAGTGCAGCTGTAACCATTGCAAGGCGATGACAGAAGCCGCGTTGTCGATTTTCCCCTCTTCTACCCATTGATAAGCCTGCTCCCGGCTCACCACATGAACACGAATATCTTCGTTTTCATCAGCCAGACCATGAATTCCGCTCGCGGTCGTAGCGTCCACTTCGCCAACTAAAATAGACAGGCGCTCACTGGTGCCGCCAGGGCTTGCCAGATAGCTCAGAACGGGTTTCGTACGTTTAACGTCCAGTCCGGCTTCTTCCATCGCTTCACGACGGGCCACATCTTCAACAGTTTCGCCCTCTTCGATCATTCCGGCTACCATTTCCAGTAGCCACGGGCTTTCGCTGGTATCAAACGCCGCGATACGGATCTGCTCGACCAGTACAACTTCGTCCCGCTCAGGGTCAAAGGGTAGCAAGACTGCCGCGTGTCCGCGCTCAAAAATTTCGCGCTTTACCTCACCGCTCATACCACCGTTAAACAAGCGATGGCGGAACCGATAAAGATCCAGTGAAAAAAAACCGCGGTATAGCGTTTCTCGTGCAATAATTTCTACATCATTTTTAGTGAAAGTCATTGGCAAGTTGTCTGGTTTACGCATTGTGCTGTCCTGAAACCAATAGTGATTAAAATGTGAATTTCAAGGTCGTTTGACTGATGTTTGAACGCCCTTGTGTTAAATTGATGCAAATTAACGCCGTATGGCACGTAACGCCAACTTTTTGCAGTGGCGGATTCTGCTAGAATCAGCAAATATTTTTACAATTTGATCAGCGCTAAATACTGCTTCACAACAAGGAATGCAAATGAAGAAATTGCTCCCCATCCTTATCGGCCTGAGCCTGTCGGGGTTCAGTACTTTGAGCCAGGCAGAAAACCTGATGCAGGTTTATCAGCAAGCACGCCTGAGCAACCCGGAATTGCGTAAATCCGCCGCCGATCGCGATGCTGCATTCGAAAAAATTAACGAAGCGCGTAGTCCATTACTGCCGCAACTGGGTTTAGGTGCCGATTACACCTACAGCAATGGCTACCGTGATGCAAACGGCGTCAACTCCAACGCCACCAGCGCGTCATTACAATTGACTCAGACGCTGTTCGACATGTCTAAATGGCGTGCCCTGACGCTGCAAGAAAAATCAGCGGGCATCCAGGACGTAACGTATCAGACCGATCAGCAAACGCTGATCCTGAATACCGCTACGGCCTATTTTAACGTACTGAACGCGATTGATGTGCTGTCTTACACCCAGGCACAGAAAGATGCGGTTTATCGTCAGTTAGATCAGACCACTCAGCGTTTTAACGTTGGTCTGGTCGCCATCACTGACGTGCAGAACGCCCGTTCACAATACGACACCGTGCTGGCGAACGAAGTGACCGCGCGTAACAATCTGGATAACGCGGTAGAACAGCTGCGTCAGGTGACCGGTAACTATTACCCGGAACTGGCTTCGCTGAACGTTGATGGTTTCAAAACCAACAAACCGCAGGCGGTGAATGCGCTACTGAAAGAAGCGGAAAACCGCAACCTGACTTTATTGCAGGCGCGTTTAAGCCAGGATCTGGCGCGTGAGCAGATTCGTCAGGCACAGGACGGTCATCTGCCAACGCTGGACCTGACCGCATCTACAGGCGTGTCTGACACCTCCTACAGCGGGTCGAAAACTCATGGTGGTACTACGGGTAATCAGTATGACGACAGCAACATGGGCCAGAACAAAATCGGTCTGAGCTTCTCGCTGCCGCTGTACCAGGGCGGGATGGTTAACTCACAGGTGAAACAAGCGCAGTACAACTTTGTTGGCGCGAGTGAACAACTGGAAAGCGCACACCGTAGCGTGGTGCAGACCGTTCGTTCTTCATTCAACAACATTAATGCTTCTATTAGTAGCATTAACGCGTACAAACAAGCGGTTGTCTCTGCTCAAAGCTCATTGGATGCGATGGAAGCCGGTTATTCCGTAGGTACACGTACCATTGTGGATGTGTTGGATGCCACCACCACGCTATACAATGCCAAGCAGCAACTGGCAAATGCGCGTTATACCTATCTTATCAATCAGTTAAACGTCAAATCTGCGCTCGGCACGCTGAACGAGCAGGATTTGGTGGCACTGAACAATACGCTGGGTAAACCGGTATCCACAACACCGGATACCGTAGCGCCGCAAAATCCACAACAAGATGCCGCAGTGAATGACTTTAACGGCACTGGCAATTTGCCTGCGGCTCAGCCGACAGCAGCACGTTCAACCAGCAGCAACGGCAACAACCCGTTCCGTAACTGATGCTGATGACGGGGCTTCGGCCCCGTCTGAACGTAAGACAACGTAAAGATCCGCCCCTTCCTGCGCATTCTCGCCTCTTCCCGCTTCAATTTCGACCAGTCATCCTCTATCCTGAGCATTATTTACTGTGTTTACCACTGGGTCCTGGAAGACAAAAATGAAACGGACAAAATCGATACATCACGCCTCGTTCCGCAAAAGCTGGAGCGCGCGCCATCTGACTCCTGTCGCCCTGGCAGTTACCGCAGTGTTTATGCTCGCGGGCTGTGAAAAGAGTGACGAAACGGTTTCGCTTTATCAGAACGCTGACGATTGCTCTGCAGCGAATCCAGGTAAAAGCGCCGAATGTACTACCGCGTTTAACAATGCGCTGAAAGAAGCTGAACGTACCGCACCAAAATACGCCACTCGTGAAGACTGTATCGCTGAATTCGGCGAAGGCCAGTGCCAGCAGGCTCCTGCGCAAGCAGGTATGGCGCCGACCGGTGAAGGTCAGGCTCAGGCGCAGAATCAAAGCAGCGGCAGCTTCTGGATGCCACTGATGGCAGGCTACATGATGGGCCGACTGATGGGTGGCGGAATGGGCGCTCAGCAACCGCTGTTTAGCTCGAAAAACCCGGCCAGCCCGGCTTACGGCAAATACACAGATGCCAGCGGTAAAAACTACGGCGCAGCAACGCCGGGTCGCACCATGACCGTACCGAAAACCGCTATGGCACCGAAACCAGCCACCACCTCTACCGTAACCCGCGGCGGATTTGGTGAGTCTGTGGCCAAACAGAGCACCATGCAGCGTAGCGCAAGCGGCACCACCACACGTTCAATGGGTGGCTGATCGTCATGGAAAGAGTCAGTATTGTTGAGCGCCCGGACTGGCGCGATAAAGCCACCGAATACGGTTTTAATTTTCACACTATGTACGGCGAGCCGTACTGGTGTGAAGACGCGTACTACAAACTCACCCTTGCTCAGGTTGAAAAGCTGGAAGAGGTCACCGCAGAGCTGCATCAAATGTGCCTCAAAGTGGTGGAAAAGGTCATTGCCAGCGATGAGCTGATGACCAAGTTTCGCATTCCGAAGCATACCTGGGGTTTTGTCCGCCAGTCCTGGCTGACACAGCAACCGTCGCTCTATTCACGTCTCGATCTGGCGTGGGATGGAACCGGTGAACCCAAACTGCTGGAAAACAACGCTGATACGCCAACCTCGCTGTACGAAGCCGCGTTTTTCCAGTGGATCTGGCTGGAAGATCAGCTCAATGCGGGCAACCTGCCGGAAGGCAGCGATCAGTTCAACAGTCTGCAGGAAAAGCTTATCGAGCGTTTCACCGAGCTGCGTGAACGGTATGGTTTTCAACTGCTACATCTGACCTGCTGTCGTGATACGGTGGAAGATCGCGGTACGATCCAGTATCTGCAGGATTGCGCGGCCGAAGCTGAGATCGCTACAGAATTCCTCTATGTAGAAGATATTGGTCTTGGTGAAAAAGGCCAATTCACCGATATGCAGGATCAGGTGATCGCTAACCTGTTCAAGCTCTATCCGTGGGAATTCATGCTGCGTGAAATGTTCTCCACCAAGCTGGAAGATGCTGGCGTTCGCTGGCTGGAACCCGCCTGGAAGAGCATTATTTCCAACAAAGCACTGTTACCGCTGTTATGGGAAATGTTCCCGAATCATCCGAACCTGCTGCCAGCGTATTTCGCCGAAGACGACTACCCACAGATGGATAAATTCGTTGTCAAACCGATCTTCTCGCGTGAAGGCGCTAACGTGTCGATCGTTGAGAACGGTAAAACGATCGAAGCGGTGGAAGGACCGTACGGTGAAGAAGGCATGATCGTGCAGCAGTTCCATCAGCTACCGAAGTTTGGCGACAGCTATATGCTGATTGGCAGTTGGCTGATCAACGATCAACCCGCAGGGATCGGCATTCGTGAAGACCGCGCGTTGATCACGCAGGATCTGTCACGTTTCTATCCGCATATTTTTGTCGAATGATTGAGAGTGCCGGGTGGCGGCTCCGCCTTACCCGGCCTACGGCACGAACTTAATGCCCGATAAGCGTAGCGCCATCGGGCGTTCATAACCCAACCTGCACCGACAACATACTTAAACTTCCCATCTCGATACCATCTACAGGGATCGTAACAGACTCTTTACCATCCCATGCCCCGAGAACATACAGCAGCGGCAGATAGTGATCTGGCGTCGGGTTCGACAACGATCCACCTTCATGATCGAGATAGTTCACCAGCGGGTGCTGCTCAACCGGTCCCTGCCAGGTCAGGTTAGCCTTAACATAATCATTGAATGAGGTTGCCCACGGATATGGCGTGTTCTCACCGTGCCAACGCGCAGTACGCAGGTTATGCACCACGTTACCACTGGCCACCAGCATAATACCCTCATCACGCAGTGCCGCCAGCTTGCGGCCCATCTCAAAATGCCAGGCCGCCGGTTTTGTACTATCGATGCTTAACTGCACCATCGGGATGTCGGCATTCGGGTACATCTTGATCAGTACGCCCCAGGAACCGTGGTCAAAACCCCACGCCTCTTTGTCTAACGCGACGGGTACAGGAGCAAGTAAATCAACCAGGTGCTGCGCCAGTTCAGGCGAACCTGGCGCTGGGTAATGGGTGTCATACAGCGCTTGCGGAAAACCGCCGAAATCGTGGATCGTTTTAGGCGCTTCCATCGCTGTCACACCCGTTCCACGGGTGAACCAGTGCGCCGAGACCACCACAATGGCTTTCGGACGCGGCAACGTTTCCCCCAGTTGCTGCCAGGCACGGGTATAAACGTTATCTTCCAGAACATTCATCGGGCTACCGTGGCCCAAAAACAATGCTGGCATACGAGTTGAAGACATGATGATATCCTTACTGAGGGAGTCATTTTGATACCATTACAATACGCTTATTCGGTTGATGAAGAACTCAGATAACCATGATGAAGATCATCAGTTATTTTGACGATCCAGTCCGGAAAGCAGATTGATAAGGAGTTTTATTTGTCGATGTCAGTACCTTTACTTCTGACTTTACTGGCAGGTGCCGCCACGTTTATCGGCGCATTTCTCGGCGTGTTAGGGCAAAAGCCTTCCAACCGCGTTCTCGCCTTTTCTTTAGGCTTCGCTGCCGGGATTATGCTACTGATCTCTCTAATGGAAATGCTACCTGCTGCGCTGGCCGCTGAAGGCATGTCGCCAGTGCTAGGCTACGGAATGTTTATCGTCGGCTTGCTGGGCTACTTTGGCCTGGACCGTCTATTGCCGCACGCGCACCCTCAGGATCTGGTACAAAAAACAACGCAGCCTCTACCCGGATCCATTAAACGCACCGCGATTTTATTAACGCTCGGCATCAGCCTGCACAATTTTCCGGAAGGGATTGCGACGTTTGTTACCGCCAGCAGCAACCTCGAGCTGGGCTTTGGTATTGCGCTTGCCGTCGCATTACACAATATTCCAGAAGGATTAGCCGTTGCAGGTCCGGTCTATGCAGCAACGGGCTCCAAACGTACGGCGATATTCTGGGCCGGGATCTCGGGCATGGCAGAAATACTGGGCGGCGTACTGGCGTGGTTAATTCTGGGGAGTCTCATCTCGCCTGTGGTGATGGCGGCAATAATGGCGGCAGTCGCGGGTATTATGGTGGCGCTGTCAGTCGATGAATTGATGCCACTGGCAAAAGAGATCGACCCAAATAATAATCCCAGCTATGGGGTTCTGTGCGGAATGTCGGTGATGGGGTTAAGTCTCGTCATCCTCCAGTCCATGGGAGTCGGATAATCCAGAGGGCGGATGCCACCCTGCTATTTTACAGCATCCGCTCATCCATAGCAGAACGTGAAGGACTATTCCTGTTCCTTAATCACGCTGTTATCTTCACCAGAACGTCGGAAGAGTTTGTTTCGCGCCTCAAGCAATGCGTCTCTGTCTTGTCGGAATGCCCGACAATAACGCTTCATATGGCAATAATAACCCAATGCAACGAGTGCAATTAATACGATCCAATACCAGGCAATAAACATTCTTTTACCCTTAACATTTAACATCATTAAACATTTAACGTTAAAATTTTACATAAACTTATTCTGACATACCCCTATAGTGGCATATTTCAGAAACAAATATATGATTTCGATCATATAAACCAGCAGCTATGCCAATAGCTAAAACAGTTATAAAAAATAAAACTCTGTCGACGAGATCACACTAAGCAATAATAAACATTGTCCTTAAAATACCTCACTCATACTATCCAGAAAACAATAAAAATTAGATTTTGTAGAATAATACACTTCATCAATATTTATATACCCACAATAAAAGTGACATCAGTAGTACCATTTTCATTTTTAGCCATATCGTAAAAACATAATATATTCAGTGAAATTATATTTAAAGTTAATATAAGGAGATATATCCATGTTTAGACAATACCGAAAAACACTTCTCGCTGGCACACTCGCACTGACGTTTGGATTAACCGCTGGAAATTCGTTTGCCGCAGGTTTTCAACCCGCTCAACCTGCGGGAAAACTGGGGGCAATAGTGGTTGACCCATACGGAAACGCCCCGCTTACCGCACTGGTTGAATTAGATAGTCACGTTATTTCAGATGTCAAAGTCACCGTTCATGGTAAAGGTGAAAAAGGGATTCCTGTGACATATGCCGTGGGCAAAGAGTCACTCGCTACCTACGATGGCATACCTATTTTTGGCCTTTATCAAAAGTTTGCCAATAAGGTCACCGTTGAATATAAAGAAAATGGCAAAGCCATGAAGGATGATTATGTGGTGCAAACGTCCGCCATCGTTAATCACTACATGGATAACCGTTCTATTTCCGATTTACAGCAAACGAAAGTTATTAAGGTAGCGCCTGGCTTTGAAGACCGTCTCTATCTGGTGAATACCCATACTTTCACCCCACAGGGGGCAGAATTCCACTGGCATGGGGAAAAAGACAAAAATGCCGGCATCCTGGATGCAGGTCCAGCCGGTGGCGCATTACCTTTTGATATCGCACCCTTTACCTTTGTCGTCGATACGGAAGGTGAATACCGCTGGTGGCTGGATCAAGATACCTTTTACGATGGCCATGACATGGATATCAATAAGCGCGGTTACTTGATGGGTATCCGGGAAACACCGCGCGGCACCTTCACAGCCGTTCAGGGTCAGCATTGGTACGAATTCGATATGATGGGGCAGATTCTGGCCGATCATAAGCTACCGCGCGGCTTCCTCGACGCGTCGCATGAATCGATCGAAACAATCAACGACACCGTGTTGCTTCGCGTGGGCAAACGCGATTATCGCAAAGAAGATGGCATCCATGTGCAAACCATCCGCGATCAGATAATTGAAGTAGACAAGTCCGGTCGTGTGGTTGATGTGTGGGATCTGACAAAGATACTCGATCCGATGCGTGATGCGCTTCTGGGTGCACTGGACGCAGGCGCGGTATGCGTCAACGTTGACCTCGCTCATGCCGGTCAACAGGCGAAACTGGAGCCAGATACTCCTTACGGTGACGCCCTCGGAGTGGGTGCAGGTCGTAACTGGGCGCACGTTAACTCCATTGCCTATGATGCCAAAGATGACTCCATTATTATCTCTTCCCGCCATCAGGGTGTTGTCAAAATCGGTCGCGATAAACAGGTGAAGTGGATTCTGGCACCGTCTAAAGGCTGGAATAAAGCGCTGGCAAGCAAGCTGTTAAAACCGGTTGATGATAAGGGCAACGCGCTAAAATGTGACGAAAACGGTAAGTGCGAGAATACTGATTTCGATTTTACCTACACCCAACACACCGCATGGCTCTCGAGCAAAGGGACATTAACCATCTTTGACAACGGCGATGGTCGTGGGCTCGAACAACCGGCATTGCCGACGATGAAATATTCCCGTTTCGTCGAATATAAAGTTGACGAGAAAAAAGGAACCGTTCAGCAAATTTGGGAATACGGAAAAGAACGCGGCTACGATTTCTATAGTCCCATCACCTCGGTTATCGAATATCAGAAAGACCGTGACACCATGTTTGGCTTTGGTGGCTCAATTAATTTATTTGACGTTGGACAACCAACCATCGGCAAAATCAACGAAATTGACTATAAGACCAAAGAAGTCAAAGTCGAAATTGATGTCCTTTCAGATAAGCCAAACCAAACGCACTACCGCGCATTACTGGTTCACCCACAACAAATGTTTAAATAATATCGTTAGATTAAGGATTAATTATGTCATCTAAATGGATTACTTCATTATTTAAAAGCGTGGTATTAACCGCCGCACTTGCCTCGTCGTTTGCCGCCTCCGCTTTTACAGAAGGCACTGATTATATGGTTTTAGAGAAACCGATTCCTAATGCTGATAAGACGTTAATAAAAGTATTCAGCTACGCCTGTCCGTTCTGTTACAAATATGATAAAGCCGTGACTGGCCCGGTTTCTGAAAAAGTTGCCGATCTCGTCACCTTCACACCATTTCATCTGGAAACCAAAGGGGAATATGGTAAACAGGCCAGTGAAGTTTTTGCAGTAATGATTGCTAAAGATCAGGCAGCAGGGATTTCATTATTTGATGCCAAATCACAGTTCAAAAAAGCGAAATTCGCTTATTACGCTGGTTACCACGACAAGAAAGAGCGCTGGTCAGATGGTAAAGATCCGGCCGCATTCATTAAAACAGGCCTGGATGCTGCAGGCATGAGCCAGGCAGATTTTGACGCCGCGCTGCAAGATCCCACCGTTCAGCAAACGCTGGAGAAATGGAAAGCGGCATACGACGTCGCCAAAATTCAGGGGGTTCCGGCTTACGTCGTTAACGGTAAATACCTGATCTACACCAAGAGTATCAAATCCATTGACTCCATGGCTGAGCTTGTCAGAGAGCTGGCAACAAAATAAACAGGGACGAGGCTATGGTTTTCATAAAAGGATTGTGGCGGGACTTACGTACCACGCCGGTTGATACGCTGGTGAGATGGCAGGAACGGCGCTTTCTGTGGCTACTGATGGCCTGCGCGATGGGCGGGTTAATAATATTGGCCCACTCGTTTTTCCAAATCTATCTCTATATGGCCCCCTGCGAGCAGTGTGTCTACATTCGCTTTGCCATGTTTGTGATGGTTTTCGGTGGATTGATCGCGGCAATAAACCCTAAAAATGTTGTTCTGAAGCTTATTGGCTGCATTGCGGCATTTTACGGCAGCATCATGGGCATTAAGTTCTCGCTCAAACTCAATGATATTCATCATGCGGTACATAGCCCGGATTCGCTGTTTGGCGTCCAGGGGTGTTCCACCGATCCGACATTCCCTTTCAATTTGCCGCTGGCAAACTGGGCTCCGGAGTGGTTTAAACCCACTGGAGATTGCGGCTATGATGCCCCCATAGTGCCTGATGGCGTGGCACTCAGCAGTACGCAAAAGTGGTTTATCGATCTATACCAACAGTCTGAAGGCTGGTATCTGCTTCCACCGTGGCAATTTATGAACATGGCGCAGGCATGCCTGCTAGCCTTTGGCTTATGTTTATTGCTGTTGGTGATAATGAGCGGCGCATGGGCATTGAAACTGGCCAGGGCCAAATAACCTGAATGGAAAAATCAAAGCAGAAGTCTGTATTCAGATTTCTGCTTTTTTTACGATGGTTATACAATCCTATCGCTGGATTCCCTTCGGTTCAAATCATACAAAACGCAAATTATTTGGCGCAAACAATAATAAATCAATATTTATATATTCTGATTTGCAGAAAAAAAACTCATCTAAATCACAGTTTTACAATAACCACCTTAGAGTCAACACCACGAAAAACAATAATAAAACACCATTCATTCTCTCATCAAATGCAATGCAAATTGCAATATCGAAATATATATACGCCAAACTTAATCAATACCGGGTCAAATTCCGAATATCACGCAAAAACAAAATATTCTGGTGATATAATATTTTAAAAAACCTATTATTTCGACTTAAGCATAAAGGATATTGTATATTACTAAAGGAATGATTGTATGAAACTAGGCAAAGAAACGTTATTAGCCGTGGCTATCGCCACATTAACTACCACCAGTGCCTTCGCCGATGTTGACGGTGGTAGCGGCAAAATAACCTTCACGGGTACCATTATTAATGCCCCTTGCGCCATTGAACCTGACGATATTGACAAGCAGGTTGAGCTGGGTGAAGTTCCTGCCAGCTATATCAATACTAACGGACATTCTGATGCGGTTGACTCCAGCCTTCACTTAGTCAATTGCGATCTGCCACACTCAAATAATGGCAGCGATGTACCTGTGTCCAAAGTTGATGTCACATTTAACAGTGACAGCGTTACAGCTGAAGATACCAGCCTGCTTAGCAATACTTTTGCCAGTGGTGCAACAAATGTTGGCGTACGCCTTCTGGACAAAACAAGCACGAAGATTACTCTGGGGACCGCAAAAACCATTGATCTAAGTGCAGGATCAGCGACTCAAATCCTTCCATTCCAAGCCTATATGGAAAAAATTGGCGCAACGGATGTCACCGTGGGCGCTGTCGCCGCGACGGCAACCTACAGACTTACCTATAAGTAGTCACATAATGGTGGCCGGATGGCCACCCTATAACACTTGCAACGCTTGGGTATAGGTAAGGATTGCCATGAATACCTGCAAGGTCGTGGCCTATGGATGTGGGCTACTGTTGTCATTTTCCACTCTGGCCGTCGAATTCAACCTGAATGTACTGGATAAATCCATGCGTAGCAGTGTGGATCTCTCACTACTAAAAGATGATCTCTCAATTGCCCCTGGGAACTACTTTGTCACAATTGCTGTGAATAAAAACCAAATCTCCTCTGGCCGCCAACTGAGCTGGGGGAAAAAAGGTGAAGGTGTTGCAGTCTGTATTCCTACCGATCTTGCCGAGCAATTGGGGTTAAAAGAGAAAATTTTACGTTCCCTGCCAATGCAGAACAATTGCGTAGATTTCACCGCATACGCCGACATTGCGTTTACGCTAGACATTGCGAATCAACACCTGGATATTAGTATTCCGCAAGTATTAATGGCATGGAAATCAGAGAGCTGGATGCCGCCATCCACCTGGGATCACGGCGTAAATGGCTTGCTCTTCGACTACAACTTATTTGCCAGCACTTATCGCCCCGATCAGGGCGCAAGTACAGAAAATATAAACTCATACGGTACTTCGGGTCTGAATATGGGCGCGTGGCGCTTACGTAGCGATTACCAAATCAGTCAGAACCGCAATGAAAAAAACACCCAAACGACACGGAGCATTTCGCGTACCTATCTTTTTCGCCCTCTCCCTTCTCTGGGCGCCAAACTCACACTGGGAGAAACTGATCTAAGTTCCAATATCTTCGACGGTTTTTCCTATAATGGCGCTGCACTGGCAAGCGACGATCGCATGCTGCCGTGGGAATTACGTGGCTATGCCCCACAAATCAGCGGTCTCGCACAAACCAATGCAACCGTCACCGTCAGCCACTCCGGTCGCGTTATTTATCAAACAAAGGTTGCCCCTGGCCCCTTTGTCATTACCGATCTCAACCAATCGGTACAGGGTACGCTAGATGTTAAAATCACCGAGGAAGATGGCAGAACCAATACATTTCAGGTTTCTGCAGCATCCACGCCCTTCTTGACCCGCGAGGGGCAGGTCCGTTACAAAATCGCGGCAGGCCGTGCACGTCCGGACATCTCGCATTATGTGATCGATGAGACCTTTGCCAGTGGAGAAGCCTCGTGGGGAATATTGTCCAATACCTCGCTGTATGGCGGGATCCTCGCAGGAGGCAGCGATTATCGCTCTGCGGCACTCGGCATTGGGCAGAATATGCTATGGCTGGGCGCACTTTCATTTGACGTTACACGTGCCAGCAGCACTTTCGATGATGGTCATCAAGAAAACGGTCTCAGTTACCGACTGAACTACAGCAAACGCTTTGATGCGACAAACAGCCAGATTTCACTTGCGGCATATCGTTTCTCCGAACGTGAATTTCATAGCTATGCCAACTTTATCGCCCATCAGTACAACAATGCTGATACGCAGGACGAAAAGCAGACCGTTAGCATCTCCTTCAACCAGCCGATTGACCCTCTACGGATGAATTTGTACGTCAGCGCACTACGCCAGCAATGGTGGGATGGCGACAGCTCTACTACCGCATCCGTAACTGCCGGATTTAATTTCGATATCGGTGACTGGAAAGGTTTATCAGTATCTACATCCTTCAGCACAACGCATTACGAAGAGAGTGATAACGATAAGCAGATTTACGTTTCGTTCTCCGTTCCCTTCGACTTTGGTCGGCGGTTGAATTACGACATGCGCAATAGCAGCAACACCACTAACACTCTCTCATGGAATGATTCCTCCGATCCCCGTAATACCTGGGGCGTTTCCGCAGGAACCGCCACCGACAAGCCAGATAACGGCGCGCAATTCAGGGGCAACTACCAGCATACTACCCCTGCGGGCGAACTACAGTTCTCCGGAAGCTATGCTGCCAGCGACTACACCTCTGTCAGCGCCAGTTGGAGCGGTTCAATGACAGCCACGGGCAAAGGTATTGCCTTGCATCGTCGCAGTTTTGGTAATGAACCTCGAGTTATGATCGGTACAGATGGCGTGGCCGATATACCTGTTCAGGGAGATAGCAATCGCACCAACCGCCTCGGCTATGCGGTTGTACCGATGATATCCAGTTATCAACCCTCAACCATCGCCGTCAACATGAACGATCTCCCTGACGGCGTTACCGTTGATGAAACGATCACCCGCCAAACCTGGACGGAAGGAGCTATCGGTTACAAAGCGCTGATATCCCGTGCAGGCAAAAATATTACCGTCGCCATCAGAATGGAAAATGGAGACTACCCGCCACTTGGCGCGATCGTTCGGCATATTGCCAGCAATACCGAAGTAGGAATGGTCAGTGAAGAAGGTCATGCCTGGCTTGGTGGTGTCGACAGTGGGCAACACTTTACAGTTCAATGGGGTGATAAAAAGACATGCACCTTCGCATTACCAGACACATTGGATATCACCACGCAAAACCTTATTTTACCTTGTCATTAATTAAGGATGAAAAATGACATTATTTAAAAAATTGCCAATAGTACTACTCGCCTTATCACTCACCTCTCAGGCGGCAATTCAACCTGACAGAACGCGGATAATATTTAACGGCAACGAAAAAGCCAGCAGCCTGAAAATCGAAAACCAGAGCAAGCAGCTGCCCTATCTGGCCTATTCATGGATTGAAGATGAAAAAGGTAATAAGGACGACACCTTTCTGGTTGCCCTGCCTCCAATACAACGCTTAAATCCCAGCGCAATTTCACAAGTGAGGATCGTTAAGCAGGATAAAGCTCGCTCACTACCTCAGGATCGGGAAACGCTGTTCTATTTTAATGTCCGTGAAATTCCACCTGCGCCAGAAAATAAGGGAAGCAATGCCATTGTGCAGATGGCCCTGCAATCTCGATTGAAATTGTTCTGGCGTCCAGCGGCTTTGAAGAAAAAGCCGGGTACTGAAGTTGAACTTCAGCTCAAAGTTAGCCAACAGGGAAATACGCTGTTGGTTAATAATCCTACCGCCTACTACATTACGTTGGCTTTTTTTGGCAAAGACAGCAAAAGCCAATTGTCAGGCTTTAGCAGTAAGATGATTGCCCCTTTTTCCTCTGTCACATTAAATGCCGGCGGTTATAACGGAAATGCGTTCGCACTAGGATATATGGATGATTATGGCGGACTGCGCATGCTGAACGTGAAATGCCATGGTCAATGCGATCTTATCGTGCCGGAGGCCAGAAAATGATCCGCACGCTACGGTTATTTCTGCTGTTAATATTCATCGCGCTCCCTTTTCGTTCAGCGCTGGCGGTTCACTGCTATCTGGGAGCCACCGGAGGTCCTGTTGAAGGTTATACCGCTATCGAGCCGTTTGCAGTCCCTAACAACGCCAAACCCGGGGACAAAATCTGGGAAAGTAATGATATAAAAATTCCCGTGTACTGTGATAACGCCACTTCCGATGATGGATATAGCGGTGAAAACGCCTATGCCTGGGTTAACCCCTATGCTTCTGTCAATGATACCTACTACCAGTTAGGTGTCACCTACGAAGGCGTTGATTATGACGCGACGCAAGGTGCTATCAGTATTGATACCCACCAGTGTATTGATAATCAGAAACTGAAGATCTATAACCCGGCGCAAATCAAAGCCAGCGGTTGGGAACATTATCTTTGCTCAGGTAATGCGGAAGATACACACTACTCGAGAACGTTTATCGCACGAATGCGCCTGTATGTAAAAGTCATCTCTATGCCTCCCCATGACTACACCAGTAGTATCGGCGATTATATTCTTGTGCAGTTTGATGGTGTTGGTGGTATCAACGTCAGCCCGGATGCCGCTAACCTGAAATATCATGTCACTGGATTAGATCAAATTCGAGTACTGGACTGTAGCGTAAAATTCAACATCTATCCTGAAAATCAGACCATTGACTTTGGCACCTTTAATAATATGGAAATCAATGCCAAAACCATGACCAAAAGTTTCTCCATCAAGACTATAAAGAATTTAAATGCAGACAGTGGATGTACTGATACATTCAAAGTTTCATCTTCATTCTATACTACTGAAGAATTAGCAGAAGATGATACTTCACTGAGAATAGGGAATGGCTTGCAATTAAAAATCCGTAATATGGAAGATAATACACTCTCCACCTACAACGAGTACGCAGAGTATGCCGAATTTGATACGGAATTATTGACCAGAGAGAAAAGTTATCAAGCAGAGTTAAGTCAAGTCGCTGGCGAGGCCGTTCAGACCGGACCATTTGAAACGGTAGTGTTATTTAAAATTAACTACAACTAAACAAAAAAAAGCCGATGGCATTGCATCGGCTTTTCTTCACCATGGCACTGTACGATTAGCTGGCTTTGCGCTCGTGCGCCTGACGGTAAGCCACCAGGTCTTCGATAGTCACCACCGCCATATTATGCTTGCCGGCAAATTCGATGCACTCTGGCGCACGCGCCATGGTGCCATCGTCGTTGGTCAGTTCGCACAGCACGCCTGCCGGTTTAAACCCTGCCAGCGTCATCAGGTCGATGGTCGCTTCAGTATGACCACCGCGGGTCAACACGCCGCCAGCCTGAGCACGCAGCGGGAAAACGTGCCCCGGACGGTTAAGATCGGAAGGTTTGGCGCCATCCTTAATTGCCGCACGCACCGTAGTCACACGGTCCGCAGCGGAAACACCGGTGGTCACGCCCTCTGCTGCTTCAATTGTCACGGTAAAACCGGTGCCGTAAGCACTGGTGTTATTTTCCACCATCATTGGCAGATCGAGCTGTTTGCGTCGGTCTTCAGTGATGCACAGGCATACAATACCGCTACCGTGACGGATGGTCAGCGCCATCTGTTCTACGGTCATGGTCTCTGCCGGGAAAATCATATCGCCTTCGTTTTCGCGATCTTCATCGTCAAGCACCATCACACCGCGTCCTTCACGCAGCGCAGACAGCGCATGTTCAACACGTTCGAAAGCCGTACCAAAAGAGGAAAGTAGCGTCTGATTCATGGTAAAAAAACCTCACTAAAATTATGGTTACCAGAATCAGGGCAGTCTTAGGAGTACCGTCTAAGCGGCAAAAAAATAACGTGAGCGGGTCCATGCCCGACTGGATCGTTACTCTCTCCCATCCGGACTCTAACCGTCGGCCCCGGAATTACACCGGATCTGCTGACCTTTTTGCCGTAACAAAAAGCGCTCGCGGGCTTTCAACATCAGTTGATTTACCGCCGGTGGGGAATTTCGCCCCGCCCTGAGAATAAGCGGGTTAACTATAACGCTATTGATTACCTTCATCAACGCCTTTACTCGTCTTAGCTTCACACAATTCTGGTTTATGCCTGTGCCAGTTCGCACTACAATAGGCAGCAACACGTACCAGTTCAGGGAAACCACAATGATTGACCCGAAAAAAATTGAGCAGATCGCTCGTCAGGTTCACGAGTCGATGCCGAAAGGGATCCGCGAGTTTGGCGAAGACGTCGAGAAGAAAATTCGTCAAACGCTGCAGTCACAGCTGACCCGTCTGGATCTGGTAAGCCGTGAAGAATTCGATGTACAGACTCAGGTTTTATTGCGCACACGTGAAAAGCTGGCGCTGCTTGAGCAACGTCTGACTGAGCTGGAATCGCGTGAAAAAACGGCAGAAGTTAAACCTGCCCCCGCGATCCCGTCAGTCGATCCGCAAGAGTAAAACGACAACGGGCCGCAAGGCCCGTTTTTCTGTTAGTGTTCCAGTTCTAGCTTCCTGGCTTCCGTCGCCTGCTGGCAGTACAGCGCATAGCGTTTGCAAAACCAGCTTCGATGTTCTTCATCCATGTTCCCGGTTATCGCCTGGATATCAACGGGATGGCCCTCAGCCTGCATTCTGGCAAAACTACGGGCCAGGAAATCGAAATTGTTCATTGAATACATATTGCTGTTCATGAGCATACCCTCCAGTTATTGAATATCTGCTAAGGCCATATGCTTTTTCTAATTTCAGTATTTCCCTGGATACGAAGTTATTCTGTACATATTGTGCGCAAAAAAACCGCCTGCTTCACAGTTTCCTACGAAATCTAAGAGGGGGATGAGCCCCTTTTCGGATTAAAGACCAGGGTAACGCATGTTATTGTAACGTCATGTAAAAGTAAGAGGTAAAACCATTACTTTTGACACGGACAGGGAACGCAGTAACAGGAGGAAACAACTTGGCATTATTCACGGATTACAACAGCCCCTACCTGTTTGCTATTTCATTTGTACTGTTGATTGGCCTACTGGAAATCATCTCTCTTATTTTTGGCCATTTTCTTTCAGGTGCGCTTGATGCTCACCTCGAACATTACGATGCCCTGACTTCCGGCAATATCGGCCAGGCGCTTCACTATCTCAATATCGGGCGGATCCCGGCACTGATCGTACTGTGCTTACTCGCTGGCTTCTTTGGACTCTTCGGCATCCTCCTTCAGCATGGCTGGGTCACGCTGTGGCAAGCACCGCTCAGCAACCTGCTGCTTGCTCCGGTGAGCTTTATTCTTGCGGTCTTCGCCGTGCATTACAGCGGAAAAATCATTGTTCCCTGGCTGCCGCGGGATGAAACCACCGCCCTCGCTGAAGATGAATTTATCGGCAGCATGGCGATTATTACCGGACATTCCGCAAGTGCCGGAACCCCCTGCGAAGGCAAATTTACCGATAAGTTCGGGCAGACTCACTATGTGCTGCTGGAGCCTGAAGCGGGCAAAGAATTCAAAAAAGGAGACAAGGTGCTGATTATCTGCCGACTCTCCGCAACGCGTTACCTGGCCGAGCTAAACCCCTGGCCGACTGTTTTATAATTTTATACAGAGGGATCTTATAGATGGATGATGTTTTTGGCATGTTACCTTCATGGATGTTTACCTCCATTGTGGCGGTGGTCGTCTTAGTAATTATCGGGATTATTTTTGCCCGCCTGTATCGCCGCGCATCTGCTGAACAGGCGTTTGTGCGTACCGGTCTTGGCGGACAAAAAGTGGTGATGAGCGGCGGCGCAATTGTCATGCCTATCTTCCACGAAATTATTCCTATCAACATGAACACCCTCAAACTTGAGGTGAGCCGTTCAACTGTCGACAGTCTCATCACCAAAGACCGTATGCGCGTGGATGTCGTCGTCGCCTTTTTCGTACGTGTAAAACCGTCTGTTGAAGGGATTGCTACCGCCGCACAGACGCTGGGACAGCGGACGCTGTCACCAGAGGATTTACGTGTGCTAATAGAAGATAAGTTTGTTGATGCCCTACGTGCCACTGCGTCGCAGATGACCATGCATGAACTGCAGGATACGCGTGAAAACTTCGTTCAGGGCGTACAAAATACCGTCGCGGAAGACCTGTCCAAAAACGGCCTGGAACTGGAGAGCGTTTCACTCACCAACTTTAACCAGACCGAAAAAGTCCATTTCAACCCGAATAACGCCTTTGATGCCGAGGGTCTGACCAAGCTGACCCAGGAAACAGAACGCCGTCGTCGCGAACGTAACGAAGTCGAGCAGGACGTAGAAGTTGCCGTTCGTGAGAAAAACCGTGATGCGCTGGCACGCAAGCTGGAAATCGAACAGCAGGAAGCCTTCATGACTCTCGAGCAGGAGCAGCAGGTGAAGACCCGCACGGCCGAGCAAAACGCCAAAATTGCCGCCTTCGAAGCCGAACGTCATCGTGAAGCTGAGCAGACGCGCATTCTTGCAGAACGCCAGATTCAGGAAACAGAAATCGAGCGCGAACAGGCGGTGCGATCCAGAAAAGTCGAGGCCGAGCGTGAAGTTCGCATTAAAGAAATCGAACAACAGCAGGTAACGGAGATTGCTAATCAGACAAAATCTATCGCCATTGCCGCCAAGTCCGAACAGCAGTCTCAGGCTGAAGCACGCGCTAACGATGCACTAGCCGAAGCGGTTCGCGCCCAGCAGAACGTAGAAACCACCCGCCAGACCGCAGAAGCGGATCGTGCCAAACAGGTGGCGTTGATTGCCGCTGCGCAGGATGCAGAAACCCAGGCGGTTGAACTGACCGTCCGGGCAAAAGCGGAAAAAGAAGCCGCAGAATTGCAGGCGGCGGCAATTGTGGAACTGGCCGAAGCCACGCGGAAAAAAGGTCTGGCGGAAGCCGAAGCCCAGCGTGCGCTGAACGATGCTATCAACGTGCTTTCCGACGAACAGACCAGTCTGAAATTTAAGCTGGCCCTGCTGCAGTCCCTGCCAGCAGTCATTGAGAAATCCGTTGAGCCAATGAAGTCTATCGATGGGATCAAGATTATCCAGGTTGATGGTCTGAATCGTGGCGGCGCCGTCGGTGAAGTGACCGCAGGTAACGTAACCGGAGGGAATCTGGCTGAGCAGGCATTATCCGCCGCCCTTGCCTATCGTACACAAGCGCCGCTGATTGACTCGCTGTTAAATGAAATTGGTTTGTCCGGCGGTTCGCTGTCGGCACTGGCCGATCCGCTGAAAAACAGTCCACAGCCTGTTGAGAAAACGACTGAAGAATAAGAAACAGAAATGCCGGATGGCAACGCTTACGCGTTTTATCCGGCCTACAACCTCGTAGGCCGGACACCGCCATCCGACAAACATTCCAATTGTTATTTATCGCTGTCTTTCTTGATCTTCTTGATGATATTGGTCGTTGAGCAGCCATCTTCGAAGTTCAGCACCAGCACTTCACCGCCGTTCGCCCATACCTCTTTGCTACCCGCAATATCTTCTGGCTTATAGTCACCGCCTTTGACCAGCAGATCCGGCAGGATACCGGCGATCAGACGCTGCGGTGTATCTTCTTCAAAAGAGACCACCCAGTCGACGGATTCCAGCGCGCCCAGCACGATCATGCGCTGTTCCAGCGGGTTGACCGGACGCGTTTCTCCTTTCAGACGTTTGGTCGACGCATCGCTGTTTACCGCCACGATCAGGCGATCGCCCAGCTTGCGCGCATTTGCCAGATAGGAAACGTGGCCCGCATGCAGGATGTCGAACACGCCGTTAGTCATCACCACTTTCTCACCGCGCTTGCGGGCGCTGGCAACGGCCTGTTTCAGCTCAGATTCGCTCATCACGCCAAAACCAGTATCAGCCCGACCACGCACCGCGTTTTCCAGTTCAATCGGAGAAACGGTGGAGGTTCCCAGTTTACCGACCACAACACCGGCTGCAGCGTTGGCAAAATAGCACGCCTCTTCCAGTGTGTTACCCGCCGCCAGCGTCGCCGCCAGCACGCCGATTACCGTATCGCCCGCACCGGTCACGTCATACACTTCCTGCGCCTGCGTCGGCATATGCAGTGGCGATTTGCCCGGTTGCAGCAACGTCATCCCCTGTTCTGAACGGGTAATCAGCAGTGCGGAAAGGTCGAAATCAGCAATCAATTTCATGCCGCGCTCAACCAGTTCATCTTCGCTTTTGCATTTACCCACTACCGCTTCAAACTCAGACAAGTTCGGCGTTAGCAGCGTTGCGCCGCGGTAACGTTCAAAATCGGTCCCTTTCGGATCGATAAGTACCGGCACGCCAGCCTTACGCGCCAACGCAATCATCTGCTGCACGCTTGCCAGCGCGCCTTTGGCGTAGTCGGAAAGCACCAGAGCGCCAATAGAACCCAGCGCCTGATTAATACGCTCGTGCAGCGGCTGCGGATCCACGCCTTCAAAACCTTCTTCAAAATCCAGACGAATCAACTGCTGGTTGCGGGAAAGCACGCGCAGTTTGGTGATTGTCGGATGCGTCGGCACGGAAACGAAGTCGCATTTTACGTTCACATCCGCCAGCGTTTTGCTCAGCGCACGCGCCGCGTCGTCGATACCGGTCAAACCCACCAGACGGGAATTTGCGCCCAGAGAGGCAATGTTCATCGCCACGTTTGCTGCGCCACCGGGACGTTCTTCGATGGTATCGACCTTCACCACCGGAACCGGCGCTTCAGGTGAAATACGGCTGGTAGGGCCGTACCAGTAGCGATCCAGCATCACATCACCGACAACCATGACTCCTGCACGTTCAAACTCTGGCAGCGTTACTTTCATTCCTGTCTCCTGAGAGATTCTCTGAGGGTCTTAAAATTTGCGCGCGATAATAGCACACTTCACTCGGCAACCAGCCACTTCTGCCAGCTGTCACGCACCAGTGTACGTTCAGCGTCAAAGTGCTCCAGCGCCACATGGCCCGGAAGTTCCTGCAACGCAAGATGGTGAAGTTCATCACGCAACGTCGTATAAGCACGGGTAAGCGCCAGCGCTTCCTGCTCGTCCATAATGTCGTTTTGCGCCAGTAATTCCAGAATGCGCACATTATCCGACCAGCGCGTCAGCTTCGGTTTTTCATGCGCATAGCGCAACACCAGATACTGCGTAATAAACTCAATGTCTGTGATGCCACCTTCATCCGCTTTAATATCAAAACGATCCCGATGCTTATTGCCCAAATGGGCGCGCATTTTCTCACGCATTTCACGCACGTCGGTCTGCAAGGTTTTCCCATCACGGACGAGGGTCATGATATCGCGACGAATCGCATCAAACTGAGAGGTCAACTGCGGGTCGCCATATACCACACGAGCACGCACCAGTGCCTGATGCTCCCATGTCCAGGCTTCGTTGCGCTGGTAATCGTCGAAAGCGTCGGTTGATGTCACCAGCATTCCCGCCGCGCCGGATGGACGCAGCCGCGCATCCACTTCGTACAAAATACCGGACGAGGTACGGGTGCTGAAAAGGTGCATAATGCGCTGCGACAGACGCAGATAGAACTGTCGCCCATCAATCTCACGTTCACCGTCCGTCATCACGTCCATCGGGCAATCATGCAGGAAGATCAAATCAAGATCCGAACTGTAACCCAGTTCCCAGCCGCCCAGTTTGCCATAGCCGACGACGGCAAAACCGCGCCCCTCACGTTCGCCAAGATGGGTAGGTTGCCCGTAGCGAGCAACCATCTGCGTCCACGCCTGCTGGACTACCGCATCAATAATCGCTTCCGCCAGCCAGGTTAAATGGTCGCTCACCTTCATCACCGGCAGCGTACCGGCGATATCAGCCGCGGCAATACGCAGTAGCTGCGTTTGTTTAAACTGGCGCAGTGCCTCCAGTTGCTGCTCTTCGTCATCTTCCGGCACGCGCAGCAAATACTGGCGCAGCTCATCACGGTAGGCGTCCGTCGCGGTAGGTTGATACAGGGTATTCGGATCCAACAGTTCATCGAGCAACAACGGATACCGCGCCAGCTGGCTGGCGACCATCGGCGAGGCCGCACAGAGCGAAATCAAATGCTTCAGCGCCCCGGGGAATTCGCTCAGCAGTTCCAGATAGGTCGTGCGAGTCACAATACCCACCAGCAGCGGTGTAATGCGTGACAGCGGGACTGAGGCGTCGTCACGCGTACAGACATCGCTCAGCAGATGCGGCATTAAATGATCCAGCACCTGGCGTCCACGCGGGCCAATGGTGCGTTTATCCAGCTCTTTGCGGAAATCAGCAATCAGAGACAGCACGCGCCGCCGATCGTCATCCGCCAGATGCGTCAGCACTGGCGTGGTGTCATCTTCCTGTAAGGCGTCCTGCCACAATTCGCGCCACTGTTCTGAGAGCGACTCTTCCTGGGTTTCAGCTTCGTCATCGCCAATCAGCTCGTTGAAGACCCGGCGCACATTGTCCATATGATTGGTCAGCACATCGGTTAACTGCTGCCAGTCATCAACGTTCATCCCCCACGCCAGCCGCGCGCGATTCAGTTCATCACCCGGCAGCGTCTGGGTCTGCTCATCATTGATACTTTGCAGCAGGTTTTCCAGGCGGCGTAAATAGAGATAGGCTGCGCGCAGTTGTTCCGCGTCGGTATCAGAAAGCAAGTGCAGCGCATTGATGGCGCTAAGCGTCGGTAACAGCGAGCGGGATTGCAGCGATGGCTCGCGCCCACCGCGAATCAGCTGGAATACCTGCACGATAAATTCGATTTCACGAATGCCGCCCGCCCCTAGCTTGATGTTATCTTTCAGGCCACGACGGCGTACTTCACGCGCAATCATCCCTTTCATGTTACGCAGCGACTGGATCACGCTGAAATCAATATAGCGACGGAAGACAAAAGGCCTCAGCATGGCACGAAGCTCGCTGACGTATGTACCGTCGGCATCGCCCATAATGCGGGCTTTAACCATCGCATAGCGTTCCCAGTCGCGCCCTTGTTCCTGGTAATAATCCTCCAGCGCGGAGAAGCTCAGCACCAGCGGGCCGCTGTCGCCAAACGGGCGTAAACGCATATCCACCCGATAGACAAACCCATCCATTGTGGGCTGATCCAGCACTTTGATAAGCCGCTGGCCCATACGGGTAAAGAACTGCGCGTTATCCAGCTCGCGACGCCCACCCTGTGTGCTGCCGTGTTCCGGCCAGGCAAAAATCAGGTCGATATCGGAGGAAAAATTCAGCTCGCCGCCGCCCAGTTTCCCCATGCCTAAAATCAGCAGCGGCTGCGCCACACCTTCAGGATTACACGGCGTTCCCCATTCGCGACAGCAGGCTGCGTACAACCAGTCGCGCGCGGCAACGATCAACGTTTCAGCCAGATGACTTAGCTGCTGCAAAATACTCTCTTCGGTCACCAGCGACAGCGTCTGTGCCCAGGCGATACGCACCATAATGCGACGACGAAACAGGCGTAACTCACGCATCAGTGTGTTTTCGTCACTAACGTCAGCCAATGCTTGCTGTAACCAGTTGGCATAGTGTTGCCATTCATCCGCCAGGGGTGGAGTGCTTTCCAGCTCAGCCAGCCATTCGGGATGGGCAATAATGCTGTCACGGACAAAATCACTGAATGTAAGTACTGACTTCGCCTGAACGCTAAGCGAGGACTCAGATATTGCTGCTGGCAGCCGCTCAACAACGGTCGGCCAGTACTGCTGTAACGGTGAAGAGAGCTGCTTCATTTACGGGTTATCCTTTGAATGGTGCCGGATGCGTCTTTTCGCCTTATCCGACCTACATGACAGTTACACACATCGCGTAGGCCTGATAAGCGCAGCGCCATCAGGCATCCCGGCCTCGGCCCTGATTATCGTTTTCCGCTGTGCAGCCAGAACGGTTCCAGCGCGATCGCCTCGTTGCGGAAGTGTTCAATTTCAATATATTGGTTGGCCGCAATGGCGCGACGTAAGCCCTGCCAAGTAGCGATCCATTCTGATGCGACATTTTCGTCGTAGTATCCCGCCAGCATCAGCATGCTATCAATGTTGCGCGTCAAACGTGGAAGCTGATCGGCGTACTGATCGCCCAACGGCTGCGCAAAAGCGGTTTTCAGCTCAGCGGCATGGCGTGAAAGATGGGTATCAGAGAAGCGCTTAAAGGAGTCGGCAATTTTGCCCTGCGCCTTCGCATCCAGGAACGGCTGCCATCCTTTGGTCACCAGCCATTCGGTCAGCGCCAGCTTGGCCATTGCCGTTTGCGTACTGTAAACCGCCGAAATAGCAGAAACGTCCGACGTAATGATCGCTTCCGATTGGGTCAGCAAATCACGTAAGTGAGCGCTCGCTTTTCGTGGCACATTACCGCCAAACAACATCAGAATGTGACGCACCAGCCCCATTGCCGCCAGCACCTCGGCTTTCGCCCCTTTAACGCCGCGTACCCACAGCTCTTCGTGGTACTGCCACTGTGATAATGCCAGCTCCAGCGCCGCTTCCAACCCCTGCTCAATGCTTGCCTTCGCCGGAACCTTCAAAATCCGCGTCGGTTTGAGTTCGCGCGGCGCATTCCCCAGGGCCAAATGATAACCGCGCGCGGCTTTGCTCAAACTGCCCTGGCGTAAACCGGTTTGCGAAACCAGCTGGTTTGCCAGCTTCAGTACCGCACGGGTATCGCCGCTTAGCAGTTCAAGTTCAAGCTCACAGATAGGTTCTGCAAACTCGCCCGCTTTCACTTCCCCCACATCGAGGGCCATTTCAATCCGGCTGCCATCAACATCAACCAACCATTTCTCACGGAAAAAATCGGTGCTGAACAACGGCTGCACTTGAGAAGCAAGTTCAGCGGGCAGTTTGCCATCAGGCCAGACTTCCGTTGGGAACAAGGCGAGATCCAGCTCAGGCGCGTCCAGCGCAACGTTAAATTCCGGTCGTTGATGCAGACCGCCCGTCACGCGTCCGGCAATTTTCATGGTCATTTCGTAATGACCGTTTTCACCGCGAATACGCAGCCCCATATCGTGACCACGCAACCACGCATCCGGCGTTTCGTAGTAAATATTTAGTAACTGGCTGGGTGCATGATGCTCTCCCCCCAGCGTATTCAGACGTTCACGTAGCGCATCGACAGCGTCACTATTAACGATAAATTTTAATTCGATTTCCTGGGCCATGGTCTTGTACTTATGGGTTATGTCACAGTTGAGAAAACTGACTGCGAACTAAGTTCGTTCTTTATGGTCAGTAGATAGTATTTTGCGCCAAATTGCCATGCAACGAGCAATTTGACGGGCGTAAAAGTTTCGAGTGGTGGCAAAAAGGACACAGATGATTCCGATTGATGTCGAATGCTTTGCGTAGAGACACTGATGCCACTACTATCGTTCCACTTTCTATGACAATAACGACAGCCTGATGCCAAAATTACGCCTGATTGGATTAACTTTACTCGCACTTAGCGCCACTGCAGTCTCTCATGCCGAAGAAAAGCGCTATGTCTCTGACGAACTGAACACCTGGGTCCGCAGCGGTCCGGGAGATAATTATCGCCTCGTGGGTACGGTTAACGCCGGCGAGGAAGTCACGCTATTACAGACCGATGCCAACACCAACTACGCCCAGGTGAAAGACAGCACCGGACGTACCGCCTGGATCCCACTGAAAGAGCTGAACAGTACGCCGAGCCTTCGTACCCGCGTTCCCGACCTGGAAAACCAGGTTAAGACCTTGACCGATAAGCTCAATAATATCGATACCACATGGAATCAGCGTACCGCCGACATGCAGCAAAAGGTAGCGCAGAGCGACAGCGTGATTGACGGGCTGAAACAAGAAAACCAGAAGCTGAAGAACGAACTTATCGTGGCGCAAAAGAAGGTGAGCGCAGCCAACCTTCAGCTTGATGACAAGCAGCGTACTATCATCATGCAATGGTTTATGTATGGCGGCGGCGTGCTGGGTCTTGGTCTGCTGCTCGGTCTGGTTCTGCCACACATGATCCCAAGCCGTAAACGCAAAGATCGCTGGATGAACTGAATCGCCTTCTCCGCCACACTGACATATGATTAAGGGATGTTTTTTTCAAAAGGAAAGTGGCGTGAAGATTTATCTGGTCGGTGGTGCTGTTCGGGATGCGTTATTAGGGCTACCGATTAAAGATAAAGATTGGGTCGTTGTCGGTGCCACGCCGCAAGGAATGCTCGACGCGGGTTACCAACAGGTAGGCCGCGATTTTCCCGTGTTTCTGCATCCGCAAACCCGGGAAGAGTATGCGTTGGCGCGTACTGAACGCAAATCAGGTTCGGGATATACCGGATTCACCTGCTACGCCGCGCCAGATGTGACGCTGGAGGCCGATCTTCAGCGGCGCGACCTGACCATCAACGCAATGGCCCGCGATGACAACGGGGAGATTATCGACCCGTATAACGGACGCGATGATCTGGAAAACCGCCTGCTGCGTCATGTTTCCCCGGCTTTTAGCGAAGATCCACTGCGCGTGCTGCGCGTAGCGCGCTTTGCTGCCCGCTATGCGCATCTTGGCTTTCGTATTGCCGACGAAACCATGACGCTGATGCGCGATATGAACGCCGCTGGCGAACTGGAACACTTGACGCCAGAGCGCGTGTGGAAAGAAACGGAAGGCGCCTTAACTACCCGCAACCCGCAGGTATTTTTTCAGGTCCTGCGCGACTGCGGCGCACTGCACGTTCTGTTTCCTGAAGTGGATGCTCTGTTCGGCGTTCCCGCGCCCGCGCAGTGGCACCCGGAAATTGATACCGGTATTCACACGCTGATGACGCTGTCGATGGCAGCCATGTTAAGCCCGGAGGTCGACGTGCGTTTTGCCACGCTGTGCCACGATCTTGGCAAAGCATTAACGCCTAAAGCGCTATGGCCGCGCCATCATGGCCACGGTCCGGCGGGCGTTAAGCTGGTCGAGCAACTGTGTCAGCGCCTGCGCGTGCCGAATGACATCCGTGATTTAGCCAAACTGGTGGCCGAGTTCCACGACCTCATTCATACCTTCCCGATCCTGCAACCGAAAACAATCGTTAAGCTGTTTGATTCCATCGATGCATGGCGCAAACCGCAGCGCGTGGAGCAAATCGCCCTCACCAGCGAGGCCGACGTGCGTGGGCGAACCGGTTTTGAAGCGGCGGATTACCCGCAAGGCAGGCTGTTGCGTGAAGCCTGGCTGGTTGCACAGGCGGTTCCCACGAAAGATGTCGTGGAAGCGGGATTCAAAGGTCAGGCAATTCGTGAAGAACTGACCCGGCGCCGCATTGCGGCGGTGGCCAACTGGAAGGAGAAGCGGTGTCCCAAACCTGCCCATTAAACTGACGTTGCCGGATGGCGGCATAAATGCCTTACCCGGCCTACATATTACGCCGTAGGCCGGATAAGCGCAGCGCCATCCGGCATTTAGTGGCGATCAGAAAAAAACCACATAGACGGCAGCCGCCACAACAAAGCGGTAAATCGCAAACGGAATGAACGAGATACGCTTAATTAGCTGCAGGAAGGTTTTGATCGCGACCAGCGCCACGATAAACGCCGTCACAAAACCGACTGCAAACATCGGTAAATCTGATGCGCTAAGGAACGACCAGCTCTTGTAGAGATCCAGCGCCGTCGCTCCCATCATCATCGGCACCGCCAGCAGGAATGAAAACTCAGAAGCCGCATAACGGCTCACGCCCATCAGCATGCCGCCAGAAATCGTCGCCCCTGAGCGAGAAAAACCCGGCCACAGCGCCAGACACTGAAAACAGCCAATCATAAACGCCTGGCGATAGGTCATATCATCCAGACCCGGCGCGCGCAGCTCTTTCGGCTTCAGGCATTCTGCGGCAATCAGCAGTACCCCCCCCACCACCAGCGCATACATCACATTGATCGGGTTAAACAGCGACTTGATGGTGTCGTGGAACACCAGTCCCAGTACAACCGCCGGAATCATCCCCAACAGGATATGCCCCAGCGTCAGTCGACCTTTGCCAGTACCTTCATGCGGGGCCTTGCCGAAGTGAATGCCGATCAGGCCAAACAAACGTCGCCAGAACATCACCACCACTGCCAGAATAGACCCCAATTGGATCACCACCTCGAATGTTTTTGCGGTATCACCCTCAAAACCCAACAGGTGGCCAACAATAATCATATGGCCGGTACTGGAAACGGGTAAAAATTCCGTCAATCCTTCGACCACACCCAAAATTGCCGCCACCAGCAGCGAGTGCATATCACTCATTAATAAACCCCTAGATAGAGAAAACACGGCAAAAAAGAGCCGACGAAAGGACTCTTTTATACCCGTTTGATTTAGAAATTATTAAATTAATTATTTTCTTTCAGATTATTGCCACGCTCAATGACGACCCCGACGTTTGCCGCACGGGCTACCGCGCCAGGTTTGCTGAGTTTGATCCGCACCCACGGTGAATTAAAGCGGTTAAGTAGCAAATCCGCCACCTCTTCCGCCACACGTTCTACCAGCGCAAAACGCCCACCTTCCACATGATTAACAACCGTTTGAGCAATATCAGCATAGCTCAGGCAATCAGCCACATCATCGCTTTTAGCTGATTTGCGGTTATCCCATGCCATTTCGATATCGAACACCAACCGTTGTTCGATCGTTTGTTCCCAGTCGTAAACACCAATAGTGGTGATTACAGAAAGTTGCTCTATAAATACAATATCCATCACGACCTGCCTGCTTTTTGGCTAACCCGGATACCACTTCCGGCGAAATATGCGTATTATCCACAGAAGTAGCGTTTTACACGACATTTTCAAAACGGAACAGCTTATGAGTGCAATCGCGCCTGGAATGATTATCTTCGCGTACCTCTGTGGCTCAATTTCCAGTGCTATTCTGGTATGCCGCCTTGCTGGATTGCCGGACCCGCGCGACAGCGGCTCTGGGAATCCGGGCGCGACAAACGTGCTGCGCATCGGTGGCAAGGGAGCCGCCGTCGCGGTACTGATTTTCGACGTCCTGAAAGGTATGTTACCCGTCTGGGGTGCCTATGCGCTAGGCGTCAGCCCCTTCTGGCTGGGGTTGATCGCAATCGCCGCCTGTCTGGGACATATTTGGCCGGTATTTTTCGGCTTTAAAGGTGGAAAAGGCGTTGCCACCGCCTTTGGCGCAATTGCGCCGATTGGCTGGGACTTAACCGGCGTGATGGCCGGAACCTGGCTACTAACCGTCCTGTTAAGCGGCTACTCGTCGTTAGGCGCTATCGTCAGTGCGCTGATCGCCCCTTTTTACGTCTGGTGGTTCAATCCCCAGTTCACTTTCCCGGTGTCCATGTTGTCGTGCTTAATTCTGCTTCGTCACCATGACAACATTCAGCGTCTGTGGCGTCGTCAGGAGCCGAAGATCTGGACCAAGCTAAAGAAAAAACGCGAAAAAGACCCCGAGTGATTTTATTGTCGGATAGCGACGCGTCGGCGTCTTATCCGGCCTCGGGGATGTGATACCCCTCCACCGGTTTGCCTAATCGGTTCTGACACCACGTCGCCAGAAACTCCACGCACACGCGAAGCTTCACGCTGCGATACAGCGGCTCCTGATAAACCGCCCAGATATTAGCGCTCTGCGCATAGTCCGGCAGCACCCGCTCCAGTTCACCGCTGGCCAGAAACGGTTGTACGTCCCATTCAGAACGCAGCATGATCCCTTTTCCCTGTAGCGCCCACTGCAGCACAATCTCACCGCTGTTAGAAGAAAGATGTCCCGCCACCTTAACCGACTTTTTCTCCTGACCGTTATCCAGTTCCCACACCCCGTGAGTCATATCCCGTTCTTTGGTGACCAGACAATCATGCCGAATTAATTCCTGTAACGTCGTCGGCTCACCGTATTTTTGTAAATACGTCGGTGCTGCGCATAATATCCTTTTATTTTTCGTTAACAAATGAGCAATATAATAATCAGGAATTTCATCATTGATACGAATATCCAAATCGATATTATCCTGCGCCAAATCAATTTGCCGATCGTAAAGTTCAAAATGTACCTGTAATTCAGGATAGCTGTGCATCAATTCTGTAATTGCCGGTGCAATATAACTGCGCCCAAAACCAAAGCTACAGCCGATACGAATCATCCCTGCCGGACGCGTTTTGAGTTGCGTAACGTCATCGACCAGATGTTGATAACCTGCGAGGATCGCCTGCGCGTGTTCATAGCAACGTTGACCACTCTCCGTTAGCGCCACGCCGCGCGCCGAGCGGCTTAGCAACGTAGCCCCTAGCGTGGACTCGAGGATCTGAATGCGCTTCGTCACAAACGCTGGCGTCTGGCCCAGCGTCGCAGCGGCGGCGCTAAAGCTGCCGCTATGAACAATTTCAACCAGCACCTGTAGGTCTTTCGCCAGGGGATACGTATTCAGCATGATCGGTAATCCGTAATGTGATTAACCGCAGTGTAATTCTCCCATACGTATTAAACCCTGCCCTGGCGCAATTTTTATTGCCTTATCTGGACATCATTCACGAACTGTTAATTAGATATTCACAGTGCCAAATAATATAAAACCACATTTTTAGTGGTAGTTTGTGGCGGAGAATTTATTTCCAGACAAATAAAAGAACTGGAGTTAATAAGATGAGCAATCAAAATAACCAACATGCGATAACTACGCTGACGAACATTGTCGCCGACTTTACCGCCATGATTTCTACCCGCATGCCTGACGATGTTGTGGATAAATTAAAACAGCTGCGTGAAGGCGAAACCTCGCCGATGGGTAAAATCATCTACCACACCATGTTTGACAACATGCAGAAAGCTATCGACCTGAACCGCCCAGCCTGTCAGGACACCGGGGAGATTATGTTCTTCGTGAAGGTCGGTTCCCGTTTTCCGCTACTTGGCGAACTGCAAAGCATTCTGAAACAGGCTGTTGAAGATGCCACGGTAAAAGCGCCGCTGCGCCATAACGCGGTTGAGATTTTTGACGAAGTGAATACCGGAAAAAATACCGGTACCGGTGTGCCGTGGGTCACATGGGACATCATCCCTGATAACGATGACGCGGAAATCGAAGTCTACATGGCAGGCGGCGGCTGTACGCTGCCGGGGCGCTCGAAAGTGTTAATGCCTTCTGAAGGCTACGAAGGCGTGGTGAAATTTGTCTTCGAAAATATCTCCACGCTGGCAGTTAACGCCTGTCCTCCGGTGCTGGTGGGCGTGGGTATTGCCACCTCTGTCGAAACCGCTGCCGTGCTTTCTCGTAAAGCGGTGCTGCGCCCAATCGGATCACGCCATCCAAACCCAAAAGCGGCAGAACTGGAACTGCGCCTGGAAGAAGGACTTAACCGTCTGGGCATTGGGCCGCAAGGGTTGACCGGGAATAGCTCAGTGATGGGCGTACATATCGAATCCGCCGCGCGCCACCCGTCGACTATCGGCGTTGCCGTCTCTACCGGCTGCTGGGCGCATCGTCGCGGCACGCTGTTGGTTCATGCCGACCTCTCATTCGAAAACCTGTCTCACACCCGGAGCGCGTTATGAAAAAGATCCTCACAACCCCGATCAAAACCGAAGATCTGGCAGACATTCGCGTTGGCGATGTCATTTACCTGACCGGCACGCTGGTGACCTGCCGTGACGTTTGCCACCGTCGCCTGATCGAACTGAAGCGCCCGATTCCTTATGACCTGAACGGCAAAGCCATTTTCCATGCGGGCCCGATCGTCCGTAAGAACGGTGAAAAATGGGAGATGGTCTCCGTCGGCCCAACTACCAGCATGCGTATGGAAGCGTTTGAGAAAGACTTTATCGAGCAGACGGGCGTCAAGCTGGTGGTCGGCAAAGGCGGCATGGGGCCGCTGACGGAAGAAGGCTGCAAACAGTTTAAATCACTGCACGTCATCTTCCCGGCTGGCTGTGCGGTCGTGGCGGCTACTCAGGTTGAAGAAATTGAAGAGGTACACTGGACCGAACTCGGCATGCCGGAATCTCTGTGGGTATGCCGGGTAAAAGAGTTCGGCCCGCTGATCGTTTCCATCGATACTCACGGTAATAACCTGATTGCCGAAAACAAAAAGCTGTTCGCTGAACGTCGCGATCCTATCGTCGAAGAAATCTGCGAGCACGTGCACTACATCAAATAACCCTCCCGGAGGGGCGTAACGCCTCTCCCTCTTTGCAGGGATACAACAATGGCACCTTTAGCTGGTTGGTGGCGATACCTGGCTCCGCTGGTGGTCATCGCCATTATTGCTGTTCTGCCCGTCCCCACCGGTCTTGAGAGTCACACCTGGCTCTATTTTGCCGTCTTTACCGGTGTGATTGTCGGGCTTATTCTGGAACCTGTACCGGGCGCGGTGGTGGCGATGATTGGCATTTCGATCATCGCCGTCCTTTCACCGTGGCTGCTGTTCAGTCCGGAGCAACTCGCGCAGGACGGTTTTAAATTTACTGCCAAATCGCTGTCGTGGGCGGTATCTGGATTCTCAAACTCGGTCATCTGGCTGATCTTCGCGGCCTTTATGTTTGGTACTGGCTATGAGAAAACCGGCCTTGGTCGGCGAATCGCGCTGATGCTGGTGAAAAAGATGGGGCACCGGACGTTATTTCTCGGCTATGCGGTGATGTTCTCCGAACTTATCCTCGCTCCCGTCACGCCTTCCAACTCCGCGCGCGGAGCCGGAATAATCTACCCGATTATCCGCAACCTGCCGCCGCTGTATAACTCGCAGCCCAATAGCGCCAGTTCACGCTCCATTGGCTCGTACATCATGTGGATGGGCATTGTCGCTGACTGCGTTACCAGCGCTATTTTCTTAACGGCGATGGCACCGAATCTGCTGTTGATCGGCCTGATGAAAGGCGCGTCCCACACGGCGCTGAGCTGGGGCGACTGGTTCTTAGGCATGCTGCCGCTGAGCATTTTACTGGTGCTGATCGTGCCGTGGCTGGCGTACCTGCTGTATCCACCGGTACTGAAATCCGGCGATCAGGTTCCACGTTGGGCGGATACAGAGCTAAAAGCGATGGGACCGCTCTGCGCTCGCGAGAAAAAGATGCTGGTACTGATGGTCGGCGCGTTAGTGCTGTGGATCTTCGGCGGCGACTACATTGACGCCGCAATGGTCGGATACAGCGTGGTGGCGTTGATGCTGGTACTACGCATCATTAGCTGGGATGACATCGTCAGCAATAAAGCCGCATGGAACGTCTTTTTCTGGCTGGCCTCGCTGATAACGCTCGCCACCGGGCTCAATAACACCGGTTTTATTACCTGGTTCGGCAAGCTGCTGGCGGGAGGACTGAGCGGCTATTCGCCGATGATGGTGATGGTGGCGCTGATCGTGGTGTTCTATCTGCTGCGCTACTTCTTTGCCAGCGCCACGGCGTATACCTCTGCCCTCGCGCCGATGATGATTGCCGCCGCGCTGGCAATGCCGGAAATCCCGCTACCGGTCTTCTGCCTGATGGTCGGCGCCGCCATTGGCCTGGGCAGCATTCTGACCCCGTACGCCACCGGTCCTAGCCCTATCTACTACGGCAGCGGTTATTTGCCAACGGTGGATTACTGGCGACTCGGCGCTATTTTTGGCCTGATTTTCCTCGTGCTGCTGGTGATCACCGGTCTGATCTGGATGCCCCTCGTTTTACTGTAATCTCCCTTGGGCGGCATATTGTCGCCCCTTAATCCATAAGCTTCTCATATGATCGATTTCCCGATGCGCTGAGGCATACTTTTTTGTATGCAAACACCCTCATGCTGATAGGGGAAACGCTCTGGACACGGTTGCGCACGAGACACTCACACGAGGCTGGCAGGCCGAACTGGAACTGCATTTTTCCTGCACCGGGCACAAAACGGTGCTCGCCTCGGCGCGTCATCATGGTCCATTGACAGTTCAGCGCCCGTTTTACCCGGAAGAGGACGTCTGCCACCTCTATTTGCTGCATCCACCTGCGGGGATCGTTGGCGGGGATGAGCTTCATATTGCCGTCACGCTCGACGAAAACAGCCATGCGTTAATCACCCAGCCCGGCGCGGGCAAGTTTTATCGCAGTCGAGGGCCACAAGCGTTGCTGCGCCAGCATTTTACCCTCGCCTCGCACGCCACGCTGGAGTGGCTGCCGCAGGATACGATCCTCTTTCCCGGCGCCAACGCCGCTATTCAGACCGTCTTTCATCTGACATCCGCAAGTCGCCTGCTGGCCTGGGATCTGCTGTGTCTTGGCCGACCGGTTATGCAGGAAACTTTCAGCCACGGCATGCTGCAAAATCGCCTGGAAGTGTGGCGAGATGGGCTGCCGCTGCTGATAGAACGCTTGATATTGCAGGAGGGGAATCTGAGCGGCGTCGCGCATCATCCCTGGGTCGGCACGTTGCTGTGTTATCCGGCCAACGAACACATGCTGGAGGGCACGCGGGAGCGGCTTATGGCGCTTGGCGATTACGCCGGGGCAACGCTTAACGACTCGCTGCTGACAATCCGTTTTCTTGCTAACGACAACCTGGTTGTTCAGCGCGTTATGCGTGACATCTGGCAATTTTTGCGCCCGCTGCTGACACATAAAACGCCTGTACTACCGAGAATCTGGCAAACCTAAGAGAACCCTTATGGAACTGACCCCCAGAGAAAAAGATAAGTTGTTGCTGTTTACCGCCGCGCTGGTGGCGGAACGTCGCCTGGCCCGCGGGCTGAAGCTGAACTACCCGGAATCGGTGGCGCTGATTAGCGCTTTCATCATGGAAGGGGCGCGCGACGGGCAAACTGTAGCCGCGCTGATGGAGGACGGGCGTCACGTGCTGCGCCGTGATCAGGTGATGGAAGGCGTACCGGAAATGATCCCGGATATTCAGGTTGAAGCCACCTTTCCGGACGGATCGAAGCTGGTCACTGTCCACAATCCGATCGTCTAAGGAGCGGCAATGATCCCAGGTGAATATCAGATCGCAAAAGGCAGTATCGCACTTAATCAGGGGCGAGAGATCTGCACGATCGTGGTGGAAAATCATGGCGACAGGCCCATCCAGGTGGGATCGCACTATCACTTTTTCGAAGTGAACCCGGCGCTGCACTTTGACAGGCTGGCCGCACGCGGCTTTCGTCTGAACATTGCTGCGGGCACAGCGGTGCGTTTTGAGCCCGGACAAAAACGCGAAGTCGAACTGGTGCGCGTTGCTGGCGCACAAAGGATCGTGGGTTTTCGCAGCGAAGTGATGGGCGCGCTGGAGGCAGATAATGAGTGACATTTCCCGGCAGGCGTACGCCGACATGTTTGGCCCAACCACTGGCGATAAAGTGCGCCTGGCGGATACCGACCTGTGGATCGAAGTGGAAAAAGACTTCACCACCTACGGTGAAGAGGTCAAATTCGGCGGCGGAAAAGTGATCCGCGACGGCATGGGCCAGGGGCAAATGCGCGCCGATGCATGTGTGGATCTGGTGATAACCAACGCGCTGATCGTCGATCACTGGGGGATCGTGAAAGCGGATATCGGTATCAAAGCCGGCAGGATCTTCGCCATCGGCAAGGCAGGTAATCCCGATATTCAGCCCAACGTTACGATCCCGATAGGCGTGGGAACTGAAGTCATCGCCGGGGAAGGCAAGATCGTCACCGCAGGCGGCGTGGATACGCATATTCACTGGATCTGCCCACAGCAGGCGCAAGAGGCGCTGGTTTCCGGCGTGACGACGATGATCGGCGGCGGCACCGGTCCGGCCGCGGGCACTCACGCCACCACCTGTACGCCGGGTCCGTGGTACATCGCACGCATGCTGCAGGCAGCAGACACGTTACCGGTTAACATCGGTTTACTGGGCAAAGGTAACGGCTCAAATCCTGACGCCTTGCGCGAGCAAATCACTGCAGGCGCAATTGGCCTGAAAATCCATGAAGACTGGGGCGCCACACCCGCCGCTATCGACTGCGCGCTGACCGTGGCCGACGAAATGGACATCCAGGTCGCGCTGCACAGCGACACGCTCAATGAGTCCGGTTTCGTGGAAGATACGCTGGCGGCGATTGGCGATCGTACCATTCATACTTTTCACACCGAAGGCGCGGGCGGCGGTCATGCGCCGGATATCATCACCGCCTGCGCGCATCCGAATATCCTGCCCTCCTCTACGAACCCGACGCTGCCCTATACCATCAACACCATCGACGAGCATCTCGACATGCTGATGGTTTGCCACCATCTCGATCCAGATATCGCCGAAGACGTGGCCTTTGCCGAATCACGCATTCGCCGGGAAACGATCGCTGCCGAAGATGTGCTGCATGACATTGGCGCCTTTTCCCTGACCTCGTCCGATTCACAGGCAATGGGGCGCGTGGGCGAAGTGATCCTGCGTACCTGGCAGGTGGCGCACCGCATGAAGGTTCAGCGTGGCCCGTTGGCAGAAGAAACCGGTGACAACGACAACCTGCGCGTTAAACGTTACGTCGCCAAATACACCATCAATCCGGCGCTAACCCACGGTATCGCCCATGAAGTCGGCTCCGTTGAACCTGGCAAACTGGCCGATCTGGTGTTGTGGTCACCGGCATTCTTTGGCGTAAAACCGGCGACGATCGTTAAAGGCGGGATGATCGTCTGTGCGCCGATGGGCGACATCAATGCCTCGATTCCCACCCCACAGCCGGTGCATTACCGCATGATGTTCGGCGCACTTGGCGCAGCGCGGCATCACACCCGGCTGACCTTTATTTCGCAGGCCGCTGATGCGCAAAACATCGTGCAGCAGCTCAACCTGCAAAGCGCCATCGCCGTCGTTAAAGGCTGCAGAACAGTGAAAAAGGCCGACATGATCCACAACGACCTGCAACCCAATATCACCGTCGATGCTCAGACCTACGAGGTGCGTATTGATGGCGAACTGATTACCAGCGAACCGGCAAACGTTTTGCCGATGACACAACGCTATTTTCTGTTTTAGGAGTGACGATGATCTACCTGACCCAACGCCTTGACCACGCTCACCGCGTCACCGCAAGCGTCACGCTACCCATTGATATGCGCGTAAAAAGTCGTGCCAGAGTGGCACTGAACGACGGTCGCGAAGCCGGGCTGATGCTACCGCGCGGTTTGCTGTTACGCGGTGGCGACCTGCTGACCACCGACGATGGCAGCGAGGTGATCGAAGTGATCGCCGCGCCGGAGTCGGTTTCCGTGGTGCGCTGCGCCGATCCTTTCCTACTCGCCAAAGCCTGTTATCACCTCGGCAATCGCCACGTTCCGCTGCAAATCCTGCCGGATGAGCTGCGCTACCACCACGATCATGTGCTGGACGCCATGCTGCGCCAGTTCAACCTCGAGGTGACGTTCGCTCAACTACCGTTTGAACCGGAAGCAGGCGCTTATGCCAGTGAATCACACGGGCATCATCACGGCCATGCGCACTGATGCATAACACCCAACAGTTGCGTCTGATGCAGCTCGCCAGCAGCGCACTCCCGGTGGGGTCGTTTACCTGGTCCCAGGGTCTGGAATGGGCGGTGGAGATTGGCTGGGTGAAAAGCGTCGATGACTTCTCTGCCTGGCAAATTCAGCAGATGGAGCAGAACTTTTTTACCGTCGACCTACCGCTGCTGGCGAGACTGTATCGCGCCTGCGAGCAGGACGATCTCGATGCCGCGCGCCGCTGGAGCGCTTACCTGTTGGCCTGCCGGGAAACTCGCGAACTGCGGGATGAAGAACGCAGTCGGGGCGCGGCGTTTACGCGGCTGGTCACCGACTGGGAGGCGGATTGCTCGCGAGAGTGGCGCACTCTCTTCACCGACAGCCAACTCTGCGGCATGGCCTGGCTGGCCGTGCGCTGGAGAATTCCCCTGACCGAACTGGCGTTAAGCCTCGGCTACAGCTGGATTGAGAGCGCTGTGATGGCTGGCGTCAAGCTGGTTCCTTTTGGACAACAGGCGGCCCAGCGTTTGATTATTGCGCTCTGCGATCGCTATGCGCAGGGGCTGGCACAGGCGCTGGCGACGCCTGACGCCAGTCTCGGCTCCGCAACGCCGTTGGCCGCTATCGCGTCTGCCCGGCATGAAACCCAATATTCCCGATTATTCCGCTCCTGAGGAGAAAAAATGAGTAACTACAAGCATCCCCTGCGTGTGGGCGTTGGCGGCCCGGTCGGCTCCGGCAAAACGGCGCTGCTGGAAGCGTTATGCAAATCCATGCGCAGCAGCTATCAACTGGCGGTGGTGACCAACGATATCTACACCAAAGAAGATCAGCGCATTCTCACCGAGGCGGGCGCACTGGAGCCAGACAGGATCGTCGGTGTGGAAACCGGCGGTTGCCCGCATACTGCTATCCGCGAAGATGCATCGATGAATCTGGCTGCCGTAGAGGCGCTGAGCGAGAAATTCGGCAATCTGGATCTGATTTTTGTGGAAAGCGGTGGCGATAACCTGAGCGCCACCTTCAGTCCGGAATTAGCGGATCTGACGATCTATGTG
This sequence comes from Citrobacter sp. MGH104, assembly GCF_001034485.1. Lineage (NCBI taxonomy): Bacteria > Pseudomonadati > Pseudomonadota > Gammaproteobacteria > Enterobacterales > Enterobacteriaceae > Citrobacter > Citrobacter sp. MGH104. The sequence continues at coordinate 1,787,065 of NZ_KQ089818.1, forward strand.
ATCGACGTTGCCGAAGGCGAGAAGATCCCGCGTAAAGGCGGTCCTGGGATCACTAAATCCGATTTTCTGGTTATCAATAAAACCGATCTGGCCCCTTACGTCGGCGCCTCGCTGGAGGTGATGGAACGCGATACCCTGCGTATGCGCGGGGAGCGTCCGTGGACGTTCAGTAATTTAAAATCCGGAGAGGGTCTGGAAAAAATTATCGCGTTTCTGGAAGAGAAAGGAATGCTGCGGATGTAGCGTCTTGCCCGGTAACATTGCGCCACCGGGCAAAAAATCACGCCGCCGGTAATTCCGCCAGCGGCCAGCGTGGGCGCACGGTTACGCCAAGATCCGCCGTTGCGCCCGCTTTAAAACGCACCATGCCCGCGTAGGCGATCATCGCCCCGTTGTCGGTACAAAATTCCGGACGCGCGTAAAATACTTCGCCACGACGTTTTTGCATCATTTCAGCCAATTTTGCGCGCAGCGTACGGTTCGCGCTCACGCCCCCCGCCATCACCAGACGTTTAAAACCGGTTTGATCCAACGCGCGTTTGCACTTGATCATCAGCGTATCAACTACCGCATCTTCAAAGGCACGGGCGATATCTGCGCGCGTCTGATCGTCATTTTCGTTATTACGAATGGTATTCGCGGCAAAGGTTTTCAGCCCGGAGAAGCTGAAATCCAGCCCCGGACGATCGGTCATCGGGCGCGGGAAGACAAAACGTTTTTCAACGCCTTGCGAGGCCAGCTTTGACAACATTGGACCGCCAGGATAATCCAGCCCCAGCAGCTTGGCGGTTTTGTCGAACGCTTCGCCAGCAGCATCATCAATCGATTCGCCGAGTAATTCATACTGACCGATACCGGTGACGCTGATCAGCTGCGTGTGACCGCCGGAAACCAGCAGCGCGACGAACGGGAACGCAGGGGGATTATCTTCCAGCATTGGCGCCAGCAGATGCCCTTCCATGTGGTGCACAGGAATTGCCGGTACGCCCCAGGCGAACGCCAGCGAACGTCCTACGGTTGCGCCAACCAGCAGCGCGCCAACCAGACCAGGACCTGCGGTATACGCCACCGCATCGATCTCTTTTGCCGCCAGTCCCGCCTCTTTCAGCGCGGCCTGGATCAGCGGTACGGTTTTACGTACGTGATCGCGCGAGGCCAGTTCTGGCACTACGCCGCCGTAGTCAGCGTGTAATTTCACCTGACTATACAATTGGTTGGCTAAAAGACCTTTTTCATCGTCGTAAATGGCGATGCCGGTTTCATCGCAGGATGTTTCAATACCCAGTACACGCATGACTTGTTTTACCTCGCTCTATTACCGCGCAGTGTAGGACCAATGCGGGTTGATGTAAAACTTTGTTCGCCCCAGGAGTTCCGCTCGTGTATACTCCTTGTCCTTATAAAAGTCCCTTTCAAAATCGCGTCGGTGCTTTACAAAGCAGCAGCAATTGCAGTAAAATTCCGCACCATTTTGAAATAAGCTGGCGTTGATGCCAGCGGCAAACCGAATTTATTAAAGGTGAGAGTTACATGCCGGTAATTAAAGTACGTGAAAACGAGCCGTTCGACGTAGCACTGCGTCGCTTCAAGCGTTCATGCGAAAAAGCAGGTGTTCTGGCGGAAGTTCGTCGTCGTGAGTTCTATGAAAAACCGACTACCGAACGTAAGCGCGCTAAAGCTTCTGCTGTGAAACGTCACGCGAAGAAACTGGCTCGCGAAAACGCACGCCGTACTCGTCTGTACTAATCTATTGAGAGCCAAAGCTCTCAATTCAGACTGAGTTGTAGTTGTAAGGCCGTGCTTCCGGAAGGAATGCGCGGCTTATTTTCGTTTATACACGTCATCATTCAAGCTGCCTCAGTGTTGGCTGCAGTCGCTCACCCCAGACACGTACTGCTGTACGCTCCTGAGGATTCGCTTCCTTGCCGCCTTGATGCATCCTGAATGATTTTGTGTATATGAGTCATCAAAAAACAGGGGCTTATGGCTGGACGAATTCCTCGCGTTTTTATCAATGACCTGCTGGCAAGAACCGACATCGTCGATCTCATCGACGCGCGGGTAAAGCTGAAAAAGCAGGGCAAAAATTATCACGCGTGCTGTCCGTTCCATAACGAAAAAACCCCCTCTTTCACCGTAAACGGTGAAAAACAGTTTTATCACTGCTTTGGGTGTGGCGCGCATGGCAACGCCGTCGACTTTCTCATGAACTACGACAAGCTCGAGTTTGTGGAAACCGTCGAAGAACTGGCCGCAATGCACAACCTTGAAGTGCCCTATGAAGCAGGCAGTGGCCCCAGTCAGATAGAGCGCCATCAACGGCAAAGCCTTTATCAATTGATGGATGGCCTGAACACTTTTTATCAACAGTCTTTGATGCAACCCGCCGCTACCCCTGCGCGCCAGTACCTGGAAAAGCGAGGATTAAGTAGCGACGTTATCACCCGTTTTGCTATTGGTTTTGCGCCCCCCGGCTGGGACAACGTCCTGAAACGGTTTGGCGGCAATGCTGAAAATCGCAAATCGCTGGTTGATGCGGGGATGTTGGTCACCAACGATCAGGGACGCAGTTACGATCGCTTCCGCGAACGGGTGATGTTCCCCATCCGCGACAAACGTGGTCGGGTCATTGGTTTTGGTGGACGCGTGCTGGGCGATGCCCTGCCGAAGTATCTGAACTCCCCGGAAACCGATATTTTCCATAAAGGTCGCCAGCTGTATGGTCTTTATGAAGCCCAGCAGGATAACGCCGATCCACAGCGCCTGTTAGTGGTAGAAGGCTATATGGATGTGGTGGCGCTGGCGCAATACGGCATTAACTACGCCGTGGCATCCCTTGGGACGTCAACCACCGCCGATCACATCCAACTGTTGTTCCGCGCGACGAACAACGTAATTTGCTGTTACGACGGCGACCGTGCCGGACGCGACGCAGCATGGCGCGCGCTGGAAACCGCACTGCCCTATATGACAGACGGACGCCAGCTACGCTTTATGTTTTTACCTGACGGCGAAGATCCCGATACGCTAGTGCGCAAAGAAGGGAAAGAGGCCTTTGAAGCGCGGATGGAGCAGGCGCTGCCGCTCTCTGCGTTTTTATTTAACAGCCTGTTGCCGCAGGTGGATTTGAGTACCCCAGACGGACGCGCACAGCTCAGCACGCTGGCATTACCGCTGATTACTCAAGTACCAGGCGAAACGTTGCGCATTTACCTGCGACAGGAGTTGGGAAACAAGCTCGGCATTCTGGATGACAGCCAGCTTGAACGTTTAATGCCAAAACTGGCAGAAAATGGGGCTTCCCGCCCTGTTCCACAGCTAAAACGTACGACCATGCGTATACTTATAGGGTTGCTGGTGCAGAACCCGGAGCTCGCCCCGCTGGTTCCACCGTTAGGGGCACTGGATAGCAATAAGCTGCCTGGACTTGGCTTATTCAGAGAACTGGTCAACACTTGTCTGGCTCAGCCAGGTCTGACCACCGGGCAACTTTTAGAACACTATCGTGGCACAAATGATGCTGCGACCCTTGAAAAACTGTCGATGTGGGACGATATAGCAGATAAAGATATCGCAGAAAAAACCTTCACCGACTCACTCAACCATATGTTTGATTCGATGCTTGAACTGCGCCAGGAAGAGTTGATAGCTCGTGAGCGCACACACGGTTTAAGCAGCGAAGAACGCCGGGAACTCTGGACGCTGAACCAGGAACTGGCCAAGAAATAAGAGAAAGACAAAACAAAGACAAAATCATTCGCGTTGTATCAAGGCAGCAAGTAAACGAACGCAGCTAACGCAGAGACAACGTGAAAGATGAAGTATTTAACGGCTTAACTGCCGAATATCGATCGGGAAGCCCCCGACAGCCGCACGGAGAGGCAGCGGCAAAATATAAGTATGCCCTCGTTTTGCCGTTGGCGGTTTTACCGCCCAACACCAATCAAACGAATTAAGTGTGGATACCGTCTTATGGAGCAAAACCCGCAGTCACAGCTGAAGCTTCTTGTCCAACGTGGTAAGGAGCAAGGCTATCTGACCTATGCCGAGGTCAATGACCATCTGCCGGAAGATATCGTCGATTCAGATCAAATCGAAGACATCATCCAAATGATCAATGACATGGGTATTCAGGTGATGGAAGAAGCACCTGATGCCGATGATCTGCTGCTTGCTGAAACCTCCAACAGCACCGATGAAGACGCGGAAGAAGCGGCTGCCCAGGTTCTGTCCAGCGTTGAGTCCGAAATCGGTCGTACAACTGACCCGGTCCGCATGTACATGCGTGAAATGGGTACCGTTGAACTGTTAACCCGCGAAGGCGAAATCGACATCGCTAAACGCATCGAAGACGGGATTAACCAGGTTCAATGCTCCGTTGCCGAATACCCGGAAGCTATCACCTACCTGCTTGAGCAGTACGATCGCGTAGAAGCTGAAGAAGCACGTCTTTCCGATCTGATCACTGGCTTTGTCGATCCAAACGCGGAAGAAGACATGGCGCCCACGGCGACCCACGTCGGTTCTGAACTCTCTCAGGAAGAGATGGATGACGATGAAGACGAAGATGAAGAAGATGGCGACGACGACAGCAGCGATGACGACAACAGCATCGACCCTGAGTTAGCGCGTGAAAAATTCGGTGAACTGCGTACTCAGTACGAAATCACTCGTGACACCATCAAAGCGAAAGGCCGCAGCCATGCTGCCGCGCAGGAAGAAATTCAGAAGCTGTCCGAAGTGTTCAAACAGTTCCGCCTGGTGCCGAAGCAGTTCGACTACCTGGTAAACAGCATGCGCGTCATGATGGACCGCGTGCGTACTCAGGAACGTCTGATCATGAAGCTCTGCGTTGAGCAGTGCAAAATGCCGAAGAAAAACTTCATCACCCTGTTCACTGGCAACGAAACCAGCGAAACCTGGTTCAACGCGGCAATCGCGATGAACAAACCGTGGTCTGAAAAACTGCACGATGTGGCAGATGACGTTCACCGCGGCCTGCAGAAACTGCAGCAGATTGAAGAAGAAACCGGCCTGACCATCGAGCAGGTTAAAGATATCAACCGTCGCATGTCCATCGGTGAAGCGAAAGCCCGCCGTGCGAAAAAAGAGATGGTTGAAGCGAACTTACGTCTGGTTATCTCTATCGCTAAAAAATACACCAACCGTGGCCTGCAGTTCCTGGATCTGATTCAGGAAGGTAACATCGGTCTGATGAAAGCGGTTGATAAGTTTGAATACCGTCGTGGTTACAAGTTCTCCACCTATGCAACCTGGTGGATCCGTCAGGCGATCACCCGTTCGATCGCGGATCAGGCGCGTACCATCCGTATCCCGGTACATATGATTGAGACCATTAACAAGCTCAACCGTATCTCCCGTCAGATGCTGCAAGAGATGGGCCGCGAGCCAACGCCGGAAGAACTGGCTGAACGCATGCTGATGCCAGAAGACAAGATCCGTAAAGTGCTGAAGATCGCTAAAGAGCCTATCTCCATGGAAACGCCGATCGGCGACGATGAAGATTCGCATCTGGGTGATTTCATCGAGGATACCACCCTCGAGTTGCCGCTGGACTCTGCGACTACCGAGAGCCTGCGTGCCGCAACGCACGACGTTCTGGCTGGCCTGACCGCCCGTGAAGCGAAAGTTCTGCGTATGCGTTTCGGTATCGATATGAACACCGACCACACGCTGGAAGAAGTCGGTAAACAGTTCGACGTTACCCGCGAACGTATCCGTCAGATCGAAGCGAAAGCGCTGCGTAAACTGCGCCACCCGAGCCGCTCTGAAGTACTGCGTAGCTTCCTCGACGATTAATCGTTTCTGTTATTAAGAAGCTCCCTCCGGGGAGCTTTTTTTTTTGGGATTTTCCGCAGTGTACAAAAATTGGTAGGGGGCATTGCCTATACACGCAATTGTAAATGATATTTATTTTCATTATCATTTTCTTTTCGTAAACAACTGTAAAGAAAAATGACATGAATTTAAAAACATTAAAAAATCAGTCCCTCTGCGCGCTTGCGATTTCACTGGCACTTTATACCGGTTCAGCCCTGGCAAAAGACTTTACTGAGGATCAGTTCGCCTCTCAGACGCTTGGTCATGGCGTTTACGAACTGGCTTATGACGCCGGACAACAGGCTATCTATGCAGCCTCTGCCCCCTCTTTCGACAAAGATAAAACCGCCGGTGAAGTGTTCCTGTTTTCAACTGAATCATTAAAAGTCGATGAGCGGATCGCCACCGAACGCCGTCCTTTTGCGGTCTCACTGGATGAACCTAACCACATTCTCTGGCTAGGTAATGCGCTGGATGGCTCACTGACCCTGCTGGATACCCGCACCCATAAAGAAGTGAAAATGCTTCAGCTTGCAGACGAAGAAAATAAAGCCCACGTTCGTGAAGTGGTGCTCGACAAGAAGCACCACCGTCTGTATGTCTCCGGTATTGGCAGTGAAAATAAAGGTGTGCTGTGGGTTGTCGACACGCATAACCAGAAACTATTACACGCTCTCAAAGGGATGGATCCGGTCGGTTTCGCCGTTGATGAAGCTGGCGATAAAGTTTACGCCGTCACTGGCAAAGGCGAACTGGTTACCCTGGATGGCAAAACGTCGCAGGTTCTGTCGCGTGTGAAGGTTGACCCCTCCGAGCCGAAGCATTACTTCCTGAACATCGCGTTGAACACGGCCAAAGGCATCGGATTTATCGCCGATACCAACACCGCCGACGTGCTGGTAGTCCAACTGGACAGCGGTAAAATTGTTCACCGCGTTCCCACGCCAAACTCTATCGCTGCGGTCTATAACCCTGCCCGCAACGAAGTGTATGTTACCCATCGCAATGCCCGTCAGATTAGCGTTATCGATGCCAACACTTACAGCCTGAAGCACACCATCAAAACGGCAGCAATGCCAAACAGCATGGTGCTTTCTCCTGACAGCAAAACGCTCTTCGTTAGCGTGAAGCAGGATGAAAAAGCCAACAAGGCTGACTATGTACTCAAGCTCGATTTAACCCAGTTCTGAGGAATGCGTTGTGATTAACCAGACTCGTACCGCGCTGGCGATTTCGCTCGCCCTTGCCAGCCTCCCGGCGACCGTTTTCGCCGAAGAAACCACACTAGATAATGAAGATCAACTGGTGGTCACCGCCACCGGTTTCGCACAGGAACGCCGTGAGGCACCGGCGACCATCTCCGTCGTCGGCGAGAAAGAACTGAACACCCGCTCTAACCAGAACGTCACCGAAGCCCTTCGCGAGATGCCCGGCGTATTGGTGGGTAATGGCAACGGTAGCCTTGCCACAGGCGATGTGCAGATGCGCGGAATGGACTCGACCTATACCTCCTACATGGTCAACGGCATCAAACAAGGCACCCGCGAATCGCGTCCTTACGGACACCATATCGGGACAGAGGCTGCTTTTTTACCGCCGCTTGCCGCTATCGAGCGAATAGAGGTGATTCGCGGACCGATGTCCTCACTGTATGGCTCTGACTCCATTGGCGGCGTGGTCAACGTCATCACCAAAAAAGGCTACAACCTCGATAAATGGACGGGTGTGCTGGAAGATAACTACTTCCTGCAAGAGAAGAGCGAGTACGGTAACACCAACCAGACTAATGTCTTCCTGATGGGGCCAATTATCCCCAGCAAGCTCGGGGTGAGCGTAGCGGCGGATTATCTTGATCGCCGTGATGACGACAGCATCTCCGATGAGCGCTTTGTGAAGCACCAGGCTGGCAATCTGGATGCCACCATCAACATGTCGCCGACCGACACCCAACTTTGGGATTTGAACGTCGTCAAAGGGCATCAGGTAAAATCACACAATGATAAAGCCTGGCAATGGGACTTTGACCGCGATGCCGCTTCACTTGCGCAGCATGCCTGGTACGGCGACGATCTGCTGGAAGTGAAGAACTTCATCAGCTACGAAAACGCTAAAACCGAGTATCGTGTGCCGGGCATGAGTTCGCAGTTCATTAAGCAGAAAAACTATGAAGCCAACAGCGCGAACACCTTTACGCTGGGCGACCACAAGTTGACGCTGGGGATCAACTTCACCCGTAATGAGCTGGACGACACTTTCGGCATCGAAAACAAAGAAGTGCCGGGCATAACGCCAGTCAGCAAGATCACCCGTGACGGCTGGGCCATCTTCGCGGAAGATGCCTGGATGATGGTTCCGGACTTCACCCTCACCACCTCGGCGCGTCTCGATCACGACAGCTACTTTGGCTACCACGTCACGCCAAAACTCTACGGTAACTGGACGATTGACGAAAACTGGGCGCTGAAGGGCGGCGTATCGGCGGGCTATAAAAAACCGGACCTGCGTGAGAACAATGAAGGTTTCACCAGCGTCTACGGTTCGTATCCGTATTCCTTCATTGGGATCGGTAACGATGACCTGAAACCTGAGCAGAGCGTCAACACCGAGCTGGGCGTCTACTGGCAACAGGACACACTGGCACTGGATGCAACCGTGTTCTTCACCAAATTCAAGGACAAGATCAGCGACTACACCATCTGTACCGCAACGGCCACGCAGAAGTGCATTTACAACGGGTATGAAGCGGAAGAAGTCTCGCAGTATTTCAACGTCAGCGACGCGGAAATCTATGGCCTGGAGCTGAACGGCGACTGGCAGGTCACTACCGCGCTGAAAGCGAACGCGAACTACACCTATACCCACAGCGAGCAAAAGAGTGGTCAGTACAAGGGAGAGGCACTGAACGAGTTCCCGACGAGCATGGCCAACCTGTCTCTGACATGGAATGCACTTAACGATCTTGAACTGTGGAGCAAAGCCAGCTGGCGCAGCAATACGCCTGACATCGGCAAATCAACGTCAACCGACGCCTATGCGCTGGTCGATTTAGGGGCACGCTACCATCTCAACAAGAGCATCACATTGATGGCGGGGGTTTATAACCTGTTCGACGTGAACCCAATCTACAAAACGTCCTATAACCAGTCTTCCATCCTGGAAGGACGCCGCTACAACATGGGCGCACGCTTCGAGTTCTGACAGTGACGCCGGAGCCTAAGGCTCCGGCAGTTACAGGCCGCGCGCCTTCAACGCCACATTCACTTCCCGATACGCCTCTACCAGTTTATCCAGCGTGATCCGGCTTAACCCGCTGGGATTCGGCAATACCCATATTTGCGTCGCGCCAATGGTCAGCGTCTGTTTTCCCCACTGCGCCCCACGCTGGCTAAGCCCCTGCTCAAATGCCTGCTTCCCGAGGATAGCGAGCGCGGCTGGCTGATACTCTTCTATTTTCTCAATAAGCAGACGACCTCCGCTACGCATCTCTTGTAGCTTCACTTCATTGGCTTGTACCGTTGGTCTGTCGACAAACTTAGTCACGCCGCAGCGGAAATCCAGCAGATGCTGTGCCTCTTCAGGTTTAAGCTGGCGATCGGTGAACCCCGCCTGATAGATAACCTTCCAGAAGCGATTAGCGGGGTGTGCAAAGGGAAATCCTGTACCCGCAGAAGAGAGCCCCGGATTGATGCCGCAAAATACCACCCGCAGCCCCGGTGCCAGTATGTCCTTAACCATAATTACTCCGAACAATACATCAGAGGAACAAGTATAACGGACTGAAAATACATTGTTTATAAAAACAGCATCCGTACGCTTATGTCTGGATTGCAACGCGGAGTTACTTTATAATCCACCGCCACGGCCCCTTAGCTCAGTGGTTAGAGCAGGCGACTCATAATCGCTTGGTCGCTGGTTCAAGTCCAGCAGGGGCCACCAAATTTCAAGGACTTGCGAGAAATCGCAGGTCCTTTTTGTTATTGGAAATATATGCAATTGTTGGCAAAGCCAATAATTGGATGGCTCTGAATGCGTAGCGGGGGATGGCGTGGGAATAAGGATATATCACGCGATACGCCAGCCCATATCGCTGGCATTCCATTTGGACGCCGCCATCCCGAGATGGAAACGTCCGTTAGAGTTTGATTCGATAGTCAGCTCACACGAGTTCTTTGAGCTGCTCCTGCATATAGGTTGAAAAATACTCTGGGTTCTTGATAAGGATGCGGTTACCGGAGGCAACTTTTTCTGCCCATCCGGCCACTTTTTTCGTGAACTCGGGATTCCATCCCTCCTGCTCACCCCGTGCCATCACAACTTCCGGACTCGCTGGCACACCTAAGTCATGCAAATACTTTAAGATTCCCTTAGCGGTGCTTTCATCCATTGAATGGGGTACTGACGCCGAAGTGTTCATACCACCAATAAAATCCAATGCTTTCTCAATTGCTGTTGGCATGCTCTTATCCTTAAAATTAACCACGTGAGAGACACATTTATACTATGTACCCAACTCCGTCGGGATATCAAAGAGAACATCGCCTTTATTTGACTTACCCCGCAGCTAAACGCTTGCGCGGCTGTTTTCTGCGCTATTTTTTTGCATCTCCGGCTAAAACCAGTCCGGTTGCCACCGCATTACGCGGCCCTTCGGTACCTCGAATATTGCCCTGCCCGGCGACAACGCCGTAATGCGCCAGCGCATCGGTGATCATCTGCGGGATTTCGAAATCCAGCGAAGAACCGCCTACCAGCACCACAAAAGTCATATCGCGAATAGATCCACCGGGTGACACCAGGCGTAACGCGCGCAGGCAGTTGGTCACAAAAACCTTCTCTTTGGCCTGTCGGCGCACCAGACGTATTTTTTCCAGCGAGGTCTGGTTATCTACCGGGATCAGCTCGCCCTCTTTCAAATACACAACTTTGGCAAACACCGACGGGCTGAGCGGTTCGCGGAAAAACTCTACCGCGCCGTTCTCATGGCGAATGCTGAACAGGCTCTCCACTTTTGCCAGCGGGTATTTTTTAATTTCCTCCGCCAGAAATGCATCGCTTAAGCCCAGCTCTGTTTGAATCAACAGGCTGACCATATTCCCCGCCCCGGCCAGATGTACCGCTTTCACTATGCCATCGCTATTGATGACGGCTGCATCGGTAGATCCTGCGCCTAAATCGAGGATTGCCAGCGGCGCAGCGCATCCAGGTGTTGTTAACGCCCCCGCTACAGCCATGTTAGCCTCCACGCCACCAACTTCAACCGGCGTGTTTAACCGGGCACTCAGCTCACTGGCGATGGCCTGCATCTGTAAGCGATCGGCTTTCACCATCGCCGCAATGCCCACGGCGTTCTCCATTGAACACTCTCCGGCGATGCCGCCCTGCACCTTACGCGGAATAAATGTATCGACCGCCAACAGATCCTGAATATGCACCGTGTTCATGTCATGACCGGTCAGCGAGGCCATCACCTTTCGCACCCGCTCCAGCATGCCGCCTGCGTGCGTACCAGCTTCCCCGGCAATATCGCGCACGGGCGCGCAGGCGCTCATCGCCTGCATAATGGCCTGCGCGCCTTGCGCTACGTCGGCTTCACCGCCACGCTTTTCACCACGGATAAAGATCTTACCCGCCGGGATCACTCTTGATTGCACATCGCCCTGCGGGGTTTTCAGCACCACGGCGGAACGGTTGCCAATCAGCGCTCTGGCGATGGGGACGATAGTTTGCGTTTCCTCGGGCGTCAGGGCAAAGAAGGTCGCAATGCCGTAAGGGTTCGACAGCACCCGTACCACCTGTCCCGGGGCCGCCACTTCCACCGCCGCCAGCACACCTTCCGGCACCTTCTCCAGCAGAGTGACTTCATCAACCACCGGCATTGGCCGATGCAGGCGATTATTCACCAGCACCCCATCATCTTTTTTCAGGATGGCCGCCACCACATTGACGCCGCGATCCAGCGCTTCATTGATAAACCAAACCGCCTCAAAGAAATCCATCTCCTCACCTACCAACGGGATCCAGCCCTGGGCAAATCGATCCTCGCTCAACGCCGCCAACTTCTCCACGGCGATGGTGGTTCCCATACCCACGCCAACGCCACCGGGCGTTTGCGGGTTATGACCAATCATCGTCGATTCGGTAATGATGGTTTCAGTGATGGTTTCCATCGCCACATCGCCAATCACCGGTGCGGCCTCGTTGATGCAAATTTTTGCTACGTCCTGCAGCGACCACGGCGTGTTATTCAGCGCCTGCTGCAGGGACGCGACTACCCCGGCGATATTATCCCGCGTGCCTTTCATACCGGTCGTGGCGACAATCCCGCTGCCGATAAACCGGCCATCCTGCGCCAACGCCACTTCGGTGGTGGCGTTGCCGATATCGATCCCTGCAATTAACGGCATGCTGCCTCCGTCACTGGCTGCCTTTACGCAGCTTATTTCTCTGCTGGTATACCTCTGCCGATTCGCGGACAAACCCGGCGTTCACCGTGGCATGCCATGTGTGTTCCAGTTCATCGGCAATGGCCTGCAACTCGGCGAACGAAGAACGAAACGGCCGCAGCGCGTTGTAGACCTCCAGAATGCGGGCATCCGGAATCGCAATCAGCTCAGCCGCACGACGAAAATTGCGCGCCACGGCATGACGCTGCATCTGCTCGGCAATCTGCGCCTGGTACTCCAGCGTTTGCTGAGAAATACGCACATCCTGTGGTCCTACGCGGCCCGCCAGCACATTCTCAAGAGTAATGTCGGTTAGCGGCTTGCCGGTAGGCGTCTGGATTTTCTCCGGACAGCGGGTCGCTAATGGGTAATCCTGCGCAGTCATGATGTTGTCGTTCATGGTCATTCCCTTACCAGTGCAATATGCAACGTGACAGGCGCAGCATCCTGCACCACGTGTTTGGTTTCTTTGATATGAAACAGCGCGGCCTTGGCCATAAATTTAGGGCGCACCATCTGGTCATTGACCACTGGCACCGGCGAAGGCGACTCTTTGCGTGCATATCGCGCGGCGTTTTTACCAATCTGACGATAGGTTTCCAGCGTCAGCAGCGGAGCTTGAGAGAACAGCTCGAGGTTGCTTAACGGCAGCAGATCGCGCTGATGAATCACCGTGGTTCCTTTCGACTGGATGCCAATCCCGATGCCTGAGCCGCTGAGGTTTGCCGCATCCCATGCCATAAAAGAAACATCCGAGGTGCGCAGGATCCTTACTACCCGCGCATGTAATCCCTCTTCTTCGATGCCAGCAACCAGCTCTTTCAGAATCGCGTTGTGAGGCATATCAATCAGGGTTTTATGCTGGTGCTTGCCAAAGGCCGGGCCGACGCCAATCACCACTTCATCCACGCGTTCATCCGCGTTAGCCGCCTCGCCTTCGCTCACTTGTAAGGTGAAAACCGGCTTACGTTCAGTTGTGCATTCCACAGTGTTCCGCCTTATTCGATCGAGCCGGGCTGAACCACGCCCGCAATATTTTTAATTTCCGCCCAGCGTTCGGCACTGATGCGATAGCCGGTACCAGGTCCCTGATAATCATTGATGTCGTTGACGGCGCTGACGACGTCGAACTGGCGATCCAGAATGGCCGACGTTTGCAGGTAATCACCAGTAACACGCTGTCTCAGCATATTGAGGATATTGCTGGCGATATCTTCAAAACCGCTGCAACTCAACGCGCCGACGATATCCAGCCCGGTGATATTACGCTTCATCATCTCTTCCACGGCCGCCAGATCCTCCACTACATTGCGCGCAGGCATATCTTTGCTGCCATGAGCATAAGTAGCGGCTTCCACTTCTTCATCGCTAATCAGCGGCAAGCCCAGTTCGCGGAACACCGCCTGAATGGCGCGTGCAGCCTTATTGCGTATAGCGATAGTTTCTTCTTCAGTCACCGGACGCAGACCGCCGTCAACCATCAGATCGCGTTGCAGGATGTTGTAATCATCGAAGTCTTCAGCGTCGAAGTTCGACCCGGCAAACATGTTGTCGTAGTTGGGTACCGCGCTGTAACCAGAGAAAATAAAATCGGTACCCGGCAGCATCTGCATCAGGGTGCGGGCAGTACGGCGAATATCGGAATGAGAAAAGGTCTGGTCATTGGCGGAGGCCACTTCAAGGTCGAGCATTGAGGCAATCAGGTTTTCCGCCAGCACCGCGCGGATCCCCGAAGGCACAGCGCCGGTCATGCCGATGCAGCTGACCGCACCGTTTTGCAGCCCCTGTACGCCCGCGCCTTTAGTGATAAAAATGCAGCGCGACTCCAGATATAGCATCGATTTACTTTCGGAATAGCCCATCAGCGCTTCCGAGCCAGTGCCGGAGGTGTAGCGCATCTTCAGGCCACGCGATGCATAAGCCGAGGCGAGAAACGCTTTGGACCACGGCGTGTCATCACCGTCGGTAAACACCGATTCTGTGCCATACACCGACACAGTTTCGGCATAACTGGTTAGCCCACGCATGCCAAGCTCCAGCTCCGTGGCCTCTTCAACAGAACATTGCGTCAGTACGCCAGGGCGACCACACTGAGAACCGACCAACAGCGCAAGAGCGTTAAACGGCGCATAGCGGGCGATCCCGACCGTCGTTTCCTGCTCGGAAAAACCACGAATCCCCGCTTCAGCAGCGTCGGCGGCAATCTGTACCGGGTTATCTTTCAGGTTGGTCACGTGGCACTGGTTGGAGGGCGTGCGTCTGGCACGCATTTTTTGCAGCGCCATCATCATCTCCACCACGTTCATTTGCGCCATCACTTCCACCGCTTTCGCCGGGGTGATGGCAGTGGTAATGGCAATAATCTCTTCCCGACTGACGTGGATATCCACCAGCATTCTGGCGATCTCCAGCGCGTCGAGCTGCATGGCGTGCTCGGCCTCAGCCACGTTAATGGCGTAGTCGGCAATGAAACGGTCGATCATGTCGAACTCGGCGCGGCTCTTACCGTCCAGCTCAACAATACGACCATTTTCCACCTTCACCGACGACGCTGGATCGTAGGGGCTTTCCATGGCGATCAGCCCCTCTTCAGGCCATTCGCCAATCAGCCCATCCTGATTTACAGGCCGCTTCGCAAGTACTTCGAATCGTTTTGATCTTCTCATGATTTATTGACTCAAAAGATAAAAAATAGGGACGCCGGGCCGCATTGCCGGGGACACAACACCCGTCATTCGCCTTTCATCAGCAATGGTCGAACTCTAAATGAGCAGAACAATAAAAAAATAAAATTAATTTCGTTCCAATTTGGTACCTAATAAAAACGCATCGTTTCATATTGAAACGCAATTCAGGAATATCCATCGTGAATTGTGACGAGGTTAAATGATCATTATCAATAAACGCAAAACCGGGAAGGTGATTTTAATATCTTTGAAATTTTCGCCCTATTGACTTAATAACGTGCGGCGAGAAAATAAGGTAAAGCCAATGATAAAAATAGCTGTTGCGCGATATGTTTCGTGACCTCAGCCCTACAACATTTTCAGGAGAAACTGTGAATAAGAGCCAACAAATTGCCACCATTACGCTGGCGGCTGCAAAAAAAATGGCACAGGCCGTTGAGGCTAAAGCGCTTGAGATCAGCGTTCCGGTGGTCTTTTCCGTGGTGGATCGCGGTGGGAATACGCTGCTAATGCAACGCATGGACGATGCGTTTGTCACCAGCTGTGATATCTCTCTTAATAAAGCGTATACCGCCTGCTGCCTGCGCCAGGGTACCCATGAAATTACCGATGCGGTACAACCTGGTGCTTCGCTATATGGTTTGCAGCTTACCAACCAACAGCGCATTGTTATTTTCGGCGGCGGTTTACCTGTCATATTAAACGGTAAATTAATTGGTGCCGTTGGCGTTAGCGGCGGCACCGTTGAACAAGACAGATTATTAGCAGAAACCGCACTGAATTGTTTCTCTGAATTATAATTTAAATCTAAGAAGGTATATTATGAGCTATCGTATGTTTGATTACCTGGTGCCAAATGTGAACTTCTTTGGCCCCAATGCTATTTCCGTTGTCGGCGAACGCTGCAAACTGTTAGGCGGTAAAAAAGCGCTGCTGGTTACTGATAAAGGTCTGCGGGCCATTAAAGACGGCGCGGTAGATAAAACCCTCGCCCATTTACGTGAAGCGGGCATTGACGTGGTGGTTTTTGATGGCGTTGAACCTAACCCCAAAGACACCAACGTGCGTGACGGTCTGGAAGTCTTTCGCAAAGAGCATTGCGATATCATCGTTACCGTCGGTGGCGGTAGCCCGCATGACTGCGGTAAAGGCATCGGTATCGCAGCAACTCACGAAGGCGATCTCTACAGCTATGCCGGGATTGAAACCCTGACCAACCCGCTGCCGCCGATCGTTGCGGTAAATACCACTGCCGGTACCGCCAGCGAAGTCACCCGCCACTGCGTGCTGACCAATACCAAGACCAAAGTGAAGTTTGTGATTGTCAGCTGGCGTAACCTGCCGTCGGTCTCCATTAACGATCCGCTGCTGATGCTCGGCAAACCCGCCCCGCTGACCGCCGCGACGGGTATGGACGCCCTGACCCACGCCGTGGAAGCCTATATTTCCAAAGATGCCAACCCGGTCACCGACGCTGCCGCTATTCAGGCTATTCGCCTGATCGCACGCAACTTGCGTCAGGCCGTAGCGCTGGGCAGCAACCTGAAAGCTCGCGAGAACATGGCCTACGCCTCCCTGCTGGCAGGTATGGCTTTCAACAACGCCAACCTCGGCTACGTTCACGCGATGGCGCATCAGCTTGGCGGTCTGTACGACATGCCGCACGGCGTGGCGAATGCCGTACTGCTGCCGCACGTGGCGCGCTATAACCTGATCGCTAACCCGGAAAAATTTGCCGATATTGCAGAGTTTATGGGCGAAAACACTGACGGACTTTCCACCATGGATGCCGCAGAACTGGCCATTCACGCCATTGCTCGTCTCTCTGCTGACATCGGCATTCCGCAGCATCTGCGCGATCTGGGTGTCAAAGAAGCCGATTTCCCGTACATGGCGGAAATGGCGCTGAAGGACGGCAACGCCTTCTCTAACCCGCGCAAAGGGAACGAGAAAGAAATTGCCGAGATCTTCCGTCAGGCATTCTGATAGTACAGGGGGCGCAATGTCACTTTCATCACCGGGCGTACATCTGTTTTATCACTCGCGCTGGCAGGATACTCGCGTGCTTGATGAGCTGTGCTGGGGACTGGAAGAGCAAGGTGTCCCTTGCCGGGCAATCTGTTGCGACGAGCATGACTGCGCGCTGGCACTAAGCAAACTTGCGGCCAAAAGCTCAACGCTACGTGTCGGTCTGGGTCTTAACGCCACGGGTGATATTGCGTTAACCCACGCCCAGTTGCCCGAGGATCGGGCGCTGATCCGTGGTCATATCCGCGCCGGTGCAGCCCGGCTCCGCGTCCTCGGTGCTAATGCTGGTCAACTGGTCAAAGTGCTTCCCTTCAGCGAGATAAAATAAATGTACCGCATCTACACCCGAACCGGCGATAAAGGCACGACCGCACTGTTTGGCGGCAGCCGTATCGACAAAGACGACATCCGCGTTGAGGCCTATGGTACGGTGGATGAACTGATTTCCCAACTTGGCGTCTGCTATGCCAGCACGCGTCAGGCCGGGCTACGCCAGGATCTGCACGCCATACAGAAAATGCTGTTTGTTCTGGGTGCGGAACTCGCCAGCGATGAGAAAGGACTCGCTCGCTTACAACAGCGTATTGGTGAAGAGGATACTCAGGCGCTGGAGCAGCTTATTGACCGCAATATGGCGCAAAGCGGCCCGCTCAAAGAGTTTGTTATTCCGGGGAAAAATCTCGCATCGGCACAGCTACACGTTGCGCGAACCCTGACGCGCCGACTGGAGCGGGTCCTCATCGCGATGAGCAGATCGCTAACGTTACGCGATGAACCCAGGCGTTATATCAACCGACTGTCAGACGCGCTGTTCTCGATGGCGAGAATTGAAGAAACTAGTCCAGATGCTTGCGCTTAAACTGGCTGGCATCAATGTCGTACTGCTTCATCTTGCGCCACAAGGTAGTGCGACCGATATTCAACAGTTGCGACATCTCCTGCACGCGCCCGCTGGTGACGCGGGCAGCATGGATAATCGCCTCTTTTTCAATAGCGGTAAACGTCAGACTAGCAGGCAGCAGTGAAGACGCCGTCTCCAGACCCGGACGTTCGGCAAACAAATAATCCGGTAGATTGCTCAGCCGAATATGGCCGTTATCACTGCTGATGGCGATGTTTTCGATAATGCTGTTCAGCTCAAAGTCATTGCCCGGCCACGAATAAGCCACCAGTTGCGCCAGCGCGTCGTCGTCGATCTTCAAACTGTATGAAAAGCGTTTTTTCAGGCTATTCAGCCGCGTAAAAATCAGCGAGGGAATACTACTGCGCCGCGCCCGCAGCGGTGGGATCACTATCTCAAAAGAATGCAGCGCATAATACAGCTGACGGCTAAAGCGGTTTTGCTCCACCAGATTGGCGAGATCAACCGTGGTAGTGGCGATCACTTTGACATCCACCGGAATCAGCCGACGGGCATCCAGGCGGGTTAATACCCCCTGCTTGATCACCTGTAACAGCGCGGATTGCAGCTCCGGCGCCAGATATTCAATTTTTTCCAGAAACAGCGTGCCGCCGTTCGCCAGTTCAAGACGGCTCAACCGGCCATTTTCATCGTCGGTGGGCGCACTGCCCATAAAATCCTGCCCCAGTACGCTGTTGGCATACAGCTGACAGTTCACGGCGATATACGGCCCGCTGGCGCGCTCGCTTTCATTGTGGATGGCCTGACTCAGCAGCTCTTTACCAACACCCTCTTCCCCGCACAGCAAGATCGGGAAACTCCCCCTCGCTGCCTGGCGTCCAAAATGGATCAAGCGGCGGGTTTCCGGATCGTCAGTCGACATCTGCTCAAAGGTGTGGCTCACCTTGCCGAGCTGGCTGGTCATCAGCTGGCGCATTTGTTCCACCGGATGCAGTAGCAGAATAAAGCTGTTGCCCTGCTCCTCAACAATCGGCTTCAGGGTAATGACGGCATCAACAAACTGATGCTGGCTTTCAAAGGTAACTTCGACGTGATTCAGACCGCGGGCATGTTTGATCGCCCGGCGCAGCAGCATGGGGAGATTGAGCAGATCGTGAATGTTTTTCCCCTGACTGGCCTGCGCATCGAGATGCAAAAGCAGCGCCGCTCGTGCATTGAGGAACTGCAATACGCCCTGTTCGTTCCAGGCCATCACACCATCATCCATACTCTCCAGCAGCCCGTACATCTGGTTCAGATGGCGGTTGGATTCAGCCAGCAGGCTGTCGGTCAGCAAAGAGTTGCCGACTTCTCTGGCAATCGCCAGCGTCAGGGATAAATCAGAAACGCACTCATGCTCCACCAGACAACACAGCGAAATGGAGCCGAACAGTCGACCATGGTTATCGAAGACCGGCGTCGAGCAGAACGACCACGGATGCAGCGCCTGTTTAAAATGCTGCTCGCCAGAGGTTTTTGTCGGCTGGCCCGGCATCGTCGCCAGCGACAGGGCACAACTGCCAATGATGCTTTCTGCACAGTAGCTGCCGTCACGAAACCCAAGCTCCGCCAGCTGTTCTACCGTCTGCGGATCGCCGCAACGGCTGAGAATACAGGCTGATTCATCCAGAATCAGCAGCGCGCACGGGCGGCCGTCCATAAACTCCCAGGCATCTTCCAGCGCAGCCTGAGCAATCGTCAGCAACGCCGTCTTGCGACGACAAATCGACTCAAAGGTCAGTCCCTGCGCCTGATGCGGCGCCTGCCAGGTTTCCCGCTGCATAAACTTGCTGCAACGATGCCATGACTGGGCAATGACTGAAGAGACTTCCTTCCCGATGCTATGCGTGTGCGCCGTCATATCCCTTTCCGCTGTTTAACCATAGACAACCCCTCCGGCAGAAACTGTCAGAGGGGGAGAAGATGCCGGATAACAACCTACCGACGACTGATTAACGCGCCAACCACTGCTGTCCCAGCAGATCTGCCGTCAAGATAGCGGCATGTACGCTTTCAGGCGTTACCGGGAACGGCATATTGTGGATGGTTTCACCTTCTGCGCAGGTCGCTTTCGCCACGGCCATGATCTTGCCGTCAACGTCTTCTTTCACGCCCATTTCCGCTAACGTTACCGGCAGGCCTACTTTCTGACAGAAATTCAGCACGGTTTCGATCTCTTCCATCGGGCTGTTTTGCAGCACCAGTTGCGCCAGCGTACCAAAGGCGACTTTTTCACCGTGGTACAAATGGTGGCACTCTTCCAGAATCGTAAAGCCGTTGTGGATCGCATGCGCCCCTGCAAGACCGCTGCTTTCAAAGCCGATGCCGCTGAGGTAAGTGTTAGCTTCGACAATACGCTCCAGCGCATCGGTCACCACGCCAGCCTGCGCAGCAAAGCGTGCCTTCTCGCCTTCCGCCAGCAGGGTATCATAGCACAAGCGCGCCAGGCTCAGCGCCGCCACGGTGGACTGTCCGCCCGCCATGCTGGTCGCTCTGGCGTCATAACAGGCTTTCGCTTCAAACCAGGTCGAGAGCGCATCGCCCATCCCGGCCACCAGCAGACGTACCGGCGCTTTGGCAATGATCGCAGTGTCCATCACCACCATATCCGGGTTTTTCGGGTAGATCAGATACTCTTCAAACTCACCGGCTTCGGTATAGATAACGGACAGCGCGCTGGTTGGCGCATCGGTAGACGCGATAGTCGGGATCACCACCACCGGCAGCTTCTGGTAGTAACCAATCGCTTTGGCGGTATCCAGCGTTTTCCCGCCGCCAATCCCAACCACGCCGCGACAACCGTGCTGTTTCAGAATGGCAATCAGTCGATTAATTTCAACATGGCTACATTCACCGTTAAAGCGTTCCGCATGGCAGCTAATGTCGTGGCTGTGCAGGCCGTTGAGTACTTTCTCTCCCGCCAGCTTCATCACGAAGTCATCCGCAATCACAAAAAAGCTGTCCGCCAGATTTTTAGCGTATTGACCAAACAAGGTGGAAGCGTCAGGACCCTGGAGATATTTGGCTGGAGATTGAATAACTTTTAGCATTCCTTTCATCCTCAAATAAGTACATGTTTTTACATGGTGAGCCCTGGCGTTAACCTGTTTGGCCTGATGCAGACGGCGAAAACGGGAGGTACCGGAGCGATGCAATAACTGTATGGCGAGGCGTGCACAAAAAAATCTTTCGTCTTTTTGTTCTGATATGAAACAGATAAAAACGGAGTACGTTCCATATTGGAACGCTTATCCACAAAAATGATAAGGTTTGCGATCCCGATCCGCTCATTTGCCACCAAATCTCCGGCACAGACGAATCTCACTTTCTTTTTACCTACTCACTTGCCAAAAAACCGGCAAAAAAAAAGCTGACAGTGCCGTATCAGCTGCATTCATCGCGAGAGAAAAAAGTCGAGCGATCTCGCATTGTGATCGTTCTTCGTTCTTTTCGGTTTCATTACGAAACAAAAAACAATGACAACGTTCCGTAATGAAACTCATTTTAACGTTGTTTTTTTCCGCGCTGACTTCGCCAGAATCTCTCTATCGCCTCCGTACCATGACCATGCTTCCGGGGGTTTGTCTTACACTCAACCTCAAGGAGCCGTTATGTCTCAATTCTTTTTTAATCAACGCACCCATCTCGTGAGCGACGTCATCGACGGTACGATTATCGCCAGCCCGTGGAATAACCTGGCGCGTCTGGAAAGCGATCCGGCCATTCGCATCGTGGTCCGTCGTGACCTCAACAAAAATAACGTGGCGGTAATTTCCGGCGGTGGTTCAGGGCACGAACCCGCGCACGTTGGGTTTATCGGTAAAGGTATGCTAACCGCTGCGGTTTGCGGCGACGTTTTCGCTTCCCCGAGCGTGGATGCGGTACTGACCGCCATCCAGGCGGTAACCGGTGAGGCGGGCTGTTTATTGATCGTGAAAAATTACACCGGTGACCGTCTTAATTTCGGTCTCGCCGCCGAGAAAGCCCGTCGCCTTGGTTACAACGTTGAAATGCTGATTGTTGGCGACGACATCTCCCTGCCTGATAACAAACACCCACGCGGCATTGCGGGAACCATCCTGGTGCATAAAATCGCAGGCTATTTTGCCGAACGCGGCTACAACCTCGCCACTGTCCTGCGTGAAGCGCAGTACGCGGCCAATAACACCTTCAGCCTGGGCGTTGCGCTTTCCAGCTGTCATCTGCCGCAAGAAGCCGACGCCGCTCCGCGTCATCATCCGGGCCACGCGGAACTGGGCATGGGCATTCACGGCGAACCAGGCGCATCGGTTATCGACACCCAGAACAGTGCGCAGGTGGTGAACCTGATGGTGGATAAACTGATGGCAGCCCTGCCTGAAACCGGCCGTCTGGCGGTGATGGTTAACAATCTTGGCGGCGTTTCCGTTGCCGAAATGGCCATCATTACCCGCGAACTGGCCAGCAGCCCGCTGCACCCACGTATCGACTGGCTGATTGGCCCGGCCTCACTGGTCACCGCGCTGGATATGAAAGGCTTTTCACTGACGGCCATCGTGCTGGAAGAGAGCATCGAAAAAGCGCTACTCACCGAGGTGGAAACCAGCAACTGGCCGACGCCGGTCCCGCCGCGTGAAATCAGTTGTGTACCGTCATCTCAGCGTAGCGCACGCGTGGAATTCCAGCCTTCGGCGAACGCCCTGGTGGCCGGGATTGTGGAACTTGTCACCACAACCCTTTCCGATCTGGAGACTCATCTTAATGCGCTGGACGCCAAAGTCGGCGATGGCGATACCGGTTCGACCTTTGCCGCTGGCGCGCGTGAAATTGCCAGTCTGTTGCATCGCCAGCAGTTGCCGCTGGATAACCTTGCCACGCTGTTCGCGCTGATTGGCGAACGTCTGACCGTGGTGATGGGCGGTTCCAGCGGTGTACTGATGTCTATTTTCTTTACCGCCGCAGGGCAGAAACTGGAACAGGGAGCTAGCGTTGCCGAATCCCTGAATACGGGACTGGCGCAGATGAAGTTCTACGGCGGCGCAGATGAAGGCGATCGCACCATGATAGATGCGCTGCAACCGGCCCTGGCTTCGCTGCTCACGCAGCCGCAAAATCTGCAGGCCGCATTCGACGCCGCGCAAGCGGGAGCCGAACGAACCTGTTTGTCTAGCAAAGCCAATGCCGGTCGCGCATCGTATCTCAGCAGCGAAAGCCTGCTCGGAAATATGGACCCCGGCGCGCACGCCGTAGCGATGGTGTTTAAAGCGCTGGCAGAGAGTGAACTGGGATAAGCCATAAGTGCCTGATGCGCTGCGCTTATCAGGCCTACGAGTGCAAAGCTTTGTAGGCCGGATAAGGCAACACAGCCATCCGGCGGACGTTAACGATAAACGCGGATCCCGCCCTCTACGCCGCGGCTAAACAGCACCTGCCAAAGCTCAATATCTCTGGCGCGGAAAGCCCCTGCGCACGCGCATAAATAGTAATTAAACATTCTTCTGAAGGTGGCTGAATAACGTGATGACAGCTCCGGCCATGCCTGATTAAAGCGCTCATGCCAGGCCATCAGCGTTTTATCGTAATCGCTGCCGAAGTTATGCCAGTCTTCCATCACAAACCGTGATTCGCTGGCCTCGGCAATATGGGAAATCGCCGGTAAGCAGCCATTTGGGAAAATGTATTTATTGATCCACGGATCGACGCTCATCCCTTTTTTATTGCTACCAATGGTATGCAGCAGGAACAGTCCGTCTGGTTTTAAACAACGGTCGGCGATACTGAAATAGGTGTCGTAGTTTTTCGGCCCGACATGTTCAAACATCCCCACGGAGACAATGCGATCGTAGTGTTTATTAAGATCGCGATAATCCTGCAGCAGAATGTTAACGTCCAACCCTTCACAGCGCTGCTGCGCCATTTTCTGCTGCTCTTTGGAAATGGTAACGCCTTCTACTGCCACGCCATAATGACGCGCCGCATATTCCGCCAGCCCGCCCCAGCCACAACCGATATCGAGTAAACGCATACCCGGTTTAAGCTGCAGCTTCTCGCAGATCATTTTTAATTTGGCATTTTGCGCATCGTTTAATGTGGTTGCATCTTTCCAGTAACCGCAGGAATATTGCATATGCGGATCAAGCATCAGCGCAAAGAGATCGTTACCAATATCATAATGTTCTTTACCGACGATCCATGCACGGCTACGTGACTGCAAATTAAACAGGCGCGCGCTGGCAATGCGTAAAATATCTTTCAGATTACCTGGCATCTGCTGGTCGAGTTTTGCTTTCAGGATTTTGCAGAACAGAATATCGAGCCGTTCGCAGTCCCACCAGCCTTCCATATAGCTTTCGCCAAGCCCTAATGAGCCTTGCTGCAATACTCGTTTAAAGAAACCGGTATGATGAAGTTGAATGTCCCAGGCGCGTGAGCCATTAATTCTGATATCCGCTTGTGAAAGCAGCTCTTTTCCCATTCGGGTCCAGTTATCATTTGTTTCATTGACGATGACAGCATCTGAACAAAGCGAGTTCATGGTATTTACCAAAAGTGGGCTAAAAATTATTACGCAAGATTATTATGGAAAAAAGAGTGTATGTATTATGATCCGCGGACAAGATCTATCGAGCAGCGGACACATCATCGGGAGTATTGACGATTCATTTATGGAAACTCTGGCGCAAAAACAGTGGAACTCCTTCCCGGATAACTCCATGACCGAACTGCCGCAGGACGTATTCTTTCGCTCTTATGTCCTGGAAGCCAACCACCATGTACCGCAGCATTCACACTCTTTTATGCAATTTCATTTCGCCCGCAAAGGCAGCATGCGCATTGATGTTGCTGGTAAGTGCTGGATAATCCCAGCGCATTATGGCATCTGGATCCCAAATAATACTGAGCATGCAGTTTGGGCATTGGATGATGTGTATTTAGAAAATCTGGATATTAAACCGGGCTTTCTTGAAGAGAGCATCAATGAATGCAAAGTTGTGGCTATCAGTGATTTCGCCAGAGAGTTTATTCATTACGCCACGAATTCAATTTCAGGTCATTATGATAGCCAGTCAAAAGAGGGCAAACTGGTTAGCGTACTGGTCGATATTATTCTGCAACTCCCGGAAGTCGCCTTTGTATTACCCTGGCCGCAGGATCGCGAATTAACCAAAGTATGCCGAACCATACAAGAATCCCCCGCCCTGGAGCATTCAGTTGAATACTGGGCGCATCATCTGGGTATGTCTGCCCGTACCTTTTCACGCCATTTCAAAAAAGAAACCGGATTGCCTTTCAGCGTCTGGAAGCAAAAAATGCGTATTCTGGAATCCGTATTAATGCTGAAAAAAAATAAAAGCGTGACCGCCGTGGCGCTCGACGTAGGATATTCAAGCACCGCGGCATTTAGCTATGCCTTCCGCCAGGCGTTTGGAGTTCCGCCATCTAATTATTAATCTGCCGCTTTACGCTGATGCCAGTAGGCTGCCGCACGCACCCGTTGAGGGTCAAACGCCTCGGTTTCAAAGCGAGCACTCAGGTTTTTTACCACCTTGCCTTCGCCAGTGATCCAGACGTAATAATCATCTGCGGGCACGGTTAGTCGCGATAAGCGTTCATTCACCGCCTGCGCGTCATGGCCGATAAACCACTCAATAGTAAACCCGTCGAGATGGGCAAGATAATCCTGGTACGCCGCATCCTGCACGCTGACCAGCGCCGTGACGTTTGGACGTGCTGCTAAACGGCTGAGCGACTCCAGGCGTCGGCGTAGCGCGGGCATTCCCGACTCATCGCACACATAAACCTGATACGCATAATCCTCAGGCACCACCAAAGAACCGCGCGGCCCGCCGATTGTCAGCTTGTCGCCCTCGCGGGCATTCATCGCCCACGTACTCGCCACGCCGCCATCATGAATATAGAAATCCAGCGCCAGCTCATGGCGCGCTTCGTCATACAACGGCGTGTAGTCACGGGAAAGCGGACGCACACCGTCAGCCCAGACAATGCCTTCATCGGTGACGACAGGCGGCACAAAGTGGCTGCCCGGTTCAGGGAAAAAGACCTTGGTATGGTCGTCAAAGCCGTGTGAGCTAAAACCGTCCAGAGCGTCACCGCCCAGTACAATGCGCTGAAAGCCCGCGCTAATACGCTCTACGCGCAGGACGGTAAGTTCTCGAAAACGCAGTTCATTACGAACGCGCTGCGGGTAGCGTGAGGTGTTTTTTGTCATGTTATCGCCTTCGTGAAAATAATAAGATATATCTAAATTCATTTTTTAAATGATAATGATTGCTAATAAAGAAGATTGCAAGCACTTTTTTGATATAGTCACCGTCTGATTAAACAGCTATCAAAAATCAACAAAAACACTAGATAATCATGATCTTAAACAACATCTATTTTGTAGACTTGCAAAATGACAATCTTTAGATATAAATTAGATATATCTAAAACACATCAGGAGACGATGATGCAAAACCATCATGAAGGTTGCTGCAAAAATACAGAGCACCAACACGAAGGCTGCTGCAAGGGTGAAGGACATCACCATGAAGGCCGCCACAACGAGCACCATGCAGGCTGCTGCAAAGGTGAAGAACATCGCCATGAAGGCTGTAACAAAGATCACCACCACGAGCACGGCTGCGGGCACCGCCACGGTCGCGGCGGTGGTGGTCGTCGCCAACGCTTCTTCGGTCACGGAGAATTACGCCTGGTCATTCTGGATATCTTGACCCGCGACGCCAGCCACGGCTATGAGCTGATAAAAGCGATTGAAACCCTGACTCAGGGTAACTATACCCCGAGCCCGGGCGTTATCTATCCGACGCTGGATTTCTTGCAGGATCAGGCACTGATCACCGTCAGCGACGAGGAAGGTGGGCGTAAACAGATTGCGATCACGACCCAGGGCCAGCAATGGCTGGATGAAAACCGTGAGCATCTGGGCCATATCCACGAACGGATCAAAGCCCGCTGCGTGGGTTTTGAATTACGCAAAAATCCACAGATGAAACGCGCGCTGGAAAACTTCAAAGCCGTGCTGGATCTACGCGTTAATCATGGTGATACCAGCGATGCGCAGATCAAAAAAATCATCGGTATTATCGATCGCGCTGCGCTGGATATTACTCAGCTGGATTAATCTGCACAGCAGGCGGAACCCGTTTGCCCGACGTTCCGCCTGTATTATTAGTATTAATGCAGCACCGTGACCGCATCTTCCAGACGACCCGCGCGATGTTTCACCATTGCGGAAATCTGCGCACTCTCTTCAACCAGTTCGGCGTTTTTCTGCGTAATGTTGCTCAGCTCATTCACCGCGCGGGTCAGGCTGGAAAGACCATCTGACTGTTCCAGCGTTGAGTGGCTGATTTGGGCGATCAGCTGAGTGACGTTTTGCACCTGCGCCACAATATCGTCCATCGTGCGTCCTGCGGCGTGAACCTGGTCGGATCCGGACTGCACTTTGTCGGCGCTGGCATCAATCAGCTTGCGGATATCATTGGCCGCACTGGCGCTGCGGCTGGCAAGATGACGCACTTCTCCCGCCACCACGGCGAACCCTTTCCCCTGCTCGCCCGCCCGCGCGGCTTCAACAGCGGCGTTCAAAGCCAGAATGTTGGTCTGGAAGGCAATATCGTTAATCAGCGTGGTAATGGTGCCGATCCGCTGGGTGCTGTTGGCGATATCGTCCATGGTTTTGATGACGGTATCCATCGCCTCACCGCCGTGCGTTGCCGCGCTGCTGGCGGCAATAGAGAGCTTATCAGCCGCCGCGGCGGTCTCTGAGTTTTGTTTTACCGATGCCGCCATCTGATTCATGGTGGTCACCGTTTCCTGCACGTTCTCAACGGTCTGCTGCGTATGCTTATTTAAATCATCGCTACCTTTTGCCAGCGTTTCGCTGTCGCTGCGCACGCAACTCACCTGGCTGGAGACGTCATGAATAAGCCAGCGACACATTAATCCCAGTTGGCCCACTGCTCGCAGCATCAGTCCCAGTTCATCGCTGCGGTTAAGATGCGACACGCTGTTCCGCTCACCGGTCGCCACTTTCAGCGCCTGACGGGTGACATTCTCAATAGGACGCACAATCTGCCATTCGAAAATAGCCGTTCCTAAAAGCATCACCAATGCACTCATCAACAGTAATGGCCATTCAGCACCCATTTGCTGCAATGCGACCGCTAGCAGGACAAACATGAATGCCATCACGCTGCGTACCCGCCAGCGAATCGGCATCGCCGGCAGTTTACCCAGCCAGCCTTTGCGTACCACCAACCCCTTATGGATACGCCGGTTGCAACGTCCTTCGTTCAGCGCTTTATATAAAGGCTCTACCGCTGCAATTTCCTCGTCAGTTGCCCGGGTACGAATCGACATATACCCGGTCACGCGTCCTTCCCGCACCATCGGCACCGCATTGGCCCTCACCCAGTAGTGATCGCCATTCTTACGCCGGTTTTTCACAATCCCGCTCCATGGCTCGCCCTGCTTCAGGGTGTACCACATATCCGCAAACGCCGCTTTTGGCATGTCCGGATGACGAACCAGATTGTGCGGCTTTTCGAGCAACTCATTCAGTTGATAGCCGCTGACCTGAACGAAGGTGTCGTTCGCATGGGTGATATAGCTTTGCAAATCGGTGGTCGACATGAGGGTGATATCATCATCCAGCGGTGTATTTTGCTGACTAACGTAGGGATGAGAAGACATGATTGCGTCCTGTGCAGGTTATCTGGTTGTTAACTCTTTCGGCTTATGTTATTTCGGCGATAATTTTTTTATCTTTAGTTGTTAAATTTGATTTAGATCGCAATTTGCGATTAAACCTCAAAAACTGTACGCATTCTAATCCATTGATTTAAAATACTTTCATCAAGTAACTATTCAATATCACTTCTACCAGCGCACCGTCACAGTGCAAATATTGCCCATTTTTAGAGCAAATTTGCGTTTATTCGATCTGTTTTCAGGCTCCTGACTTGGGCAAAATGCCAGCAAATGTTAAACAATGGCATTAAATGTTGCGTAAATGAGATGTTTCCTGGTGTTTATCCCGATTTTTGCTAAGCGCGCCGGAATGGCGCAATCCCTGCAATACTTAAATCAGTATCATGTGATACGCGAGCTCCGGGAGCATATTTTGAACAGGTTACCTTCCAGCGCATCGGCCCTAGCCTGCAGCGCACACGCACTGAATCTCATCGAAAAGCGCACGCTTGATCATGAGGAAATGAAATCGTTAAACCGAGAGGTGATTGAGTACTTCAAGGAGCATGTCAATCCGGGGTTCTTAGAGTATCGAAAATCTGTAACTGCAGGCGGGGATTACGGAGCCGTAGAGTGGCAAGCGGGAAGCCTCAATACGCTTGTCGACACCCAAGGGCAGGAGTTCGTCGATTGCCTGGGTGGTTTTGGAATTTTCAACGTGGGGCACCGTAATCCAGTCGTGGTTTCCGCCGTACAGAATCAACTCGCGAAACAACCTCTGCACAGCCAGGAGTTACTTGACCCTCTGCGGGCCATGCTGGCAAAAACTCTCGCCGCACTGGCGCCCGGTAAACTGAAATACAGTTTCTTCTGTAACAGCGGGACCGAGTCGGTTGAAGCCGCCCTGAAGCTGGCGAAAGCGTATCAATCACCGCGCGGTAAATTTACGTTTATTGCCACCAGCGGCGCATTCCACGGTAAATCACTTGGCGCGCTGTCCGCCACGGCTAAATCTACCTTCCGCAAACCCTTTATGCCGCTGCTGCCGGGCTTCCGTCATGTGCCGTTTGGCGATGTTAACGCGATGCGCACCATGCTCAGCGAGTGTAAAAAGACCGGTGACGATGTCGCAGCCGTGATCCTCGAACCCATCCAGGGTGAAGGGGGGGTGATCCTGCCGCCACAAGGCTATTTAACCGCTGTTCGTAAACTTTGCGATGAGTTCGGCGCACTGATGATCCTTGACGAAGTGCAGACCGGGATGGGGCGTACCGGCAAGATGTTCGCCTGTGAGCACGAAAATGTGCAGCCCGACATTATGTGTCTGGCCAAAGCGTTAGGCGGCGGCGTGATGCCCATTGGCGCAACCATTGCCACCGAAGAGGTGTTCTCCGTCCTGTTCGACAATCCTTTCCTGCATACCACCACGTTTGGCGGCAACCCGCTCGCTTGTGCGGCTGCGCTGGCCACCATTAACGTCCTGCTGGAGCAAAATTTACCGGCTCAGGCGGAGCAGAAAGGCGATATGTTGCTGGATGGTTTCCGTCAGCTTGCGCGGGAATACCCGGACCTGGTACATGATGTACGCGGCAAAGGCATGCTGATGGCGATTGAGTTTGTCGATAATGAAATCGGCTATAACTTTGCCAGTGAGATGTTCCGCCAGCGGGTGCTGGTCGCTGGGACGCTGAACAATGCCAAGACGATCCGCATCGAACCGCCGCTAACGTTAACGATCGAGCAATGCGATCTGGTGTTGCGATCAACACGCAAAGCCCTGGCAGCATTACGGGTGAGCGTGGAGCAGATGTAACAGATGTCTGTCCGGCCTGCGTGAGCAAACGTAGGCCGGATAAGGCGTAGCCGCCATCCGGCATCAGCACAATTTAAACAATCCGCACGCCTGCAGGCATCACCCGTTCTGGCGTTAACAGCACGCTTTCGCTGCCATCGTCCGTCTCAGCGCACAGCAGCATACACTCTGATGTTTCACCGCGCATTTTGGCCTTTTGCAGATTACACAGCACCACCACCGTTTTCCCCATCAGCTCCTCTTCGCTGTAATAAGGCACCAGGCTGGTCACTGTTTGCAGCGTACGCTCTCCCACATCAACCTGTACGATATACAGCTTATCGGCATTGTCATGGCGCTTAACCTGTGCGATTTTTCCAACACGTATTTCCATGCGGGCAAAATCAGCAAATGCGACAGTATCCATTGTTTTCTCCTTTGGTAAAATTTTACTAAATACTAGCAAACTATTTTCCGGGCATTGTTCTCAAAAGCGGGGAAATGACGTATTCATCACACTCTGCAAGCCCAGTTTTACCCCGAGCATGTCAATTAAACGTGCTTTTTTTACTGAAAACAGATGAATAGATAAGCACTTCATTTACAATGCGCAGGTAACTCAGGGAAAAGGCAAACATGGCAACACTTAAAGACATCGCAATCGAAGCTGGCGTGTCCCTGGCGACAGTGTCCCGGGTTTTAAACGATGACCCCACGCTGAATGTAAAAGAAGAGACCAAGCATCGCATTCTGGAGATCGCGGAAAAGCTGGAGTATAAAACCAGCAGCGCCCGTAAGAACCAGACCAGCGCACTCGGCCCCCAGCATATTCTGGCGCTCTACAGCTATCAGCAGGATTTGGAAATCAACGATCCTTACTATCTCGCGATCCGCCATGGGATTGAAACCCAGTGCGAGAAGCTGGGGATTGAACTGACCAACTGCTATGAGCACAGTGGGTTGCCGGAGAGCAAAAACATTACCGGCATTCTTATTGTCGGCAAGCCTTCTCCTGCGCTGCGCGAGGCGGCAACAGCGCTTACCGACAACATCTGCTTTATCGATTTTCATGAACCCGGCAGTGAATATGACGCTGTCGATATCGATCTGGCCCGCATCAGTAAAGAGAGCATCGACTACTTCATCGCCCAGGGCGTGACCCGCATTGGCTTCATCGGCGGCGAAGATCAGCCTGGCAAGGCTGATATCCGCGAAGCCGCGTTTGTCGAATACGGTCGCCTGCAGCAGGTCGTTTCAGAACAGGATATTTATCGCGGCGGCTTCTCCAGTTCATCAGGCTATGAACTGGCCAAAAAAATGCTGGCGAAAGCCGACTATCCCAGCGCCCTGTTTGTGGCTTCTGACTCGATTGCTATTGGCGTTCTGCGCGCCATTCACGAGCGTGGACTGAACATTCCGCAGGATATTTCGCTGATTAGCGTTAATGATATCCCGACGGCGCGCTTCACCTTTCCTCCGCTTTCCACCGTACGCATCCATTCAGAAATGATGGGCAGTCAGGGCGTCAACCTGCTGTTTGAGAAAGCCCGCGACGGACGTGCACTTCCCCTGCTGGTTTTTGTTCCCAGCAAGCTGAAACTGCGCGGCACCACCCGCTAAAATCCCCCGTTAATCCGTCCGGTTTCTGCTGAAGCCGGGCGCGCATTGTCATGCATTTTTTTCTGCGCCCGAATTATTTTCGTGATCCAGTTAAAGTAAATCACCTCACTCGCTATATTTTAGTAAAACTTTTACTAAAATCACCATCAATTACACTTACTCACCATTAAAATGAATGGTTCCGATTTTTCTCCACCGGGAGGCCTTATGAATCGCTGGGAAAACATTCAGCTCACCCACGAAAATCGACTGGCGCCACGCGCATATTTTTTCTCTTACGACTCCGTTGCGCAGGCTCGCTCGTTTGCCCGCGAAACCAGCAGCCTCTTTCAGTTGCTGAGCGGTCAGTGGAATTTCCAGTTCTTTGAGCATCCGCTGCAGGTGCCGGAAGCCTTTACGTCGCAGTTTATGAGCGACTGGGGCAACATCACCGTACCCGGTATGTGGCAGATGGAAGGGCACGGCAAGCTGCAGTATACCGACGAAGGTTTTCCTTTCCCGATTGATGTCCCCTACGTACCGACCAATAACCCCACCGGAGCCTACCAGCGTATTTTCTCTCTCAGCGAAGGCTGGCAGGGTAAACAGACGCTGATTAAATTTGATGGCGTAGAAACCTACTTCGAAGTTTACGTGAATGGTCAGTACGTTGGCTTCAGCAAAGGCAGTCGCCTGACGGCCGAGTTTGATATCAGCGCGGTGGTGAAAACAGGTGACAACCTGCTGTGCGTTCGCGTCATGCAATGGGCTGATTCCACCTACGTTGAAGACCAGGATATGTGGTGGTCGGCGGGAATTTTCCGCGACGTCTATCTGGTCGGCAAACAGGCGACCCATATCCAGGATTTTACTGTTCGTACCGATTTCGATGATGACTATCGCGATGCCACCCTCTCCTGCGACATCGTGCTGGAAAACATCGCCTCCACGCCAACGATGGCATCGCTCGAATACACTTTGTTTGACGGTGAGCAGACGCTGCATAGCGGCGTGATTAACGCTCTGACAGTGGATAAACTCACCCGCACCGCGTTCAATTTCAAGGTCAGCGCACCACAGCAGTGGTCAGCGGAATCGCCGTATCTCTATCATCTGGTGATGACCCTGAGAGATGCCAGCGGCAACATCCTTGAGGTTGTGCCGCAGCGCGTCGGATTCCGCGATATCAACGTTCGCAACGGTCTGTTTTACATCAATAACCGCTATGTCATGCTGCATGGCGTCAACCGTCATGATAACGATCATCTCAAGGGTCGCGCGGTCGGTATGGATCGCGTGGAAAAAGATCTGCTGTTAATGAAGCAGCACAACATCAACTCCATACGCACCGCCCATTACCCGAACGATCCACGTTTCTATGAATTGTGCGATATCTACGGTTTGTTCGTCATGGCCGAAACCGACGTTGAATCTCACGGCTTCGCTAATATCGGCGATATCAGCCGGATCACCGACGATCCGCTGTGGGAAAATGTCTACGTTGAGCGCATCGTACGCCACGTCCACGCGCAGAAAAACCACCCGTCGATCGTCATCTGGTCGCTCGGCAATGAATCCGGCTACGGCTGTAATATTCGCGCCATGTACCACGCGGCAAAAGCGCTGGATGACACGCGTCTGATCCACTACGAAGAAGATCGTGACGCCGAAGTGGTGGATATCATTTCCACCATGTACACCCGCGTACCGTTGATGAATGAGTTTGGTGAATACCCACATCCTAAGCCGCGCATCATCTGCGAATATGCTCACGCAATGGGCAACGGCCCCGGCGGGCTAACGGAATATCAGAACGTCTTCTATCAGCATGATTGCATTCAGGGACACTATGTCTGGGAGTGGTGCGATCACGGGATTCAGGCCAAAGATGAAGACGGTAACGTCTGGTACAACTATGGCGGTGACTACGGCGACTACCCGAACAACTACAACTTCTGCCTTGATGGCCTGATTTATTCCGATCAAACCCCAGGCCCGGGTCTGCAAGAGTACAAGCAGGTAATTGCACCAGTGAAAGTGCGCGCGCAGGATCTGGCTCGCGGCGAGCTGCGGGTAGAAAACAAACTGTGGTTCACCACGCTTGACGACTACACCTTGCATATTGAGGTTCGCGCCGAAGGAGATACGCTCTCTGCTCAGCAGATAAAACTGCGCGACGTTCCTCCCAACAGCGATACGCTGCTGCAATGCACGCTGCCGGAGCTGGATGCGCGCGAGGCGTTCCTCAACGTCACCGTGACGAAAGATTCCCGCACGTTATACAGCGAAGCCGGGCATCACATCGCGACTTATCAGTTCCCGCTGAAGGCCAGAACGGCGACTGCCGTACCGTTCAGTCTGCAAAACGCCACCCCTTTGACGCTGGAAGAGAACCGCCAGAGCTGCACCGTTCGCGGTTATAACTTCCATCTGACGTTCTCAAAGCTGACCGGTAAACCCATTAGCTGGAACGTCAATGGTGAAGAGCTGATTACCCGCGAGCCGAAGATTAATTTCTTCAAACCAACCATAGATAACCACAAGCAAGAGTTCGAAGGCCTCTGGCAGCCAAATCATATACAGATAATGCAGGAGCATCTGCGCGACTTTACCTTTGAGCAAACCGAAGATGCGCTGCTCATCACCAGCCAAACGATTATCGCCCCGCCGGTATTTGATTTCGGTATGCGCTGCACCTATCGCTGGCGGATTGCCGCAGACGGTCAGTTGAATGTGGAGCTTTCCGGCCAGCCTTACGGCGAGTACCGGGACATTATTCCGTGCATCGGCTTCACGATGGGCATCAGCGGTGATTTGGGACAGGTGGCCTGGTACGGACGTGGTCCTGGTGAAAACTATGCCGATAGTCAGCAGGCCAACATCATCGACATTTGGCGCAGCAGCGTGGATGAGATGTTCGAGAATTATCCGTTCCCGCAAAACAACGGCAATCGTCAGGACGTACGTTGGGCAACGCTAACCAATCGTCACGGTAACGGTCTGCTAGTGATTCCGCAGCGCCCTGTCAACCTGAGCGCCTGGCGTTATACGCCAGAAAATATCTTTGCCGCACAGCACTGTAATGAGCTGCAGCACAGCGATGACATCACTCTCAATCTGGACCATCAGCTACTGGGCTTAGGTTCTAACTCGTGGGGAAGCGAGGTACTTGATTCCTGGCGCGTCTGGTTTACGTCATTCAGCTACGGCTTCACGTTGTTGCCGGTTGCCGGCAGTGAGTCTGGCGCTCAAACCACCGCCAACCGTGCCTTTGGCACCGGGTTCTTTTCCACGAATATGCACAGCGAGAATACAAAATGAGGATCATCGACAACTTAGAGCAGTTCCAGCAACGCTATGCTTCGGGTCGGAAATGGCAACGCTGCGTCGAGGCCATTGAAAACATTGACAATATTCAGCCAGGCGTCGCTCACTCTATCGGTGATTCTCTGAGCTACCGCGTAGAGACAGACTCTGCAACCGATGCGCTGTTTACCGGTCATCGTCGTTATTTTGAGATCCATTACTACCTGCAAGGACAGCAAAAAATAGAGTATGCCGCCAAAGAGGATCTCCAGGTGGTTGAATATTATCGCGATGAAACCGACCGCGAATATTTGAAAGGCTGCGGAAAAACCGTAGAAGTGCACGAAGGACAAATGGTTATTTGTGACAACCATGAAGCCTATCGTTTTATCTGTAATAGCGTAGTGAAGAAAGTCGTACTCAAAGTCACCATCGAAGATGGTTATTTTCATAATAAATAAAAAACACAGGCGGCGCCGACGTTGCGCCGCCAGTACCCTATAATAATCAGGAATCGGAGATGTGCTATGTCTGATACCAAACGTAATACCATCGGCAAGTTCGGCTTACTTTCACTCACCTTTGCCGCGGTTTATAGTTTTAATAACGTTATCAACAATAATATTGAGCTTGGTCTGGCATCCGCACCGATGTTTTTCCTCGCGACAATTTTCTACTTTATTCCATTCTGCTTAATCATCGCCGAATTTGTTTCGCTGAATAAAAACTCCGAAGCCGGTGTCTACGCATGGGTGAAAAGCTCTCTGGGCGGGCGCTGGGCCTTTATTACCGCCTACACCTACTGGTTCGTTAACCTGTTCTTTTTTACCTCGTTACTCCCGCGCGTTATCGCCTATGCCTCGTACGCATTTTTAGGCTACGAATACATTCTGACGCCCTTCGCCACAACCGTGTTAAGTATGGTGCTGTTTGCCTTCTCGACCTGGGTTTCGACCAACGGCGCAAAAATGCTGGGGCCGATTACCTCTGTCACCTCCACGTTAATGCTGCTGCTGACGCTGTCCTACATTTTACTGGCGGGTACTGCGTTGGTGGGCGGCGTGCAGCCTGCTGACCCCATCACCGTTGATGCAATGATCCCGAATTTTAACTGGGCATTCCTCGGTATCACCACCTGGATCTTTATGGCGGCAGGCGGCGCGGAGTCCGTAGCGGTATATGTCAACGACGTCAAGGGCGGGTCAAAATCGTTCGTGAAGGTCATTATCATTGCCGGGATTTTTATCGGCGTGCTTTATTCCATCTCCTCGGTGCTGATCAACGTCTTCGTCAGCAGCAAAGAGCTGAAGTTTACCGGTGGTTCGGTGCAGGTATTCCACGGTCTGGCGGCATACTTTGGTCTGCCGGAACTGATCGTTAACCGCTTTGTCGGCCTGGTCTCCTTTACCGCGATGTTCGGCTCTCTGCTGATGTGGACCGCAACGCCGGTGAAGATCTTCTTCTCTGAAATTCCGGCGGGTATTTTCGGTAAAAAAACCGTCGAACTGAATGAAAACGGCGTACCGGCCCGCGCAGCGTGGATCCAGTTTCTGATCGTTATCCCGCTGATGATTATCCCAACGCTCGGTTCCAATACCGTGCAAGACTTAATGAACACCATCATCAACATGACCGCCGCCGCATCGATGCTGCCGCCGCTGTTTATTATGCTGGCCTACCTGAATCTGCGCGCAAAACTGGACCACTTACCGCGCGACTTCCGTATGGGTTCGCAAAAAACCGGCATTATTGTGGTATCAATGCTGATCGTCCTGTTCACTATCGGATTTATTGCCTCTACCTTCCCGAGCGGCGGAAATATCATAACCATTATTTTCTATAACGTCGGTGGGATTGTTATTTTCCTCGGTTTTGCCTGGTGGAAATACAGTAAATACATCAAAGGGCTAACTAAAGAAGAAAAAGCTATTGAGGCTGCTCCCGCTTCAAATATCAATTAATGACTAAAACATAATAACAATAAACAATATTCTCCAAGGCTATAACCAAAATAATTCGAGTTGCATGAAGGCGGCAAGTGAGTGAATTCCCAGGAGCATAGATAACTATGTGACTGGGGTGAACGAACGTAGCTAACGCACATGCAGCTTGAAGTATGAAGGGTATATAACAATAAAAATTATATTTTATTTGCTTAGGATCGAAGCATGAATAACATTAGCCATTATTGCAGGGCAATTATTGCCCTGCCCTTTTTCTGCGTCTCTTCTGTGGGTGCAGAAGAAGTTCGCCCTGCTGAACACGACGATACGAAAACACCTGCCATAACCTCCCCCTCTTTTCGTTTTTATGGCGAATTGGGCATGGGTGGATATATGGATTTAGAAGGAAAAGATAAGCATAAATACAGCGACGGTACTTACATTGAAGGTGGCCTGGAGATAAAACACGGTTCATGGTTTGGTCTGATCTACGGCGAGGGCTGGACCGTGCAGGCCGACCATCAAGGCAATGCCTGGGTTCCTGACCATAGCTGGGGCGGATTCGAAGGCGGGATCAACCGCTTTTACGGTGGTTACCGTACCGATGCTGGAACAGAGGTGATGCTCAGCCTGCGCCAGGACTCCTCGCTGGATGACCTGCAATGGTGGGGGGATTTCACGCCAGACCTGGGCTACGTTATTCCGAATACCCGAGACATCATGACCGCCATTAAGGTGCAAAACCTGACCGGCCCTTTGCGCTATAGCGTGACCGCTACACCCGCCGGACATCACGATGAAAGCAAAGCATGGTTGCACTTTGGTAAATACGATCGCTACGACGATAAATATACCTATCCGGCCATGATGAACGGTTACATCCAGTACGACCTGACTGAAGGCGTAACCTGGATGAACGGTCTGGAGATAACGGACGGTACCGGACAGCTGTTCCTGACCGGCATCCTCTCGCCCAACTTCGCCGCCCGCGCGTGGCACCACACAGGTCGCGCCGACGGGCTGGATGTGTCCGGCACCGAGACCGGCTATATGGTCAGCGCGATGTATGAAGCGCTAAAAGGCGTTTACCTCTCCACCGCATATAGCTACGCCAAACACCGACCAGATCGCGCCGAGGAAGAAACCACGTCCTTTATGCAGTTCGGTATCTGGTATGAATACGGCGGCGGACGTTTCGCTACCGCCTTCGACAGCCGGTTCTATATGCAGAATGCATCTGGTGACCCGAGCGACCAAATCTTCCTGATGCAATATTTCTATTGGTAACAAGGACCGGAACCCATGAATATCAAACCTCTTCTTACGCCGCTGGCCTGCCTCCTGCTGATGAACGTCTCTGCACATGCCGCCAGCGTTAATGACTTCAAAAACATCATTAATCGCACCGGTGCGCCGGACTACATGCATGACTACGATCACGACGACCACCAGCGTTTTAATCCATTTTTCGACCTCGGCTCATGGCACGGGCATCTGTTGCCAGATGGCCCCGCAACAATGGGCGGCTTTCCTGGCGTCGCACTGCTGACCGAAGAGTACATCAACTTTATGGCCAATAATTTTGACCGACTGACGGTGTATCAGCACGGTAAAAAGGTCGATTTTGCCCTCGAGGCTTACAGCATTCCCGGGGCGCTGGTACAGAAATTGTCATCAAAAGATGTACAGGTAGAGATGACGCTACGCTTCGCCAGTCCGCGCACTTCGCTGCTGGAAACCAAAATCACCAGCAACTCGCCGCTGGATCTGGTGTGGGACGGCGAACTGCTGGAAAAACTGGAGGCAAAAGAGGGAAAAGCCCTGTCGGATAAAACCATTGATGGCGAGTTCCCTGGCTATCAGCGCAAAATCACCGCCACGCACGACGGCCTGAAAGTCACCTTCGGCAAGGTGCGTTCAACCTGGGATCTGCTCACCTCCGGCGAGTCGGAGTATCAGGTGCATAAATCTGTCGCCATGAAAACCACGGTTAATGGTCATCGCTTCACGGGGAAGACCCATATCAACGGTTCGACGACGATTTACACCACCTGGTCTCATCTGCTTACCGCCGAAGATGTGGCAAAAGAGCAACCGCAGATCCGCGATATTCTGGCGCGTCCTTCTTCTTACATGCTCGCCTCGCAGCAGCGCTGGGACGACTATCTCAAGAAAGGCTTAAACAACCCGGACGCCACGCCAGAACAAACCCGAGTGGCGGTGAAGGCGATCGAAACGCTGAACGGTAACTGGCGCTCGCCGGGCGGTGCGGTAAAACACAATACCGTGACACCGTCGGTTACCGGCCGTTGGTTCTCCGGCAACCAGACCTGGCCGTGGGATACCTGGAAGCAGGCCTTCGCCATGGCGCACTTTAACCCGG
Source organism: Citrobacter sp. MGH104 (assembly GCF_001034485.1). Classification (NCBI taxonomy): domain Bacteria; kingdom Pseudomonadati; phylum Pseudomonadota; class Gammaproteobacteria; order Enterobacterales; family Enterobacteriaceae; genus Citrobacter; species Citrobacter sp. MGH104. The sequence continues at coordinate 1,826,683 of NZ_KQ089818.1, forward strand.
ATATCGCCAAAGAGAACATTCGCGCCGTCTTTTCATGGCAGGTTAAACCTGGCGATCCGGTTCGTGCGCAGGATGCCGGATTCCTTCCCGACCTGATTGCCTGGAACCTTAGCCCCGAGCGCGGCGGCGACGGCGGCAACTGGAACGAGCGTAACACCAAGCCAAGCCTGGCTGCCTGGTCGGTAATGGAAGTCTACAACGTCACCAAGGATAAGGCCTGGCTCGAAGAGATGTATCCAAAGCTGGTTGCATATCACGACTGGTGGCTGCGAAACCGCGATCATAACGGCAACGGCGTACCGGAATACGGCGCGACCCGCGATAAAGCCCACAATACCGACAGCGGTGAAATGCTGTTTACGGTGAAAAATGGCGACAAGGAAGAAACCCTATCCGGACTGAAAAACTACGCCAACATCACCAGTAAAGGCCAGTATGACAGCCTCGAGATCCCAGCACAGGTTGCTGCTTCCTGGGAATCCGGGCGTGACGATGCGGCAGTCTTTGGTTTTATCGACAAAGAGCAACTGGATAAATACGTCGCTAACGGTGGGAAACGCAGCGACTGGGTGGTGAAATTTGCCGAAAACCGCAGTAACGACGGTAAGTTGCTGGGTTACTCGCTGCTGCAGGAATCGGTCGATCAGGCCAGCTATATGTACAGCGACAACCATTATCTGGCAGAGATGGCGACCCTGCTCGGTAAACACAAAGAAGCGCAGCGCTACCGCCAGCTGGCGCAAAAACTGGCGGATTACATCAATACCTGCATGTTCGACCCAGACACCCGATTCTTCTATGACGTGAGGATCGAAGATACCCCGTTGACCAACGGCTGTGCGGGTAAACCAATCGTCGAACGTGGCAAAGGGCCGGAAGGCTGGTCGCCGCTGTTTAACGGGGCGGCAACGCAGCCCCATGCGGATGCGGTGGTTAAGGTGATGCTCGATCCCAACGAGTTCAACACCTTTGTCCCACTTGGTACTGCAGCGCTGACCAACCCCGCCTTCGGCGCGGACATCTACTGGCGCGGGCGCGTCTGGGTGGATCAGTTCTGGTTCGGACTAAAAGGGATGGAGCGTTACGGCTATCGCGATGAAGCGTTAAAACTGGCGGATACCTTCTTCAGCCACGCCAAAGGCCTCACCGCTGACGGTCCGATTCAGGAAAACTATAACCCATTGACCGGTGCACAGCAGGGCGCGCCAAACTTCTCCTGGAGCGCGGCGCATCTCTATATGCTGTACAACGATTTTCTTAAAAAACAGTAATCTGTGACATACCGCCGGATGGCGCTTCGTTTATCCGGTCTACAAAGACACATTTTCACAAGCCGGATTAGGTGCTTGCACCGATATCCGGCATATTCATTCTCTGGCCCCACTCCTTTTTTGAATCCCATCACAATCACGGCATTCCCCTTTTCCCTTTTACGCGGCGACGGCTAAATTAGAACTCATCCGACCACATAACAATAATTTTACATACTGGACACCTTTATGAGCTATCCGTCGCTGTTCGCCTCGCTCGATTTAGGCTTCACCACGCTTAAAAACCGCGTGCTGATGGGTTCAATGCATACCGGGCTGGAGGAGTATCCCGACGGTGCAGAACGGCTGGCCGCGTTCTACGCCGAGCGCGCTCGTCACGGCGTAGCGTTAATTGTGAGCGGAGGCATTGCGCCTGCGCTTTCCGGCGTGGGGATGGAAGGCGGCGCGATGCTCAACGACAGCAGCCAGCTTGCACACCATCGCGTCATTACCGATGCCGTGCATGACGAAGGCGGTAAAATCGCCCTGCAAATCCTGCACACCGGGCGTTACAGCTACCAGCCGCATCTGGTGGCCCCATCTGCTATTCAGGCCCCCATTAACCGCTTTACGCCGCATGAGCTGACGCATGATGAAGTGCTGCAGTTGATTGAAGATTTTGCCCATTGCGCCCAACTGGCGCGGGAAGCGGGCTACGATGGCGTAGAAGTGATGGGGTCGGAAGGGTATCTCATCAACGAATTCCTGACTCTGCGTACCAACCAGCGCGATGACCAATGGGGCGGTGAGTATGCCAACCGGATGCGTTTTGCCGTTGAGGTGGTGAGAGCGGTACGTCAGCGTGCCGGTAATGACTTTATAATTATCTTCCGCCTGTCGATGCTCGATCTGGTAGAAAACGGCGGAACCTTCGACGAAACCGTCCAGCTGGCGCAGGCTATAGAAGCCGCCGGGGCCACCATCATTAACACCGGTATTGGCTGGCATGAGGCGCGTATTCCCACTATCGCTACCCCGGTACCGCGCGGCGCGTTTAGTTGGGTGACGCGTAAGCTGAAAGGGCATGTGACAATCCCACTGGTCACCACCAACCGCATTAACGATCCCCAGGTCGCCGATGACATTCTGGCCCGTGGCGATGCCGATATGGTGTCGATGGCCCGTCCGTTCCTCGCCGATGCCGAACTGCTGTCAAAAGCGCAAACCGGACGAGCGGATGAGATCAACACCTGTATCGGCTGTAACCAGGCCTGTCTGGATCAGATCTTTGTCGGCAAAGTCACCTCTTGCCTGGTCAATCCGCGCGCCTGCCATGAAACTAAAATGCCGATCGTTGTGGCAGCTGTACCAAAGAATCTGGCGGTTGTCGGTGCGGGTCCTGCGGGCCTCGCCTTCGCCATTAATGCCGCCGCACGCGGACATCACGTCACGCTGTTTGACGCACATGGCGAAATTGGCGGGCAGTTTAATATCGCCAAACAGATCCCCGGCAAAGAAGAATTCTATGAAACCCTGCGCTACTACCGCCGGATGATCGACGTGACTGGCGTGACCCTGAAGCTGAATCATTTTGTCAGCGCACACGATCTGCACACTTTCGACGAAGTGATCCTTGCCAGCGGGATCGAGCCACGTATGCCGCCGATCGAGGGGATCGAACATCCAAAAGTGCTGAGCTATCTCGACGTCCTGCGCGATAAAACGCCAGTGGGCAAACGTGTAGCGATCGTTGGCTGCGGCGGGATTGGTTTCGATACAGCCATGTATCTGAGTCAACCCGGTGAAGCCACCAGCCAGAACATTGCGGAGTTCTGCGTGGAATGGGGGATCGACACCAGCCTGCAACAGCCTGGCGGCTTACGCCCGGAAGGTCCGCACTTATCCCGCAGCCCGCGCCAGATAGTGATGTTGCAGCGCAAAGCCAGCAAACCGGGGCAAGGTTTAGGTAAAACGACAGGCTGGATCCATCGCGCCACCCTGCTCTCACGCGGCGTGAAAATGATCCCGGCAGTCAGCTACCAGAAGATTGATGATGATGGGTTACACGTCGTGTTGAACGGCGAACCGGTGATCTTTAACGTGGATAACGTGGTGATTTGCGCCGGACAAGAGCCACGCCGTGAACTGGTCGAGCCGCTGCACGCGGCAGGTAAAACGGTGCATCTGATCGGCGGCTGCGATGTGGCGATGGAACTGGATGCCCGACGCGCTATTGCGCAGGGAACCCGCTTAGCGCTGGAGATTTAACACGTTGTATCCCGTAGGCCGGATAAGGCAACTGCGCACATCTTTGCCTGATGACGCTACGCTTATCAGGCCTACGATGCAGCTCGTGTAGGCCGGATAAGGCGTTAGCCGCTATCCGGCACAAGGGCTTAACGACGGCGACCGGTTTTGACCGCTTTTAGCACCACGAATTTATTATTGGTGGCGATGGTTACGCAGTTGCCGAAAATCTTCTTCAACTTGTGGAAGTAGTCGAGGTGACGGTTAGCCACAATGTACAGCTCACCGTTGATTTTCAGGCAGCGGCGGGCGTGGTGGAACATCTCCCAGGCGATATTATCGGTCAGCGCATGCTTCTGGTGGAACGGAGGGTTGCAGAACACCGCGTTGAAGCGGAACGGTTCTACGCCGGAGAGCGCGTTATTAATCATAAATTCGCTGCGATCCAGCGCGTCCGGCAGGTTGGTTTCCACGTTCAGACGGCTGGAAGCGACCGCCATCGGTGATTCATCAACAAACACCACGCTGGCTTCTGGGTTCTTCGCCAGCAGCGTCATGCCCAGCACGCCGTTACCGCAGCCGAGATCGACAATCTCGCCTTCCAGGTTTTCCGGCAGATGTTCCATAAAGAAACGTGCGCCGATGTCCAGCCCGGTACGGGAGAAGACATTGGCGTGGTTGTGGATGGTCCAGTCGGTGCCTTCCAGCTTCCAGCTCAGGGTCTGTGCGGTATCGGCCAGCGCCGGTTTGGTAAAGGTGCCGTTGATCAGGCGCGCCTTTTTCCATGCCAGCGTGGTGGTGGTTGGTCCTAGCACTTTCTCAAACAGCTCCAGCGTAGAGGTGTGGATATCACGCGCTTTTGCACCGGCGATGATACGCGTCTGCGGCGTGACCACTTCACGCAGGGCGCGCAGTTGCTGCTCCAGCAGCGCCATGGTTTTTGGCAGCTTAATCAGCACCACGCCCGGCGCCTGCGGATAGTCAGCGGTACTGTCGAGGAACTTGACGCTCGACTCGGCAATATCGTTGTGACGCAGGTTCTCACGTGTGGCAAGCTCGCTGAGATAGGAGTCGCCAATGCTGTACGGCGTATGTTCCGCCAGCGCACAGCCCAGCGCACCGAAGGTATCATTCAGGATCAGCACCGGGCCGCTAATTTCGGTATCGTCCAGCTGTTGCAGCAGATATTCATCTGCAGCTTCCCACGCCAGCAGCGGGTTAACGTCATCCGTTTCCGGGAAACGTTTAAGTGACAGCGAACGGAAACCGTTGTCTATGTGGCTCATCGGCCCTCCTGAATGGTAAAATTTCGGCGTATCCCTGAAAAGGGTGCGTGAGTATACACTTTTTATACTTTATATGGGGCACTAATGAGTCAGTTGACCTATCTGCAAGGATATCCGGAGAATTTACTTTCTCAGGTGAGAACGCTGATTGCTGAGCAACGCCTGGGTGCAGTGCTGGAGAAGCGCTATCCGGGTACGCATGACTTCGCGACCGACAAAGCGCTCTGGCAATATACTCAGGATCTGAAAAATCAGTTTCTGCGTAACGCCCCGCCGCTGAATAAAGTCATGTATGACAGCAAGATCCACGTTCTGAAGAATGCGCTGGGACTGCATACCGCCGTTTCTCGCGTGCAGGGCGGAAAGCTCAAAGCTAAAGCGGAGATCCGCGTGGCGACCGTTTTTCGCAATGCCCCCGAACCCTTTTTGCGTATGATTGTCGTTCATGAACTGGCGCATCTGAAAGAAAAAGAGCACGACAAAGCGTTTTACCAGCTGTGCTGTCATATGGAGCCTCAGTATCACCAACTGGAGTTCGACACCCGCCTGTGGTTAACGCAACAATCGTTAAAGCAAACTGCGTAGTCGCGCACTGGCTTTGTCTTCAGGGCATGCTAAATTGACGAAAGAATCCCTTTTCGCAGCCTGAAGGCATTTATGATACGTTTCGCAGTAATTGGCACAAACTGGATCACCCGCCAGTTTGTCGATGCCGCCCATGAAACCGGCAAGTATAAGTTAACCGCAGTCTATTCTCGTAGCCTTGAGCAGGCACAGACCTTCGCCAACGATTACCCCGTCGAGCATCTGTTTACTTCGCTGGAAGCGATGGCGCAAAGCGAGGCGATCGACGCCGTCTACATCGCCAGTCCAAACTCCCTGCACTTCCCGCAGACCGAGCTGTTTTTGCGGCACAAAAAGCATGTTATTTGCGAAAAGCCACTGGCCTCCAACCTGGCGCAAGCCGAAGCCGCTATCGCCTGCGCGCGTGAAAACCAGGTCGTGCTGTTTGAAGCGTTTAAAACCGCCAGCCTGCCTAACTTCCTGCTGTTACAGCAATCGCTCCCAAAAGTTGGAAAAATCAGGAAGGCATTTATCAATTACTGCCAGTACTCCTCGCGTTACCAGCGCTATCTGGATGGTGAGAATCCGAACACGTTTAATCCGGCGTTCTCCAATGGCTCGATTATGGATATCGGTTTTTACTGCCTGGCCTCGGCGGTTGCGCTGTGGGGCGAACCACAGAGCGTTCAGGCCAGCGCCAGCCTGCTGGAAAGCGGCGTGGATGCCCACGGTGTGGTGGTGCTGAATTACGGTGATTTCAGCGTTACGCTCCAGCACTCAAAAGTAAGCGACTCGGTATTAGCCAGTGAAATTCAGGGTGAGTCGGGATCGCTGGTCATCGAGCATATTTCCGAATGCCAAAAGGTGTGCTTCGTTCCACGCGGGGGAAAAACGCAGGATCTGACGACGCCTCAACACATCAATACTATGCTGTATGAGGCAGAGGCTTTTGCCCATTTGGTTGAATCCGGCGAAGTGGATCACCCGGCACTGGCCGTCAGCCGTATCACCGCTAAACTGCAAACGGAGATTCGCCGCCAGACCGGCGTGGTTTTCCCGGCAGACGAGACGGTAACCTCGCTGACTGCGTAAAAGTGTGTAAATGGAATGTTGCAGGCCATTGACTGAATGCATGGCCTGTAATATTTTGTAACCCGCAAAGGGGAGTAACTTCGTTGTCGGTTGATCGTCATTACGATGTGTGAAAAACCACATCCGGTCACCGGGCGATAACAAAGGAATACGCCATCGTATTCCTTTGTTGTTGTAAGTGAGACCTTGCCGAATGGCAAGGTCTATGCATAAAAAGCAGCGGCTAACGTCATTCGGCGTTGGCCGTTTTTTTTATGCATGGGGAAATACAATGAATACTGTCGGCACACCGTTGTTATGGGGTGGCTTCGCTGTCGTAGTGGTAATTATGCTGGCCATCGACCTGCTGTTGCAGGGTCGTCGTGGCGCACATACGATGTCGATGAAACAGGCTGCGGCCTGGTCAATCGTCTGGGTAACGCTGTCGCTACTGTTTAACGCCGCCTTCTGGTGGTACCTGGCGGAAACCCAGGGCCGCGCCGTTGCCGACCCACAGGCACTGGCGTTCCTGACCGGCTATCTGATCGAAAAATCGCTGGCAGTAGATAACGTCTTTGTCTGGTTGATGCTCTTCAGCTACTTCTCAGTGCCGCCTGCGTTGCAGCGCCGGGTATTGGTGTATGGCGTGCTGGGAGCAATTGTTCTGCGTACGATCATGATCTTCGCCGGCAGCTGGCTTATCACCCAGTTTGAGTGGTTGCTGTACGTGTTCGGCGCGTTCCTGCTGTTTACCGGCGTGAAGATGGCTCTGGCGAAAGAAGATGCCTCCGGTATCGGCGACAGACCGTTAGTACGCTGGCTGCGCGGCCATTTACGCATGACCGATACCATCGAAGATGAAAAATTCTTCGTGCGTAAAAACGGTCTGCTGTTTGTCACGCCGCTGATGTTGGTGTTGATTCTGGTTGAGCTGAGCGACGTGATTTTCGCCGTCGACAGTATTCCGGCTATCTTTGCCGTTACCACCGACCCGTTCATCGTGTTGACCTCGAACCTGTTTGCTATTTTGGGGCTGCGTGCGATGTACTTCCTGCTGGCGGGCGTGGCAGAGCGTTTCTCCATGCTGAAGTACGGCTTGTCGGTCATTCTGGTGTTTATCGGTATTAAGATGCTGATCGTCGATTTCTACCATATCCCGATCGCTATCTCGTTAGGCGTGGTATTTGGCATTCTGTTTGTGACGCTGATTGTTAACGCATGGGTCAACCACCAGCACGATAAAAAGCAGCAAATACAGTAAGTTTCATCTGCTAGCTGAAAAGCCCGGCAGCACACTGCGTGCGTCGGGCTTTTTGTTTATCATGTCAAAACAATGTTAATTCAAAGTTATAAAATATGATCTCAGCGGGGAATCCAGGATATTTCTCTTCCCGAAGCTTTATCTTTCCTTATACTCAACCACGCAAACACTTTGTTACATCCAGAAAGATGCGTCGTAAGAGCGCACGATGGATGAGCAACAACACAATGAAAGGATCACTACATGACTACGCAACGTTCATCGGGGCTACTCTCGCGTTTGGCGCAAGGGAGCCTGGTTAAACAAATTTTGATTGGCCTGGTACTGGGGATTTTACTCGCACTGGTGTCAAAACCTGCGGCAGAAGCCGTTGGTTTACTGGGTACGCTGTTCGTCGGCGCATTAAAAGCCGTCGCGCCAATTCTGGTTCTGATGCTGGTCATGGCCTCTATCGCCAACCACCAACACGGGCAAAAAACCAATATCCGCCCCATTCTGTTCCTTTACCTGCTCGGAACATTTTCAGCGGCATTAGCCGCCGTTGTCTTCAGCTTCGCCTTCCCGTCGACACTGCATCTTTCCAGCAGCGCTGGCGATATCGTGCCGCCGTCCGGCATCGTTGAAGTAATGCGTAGCCTGCTGATGAGCATGGTTTCTAACCCAGTTGATGCCCTGCTTAACGCTAACTATATTGGTATTCTGGTCTGGGCCGTCGGTCTGGGTTTTGCACTGCGCCACGGTAATGAAACGACCAAAAATCTGGTCAATGATATGTCCAACGCCGTCACCTTTATGGTAAAGCTGGTGATTCGTTTCGCGCCAATCGGTATCTTTGGTCTGGTCTCATCCACGCTGGCAACCACCGGTTTTGCAACGCTTTGGGGCTACGCCCAACTGCTGACCGTACTGGTAGGCTGTATGCTGCTGGTGGCGTTTGTGGTCAACCCACTGCTGGTCTTCTGGAAAATTCGCCGTAACCCGTATCCGCTGGTGCTGGCCTGTCTGCGCGAAAGCGGCGTGTACGCTTTCTTTACCCGCAGCTCCGCCGCCAACATTCCGGTGAATATGGCGCTATGTGAGAAGCTGAATCTGGATCGTGATACCTACTCGGTATCTATCCCGCTGGGCGCCACCATCAATATGGCGGGTGCGGCGATCACCATTACCGTGCTGACGCTGGCGGCGGTGAATACGCTGGGTATTCCGGTCGATTTACCGACGGCGCTGTTACTGAGCGTGGTGGCTTCGCTTTGCGCCTGTGGCGCATCTGGCGTGGCGGGTGGATCTCTGCTGCTGATCCCACTGGCGTGTAATATGTTCGGTATCCCGAATGATATCGCCATGCAGGTAGTTGCCGTCGGCTTTATCATCGGCGTATTGCAGGATTCCTGTGAAACGGCGCTGAACTCTTCTACAGATGTCTTGTTTACCGCGGCCGCCTGCCAGGCTGAAGACGAGCGTCTGGCAAATAACGCTCTGCGCGGCTAATCCCTGCGCCCCTCCGTCATTGGGCGGAGGGGCCCTTTTCTTGTACGCTTTTTTCAATTTTGAACGGATCAATTCCGCGTTTTTGCATCCGCCGGAAGCGAATAATGTTCAGGCCATTCATCACCAGAAAACTCCCTTCGATCATCGTCCCGCCAATCGATCCCAGCCAGAAATTATGGATAACCCAACAGGCGGTTGCGCACCACATTACGCAACGCACGGTTAACCCTTGGCAGCGAAACAGCGCCCAGGTGCTGGCCAGCGTGCCAATTATCGGTAACAGCTCCATCGCATGCTGTAATTTCGCCAGACCGAGAACCAGGGTGAGGATAATAAAAACGGTCATTACCCACAGTTTGCGGGTATGCATTGAGACAAGTGTGCGGATGGTGTTGAGTTCTGCGCTCATTCCCGCGGGCCAGGCGCCCATCAGAAAAAAATGCACGCCAATGGTGGCGCTATAGACAGCAAGTTGCAGCCGGAAGCGGCGCTCATCGCGATTGAAAAAGGTGGTAATGCCGATCAGAAAGGCGATGACACCTACGCCCTGGGCCAGCCAATACGCGGTCATGAATGATCCTTGTCAGGTAATGCAAAAACAAACGGCGCTCCATATTATGAAACGCCGTTTTTAGATTCCACCATAAACAAACTTACCCAAAAGATTTTGTGCTACAGCAAGGTGGCAAGTTCGCACATCCCCGAGAGCTTACATGAGTAAGTGACCGGGGTGGGCGAACGCAGCCAACACAGCTGTGGTGCAAAAGATGAAGGGTAATTACAACGTTACGCCGCTTTTAAAGATAGCCAGTTCCCGGAAATCGTTGCGCTCGTTGCAGGTTTGCTTACCGTTGGCGAACTCAACGATCGTATCGACAAACTCGCTCAGCAGTTGAGGCATCGCTTTACCGTGGATCAACTGTCCAGCGTCAAAATCGATCCAGTGCTTTTTCTTCGCTGCCAGCTCGCTGTTGGTGGCAATTTTCACCGTCGGTACAAAACCACCGTACGGCGTACCGCGACCGGTACTGAACAACACCATATGACAGCCCGCGCCCGCCAGCGCGCTGGTGGCGACGGCATCGTTGCCCGGTGCGCTCAGCAGGTTCAGGCCGTGGGTTTTCAGACGCTCGCCGTAGCGCAGTACGTCCACCACCTGACTGGAGCCTGCTTTTTGCGTACAGCCCAGCGATTTATCTTCCAGCGTGGTGATACCACCCGCTTTGTTGCCCGGCGATGGGTTCTCGTAGATCGGCTGATCGTGGGCAATGAAATACTGCTTGAAGTCATTGACCATAGTGACCAGCTTGCCAAACGTTTCTTCATCGCGGCAGTGGTCCATCAGCAGCTGTTCGGCGCCGAACATTTCCGGCACTTCGGTCAGCACTGTAGTTCCGCCGTTAGCAATCACGTAGTCGGAGAAACGGCCCAGCATCGGGTTGGCGGTAATACCGGAGAGGCCGTCAGAGCCGCCGCATTCCAGACCAAACTTCAGCTCGCCCAGCTTACCCGGTTCACGCTTATCGTTACGCATCACGTTGTACAGCTGGTGAAGATGTTCAATCCCCGCTTCCACTTCGTCTTCCTGATGTTGGCAGACCATGAAGTGAACGCGCTCAGGATCGTACTCGCCTAAGGTTTCGCGGAAGGCATCCACCTGATTGTTTTCACAGCCCAGGCCAACCACCAGCACCGCACCCGCATTCGGATGGCGCACCATGTTTTGCAGCATGGTGCGAGTATTAATGTGGTCGTCGCCGAGCTGTGAACAGCCGTAGGTGTGGCTGAAGAGATGCACGCCGTCGATTCCTTCGGCGTCGTTAGTCTCTTTCAGAAAACGGTTCTGCATCTGGCGCGCCATGGCGTTAACGCAGCCTACCGTTGGCAGGATCCACAGTTCGTTACGCACCCCAACGTCACCGTTCGCGCGGCGATAAATCTGCACATCGCGATCCGCCGGTTGTGCAACTTCCGCCTGAAAATCAGGTTGGTAGCGATACGTATCCAGGTCGCTCAGATTGGTACGCGTGTTGTGAGCATGAATATGCTCACCCGCCGCAACACCCACCAGCGTATGGCCAATTGGCAAACCGTATTTAATGACGTTTTCGCCTTTCGCAATATCGCATAAGGCGAATTTATGGCCACGAGAGACCGCCTGACGTAGGATTACCGCCTGCCCATCAACGGTGACTTCGTTTCCTTCAGCCAAATCAGCAAGCGCAACCGCGACGTTATCCAGCGCATGGATCTTGATGTATTGCATACCTTCACCCAGGCCTTAGTTCAGTTCAATGGCGAAATAATCGCGCGCATTGTTGAAGCAAATATTTCTGACCATTTCACCCAGCAGCTGGATGTCGGCAGGGGCTTCGCCCGCGGCAACCCAACGGCCAATCATCTGGCACAGAATGCGACGGAAGTATTCGTGACGAGTGTAAGACAGGAAGCTACGGCTATCGGTCAGCATACCGACGAAACGGCTCAGCAGGCCGAGCTGTGCCAGTTGGGTCATCTGACGTTCCATCCCGTCTTTCTGATCGTTGAACCACCAGCCGGAACCGAACTGCATTTTGCCCGGCATACCTTCGCCCTGGAAGTTACCGATCATAGTGCCCAGCACTTCGTTATCGCGCGGGTTCAGGCAGTACAGAATGGTTTTCGGCAGCAGGTTTTGTTCATTCTGCTTGCTCAGCAGTTTGGACAGTTCTTCGGCCATCGGACGATCATTGATGGAGTCGAAACCGACATCCGCGCCCAACAGTTTGAACTGGCGCAGGTTGTTATTACGCAGCGCGCCGATGTGGTACTGCTGTACCCATTCGCGACGGGCGTATTCAGCGCCGAGGAACACCAGAACGGCGGTTTTGAACTGCGCCACTTCATGTTCACTCAGGGTTTCACCCGCCAGGCGACGCGCCAGAATGCTATCCAGCTCAGATTCGTTAGATTCGGCAAACAGCACCACGTCCAGCGCGTGGTCAGAGACTTTACAGCCGTGAGCTGCGAAGTGATCAAGACGTTTGGTCAGTGCAGCTTGCAGGTCGCTGAAGCGGCGGATATCCGTGTCAGACACTTCACCGAGCTTCGCCATGTAGTCATTAAAGGTCGCCAGCTCAATGTTAAAGGCTTTATCCGGACGCCAGCTCGGCAGCACTTTCACATCAAAGCTTCCGTCTTTAGCAACGGCCGCATGGTGCTCCAGAGAGTCGATCGGATCATCGGTAGTGCCGACCATTTTCACATTCATCTGCTGCATGATTCCGCGCGCAGAGAATTTATCCTGCGCCAGCAGCTCGTTGCACTGGTTCCAGATTTCGTCAGCCGTTGCCGGAGACAGCAGCTTACCTGTAATACCAAACGGACGACGTAATTCGAGGTGGGTCCAGTGGTACAGCGGGTTACCGATGGTGTGCGGAACCGTGGAGGCCCATGCGTCAAACTTCTCGCGATCGGACGCATCGCCGGTACACAAGCGCTCAGCGACGCCATTGGTACGCATCGCACGCCATTTGTAGTGATCACCCTTCAGCCAGATGTCATACAGGTTATTAAAACGATAGTTTTCAGCGATTTGTTGCGGTGGTAAATGGCAGTGGTAATCGAAGATCGGCTGGTCTTTGGCGTAATCATGGTACAGACGGCGGGCAAATTCGGTGTCCAGCAGGAAATCTTCAGTCATAAACGGGGTCATTATCGTCTTCCTCTCAACGAGTGCGTCAGATTGCTTATGTTTTGATGTTGACAAAGTTATCACACCAATTTCTATACGCTGAAGATATTTTCGTGAGTTAGATCAACAAATGGTGACAAAAAAATTACTCTCAAAGAGGTAAATCACGCGTCAAGCCGCGCCAGTTCTGGCTTTGCTGAATCGAAATAATGACCACACGAAGATTCACACTTTTGTGATGGCACTCACCTTTTAAAGCTGTATGACAAGTTATCTTTTGGCCGTCGCGATACATAAGCCGACGGAATGCAAATTACCGATGGATATCCATCGGATTGACCGGTACGGAAACCGAATTAGCACAATTATTGACATGGCAAAGTTCGGGGAGTACCGGCTTTTTTTCGGTCCCCCCTCGTAAAAGAACATCCTCCGCCCTGAACTGGAAGATGACCGCTCGTTCGCGGACATAACAAAACGATGAGGTTTTACATGCGTAAAATTAAAGGGTTACGTTGGTACATGATTGCACTGGTGACACTTGGCACCGTGCTGGGTTACCTGACACGTAACACTGTGGCGGCAGCTGCGCCAACTCTGATGGAAGAGTTACACATCTCCACTCAACAGTATTCCTATATCATCGCAGCGTATTCTGCTGCTTACACCGTAATGCAACCCGTTGCCGGCTACGTGCTCGATGTGCTCGGCACAAAAGTGGGTTACGCGATGTTCGCCGTTCTGTGGGCCGTCTTCTGTGGCGCGACCGCACTGGCTGGCAGTTGGGGTGGACTGGCACTGGCGCGTGGTGCGGTAGGTGCCGCTGAAGCCGCAATGATCCCTGCGGGTCTGAAAGCCAGTTCTGAATGGTTCCCGGCAAAAGAGCGTTCAATTGCCGTAGGTTACTTTAACGTCGGCTCTTCTATCGGCGCGATGATTGCTCCACCGCTGGTGGTCTGGGCCATCGTCATGCACAGCTGGCAAATGGCATTCATTATTTCCGGTGCGCTGAGCTTCATCTGGGCGATGTGCTGGCTTGTGTTCTACAAACACCCGCGCGACCAGAAAAAACTGTCTGATGAAGAACGTGATTACATTCTGAATGGTCAGGAATCACAGCATAAAAACGCGACCTCGAAAAAAATGTCGCTCGGTCAGATCTTGCGTAACCGCCAGTTCTGGGGCATCGCGCTGCCTCGTTTCCTGGCAGAGCCGGCCTGGGGTACCTTCAACGCCTGGATCCCGCTGTTCATGTTTAAAGTCTACGGCTTTAACCTGAAAGAAATTGCGATGTTTGCCTGGATGCCGATGCTGTTTGCTGACCTGGGCTGTATCGTTGGGGGTTACTTACCGCCGCTGTTCCAGCGCTGGTTCGGCGTTAACCTGATCGTTTCACGTAAAATGGTCGTCACCATGGGTGCATTGCTGATGATTGGCCCAGGGATGATTGGTCTGTTCACCAGCCCATACATTGCTATCGCCCTGCTGTGCGTCGGTGGCTTTGCTCACCAGGCGCTGTCCGGTGCGCTGATTACACTCTCTTCTGACGTGTTTGGTCGTAATGAAGTGGCAACGGCGAACGGTCTGACCGGTATGTCCGCCTGGCTTGCAAGTACGCTGTTTGCGCTGGTCGTCGGCGCGTTGGCTGACACCATCGGCTTTAGCCCACTGTTTGCCGTACTGGCGGTATTCGACCTGCTCGGCGCGTTAGTCATCTGGACAGTATTGCAGAACAAATCGGCCAGCGAGGTAGAGTCAGAGTCGCAAACTGGCGATCCCGCTGCGCAAAGTTAACCGGACAAGATTTAACAAGGTTTTGTCATGCTAAGCCGCCAGTTATCTGGCGGCTTTTTTGACGTCGCGAGTGGAGCCGTAATCGTAAAAGTGGTATAACAAATAGAGTCTGCCGTATCATGCCTGGAGCGCATATGGAAATCACTGAACCACGACGTTTGTACCAACAACTTGCCGCTGATCTGAAAGAACGCATTGAGCAGGGCGTCTATCTGGTGGGTGAAAAACTCCCCGCAGAGCGCTTTATCGCCGATGAAAAAAATGTCAGCCGTACCGTGGTTCGTGAAGCGATTATCATGCTCGAAGTTGAGGGCTATGTAGAAGTGCGCAAAGGTTCTGGCATTCATGTCATTTCGAACCAGGCCCGTCACCAGCAGGCCACCGACGAATCGCTTGAATTCGCCAATTATGGTCCTTTCGAGCTGCTTCAGGCTCGTCAGTTGATTGAAAGCAATATCGCTGAATTTGCCGCGACGCAGGTTACCAAGCAAGACATCATGAAACTGATGGACATTCAAGAGCATGCGCGGAATGAAAAATGCTTCCGCGATTCCGAATGGGATCTGCAGTTTCATATTCAGGTCGCGCTAGCCACGCAGAACTCAGCGCTGGCCGCCATCGTAGAAAAAATGTGGACCCAGCGTAGCCACAACCCGTACTGGAAAAAACTGCACGAACATATCGACGCACGTACCGTCGATAACTGGTGTGATGACCATGATCAAATTCTCAAAGCACTGATCCGTAAAGATCCGAACGCGGCAAAACTGGCGATGTGGCAGCACCTGGAGAATACCAAAATCATGTTGTTCAATGAGACCAGCGATGATTTTGAGTTCAATGCCGATCGTTATCTTTTTGCAGAAAATCCGGTCGTTCATCTCGATACGGCGGTTAACAGCGCTAAATAAGCAATCTTTTCGATGCAGGCGCGACAAAGCGCCTGTTTCTCCTGCTTGGTAAGCATTAGGTATAAAGTGTCAGCCTGTGTAAATCCTCTCGCCTCCCTCCATTGCGATAAGCAAAATCACAGTTCAACAACCGTAATTTCTATAACGGACAACGTTGACCTTTGTTACAATTAGATGCTATTTGAATTTTTGTGTTTGAGAGCTTGCTTACTTCACAACTTTACAGGGAATAGTTCAGGCCGTGAATTTGTGTCAGACCGCGATCCATGTAAAAAACACCAATAAAATTGCGGCGTTACAAACTCCAGAAAACCGGCATGACGACAACCGATTCTCCAGGAATATTGAATGGAACTACTGACTCAATTACTGAATGCTTTATGGGCTCAGGATTTTGAAACGCTGGCCAATCCTTCCATGATTGGCATGCTCTATTTCGTACTATTTACCATTTTGTTTCTGGAAAACGGACTGCTGCCAGCGGCCTTTTTACCTGGCGACAGTCTACTGGTGCTGGTCGGCGTACTTATCGCCAAAGGCGCGATGGGTTTCCCGCAAACGGTACTGCTGCTCACTACCGCAGCCAGCCTGGGTTGCTGGCTTAGCTATATCCAGGGGCGATGGCTGGGGAATACCCGCACAGTACAAAACTGGCTATCTCATCTGCCCGCGCATTACCATCAGCGCGCGCATCATCTGTTCCATAAGCATGGCTTGTCTGCGCTGCTGGTCGGTCGCTTCATCGCGTTTGTCAGAACATTACTGCCGACCATCGCAGGATTGTCCGGCCTGAACAATGCGCGCTTTCAGTTCTTCAACTGGATGAGTGGACTGCTTTGGGTTTTGATTCTCACAACGCTTGGTTATCTGCTGGGCAAAACGCCGGTGTTTCTCAAGTATGAAGATCAGCTGATGTCTTGTCTGATGCTGCTTCCTGTGGTGTTACTGGTGTTTGGTCTGGCAGGTTCACTGGTTGTTCTTTGGAAGAAGAAATACGGGAACCGAGGGTAAATTATGCTGAAATCATGCATAACGCTCCGACGACTTGCCTGGTCCACCACTTTTATGTTGTTCATTGGCGCGTTGCTCCTGACCTGGTCTGTCATTCGCCAGCAGGAATCAACGCTTGCCATTCGTGCCGTAAACCAGGGAGCCAGCATGCCTGATGGCTTCTCTATCTGGCATCACCTGGATGCCAACGGCATTCGTTTTAAAAGCATCACTCCGCAAAATGACGCACTGCTGATTACCTTTGATTCCAGCGCGCAGAGCGCAGCCGCAAAGGTCGTACTTGATCGAACGTTACCGCACGGTTTCGTTATTGCTCAGCAGGATGATGATAATCAGGCGGTGCAGTGGTTATCCCGCTTACGTGATACTCCACACCGCTTTGGTTAATTTCCAGGAATCTGAATTAGATCACTCACTTTGGTGATTTCACCGTTTAGCGCCTATGATTAATAAACTGGGCTTATGACCCAACGTTTTATTATTCTGGAGCATCGACCCTAAACGACGAGGTCGAATCACAATGGAAGGTTCAAGAATGAAATACCGCATCGCTTTGGCAATTAGCCTTTTCGCTCTAAGTGCCGGCAGCTACGCCAACACCCTCTGTCAGGAAAAAGAACAAGACATTCAGCGGGAGATTAGCTATGCCGAAAAACACAATAATCAGAGCCGCATCAATGGGCTGAACAAAGCGCTGAGCGAAGTCAGGGCAAACTGTACTGACAGCAAACTGCGCGCCAACCATCAGAAAAAAATCGCCGAGCAGAAAAATGAGATTGCCGAGCGTCAACGTGACTTAGCCGAAGCTAAGCAAAAAGGCGATGCGGATAAGGTAGCTAAGCGCGAACACAAGCTTGCTGAAGCTCAGAAAGAGCTAAAAGAACTCGAGACCCGCGATTACTAAGTACGGTAACTAGCCACTCAACTGGAGAAAACTATGTCGAAAGATAATGCTACGGAAAACCTGCGCGCTGAGCTGAAATCTCTTGCGGATACGCTTGAAGAAGTACTTAGCTCTTCTGGCGATAAGTCGAAGGAAGAGATGAGTAAAATTCGCAGCAAAGCCGAACATGCGCTGCGCGAGAGCCGCCATCGTCTGAGTGAAACCAGCGATGTGATTGCCAAACAGACCCGTGAGGCCGCGGCTAAAGCCGATAACTACGTGCGCGAAAACCCATGGACAGGCGTCGGCATTGGCGCTGCAGTCGGTGTGGTGCTTGGTGTACTGCTGTCGCGCCGTTAACAATGGCTGATTCTCAACACGCACAAGGTCCAGGCAAAGGCGTACTGGGTATTGGACAGCGGATCCTGACGATTCTCGTTGAGATCGTAGAGACGCGGCTGCGGCTGGTCGTCGTTGAGCTGGAAGAGGAAAAAGCCAACCTCATCCAGATCCTGCTGATGCTTGGGCTGACTATGCTGTTCGCGGCGTTTGGCCTGATGAGCCTGATGGTACTTATCATCTGGGCCATTGACCCTCAATACCGCCTGAACGCCATGATTGCCACCACCGTAGTGCTGTTGCTGTTAGCGCTGATTGGCGGGATATGGACGCTGCGTAAAGCGCGTAAAACAACGCTGCTACGCCATACGCGCAATGAACTCGCGAACGACAGGCGGGCTCTGGAGGATGACGCATAATGAGCAGTAAAGTCGAACGTCAACAACGTAAGGCGCAACTGCTTGGACAGATCCAGCAGCAACGGCTGGATCTGTCTGCTACTCGCCGCGACTGGCTGGAAGCCACCGAGGTCTACGATCGTGGCTGGAAGACGCTGTTGAACCTGCGCGGCTGGGTGTTAGTCGGGAGCAGTATTATGGCAGTTCGCACCATCCGTAACCCAAATCTGCTGGTCCGCTGGGCCAAACGCGGCTTTAGCGTCTGGAGCATCTGGCGTCTGGTGAAATCGACCATCAGACAGCAGCAACTGCGCGGCTAATCCCTTCCCTATCCCCAACCTCAAAATTTTTGAAAAATACTGACAGTTTTCCTTGCTAACAATTCTCATTAGCCACGTTTATTATTCTCTTCATCGACAGCAACGACGCGCTCAGCAGCGTCGTTGCACAAAAAAACACAATAAGCCGCCTGAGTGGTTTCCTGGAGAGTATGATGAAGAAATTAGAAGATGTTGGTGTACTGGTAGCGCGCATTCTGATGCCAATCCTGTTTATTACCGCAGGTTGGGGAAAAATCACCGGATATGCAGGTACCCAACAGTACATGGAAGCCATGGGCGTCCCTGGATTTATGCTGCCGCTGGTGATTCTGCTTGAGTTTGGCGGCGGTCTGGCAATTCTGTTCGGTTTCCTGACCCGTACTACCGCGCTGTTCACCGCAGGCTTCACGCTGCTGACGGCGTTCCTCTTCCACAGTAACTTTGCGGAAGGTGTGAACTCTCTGATGTTTATGAAAAACCTGACCATCGCAGGCGGCTTCCTGCTGCTGGCTATCACCGGTCCGGGCGCATTCAGTATTGACCGCGTACTGAATAAAAAGTGGTAAGCAAACTATACTGAACACATCAAAAAGCGAGGAGATATCTCCTCGCTTTTGCTATCTGAGGAGACGATAAAATGGGACAACTGATTGACGGCGTCTGGCATGACACCTGGTACGATACCAAATCAACCGGTGGGAAATTTCAACGTTCTGCATCGGCTTTCCGTAACTGGCTCACCGCAGATGGCACGCCTGGCCAGACCGGTGAAGGTGGCTTTGCTGCCGAAAAAGACCGTTATCATCTGTACGTTTCTCTGGCCTGTCCGTGGGCACATCGCACACTGATTTTGCGTAAACTTAAAGGGCTGGAACCGTTTATTTCCGTTTCCGTTGTGCATCCGCTAATGCTGGAAAACGGCTGGACCTTTGACGACAACTTCCCAGCGGCAACCGGCGATACCCTGTATCAGCACGAATTTCTTTATCAGCTCTATTTACACGCCGATCCGCACTACAGCGGTCGGGTGACCGTTCCGGTACTGTGGGACAAAAAAAACCACACTATTGTCAGCAACGAATCTGCAGAAATCATCCGCATGTTTAACACTGCGTTTGATGCGCTGGGTGCGAAAGCCGGGGATTACTATCCACCTGCCCTGCAAAGTAAAATCGACGAGCTGAACGGCTGGATTTATGACAACGTCAATAACGGCGTGTATAAAGCGGGATTTGCCACCAGCCAGGAAGCCTACGACGATGCCGTGGAAAAAGTCTTTCAATCTCTGGCACGACTGGAGCAGATCCTGGGTCAGCATCGCTTCCTGACCGGTGACCAGCTAACTGAGGCCGATATTCGCCTGTGGACCACGCTGGTGCGCTTTGATCCGGTTTATGTCACCCACTTCAAGTGCGACAAACACCGCATCAGTGATTACCTGAATCTGTACGGTTTTCTGCGCGATATCTACCAGATGCCGGGCATTGCGGAGACCGTCAACTTTGACCATATCCGTCATCACTACTTCCGTAGCCACAAAACAATCAACCCGACCGGTATTATTTCAATCGGCCCGTGGCAGGATCTCAGCGAACCTCATGGGCGTGACGAGCGTTTCGCCTGATTTACACTGGCCTCCGTTTGGGTAATGCTGTTCAGTTAACGCCTCAGTTTCGAAAGGCATCAACATGTGCTGGCGGAGGTAATGAATATGCTATTTCAGGGAAAGGGTTCCGTTCACCTCATGTTCATCGTTTCTCTGAAGCACCGATTCCTGTGAACGTGTAAAGGGCGTTCTCCGCCACGCCCTTTACAATCCCGGCTCCCGGCAGGAAAATTGTTGCTGTGCAATACCCTCCGCTTATTCCTCCAGGCTACCGGGTCGGGCGCGAGGAAACGTCCCTGTAAAACGCGCCCTGAACCCGCATCCATGCGGGTTCTCCCGGCCTTACGGAAACACGTCGGCAATTTTCAGCCGGACCAGCCCACACCTGACCATCTGCGTTTTTTTGAATATATCTGAACAGCAAATCAGATTTAACTGGAAGTCAGAGCATTACAGCGATGACCCCGGTCCGGCTGAAAATCGATGAGGCGTTGACGGCTGACCGGGGCTGCCCGCAGGGATGCGGGCAGAGGGGACGGCCTGCATGGACGCAGGCTCGGCTCCGACCCGACAGGCAGACGGAATAAGACGAATACATCGCGCAGCGACGATTTTCCCGCCGGGAGCCTGGGTTGCAAGGGAGGCGGCGGTGAGCCTCCCTTGCCCGTTCACGGGTATAAAGATATCAGAGAAGCAACGCACATGAGGTGAACGGAACCCTGAGCAAGAATCACATGTTCACCATACATGCTTAACTGATCGGCATTGCCCGTTTGGAGGCCAAATAATTAACAACACAAATATTTACCAGCATTCCATTCGCAGCTATTCTTAATTTGATTGCTTTAAAAACAAGTAATTGAACGCAGAACGAGGCAAAAATGGATTGGTATTTAAACGTATTAAAGAATTACTTTGGGTTTGGTGGCCGCGCGCGACGTAAAGAATACTGGATGTTTGTGCTGGTCAACATCATCTTCACGTTCGTGCTGGGCATTCTGGACAGAATGCTTGGCTGGGAGCGCGCCGGAGGAGAAGGCATATTAACGACGATTTACGGGGTTCTGGTCTTTATCCCGTGGTGGGCGGTACAGTTCCGGCGTTTACATGACACCGACCGTTCAGCCTGGTGGCTGCTGGTGCTATTGATCCCGATCGTCGGCTGGTTGGTCATCATCATTTTCAACTGTCAAAACGGCACTCCGGGGAGCAATCGCTTCGGCGCTGACCCCAAACAGCTGTCCTGACGTAGTACGTATAGATGCCTGAAGGCGTTAGCTTATCAGGCCTACAACATATCTCCGTCCTGTAGGCCGGATAAGGTGCAATTGCACCGCATCCGGCGTAACAGTCAGGCTATTTACCCGCAAACAGCTTGGGAATTTCTCGCAGACACCAGGATTTCGCCTCGCCCATGCTGTCACGACGCCAGGCCATAATAATATCTATCTCGCTTGTCGATTCCGGACTAACGACCCGCAGTCGACCAGCTGCAATATCCTCTTCCACTAGCGGGTACGGCATTGTCGCTACGCCCAATCCTGCCAGCAGCGCCTGACGTTTATCTTCTATCGTACTCACCGTCAGACGCGGCTGTTTATCCAGCAATTGAACCGTGAGTACCGGACGCTCACGGGCGGTATCCGCCACAGCGATCCCACGGTATTTCACGCGGGTGACTTCCGATAACGGTTCCGGCTCCTGGTGGATAGGATGATCCGGTGCCGCCACATACACGTTCATCAGCGAGTACAGCTTGCGCGAGTTGATTTCGGAAGATGAGCGAAAATGCATATCCGGCGCAATCACGATATCCGCCCGCCCCTGCTCAAGACGCTCCCACGCCCCGGCCAGAACTTCGGTAATGACGGAAAGCTGGGTATTGGCCTTGCCGGCAAGTCGGTCGATCAGCGGGAAAAACGCCGCCGTTGGCACCAGTGCTTCGGTAACGATAGTCAAATGCGTTTCCCATCCTCGAGCCAACGCTTCGGCATCGGTAGTCAGCTTATCCGCAGCTTCCAGCAGTACGCGCCCACGCTCCAGCAGCATACGCCCGACGTTAGTGAATTTTGTACGGTGGCCTGAACGGTCAAACAGCACTACGTCCAGCTCTTCCTCCAGCTTCTGCATGGTATAGCTAAGTGCGGAAGGCACGCGCCCCAGTTCGTCTGCTGCGGCGGCAAAGCTGCCGCGCCTGTCTATTGCGTCCATGACGCGTAACGCCTCAAGCGTTAAAGCCCTTTCTTTAGCCATCTCGTTCTCATTCAGGAAATTTGAACATACCAGGCAGAATATCTGGCTAACAATGCAGCGTCTAGCCATTTAACATAAAAGGAAGTAAAGAGAGGTCAAGAACTATGATTACTACCCGTACAGCCAAACAATGCGGGCAAGCAGACTACGGCTGGCTGCAGGCCCGTTATACCTTCTCCTTTGGACACTATTTTGATCCTAAACTGCTGGGTTATGCCTCGCTGCGTGTTCTGAACCAGGAAGTTCTGGCACCGGGGGCCTCTTTCCAGCCACGGACCTATCCGAAGGTGGATATCGTCAATCTGATCCTCGAAGGGGAAGCGGAGTACCGAGACAGCGAAGGCAACCATATCAAGGCCAAAGCAGGAGAAGTTTTACTGCTCGCGACACAGCCCGGGATTAGCTATAGCGAACACAATATCAGCAAAGACAAACCATTAACGCGGATGCAGCTCTGGCTGGACGCCTGCCCGCAGCGTGAAAACGCCTGCGTACAGAAAGCCACGCTGGGTACCAGTAAGCATCAGCTGCTGGCCTCGCCGGACGGTGAACAAGGCAGCCTGCATCTGCGCCAACAGGTATGGGTGCATCACGTTGAACTGCAGCAAGGTGAATCGCTGAGTTTTCAGTTACATGGGCCACGCGCTTATTTACAGTCGATTCACGGCAGATTCCATGCGGTGACGTCTGGTGCCGAAAAAGAAGCGCTCACCTGTGGCGATGGGGCATTTATTCGTGACGAAACTAACATAACGTTAGTCGCCGATACCCCGCTGCGCGCTTTGCTGATAGATTTGCCCGTATAGTCAGGGAAAACAATGGAGTACGACTATTGAGCAAGAAATCATCAAAAAAACGCCAGCCGCAGGTTGAGCTGAAAAAACAGGAAACAGTTGCCTTCGGCTATGAAGAAATGCTGACAGAGCTGGAAGCGATTGTGGCCGATGCCGAACTACGGCTGGAAGACGAAGAAGCCGCCTGAAAAGGCGGCTTAGACTTATGCCGGGTGGCGGCAACGCCTTACCCGACCTGAAGATTAATGCGCCTTACTGGCCATGATCTCAATGATCTGCTTGTCGGTTTCCTGCATCGAACGACACGCCAGCGCACACAGGTTAGCGATAGATTGTTCCACGTTATGCGCCACAATCCCTTCGTTTCCGGTTACGGCAGTATCATCCAGTGCCATCAGTACCGCTTTCCACGCCGCAGATGCGCTGGTTGAGACTTTCATCGCGCAGCTGTTTGAAGCGCCATCGCAAATCATTCCGCTCACGTCGCCAATCATGCTGCTGATCGCCATCGCGATGGTGTTGTAGCGGCCATCCACGATCCATGCCATCCCCGCTGCAGCGCCCATCGCCGCCGTGGTTGCTGCGCACAGCGCAGACAAACGAGGAAGCTGATGATGGAT
Source organism: Citrobacter sp. MGH104 (assembly GCF_001034485.1). NCBI lineage: Bacteria > Pseudomonadati > Pseudomonadota > Gammaproteobacteria > Enterobacterales > Enterobacteriaceae > Citrobacter > Citrobacter sp. MGH104. The sequence continues at coordinate 1,850,452 of NZ_KQ089818.1, forward strand.
GTAGATAGCGCTCAGGTGAGACAACATTAGCGCACGTGCCAGTTTCTCCTCATCCGCGCCAAAGTGCTCGGCCACCACCATGACCGGAACAGTCGCGGTAATCCCCTGATTGCCGGATCCGGAGTTGCTCATGGCCGGCAGCGTCGCCCCGCCCATTCGCGCATCCGATGCCGCACTGGTACGGATCAAAATAGAGGTGGAGAGATCGTTCGCCAGCAGGCCACGCGCGCACTGCTTCTCAAGCGTGGTTCCGATGTGCAAGCCCCAGTTACCGCGCAGCCCTTCCTGAGACAGCGCACCGTTCAGCTTTGCCGCATCAAGAATAAAGCGGATCGACTCAAACGGTACCGCGTTCACGAACGCCAGAATCTCTTCCAGCGAGGTGTGAGATAATACCGCCAGCGGCGACTCCAGCTCCTCTTCCTGAGCATTCTGTTCTGTGGTGAACACTACACCCTTATTGGTCTCGATGTGGACTATGTTGGTATGACCGCCCACAATCGTCACGCACGCCCATCCTTCAGCGCTGTAAACCTTCGCGCGGGAAAAGAGGATATCCTCGCAAGGCTCCTGCAGCATCACCGCGACCTTGCCAGCGCTCAACATCGCTTTCGCATCAGCGATCGCTTGGGGCGACGCATCTTTCAGTACCTCTAAACCGGCACGGGCATTTCCCCCCAGCGCACCCAGCGCCGCCGCGACAGGTAACCCGACCATTCCGGTACCCGGCACGGTAACGCCCATGCCGTTTTTCATCAGGTTCGGTGAGACCCACGCATCAATACGTTCAACCGCGCCGTCCAGCTCAGAGGATGCGACCGCTGCCGCCAGCGCCAGAGAGATAGGTTCCGTACAACCCAGCGCAGGCTTAACCTCTTCCTGTACCGCGCGGATAAAACTATCCCATAATGGATTCAATGTAGTCTCAAACATAACAACAACCTTTGCTCAGATAACTCAGGAAAATGCCAGGAACGGAGAAACGCACAGCAGCAGGCCCGTGATAATAATCAGATACAGGGAAGCGCCTTTGTATTTGTGCAGTGAAGGAACTTTGTAGACCAGCCAGGCCGGGATCAGACAACCCACCATGCCGAAGATAGGACTACAAATAGAGGTGAAGCTCAGCACCGGCGCATTGAGCACAATTGCGCTCCAGGCCAGCAGGATGGCGAAAACCATAATGCCGCGCTGAACCAGGGTTTCGTTGATTTTCTCGGCTGGCATTTTGCGGCGCAGCACGTTCATTACGATCCCCTGAGTCGCTTCACGAAAACCTAAGTAGACGCCGAAGAAAGCGGTCATAACGGCAAAGATGTTCAGAACAACGCTGACGATTTTCACCCAACCAGCACCCGCACCGCTGATAAACTGCGCGGCAATCGCCAGAGCGGAAATATTCTGCTCATAAGCTTTAACCGCTTCGTCATGGCCCATCGCCAACGTGAAGGAAACGGCGTAGAAAAAGACGGTCACGAACAGAATGCCGAACGCGATATTCATCGCTCGCAGGGCTTTATGGCGCGCCACTTCAATGGATTTGTTGCGAGAACGATACGAGATAACCATCGGGCTTAATGTCTGAATAAACAGAATTGAGGTCAGCGTAAATGGCAACGTTATGATCGCGTTTTTGATCAGCAGCGCCATCGGCGGCAGTAAACCTACGTTATACAAATGCCACATCCCAACCATCGATACGCCAAGCGCTGCCACTACCAGCAGTTTGGTCAGCACCATGCCGGTGGAGATTTTAAACAGCAGTTTTTCCCCGCGTGACGAGATGGCCACTAGGATGCAAATCAACACCAGGCCATAGAACGGGCTGTCGGACAGTAAACCTTCAGTAACGCCAAAAGTATGCAGGTAAGAGGCGCTATCGTTGGTGATGGCGGTGGAGTAGACGAACATCCAGATTACCAGCATCACAAAGTACAACGCACCTAACAGGATGCCCCAGTTTTTACCCAGGTAACCGCTGATCACGCTTGGGTAATCTTTACATTCCGGGGACTCAGCCAGCGTATTGATAAACAGACGCTGGAACAGATACATAGCTGGGTAGCCAATGATAGAGGACAGCAAGAACACCCACAGCCCCATTAACCCGACCTGGACAGGAAGAAAAACAATCCCCGCACCAATCGCCATACCGATACTCATAATGACCCAGCCGGTGTCCATGCTGTCGAATTTAATGGCTTCACGCCATTCACTTTCGGTCATCCCCGCCCGACGCGCCGGAGCAGATGCGTCGAGTATTACGCTGTTATTCGTTGCCGTTTCCATAAAAATCTCGCTCAAAATGTAGGGTAAGGTTTTATTATTTTTCCGTTCCGCATCAATGCGATACGCGGTACGAGTCGTGCAGGCGAGTTCGTTAGAATGGAGAAATCATACGCCGAGGGTCAGAGAAAAACTTCACATAAATACCCACTCATTTCATAATGTTTAATAAAGTTTTTCTATTTTATATTTACAAAATGGGATTAATTTCTCTTTTTGAAGCGGATCACAACAAAAAAAAGGGCGCACTCAGGTGCGCCCAAAGGAGAAATAAACACAAATTTAGTTAAGTACAAATCACTTTGATAGCCAGACCACCACGTGACGTTTCACGGTATTTGTCATTCATATCTTTGCCCGTTTCATACATGGTCTCGATCACTTTATCGAGCGAAACGCGTGGCTCAGATGTTCGACGTAGCGCCATACGCGCGGCGTTGACGGCTTTTACCGCGTTGATCGCATTGCGCTCAATACACGGTATTTGTACCTGCCCGGCGACCGGATCGCAGGTCAGTCCCAGGTTATGCTCCATGGCGATTTCCGCCGCAATACACACCTGAGACGGGCTACCGCCAAGCAACTCTGTCAACCCGGCTGCTGCCATTGAACAGGCGACGCCAATTTCCCCCTGGCAACCCACTTCGGCACCAGAAATAGAGGCATTCATCTTATACAGCGCGCCTATCGCCCCCGCGGCCAGTAAGTAGCGGGCAATGGAGTTTGCATTCACCGGGCGGCGGAACTTGTCGTAATAGGCCAGGACAGCAGGGATAATCCCACATGCTCCGTTGGTCGGTGCCGTCACAACCCGGCATCCGGCGGCGTTTTCTTCGCTCACGGCCAGCGCGAACATGTTGATCCAGTCGATCACGTTCATCGGGTCGCTGGACAGGTTATCGCTGGAAACCAGCAACCGACGTAATGCCACGGCGCGGCGCGGGACGTTCAGTGGACCCGGCAGAACGCCTTCGGTGTTCATGCCGCGCTCAATTCCAGCGTGCATAACGTCCCAAATGGCAGCAAAGCCAGCATCGATTTCTTCTTTGCTGCGCATCGCCAGTTCGTTTTGCATCATCAGGCCGGAAACAGACAGCCCGTTGCGCTCGCACAGTTTCAGCAGTTCGCTGGCGGAATGAAAATTGTAGGGTACGTGTGCTTCAACATCATGCGCCTGACCAAATTGCTCCTCTTCAACGATAAAACCACCGCCGACGGAGTAATAGGTTTTGCTTAATAGCGTCTCGCTGCCGTTCCACGCTGTGATACGCATACCATTTTCATGGCGCGGCAGCGTTTCGGTATGAAAGAGAATATTTTCGTCTGGGGAAAAATCGACAACATGCGTGCCCTCTGCAACCGGTAAACGTCCGGTACGGGCCACTTCCTGAGTAAAACCAGCGATAGAATCTATATTAACATTTTGTGGACTGTTACCGGCCAGTCCCATCATGATGGCGACATCTGTCGCATGACCTTTTCCGGTCAGGGAAAGCGATCCATAAAGATCGACCACAATATGTGTAGCCTTGGGAAGTTCCCCGCAGCTGACCAACAGATCGATAAAGCTTTTACCAGCGTTCATTGGCCCCACGGTATGGGAGCTGGAAGGTCCAATGCCAATCTTGAAAATATCGAATGCGCTAATCATATCCACACCCTCGGATTGCCGTTCAGTGAAGACCAGGTTTCACACTCATTAAGGATCGGGGCGATCCTGAGATCGCCCCGCAAGGGATTACAGCGTGTCGCCACGTACGGCGATGGCTTCAATCTCCAGCTTCACATCCTTTGGTAAGCGGGCGACCTGCACGCAGCTGCGTGTAGGGTAGATTGCCTTATGCTCATCAAAGAACTGCTGGTAAACCTGATTGATGGTGGCGAAGTCGTTCAGGTCGGAAACGAAAACGGTGGTCTTGACGATATCGCTCACTTTCAAACCTGCAGACTCGACAATCGCTTTCACGTTTTCCAGGCTTTGACGCGCCTGATCGGATACGTTTTCAGCCACTTCACCGGTCTGTGGACACACCGGGATTTGACCTGACGTCAACACCATGCTGCCCAGATCCACACCCTGTACGTAAGGCCCGATAGCCCCTGGCGCACATTCGGTTGCAATAACTTTTCTCATAGTCCCTCCGGCGTCAGAGCGCCTGGGTGAAAGTACGTGAAATAACATCCTGCTGCTGTTCGCGGGTCAGCGCGTTGAAGCGCACCGCATAGCCAGACACGCGGATCGTCAGGTTCGGATAGTTTTCCGGGTGCTCAATGGCATCCATCAACATTTCACGGTTCATAACGTTAACGTTCAGATGCTGCCCACCTTCCACATGCGCTTCATGGTGGAAGTAACCGTCCAGCAGACCGACCAGGTTGGTTTTACGCACTCCATCCTCTTTGCCCAGCGCTGCCGGTACAATGGAGAAGGTGTACGAGATACCGTCTTTGGCATAGGTGAACGGCAGTTTGGCGACCGAGGTTAACGACGCCACCGCACCTTTACGATCGCGGCCGTGCATCGGGTTTGCCCCTGGCGCAAACGGCGTACCCGCGCGACGTCCGTCCGGCGTGTTACCAGTTTTCTGTCCGTACACCACGTTGGAGGTGATGGTCAGAATGGACTGCGTCGGCACCGCGTTACGGTAGGTTGGCAACACTTTAATTTTCTTCATAAAGCGTTCGACCAGATCGCAGGCAATACTATCTACGCGCTCGTCGTTGTTGCCGTACTGCGGATAGTCGCCTTCGATTTCAAAATCAATCGCCAGACCGTTTTCATCGCGAATCGGTTTCACGCGAGCATATTTGATAGCCGACAGAGAATCCGCCGCCACGGACAGACCCGCCATACCACAGGCCATCGTGCGATAGACATCACGATCGTGCAGCGCCATCAGCGAAGCTTCGTAGCTGTACTTGTCGTGCATGTAGTGGATGATGTTCAGCGCGCTGATGTACTGCACGGCCAGCCAGTCCATAAAGTGGTCCAGGCTCTCCATCACCGTGTCGTAGTCCAGCACGTCATCCATCAGCGGTGCCGTTTTCGGCCCGACCTGGATTTTCAGCTTCTCATCCACACCGCCGTTGATTGCGTACAGCAACGTTTTAGCGAGGTTGGCACGCGCCCCGAAGAACTGCATTTGTTTGCCGATAACCATCGGGCTGACGCAGCAGGCAATGGCATAGTCATCGCTGTCAAAGTCGGCACGCATCAAATCGTCGTTTTCATACTGTAAAGACGAGGTAATGATCGACACCTGGGCGGCGTATTTTTTGAAGGCGATTGGTAGCTGTTCAGACCACAGCACCGTCAGGTTCGGCTCTGGTGCCGGGCCCATGGTGTGCAGCGTATGCAGATAGCGGAACGAGTTCTTCGTCACCAGCGTGCGGCCATCAAGCCCCATACCACCGATAACTTCGGTCGCCCAGATAGGGTCGCCTGAGAACAGGGTGTCGAATTCCGGCGTACGCAGGAAGCGCACCATACGGATCTTCATAATGAAGTGGTCGATCAGCTCCTGCGCCTGCTGCTCGTTTAAAATCCCCGCTTTGAAATCGCGCTCAATGTAGATGTCGAGGAACGATGCGGTACGGCCCAGCGACATCGCGCCGCCGTTCTGCGATTTCACCGCAGCCAGGTAAGCAAAGTACACCCACTGCACCGCTTCCTGCGCATTACGCGCCGGGCGGGAGATATCGCAGCCATACTTCGCCGCCATTTCCTGCATTTGCAGCAGAGCGCGACGGTGCTCAGACAGCTCTTCACGCAGACGAATCGTGGCTTCAAGATTCTGGCCCCACTCCAGGTTCGACTGGAGATCGGCAAACTGCAGTTCACGCTCGCGCACCAGGTAGCGAATACCGTACAGCGCCACGCGGCGATAGTCACCGATGATACGGCCACGACCATAGCCGTCCGGCAGACCGGTCAGCACGCCGGATTTACGGCAGCGCAGCATATCCGGAGAGTAGGCGTCGAATACGCCCTGGTTATGGGTTTTACGCAGTTCAGTAAACTGGTATTCAAAATCAGCATCCATCTCACGACCATAAGCATCAAAAGAGCTTTTGATCATGTTGATGCCACCAAACGGATGCAGAGCGCGCTTGAGCGGCTTATCCGTTTGCAGACCAACGATTTTTTCCAGTTCTTGTTCAATATAACCCGCATCATGCGCGGTTATCGTGGTAGCAATATTAGTATCGAAATCAACCGGCGCGTGCGTCGAGTTTTCAATACGGATGCCCGCCATCACTTTTTCCCACAATGCAGTGGTCGCAGGCGTTGCTTCGGCGAGGAAAGATTCATCCCCTTCATAAGGCGTATAGTTGTGCTGAATAAAATCACGGACATTAATTTCTTCTTTCCAGTCCGTACCTTTAAAGCCATTCCAGGCTTCGGCATACAGCATATCGCTGGTATCGATATTTACCTTCATGAAAAATAATCTCTCTGCTGAAATTAATTATGCAAATGCTACTGGGGTATTAATTTTGCCTAATGCAATGGCATCACGTGCAATCATTTTCTCTTCATTTGTGGGAATAACCGCACAAATAACACGAGCATCTTTATTTGAGATAATTCTTTCACCATGGGAATTTGGCAGACTATTCATTTCGTTGTCGATATTCACGCCTAAAACGGCAAGGTGCTCAATAACCAGACGACGAATTAATACTGAGTTCTCACCTATCCCACCAGTGAAAATAATCCCATCAAGACGATGCAACGATGCGGCATGCCCGGCGATATGACGCGCGATACGATGCACAAACGTTTTAATCGCCAGCTGCGCACGCTCATGTCCCTCGTGCCAGGCTTTTTCTAACGTACGTAAGTCAGAGGACAAACCGGAAATACCCAGTAAACCGGACTCTTTATTCACTACGCGCTCAAGGTCACTCAGCGTCTGGTTGGTTTCGCTGGCAATCCACGCCATCGCGCCGAAATCAACGTCGCCACTGCGTGTCCCCATCATCAACCCTTCCAGCGGCGTCATGCCCATTGAGGTATCAACGCTCTGGCCGTTACGCACCGCACAGATTGACGCGCCGTTCCCCAGGTGAGCCACAACCAGACCCGAGTCATCACTCTGCAGGTCGAGAAGGTCATGCGCTTGCTGAGAAACATAGCGATGCGACGTACCATGGAAGCCGTAACGACGAACGCCCAACTCTTCGAAATATTTCCACGGTAAACCGTACAAATAGGCTTCAGGGGCCATCGTCTGGTGGAAGCTTGTATCAAATACCGCAACCTGCTGTCGGCCAGGGAAAAGGTGCTGAGCAGATTCGATCCCACTCAGGTTCGCATAATTATGTAACGGTGCTAGCGGCGATACCCGGCGGATATTATCAATAACTTCGTCAGTAATAATTGCTGATTCGGTAAAGATATTTCCGCCGTGTGCAATGCGGTGGCCAATTAAGGCCACGCTGTCCATTAAATTACGTTTCTCTAGTTCAACGGCAATTGCTTTTAATGCGTCTTCGTAGCTGTGGTGAGCCAGCTTAGCTGGCTCTCCTCCATTAATTGCTATGAACGCATTTTCAGAGTTAATACCGTCCGCGATTCCCGCCATTAAAACTTCACAGTTAGCTGCATCCAGCACTGAGAATTTAATGGAAGACGAACCACAGTTAATAACCAGTACTACCGGAAACTCATTCATTTCACTACTCCGCTCATCCTGAGCTTAAGGATTAAAACAGTTTGTAGACAATGTTCAGGATGGTCAGCAGACCAATCACGGTAACAAACACGTTATCCAGACGGCCACGGTATTTCGCCAGTGATGGCGCTTTACGGATGGCATACATCGGCAGCAGGCAGAGCAGAGAGGCAATAATCGGCGCGCCCATTGCTTCAATAAGGTCCAGGATGTTCGGGTTGGCGTAAGCCACAACCCAGGTGGAGCCCATGATGAAGATCATGCTGATGGTGTTCAGTTTGCCGGCGGAAACTTTGGTCTTATCGCCTTTGTAACCAAACTTCAGCACCAGACCGTTCAGACCTTCCAGCGTACCCAGGTAGTGGCCGAAGAACGATTTGAAGATAGCAACCAGGGCGATAATAGAAGCACCGTATTCCAGAACGGTCGCGAAGGTGGACTTCGTCCCGGACAGTGAAGCGAAGTGGTTCGCCAGATAAGACAGTACTGGAATGTTCTGCGCTTTCGCATCCGCCATGTTTGCCGGAGACAGCGTGAACAGGCAGCTAAAGGCGAAGAACATTACCACCGCAACCATCAGCATACTGGCGCGGGAGATGATTTTAGAACATTTCTGCTCGGTAAATTCGCGACCGAAATCTTTCTCATACTCTTCGCGTTTAGAGACCACGAAGGAAGAAACGATTGGCGAGAAGTTGAAAGAGAACACCATGATGGAAATACCCAGCCATACGGTAACCAGGATGCCGTCATGGCCAGTCAGAGCGATATTGCTGATATCAACCTGATCGATAACCGCAGAGTTCCAGTAAGGAATCAGTGACAGAGAGATAAGCACCAGGCTGGCAATGAACGGCCATACCAGGTAGCTCATCACTTTAACCATCAGATCTTTACCAAACCAGATGACGAATGCCATCAGCAGCAACAGGAACAGCGCCACGAAGCCACGGTTCAATGCTGGCATTTGCAGCTGGTTTTCCCAGAAGGTCATAAAGGTGTTGGTAATGGTGACGCCATAAATCCACAGCAGCGGACAAATCGCAAAGAAGTAGAGGAACGTGATAACCACGCCGCCCGTTTTACCAAAGTGCTCTTCAACCGTTTCTGTGATGTTACCGGAAGGATTAGAACCGGAAAGACACAGGCGTGCCAGCGCACGGTGGCAATAGAACGCGATGGGGTATGCTAACACCAGCATGATCAGAATGGGGATCAGTCCGCCAAAACCTGCGCGGATAGGGAAGAACAGCACCCCAGCGCCGATGGCTGTACCAAATAAACCCAGTGTCCAGGTGGTGTCCGATTTGCGCCAGGACGACTGTTTTGTCTGGCTGGATACAATGCTATCAGTAGTACTCATATCCTATCCTCAACGAAGTATATTAAGCGTCAACTAAACCAGTAATTTGAGATACACGAGAAAGGTCGATATTACCGCCAGAAATAATGCTGACTGTTTTTCTGTTCTGGATATAGCTATCTAATTTCCCGCTTAATAATGCTGCGCATGCCAGCGCACCGGCACCTTCAGTTACAACTTTATTTCGCTGAATTAATGCCACCATGCTGTTGCGAATTTCATCTTCGCTGACCAGGACAATGTCATCCACCAACTCACGAACGATTTCATACGTTAAAGTACCCGGGCGAGAGACGTCACAACCATCTGCCAGGGTGCCGGTCGTTCGGTGCGTGGTTATTTCTCCAGCGTGGAAAGAAGCCGCCATGCCGTGAACGTTTTCAGACTGCACGCCAATAATTTTAATGGTCGGGTTAATAGATTTAATTGCCACCGCAATACCCGCAATCAGTCCACCACCGCCAATTGGCACAATCACGTTATCGACATCGTACAGATCTTCCAGAATTTCCAGACCAATAGTGCCCTGACCAGCAATAACTTTCGGGTCATCATATGGTGGAATAAAGATACGGCCTTCCGTTTCCACAATCTCGCTAACCTTAGCGATGGTGTCGTTGAAGTTGTCGCCATGCAGCACAACTTCCGCGGAATAATCGCAGGTTGCCGCTACTTTAGACTTCGGTGCGCCTTTCGGCATCACCACTTTGCCGTCGATACCGAGCATGGCGCAGGAGAGAGAAACCCCTTGCGCATGGTTACCTGCAGAGCAAGCCACCACGCCCTTCATTCTTTCTGCTTCTGTTAAGGAACTGAGCTTGTTAAAAGCGCCACGGATTTTAAATGAACCGGTACGCTGCATGTTTTCAAACTTGAGGAAAATTTCCCCTTTGCAACGTTCACTAAAATAGTTAGAGCGAGGCATTCCCGTTTTATAAATTTTCCCCGCCAGTCTTTTTTTCGCTTCGAGGATATCTTCAATTGCAACTGGGAGATCGTATGTAATGTGCATTAGAACCTCTTACTAGGGTATTAAAGTAAATAGATAGCCGTGACCATTGTCAGATATAGACAGATGGCGTTTATTTTTTGTTAAAACAATTTCAATCTTTAATCAATTTCAATTAATTGCCTTCGTCTCCGACAATTATATGATGAATACTCTTTGGCTAATTCCACCAAAATAGATGCTGCTTTTTTAATTCGATAATTTTTCGACCACACGGCGGCATAACGCGCGACGGGTAAGGTTTCTTGTACCGGGATAGTAATAAACTGGTTTGAGCCAAACGGTGTGGTCATATCGCAGGGAATTACTGTTAAGAAATCAGCATTGAGAACAAGATTATAAATGGTGACGACGGAGTCAGTATTAACGATGTTTTCACTGCTGATGCCATTATTCTGTAACGTGGTAAGAAGTTCGCTGTAGTACCCCATATTCGTTTGTGGCAACACCCACTGTTCGTTTTTCAACGCGCTCAGCGAGGTGATGCCGGTGCATGTTCGGGACTTGCTGGCAACCAGGATAAAGTCTGACTCAAAGAGCGGCTCCACATGCAGATCGTGCAGTTTCATCTCATCGCTCAGCGTACCGATGGCAAAATCCAGACGCCCGTCACGGATTGCCGGTAAGAACGAGGAGAGCTGAGCTTCATACATAGAAACCTGTGCTTTCGGGAATACCTCTTTGAATTTTTTAATCATGCCGGACATGATGGTGAAGGCAATCAGTGAAGGAAAACCAAACGACACATCAACGACCGCATTGCTCGTCATGCTGTTCATCTCATCAACCATGTTTTTCATTTCACGGGTAATTGATTCAGACCATGAGAGCATCACCTGACCTGCCTGAGTCAATGTCACACCAGTATTTTTACGTACAACTAACTCAATACCAAAATAAGCCTCAACATCGTTGATGATTTTACTGACAGCGGGTTGAGTTAAACCTAATTCTTTTGCAGCTGAGCCGATAGAACCGCTTCTAATGACTTCCTGAAAGACCACTAAGTGCTGTGTTTTAGGGAGTGTAATAGTATTCATATCGACCTGCGTTAATTACTTTGTTGACGGCAGGAAGTGTACCAAATTAAGCAAACAAGGATATGTGCTACCCCTCACAAATCCCCTTGACTTACATTTTGTAAGACTATTATAAAAAATGAAACCACTTATAAATCATATGGATATGAAATACATATCTCACTTTACCCTGACTTTAATCAAAAAAAGATGGGGGGATAACGATTTTTTATGGCTATAACATCGCCATTTTATCTGTTATTTCTAAAAACCAGGAAAGGCTATATTTCAATCAATTACAGCGCAATTATCGGGCAGAATGACACTTAAATTTAATGAGTAATTTATCAAATATAATTATATTTTACCGTTTGTGGTGATTAAATAACGCCATGCATCACATTTTTTCGCCATATTTGTTTGTAAAGAAACATTGCGTTTATTAAAATTCAATCTAGACAATACAAATAATCATCATATGCAACATTACATTAACACTAATTTTGTACACTTTATTAGCGCGTAATTTTGTGATGGCGATCGATTGCGTTCGATTATTCTCGATAAAAACGTATCGCGCAGCGTTTTGTGCTAGCCATCACAAAAACGAAAATACCCCACAACGCATTCCCTCAAATAAAAGACGTTCAGCGCATAAATAAAGGTCAAATAAAGAGTAGATGAAGAGAAAATAAACGCCAGAGTCGTGTTAAACCAAGCGTAACGCGACAGGTATAACGTCTGCCGGATGGCGGTGTAAACACCTTATCCGGCCTACAAAACCCGTTCCAGCCATACCTGTAGGCCTGATAAGCGCAGCGCCATCAGGCATAACAACCTGCCCAGAAAGCAAAAAACCCATCAAAGCGGGGTTTCATAAAGAGTGAAGCTGACCGATAAGCCGCGTTCTTTTGAGCATAGCGTCGTGGACAGTCATTCA